>CAVOPZ010000042.1:0-223439 GCA_963698205.1 uncultured Ignavibacteriaceae bacterium | reverse complement strand
GAGACAAAGAAAATGTTACTTCTGAAATAATTATTTATCTAATTTATTTCATAAAGATTATAGAAAAACATATTTCAATCTTTAATACTATTTATTAATTGACACTAACTATCATAAAACAATTTCAGGTCTTATAATGAAAAAAACAATTATCACACTCTGTTTAATCTTCGTGCTTCTTTTCTCGCTTAATGCTGCTGCACAGAAAAATTTAGAAGCGGATTCACTAAAAAACATTTCCCTTGCTGGACTTTCTTTTAGAAGTATTGGTCCTGCCATTACTGGAGGAAGAGTAGTTGATATTGCTATAAATCCATTTAACTTCAGTGAGTATTTTGTGGCCTCAGGTCACGGCTCATTATGGAAGACAACTAATGCTGGTACAACTTTTACACCGGTTTTTGATGGAAACAAATCGTATGCAATTGGCTGCATTAAAATCGATCCAACAAATACTAATGTTGTGTGGGTTGGAACCGGCGAAAATAATAATCAGAACAATGTGATTTTTGGTGATGGCATTTACAAAACTGAAGACGCCGGAAAAACCTGGAATAATATGGGTCTGAAAGAATCACACCAGATCGGTGGGATTGTTATCGATCCAAACAATTCAAATATTGTTTATACCGCTGCTTACGGTTCATCAAGAGTTTCTGGCGGTGATAGAGGAATATTTAAAACAACGGATGGCGGTAAAACCTGGGAGAACGTTTTAAAGATTAGTGAGTTTACTGGCTGTTACCAGGTTCATATGGATCCAAGATTTTCAAATATTTTATACGCAGTTGCTCATCAGCGAATGAGAAATCTTTACACAGGTGTTTACGGAGGACCAGAAAGCGGAATTTACCGAAGCCTTGATTACGGAGTAACATGGGAGAAACTTAAAAACGGATTACCATCAGAAGATGTTGGTAGAATTGGGATGTCAATCTCGCCTGTTAATCCCGATATTCTTTATGCAATAATTGAAGCAACAGAAAAAAGTAAAGGCGTTTACAGAAGCACTGATCGCGGTGCAAGCTGGACAAAGCAAAATAGCTACAATGCATCAGCTCCATTTTATTATCACGAACTTTATTGTGATCCAAAAGATGTAGATAGAGTTTACAGTGACGACACTTTTATCCAGGTTACAGTCGATGGAGGAAAGACCTGGAAAAATCTCGGCGATGATAAAAAACATGTTGATAATCATGCACTGTGGATTAATCCAAACAATAATAAACATATACTGGCTGGCTGTGATGGCGGAGTTTATGAGACTTTCGACCAGGGAAAAAACTGGGATTTCAAATCAAACATTCCAATCGCAGAGATTTACAAAGTAACTACTGATAATGCTGAGCCATTTTATAATGTTTACATCGGAACACAGGATAATAATAGTTTAGGTGGTCCATCACGCACAATTAGTTCTGCTGGAATATTGAACCAGGATTGGCTTTTCACTAATGGCGGCGATGGTTTTGAAACACAAGTTGATTGGAAAAACCCGAACATAATTTATTCCCAGTCACAGTTTGGCGGACTTGTTCGGTTTGATAAACAAAGCGGTGAAAATCTTTTTATTCAGCCTCAGGATTTTGCTGACACTGCATATCGTTATGATTGGGATGCTGGATTTCTACTTTCAAAACATGATAATAAACGACTCTATATGGGTGGCAAGAAATTAATGCGAAGTGATGACCAGGGAAGTACCTGGAAAGAAATTAGTTGGGATTTAACACGAGGTGTTCCAAAAGAAATGCAAAAGCTGATGGGACAAAGCTGGAGTATAGATCAGCTTGCCAGGAAAAGTTCGATGGCGCAGATAGTAACTATTGCGGAATCTCAGCTTGATGAAAATATATTATTTGTAGGTTCGGGTGATGGACTAATTCACTTTACTACTAATGGAGGAATTAACTGGGCAAAATCATCAATTCCTGGGTTACCGGAATACGCAAGAGTTCATCACATAGTTGCATCAAATTTTGATAAGCTTGTTGCATATGCTGCCTGCCATAATTATATGGGCGGTGATTACAAGCCATACATCTACAAAACGACTGACGGAGGAAAGAGCTGGTTCTCAATAACCAATAATCTTCCAGAACTTGGCAGTACTTTTTCAATCGCAGAAGATCATGTTGATAAAAATCTATTATTCCTCGGAACTTTGTTCGGAGTTTATTTTTCAAATGATGGCGGAAAGGAATGGATACCTTTAAAAAATGGAATACCACCAACCTGTGTAATGGATCTTGATATTCAAAGAAGAGAAAATGATCTTGTCGTTTCTACATTTGGAAGAGGAGTTTATATTCTCGATGATTATTCACCTCTGCGTTTTCTTTCAGTAGAAACTTTAAAGAAAGAAGCTGAAATATTTCCAGTTAAAGATGCTTAATGTTCATTCCATCTAATCCATTTGGCTTTAAAGGAATAGCATTTCAAGGTGCTAGTTTCTATTCGGCACCTAATCCTGAAGTTGGTGCAGTATTTACATATTATCTGAAAGATGAATTCAAAACATTAAAAGAAAAACGCCGGGATGAGGAAAAGAAAAAACAGAAGAATAAAGAGGATATAAAATATCCTGATTATGAGACTTTAAAGAGTGAATTAGAAGAACCTGAATCTTACTTGCTTTTCACTGTTACAGATGAAGTTGGAAACGTTATTCGAAAAATAAAAACCGAAGCTAAAAAAGGTGTTAACAGATTAGTTTGGAATTTCCGTTATCCTCCTTTTACACCAGTTTCTCTTGAACCGTTCGATGAAACTGTTCCATGGAATGAACCGGATAAAGGTTATATGGTAGTTCCGGGAAAATATTTTGTATCGCTTTCAAAATTTGAGGATGGAAAGTACACTGAATTAGTTGCCAAACAAGAATTTGTTTGTAAACCATTAAACATAACCACATTACCTGCTGAAGATAAGCTTGCACTTGATGCATTCAATAAAAAAGTTGCTGAATTAACCAGGGCGATTTCAGGTGCAGATGCATTCAGAAATGAATTAGTAAAGAAAATTGCATATCTGAAGAAAGCAATATTAGATGGAGCTGAAGTACCTGTCACAACATACAATAAAATTCTAAATATAGAATCTGATTTAAGAGAACTGAACCGCAAACTCAACGGTGATCAGCTTAGAGCTAGATATGAAGGTGGAGCACCAACATCGGTTAAGGGAAGAGTAGATTTGATAACCGGTGCTTTGTGGAGTACAACAGCGGCACCAACAAATACCTTCATTAAATCTTATGATGCTGCAGCAACTAAGTTTGATGAAATATTGAATGATCTTAAGTCAATCGATTATAACATAAAACAAATTGAAACTGATCTTGAAAAATCCGGCGCACCATATACACCGGGAAGAATTCCTGAGTGGAAGAAGAATTAATATTCTTTCAATCTTTGCTTGTGTGTTTATCTAACAGCAAGACAATACAAGCGGGAAATTTTGATGAAACGAAGTAAATGATTTTATTGAGGTAGAAATATTTTATAATAAAGACGGGGCATGCCCCGTCTTTACAATTAATTATAATCCAAAACTTAAACCGGCCATAAATCTAAACTCATACTTTGGAGCATTGATTGATTTTGCTGCATCCTGATAAGTGTATCCTTCTCGCCCACTAATGTCAGTTCCATCAGGATTATAAAATGAATCGTGTCCGCCAATTTGTGCATCAAAGTAATAATCGAATCCACCGGAAAAAACAAAACTGAGATTCGGACTAATTCCAAAATAAGTTTCCAATCCCGCGCCCAAACCAAATTGTGAAGTAGTAATATCAAAAAACTCATTACCTCCAACAAAATCAAATGTGGATGTGTGCTTTGAATATCTTGGTCCAACGTAGAACAGAGATTTTCGTATTGAAAATAAATTAATTGGATAAGCAAAATCCAATCGTAAATCTATTGAATGTCCCGATTCATCCGGATCACCATCAGTATTATCATTGATAAATATTTTTCTTGCATCTAAAGGATTTCCGGCCTCTCTAATATTGTATCCGCCGCTAAACTTTATTGATAGAGGAATATCATATGAAAATTCCGAAATGGTCCCGGATATATTTATCCCAAAATTACCAGTGTATCCAAACAGCACCCCCAGCGAATACTTTGGATTTGCAGCCAAAGGCGGAGCTGTTTGAGATAATAACTCTGCGGTTATAAAAATAAACGCACTAACGATTAAAAATATTTTACGAAGCATTTAGCCTCCCGTGTTTATTATTGTTTATAGATGTTTTAATTTCCAGTTGGAAAGATTATTACATCAATTTTCATACAATTGATTTAGTTTTTTTTAATTGAATTTTTGAGAAGTTTTTAATAAAGTAGTGTAAAGTTTTACATTTAAAGGAAAATTTAGGATCGAAATAATTTTACTCTATTAAGATTTGCTGACTAATTTGACGTGCAAATAGAAAGGCACGATTGCTCGTGCCCAATAAAAAGTCTCTTGATATAAATATTTACAATTGTCACCCTGAGCGAAGTCGAAGGGTGACTTTTTTCATTATTTCAGAAGTATCATCTTTTTAACGTCTCTAAAAATATTTTTGTTGTTAGCGGTTGCTTCAAGCTTATAAAAATATAGCCCGCTGCTTAAAGTTGAAACTCCACCAGCGGCGGAAAAATTCACTTCATATCTTCCAACAGATTTGTAACCATCAACAAGTGTTGCAACTTCATTACCCAATACATCATAAACTTTTAAACAAACTTTGCTTGGAACAGAAATCTGGTAACTAATCTGTGTGTTTGGATTAAAGGGATTTGGGTAATTCTGTGATAACTCAAATCCTTTTAAAGTACTAACATCATCACCAAAATCAGTAACGAATACACTTAATGAATCTGATTTCATTATAAACGGCACATTAGGAAGTGCATTATACATTCCTACAAACTGAGTAATATCGGGTTCACTTATACTTGCAAACTGTTCAACAACCCTTGGCTTGATTGTTTGGAAACAAACCTCTGCAAAGACTTTATAAGTTGTTTCATTAGTTGCGGGAATTCTATAATTAACAATATCGCTTCCTGTTCCTTCAGTTAGGTTTTCTTTATTAAAGTTCGGATCAAACAGAGCATTGCCATAAATTGCAGTTGTATCATAACTCGGATGAGTTGTTGTAAATCCTTTGGGTGGAATCCTATTATCTTTAGTATAAGCCGAAGCACGAAGCAAAGTATAAGTTACTGCATTATCAACATCAACCATAACTCCTTCATAAATCTGGACATCATCTTCATTGTTTATCAAATCATAGTGCGGCTCGTACTCTGCATCCAATCCATTTATTTCTCCTTGAGCATCCCATTTGCCGGATTCATAAACAATATTGTTTGATGGATCAGTAACCTTTAAATGTATCCACATTCTTCGGAATGGAATACCGCTTGGAATTTTGTGTCCCGTTTTGTTTTCAATCTTTACAAAAACATTTAAGGAATCATTTTCATAAGTAGTAGTGATAAACATATCAATAGCGTTCTTGGTTAAGTTTTCTTCAGCTCTCGTTATTGTCGAATCAAAATTTTCGGATGTGGCTGTTAAACCTAATGTTGAAATATTATTTTTTAACATATTAAGCATGTAAACATTTCCACCAACAAAAGAGTGTTTCCAGAAAGGTGTGCGATAAACCTGGTGTGATTGCGGAACAGAAGCAATATCAACAGAATCGGTTATCATAGGCATATGGCAATCCTGACACTGAGTATTTTGTGCCGGATAAATACTATTCTTCCATTCGATGTAAGGAGTTTGTTCGGGGAAATCACCGGCAATTTGTCCCTGATTATCCAAATACGGAGTAAACAAAGTGTGACAGGTTGCACAAAGTTCAGATTGATTCATATGAGTTGTATATACAGGAAGAAATGCTGCCATTTCAGTCATAGCATTTAATTCAGGATCAGGATACGGTCCATAAATTATACTATCAGGATCTATCTGATAATGACCCGAATAAGAAGTTACCATACCAAAATTATCCGGCTTTATCTGATGACAGACGGCGCAGCTTACTCCATCATTTGCAATTGGATCGGCTTTCATCTCTGCCATTGAATAATTTGTCTGGCCATTAAAGATTGCTTCTTTGTAACCCATTGGTGCGTGGCATTTTGTGCAGGTTGTTTCTATTGTCTGCTGCAATGTTGGAAACCTGTGAACTTCTTCAGCAACAACTGCCCGCCAAAAAGGATCTTTACTTGCATTGCCCATCATTGTAGAGCGCCAATAAGTAACCATGGAAACATCCTGTCCATTTACGGTTAAAACTACTCCATCACTTGCGTGGCAGACTTCACAAAGTCCTGAACCGGCAAAAAGTGTTGTTCTGCCAAATGGTAAAGGATCACTTTGTGCAAAAAAAATTGATTGGCTTAAAAACAGAATAAATAAAATGGTTAATTGTTTTTTCATAACTAAACCTGTCAAGATTTTTAAATTAAATTACAGACTAATATCTAATTCAAAAATAGTCGATTCTTTTTGAAAATGCACTAATATCAAATCATTAAAAAATTACCCAATGTTTTATTGGATTTGGAGACAGATTTTAAACTATATTAACATAAAACGAATATTATTAAATATATTTTCTCAGTGGATATCAGTTTTCCCTTCGTGGTTCTCTGTGTAACAAATTTCCTAATCCTTACACGGAGAGCCTCAGAGAAGTCACAGAGTTGCACAGAGAAAAAATAAAACAATGGTAAACTGGTCTGATAGATTTATTAAGATAAGCCAGAGGCTTATAAATCAGTTAAGATGATGGCAGCAAAATTGTCTGTTAACTTTTGCCCGTTAACAACTAATAAAATAATTTATTTTTAATCTAAGCATTGACAAAAACAAATTACATATTTACGTTGAACCCAAGATTAAAAAAATCTTCTTCTGTTCTGCAAAATTATAACCAGGGAGTAACTTTATGGGTAAAAGTTTGGTTCTAAAAGTTCTTGACAAGCAAAACAAATTAAGCAAGATTTCGCTTCTCGCTTCTCGCTTCTCGCTTCTCGCTTCTCGCTTCTCGCTTTGCGTTTTTCATCTTTCATTTATCATCTCTCGTTAACGCACAAATAATAATTAAAGAAAAAGTGGAGATAAATCCGCAGAGTGTAATTTTACCGGATGCCCCATTAAGCAATCATACAATCAGAGTTGATATTCAATGGTCGCCTGCATCTTTGCCTGCTTGGATAATGTATTATGATCTGGATTGCGATCCAAATAATTACTCGTCTGCATCATCAACAACGGGTTCAAATACTTTTTCTCATTCAAGTCCGGGATATGAGAATTACCAGATACAATTTCGATTTGGCAGTCTGAACCCAAATCAACCTCCAATTTCAGGCACATATCAATTATACTTTGATGAACAACTAATACGTTCCGCAAGTTTTCAGGCACAGCCTGCAACATACAATTCCTATGCTTACTTTAATACAAACTATCAATCGCCGGTGTTAACAGATTACAACTTTTCCATTTACGCTAGTGAGATTTGCACCGGCAGTTATGAAGATATTTACATCACAACAAGTAGAAATTGCAATGCAGCAGCAGAAATAAATACCGAACAGGACTCAATTACCCTTACAATTGAAACTGGCAAAGAGTTTGTTTCGTTTTACAAAAACAGCCAGAAAAAAGACACAATTACATTTATGTTTAACGAACTAAGCAGCATCTATTTGCGGCAGGATAGCACATACACAGGTACAACTCCGTCGGATATAAACATAAAAAGTGATTGGGCAGGAATAATAAAATATCAGCAGCTTGTAATAAATCCACAGGAACAATTTCAGATAAGAGTGCCTGATCAACCAAGAATTATCTTTAGTGGTGGTGTTGGAGCTTTAATGATAGAACCATACAGCAGCAGTATTTGTCCGCCGTACATTTCAGAAAATCTAAGCATACACAGCACTGATAAAAAAAGGCAGCAACAGGGGGCTGCTTTATGATTACGATACAGGTAACAGCGGAGATACTCTTATAACCCTAACACCGCAGGAAGATGGTGAGAAGTATTTGGATTTTATTACTGAAGGAGAAATTCTATCGCAGACGGATACAGTAATAGTAAAAATATTTACAAATGATGAAAACATAGACACAACAGAAGCAGTAGTAATTATTTATCCAAATGAAATAGATGTGCAGATAATTCCATCTGTAATATCTCAGGGCGATACAGCAAGGGTTGTCTTAAAGAAAAGAGGAGTAAACGGTTTAGAAGAATTTGCATCAGATAAATTATTTAATGTAGAAATAGTGCAAGGATTAGACTATGGTTTGATACTTGATAGCCTGAGCAATGATACACTAACTACTTTCTCAAACATACCACAGGGCTTTAAGATAATATCAAAAGACAGCACAGGGATTGACTCCGCAAAAATTAGAATAAAAGTAACAACTGAAGAAAGTGGATTTCCTGTAGCAAGGATGATAAGGAACAATACAAAGACAAATAAAAAAGAAGTTGTTGATGATAATGAAAACCAGAAAAGTGATGATGAAATAATAACGCCTGATTGGATAATCCCCGGCCCAATTTTACTTGAAGGCTTTGGCGATGTGGTGGTGGTGGATGATGATTGCAGTAAAACAGAATGGGTATGCAATAGTTCGCAAAAAGATATTCCTGAATTTGAAGTAATGGCTTTACCAAATGGAACTGATGAATTCAATATCTGCTCATACGTGAATGTGAAAAAAGATACAATTCATCCATATGGTTTGTTTAAGCCACTTTATGATAATTTTTTTCAATTTGATATAAAAACTTGTTATAATAAAATGGATCGAAAATGGCATTTCAATGCAAGTAATAATCAGGTTAGTATAAGAGCAATTCGAGATATCTGTTTACAAAATTTTGATCAATGGACGGTGTTCATTAATAATGTTGCGGAATTATCGAATAAGAATATAATTAGCGACGATCAAGTTGAAATCGCAATAAAGCATTTTAAAGAACAAAAAAAATATTTAGGTGATGTAGGTATATCTCTTTTTGGTCAACCAACCCAAAACGCTTATTGGATTAAAGAATGGTTAATACCGCATGAAGAATTGCATATACAAGACTATCAGAAAGTAGTAAATGAAGTTTCAAAAATGTTTAGCAAAAGATTTAAAATTATGTGGAAACCAACGTGTAGTGAATTTAAAACTAACTTTAATTCTGATTTAGAATCATTAAAGCAACAAGGAACGAATCAATATTTAGGAATTTTAAAAGGTAAAGATGAAAATGACAATACATCATTTGTGTATGTATTAAAAGAGAATTGGAAAAATTTTAGAAGTAAAGGTACTGGGAAATTTGTAATTACTTACCCTGATGGCAGTACAAACAGTATGGACTATTATGAGGAATATACCCAATGCAGGTTATGGGGTATAATAGATCAATACATCACTGAATTAAACAAGCGGCTAAATAATAATTAGGAAAAAGTAAAATTTTATGAAAATTATACAATTAATATTAATGATTTTATTTGTTTTCTTTAATAAGGCTTCCTTTGCACAACCTTGTGATTTGACATCCCAACAAAAACAGTATGTTATTAATCCTTTAAATAGTCTTAATTATATTGAAAGAAGTGAGGCAATAGAAAAAATTGATGAATGCAAAATAGTTGAAGCCAAACAAATCCTAGAGGAAAGGTTTTGGAAAATAGGTCCAAGATATTTAGTACTGAATGCTTTATATTCATTGGAATCAAATTTAACATCTCAGTTTGCTATGGATTATTATGATACTCTACAAAATGAGATTGATCAATTAGATTTATTGAATGATCCAGATTCTGTGAATTGGGAAATAAAAATGAGTTTATTAAATCAACAAATAAATCCTATTATAACTTTATTTGAATTAAATAATTTTACAAAAGCTAATAAGGTATTTGAGTTATTGAATAATTATCCAGAAGAATCTAAAAGTTCTTTTGCCCTAACTGCGTTAGAATATTTATTAAATAATCCTGAATATAAAGATCAAGCAAAAAATAATCTCATTAACGCTATATATTCAAATAATTATAGTGATTGGGAAAAAATAAAATACTTTTATGCTATTTATAAAACAAATAAAGATGAGAGCCTTCAAATAGCTAAAAATTTGTTTTTAAATGATCAAAACGCTGCTATACGTTTATCCATGCTTGATTTTTTGCCAAGTTATGACAATGAAGATATACCCACATTCTTAAAAAATAATCTGCAGACCGAAACAGATAATACAATAGTAAGTGAAATAGTTAATAAACTATTGCGTTACTATGGTTCACCTCCAACTTTTCACTATCTAAAAGAATTTGCTTCCAATAATTCGGATTCTTCTATCAAAAATAATATTGAAATTGAATTAAGTTATTTTAAACCAAATAATCCTGATAGTACTATTCAAATTCAACTAACAGAGATGTTGGATACCCTGCAATTATATGGCCAGCAATGTTTAAATTTTAATTGGGTTGATAACATTTTATTGTTAGAACTGAATACTTTAATCCTGAATGCAAAAACTTCATTGATTATAGGAGATTCTGTTAACTGTTATAATCATATTATTTCATATAAACAGAAAGTAGATTTTGAATACAAAGATTCGTTGAATTCGACATCTCAATTTATATCAAAGGAAGGTTGGCAATTTCTATCCAACATTTCACAATACATTTTAGACAGGTTACCAGAACCACCAGCAAATCCAAACCTTGTTGTAAGCCTAAAAAACAGTTTGGGCAACCAGATACCAGCAAGTAATGTAAAGTATTATGAGGGAAGTTGGAAAGATGCAGTTAACAATGGAGATGGCACATTTACAGTGATAACAACAAGACCAACGGTAAGCATAAGAGTTTTCTATGAGTATGCAAGTCAGCAAGTAGATAATGTGCCAGCGCAAAATAATATATATACTTTTACAACAGTTAATGCTGCTGTGCAATTAAAAAATAGTTTAGGGAATTTAATTGATGCAGGTACAGTTCAATATTACGCTGGAGCGTGGAGAACATTTGGTACAACCTCAAACGGAGTTGCAACAAAGGAATTACTTCCAATCAATTACAGCTTTAGAATGACTTATGAATACGGAAGTATAGATAAGCAGCAAAATCTTTCTACAGATCCAACGGTAATTTTCCAAACGGTAAATGCCGCAGTTCAGTTAAAAAATAGTCTGGGAAATTTAATTGATGCTGGTACAGTTCAATATTATACTGGAGCGTGGAGAAGTTTTGGTACAACATCAAGCGGCGTTGCAAACAAAGAACTTCTTCCAATCAATTACAGTTTTAGAATGACTTATGAATATGTTTCTAAGGACAAGCAGCAAAACTTAAGCACAAATCCTATTGTGGATTTTAATACTGTTTTGTGTTCCGTTAAGGTAAGTAAGACAAGTAATAATCAACCAATAAATAATGCAACAGTAAAATACTATGCTGGTGCATGGAGAAACTTAGGTACAACAAATATAGACGGAATTACAACAAAAGAGTTGCTTCCCGCAAATTTAAGTTTTAGAGCAACGTACGGAAGTGTTAGTCTGGATAAACAGCAGGATATTTCAGTAAATAGTTTGGTGGAAATTTTACTTAACGTTCCTTAAGTAATGTACGATTTACAATGTATAATGTACAATTAAACTCAGTGGTTCTCAGTGCAAACTCTTGTGTTTCTCCGTGAAATGGATTTATTTAGTTCTTACACAGAGAGTCACAGAGAATACACGGAGATACACAGAGAAAACAACAATTAAACAATGGAATTATAAGATGAAGAAATTAATTATTATAATCACTCTATTACTCTCAATCTTAAACTATGCACAAAACACATACAGCATTCAACCGGGTGTGAAGAACAATCAAATTGTTCTGGAATTATCCAATGTTTCTTTAACAGAATCGGCAACTGATCCTGAAGTGAAGCTGATTAGAAATTCACAAAACTTAACCTTCATTCAAACAGAAAAAATGATTGAGAATATAATTCAAGGTGAAGAAACTGAAATAGCTTTTACTTTTGATGTTGATTACAATATCGGGAATGTTGAAGCAGACACAATTGAGTTTATGATTACGGATAACAAATCAGTTTACTTAACTAAACAGTTTATTTTACAATATGCTTTACCTACAGAATTTAAATTGGAACAAAATTATCCAAACCCGTTTAATCCATCAACTAGAATCCGGTATACAGTGCCGATAGATGAGAAACGAAAGACGAAAGAAGTTAGCTTAATTATATATGATATTTTGGGAAACGAAGTGAGAACATTAGTTAATGAGCAGAAAGAGCCCGGTTATTATGAAGTAGAATTCTCTGCATCACAACTTGCAAGCGGAGTTTATATTTATCGTTTACAAGCAGGCAGTTATGTTTCAACTAAGAAGATGATGGTACTAAAGTAAATTTTAACTTAAGCATAAATTCCTGGAAAATGATTCTAAAATAGGTTTTATTGGATTTTTATCTCTATTTCAAAGATTTACTTAAAAATCTGTTCCAAACATTTTCTTGTTTGTCATAATAATTAATCCTATTTTTGGCTTAGTGATTCGCCCCGTTGAGGGCGTTTTTTGTTAGTATGGATTTAATTGAAGAAAATATTATTACAATTTCGAACGAAATAGCTGAAAAGCTCGGTTATTTTGTGATAGAAATATTGTTCAGGGGCGATAGCAGAAAAAGAATCATCGAAATTTATGTTGATGCTGAAAAAAACATTAGTGCGGATGATTTAGCTGAGATAAGCCGGGAAATCAATTCGGTTATCGAAGAGAAAAATCTTTTAACAAAATCTTACAGACTGGATGTTTCTACTCCCGGTGTTGATAGACCGCTTAAATTTCTAAAGCAATTTCCCAAACACATTAACAGAAATTTTGAGGTTGGCTATAAAGTTAGGGAAGAAACCAGTATTATAACGGGAAAATTATTGGCAGTAGTTGGGGAAGAATTAACTTTTTTTTCCGGCGGAAAAAACATTTTAATTAATTATAAAGACATAACAACAGCAAAAGTTTTAATTAGTTTTTCTTAGAATAGGAGATAGTAAATGAATTACGATATTGTCGAATCCTTTGCTCAAATGGTAAGGGAGAAAGGCATCGATAGAGACGTACTCGGTGGAATCCTCGAGGAAATATTTGGATTGCTTGTAAAGAAAAAATACGGTGAAGAAGCAAAGTTTGATGTTGTTGTTAATATGGATAGAGGCGATATTGAAATTTTTCTTGAGCGTGAAATTGTTGAAGTTGTTGAAGATCCCAATAAGCAGATAAGCATTGATGAGGTAAAGAAAAAGGGTAATGAAGATGATCTGGAAGTCGGGGAAGATTTTGTTGAAAAGATTGAACTGGCTTCGTTGGGAAGAAGACTAGTAGTGCTTGCAAAGCAAAGTCTAAATCAAAAAATACGTGAATTGGAAAAAGAAATTATTTATAACGAATACAATGAACTGCTTGGCGAGATAGTAGTTGGTGATATTTATCAGATAAGAAAAAACGATATTCTTGTAAATCATAACAAAAATGAATTGGTTTTACCACGTAACGAACAAATCCCTTTTGAAAAATATAAAAAGGGAGAAACAATAAGAGCTATTGTTAAGGAAGTAAGAAAAGGAAACAGCGGTCCCGTCATAGTAATTTCAAGATCAGATAATATGTTTTTAAGAAGGTTATTTGAAATTGAAATTCCAGAAATTTACGATGGAATAATTGAAATTAAATCTATTGCCCGTGAACCTGGAGAGCGAGCCAAAATTGCGGTCGAATCGCAAGATGCAAGGATTGATGCTGTTGGCGCTTGCGTTGGAATGAAAGGTGTTAGAATTCACGCGATAGTACGCGAACTTAATAATGAAAACATTGATGTTGTGAGTTATTCAGATGATCCGATTATATTTATTCAAAAATCACTAGCACCTGCAAAATTAAAGAAGATTGAGCTTGATGAAGATGAAAAAAAAGCCGTTGTTACTGCTGATAGTGATCAGGTTTCTTTAATAGTAGGAAGAAATGGTGTTAACATCAGATTAGCAATGAAACTTACCGGATATGAGATAGAAATCTTACGTGAAGAAAAACCTTTTGAAGAGTATGAAGAAGATATCGAGCTTATTGATATTAAAGAAGAGCTTGGTGCTGAAGTTTATGAAATATTGATCAATCACAGGTATGATACAGCAATTGAAGTATTAACAGCTGGTCCTGAGAAACTTAAAGAGATTGAAGGATTTGATGATCAAAAAATTGAAGAGATACTGGAGATAATTAAATCGCAGTTTGAAGAAGAGGAATAGCCTAAGAAAAGGTAACTAATAATGTCTGAAACAAAATTGTCCAAAATAAGAGTATACAAATTCGCAGCTGAGATAAATCTCTCTTCAGAAAATCTAATTGAGTTTCTTAAAACGAAGGGTCACATCGTAAAATCTCATCAATCTATTTTAACGGAAGATATGATTAATGAGATAAACGCACATTTCAAAAAAGATATTGAAAAGGCTGAACAGCATTACAAAAAAATTGCTGAGTTCAATAAGAAACGTGCAGACAAATCTGAAAAAGATGAAAAAGTAGTTAAGATTGAAGAAGAAATCCCTGTTGAAGAGGAAGTTAAAGATATTCTAATTACTGATATTCCTTCCGAAACTGAACAAGATACTGTTCAAATTCCGGTTACTGAAAAAATTATTGAGCAGCCAGTGGTTGATCACGGGAAGCCGTTAGAAATTCTTGATAAAGAAAAGCCCGGAGCTAAAATCACCCAGGAAAAATTTGTTTCACCTAAGGATACTGAAGCAGGAAAAAAACGAGGATTAAAAGTTTTTGGCAAGATTGATTTGGAGGAAGATAAAAAACAAAGACCACCCATTAAAAAAGCTCCTCCAACCACTGTTGTAGAAAAATCATTAGTTACTGAAACAACCAGCGAATCAATTAAGAAAAAGAAAAGACCAAAGTCCAAAAAGAAAACGACAGTTGAAGTTCCTACTGAAGAAATACCAACTGCCAAAAAGAGAAAGCGTGTTAAAAAGTTTGAGATTGATGAGAAAGATGTTAAAGCTGCAATAAAGAAAACTATGCTTAGCATGGATGATACTGTTGTTACCAACAGAGCTGCATCCAGAAAAAAGAAAAGAAGAGAAAGAGAAGCTGAAGAAGAAAGATTAGAGGAGCTAAGATCATTAGACCAGAAAATAATAAGAGTGAATGAATTTATTGCCGTAAGTGAGCTTGCTAATCTAATGGAAGTTCCTGTTGGGGATGTAATCTCTAAATGCATAGGCCTTGGTTTGATGGTATCAATTAATCAAAGACTTGATGTAGAAAATATTACACTTGTTGCAGACGAGTTTGGTTTTGAAGTTGAGTTCCAAAAAGAATATACTGCAGAAGTATTGGAAGACACCGAGGATGATGAAGAATCTCTTGAGTCACGTCCGCCTGTTGTTACAATTATGGGCCATGTTGATCACGGGAAAACATCACTTCTTGATTATATAAGAAGAGCAAATGTAGTTGCCGGCGAGTCAGGTGGAATTACACAGCATATTGGTGCTTATCGTGTTGATATTGGCGAAGGCAAACAGATTACATTTCTTGATACACCGGGTCACGAAGCATTTACTGCGATGAGAGCTCGTGGCGCACAATTAACGGATATTGTTGTGCTTGTCGTTGCTGCTGATGATGCAGTGATGCCCCAAACTGTTGAAGCACTCAATCATGCTCAGGCAGCCGGTGTTCCAATCATTATCGCTATTAATAAAATTGATAAGCCAGGCGCAAATCCTGATAAAATCAAACAGCAAATGGCTGATAGAAATGTTCTTGTGGAAGATTGGGGTGGAAAGTATCAATCAGTTCAGCTTTCTGCAAAGACAGGGCTAAATGTTGACCTTCTTCTTGAAAAAATAATTCTTGAAGCAGATTTACTTGATTTAAAAGCTAATCCTAACAGATTAACACGTGGTGCAGTTGTTGAATCAGAGTTGGATAAAGGACGTGGTGTAACTGGAACTATTCTTGTTCAGAAAGGAACTCTAAGAATTGGAGATCCGTTTGTTGCAGGAATCTATCATGGAAAAGTTAGGGCAATGTTTGATGAGCGGGGTAATAAAGTTAAAGAAGCTCCCCCATCAACTCCGGTCCTTGTGCTAGGATTTGAAGGAGCACCGCAAGCAGGTGATACTTTTATTGTTTTGGAATCTGAGCGCGAAGCTCGTGAAATAAGTTTGAAAAGACAGCAATTAAAAAGACAACAAGATCAAAAACAAGTTCATCATATTACTCTTGATGAAATCGCAAAACAAATTAGCATTGGTGGAGTTAAAGAACTTGCACTCATCGTAAAAGGTGATGTGGATGGTTCTGTTGAAGCACTTGCCGATTCGTTGATGAAATTAAGTAATCAGGAAGTGATAGTTAGAGTAATTCATAAAGGTGTTGGCGGTATTTCGGAAAGCGATGTTTTACTTGCAGCGGCATCTAATGCAATTATAGTCGGCTTCCACGTCCGACCAAATATCAACGCACGTAAACTTGCAGAAAATCAAAAAGTGGATATTCGACTTTACAGCGTTATTTATAATGCGATCAGCGAAGTTAAATCTGCATTAGAGGGATTACTTTCACCTTTGATTTCTGAAGAGGTTACTGCAACAGTAGAAATTCGTGATACATTTAAAGTTCCTAAATCTGGAACTGTTGCGGGTTGTTATGTGCTTGATGGTAAGATTACCCGAAACAATAAGATAAGATTGATCCGTGATGGTATTGTGATCCATGAAGGAAGCATTGGAAACTTAAGAAGATTTAAAGATGATGTTAGAGAAGTTGATGCCGGTTATGAATGCGGACTAAATATCGAAAACTTTAACGATATAAAAGTTGGTGATATAATAGAAGCATTTAAGCTTGTAGAGACTAAGAAAACACTTGTGTAATAATTTTAACTGTGCGGAAAATAAATGTCTTACAGAATTGATAAAGTTGAGCATCTTATAAAAGAAGAGATTAGTTTAATCTTCCTTCATAAGCTCTCTAATCTTAATCTTGGATTTATAACTATTACAAATGTTAGAGTTAGTCCTGATCTGAAAATGGCGAAGATTTATCTTTCGGTTTTTGATAAAGAAAAAAGAGAGATTGTTCTTGATAAGATTGAAGATAAAAAGGGTTACATAAGATCAGAATTGGCGCACAGGATAAGAATAAAATTTATACCAGAGCTAAAATTTTTTATTGATGATACGCTTGATTACGTTGAAAAAATTGAAGGATTGATTAAAAAAATTCACGAGGATGATGATAACAAAACAATCGACGGATCTTCAGAATCTTGATTACTTATCCGGGCAGGAAATTTTAATAGATAAACCTATTAACTGGACTTCGTTTGATGTTGTTGCGAGGATTAGAAGATTAACAAAAGTAAAAAAGGTGGGGCATGCAGGAACTCTCGATCCGCTTGCAACCGGTTTATTGATAATTTGCACGGGTAAAAAAACAAAAGAGATTTCTGAATATCAGGCACAAAGGAAAGAATATACCGGGATAATTACTCTTGGTAAAATGTCTCCATCGATGGATTTGGGAACAGAAGTTACCAAAACAGTTCTACCGGATAATTTAAATGAAGAAAAAATTCTTTCTGTTAGAAATAAGTTTTTAGGAATTATTCAACAAGTTCCGCCAATGTTTTCGGCGTTAAAGCACAACGGTAAACCGCTTTACAGATTAGCAAGAGCCGGAAAAGAAGTTGAACGAAATCCGAGACAAGTTGAAATTTATTCTTTTGAAATCACAAAAATTGATTTGCCGGATATACATTTTGAAATTTCGTGTTCCAAAGGAACGTATATAAGAGTTATTGCTGATGATTTTGGAAAAGAACTTGGTTGCAGTGGAATTTTAAGTTTGTTGCGCAGAACAGGGATTGGCAATTATAAAGTTGATGATGCTATTGGTTTAGATGAATTGACGTTAAGGTTTAATGTTATTCAAAATCAGCTGTTAGTTTGATTTTTAATTTAAAATAGTAAAGGTTTATTTTTAACAGTTATCGTGATGAAACTATAGATGCAGGTATTTGATAGTATTAAAGATTTAACGAAGAATAAAAATACTATTCTTACACTTGGCACGTTTGATGGGATTCATCCAGGTCATCTGAAAATAATTGATAAGCTGGTTGACTGTTCCAAAGGAAAAGGGCTGTAGAAATGTTGTTATTACATTTCATCCGCATCCTAGAACAGTATTAATTCAGGTAATGATGTTAAAATGCTGACAACCCAGGAAGAGAGAAGAACGCTTCTTGAAAAGCATGGAGTTGAAAATTTCTTAACTATCAATTTCACAAAGGAGTTTGCATCACTTACTGCTGAAGAATTTATTTATGATTATCTCGTAAATGGAATCGGCATAAGTGAAATAATTCTTGGACACGATCATCATTTTGGAAAAGGCAGAAGCGGGAATGTTGAGCTTCTAAAAAAAATAGGCGCAAAAGAAAACTTTTCTGTTACAACGGTTGATGCTTATTATCTCAATGATGAAGTTGTTAGCAGTACAAGGATAAGAAATGCTATAAGCGAAGGTGATCTGACAAAAGCAAATAGTTTGCTTGGAAGAAATTATTCTTTTAGCGGATTAGTTGTTGGAGGTGATAAACGCGGCAGGGAACTTGGCTATCCCACAGCAAATATAAAATTATCATCACAGGAAAAGTTATTACCTGCAATTGGTATTTATGCTGTTCGTGTTCTTTTAGAAAATGAAAATCATATTGGACTTTTAAGCATTGGTAAGCGTCCGACTTTTTACAATGCCGGTGAACTAGTAACTGAAGTTTATATATACAATTTCAATCGTGAAATATATGGCGAAGTTATAACAGTAGAATTGGTTGAACGATTACGCGGAGAAGAGAAATTTAATTCCGCGGAAGAATTGATCATTCAAATGAATAGAGACAAAGAAAACGGATTAAAGATTTTTAATAAACTAAATAATTAATTCCGGTTAATTCTGGGATTATATTGTACAAATAAATAAAGGATAGATAAAATGACAAAAGAAGAAAAACTTGAAATCGTTAAAAAGTATGGAAAAGACGCAAACGATTCAGGCAAATCTGAAGTGCAAATTGCACTGCTTACAAAAAGAATTAACGATCTTACTTCACATTTTGATGCTCACAAAAAAGATCATCACTCCAGAAGAGGATTGATGATGATGGTTGGTAAGAGAAGAAGACTTCTCGATTATTTAACCAAAAAAGACATAACACGCTATAGGGCAATAATTAAAGATTTGAACATAAGAAAGTAAAGGTTTAGTAATGATAGTTAAGAAAGAAATTGAGTTAGGTGGAAGATTATTTTCGATAGAGACCGGAAGATATGCGAAGCAGGCTAACGGCTCTGTTATGGTTCGCTACGGTGATACAATGGTTCTGGTTACTGCAGTTGCGGCAAGCGAAGCCAAAGAAGGTTTGGATTACTTCCCGCTTCAGGTTGAGTATCGTGAAAAAACTTCAGCAGCAGGAAAATTCCCTGGCGGATATATTAAGCGAGAAGGCAGACCAACGGAAAAAGAAATATTAAGTTCAAGATTATGCGATAGACCTATTAGACCATTATTCCCGGAAAGCTTTAATAATGAGACTCAGGTAATTGCGATGGTTTTCTCCTATGATGGTGAGAATGATCCGGATGTACTTGCAGCTTGCGGAGCTTCTGCTGCGCTTGCAATATCTGATATTCCTTTTGATGGTCCTATGGGTGAAGTTAGGGTTGGAAGAATTAATGGTGAACTTATTGTTAATCCAACACAGGAACAATTAAAGTTAAGTGATATTGAACTTGTTGTTGCAGGTACTGCAGATTCCATAATGATGGTTGAAGGCGAATCAAAAGAAGTAAGTGAGCAGGAATTACTTGATGCATTAAAGTTTGCACAAAGTGAGATTAAAAAAATAGTTGAGATTCAAAATCAATTAAAATCTGAAGCGGGAAAAACCAAATGGATTGTCCAGGAAAAAACAATTGATGAAAATCTTAAGAAAGATGTTTATGATTTAGCGGAAGTTAAGTTTAAGGAAATTGTTTATTCAATACTTGCAAAAGAGGAAAGATCTGCAAAGAATAAAGGACTCACTGAATACGTAAAACAATCACTCGTTGAAAAGTATCCTGAACAGGAAAAAGTTATTGGTGAAATACTTCACGATATGGAAAAAGATCTTATGCGTGAAAGAATATTAAAAGAAGGCATTCGTCTTGATGGAAGAAATACAAAACAGGTTCGTCCAATAATAATTGAACTTGGAAATTTGCCAAGAACTCACGGCTCAGCTTTGTTTACCCGTGGTGAAACACAAAGCTTAACAAACATTACGCTTGGTACAAAAAACGATGAACAGACAGTCGATGGTTTGTTGGAGGAATACACAAAAAAATTCTACCTTCAATACAACTTTCCACCGTTTAGCGTTGGTGAAGTTGGCAGAATGAGCGGAGTTGGAAGAAGAGAAATCGGCCATGGTAATCTTGCTGAAAGATCATTAAAACAAGTTTTGCCTGCTGATGATGTATTTCCATACACCGTTAGAATTATATCTGATATTCTTGAATCAAACGGTTCATCATCAATGGCAACTGTTTGTGCCGGTTCGCTGGCTATGATGGACGCTGGAGTTCCAGTTACAAAAGCTGTGTCGGGAATTGCAATGGGTTTGGTTAAGGAAGGGAACGATTACGCAATTCTAACTGATATTCTTGGAAACGAAGATCATCTTGGTGATATGGATTTTAAAGTTGCAGGTACAAGCGATGGTATAACAGGATTCCAGATGGATATAAAAATCCAGGGAATATCATTTGAAATTATGGAAAAGGCTCTTCATCAGGCAAAAGAAGGAAGAATGCATATACTTGAAAAGATGAATGAATCAATAAGTAAACCAAATGAGTCATTGTCTAAATATGCACCAAGATTAATTACCATGAATGTTGCAACTGATCAGATTGGATTGATTATTGGACCAGGCGGAAAAACAATTCAGGGAATGCAAAGACTATTTGGAGTTGATATCAATATTGAAGATGACGGAACAATACACATCGCTTCCCCAAACAAAGAAAATGCTCAATTAGCTAAAGAGTACATCAAGAAATTAACTGCAACTCCCGAAGTTGGAGAAGTTTATGATGGTGTTGTTACAAAGATTGCAGACTTTGGTGCGTTTGTAGAAATTCTTCCAGGTAAAGAAGGATTGCTGCATATCTCTGAAATAGATAATAAGCGTGTAAATAAAGTTTCTGATTATCTTAAAGTTGGCGATAAGATAACCGTTAAACTTTTAAAAGTTGAAGGCGGTAAATTCTCTTTGAGCAGAAGAAAGTTATTAACTGAAGCCGCAGAAAAAGAAGCAAAAGGTAATCAAAAGACTGAGCAACCAGTAAATTAGTTTCGTAATTCGGAATTTGATTTAGTTATATTTTTAATGTCACACTGAGCTTGTCGAAGTGTGACAATACTTTTTATCAAAATCAGTCTTCGACAAGCTCAGACTGACACAATTTTACAATAAGTGGCTTTATTAAGTTATTTATTCTCGAATATTTTTTTAGAACAGGATTTTAATGCTTGAAGCATTAATGTATTTTTTTAGGAGTTTCACAACTCAACTACTGCTGTTAAACAACAGCATTGGATTTTACCGCACTCAGAGCATTACCTTGCTCAAATTAGAGTTCCCAAAATTTTTATTAATGAAATGTTTTATTTCATACAAAGAGTTTTTCAATTATGATAAAAGAAATTATAATAAATTCATCTTCCAACCAGACACGTGTTGCCATTACGGAAGATGGAAATTTAGCCGACTTTTTTGTTGACTATCCTGAAAACAGGAGGATGGTTGGAGATATCTATCTTGGAAGAGTAGCACGTGTTCTTCCAGGAATAAGAGCTGCATTTATAGATATAGGAATGAAGCACGACGGATTCCTTCACTTTTCAGATATTGGCGATCGCACAAAACAATTTCAGGATATGCTTGGTGAAGAGGATTCAGATGTTGATGATGCAGATGATGATGAACCCAATAAACCAAATCGTAATAATGGAAACCCGGCACCTGAGGCAACGATAACAAAGCTCCGCAAAGGAGAAGAAATTCTAGTTCAAATAACCAAAGAACCTGTCAGCAACAAAGGCGTACGCGTTACATCTTCTGTTTCACTTCCCGGTAGGTTTTGTGTTCTGCTTCCTTTTGATAGCAAAATTGGTATTTCAAAAAAAATTGCTGATTACAAAGAGCGCAAAAGATTAAGAAACATTGCTCGTGGTATTCTCCCACCAAATTATGGTTTAATAATTCGTACAGTTGCAAAAGATCAGACAGAAGATGCAGTTAAAGATGATTTAACCAATCTTGTAAAAACCTGGAAGACTATTGAAGCAACAGCAAAGAGCGAAGAACCGCCATCAATAGTTCATCAGGATTTAAGCACTACTGACAGCGTAATTCGTGATTTGCTAACCCCGGATATTTCCAAAGTTTTTGTTGATTCAAAAAAACTTTATAAGCAGATAAAGGGATATGTTCAACTTGTGCAACCGGATCTATTAGAAAAGATAGATCTTTACAAATCTTCATCATCAATTTTTGATGAATTTAAGATTGAAGAGCAAATAAAAACCCTAATGGGAAGAAAAGTTCCTTTGCCAAGCGGTGGCTATCTTATTATTGAGCATACAGAAGCAATGGTGGTTATTGATGTTAACAGCGGTCGATATGCAAAAAGTAAAGAGCAGGAACTTAATTCTCTTAAAACCGATCTTGAAGCTGCACGTGAAATAGCAAGACAATTACGTTTAAGAGATATTGGAGGAATTATCGTAATTGATTTTATTGACCTTGAAGAGGATAAAAATCGAAAAAAGGTTTATGATGAATTAAAGAAGGAATTTCGAAGAGACCGATCTAAAGTCTCTGTGCTGCCAATGAGTGATTTTGGACTTGTGCAGATTACGAGACAAAGAATCCGGCAGAATATTATGCAGGCAATGAAAGATGTTTGCCCTGTTTGCGGCGGTTCAGGGATTATGACAAAGGAATCACATCTTGTTTATGATATTGAAGATTGGTTGAAGAGATTTAGAAGATTTTCAAGAGAGTTTAGTTTGATTATAAAATGCCATCCTTCTGATGCAAGCAGATTGCAGGATAAAAAGTTTACACGAATTCAATTAAAATATTTAGTTAGATTACGTATTGAAGAAGACACAAGCATACCAATGGGCAAATTCAGATTCTTTTCAAAGAGAAAAGGAATTGATTTAACAGAAAAGTTTAAATAAACCGGAGAAACTATATGAAGTTTTTTATAGACACAGCAAACATTGAGGAAATCAAAGAGGCAGCCGCGCTTGGAATTCTTGATGGAGTTACAACAAATCCATCACTTGTTGCAAAAGAAGGGAAAGATTTTAGAAAATTGCTTGATGAGATATTAGCTATTGTTGATGGGCCTGTAAGTGCCGAAGTAGTTTCAACAGATTATAATGGGATATTAAGAGAAGCACACGAGTTATCAAAAATTCATAAAAACATAGTCGTTAAAGTTCCATTGATTAAAGAAGGATTAAAAGCTGTACGAACTTTAACTTCTGAAAAAATCAATACTAATGTTACGCTTTGTTTTTCAGCTTCGCAGGCTTTACTTGCTGCAAAAGCAGGCGCAACTTACATTAGTCCTTTTGTTGGTAGACTTGACGATATTAGTCATGATGGAATGGCATTGATAGAACAGATAGTTCAGATTTATAAAAATTATAATTACAACACTCAAGTACTTGTTGCAAGTATCCGGCATCCATTACATCTGGTTGAAGCTGCATTAATGGGTGCAGATGTTTGTACTATGCCATTTTCAGTAATAGATAAATTGTTTAATCATCCGCTTACAGATCTTGGATTAGAAAAATTTTTAAGTGATTGGAAAAAATCGCAAATTAAATAAATATAAAAACTATACGGATAATTTTATGAAACGCACAACATTATATAATATTCATAAAAACTTAGGTGCTAAAATTGTTGAGTTTGCAGGATTTGAAATGCCAATTCAATATTCTTCAATTCTGGCAGAACATAAAGCAGTAAGAAATTCTGTTGGTGTTTTTGATGTTTCGCACATGGGTGAAGTTTTCGTAAAAGGTAAACAGGCACTTGATTTTGTTCAGCATATAACCGTTAATGATGCATCAAAACTTTTTTCAGGTCGGGTTCAGTACTCAGCAATGTGTTATGAAGATGGCGGTATTGTTGATGATTTACTAGTTTATAGAATTGCTGATGATGAATTTATGCTTGTTGTCAATGCATCAAATATAGATAAAGATTTTGCGTGGATGCAGAAGAACAACAAGTTTGGCGTTGATTTAAAAGAATCTAAGCGATGCTTATTCTTTAGTAGCTGTTCAAGGCCCAAACTCGCTTAAGACCTTACAAAAACTTACCAGGACACAAATCAATCTTGAATATTATCATTTTACAAAATTAAATCTTGCCGGCATTGATATGATTTTTTCAAGAACCGGTTATACCGGCGAACTCGGTTATGAACTTTATTTTACCGGAAATGAAAAAGTTGCTGAAGATTTGTGGAATAAAATATTTGAAGCAGGAAAAGAATTTGATATTCAACCTGTAGGGTTGGCAGCAAGAGATTCTTTAAGATTGGAAATGGGCTTCTGCCTCTATGGAAACGATATAGACCAAACCACAAATCCTTTAGAGGCAGGATTAGGCTGGATTACAAAACTTTCTAAATCAAATTTCATCAGCAAAGATGTTTTATTGAAAGTTAAAGAAAAAGGTCTCACAAGAAAACTTGTTGCTATCACTTCTGAGGAAAAAATTTTCCCAAGACATGGTTATGGCCTTTCTGTAAACAATAATAAGATAGGTATGATCACAAGCGGAACAGTTAGTCCGATGCTTGAGAAACCGATTGCTATGGGTTATGTTGAGCCCAATTATGCAGAAATAGGTTCTTCTGTCAATTTTATGATAAGAGGAAAAGAAGTACCGGCAAAAGTAGTTAAACTTCCTTTTATAAAAAGATAGAGCACAATAATATGAAGTTAAATGTTTTTCTTTCACCTGTGATTGTTGATGAACTTTACTTTACGGGTAGGACAACAGTTGTAATTGATGTTCTTCGGGCTACCTCTACAATTGCCACAGCGATAAATAATGCTGCAAAAGAAGTTGTTCCAGTTGCTTCCGTTGAATTTGCAGTTAAAGTTTCAGGTGGAATGTTTGGCGGACAAACTTTACTTGGCGGAGAAAGAAACACAAAAAAGATTGAAGGCTTTGCTCTCGGTAATTCACCGTATGAATATTCGAAAGATATTGTTGAAGGAAAATCGATTGTATTTTATACAACCAATGGAACAAAGTCCATTGTAAAAGCAAAGTACTCTGAAAATTTATACGCTTGTTCATTTATTAATATCACCGCAATTGCTAAACATATAATAACCTTAGATAATGATGTTGAGATTGTCTGCGCGGGAAGAAATAATTATTTCTCTATTGAAGATTCAATTTGTGCTGGCATGCTTATCTCAAAGATTAATAAGGTTAAAAAGGATTCATATCTAAATGATTCCGGAATGGCCGTATTAACCTTGTACGAAAAATACCGAAGCAATTTAATTAAAATGATGCGAGAATCAGACCATGGAAAAATACTAATAGAAAATGGATTTGAAGCAGACCTTGAATATTGCAGTTCAATTGATATGCTGGATGTAATTCCGGTTTACGCGAATGGTGTTTTGAAAAGATTAAAAAACGATTAATTGTTTGATTAACAGGTTCTAATGTCACTTAAAAAGAAAAAAAGTGTTATAGAAAAAAACGGGAAAAGTAGTTCTAATAAAAACTACTTTATCTTAACAACCGATAACAAAAAACAGATTCTCGGATTGTTTCTTGTAATAATTTCTATAATCCTTTTCTTAAGTGTAATTACGTTCGATAGACGAGACGAAGCTAACTTAACTACGATTGTATCAGATTTCTTCAAATCTTTTGAAACAAAACTTGATGTACAAAATTGGCTTGGTGTTACAGGAGCACATTTTTCTAAATTTTTAGTTAAGGCAACCTTCGGCTATTTCTCTATAACAATTCCAATTGTGATTTTATTGTGGGGAGTTTCGTTTTTCAAAAAAATAGATTTCAAATTTCGTCTTCACGTTTCAAACTTTCTTTTAATTAGTTCAATAATCATTGCAACATTTTTTGGTGTTCTTCATGAAAACTACGGTTTGTTTTTATCTTCCTACGAGCTATCAGGATTTATAGGTGATCATTTCGGAAAATTTTTAAGCGGATTGGTTGGCGGAATAGGCAGCATACTTATCCTTATTGGATCATTTATAACTATTTTAATTTTTGCTTTAGATATTGACATTAAAAGTATTTTCAATTCTTTTAAAGAAGTTTTTTCAATTAATGAAGAAGCGGCAGAAGAAGATGACAAAAAAGCCGATGAAGTTGTTGATTCAAAAGAAAATCTTGATAAGATTAAAAAACTGAGCGGCGATAAAAAGAAAAAGAGAGATAAACTTTCGGCACAAGAACTTTCAGCTGCAGAATTAATGCAAGAAGAAGCTGAAGAACAAACTCGTATTAGAATAATACGTAAGGATGATGCTCCAATTCCAGTTGTTGAAAATGAAGTTCTTAACGAAGAAGTGAAAAAGGTTAACCTCGAAAAAACTGGCGAGCTTCCTGAAAAGAAAGAACTTAGTGAAGCCGAACACGAACAAAAACTTCCAAATCAATGGGAAGAAATAATAGAATATAAAATGCCGGGTCTTGATCTTCTGGATGCTGCACCCGAAGAAAATTATCAGGTAGCTGAGGAAGAGTTGACCCGAAATGCGGAACTTTTAAAAGAAAAATTAAAACTTTTCGATATTGAAATAAAAGATATTTCTGTAACTCCCGGACCGGTTGTAACCTTATATGAAATTGTTCCGGCGCCCGGTGTAAAGATCAGCAAGATAGTCGGATTGGAAAATGATATTGCACTTGCACTTTCTGCACGCGGAATAAGAATCATTGCACCAATTCCAGGTAAAGGTGCAATCGGAGTTGAGATTCCAAACGCAAAAGCTTCTCTCGTAAATGCTCGTGCAGTTCTGGGAAGAATAAATGAATCTGATGTTGAACTTCCACTAGCTCTTGGTAAAACAATCAGCGGTGATGTATATGTTGCTGATCTTGCAAAAATGCCGCACCTTCTTATCGCCGGCTCAACAGGCTCCGGAAAGAGTGTGGGAATAAATATGATTGTAAGCAGTTTGCTTTACACAAAACATCCATCGGAAGTTAAGTTCACAATGGTTGATCCGAAGAAGATTGAACTTTCATTTTACAACAAACTACGCAAACATTATCTCGCCGTTTCTCCTGATCTTGATGAAGAGATAATAACAAGTCCGCAAAATGCAGTGCTGATGTTAAAAAGTGTTGAGTACGAAATGGAAGGACGTTACGATAAACTAGCAAAAGCGGGCGTAAGAAATATTGTTGATTACAATAAAAAAGTTAAAGACCCCAAAACAAGACCACATGATACAGATACAATTAAACATCATCAGATTCCTTATATAATTGTTATAGTGGATGAACTTGCAGACTTAATGATAACTGCAGGAAAAGAAGTTGAAGAACCAATAACCAGGCTTGCACAACTTGCACGTGCCGTTGGAATCCATCTTGTGCTTGCAACACAGCGCCCATCGGTGAATGTTATAACAGGAGTTATCAAAGCAAACTTCAGTTCAAGAATAGCTTACCAGGTTGCTACAAAAATTGATTCAAGAACTATTCTTGATATGAATGGTGCAGAACAATTGCTTGGAAGAGGCGATATGCTTTTTCTGCCAACAGGGTCTCCAAAACCAATAAGAGTTCAAAACGCTTTCATCTCAACAGATGAAGTGGAAAAGATTACTAACTATGTTTATTCTCAGCCGGCTTATTCAAAACCTTATTTTCTTCCTTCTTTGTATGATAAGAAGAAGAGAGACGCCGCCGGGTTTTTAGCAGATTTAGATCCGATGTTTGCAGATGCAGCAAAAGTAATTGTTCGTCATCAGCAAGGATCGGTTTCACTGCTGCAACGAAGGTTAAAGCTTGGGTATTCACGTGCAGCAAGAATAGTTGATCAACTTGAGGAAGCAGGTATTGTTGGACCAAATGATGGAAGTAAAGCACGCTCTGTTCTTGTAGAAAATGAAGAACAGCTTGAAACAATTCTGCGATCTATATAGTCCAAATACAAAACTATTTTTTAATAATTTGAGTTTGAAATGAAAATTATATTTAGTCTATTCTATTTGATATACTCTACAATTGGGTTTGCACAAAGTGCAGAATCAGTTTTAAAGGCTTTACAAGATAAATTTGATTCAGTCAACGATCTTTCTGTCGATGTAACTCAAAATTCAAATGGCATATCCGGTTTGAAGGGCAGTATGTGGTTTAAGAAGGAAAATAATCTCAGGATTGAATTTGGTAATCAAACAATTGTAGCTGATGGAAAGACTTCATGGAATTATAGTAAAAAAGAAAAAAAGGTGGTTATAAGTAATTATGATGAAGAGGGTGCAGGCTTGTTATCGATTAATTATCTTATTTATCAGTATCCCTCTGAATGCGATTTAAGTTTATCTTCAGAAGGAAGTAACCAGATTTTGATTTTAAAACCAAGATCAAAAAAAAATAATCTTGGAGAAGTAAAACTTCATATCACAAAAGAAAACTTAATAGAAAAAGCAATTATTTCAAATCAGGGAACAGGAACTACGGAAGTTTCATTTTCAAATTATAAACTGAATCAAAAAATATCAGATTCAAAATTCTCTTTTACAGCACCGGAAGGAACCACTGTAGTTGACCTTAGATAAGAAAAGTAAATTTGGCAAAGCTGGCTTAATCATTAATTATGGTTTCTCCATTATACTTGCAGTTGTATTCCTTTATATCGCGTTTTTTGATGTTGATTTTAATGAAGTACTAAAAATTGTATCGCATGCTAATTTGGTGTGGGTTTTTATTTTTATAGTTGTCACTATGTTTGGGCATTATCTGCGCGCACTCAGATGGAAATACATACTTAACTCTGTTAAACCAAACACATCGATGAAAAATCTTTTTGGTTCGCTCATGGTTGGTTATGGAGTTAACTGCGTAACTCCAAAACTTGGCGAGGTTACACGCGCTGTTTTGATTGGCAAATGGGAAGGACTTTCACGATCATCAATGTTTGGAACAGTTATTCTGGAAAGAATTATTGATATAATCTCTTTGGGATTTTCTGTTATTGTTGCTTTGCTGCTTACAAGTGTAAATCTTTCAGAAAAATTTCCCTGGTTGATTACATCTCTCTATATAATGGCGGCATTTATTATTGTATCGATTGTTTTCCTAACTTTAATTTTAAGATCCAGAGAAAAATTTTCCAAATTGATAATAAAATTTGTTGGAAAAATTTCTCATAAGCTTGCTGAGAGGATTGCTTACATATTTACAATGCTGGCAGAAGGGTTTGCAAGTTTAAAAGGAGCTAATAATTATTTTTGGACTATCACCCTTACTATTATGATAGTTGTTTTATATGCATTTGGTTCTTATGCCGGTATGTTAATGTTAGAAATGCAAAACATAATGACAATTACATTTGGAATGGGCTGGATAATTATGAGTATCAGTGCAATTGGAGTGATTATTCCAACACCGGGCAGTACGGGTTCGTATCACACGCTTGCAAAATCAACTTTGGTTTTAATTTTTGGATTTAGCGAAACGATAAGTGTTGCGTACGCTTTTTTAACTCACATTATCGGATACATTTTATTTATAATTACAGCACTGATAATGTTTTTTATAGTCAATAAACAAAAAGAAAATTTATTAGAAGTTGTTGAAACTGAAATTAGGGAAACATGAAAAAAACTGTAATATCTTTAATTGTAATCGTCAGTTCTCTTTTAACAGTTGCACAAACACAAAACGAAGTAAGAGCCTCAATGGGAATTGACTTTGTAAGCATTCCATCACTTAAGGATTATATTGATCAGCTGCCCTATGAACAGCTGGCTGATTTTAATACAGCAATTAATTTTTCCGGTTCGTATGGAAGAATGCTCAGTGAATCCTATCAATTGCAAGTTAGAAGCAGGATATTTTCTTTATTCATTTAACTCTTCCGGTCTCGATGGGCAATATGATTTAACCTGCACTTTGATTATGCCTTCCGTACTTAATTATTATGTTCTTAATGGAAATGGTTACAACTTTAAATTTGGCGGTGGAGCGGGAATAAGATTTCTATCTTTGAATGAATCTTTACCCGGAACAGGATCAACTGTAAATTATTCTTCTACCGGGTTTGGGTTGATATTGAGAGCTGAAGGAAACACTGCTATTGCACAAAATGTTTACGCACACATCGCTGCCGATGTTCGTTATGATTTAAATGGTGAGCCAAAAAACAACAGCAAAAATCTTTATAACAGAGTTTTAAAAGAGAATGTCAACTTCAGTTCACTTTCATTCGGTATTCGCTTAGGAATCTCTTATCAATTTTAAGGAAAACAATTGAGTTTAATTGAATCAATTATTTTAGGCATCATTCAAGGGATAACAGAGTTTCTTCCAATTAGCAGTACAGGGCATTTAACTCTGGCTGGTAAATTTATGGGATTGATATCTGAAGAAAATCCCGAGCACTGGACTTCATTCATTGCAGTTATACAGCTCGGGACTATGTTTTCAATCCTAATATATTTTTGGAAAGATCTTTGGAATATTTTTACTGAATTTCTACAGAACAATTTGCAAAAACGAGTTAAGTATTCGGAACAATCTGCAAACTCAAAACTGGGATGGATGATTATTGCTGGAACTATACCAATCGTCATAGTTGGATTACTATTCAAGGATATGATTGAAGGGGCGTTAACAAAAAATCTTTACGTTATAAGCGGTAGTTTAATTGTACTTGCAATTATTCTTGCTATTGCAGAAAAAACTGCAAAGTTTAAAAAAGATATTAATAGATGTTACAATTCTTGATTCTGTTTTAATCGGATTGGCTCAAGCTGTTGCTTTGATTCCCGGTTCATCAAGATCAGGAACAACTATAACAGGCGGCTTATTTCTTGGATTGAAGCGGGATGTTGCTGCAAGATTTTCTTTTCTATTAAGTGTACCCGCAATATTTGCAAGCGGATTATTACAGTTAAAAGAATCATTAGCATTTATAAATTATGATCTTGCAGTAAATTTAATTGTTGCAACATTGGTTTCCGGTATAAGCGGTTATTTGGCCATAGATTTTTTGCTAAAATTCTTAAAGAAGCATACTACCTTTGTTTTTATATTTTACAGAATAGCACTTGGAGTTTTAATTTTAATATTACTTTACTCAAACATCATAAAACCATAAGGAGGTTAAATGAAAAATATTATGTTAGCTGCGATAGTTTTCGCATTGATTCTCTCATCAAATAATTTTTCACAAAAAAAGGAAACAAAAAAAATGAGTGATAACTCAACCACCGTTGCAGTAATCAAAACAAATATGGGCACAATTGAAATAGAATTATTTGCAAAGGAAACTCCAAAGACAGTTGAAAACTTTGTTGGACTTGCAAACAAAGGATACTACAAAGGCGTTATCTTTCATAGAGTGATTGATAAATTTATGATTCAAGGCGGCGATCCAACCGGAACAGGACGCGGTGGTGAAAGTTTTTGGGGTAAAAAATTTAACGATGAAATTGTTAAAGAACTTGTTTTTGATAAAGAAGGATTGCTTGCTATGGCAAATGCAGGTCCGAATACAAATGGAAGTCAGTTTTTTATAACATTAGCACCAACAACTTGGTTGAATGGTAATCACACAATATTTGGGAAAGTGATTAAAGGAATGGATGTTGTAAAAGCTATTGGGAAGGTTGAAAAGAATTCCCAGGATAAGCCTTTAAAAGATGTTGTAATGGAAAGCGTTACAATAGAAAAAAGATAGTTGTAATCAAAAATATTTTTTTGAAATTAAATTTTTCTTTATGCTGTAATCGGTTTTGTCATTCCCGTGAAAACGGGAATCCAGATTTTTAATTATGGATTCCCACTTGCGTGGGAATGACATTTTATTTATTACGAAGAAAACTTATTAGTAAGTTAGCAATGGCAAAGAGTAAAGCCCCATCTATACATGAAATTGAAAAGCAGCTAAAACAAAAAAAGCTTTTACCTGTTTATTATCTTTTCGGTGAAGACTCATACAGCATCGAAACTACGCTTGAAGCAATCGAAAAGACAGTTAGTCCATTCATTACTTCAGATTTTGATAAAGAAGTTTTATATGGTGAGAATCAAACTTTTGCAGGCATAGTTGGACTAGCCTCAACATTTCCATTCGGTTCAGAAAAAAAACTTATCATAGTTAAACAAGCAGAAAAATTAAAAGACAAAAAAGAACTTGTTAATTATCTTAAAACCCCAACCGATTTTACTGTGCTTGTGTTTCTGCACGAAGGAACAATTTTAAATACAGAATCTGAACCTTATAAAACGCTGGCTAATCAAGGTTATCTTTTTGAAGCCAGGGAATTAAAAGGTAAAAGTTTAATTGAATGGTTAATTTCTACAGCAGAAAAAAATGGTAAAGTCATCTCCTATGATAACGCTCAACTACTCACCGATATTTCAGGCGAAAACAGAAACGCCTTAGAAGCACAATTGGAAAAGATTTTTATTTACATCGGTGAAAACAAAGAGATTACCATTGATAGCATCCGTGGTTTATCAGCATCATTAAAGCAGTACACAATTTTTGATTTGCAAAATGCAATTGGTAAAAAAAATAAATCTGCTGCATTAAAGATTGTATTTAATCTTCTTAAAAACGGGATGGAGCCCATCCAAATAATTGCAATGGTAAATAAATATTTTACCGGACTTGCAAGATTAAATGAATTAACAGCCAATAATACAAATGAATACCAGATTGCAAGGATTTTGGGCACTCATCCATTTTACCTTAAAGATTATCATCTGGCAAGAAAAATGTATGCGGACAAGCATTTAGCTTCAGCATTTGCAGCATTATTAAAAGCCGATTTAGCAGTAAAGACGACTGCCCTTGACGATCGCACATTATTAAGTGTACTAATTGCAGAAATAATCCCCGATTAGAAGAAAAAGTAAATAAATCGTAAGCTTTCTAAACTTTTTTGTAAATTTTGCACAGAAATTGAAACAAACATCCAACTAATAAAGTAAAACACCGTTGACGGATAGAAATCTTAACGAATTCTCTGATGAAGAACTGATTCTTGAATTTCAAACTAACGGTACTGAAAGAGCATTTGAAATTTTAGTTCAAAGATTCAAAAATCCTTTAACAAATTTTGTTTATAGATTTCTTGGTGATTATGATAGTTGTGCTGATATTGTGCAGGATACTTTTGTAAAAGTCTACAGATATAAAGATAACTATAGTTCATTGGCAAAATTTTCAACCTGGATTTATACTATCGCCGGAAATCTGGCGCGAACCGAATATCAGCGAAGGCGTAGAAGAAATTTTTTCTCAATAAGCAGCTACGGTGATGAAAAAGAAACTTTTGATATTCCTGATAATTCGTATCGACCTGATGTAACTGCTGATGCAAATATAAAAAATGAAATAATCCAGAAAGCTTTGCTAAAGGTTCGTGATTCTTATCGGGAAGCGGTAATATTAAGAGATATACAGGAATTATCTTACGAGGAAATTGCTGAAATAATGCAAATTGAAGTTGGAACAGTAAAATCAAGGATAAATCGCGGCAGAGCAGAGTTACAAAAATATCTGAAAGATATATACTATGAATAAGGATTACTGAAATGAACGACGAAGAAAAAAAATATAAAAGACTAATTGATGATTTAAAAAATCTTCCTAAAGTTGATGCACCCAAAAACTTTGAAACAGAACTTTTAAGAAAAATTAATTCATCTGAAGAAATAAAAAAAGTAAGCTTCTGGGAAAAACTGCTTTCGCCTGCAAGATTAGCACCCGCCGCATTAGCAATAGTCTCGGCAGTAATTATCTTTTTTGTTGTTGATATTAATTCTGAAGTGATGGAAGACCCATTAAGTATTGCACCAAAATTACGTGAGGATTTGGCAATTCTTAAAACTACCCAAGAAGTTCCTATCGAATTGAAAAAACAGTCCGTTAGACAAAAAGAGAAAGTAGAAATTAAATCTGAAGAGATAATATCTGATAAAAAGGACATTGCCCCGCCATTATTTAGGGATAAAGGTAATGAGGTTCGCTTAGAATCAGAAACAGACATTAAGGAGCAGCTGGTGGCTGATGAGCTACAAGCCGGGATTTCTGATTCTGATAGTTATATATCTAACGAGACAAAAAGTTTGGGTGAAAGCGTTGTCCCTTCAACTATCAATGCCCCATCTACTGAAATTAGTAAGGATAATTTAAACTTTTTGCAGAGGAATTTATCTTCTGAAGAAAAAATTGAAGTTCAGCAGTTAAAAATGAAAGTTCAGACTGAGAAAAGTGCAAAAACAGGACGTAAATAAACAAAATTGCCTCAAAAGTTATATTGGATAATACTGTCTAAACTCCTATATTTATTTCCACGATTTTAAGAAAAACCATATTTTAGGATTATTATGAAAAAAGGAATTCACCCAGAATATAAGCCAGTTGTATTTCAGGATACGTCTTGCGATTTTGCCATTTTAACTCGCTCTACGATTAGAACAAGCGATACGATTAAATGGACTGATGGAAATACTTATCCGTTAGTTAAATTAGAAATTTCAAGCGGTTCACATCCTTTCTTTACAGGAAAACAAAAATTACTTGATACAGCCGGTAGAGTTGAAAAGTTCAACAAGAAATACAGCAAAAAACAATAATATTTTTTTGGATTATAGAATTATTGTAGCCTCGAGTATTCGGGGCTTTTTTATTTTTGACTTTCTGAAACACTAACTTTTATTTAGGTTCGTAATAAAATAATCTAATGAATAAAAACATAAAAAAAATACTTATAGCATTAACAATTTTAATCGTTATTGTAATTGTCTTGCTTCCTAAAATATTGTCCTCGACTGAAAGTGGAAAAAATACACTGCCAGGCGGCGGACCAGATTTAGTTATTCCTGTTAAAGCTCACATCGTGTCGTTAGAAACATTTAGTAATAGTGTTTTTACAACTGGAACAATTCTGGCTAATGAAGAAGTTGAATTAAGAAGCGAAGTTTCCGGAAAAATTATAAATTTACTTTTTAAAGAAGGATCCTTTGTAAGTAAGGGTGATCTTTTAATAAAAATAAACGATGCTGATTTGCAAGCGCAGTTACGCAAAGCAGAATCAAAAGTAAAATTATCGGAAGAAAAAGAATCCAGGCAAAGACAATTGCGTGACGGTAATTTAATAAGCCAGGAGGAATATGATAATACACTTGGCGAGCTAAATGTTAACCAGGCTGATTATGATTTAATTAAAGCACAGATAGATAAGACAGAAATAAGAGCTCCGTTTAGCGGGGTTGTTGGTTTGCGATCTGTAAGTGAGGGGAGTTATGTAACTACTTCTACTATTATGGCAAGACTGCAAAATTTAAGTAACATTAAAGTTGATTTTTCTATACCTGAAAGATATTTCTCCTCAGTAAAAACAAATGATGAACTTGAATTTAAGATTAGCGGAAGCAGCCAGATTTTTAAAGCTAAAGTTTATGCTATTGAACCTAAAATTGATCCCGGTACAAGAACATTGCAGATCAGAGCAATTTGCAGTTCTTCATATAAAGAATTAATTCCGGGTGCTTTTGCTAATGTGGAGTTGAGCTTAAAACAAACCAGAGATGCAATACTCATTCCAACTGTTTCAATTGTTCCGGAATTAAAAGGACAAAGAGTTTATCTATATAAAAGCGGTGTGGTAGTGCCGCAAGCTGTTGAAATTGGTATCAGAGAAGAAACAAAAGTTCAGATTGTTTCGGGTTTAAGCGGCGGTGATACTGTAATTACTTCAGGTATTTTACAAATCAGACCAAAGTCTAAAGTCAAAATTTCAGAATTCAATTAACGTAAAATTCTAAATGAGTTTATCTTCAATAAGTATCCAAAGACCCGTGCTTGCAATAGTTATGTCAATCATAATTATTGTTTTCGGAGTACTTGGTTATACTTATCTGGGCATTCGTGAATTTCCTTCTGTCGATCCGCCAATTATTACTGTTTCAACAAGCTATGTTGGTGCAAACGCCGATGTTATCGAAAGCCAGATAACCGAACCGCTTGAAGAATCTATAAATGGAATTGCCGGAATAAAATCCTTAACTTCTTCTAGTCGAGATGGAAGAAGCACAATTACAGTTGAATTTGATATTGATATTGATCTGGAAGCCGCAGCTAATGATGTGCGTGATAGAGTTTCCCGTTCTCTTTCCGTATTGCCGCCAGATATTGATATGCCGATTGTTGCTAAAGCAGATGCAGATGCGACTCCGATTGTTTTTCTTAATATTCAAAGTGATACTAGAAATTTGCTTCAGCTTACAGAAATTGCTAACAACGTCTTTTAAAGAAAGACTACAAACAATAAGCGGAGTTGGTTCGGTTCAGATCTGGGGCGAGAAAAAATATGCAATGCGTTTATGGTTAGATCCAGCAAAACTTGCAGCATTTCAGCTTTCACCCGTTGATGTTAGAAATGCCCTTAACCGGGAAAATGTTGAATTGCCATCGGGTAGAATTGAAGGTGATGATACCGAATTATCTATCAGAACAATTGGAAGATTACAGACTGAAGTAGAGTTTGATGATCTTATAATCAAAGAAACTGATGGAAACATTGTAAGAGTAAAAGATATTGGTTACTCACAACTTGGTGCCGAGAATGAACGCACTATACTCAGGCGTGATGGAATCCCGATGGTTGGTGTGGTATTGATTTCACAGGCTGGTGCCAACAACATCGCAATTGCAGATGAGTTTTATAAAAGATTAGAACAGATTAAGAAAACTATACCGCCGGATATCAAAACTGGGATTGGATTTGATATTACTACATTTATCCGCGAATCTATTAAAGAAGTTGAGCAAACAATAATTGTTGCATTTGCATTGGTTGTCATGATTATCTTTTTATTCCTGCGTGATTGGAGAACAACACTAATCCCTGTTCTTGTGATTCCAATTTCTCTTATCGGTGCGTTTTTTATAATGTATGTTGCAAATTTTTCTATAAACGTATTAACATTACTTGGAATTGTTCTTGCAATTGGAATGGTCGTGGATGATGCAATTATTGTTCTTGAAAACATCTACACAAAAATTGAAAATAAAATGGATCCTATTGAAGCGGGGAAAAAAGGATCGGCGGAAATTTTCTTTGCAGTAATCTCTACTACAATTGCACTTGCGGCAGTATTTATGCCCGTAATCTTTTTGCAGGGAATTACCGGAAGATTATTCAGAGAGTTTGGAATTGTTGTAGCGGGTGCAGTTTTAATCTCAGCATTTGTTGCATTAACACTAACGCCAATGCTGAGTGCTAAAATTCTTAAGAGAAGAGAAACACACAATTGGTTTTATAATTTAACAGAACCATTTTTTGTTAAACTAAACGAGACTTATCAAAGACAATTAAAATATTTTGTCGAACATCGATGGCTGGCAATTCCTGTAACAATTTTTGCAATCATTCTTATCTATGTTTTGTTCTCAACCTTACCAACAGAGTTAGCTCCATTAGAAGACAGAAGCAGATTATCTATAAATGTTACTGCACAAGAAGGCGCAACATTCGAATATATGGATCGTTACATGGATGAATCTGTAAGTATCATTAAAGAAAAAGTATCTGAAAAAGATGGAATTATATCCCTTACATCACCAAGCGGTGGTGCCGGTGGCTCTGTAAATTCAGGATTTATTAATTTAATTTTAAAGGAACCGGACCAAAGAAACAGATCTCAACAGCAAATTGCTGATGATTTAACTCCTATCGTTAATTCATTAAACGGTGCCCGAGCATTCATAACACAACAGCAAACCATTGGCGGCGGAAGACGCGGAAGCTTACCGGTTCAGTTCGTACTGCAGGCTCCAAACTTTGAACTGCTCAGAGAGTTTCTTCCAAAGTTTGTTGATGAAGCGAAGAAGACAAATAAGTTTACGATTATCGAACCTAATTTAAAATTTAATAAACCCGAGCTAAAACTTTCTATCGATAGACAGAAAGCAAGAGCGCTTGGTGTTTCTACAATTGACATTGCACAAACTATTCAATCTGCTTTTAGCGGACAAAGATTTGGCTACTTTATAAAAGATGGAAAACAATACCAGGTTATCGGGCAGTTCTCAAGAGAAAATCGCGATGCACCAATTGATCTAAAATCTACTTATGTAAAAAACAACATTGGTGAATTGATACAGCTTGATAATGTTGTGTTTGTGGAAGAGCAAAGTGCACCGCCTCAATTGTTCAGATTTAACCGTTATGTCTCTGCAACGGTTTCTGCCGGATTAGCGCCGGGAGTTTCTTTGGGTGAGGGAATTGAGGCAATGCAAAGCGTGGCAGATAAAATTTTGGATGAAAGATTTGCAACTGCACTCGATGGTACTTCAAAAGATTTTAAGGAAAGCTCATCAAGTTTAATATTTGCATTTATACTTGCACTTGGTTTGATATACCTTATTCTTGCCGCACAGTTTGAAAGCTTCCGCGATCCGTTTATAATTTTATTTACTGTTCCGCTTGCATTGCTGGGTGCGTTAATTTCACTCTGGTACTTTAATCAAACGCTAAACATCTTTAGCCAGATAGGAATTATTATGTTAATTGGCTTGTGACTAAAAACGGGATTTTAATTGTTGAGTTTGCCAACCAGAGAAAAGCAACAGGTTTAACAAAAGATGAAGCAGTTATAAGCGCAGCCGCTGCACGATTAAGACCAATCTTAATGACAAGCCTTTCTACTGTACTTGGAATTTTACCGATTGCATTGGCTCTTGGTGCAGGTTCTGAAAGCAGAGTATCGATGGGTATTGCTGTTGTTGGCGGATTGATTCTTTCTACGTTTTTAACACTTTTTATTGTCCCCGCTATTTATTCATTCTTCTCAAGAAAAACTGCTTCGGTTACAAATGTGATCGAGTGATTCCCATTAAAACTATTTTAACAAATCTAAATTAACATATACACTACTACTTAATAAAAAGTAATTATTCTTTTCGGGCATCGTCATTATAAAATCTGGATTTTGCCAAGTCAATCCATTTCGCCCAGGAATTATATCTGTAAACTTAAATCCGAAATAAAATAATGCCATATCTAAATGAACATAATTAAATAGCGATAAATCTACACCAGTCCTTGCAGATTGAGTAGGAATTCGGCCATCCCAAGAATCTTGATAATTTCCTTCGGTAAATATGGTTATGCTATTATTGATCGAATAAGCTGCTCCAACTGAATATCTATATGGAAGAAGTAAATAATAAAAACCCCAGTCCATACTGAAATAGTATTTAAATGATTCGGAAGAAGAACCAACCGCAACCGATACAGGATATTTAGTATTTAATTCTAAAGATGCATCAGGAACATAACCTTCAGAATCAATTACTTTCCATTTGATACCATAGATGTATTCATCATTTTTAAAACTAACCCCAATATGGGAATTATTGTAAGCCAACGAGTAACCATCTGTATATTTTATATATAATTCAAATTCATTGTCCGCCATTATGCTACTGGAAATATTATTAAACATTACTTTCCTTTTATCATCGGGGAGAATCCATTGTTGAATTATAAAAGAAGGAGAACCATAGTTTGCACCGTATGATAATGCTATACCCATTATTGACTTATTAATAAAAGGTGTTGATCCAAGTTTGAATAATGATCTGTATTCATCAGAACTTTGAGAATAAGATAAATTCACAGACCAGATAAATAAGGTTAATAATATTATTATTCTTTTCAGCATACAATAATTTGCAAGCTAACAACATGCGCGCTTAACTCGCCTCAGCAATTAAGCATTAATTAAATTGTCAATTAAAAAAATCCAGCAACTAATCATAGTGGCAATCCCAATCGGCAAAGAGGAAAAGGGATATGTATTTATAGATAAATCGAAAACAAAACATAAACTCATTTCAAACTTATAACTTAATTCATATAACATCAATTCTTAATTCTAAAGTCAACAGTCCGCCACAGGCGGATCAGTCGGCGGTTTACAATAAATCAATGTAATAGATTTAATCAGTATCAATCCGTTAAACCTGTGTCATCCGCGTACTATTGTCCTAAAAGTGCCCAGGTTTAATCACAATGTCTAAATTTCCAGTAAAGTTTATTACCTTAAAAAATATTAAATTCCTGCATCTATTTTGAAGGATTAAAACGAAAATGCAAATCTGCATATTTGAAGATATAAACTATTCTAACTTTGAACCAATGGTTTTCTCGCGCCCGGTTTATGATTTGTTGTGCGGGATGGATTCTTTAAAAGAAAAGATTGTGCGTAGTTACGGCAACGCTAAAATTTCATTGCACTGTCGTCCTTATTTAACGGAAATAGTTCAATCTCAACATCCCGGCTGTTTAGTAAATAAAATTGAAGAGAGTGAATGCCTGTTTATAAATGGTAGAATTATAGCTCCGCAAAATCTTGCAGAAATTTTACCCCTAATCCCGAGTGGAGATAAAATTTTTGTTAATGAAGAAACAGTCGTAGCGGCTTATCTTTCAGGTGAAAATCTTCAGCATAAAATCGGACACATTAAAGATTTATTTTCCGTCCAGGATTTTAGTGATTTACCGGGTAAGATTATCGATATAAAATGTGCAAACTATCTCTGGGATTTAATCAATCACAACGGAAAACAAATTGCAGAAGACTTTTCTTATCTGACTGGAAAAGCAGCTAACAAAAATTTTGTAAATGAAGTCAGCACAAGTGTTCACATATTAAAAAAAGAAAATGTTTTTATTGGCTCCAATGTTACTCTCAAACCCGGCGTTGTTCTGGATGCTTCAGGCGGTCCGATTATAATTTCTGATGACGCATACATTTATCCTAATGCAGTAATTGAAGGTCCCGTTTTTATCGGTCGATCCTCAAGAATAAAAAGCTGCGCAACCATTTACGAAAATGTTTCAATAGGGAATGTTTGTAAAGTTGGCGGTGAAGTAGAGCAGTCAATTTTTATGGATTATTCAAATAAGCAGCACTCCGGTTTTATCGGTCATGCTTACATTGGAAGCTGGGTTAATCTTGGCGCTGATACAAACAATAGTGATCTTAAAAATAATTACTCCAAAGTACGTGTAAAGTTAAGTAATAAAGAGATTGACAGCGGTTCGCAATTTCTTGGATTGATGATTGGTGATCATTCAAAGAGCGCAATAAATACAATGTTTAACACCGGCACTGTTGTTGGATTTTCATGTAATATATTTGCACAAGGGTTTCCTGAGAAATATGTTCCGTCTTTTACCTGGGGCGGTGATAAATCATCAACTGTTTATGATATTAAAAAAGCAGCTGAAACAGCTAAGATCGTAATGGGCAGAAGAAAGATTGATTTTGAAATGAAAGATGAAGCGATGTTTGATGTAATTTTTGAATTAACAAAAAGCGACAGAGAAAAAAGAGGATATTAGTTGGAAGAAAATCTTAATGAAAATATAGAACAGAATATTGATGGGGCTAGTGAGCAGGAAACAGCGACTAAAGATTCAGGACACCTTGAAGAGCACAAAGTCATTGATTTATATCAAGGCGTAAGAGGACTTGCGGTAAAAATTCTAAATCGTGTGGAAAGAACGGATGCTTATCTTGAAAAACTTTTAGACAACGAATTGAAGAATGCTGAACTAAACGGACCCGACAAAGCTTTGCTTTATGAAATTGTTCACGGAGTTACAAGATGGCAGGGAAGATTAGATTGGATTCTTAACGGGTTTTATAAAGGACAATTTTCTAAGGCAATTCCAAATTTAAAAAATGGGTTAAGGGTTGCCCTTTACCAGATTTTATTTTTAGATAGAATTCCTGATCACGCTGCAGTGAATGAAGCAGTAGAGTTTGTAAAAAAACTGCAAGGGCAAAAACCCGCTGATCTTACTAACGCTATTCTCAGAAATATTATCAGAAGTAAAAATGCAATCAGATATCCTGATCCCAATGAAGATTTAATTGGATATTTAAGTGCATATTATTCTCATCCATCGTGGATGGTTAAACGTTATCTTGAAAGGTTTGGAAGGGAAGAAACAGAAAAATTATTAACTGCCAATAATGAAAAACCGTATCTTACTTTAAGAGTTAATGCAATCAAAACAAATATTCAGGAGTTCAAATCACTTCTTGAACAGGTGAATCTGAAATATCGTCCGGGTAAATTTTTGGAAGAGTTTATTCAGTTACAGAATTTAACCAACATTAGCGCCTGGGATTATTATACCAAAGGATATTTTAACATTCAGGATGAAAGTGCGGGTTTAGCTGTTAGATTACTGGATGTGCATCCTGGAATGAATGTACTTGATATGTGTGCAGCACCCGGCGGTAAAACCGCCTATCTTGGCTCGTTAATGAATAACATCGGAAAAATAACCGCAATAGATCGTTACGAAGGAAGATTAAAACTTGTTCGTAAAAATAATGAGAGGTTAGGATTAACCTGCGTTACAACAATAGAAAGCGATGCATTAGAATTTGAATCCGAGCCTTTTGACCGAGTGCTGGCTGATGTGCCTTGCAGCGGTTCGGGAACGCTTTCTAAGAAACCGGATATTAAATGGAAAAAAGATATTTTTGATTTAAGAAAAATGAATGAGATACAATTAAAACTTATTTCCCGAGCTGCTACTTTTGTTAAACCGGGAGGCGTTTTAGTTTACAGCACATGCTCTATTGAACCCGAAGAGAATTTTGAAGTAGTAAAAAAGTTTCTTGAAAATAATTCAGACTTTAAATTTGATTCGGCAAAAGATAAAGTTGCAGATAATCTTGTTGATGAAAACGGCTGTATACAAACCCTTCCTCACAGACATCTTATGGATGGAGCATTTGCAGCTAAGTTAATTAGAATTGAATAATAATCTATAAAAATACTATGCTTGATAAATTTGCAGATGAATTAAGAGAACAAAGAGAAAAAAGTGGATTAACACTTCAACAAATGGCAACCAAAACAAGGATTGATATTAAATTTCTTGAAGCCATTGATCAGGGGAATTTTGCTTTTCTGCCCGATCTTTATGTTAAGGCTTTTGTTAAGCAGTACTCTAAAACAATTGGACTTGATGAAAACTTAATGATTAAGAAATTTGAGGCGGCATTAGAAGGAAAAGAATACAACCCAAGCCCACCCATAATTGAAGAAGAACATAAAACCAAGGAAACTCCTAAAACTGAATCACCCAAAACTGAATCTCCAAAACAGACTGTTAAATCAACACCACCATTAATATCTTATGTCGATGAACAAAAACAAAAATCAATGGAAGATGAAAATAAAGCTAATAAACAACTTATGATATTTGGATTGGGCGGAGTTGGGGTAATTGTTGTTGCTGCACTTCTTTACTTTTTTGTGTTTAACAAGAGTGATAAAATAATTGTTGAAGAAACTCCAATTGAAGAAGTAATTGAACAAAGTAATCAACGGTATGATGAAGAGACAGCAACAGACCAAATTACCAGCGACAGTACAACTGCTCCTATTGCATCCGATAGTCTTTATCTTACATTTTATGCAAAGGATACTTCCTGGGTTTTTGTTGTGCTTGATAATAATCGCACGCAGGAATTTACGCTTAACCCTAATTCAAAATTCAGTATTGCTGCATCAAGAGAATTTAAAGCAACTGTTGGAAATTCCGGTGGAGTTACTTTACAAATGAATAATCAAGCAGTTGATTTTACGGGACGAATTGGTTCTGTACGCCATTTTAAATTAGATAGAAGCGGAATTGTTTATTTAAACACGCCTCCAAAATTAGAACAGCAATAAATGTCTTCTTCCGTTGAAAAAAAAATCGAGGAACTGCGCAGCCTAATTATAAAACACGATTATAATTATTATGTTTTATCAGAACCGGTTATCAGTGATGAGAATTATGATAAGCTTGTTAAAGAATTAGAATTACTTGAAACAAAAAATCCACATCTTATAACTCCTGATTCTCCAACACAACGAGTCGGAAAAGATATTACAAAAGAATTCAAATCTGTAAAACATAAAATTCCTATGCTAAGTCTTTCCAACACTTATGATGAGCAGGATTTGTATGACTTTGATAAAAGAGTAAAAGAAAGTTTGCCTGAGAGTGAAAAAGTTGAATATGTTGTTGAACTAAAAATTGATGGTGCCTCTGTAAGCATTAATTATGTTGATGGAAAGCTTAAAACAGCTGCAACTCGAGGTGATGGATCTGTGGGTGAAGAAATTACAAATAATGTAAAAACCATTCGTTCTGTTCCGCTTAAAATTGATTTAGGTAAAAAAGAAAAGTATAAGTTAAAAGATTTTGAAGTTCGCGGCGAAGTTTATATGCCTATTGAGGAATTTAAAAAAACGAATAAAGAGCGCGAAGATAAAGGCGAAAAACTTTTTGCAAATCCGCGCAATTCAACTGCGGGAACATTAAAACTTCAGGATCCAAAAATTGTTGCAGCGAGGAAGCTGAATGTTTTTTTATACTCACTCATCAGCACAGAAGATGATTTAGAATCTCAGTTAGAAAATCTAAAGCTGCTATCAAAACTTGGATTTAAAGTCAATGATAGTTATAAAGTTTGTAAGAACATTGATGATGTTTTAAAAGTTTGTAATCAATTTGAGGAAATCAGAGATTCACTTGACTATGAAATTGATGGCGCTGTAATAAAAGTAAATTCGATCCGGCAGCAAAAAATTTTAGGCAGCATTGCAAAATCACCGCGATGGGCGGTTGCTTATAAGTTTAAAGCCAAGCAGGCATTTACAAAAATGAATGATATTACCTGGCAGGTTGGTAGAACAGGTGCTATAACTCCTGTGGCTGAATTAGAACCGGTAAAACTTGCAGGTTCAACAATTAGCCGTGCAACGCTTCACAATTATGATGAGATTCAACGCAAGGATATTAGAGCAGGAGACACTGTTGTTATTGAAAAGGGTGGGGATGTAATTCCTAAGATTGTTTCTGTTGTTTTAAGCGAGCGTCCGAAAAAAAGTCAATCAACCCAGCCTCCGGATAAATGTCCAGTTTGTAAATCTAAGCTCTTTAAGCCGGAAAATGAGGTTGCATTTTATTGTGAGAATCCTGAATGCTCTGCTCAAATTAAAGGCAGACTAATCCACTTTGCTGGTCGTGGTGCAATGGATATAGAAGGGTTGGGAGATGCACTTATTGATTTGTTTGTCAATAAAGGTTTTATTACTCATTTTTCTGATATTTATCGGTTAAAAGACAAGAGAGATGAATTAATTCAGATTGAAAGATTGGGTGAAAAAAGTATTGATAATCTTTTACGTGCAATAGAAATCAGCAAATCCCAACCGTTTTCAAAAGTGTTATTTGCACTTGGAATAAGATACGTTGGAGCAGGTGCGGCACAAAAAATTACAGATCATTTTATTTCGATTGATGATATTATTGCAGCAAGCGAAGAAGAAATATCTTCAATATATGAAATAGGGCCAAGCATAAGCAAAAGTATAAAACAATTCTTTTCCATTAAAAAAAATGTTGGATTGATTGAAGATTTTAAAGAAATCAGGGTTAATTTTTAAATCAGAAAAAAAAGAAATTATACAATCCAAGCTAAGTGGAAAAACTTTTGTTTTGACAGGAACGCTTTCCACATTTTCCCGTGATGAAGCGGGTGCGCGAATAATTGCACTAGGTGGTAAAGTAACTTCAAGCGTTAGTAAAAATACAGACTATGTAGTGGCAGGAGAAAAAGCTGGGTCAAAATTATCTAAAGCAGAATCGTTAGGAGTAAAAGTTCTGGATGAAAATGCTTTCCTAAAATTGCTTAAAGAAAACGAATAAATATGATTGAATTAATAAAAGAAAATATTTCACGATTTTTAATATCCAAAAAACTAAAAAATCTTGTTTTAAATGAGCAGGATTTTTCTGAAGCTCTAAAACGATCAGGATCTTTTCTTATGTTAATGCCTGAAGATGAAAAAGATTTTAGAGCCAGCTATATTGTCCTGGATCATCTTGAACATCTAAATAAATCTATAAAAATATTAACGCGAGATTATCGGATAAGTCTGATGCCGGCTAAGTATAGAAATAAAGCTATGGAGTTTGGGGTTGCTGATCTGAATAAACTTGATCTTCCGGGTAATAAATTGATTGAGAAACTCTCTTCGATGAGATTTGATGGTGTGATAGATCTTAATCGAAAAGATGAATTGTTTTACAGTTATGCATCAAATCTGGTTAATGCTAAAATCCGAATCGGTTTTGCAAAAAAGGGAGCGGATAAATATTATAATTTTCAAATATCAAATAATGATATTGATTCAGAGAAATCTTACCAAAATTTCTTAAATTGTTTAAAAATGTTTTAAGGTACTTTTATGAACTTCGAGACAAAGCGTGTTGGCGATATTACCGTTTTTAAGCTGAACGAAAAACGTTTGGATACAAGTATTTCGGGTTTGTTAAAAGGTGAATTTACAATGATACTTAAAGTTGAAGGTGTAAATAAACTTGTTATTGATCTTAGTGAAGTTGAGAGCTGCGATAGCTCCGGTTTAAGCGCGATTTTAGTTGCCAACAGGATTGTATCTGCAAATGAAGGGCAGATAAGACTTGCAGCCCCATCAGAAAAAGTACATACATTAATAAAAATCACTCAGCTTGATCGCGTCCTTCCCGTTACTGATACAGTTGAACACGCGCTGATGGAATTGGGAAAATAGTTTTTGCAAGTTTCCACGTTAGATTATGCAATAATTATTATTTACTTGGTTGGCATTGCGGCTTTTGGAAAAATTAGTGGTGGAAAACAAAAAACAGTTAAAGATTATTTTATTGGTTCTAAGGAAGTTCCCTGGTGGATAATCAGCTTTTCAATTGTTGCTGCCGAAACAAGCACATTAACTTTCATTTCAATTCCCGGTCTTGCTTATCTAACCAATTTAAACTTTCTACAGCTAACGTTTGGATATTTAATTGGCAGAATTATAGTTGCTGTCTACTTTTTACCAGCATATTATAAAGGTGAACTATCAACTGCTTATTCATATCTGCAGAATAGATTTGGAAATAAAACACGTTCATTAGCCTCAATAGTTTTTTTATTTACACGCACTGCTTCTGATGGCGTAAGACTTTTTGCAACCGCTATTCCACTTTATTTAATGCTGGGTATTTCTCCGGTTGCCGCAATAATAATTATGGCAATTGTTGCACTACTTTATACTTTTACTGGTGGATTAAAAGGCGTAATCTGGGTAGATGCAATCCAAATGCTGATATATATTGGAGGAGCAATTTTAGCTGGAATATATTTAATTAATAATATCCCCGGAAATCTCAGCGAAATTTTTTCATCAACTGAAATATCTTCTAAACTCAGCATTTTTAATTTAGGATTTGAAAACGGATTTGCAGGATTCTTTTCACAGCCATATACATTGTTTAGCGGATTGATTGGCGGTGCATTTCTTTCAATGTCATCACACGGAACGGACCAGCTTGTTGTGCAGAGGTTACTCGCGGCAAAAAGTCTTGCAGAAAGTAAGAAAGCTTTAATTACCACTGGAGTGATTATAATTTTTCAGTTTGCCCTGTTCTTATTTATCGGCGTATTGCTCTTTGCTTATTATGGTTTGCTCGATATTAAGTCGGATGAGATATTTTCAAAGTTTATTATTGAAGTTTTGCCTTCGGGTATTAAAGGAATCATAATAGCTGGACTATTTGCCGCTGCTCTTTCAACACTTGCTGGTTCAATCACATCACTTTCATCATCAACGATGTTAGATCTTTATCTACCATTTAAAAAATCTGTAGATGAAAAAAAAAGTTTATTGATTTCAAAACTATTAACAATTTTTTGGGCAGTGATGTTAATATTTTCAGCTTTCATTTTTATGGAAAGTTCAAAAACTGTTGTGGAGCTTGCCTTGAGTATTGCATCGTTTACTTATGGTGGTTTGCTTGGGACATTTTTGCTGGGATTATCAAACAAAAAAATTAAACAAAATCATGCTATGGCAGGATTTATTTCTGCAATTGTTTTTATGAGTTTTATAATTGTATTTAAAATTGTTGCCTGGACGTGGTTTATTCTGATAGGTGTTTGTGCAACTATTCTTGTGGGAAATTTACTTGAAATTATTCAAAGAAAAAGGTAAGTATAAACAACTCTCAACTAGAATTGTCAAAACAGGGATGTTATTTTTTGTACCTATGATTAAATATTAATTATTATAGATAAATTTCCAACACGTCATTAAAACAGATAGCAAATTATTGAGGTAAATATGGAAATAGTTGATTATTTAATTGTTATTGTTTACTTCATTTTTTCAATTGTAATTGCTCTAGTTTATTCCAAAAGAGCTGGAAAAAGCACTAATGACTTCTTCCTCTCAGGTAGAAATCTACCCTGGTATTTAGCAGGTATTTCAATGGTTGCAACTACATTTGCTGCTGATACACCGCTGGCGGTTACTGAACTTGTGGCTAATAATGGTATTTCCGGTAACTGGCTTTGGTGGAATTTTGCGTTTGGTGGAATGCTTACTGTTTTTTTCTTTGCAAGATTGTGGCGTAGAGCTGGAATAATGACCGAGGCTGAGTTTGCAGAAATAAGGTACTCGGGAAAGCCTGCAAGATTTTTAAGAGGATTTCGCGCATTGTACCTCGGTTTATTTATGAATGTAATTATAATCGGCTGGGTTAATAAAGCAATGTCATCAATACTGCAAGGAATGTTTGGTATTGATGAATCTATTGTAATGTTCTTTGTTTTTGGTTGTATGATATTAGTCGCTGTTTACTCAGCAATTTCAGGATTGTGGGGCGTTGTAATTACAGATGCATTTCAATTTTTTATCGCGATGCTTGGATGTATAATTCTTGCGATCATCGTTATAAATTTACCTCAAATTGGGGGAATTGCAGGCTTAAAACAAAAACTTCCCGATTATGTTTTTGATTTCTTTCCGACTATTTCAGATATCCCTTCAGCTGCAGGAACTTTAGCAATGTCTTTCTTTTCATTCCTGGCTTATATTGGAATTATCTGGTGGGCTTCCTGGTATCCTGGTGCGGAACCAGGCGGTGGAGGATACGTTGCTCAACGAATGATGTCTGCTAAAGATGAAAAGCATTCATTGTTTGCTACATTATTTTTCCAGATTGCTCATTACGCAATTAGACCATGGCCTTGGATACTGGTTGGGTTAGCTTCACTTGTGCTTTATCCTGAACTAACTGATTCACAAAAAGGTATGGGGTTTATTTATGCAATGCGCGATTTTCTTCCTGCGGGCTTAAAAGGATTATTAGTTGCAGCTTTTTTTGCGGCTTACATGAGCACGATAGCAACACAATTAAATTGGGGATCATCATATATTATAAATGATTTTTATAAAAGATTTATAAATAAAGAAAAAGATGAATCACACTATGTTTTATCATCAAGGATTGCAACGATTATATTAATGTTAGTTTCATTAGTTGTTACACTATTCATTAACAAAATTTCGGGTGCGTGGGCGTTTATTATTGAATGCGGCGCTGGAGTTGGGTTGGTATTAATTTTAAGATGGTTTTGGTGGAGAATAAATGCTTGGTCTGAGATATCTGCAATGATTACCCCTTTTATAATCTTTCCGATTCTGAAAAGTGTTGGGATATTATTTCCATACAGTTTATTTGTAATTGTTCCGGGCACAACTTTTGTTTGGGTAGCTGTAACATTTTTAACTAAGCCAACTGATAATGAAGTTCTATTCTCATTTTACAAAAAAATTCATCCTGGTGGAATAATGTGGAAGAAGATTTCATCTCAATTACCTGAGGTAGAAAGTGATTCCGGCTTTCTTAAGATGTTTATTAACTGGTTAATTGGAGTTATTTTAGTTTATTCAATTTTATTTGGAACTGGAAAATTGATATTAGGCGATTATTTAGGTTTCGTAATTTATCTCGTTGTCGCCTCAAGTTCTTTTTTAATCATATATGTAAATCTTTCAAAAACAGGATGGAAAACACTAGTAAAATAATATGTTCAATTTAAAACAGTTAAAAAAAATAGATCTTATAATTTTTGATATTGACGGATCCCTTCTAAATGACGACGGTATTCTGGGTGAAAGAACAAAACAATATATTAAAGAACTTAAAAAACTCGGTGTTCTTTTTTCTTTTGCATCGGGTAGACTACACTCAGCATTAATTCCAATTGCAGAAGAACTAAAAATCCACTCACCATTAATTTCCCTTGATGGGTCTATCATAAAAAGTGTTGCTGGTAAACACTTTATCTTCAGATCATTCTTAAAAAAAAACATGTACTTAAAGCTATCGAATATTCGGAAAAATATCTTTTAAATATTGCTCTATGTCATGCAGAGGCTATTTATTACACCAAGCAAAATTCTGTTATACCCGAATTGATGGACAAGTTTGGTGCATTATATCAAGAAGTTAGTTCATATGATGATCTCACAGAGAAAACCCTTGAAATAGTCTTTGCAGGCGACAACAGAAGAACGGTTGAATTTATTAGAGATAAGTTAAGTTTTCCGTTTATGTTAGGGACATCACTTTCTTTCTTTAGATCCCAAACTCAAGAAGGAATTTATTATCTTGAAGTTAGAAGATCGGGATCTTCTAAAGGAAAAGCTATGCGTCACTTACAAAAATATTTAAAGGTACAGGAAAAAGGAACCGCTGTTGTAGGTGATTGGTATAACGATATCAGTCTCTTTGAAACAAAAGCAATTAAGATTGCACTTAAAAACGCAATACCTGAATTAAAAAACAAGGCTGATTACGTTTTAAAAAAAACCAACAATGAAGAAGGTGTTGCAGATTTTCTGGAAGCAGTATTAAAAGCTAAAATGTCTGAACCATGAGTACTCAAAAAAAAATAATAAAATATCCTGGAACAAAAAGAAAAATTATTATAGGATTACTTACAGTAATTCTTATTGTTATGATGTTTCCAAAAGGGGAATCAATTGAATCTGAGGTTACTGAAGGAACAATTTGGACTAACGATGATTTGATTGCTCCATTTAGCTTTCCAATCATGAAAGATAAACAGACATACAATTCAGAGGTTAAAGCAGCACAGCAATCTGTTTATCCTGTTTTTAACAGCATTGCCAGCAAAAGCAGTGATTCATTAAAAGCTTTTGCAGCCTATATAATCGGTGTTATTGATGAAAATCTGAACAGCCAGTCTGAGTCAATTTTAAATCCAACATTCTTAAGTTATAACGCGTTTCTTCAATTTTTTAATTTACGTAAACAACAAAGAGAATCAAAACAAAGAGATAAAACATTAGATAATATCTTAAATTCTGCAGGCGCAATTTCTGATGAAGTTAGTAAACGCGGGATTCTTAGTCTTGAGAGCAATTTAAAAATTCGGGATAGTATTGCAGTTAGAGTTAGAAATATTGATAAGATTGAGCCATTAAGTAAATATTATTTTATTGATCAGGCTAAAAACAAAGTAAAAAGTAAAATTAGAGAGTCAAACTTTTCTGAAGAGCTTAAGGAAGCCATAATTGAGTATACACTTCATTTTATATATCCTAATCTTGTATTTAATGAAGAGGCAACAAACCTTGAGATTGAACAGTTTAAAAACAACGTTTCAAAATATGCCGGTATCATTAATGAAAATGAAAGAATAATTGCAAAACATGATCGGGTAACCAAACAAGTTAAATTAAAAATTGATTCTTATAAAGAAGCTAAGGGAGAATCAATCGGACAAGAAGGAGTTTTCCTTCAACTTGTTGGAAAGTTTTTGCACATATCATTTTTTATAACAATTCTATCTATTTATTTATATCTATTCAGAAAAAAAATATTTTATGATAATACCAAAATCGTTTTAATTTCTATTTTAATTGTTTTTGTTTCGTTTATCACATATTTAGTAAATCACATCACAATCAAGGCCCCGATACAATATCTGATATTCGTTCCTGCCGCATCAATGATTTTTACAATTGTGTTCGATTCGCGAGTTGGATTTTACTTAACAGTAATTCTATCTCTTATTGTAGGTGCATTGCGCGGCAATGATTATACATTTATGGCTATGAATTTTATAGCCGGTGGATTGTCGGTTTACACAGTACGCGACATAAAAAACCGCACACAGATTTTTCGATCTTTTCTTTTCATATTATTAGGATACACGTCAGCTATCCTTGCCTTTGGATTGGAAAGATTTGCTCCACTGGATTCTATGTTAGTTGAGCTCGCATTTGCAGCTTCAAATGCTCTGATAAGTCCTGTACTCACTTATGGATTGCTCATTTTCTTCGAAAGATTATTTAACATAACTACAGACCTTACGTTACTAGAACTTTCAAACTTTGATAGACCTCTGCTTCGTGAGCTGGCTCGTAAAGCGCCCGGTACATTTAATCATTCAATGACAATGGGAACTATTGCAGAAACGGCTGCAGAAAAAATTGGGGCAAATTCTTTACTTGCAAGAGTCGGTGCTTATTATCATGATATTGGTAAAACAATTTCCCCGCAAAGTTTTGTAGAGAATCAGTTAAATAATCAAAACTTGCATGAGAATCTAGCACCAGATGAAAGTGTTGCAATGATCGTAAGGCACGTTAACGAAGGAATTGAACTGGCAAAGCGGTATAAACTTCCTCAAGAATTAATTGATTTTATTCCAATGCATCACGGCACTACAGTAAGTAATTATTTTTATGAAAAAGCAAAAGAACTTTATGGTGAAGCTAAAGTTGATATTAACGATTACAGATATCCCGGACCAAAACCAAATACTAAAGAAACAGTTATTGTGATGCTTGCAGACGGATGCGAATCAGCCGTAAGATCTATTACTGATCCGGATGCACAGAAAGTTGAAAATATGATTAACAATATTTTCAATTCTCGTTTAAAGGAAGGACAGCTTGATGAAGCTCCAATTACGTTTAGTGATATTACCAGGATGAAAGAAGAATTTCTATCAATCCTTATAAGCCAACATCACAGAAGAATAAAATATCCAAAACAAGAGGAAGCAGAAAAAGGAATTAGTACGGATGAAGTAAACTAATGGAGTTGTTTGTTAAAGAATACCTTGCTCATCTTAAACTGGAAAAAAATCTTTCCACAAACACGGTATCCTCCTACAAAATTGATTTAAATACTTTTGTGGAATTCATAAAGAATAAAAACATTAACGATCCTTCAAGAATTACAACAGAAAACATCAGCAGTTTTTTTAAGATATTGAAAGATATAGGTCTTTCGGCAACTTCATCTGCAAGATATTTTTCATCATTGAAAGGATTTTTTTTATATCTGTTAAGAAACAATTACATCTTAAGCAATCCAATCGAGAAAATATCTGCCCCAAAGATTTCCCAAAAACTACCAGCGGTTTTAACTGTAAACGAAGTTGAAAAAATTTTATGTTTACCCGATGTTGAAAATAAATTAACTTTAAGAGATAAAGCCATTTTGGAATTGTTTTATGCCTGTGGAACTAGAGTTTCCGAATTAATAAATCTGAAGATCGGAGATTTATTTCTTAAAGAAGAAATTATAAGAGTTTTTGGTAAAGGTTCTAAGGAAAGATTAATTCCCATAGGATCAAGTGCAATTAATTGGATTAATAAATATCTAATGAAAAGCCGGCCTCTGTTAATGAAAAAGTTAAAGAGTGAAAACTATCTTTTTCTTAATTCACGTGGCTCAAAACTTTCCCGCATGGGTGTCTGGAAAATTATTGATCGTTATGTTAAAGAAGCTGGAATCGTCAAGAAAGTGCATCCGCATACTTTTCGCCACTCATTTGCAACACATTTACTTGAAGGTGGTGCTGATTTAAGAGCTGTGCAGGAAATGCTTGGTCATTCCGATATATCAACAACTCAAATTTATACTCATATCGATCGTGATTATATTAAACAAGTACATAAACAATATCATCCCCGCGGTTAACTATGAAGATTAGAAGTTTGCTGATAGTTATTTTGTTATTCATTATAACCGTCGCTTTTTTTTATTCCTGTTCCGATGTTAAACAAGAAAATCTTGATGAAGAATTTCTTAACAAACAAATTGAAAATGCAAAACTAACCGAGTTTAGAGGATTTTATTTTGTAGGCAGCAATCTTGGTTTTCCTTCAATATACTGGTATGATTTTATTAATGATAAATCAAAACTATTCTGGCATGCAAATGATGAACGTGTTATTGATCTATTAATTTCTCCTGATTATAGGTCCGGTTATTTCATTACTAAAAGGAAGCAGCTTTTAAAATCATCTCAGCCAGCAATTGAAAAAGGCAAATTATATCGAATTGATTTTGAAGCAAAAAAGGTTGAGTTCATTACGCAGTTAGAGGATGGGATTCAGATAATACCATTTTGGACCGATAATGACAGATTTTCATTAGTTATAAATTCAATAGATAAAACGATTGCGTCATATGTAAACAAGAACACACAAGTTTATAATCATTTTGGAAAACTTTTATCTGATAACACTGAAATATTTGATTTAACTAAAGATGGATATCCGATTACTAATCTGCCGCAAATAAATTATCAATCGCCCAATCAGTTATTTACAATTGTTGAAAAAAACGATTCGATTATTGTTCAGCATTTAAAATCAAAAAAAGAGATTAAAACTAGGTTTGCTAAAAGAAAACTATTGCAGATTGTTTGGGCAGAAAATAACAAGGACCTGGTTATGCTTATGATCCCAAAATCTGATGCGAAGAAAAATATCCGTGATTATAAAAAAACTTGTCTTGCTATTTTTGATCTGCAAAAAAAGAAAACAATTAAATTGATTGAAGACGTTGGGGTTAAAAACTTTGTGCTAATCAGTGATTTTCTGATATTTGAAAGCGGATTTGGAAGAGATTCTAAAATTCAAATATTTAAGCTTGGCAGCATGGAATATATTAAAACAATAAAAATTAACGACGGCTGCAGTTTACGCAGTATCCAATAAATTAAAGAAGTCAAATTGAATTCATACTTAAGAATATTGACTTATACAAAGCCCTACTGGCGGCACATAGTTTTAACCTTTGTGTTTTCGGTTTTATTTGCAATCCTTAACGGAGTATCTGTTTATCTTACTATTCCATTACTTGATACTTTGTTTCAGGAATCGGCGTCTAAGAATGTAGTGGATCAAACAAACAGTATAGATAAAGCAAGTGGAATATTTCCAGATTGGGTTAATGAATTTAAGGAAAGTGTTGAAGCATCATTTAATAATTTTGTACTAAGCGGCGATAAGTCTGATGTTCTTATAAAAATCTGCGCACTTGTGCTTCTTGCTTTTCTATTAAAAAACATCTTTTCATATCTTCAGGCATATTTTATGGCTTATGTTGAATTTGCCTCTATGAAAGATTTACGTGATGATGCTTATAAACATTTACACAAACTTCCTATAGGTTACTTTAAATCTGAAAGAGTTGGGAATCTTATCTCAAGATTTACAAATGATGTAAACGTTGTTCAGGCTAGTATTTCGGCTACATTTTCTAACCTTATCAAAGAACCATTAACAATTATAGTTTTTCTAGGTATGGCGATCAGTATAAGCTGGCGGCTTTCCCTTTTCGCTTTAGTTATAGTCCCTATTGCAAGTTTAATAATTGCGTGGATTGGAAATAGATTGAGAAGACAAACTGTAATTCTTCAAAAAAAACTTGCAGATATAACAAGCATACTACAGGAAACCATTTCTGGAGTTAAAATAGTAAAAGCTTTTGGTATGGAACGATTTGAAAATCAAAGGTTTATGGATGAAACTAGAAATTATTTTAGGTTGGTGCTTAAAATTGTAAGAACAAGAAATATTTCATCCCCTATCACAGAAATTTTAAGTGTAATGATCGGGGCAATAATAATTTATTATGGTGGACTGCTTGTACTTGTTGATGGCACTCTTAACGCTAGCCAGTTTTTGGGATTTTTATTTGCAATATTTCAAATGATGCCTCCGATTAAAGAACTTGGTAATGTTAATAACAGGGTTCAGGAAGCCAGTGCCGCTGCTGATAAAATATTTGAAATAATGGATATTGAACCGCATATTAAAAATCTTCCCGGTGCAATTGAATTAAAAGAATTTAAAGATGAAATAACTTTTGAAAATGTTTCTTTTAAATATGAAAATTCAGAAGTCAATGTTTTAGATAACATAAACTTTATCATTAAACGAGGAGAAATTATTGCTCTTGTCGGTCCTAGCGGCGGAGGTAAATCAACACTTGCAGATTTAATTCCCAGGTTTTATGATTCTACTTCAGGCAGGATTCTTATTGATGGAAATGATGTAAAAAATATTACTCTTGAGTCGTTACGTGCAAAAATGGGGATTGTAACACAGGAAACTTTCTTATTTAACACTTCCATTGCAGAAAACATTGCATATGGTTTGAAAGATTATCCTTTAGAAAAAATTATTGAAGCATCAAAAACTGCTAATGCACATAATTTTATTAGTGAGATGCCAGAAGGGTATAATACTATAATTGGTGAAAGAGGAGTTAAACTTTCCGGTGGACAAAGACAGCGTCTTACCATTGCCCGTGCCATTCTTAAAAATCCTGAAATAATGATTTTCGATGAAGCTACATCAGCACTGGATAATGAATCAGAAATTCTTGTGCAGGAAGCAATTGAACGATTAATGTTAAACCGGACAACATTTGTAATTGCACATCGCCTAAGCACAATAAGAAATGCTACCAGTATTATAGTATTGGATAGAGGACATATCATTCAGCAGGGCACACACGATAATCTTATTTCTGAAGAGAAGGGGCTATACAAAAAACTTTATGAAATGCAATTTAGGGATAATGGGGAATAATGATTAAAAGCAGGTTTTCTTCAAACTATATCTTTCCTCTTCTTTCCATTTTCGTTGTAAGTTTTGTCCTTTCATTGTTTCTTCTCCAGATAATCGGGGGTATAATTTTTATTCTTTGGCTTTTCGAAAAGTGGGAAGAAAAGAAAAAAATAATAGATATACTAACCATCAGCGTATTTGTTTTTGGAACGGTAAGGTTACTTTCAATTTATTTTTCTTCTTTCCCCTCAGATAGTTACGAAGCACTTTATAAAGAAGCCTTTTTTTATATCGCATTAGTCTCTCTGTGTTTTTATCTAAAGACCCTTGATAAAAAAATGATTCTATATTTATTGCTTATTTTCATACTTGGTGCAGCGGTAATGTCTTTAGTTGGAATCACAAGATTTGTATTTGGAAATGTGGATAGAGCACAAGCATTCAGTTCAAGCTACGCTGTTTTTTCTTCTTATTTAATGGTAGCTCTTGGTTTAGCGTTATTCTTTCCAAGGCGATTTCAGAATAATAAATCATTGTTTTATTGGTCAATGATTATTTTAATTCTTTTTATTGGAATACTTACGTCACTGGGCAGAACAAATATAATCATCTCGATTCTTTTAATAATTGCAGCAGTGGTTCTAAAAAAAATGAATTGGAAACAGTTATTCTTATTAATTACGGTTTTTGCAGCATTATCGATTATATATTTTTATTCATCAGAAAAGCAAATTGAAAATAAGTTTGAAAATAGAATTGAAAGTATCACACAACTTTCAGATAGAGATATAATATGGAAAGGTGCAAAGGAAATATTATTTGAAAAGCCAATTATAGGGTTTGGTCCAAGAACTTTTGAAAAGATTTTTCCATTCTGGGATCAATTTGCTGATAAGAAGATTGGCGGATGGCATAACGATTTCTTGCAAATTTATTTTGAAAGCGGGTTATTAGGATTATTTTCTTTTATTGGATTATTGATTGTTTCGTTAGTGGTGTCAATTAAGCAAATACGAAATAAAAAAATAGATGCTGATTTAAGAAAACTATCCACATCTATTCTTGTAACATTAATTGGCTTGATATTATCAGCAATAACTGCTGGATTTATAACTTCTGTTGTACTGTCAATAGTTTTTGTTTTTTTAATTTCAATCTTAAGCAGAATTGAATTAGAAAAAAACGTCATGGTTAATTAAAGTAATACATTTGGGGTTGATTTAAAAATTACCATTGGGAATCAAATTCAATGGTTGGAATAGGAATAACCTTTAATTAATTTTTAATAAACAATTTGTTCAATTAAATAGCAATCAAGAAAAAAGACATGAGTGAAACAACCAGTTCAGAAATTTATTCTAAAGTTAAAGAGTCTTCTACAAAATTTGATTCTTCAAATGAAGTTGCAATAATTCTTGCTGCAGGTCATGGGAAAAGAATTAAATCACAGACATCAAAAATGCTTCATAAAATCTGGGAGATTCCTACAGTTGAACGAGTGTACAATGCATGCAGACTTGGAGTTCAAAATATCAACACAGTGATTGTTGTGGGAATTAAGGCTCTTGATGTAATGGATGTTATTGGGAAACGAGAATCAAATAAATTTGCATTCCAGGAAAAGCAAAATGGCACAGGACACGCTGTTCAGGTTGCATTAAAAGAAATTGAGAATGATTTTAAAGATGGAATTGTTTATGTGCTTCCAGGCGATATGGGACTACTTGATGATTCCTCAATGAGCAATTTTAGAAATGATTTTATTTCCTCAGGTAATGATATGATGGTTCTTACAGGGATTTATGATGGTGATTCCAAACAAAATACTTACGGAAGAATCATCAGAACTAAAGATAAAAAAGGCAATGCAAATGGAAATGTAATTCAGATTATGGAATTTAAAGATATTCAGGCTTTACCGGAGAGCGAACCATATATAGTATCATACAGAAATAAAACCTATTCCTTTACAAAACAAGAATTAATTGATACCAAAGAATTCAACTCAGGTGTTTATGCTTTTGATTTTAAAAAACTTACTGAGTTGATTAATAACATTTCCAGCAATAATGCACAGAATGAAATTTACATTACAGATTTAATTTCTTTGTTCAATCAAAAGGGATACTCTATTGGTGCTGTTAGCCCCCAAAATCAATATGTTGTTATGGGTTTTAATGACAAATCCGTTCTTAAAGAAATGCACGAAATTGCGCGAAGAAATGTTTATGAAAAATTAAAGAACATAATCCAGATTGATGATCCTGACGATTTCTTTATTCACGATTCTGTTGTTAACGATTTGATTGAAATGGATAAAGAAGGAATTCCTCTTGATATACAAATTGGTAAGGGGGCTTACATTGGTTATGGAGTAAAGCTTAATTACAATGTTGAGATAGGCAGAGCGGCTTATATAAAAGGCAATGTCGTTTTTGGAAAGAATATAAAGATCTGGCGTATTGTTCACTTATCAACATTTCCAAATCAGACTTTAACAATTGAAGATAATGTAAAAGTTCTTTGGGGAGATATTATTAAAGGAAATATTATCATTGGTGAAAACTCAATTATTGAATCAAGTGTTAATATGACTGGCAGCGATGAATATCCTTTACGTATCGGAAAAAATGTTTTAATAAAAGGCTCAAGTTATCTTTTCGGTTCCGTTGTTGAAGATAATGTTACAATTGAACATAGCGTTTTGATAAAGAAAAAAGTTAAAGCTGAAAAAGATGAATCTGGAAAAATTAAACCTGTAAGATTTTGCATTCCTGAAGCTGAAGGGAAAGAATTATTAAGTGAAATTTGAAATGATTTAAAAAGAAAAAGCTCTTCAACTGAAGAGCTTTTTACTAAAATCAAACAGACTATTTTGCTGCAGTAACTTTATTTAAATGCTTTGTTAGCCTCGATTTTTTTCTTGCAGCAGTGTTTTTGTGTAACCTGCCTTTAGAGGTTCCTTTATCCAAAATAGAAATAGCTTCTTTGTATAATTTTTCCAATTCTTCTTTTTTATCCGTGGCAAGTGTTTTCTTAATAACAGTTTTAATTTTTGAATCTGTCATTTTGTTTACTTCTTTTTTTCTCTCCGAGGACCGTATCCTTTTCTTCGCTGATTTATGATGAGCCATTTACAAAAAACCTTATATTTAGTTAAAAAATGTGAGCCAAATATAGGCATTGCCTCGTTTGATGTCAAACTTAGGATTCGTAACTTTACTCACATTTTATTTAGAAAACGAGTGATAATCGCACTTTTTATGCTTAAGGTTAATGAGATATACTATTCAGTTCAGGGTGAAAGTACTGCCGCAGGACTTCCTTGCGTTTTCGTTCGTTTAACCTATTGCAACCTCAGATGTACTTATTGCGATACGGAATATGCGTTTTATGAAGGTAAAGATTTATCTATTCCCGAGATAATATCAGAAGTGAAAAAATACAATTGTAAACTTGTTGAAATTACCGGCGGTGAACCATTAGTCCAGATGGATGAATGTTTAGATTTGATGAAACAGCTTGCTGATGAAGGATTTGATGTTTTAATCGAAACAGGAGGTAGTTTACCAATTCAGAATATTGATCCGCGTGTAAAGATAATTATGGATCTAAAATGTCCAACAAGCGGAATGGATAAGAAAAATCTTTATGAAAATATTGATTACTTAAAGCCTGCCGATGAGTTAAAGTTTGTAATCGGAAACAGAGAAGATTATGAGTGGGTTGTAGATGTATTAAAGAAATATCCATTGGAAAATAAATGCAAGGTTTTATTTTCCGTTGTCTTTGGAAAATTAGAACCTGTTCAATTAGTTAACTGGATTTTAGAAGATAAATTAAAGGTTAGATTTCAACTTCAGATGCATAAATTTATATGGCATCCTGAAACAAAAGGTGTATAATGAAAATTGCTAAAGAATTTCGATGGGAAATGGGACACAGACTTCCCGAACATTTCGGTTTATGTAAAAATATTCATGGTCATTCATATAAAATGATAGTTGAGTTTGAAGGTGAATTGGATAAGAATCAAATGGTGATTGATTATTATGATGTAGAGAAGATAGTAAACCCCGTTATAGAAAAACTTGATCATTCATTTATGGTTACAGAGGATGATAAAATTGTTCTTGAGTTTTTAGAGAAGATGAAATCCAAGAAAGTAGTTGTGAATTTTAATTCAACTGCAGAAAATATTTGCAGTTATCTTTTATCTGAAATAAAAAAGTGTTCATTACCATCAAATATTTCCTCTATAAAAGTTAGGGTTTATGAAACCCAATTTGATTATGCGGAAGAAACGGCGAGATTAAATTGAGAGGCAAGAAGTTCTATTCTAAGGATCAGTTTAAAAGTAAATCCGGCAGCCACTTTAAAGGCAAGCCATTTACAGCCGATAAACGTAAAATATCAAATCAGAATTATTCGCGATTTAAACTATTTATTGAATATGAAGGAACTCGCTATTCGGGCTGGCAGAAACAAGAAAATGCAAAAACGATTCAAGGTTCAATTTTAAAAGCAGCGCAGGAAGTTTTTGGGGATGCATTTATAGATATTCAAGGCTCAGGCAGAACGGATAGTGGAGTACACGCTCTTTGCCAGGTTGCACATTTTGATGTGAAAACAGTATTAGCGCCTGAAATTATAAGAATGAAATTAAATGACATGCTTCCGCATGATATTACAATTTTGGAAGTTGAAAAGACAAGCAAAGAATTTCATGCAAGACACGATGCAACATCACGCAGTTATGTTTATCAGATATCAAGAAGGCGAACGGCGTTTGGTAAAAACTTTGTCTGGTGGATAAAGGATGATCTAGATTTTAAGAAAATGGAATCAGCATCAAAATTATTTTTAGGAATGAATAATTATTCTTCATTCTCAGATGATGATCCTACCGAAAAATCCACAAAGGTTTTAATTGATGATATTCAAATCAAAGAAGAGGGAAATCTTATTCTCATAAGAATCATCGGTTCTCACTTTATCTGGAAAATGGTAAGACGAATTGTTGGAATTTTAGCTGAAGTTGGTCGTGGAAGAAAATCTGAAAAAGATATTTTGTTTTATCTAAATAACAAAACCAATGAACCCGCAAAATTTACTGCGCCTCCATCAGGATTGTTTTTAGAAAAAGTAACCTATAAAGGTGAATCTATTCCTGAAGAACTTACTTCATTAATTAAAATTTAGAAGATTAAAAGACCGCGAGATTCCCACTTTCGTGGGAATGACAAAATGGTAGAAGCACTTTTCTCATCCTATCATCTTTTTAAGCTTATGAATTTCATCTCGTAAATTAGCTGCTTTTTCGAACTCAAGATCTTTTGCGGCTTTATGCATCTCTTCAGTCAATTGATCTACCAGATCTTCTTTCTGTTCTTTATCCATGTATTTCAGAATGGGTTCAGCAACTTTAGAAAATCCGTAGCTTTCTTTCTCATCTTTCTTTCTTATATCTGCAATTGAAGTTGCTGACATTATATCTTCCATTGATTTGTAAATCGTTGCAGGAACAATTCCATTCTTATCATTATACTCTTTTTGAAGTTTTCGCCTTCTGTTTGTTTCAGTAATTGTTTTACGCATAGATTCTGTAATCTTATCTGCATACATAATTACTTTGCCGTTTACATTACGAGCAGTTCTTCCGGCGGTTTGCATTAGCGATCGTTCACTTCGTAAAAATCCTTCTTTATCCGCATCGATAATAGCGACAAGAGAAACTTCCGGTAAATCCAAACCTTCCCTTAAAAGGTTTACTCCAACCAAAACATCAAACTCACCTAAACGTAGATCACGTAGTATCTCAACACGTTCCAAAGAATCAATATCACTGTGGATATAACGTACTTTAATGCCAATCTTATCAAGATAATCGGATAGATCTTCTGCCATTTTTTTTGTTAAAGTTGTGACAAGAGTTCTTTCTTTTAATGCGGTCTTATTTCTAATTTCAGAAATAAGATCATCAATCTGTCCTTTAATCGGCCGCACTTCAATTTCAGGATCAAGCAAGCCGGTTGGGCGAATTATCTGCTCAACAATAACACCACCGCTCATTTCTAATTCATAATCCGCAGGGGTAGCACTTACAAAAATCACCTGATCAATCATTTCCATAAACTCATCATACTTCATCGGGCGATTGTCAAGTGCAGACGGGAGTCGAAAACCATAATCAACTAAAGTTTGTTTTCTACTCCTGTCCCCAAGGTACATTCCACGTATCTGCGGCACGCTTACATGTGATTCATCTATTATTAAAAGAAAATCATCAGGGAAATAATCGAAAAGATTGAACGGACGTGAATTAGGTTCTCTTCCATCCATATGCCGTGAATAGTTTTCAATTCCTGAGCAGTAACCGATCTCTTTCATCATTTCGATATCAAACCGGGTTCTTTGTTCAAGTCTTTGAGCTTCCAAATATTTTTCTTCTTTACGCAGAACATTTAATTGGTCAGAGAGTTCCTGCTCAATATTATAAATTGCTTTTTGCATTTTACTTCGATCAGTGACAAAATACTTTGCTGGATAAATTGGAACTGATTCAACTTCACGAATAATTTTTCCTGTTTGTGCATCTATAATAGAAATCTTTTCAACATCATTATCCCAAAATTCAATTCTAACAGCTTCTTCATATTGATAAGCTGGAATTATTTCAATGACATCTCCTCGAGCACGGAAAGTACCGCGATTGAATTCCACATCGTTTCTAGTAAAATAAATATCAATCAACTCACGCATAAACTTTTTACGATCAAGTTTATCACCTTTTTTTACAAAGATGATTTGCTTTGCATATTCTTCAGGCGCACCAATTCCATAGATACAACTGACGCTTGCAATTACAATTACATCTCTGCGGCCTTCAATTAATGCCGTTGTGGCTTTTAATCTCAGGCGATCAATTTCCTCGTTAACTGAAAAATCTTTTTCAATAAAAACATCACGGGAGACAACATAGGCTTCGGGTTGATAGTAATCGTAGTAGCTGATAAAAAATTCAACAGCATTATTTGGAAAAAAAGATTTAAACTCCGAGTAAAGCTGTGCCGCAAGTGTTTTATTGTGTGAGATTATTAATGTCGGCTTATTCGTCTGTACAATAACATTTGAGATTGTGAAAGTTTTACCGCTTCCCGTTACGCCAAGCAAAGTTTGAAACTTGTCTCCGCGATTAACACCTTCAACCAATTGTTTTATTGCCTCCGGCTGATCACCTGAAGGTTTGTAGCTTGATACAAGTTCAAAATTATTCATAAATGATTAATCAGCTAGAACTTCGTGGGTACAAAATCCGCTTTGATTAACATGTCCCTTTAAAATAATAGTCTCTGCTTCTCCAATCCCTTGTGGTAAACTTGCAGATCCAAAAGCCTGAAGCGTTTTACCATCTTTATCTGCAACAATAAAGGAAAAACTTCCACCTTCTGTGCTGATATTCTGGTTAGGCAAAACCTGAACTCGTATTTCTTTTACGGCATTATTATTTGGATCAAAATCATCAAATGAGCCAAGTCCACTTTTAGCGAAGTAAAAATTATAGATTATGAATACGACGAGCAGCAATAATAAAGGCAAAATCAGCTTTTGTAATATCTTCATTTCTTTTCTTAGTTGTGATTAAATTGTGGGTAAAGTTAATAAAATTTGTTTTTACTATTCAATACAAATTAAGGACAGAAATTTATGAATGATAAAAAATTATGGTTGATTATTTCAGCTGTTTCAGGCTTTACTGCTGTAGCAATTGGTGCATTTGGAGCTCATGGGTTAAGAGAAACGTTATCAACACAAATGTTAGAAGTATATAAAACAGGAGTTCTTTATCAGCTTATTCATACTGCTGTTTTGCTTGCTCTTTCATTAAATACGGTTATAAAAGTAAAGGTGCCATTGATCTTTTTCTTGATTGGAATAATACTCTTTTCTTTTTCACTATATATTTATTCTACATCGGGGATTAGGTTTTTTGCAATGATAACTCCCGTTGGTGGTTTTTGTTTTCTGATTGGATGGTTGTCTATAATTTATGAGGCGATAAAAATGAAATCTATAGATTGATTTTTATTCGTGAAAAATTAGTGTCCATTCGTGGCAGAAGGACAGCCACGAATTACACGAATTATTTAATAGCCTTTAATCTAAAATAAACTTCTTCAGGTGAAAAAATTCCTGAAAAGAATCTTTCGTACATAACCGGCTCGATGTTAACCAGAAAATCCATCCATTTAAGTGCTGCAAAGTGTGATGTTATAAATTTCTTTTCCAGCACCTCAAACTGGGCTCCCGTTTCATAATTTGTACGATGATTCAATTTCCACTTCTCATAAAATTTTAATTTGCGGTTTCCAATGTACTCGTAATTATCAAACGTGCGGATTGAAAACGGAATTTTATGATCGGGATCGCCAAAATATTTTGTATTTAAAAAAAATGGAGCATAAACAATCATAATCCCATTTGGTTTTAATATTCTATAAAGCTCAGTGATGGTCTTATTAAAATTATCAATATGCTCAAGTACGTGGGAAGCATAAATCTCATCAAAATGATTTTCGGGAAAAGGGTATGGAAATGTATTTATATCGTGAATCTGATTTCCGCCGTAATCAACGATATCAAGATTTACATATCCGGACTTTATATCTTTACCACATCCTAAATTTAACTTCATTTATAAACCATAATTGTTTTTTTATTGCAATTCAAATTTAAAGTAATCTGGATCAATAATTTCTTTTTAAAACAAAAAAAGCGGTACAAAAGTACCGCTTGAAAGAAAAACGAAGTTATTAATCAATGATCTCGATCAAAGCGCTTGTAACAGTTTTGTCTCTATCATCTAATAGAAATACTCTGTAAAATCCCGGTTCTTCAAACTTCAAATCGCTATCATCGTTTTTGGCGAAGAAAATGTATTTCATATCCGGCTCGACCACATAGCTAAACTTTTTGTAGTATTCAAACTTTTTTGATCTTGCATTATATTTATCAAATTGAATCGATACATCCTCAAGATCAAGAGCATAATCGCATTTAACCATAACGGTTAAATAACCGGTTGTAAACCTATCGCTGACACCAACCTCGCCATTGCTTCCGTATTTTTCACAGAAGTAAAGCACTGGTTCATTCTGGGCAAACAGATTTTGATTTACACCAAGCACTAAGGCAAAAAGAAAAGCGAAAAGAACGAACGATTTTTTCATATTGAGCTCCTTATTTGATTGATTTGGGTATAACCGTATAAATAATTATGCCATTATTTTATTTTTGTTTTGAACAAAATTTAATTGAGACAGTAAAAAGTTCTACTTTTGATAACTCTTGTTGAGACAATTAGCATCAATTAAATAAAAAATGAGATTATAATATATGCTGCTCTTCATAAAGAGTTATGTTTTTCTGAAGGAGAAAATTGTATTATTAATTATCAAATCAAAGTATTTTTGTAAAATATTTTAGTAACTAATTTAACAGTGAAAAATATTGAGTTCGACAATCAAACCAACTTTTAATCACTTCTGTTTTGATCTTGACGGAACTTTGGTAGACTCTAACAAAACAATTTATGAAGCAACTGCTTACGCATTAGATCAGCTTGGTATTGATTTTAATGTTGATGAAGATCTGTTTGCACAAAAAATCGGACAGCACTTTAATGATATTTTTAGTGCTTTTAATATTAATTTACCAGACTTTGATGAGTTTATAAGCATCTACAAAGAAAACTATTTTAAGCAGATGAAATACTCCAGTCTTTATAATGGAGTTGAAGAAACTTTGTTCAAATTAAAAAAACAGGAAGCAAAAATCTCTTTACTGACTACCAAAGTTCAGGATCAGGCGGAAAAGATTATTGACCATTTTAATCTTAGAAATTATTTTGATTTGATAATGGGCAGAAGAGACGGCATTGCACATAAACCTTCTGCAGAACCATTGCTAACAATCTGTAAAGAACTTAACATTGGATTAAACAACACTCTTATGGTTGGCGATACTGAGCTTGATATTCAGTGTGGAAAAAATGCCGGAGCTTTTACCTGCGGAGTTTTATACGGATACAGAACCAAAGAATTATTAGAAATCGAAAAACCGGATTTTATTATTGGATCGCTAAATCAAATTCTGTCTTTAAATCATAACAAATAATAAGGCACGATTGCTCGTGCCTTAGTAAAATACAATTATCTTCCAGATTGAAGTCGAAGGATGACCTAAAATTACTTGAGCAGCAGCATCTTCTGTGAAGCAGAAAACTCATTTACCTGCAAGGTGTAAATGTAAACACCGCTTGGCAAGTTACTTGCATTAAATTCTATAGAATGATAACCAGCTTCTTTCATCTCATTGACTAATTCTGCAACCTCACTACCCAAAATATCATAAACTTTTATTTTTACTACGCCTGCTTCTTGAACAGAATAGTTTATAACTGTGCTTGGGTTAAATGGATTTGGATAATTAGTAGATAACTCATAATTCTCAACAACAGCAGAAATATAAGATTCTTTTCCTAATGCTTCGGCTCTAGTACGAACTACATCACTATAAATGGAATAGTTGTTCTGAGTATCTTTTGCTCTTACGCGATATGTGAGTCCAAAGTCGCCGGCGCCTGGTGCATAAAGATATTCAGTGTCAACAAAATAATCATTCGTTGTTGTACCAATTACCTGCCATACACCGCCTAGTTCAGTAACTTTCCTTGAAACTTCATATAAGTTTACATCACTCTCGCCAGCAAGATGGAATTCCCAGCTAAATCTTACTAATCCATTACCTGGATTGGCACTTAGTTGTGGATTTTGAGGTTTAGATGGTTTACCACCGATTGCATTTTGTATTGCAAATCTTGCTGTCACTATGCCACTAAACTCGTTGGTTACTTCCATTAAGAAATCGGTAGATAAACCAGTCCATGTTTTAGCTGGTGGATTGCTCCATGGCGAGAATACGTCATTATAGGTAGGCGTAAATGCATTGGTAAAACCATAACCATGCATCCAGTCGTTGCACTCTACTTGGTTATCATCATTAATATAAGCGTATAAAAAATTTGTAATAGAATTAGTTGAAGTGATTCTATCACGATTTCCGTATCCATCTCTATTTACACCGCTCTTTTGAAATGCTGGCAGATTATTACCCCAACAATTTGTAGCATAAGGTGAATTCCAATTCCAAAAACCACTCGAAGGCCTTATTTTTGCAATATTTCCGTTATAAGATCCGTCTTGTACATGAAGAATAAAGATGCCTTTATCGTATGAATTAGTTGTACCATTATCATATAGACTGATCTTCTGATGATTTTCGAAAAAATACATTTCATTAACTATTCCATTATTTGGGTGATATTTATATGAAGAAGGGGTTGTAATATAATCACTCATGGGCGCACTTAAAATTGTTCCTTCTATTGGAGTAGGATTTATCCAGGCAAGTCTTTCTCGCTCGTATGAATTTGCACATATACCCTGATCCGCTAATGTGAGCATACCCCAGAAAGAATGCCTTAGATCACCATAAACGAATGGATGAACACCGCCAATTAACCAATGAGCAACTTCGTGAACAGAGACTTTAAAATTTCTTTTGTCATCTCTTAGTGCCCAATATTGTATCGTAACTCCAGAACCGTATGGACCATAAGTTGGATCTGCACCAAAATCCATCCTTATTTTTTTTTGATTATTTTCTACCCAGAATTCAGGACCACCTCCAAGAGATGCTTCGCCTGACCATGCACCCGGGCCATAAGGATCACAAAAAACTATATCCCTCCAGATAACAATTACCATATCAATAATGCCATCAGGTACATTGCGATGAACATAGTTAGTATTATAAGTCCAATTATCGAATTGATTATAATTTACCTGGTTATCAACTGCTAATAGAATATCCTCATTAGCTTCCGACCTATTTGGATAGACACTTCCAGTATGAATATAATGGCTCTTTTCATATGGAGTTTGCTGTCCAACAGCAACTCCAATTACTTTAATGTTACCAAAGGACATTTGATTAAAATAATTAGTTAAATTTAAGTAGTGTGAAGAATTAGTTTGATCATTAGCATCTATAAATGCACTCATTTCGCTTGGGTATGAATTTGCAGGCCAATAAGGATGTGGTGAAGTATCATTTTTAAATTTTGCAAATACCACCAATACTTTTAAAACACCTGAAGAGGTAATATATTTTCCTCCTTTTTGAGATAAATCCATAGTGGTTTCGATATTTAATAAACTGCAGCCAGGTTCATTTATTTGTGCGTTAATGTAATTTGATAGACAACAGACTAAGAATACTGCAATAATAGTTTTCATATTGTTAACTCCTTAATATTATTTAAGTAGTATCATTTTTTTAAAAATTGACTTTTTATTATTGTAAATCTTGTAAAAGTAAACACCTGATGTTAAGGGTTTGGAAAAATCATCTTTTCCATCCCAATTTATTTTATAAAAGCCAGGATAATAATCCTTATTTTCAACTAAGGTTCGAATTTCATTCCCAAGTACATCATAGACTTTAATACTAAGAGCAGTTGAACTTTCAACAGTAAAATGGATGTTGGTTTCTGAGTTAAATGGATTTGGATAATTCTGCTGGATTGAAAAAACATCTGTAACTAATGGTTGCTTTATGTCAAAAATCGAAGTAATAATCTGTGTCGTATCACCATACAGCGTTCCATCGATAACGGTGCCTTTAATGTACCAATCACCAAATCCTTCCAATCCATAAACTGTCACTAATCCAAAACCATAAGCAAGCAATTGGGCACTTCTATCCAAACCAGTAGTTTCAGTGCTATCAAATGCAAGGTAATTTCTATAGGCTTTTATAACAGAATTGGTCCCAAATAAATTTTCCTCATACACAGTATCAACTCTTATCATTTCAAAAGTATGAGAATATCTTCTAATAACCCATTGATCTTCTTGATTGGCAGCAAGCTTATATAGAATAGCCACGGTGTCATCATAGTAACCGTATACATTAAATAATGTATCTATCCAATATAAACTTGTGTTTGAGTATTGGATAGGGTTTATAATCCTAGAATTTAGCCAAATATATTTAGTATTATTTATATCCAAAGAATCTTTTAAAACAAATCTTTGAATAGTATCGCTAGGATTCGAATAAAACAAATACTCCCACATATTGTCAACCTTTGCAGGGAAAAATTTCATTGGGTCATTATAGGGTTGTGCAAAGTTTATTACGCTCATCAATGTTATACTTAGAATAATGTAATGCAATTTCATTTCTATCTCCTTAGTTAAAAAATTAGTCTGCAATTTTTAAGCTACGTAAAACCTGTTGGATAAAACTTAATATTAAAAATGGAATGCTCAAAGTTAAATGAGCAGGGTATGTTATGTAAGAAGAAATAATCTCTAAAGGCGTCATAAAGGAGGAAGAGGCACAGGTATGCATTTACTAGTAGCATTCTCTACACTCCAAATAAAAATTGCAGAGAGAGAGAGAGAGAGAAGTTAAATATCGTGCCAGAAATATTTTTGGCAAAATTATTTAAATAGAAACAAACAAAGCACAAAAACCTTTTTTCCACCAGTGCCTCAGAATTGACACTTCAAATGAAAAGATAATTATTGTAAAAGTCAAATTATACATTATATATTGAAGCCGACTGTATAACAAAAAGGCACGATTGCTCGTGCCTTAATAAATATAGCTGAAGTCACACTTCGACTTCGCTCAGTGTGACAAAAGTTATTTCATCAATATCATCTTCCTTGTTGAAGTAAAGTTATCAGCTTTTATTGTGTAGAAATATACTCCAGATGTAAAATCTTTTGCATCAAACTTTATAGAATGTTTCCCTGCTTCCATAAAACCATCAACAAGTGTTGCAACTTCTGAACCAAGAATATTATGAACCTTTAAAGTGATGTTACCGGATTTTGCAAGATTATAATTTATCTCCGTACCTGGATTAAAAGGATTAGGATAGTTTTGTGCAAGGGAGTACTCTTTCACAGTTTCAAAATTAACTTCAACGGCATCATAAATTTTTGAAGAGCCATCAAAATCAATTTGCTTTAATCTATAATATGCTTTTCCATCAGCCGGAGTTCTATCTGTAAAAGAGTAAGAAGATTTTTCAGTCGTAGTTCCATTACCGTTAACAAATCCTAATTTCTGCCAGCCGGAGTTTGAGTTTGTAGCTCTTCTTTCAACTTCAAATCCCATATTATTTGTCTCTGAAGATGTAATCCAATTAAGCAAAATATTATCATTCTGCGCTAATGCAGTAAAAGAACTTAGCTCAACCGGAATAATTGCGTAAACAATAATTCCGATATCATCAACATACCATCCATCCTTCTGTAGAGAACCATCCGTCTTTAATTCATATTTTAGTTTAACCTGACTTGAATTATAATTCGTGAGATCAATTTTTTCATTTACCCAATTACTTTGCAAGCCATCATACAATGGTTCGCCATTTGGTTGAAAAGTTCCAGTTCCAGGTTCTGTGTACAAACCGGAAAGGGGTGTAAAAGTACTTCCATTGTTGGTGGATATTTCAACCTGTCCGTAATCCCAGTTACTTTCAATATCATACTTTGTCCAGAAACTTAATTTTGGGTGAGCATAAGAGCTCAGATTAACTGGATTTTTCAATGTCATAGTAACAGTAGCATTACTCGAATAATTTCCTGTTTTACTATCCGTAAAAGAAGTTGGTGACGAATGATAAGATAAGGTAGTAGCTTCCCATTTAGGTAATGAAGGAGTTGCAGTAATATTCCAAAGTATCAGAGGATCGTTAGTTGAATCTGCAAATACTATTACCGGCGTACCTGTAATAAAGCTTAAAGTATCTGTAAACATTGATGTGCCGGAAGTAGAAACAGTTACAAGCATTTTAACATTTACATCTGCTGGCATTGTACCGCCAATTGTAAATGATAAATTCTGGCTGTTGTTTACAGTTGTTCTTGAAGCAATATTACCCACGTTAACTGGACTAGAGGTTATAGTTATTAATGGATTATCTGATGTTAAAGTTATTGATACATTTGCAGCATCACTTAATCCTTTATTTCTTAACTGAGGGATTATTAAATCAACATTATCGCCCGGATTAAAATATTGCTGTGAAAAACTGGGATTAATTAAGCTTACCGATTCACCGGCAACCCAAGTGTAATACAAATTTGGCTCAAGATTTTCAATTGCAAGTGGGAATATTTCTGCTTGTGTAGGCCAGAATCCTGTTGAGCCAACTTCAGGAGTCATTGCTAATATTTTAGGTTTAGTAGTCTGTTCGCCATACATCCAATCATCTGTTGAGCCATTAACATCATACAGAATTACTGGCGGCTGTCCGTTTTCATATCCATTATATGCAACCATATCAGTTGAGTACTCAACAAATAATGCATTATCAGGTGTTTGAGTATTAATATATCCCCAAGGGTAAAGAAGAAGATTAGAATAAGTATGATAATTTAAAGCTGTTTTAAATGTTTTTGAGTTTACAAAATTTCTCACTGCCTGAGTTTCAGGTTCAGAAAAAGCTGCTGTTCCTCTGTAAGTTTCATCAGAAGGTACATTACTTGAGCCGCTGTTATTATAGCCCCACATATATCCAAAATTTCTATTAAGATCGACTCCACGTGAACCATCACTATTTATTTTTCTGTTCTTACGCCACATGCCTCCGCCATTTGGATCTGTGATTCTGTTGTATTCGTAGCCATCGGGATTAATAACCGGTTCAAAGTAAATCTCTCTATTGTTTACCAAGTAAGTAACTTCAGGATCAGTACCATAATTCTCTAATAAATAGTACATATAGTATAAAACCGTCATCATTCCCTGAGGTTCTCTTGCATGAATTAATGAGTTATAAAAAACTTGAGGCTCACTTTCATTCACGTTTGGATTATCTGAAATTTTAACAGCATATATTGTTCGTCCTTCAATAGTTGTTCCGATTGAAAATCTTTGTGTTATGATATTTGGGTATTGTGCAAACATTGAATCAAGGTTTGCGTAAACTTCTGCAAGGGTATAAAACCCTCCCATAGAACCATATCCAAAACCTTCGACTCCATAACTATCTTTACTCTGCTGTATAAAGGAAGCTTTTTCTGATTCAGTTAGTGTTGGCTGTTTTGAATAATAATCAAACCAATCATCAATCAAAACCTCATATCTAAAATTTGTTAATTGAAGTCTTGAGAATTGCTCATCGCTTAAAAAAACAGTTAGAGAGTTGTCTTTTCCCCAAAATGCGTGATCAATTTCTAATCCTGCATTCTGAAGTGCAGTGTAATCATTTTTATCATTAACAAAAATCTTAACCTGTTTGTAATTTTGCGGATAGGCTACAACAAAAAAAGTTAAGGCAAGCAGAATAGTTAAAAAATATTTCATGAGTTTCCTTTAAAGAATTTTTTTATTTAATGGTTAAAATTACAAGTTTTAATTTAAAATACTTACTCAAATAGTTGATAATTGATAGCAACCGTGACATCCAAATTGACATGAATAGACAAATACTGTGCTTATCTATCTAATAAAAAGTTGTATTAAATGGATAAAATTAGGCATTACGAAAAGCCTAAATGTCTAACTTGCGGAAAAGCTGCTAAAGCTTTCTCAGAACAAGGCATCATCTGTAAAGCGAATAGATATTAAAACTATCTAATACAAAACCCTTATTCCATTATAGATTGGCGATCCAGACTATCGCTAAGATCGCAACGACTAATTTTCGTTCAATAAAATTTCTTTGCATTTATGGAGCTCAGCAACTTGTTCTTTCGAAAGTTTTGGGTATCCGAGATTTAAACTCTTTAAGTTCTCAACAATTATTTCACTAACCAACAAACGGGCAAACCATTTTTTATCTGCTGGGATTATATACCAGGGTGCATATTTTTTGCTTGTTGCAGATATAGCTTCCTCATAAGCTTTTTGATAATCATCCCAATACTTTCTTTCTTCAATATCAGCAGCAGAAAATTTCCAATTTTTTGATGAGTCATCAATGCGAGCCAGAAATCTTTCCTTTTGTTCTTCTTTAGAAACGTGTAAGAAAAATTTTATTACTTTAGTTCCGTTTTCATAGAGATATTTCTCGAAGTTAAATATTTGTTCATATCTTCTTTGCCATACATTTTTATCAATAAGTTCTTCAGGCAGTTGTTGATGCTTTAACAAGTTGTGAACTTTTACAACGAGAACTTCTTCATAATGTGAGCGATTAAAAATTCCAATTCTTCCTCTTTCAGGCAAAGCCTTTTCGATTCGCCACAAATAACCGTGATCAATTTCTTCTTTGGACGGCTGTTTAAAACTTATATACCTGCGTACCTTGTGGATTTAATCCACTCATAACATGTTTTATTGTTGAGTCTTTTCCTGCAGCATCCATCGCCTGAAAAATCAATAATACGGCGTACTTATTTGAAGCATAAAGTTTGTCCTGTAACTCTGTCATCTTCACTACATTTTTTTCTAAAAGGTCTTTTGCTTCTTCTTTTGATTTTATTCCTGACGTGTCTTTTGCGGAAAATGTGGATAAGATGATTTTAGAATTTGGCTTTGCAAGGTAATCAGAGGTTTTCATTGATTTTTCCAAGTTAATAATTTGATTTTTTAATTAAATTATAATTTCTCTATCAGTATTTAAACAATTTATCTTATAAAAAATGATCATTTAAGGCTGAGATAAAAATAAGTCGAAAATATTTGTAATGCTTTTAGCGCAATTTTTGTCAATAGTATTCCTTGTTTGATTATGAGACGTTAAAAATTTTTCACAATAGCAATAATTACAGGAAATATCTTCTAGTTATTACTAAAACAACTAATTATCAAGTTTTTTATATGTCAGCCTCAGGAAAAAAGACTTGGCATAACTGTTGTCAAAAGTTATCGGTTTAACTAGTCAATATTGCATCAGATTATAGAAATTATTGTGACGGAACAAATCAACAAAAGTATAAAAGAAGTCCTCCCTGATTTTTTTAATAAAAATCAGATTGATGAATTCATTTACTTATATCAGTCGTCAATAAGTACCAAATCTAATTCTGAATTAGATCCAAAAGTTAAAAAGCCCGAGTTTGAAATTCAGGATGGGCTTAGTTATCGATCGCAAATAGATCTGCTCATCACTTTTTCCAGCAGCAGATTACCCAAAGAAAAATTTCTTTCTCTTCTACTTTATCTTAGCCAGGCTTCTATTACAAACGGTGAATTTCTAACTGCAATAGATATTAATGAAAGAATCATTAACCTTACAGATAATGATAGTAATATGAATGATCTTTCTGCAAATGCTTATTTATTGATTGGTGAAATTTACAGCAACCAGGCAAGCTGGCAGAATAGTTTTTCTTACATAAATAAAGCGCGTGAGGTATTTAATGTCTTTAGTGATTTGAAGGGTATTGCAAAGTGTGAAAATCTATTAGGGACTATTTATGGCGATCTTGGCGATGTTCAGAAAGCAATTGAAAGTTTTGAATCTGCATTAGAAAAATCAAATGACCTACAAAATCATTCTGTAAAAGGAAAGATTGAAATTAATTTAGGAATTGTAAACAGCATTCAGGGTTTGTTTGATGAAGCCCTGGTTTGTTTTAAGCGGGCACTAACCAATTACAAAAAAATAGGGGATAAAAAAAGAATTGCTGAAATTCATCAAAACATCGGAATGGTTTATTCTAAAAAAGGGGACTATCATTCTGCAATAAATGAATTTGATGAAAGTTTCTCATATTCGATTGAAACTAATTATCTTCAGAGTATTGGAATTGTTTATCTGAGCAAGGCTTTTGCCTATTCTAAATTGAAGGATTTTTCTCTCGCTAATGCTTTTGCTGATAAATCAATGGAAATAGCTCATAAGCTTAATGATAAACTTACAATTGCAGAGGTTTATAAGATTAAAGGTGTTATTCAAAGAAGTCTACAGAATTATATACTTTCGGAAAATTATCTGCAAACCAGTAATCGTTTGAACAAAGAGACCGGTAATAAACTAAACCAGGCAGAAACATTAATTGAATTAGGCGTTTTATTTCGGGAAATGAACAAGAATAAGGAAAGTAGGGAATATTTAAAACTTGCTCTTGAGTATTTCAAATCCATCAATTCTAAGATAGATATTGGCCAAATCGAAGAATTGCTATCATCATAAAAAAAATGCTTGCCCGCAAATGAGCAAGCATATAAAATTTAATTTTCAGAGTATCAATTTCCCAAATCAAATCCCTTTAAACTATCCAAACTGCCAAAGCTTGGTAAAGCTATTGCTGCTACAATCATACCGATTATAAAATAAACAACAATTGCAATTATAATTACCACAACAAGGTAGCCCACTAATTTATCCTGAGGTGTGTCTTTAACAATCTTTAATCCCAGGTACATAAGATAAAGTGAATACAACCCTAGAATTCCTAATATTCCAAGTATTGGAATTATACCAAATATACCAGCAATCCAGGCAGCAGTGTAGGAATAAACCGCTACTTTTAGAGAAGCATTCATATTCTTTGTTGAGCCAAAAGATGGAGCGAATGCATCAATGATAAAAGCTACTAGATAGACGCCCGCCAAGCTTAGAATATAATAAACAACTGCGTAAATCAGTCCGTTTGTTACCGGAATTTTATATGAACCAAAGGGTCCCAATGAGATGCCAATAAAAGATTGACCAATGAAAGTTGCAATAACGGGAATCAGTGCCAGAATCATTGCATACTTAGTAAACATATCTGCAGTTGATGTTTGTTCATTCTTAATTACTTCCCATTCAGTTTTTGGTGTAATAAGAATATTTTTAGCACGTTCAACAAGATTCATACAGTACTCCTATAATTAGTTGTAAATGAGTATAATTAATTTAGTTATTTTTCTACTCCAACATCTTTCCAGCTTTCAAGTTTACCAATATCGATCATATCCACTGCAGCTTTCATCTGATCCATAGACACACTATTACCATTGGCTTCAACTACAAATCTTTTTGCAACAAATATATTCAACTCACCATACTTTCCTTCATTATCATACTTTTCATATCCTTTGTTGCCTTTGTAAGTAATGGTTTTTTCATAACCGGTCTCATTTTCTTTATCGATATCAACCATATACCAGCCATAAGCAGCCATGCCCGAAAGTCCTGAGATACTTCCCATATCAGTTACTTTAAGCTGGATTGATTGATTTCCCTCTTGATCAGAGTAATCAGCATTGGCAGTTGATACATTTATTCCCATCGCAGAAGTTTTTTCACCTTCTAAGTTGGTTCTTTTTAGATTACCAAGGTTTTCAGGAAGTAATGATTTAAGTTCTCGGAAATCTATTGGAGTAACCTTTTTGCCTTCGTTAAAATTTTCAGATACTTCTTTCATTTTATCGGCAAAGTTTTCAAGATCGTTTTTGTTTGATGTTTCATTTGGAGGAGTATCTGTTTTCTTTTCTCCGCAGCTGTAGATGATAAACGAACCGGAAATGAGAGCGATTGCTAACAATTTTTTTGTCATAAAAACTCCTGATTTATTATTTGATTTTTGCCCATCAGTTATTTGAAGACTATTTAATTATTGGTTTGGCGACAGAAAACTAATGAAAATACGATTGCATCACAATAGTTGCTCAGTAACTTTTTAATTTTTTAAAAGACAACAATTAACTACTATGAATATGGCAATGATTTTACTAATTGTTGTTAAATTTAATTAAACAATCTAAATTCTTAATACAATTAAAGGATAAAGCTATGATAAGTAAAGAACTGCTTGATATACTTTGCTGTCCAGAAACAAAAGCTGATCTTGTACTTGACGGAAACACACTTGTTTCCGTAGATAAAAACACAAGAAGACGATACAGGATTGAAGATGACATTCCTATTATGTTAATTGAGGAATCTGAACAACTAGGCTTGGAGGAATGGACTGCAATTATGAATAAACACGGTAAGACGGTTTAAATCTTTCTTTCTCCATACTGTTTGTTAGATTTTTTGTTCTACTCACTTATTGTAAATCCTTTTTTTGTTGTTTTATTTACCAGCAAAAATTATTGTTACCTTCGTGTTAAGAAATTCAAAGTGTTTCAAAAATGTTTAATGGCTATCTTTAACTACAAATTGTTTTTATTTTTTTAACTAATAATTAATTGATATATGGATCCAATAAACATTATTATCGGCTTAAATATTATTGCAACATTCGGTGCAAACATAGGTGCTGCAAAAAAAGGATTTAAAGATAAAATTGGAGTATTTAAGGATAAACCAAAAACTTATTTGCAAACATTACCACTTGTATTATCCACAATTACGCTAATTGTTTTGATAATCAGTCTTTTTCAGGTAGGAACGCTTGAATATAAAGCAGAAAAGCAAACAATAAGGATTATTGGGTTAGGATTTTATTTAATTTTTTCCTGGGTACAGATTTGGGCAACAAAAGTTTTAGGCGATAATTACTCACAAGATATTGCGATTAAAAAAAATCATCAACTAGTAACAAATGGGCCATTCAGGGCGATTAGACATCCTCAATATCTTGCTCAAATTTTAATGGATCTCGGAGGCTCTGCCGCGACATTAAGTTTTATAGTTGCGCCATTGGCTCTAATTCAAATTCCATTTTTGTTTATGCGGGCTTCTCTGGAGGATAAACTTCTTGAAAAACATTTTGGAGAGAATTTTAAGATCTATAAAAAGAAAAGCGGAATGATTTTTCCTTTCATTGGTTAAAACATTTTTTGAAATGAGATCATATTTAATTGTTTTTGTCTTATCGATTCTGTTTTTCCAGACTTTTGCACAAGATGGAAATAATGTTCTTGTTGTTACAAAAGATGGAATGAAAAATATTCCCGCATACTTACGCGAAGGGACAATTTATTTTTCTTTAAAAGATTTTGCAGATGTAATTGGAGTAAATTATTACTACAACGAAGATGCTCAGAAAATAGAAATAAAATTTGATAAGTATTTTGTTAAAGCATCTGCAAGAAATCCTTTCCTTGTATTGAATGAAAAGATTGGTGAAAAGCAATTAGTCATTCAGCTTCCCACTTCCACATACTTAATAAATAAAAAAGTTTACGTTCCGCTTATTTACAGCTTGAAAGCACTTGAACAAGCTTACGGCAAAGAACTTAAATACGAAGCTCCGAATAAAATCGTCGTGGGAAAATTAAAAGAAGAATTAATTGAACCAACAGATGAAACATTAAACAAGTTTAACATAACCGGTATTGTAATTAATGAAAAAGCCAATGGTACTTTAATTACTATCAAATCTAATAAGCGAATTCCATCCTACTACAGTGCATTTAAAAACAATGTTCTTACCCTTACTTTTAGAAAAGTTAATGTTGATGTTGAGCGAGTTAAGTATATCGGTGCGGATGGAGTTGTGAAAAAGATTGAAGCAAAAAATGTTGGCGCAGATGCTGTGATCAATTTTACCGTTGGTAAAGAGTACACAACTAACGAAGTAATAAATATTGATAATAGTAATGATATTCAAATTACTATTCATAATAAGCTGTTTAAGAAAAATGATACCACAAACAAACTAAAAGATAAATGGGAGTTTGATGTAATTGTTATAGATGCCGGGACATGGCGGAAAAGATGCCGGTGCAATTGGTGTAAATGGAGTTAAAGAGAAAGATATTAATCTTGCGATTGCCTTAAAGCTTGGGAAGCTTATTGAAGAAAATATGAAAGATGTTAAAGTTGTCTATACTCGCAAGACCGATAAGTTTATTGATTTATACAAGCGCGGCAAAATTGCAAATGAAAATAATGGAAAACTTTTTATTTCTATTCATTGCAACTCAACACCAAAGAAACCAAGTGACGCAAATGGATTTGAAGTTTATCTTCTTCGTCCCGGCAGAACCAAAGAAGCCATTTCTATTGCCGAGTTTGAAAACAGTGTAATACAGTATGAAGAAAATCCTAATCGTTATGAAAAACTAACTGATGAAAATTTTATTTTCGTTAGTATGGCTCATTCTTCTTATATGAAATACTCCGAAAAGTTTGCCGAGTATTTACATAAGGAGTTTGATAAACATCCTTCACTTTCTTCACGTGGAGTTAAACAGGCAGGATTTTATGTTCTTGTCGGTGCATCTATGCCGAGCGTACTTATTGAAAGTGGGTTTCTTTCCAATACAAATGATGCAAAACATTTAAATACCTCATCCGGGCAGCAAAAATTTGCCGAGTATGTCTTTAGCGGAATAAAAAAATACCGCGAAAGTTATGAGCTTGAAATGCAGAATGAGTGATTTGAACCCACCCCAACCCTCCCTTTCTAAAAGCAAGAGAGTTTGAAATTCCTCCCCTTTTCGAAAGAGCTTGTCCCGAACTCGATTCGGGAGGAGGCTAGGAAGAGTTCTATTCTAACGAGGTAAAACTTTATGACACAACTTTTTAACAAGCTAACTGAAAAAGAAAAACGAAGAATTCTAAGAAAGAATACAACCCCTACTGAAAAAATCGTGTGGACATACCTAAGGAGCAAGCAAATTTTAAATGAGAGATTTCTCAGACAATTTAGTATCGAATTTTATGTTTTAGATTTTTATTGTCCAAGATTACAGCTGGCAATTGAAATTGATGGAGACTCACATTTTGTAAATCAAGATGCAGTTGATTATGATAATGAAAGGCAAGCTTTTATTGAAAGACTTGGAATTGAGTTTTTAAGATTTAATAATAAGGAAGTTTTTACTGATAATGATGCGGTTATAAATACTATAACACAAAAAGTTAAAGAGTTGCAAAAAGAGAACCCTCCCCGACCCTCCCTTTCAAAAAGGGAGGGAGTTTAAATTCCTCCCCTTTTAGAAAGGGGAGATAAAGAGGGGTTATTCTTAAGTAAATCTTTCTGTAAAATTGCATTGTTAATTTTTATTGTAATGGGTTCTTATGAAGTTAATTTTAGTTTATTGTTTATCTGTCGTATTATTTCTGATTCTTTCTTCTTGCGATACAAACGAACCATTACCGCAAGGTGCAGTTGGTTTAACCCTTGAAGATGTTTCCTGCACAGAAGCGTGGATTACTTTAACTACCGGTAATCTTAGCAATACTGCGTATATAAAAATTATGAGCAACGACAAACTGCTTCAAACGCTTGATGTTAGTGCAACAAAAACACTTTTGTACTACGATACATTGCAGCCAAACACCAATTATGAATTTCAAGCATTTTCTTCTCAACGGGGTGAAGATATAATTGGCAACAAACTACAAGTTAATACCTTAGACACTACAAGCCACAACTTTGCCTGGCAAACTTTTGAGTTTGGGCAGCACAGCAGTAGTGTACTATACGATGTTGCTATAATAGATGAAAATAACATTTGGGCTGTAGGTGAGATTTATATGAATGATTCGCTGGGGAACCCTGATCCAAATGCATATAACGCAATTCATTGGAATGGGGCTAGCTGGGAATTAAATAGGATAATGTTTTACACAATTTGCGGACAACAGAGTAGAACCCCATATCCTGCAAAAGCAATCTGGGCTTTTAATGAAAATGAAATTTGGATTGCGATGGATGGTGATCAAATTGCAAAACTAGAAAATGAAATACAGGTTATAACTATGTGTTTACCTTGGTCATTTTCGATTAACAAAATCTGGGGCAGCAGTAGTAATGATTTGTATCTTGTAGGTAGTGCTGGCAACATTGCCCACTACAATGGCAGTTGGACAAAGATTGAGAGTGGAACAACTTCTGACATACAAGATATATGGGGCAATATCGATCCTATAACTCAATCATATAAATTACTTGCTGTTGCATATTCACCCGGTGAGACAAGGATATTTACCATAAATTCAAATTCTGCAACAGATACTTTGAATTGGTCAGTAAATAAAGGTTTGGGAAGCATTTGGTTCGACAAATTTCATTTATTTGTAAGCGGTTCAGGTGTTTGGAAAAACAAGAACAATGTTTGGGAAAAAATGAACGGAGTTCCGGATTATTTTTTAAACACAATTAGAGGTGACAAAATAAATAATTTATTCGCTGTTGGATGGACAGTTAGGATGGTCCATTATAACGGAGTGGAGTGGAATGAGATGCCAGGTATTCCAGAGGAATTCAACTTTGAAAGTGTTGCAGTCAAAGGAAATAAAGTGGTAGCTGTGGGATTTTCTTCAAGTGGTGGTTTGGTCGGTAAAGCGGTTATCTATATGGGAAGCAGATAGTTTAATTATCCCAATATATGTAAAGCGATAATAGAAGTGGTTTATTTAACCCTCACTTCATTAGAAAGTTCATTAACATCGCCAGGCTGGATTGGGAAGTGAGTGGATAGAATTTTGCCTGCTTGTTCTACTCCTTTTATTATTCCTAGATAATATTGTTCCTGTTTAAAATTATTACTTATTGAGTTTGCTATTTCATCCCAAACAGTTTGCTCAACCTTTTCATTAATGCTTTTATCACCAAGTATGCAAAATCCTTTTGCATTAAAGATTATAAAGATTAAAATACCTGTAGCGCCCTTTGGTTTTACCAATCTTTGCGGAAACAAATTCCTTTTCTGCAAGAGTTCTTACAGATTTAGTCTTTTCTAACCAGCCGCGTTTTTCTTTAAGAGTAATAACAAGTTCGCCTGCAGTGGTTTTTTCAATCTCGTTAATCTTTGCAGAGATTGATTTAAGTTCATCTTCGCTAAGGTACTTATAGATAAATTTTTTAGACATTGCTTTAATAATTCAAAATTCCTGGTTCAAAATTCAAAAGAGTTGGGTTAATGTCAAACAAAAAACGAGAAACGTAAGACGAGAGACGGAAAACGAAACACTTGGGATGAAAAAGGATATGTCTTTGCGAGGAGTCTTCGACGAAGCAATCTACCAATCAACAGATCACTTCGCCCGACAAGTCGGGATCGTGATGACCTGGAAATAAAAAAAGCGCATCGTGCGATGCGCCTTGTGGAGAAGAGATGAGATGAAAACTATTTTTTATAAACACTTACATCTCCACCTGAAGTGCTTGCAATTAAAGGCTTGCCTCCTTTATTTATATTAGCAATAATTTCTGTTTCACTCAATTTCTTCACATCATTTAAGGTTAAATTACAATCAACATCCCCACCGGAAGTTTCAAGATTTGCTTTCGCATCAAAATCTGCAGGAACTTTTACTTCGATATCACCGCCGCTTGTTTCAAGTTCTATTCCCTGGTTTACTCCGGTGTATTCAACTGTTATATCACCACCGGAAGTACTGGCTTCAATCTTTGCATTGCTGCAGAATAGATTTATATCACCACCAGAAGTGCTTGCATAAAAGTCTCCCTCAAACCTATCGCCCCAAATATCTCCGCCTGAAGTTTCTAAATAAATTCCACCGTGTACACCGCCGACTTTTATATCTCCGCCAGAAGTATTTGTGTAAATATTAAATCTCGCAGGAACCTTTACTTCAATTTTAAGACTAATATTAGAAAACCAACTCCAGCCGCCTTTTCTTTCAGCTTTAACTGTTACTTCTTCCGAATTCGATTCAAAGATATAATCATATTTTTCTTCTGCATTATCGTTTCCGATTACTTTAACATATACTTCAGATTTGTCCCACGGTGTAAACATAACATCACCGCCATCGCAAGTAACACTTATTTTTTTGCCTTCAGCAATTTGAAATGTTTTTTCTTTAATTACTTTTGTATCATTACCTTTTGATGAAGCATAGGTTTGATTTAATGATTGAACAAAGATTAAAGATGCAATTAAAATATATTTAGGTAAATTTTTCATTTCGCACTCCTGAGTATTTTAATATATTAGACACTTAAAACTAATTTTTGGTTACCACTTACAAAAAGGTTACTTCTCGATCGGCAATTATTGATGATAAAGGGCTGATAAATATTAATTAGGTTTATTTACATTGCCATTAAATTCACATAATTTGAAATAAACAAACAGAGATAATTATGGATAATACAAAACTTATTCCTTTGCCAGCTTACCAGGAATATTCTGTTGATGAAATGCTAAACCGTTCACAATTATTCTATGAAGATCTATTAAGGCGAAGATCTGTCAGGAATTTTTCTAATAAACAAGTACCGAAGAAGATAATTGATAATTGTATTGCTGCTGCTAATACTGCCCCGAGCGGAGCAAACAAACAACCATGGCATTTTGTTGTTGTATCTAATTCTCTGATAAAAAAGAAAATAAGAGTTGCTGCTGAGGAAGAAGAACGTGAATTTTATTCAACTCGAGCTCCGCAGGAATGGCTAAATGCACTTGCTACACTTGGTACAGATTCTAATAAACCATTTTTAGAATCAGCGCCATATCTAATAATAGTATTTTCAAAATCCTTAGATACTCTTGCTGATGGCACAAAACTAAAAACATATTATGCTTTAGAATCCACAGGAATTGCCACGGGATTTTTAATAAACGCTATTCATAATGCAGGATTGGTATGTTTGACTTACACCCCAAACCTGATGAAATTTTTAAATGATATTCTTGGACGACCACAAACTGAAAAACCGTTTTTAGTTTTAGTTGTTGGATATCCCGCAGAGAATGCAATGGTTCCTGATATTGTTAAAAAAGGATTAAAAGAAGTTACAACATATTTGTAACAGACTAGTTTCTCACTTCACAATTCAAGACATCAATTGCCTGATCAACGGAAAGATGGGTCCCATAAATTACAAGGGTATCTGCACGTTTTATTATTTCCTTTGCAGATGGATTTGAAATAGTTTTACCGTCTCTGACAATTGCAATAATTGTAGCTTCAGTTTTTGCCCGCAGATTTATTTCACTCAAGCTTTTATTGATGTGTACGTTATCATCATTAACATAATATGTTTCTGTCAATCCTTGTGCAAGTATTTCATCAAGATGAGTGAATGAACTGATATCTATTCCTTCTTTTCTTAAAAAACTGTAAGATTCTTCGCGAAGAATAGTGGTTTGTTGCATAATCACATTGAGCGGAATGTGATATCTTTCTAAAACCTTTCTAAAAATCTGTAATGCGGTTTCAAACTCTTCCGGGATAACATCATCAGCGCCAAGTTTTTTAAGCTCATCAATTTCATTTACATATCTTGTTCGAACTAAAGCATAAATGTGCGGATTCAATTTCTTAGCAAGTTTTAATGACATTCTTGTTACAGCAGGATCAGAAATTGCATAAACTATAATGTTTGCTTTTTCAATTTTTATAGCTTGTAAAACCTCTTCTTTGCTAATATCACCATAAATTATTTTCTCACCTTTTGCTTTTTCTCTTTTTACAGTTTCTGGATTTAGTTCTGTCACAATGTATTTGATTCCGGTTTCCTTCAATACTCTTGCAAGATTACTTCCGTTCAACCCAAACCCGGCGATGATTACATGTGCGTGCAAATTTTCAATCTCACTTTGGTTAAGTTTTGTCTTTTTTTCCAGGGCAGATGTTTTACCAGCAATAAAAGGAGATAATTTTATCAACAATGGAGTAAGGATCATAGAAAAAATGGTTGACGCAAGAAAGCTGTTATAGTAATCATAGGCAAAAAGTTTAAAATTTAATCCAGCTTGTGCAAGTACAAAAGAAAATTCACCAATCTGCGCTAAACCTAAACCGGCAAGAATACCAATACGTAATGGATACTTCATAAAATAAACAATAGTAACGATCACAAGTGTTTTGACAATCAGAATTCCCAAAGTAAGTCCGCTGATTAACAAAACATTTTCTAACACAAATTGAATATTGAGCAACAAGCCAATCGAGACAAAAAAGATACTGTTAAACGAATCGCGTAAAAGGTATTATATCTGAAACTACCTGGTGATTGTAATCTGATTCCGATAAAATTAATCCGGCAATAAAAGCACCAAGTGCAAATGATAATCCAAATGAATGAGTGATATAAGCAGTCCCAGAGTAATAGTAGAATAACACCAATTGTAAATGCTTCACGCAATCTTATGTTTGCAAGCTGATAAACAATTAGCGGCATTAAAAATCTTGCAAGCAATAACAATCCGGCAAGTACACCAAAAGCAATAAGAATTTTTATCGCAATATCTCCGACACTCAATTCACCAAATCCACTTAACAAAGGAAGTAAAAGAAACATAGGTACGATTGCTAGATCCTGAAAAATTAATATTCCGATTGAGATTTTTCCGTGAGGTGCTTCGAGTTCATCTTTATCAGAAAGAATTTTAAGCACGATTGCAGTACTTGATAAACTTACCAACAAAGAAAAGAAAATTGCCTGATTGATTTCTATCCCTAGAGCGATAAAGATTACTGTGCAGAAAATAATTGTTATAATAAGTTGAAAACCTCCGGCGATTAGAAGAAACTTTTTTATTTTGATTAATTGCGACAGAGAAAATTCCAAACCGATAGTAAACATTAAAAGCATAACACCAATTTCAGCCATAACACTAATCTGGTTTACAGATTTAATAAGATTAAACCCGTAAGGTCCGATTATCATTCCTGCAATTAAAAATCCAACAATGCTCGGCAGATTTATTTTTTTAAATAGAAAAATGATGGGAAGAGAAACCAGAAGAATTACCACAATATCCTGAATTATTAAAAATTCTTTCATAGAAAATAAAATGATTTGAATATTGAATGTTATGCTAATTTTTTTGTATAGCAGCGTCTTCGCTTATGCTGACGTGCGTTGTAAAGTTTCCATTGAGCCTGAACTTTTTCATTGCTTTCAAGTTCACGATTTGTCTCGACGTACTTTATACCATTTTTAATGCAAACTTTATTTATCTGATCTATTAATAAGGCGTTAACACCTTTGTTTTGCATATCAGTTCGCACAGCTGTAAGATATAAATCCAACGATTTACTTTTTTTCATTTCTTTTAGAATGTATAAAAAACCAAAAGGAAAAAGTTTTCCATTTATTTTTTGAAGAGCATTATTAAGTGAAGGCATTGTTATGCCAAATGCGGCCAGCTTATTGTTTTCATCAAGCACCAGTGGAAGATATTCCGGACGGATGAAAGAAAAATATTGTTTAACATAAGAATCAATTTGCTTGTCTGTTAATTCAACAAATCCGTATAGATCTTTATAGGTCTCATTTATTAGATAAAAAATATCTCTTGCGTAAGGAAGCATATCCTTTGCTTTCTTAAATACAGGAACATGAAGTTTATTCCTTTGCAAAGCTATCTCTGCAATTCTTGCAATCTTTTCTGGTGTGGATGAAACAATATTAACTCTAAATTCTATCCAATCGATATCTTTTTGGTAACCAAAATTTTCAATATGAGTTCTATAGTAAGGATAATTGTATATGCTTCCCAGAGTACTAACTTCTTCATAACCTTCAATTAGCATTCCTTCGCCATCCATATCCGTAAAACCAAGCGGACCGTGAATACTTTTCATTCCTTTTTCGATTGCCCATTTTTCAACGGTGTTAAAGAGCAATGATGAAACTTTTGAGTCGTCCTCAAAATCTATCCAGCCAAATCGTGCTTCCTTTTTATTAAACTTTTCATTGAACTTTGAATTGATAATTCCTGCAACTCTACCAACTATGCGTTTATCCCTATAAACCAGCCAATATTTTGATTCGCAAAAATCAAAAGCGGGATTTATCTTTTTGTCTAAAGTTTTCATTTCATCAAAACGCAAAGGCGGGATAAAATATTTATTACTTTTATATAGATCGTATGGGAATGCGATGAATTTTTTAAGATCTTTTTTTGATGATACTTCTGTAAGGATTATACTCATTTGAAATAGATTTCTTCCGGATATTTGTACTGCTAATATAACATTTTTAGAGTTTGGCTGTAAGATGAAAAACAGTGATGTTTAAACAACTCTGAAATTAAAAATTATTATTCCCTGATATATTGGAATAGTTAATTAAGCCAATTACACCGTGAGTAAGAAGAAAAAATGGAATTATAATTACTAAAAGGTTTTCTGTTTGGGGAAGTTTAGCATACCATATTGGAATGAATAAAGTAATTATAATTAGCAAAACAATCATTATAAAAATAACCACTAAACTGCTTTGTAATATTTTATATGAAAATTGAAGATAAGACTTCTCATCTTGAATAATTTCTTTTTCAAGTAAAATTGGACGAAGTGCTATTATTGTAAGAGCTGCCAATCCTTTTGGGCCAATTAAACTTATTGTAATAATCGTTCCGAATCCAGCTAATATTTCAATTAAAAAAGCAATATTTAAGCTTTTATACTTCCTCATTTACAATTAATGTAAAGCGAATCATCAATTTAAACCCAACCACGAAGTTTACATGCCTCTGCTACGCGAGCAACACCAACAAGCATCGCGGCAAGCCTTGGATGAATTTTTTTCTCCTTAATAGCTTCTCTAACTCTATGATAGGCAAGAGTCATTTTTCTATCAAGTTTTTTATGAACTTCTTCTTCTTCCCAAAAATAAAGTGATTTGTCCTGAACCATTTCAAAATAAGAAACCACAACTCCACCTGCACTGCCAAGTATATCTGGTATAACGTGGACACCTTTTTTAAATAGAATCAAATCAGCTTCCGGTGTCGTGGGACCATTTGCAAGCTCACAGACTATTCTTGCTTTTATCTTATTGGCATTTTTACTGTGTATTGCATTTTCCAATGCTGCGGGATATAGAACCTCCACATCAAGTTCAAGAAGATCTTCGTGTGCAATCTGCTTAGCCCCATGATAATTGAGAACAGTTCCGGTTTTTAACTTATGCTGAACAAGTTCAACGGGATCAAATCCGTTTTTATTATAGATAGCCCCACGTGAATCGCTAACAGCAATAAGTCTTCCGCCTCCAAGAATTTCTGAGTGTAAAAGTGCAGCACGCTGTCCGGCATTTCCAAATCCTTGTATTGCAAAATCTTTTGTTGGATCAAACCCGAATGAATTACAAGCTTCACGGACTGAAATAACCCCACCACGGGAAGTCGCATCTCTTCTTCCTTCAGTTCCTCCAACTTGCTGCGGTTTATCTGTAAAAGTACCAGGACTATGTCTGAAGTTTATTGTTTCATATTCATCCATCATCCAAGCCATTGTTTGCGGGTTTGTATAAACATCAGGAGCAGGAATATCAATCTCAACTCCTATCAAAGGAGAAATTGCCCGCACATATTCTCTTGATAATCTTTCAAGTTCCCTGTCGCTCATAGATTTTGGATCACAGCAAACACCGCCTTTACCACCGCCAAGAGGAAGATCGACTACTGCTGTTTTCCAAGTCATCCAACAGGCCAGTGCTCGTATAGTATCAACAGTTTCTTCCGGATGAAATCTTATTCCTCCTTTTGCAGGTCCTCGGGCATAATTGTATTGTATTCTGTATGCCTGAAAAATTTTTACGTCACCGTTATCCATTTTTACCGGAAGTGTAAAACTTGTTTCCAGCTGCGGTGTGCTTAGTAATTCTGTTGTGGCTTGATCAAGATTCAGAAGTTTTGCTGCTTCAATGATTTGCTGCTGTGCCACGCGGAATGAGTTATATGAATCCATTACTTTGCCTTATTCTTTGAGTTATTGTTTTCATCTTGTTTATTGTCTTTTTCTTCCGGAAGAAGGTCTAATAGTATTCTATACCAGCAGTTTTTGCATACAATTGCACGATCAACCTTAAGAAGTACTTGTTGCCACGCACTTAATTTGTTTCCACAGTGTGGGCAGGAATCCGGAACCCTATCATTTAAAGTTTCATTAACTGCCAAATTACACCTCCGGTTTCATTATTATTCCTTTATTCTGATGTCCGTTCATTTTTATAATAATCGATTTATCAAACCTAATTAATCTTGTAAATTCTTTCACTTCAACTGTAGGTTGTGCTAAGAGCCAATCCCAATCAACAAATCCTTTGTCTGAAAAATTATTTACTGTAAAGTAACCAATCATAAATGAAGTAATGTTCTGAAAGAAATGTGAGCCCTGAGAAGGCTCAACTGACATATCTTTAAAACTTGTTTCTACTATTGCACGCGCACCTGCAATTTGTTCCCATCCAACCGGTATTCCAAGCCAGGGATCGAGTGACCCCCATCTACCAACACCTATTAACAAGTAAGGACGTTTCTGCCCAATTAGCTGGCTGTTGAAAGATGCAACCTCAGCCGCAACCTCCTGACTTTTTGCGCGATTGAATCTATGGTAATCCACAAGTACAACATCAAATATATCCTGAAGTACACCATTTCCTAATACCTGGTGACTTTCACAAATTAATTTTTCAGAATTATTACTTTCTATTTCCAGGTTATCTATTTCGTGCGTTACAACTAGGGGCCTCATTTGTAATACACCAAACTCCTTTTTACCGGCTTTAACAGGCAAGAGATTAACTGCAAATTCTATCTCAACCGGAGTTCCCATTCCCCAGGTTCCCATGTCAAGAAGTAATTCCAAAATAGGGGAGAGAGGAAATATTTTGTTTTTCAATATAGGACCAAAGGTAACTAATCTTGCACCTTGCCTTGAAAGCCCATCGTAGATCATATCATTATCGTGTGAATAAGTTGAACCAACATAATTAAGTGTGCCATCTTTTTCAGCAACTGAAAGATTAAACGTTTCAACCAAAGTATCATGCGTCGTTTCTAAAAATCTATTCGTCTCGTCTAATCGTAGTGCATAAAACTCACCCTGACTATTTTCGAGTGCGTCTTTTGCAGAATAGAATTGTATCAAATCAGTTGGGTACTTAGAACAAAATCTTACAGTCAATCCTCCATCAACAACCCATTTACCTAAGCCTAATGCAACCGAGACAACTCCATCTATTGATTTTTGCGGAGGCAAAGGATAAAAGTTATATGATTTTGCTACACCTGAAAAATGAGGATAAAATCTATTATCGTGTTTACTTCCAACCATCTTTTGAACTATTACCGCCATCTTTTCTTCTTCCAGCCGATAAGAGGTAATTTTGATATAATTTTTAGGAGCCTGATAAAATGTTGAGGCGTAAACTCTTTTTATGGTACTAAGCAAATCATTTAATCTGATTAAAGGATTTGACTGATTATTTGGAAGCATGTAAGTTTCGTACACTCCGGCGAAAGGGTGATATTGAGAATCTTCCAGTAAACTTGATGAGCGTACTGCGAGAGGAGTGTGTAAGATCTGCAAAAAAGCAGCCAGCTCTGCAAGAATATCCTCAGGAAATCTTTCGGCTTCTATAAATCTTTTAGTTATTTCAGCGTCATCATTACAATTAAGTGCAAAACTTCTAAGATTATTCTCATCCAAAAACTGATCGAAAACTTCCGTGCCTATAACTACAGCTGAAGGAACAGATATAGTAACATTTTCATGAGTGTCCCGAACGTTGTAATCATTTATTAATGTATTTACAAAACCAAGCCCTCTTGCCTTTCCACCAAGCGAACCACCACCTATTCTTGCAAAACTGCTTTCGGGATCAAAAGTTTCTTTATTAAAATCTGTTATTATTCCGCGTTGGCGCATTGCCCTGTAGCTCTGAAGTGATGCAATAAGATCCTTCCTGAGCGATTCATAATCAGGATAATCAGAAACTTTTCTAGGTCTTAGTTGATGGGCTAATCCAAATTCTGTTCTAGCTTTTAACCAATTTGAAAAATGATTTCTTTCAGCATGATATGTTATGCTTTCTATCGGCACAACTTTTAACGAATCTTCAAGTCCTTTAAGGTTATTTACGCGTGCTACTTCTACTCCATCTTTAGTTTTGAAGACAAAATCTCCAAAACTAAAATGCTGATTCATAAATTGCCGCAACTCATTAAGTAATGTTGGAGAATCTTTAAGAATAAAAGATGCCTCAACACTTTGTGCCTCAATTTGGTTTTTAGGATTTGTTGATGCAAGAAGAATCGGAATATCGGGATGTTCCTTTTTTACAGCTTTTGCAAATCGTATACCGGCTTTAGGGTCCTGCGTTCCTTTACGAGGGAAATCTATATCGGATATGATACCAAGACAAAGATCTTTGTATCTTGTAAAATAATCTGTTGCTTCTTCATAGTTAGAACATAAAAGTAGTTTTGGTCTTGCGCGCATTCTTAAAAATTTATGAGTAAGATTTATTCCTTCCGAAATAAGTCTTTGAGATTGTGAGAGCATTTCCGTATATATAATGGGAAGGAAAGATGAATAGTATCTTATATTATCTTCGATAAAGATCACGTTTTGTACACCGACAATTTTACTGTCATGCTCAACGTTCATTTTATCTTCAAGATATTTAATCATTGCAATAATGATTCTAAAATCACCTTGCCATATAAACACTTTATCAAAAACATTTATTTCAGGATTAAGAAGCAGGTATTTTAACTCTTTGTTATCATGCGCAAGCAGTACGATTGGAATATTAAGTCCGGATTTTTTTGCCTGCTTAGCAAAACTTAAAGGATGCATATCTTCAATATGCAATGTTGTAATGATGAGGTCAAACCGGCTTTCTTCCATTGCAAGCGATATTGCATCCTGACCGCTTGAAACGCGCGTAAGTTCCGGCGAATGAGAAAGATTTAATCCCTGGTATTCATTACGAATAAGTTCATATAATCGTCCATCTTCCTCAAATAGATAAAGATCATAAAGGCTGGACACAAGAAGTATATCTCTTACACGAAGGCGCATAAGATTTTGAAAGCCCTGGAAACGATTTCCGTAACCATGCTCTACAAAAAGCGAGTCTGGAGAATTTTTTTGTTCGTCGTCCCTGTCCATATTTATCCGATAAAACAGGTTAAGATAAAATTACTAAGTGTAACTTATTAAAAAATAAAACAAAGTTCTATTTTGTATTCAATAAAAAAGGCTGCCCATTTATGACAGCCTCAAATTACACAATGTACAATCTATATTATAAATTAATTAAACAACTCCCTGATCCATCATAGCATCGGCAACTTTTAAGAATCCGCCAATATTTGCGCCATTAACGTAATTACCGGGTGTTCCAAATCTGTCAGCCGTATCAACACAAGTTTTGTGGATACTGTGAATAATCATCTTTAAACGATTATCAACTTCTTCCCTTGTCCAGCCGAATCTCATACTGTTTTGTGCCATTTCTAAGCCTGATACAGCAACACCACCGGCATTTGCAGCCTTGCCTGGTCCATAAAGAATTCCTTTATCTAAGAAAATGTTAACGCCATCTGGAGTGGTTGGCATATTTGCACCTTCACTAACAACAAAGACACCATTATTAATCAAGTTCTGTGCATCCTTTGCGTTAATTTCGTTTTGAGTTGCAGATGGAAAAGCACAATCAGCTTTATGATTCCATAAAGGATTGAAAGGACCATTTGGATCTATTGGGCTGTAAACAGCTTTTTTATATTTATCCGTGTATTCTTTAATTCTACCGCGGCGTACATTTTTCATTTCCATTACAAAGGCAAGTTTTTCTGTATTAATACCTTCTTCATCATAAATATATCCGTTAGAATCTGATAGAGTTAAAACTTTTCCGCCAAGCTGAAGAATTTTTTCAACCGTATACTGAGCAACATTACCACTGCCGGAAACAAGGCAATTTTTTCCTTCTAAAGTTTTGCCTTTAGTTGCAAGCATTTCTGAAGCAAAGTAAACTGCACCGTAACCTGTTGCTTCGGGACGAATAAGCGAACCGCCCCAATTTAGTCCTTTACCTGTTAATACACCTGTAAATTCATTTCTTAATTTTTTATACATTCCAAACATATAACCGATTTCCCGACCACCTACTCCAATATCACCCGCAGGTACGTCTGTATTTGGGCCGATATGACGGAAAAGCTCACCCATAAATGCATGGCAAAATCTCATAATTTTTAAGTCACTTTTACCTTTGGGATCAAAATCAGAGCCACCTTTACCGCCACCCATAGGAAGTGTAGTCAAACTGTTTTTAAAAACTTGTTCAAAAGCTAAGAATTTTAAGATGCCAAGATTTACAGAAGGATGGAATCGCAGTCCTCCTTTGTAAGGCCCAATAGCACTGTTCATTTCAATTCTGTAGCCGATATTAATATTAATTTCACCCTGTTCATCAACCCACGGAACACGAAAGATGATTATTCTTTCTGGTTCAATGATGCGTTCTAAAATTTTCGCAGATCTGTATTCAGGATGGCGCTCAAAACATACCTCAAGTGATTCAGCAACTTCCATTACTGCCTGATGAAATTCTGGCTCAGCTGGATGTTTAGCTTTTACCATTGCCATTAGATCTTTTACATAATCGGACATTTAAACCTCCGGAAAAATTATTAATAGAAAATTTTAATTAGAAAAAAAATTGATAACCTTTGTTATGAAACTACAGGTTGGATATTCTCCTTAAAAGAATTGAAATTGTTAAAGACGTGTAGCAGAAAATGTTACAGGGAGAGGTTAAGGATATTAACTTATAGCTCAATCAATTTATTTTGAATAGCATATTGAGTTAACTCAACATTAGATTTCATAGACATCTTTTCTAATATTCTATTTCTGTAAGTGTAAATAGTATTAATACTGAGAGAAAGCTCCTCTGCAATTCCTTCAGCGCTTTTTCCTAAGGCAATACTGCACATTATCTGATATTCACGGTCTGAAAGTTTTTGGTGCAAATAATTATTTTTATTACTTCCAAAATTCTCCGCAAGTTTTTCAGCTAATGACGCATTGATGTATTTTCTTCCTGAGACAATTTTTCTAATTGCACCAACAAGCTCGGTTGGTGCGCTTCCTTTTTTAAGATAACCAGACGCCCCAGCCTTAATTGCCCTTAGTCCGTATTGGTCTTCACTAAACATACTCAAAACTAACACAGGTAATTCGGGATATAATTGTTTTATATCCTTTAAAGCCTCAAGTCCGCTTTTACCAGGCATATTAATATCCAGTACGATTATGCTCCACTTTTCATTTTTTAGTAGTTCCATAAGACCTGCAGCATCTTCAGCTTCTCCGCAGACCTGCATATCTTTTTCTTCTGCAACGATTTGCTTCAAGCCTTCGCGCACAATTGCATGATCGTCAGCGATAATAATTTTTATTTTGTCATTATTCATCTTTTTCTTGATCAATTGGAATTTCAACCTTAACCTTTGTTCCCTTACCCGAAAAACTATCAAAAGTAACACGTCCACCTAGAATCATTGCTCTTTCTTCCATTCCATGAATACCTAGTGATTTGAAATCTTTGATTTGCTCCACTGAAATGCCTTTACCATTATCCGCTATTTCAAGACTAATATTTGATTGATTGGTAAGCAATGAAATGGTTACATTATTTGCATTGGAGTGGCGAGCAATGTTTGTTAATGCTTCCTGAAAAATTCTAAATATTGCAGTTGATTTTTTAGAATTAAGTTTCAAATCGTCTTTTGGCAGAACAAGGAAACATTTGATATTAGTTAGTTTTTCAAACTCTTCAGTCTGCCATTCAATTGCAGCATTAAGTCCAAGTTCATCTAATATAGTTGGTCTAAGCTGTGAGGAAATTTTTTGAACAGATTCAACAGATTGATCGATAAGATCAGTTAATAAATTAACTTTCTCTTTCAGAGATGTTTGTTCCGGATTTAGTTTATTACCAAGAAGCGATAATTGAATTTTTAGCACAGTAAGTACTTGACCAAGTTCATCATGAATTTCTCTTGCAATCAATGTCCTTTCTTCTTCTCTAACGGTTTGAAGATGAGTGGCTAAATCACGAAGAAGTTTACTTGATTTTTTTAGTTTTTCTTCAGCTTGCTTACGTTCTGTTATGTCTCTTGCAATAGAAAGCACCGTCAGATTCTCATTAAATAGAAAAAGATGCGAATTAACTTCTACGGGAAAAAGTTTTTTATCTTTTGCCCGGTAAACAGTGTCATAAATTACATGTCCCTCTTCTAAAAGGCGACTCATGAAAATATTAAAATCATTTATGTGCTTTTGTGAAATAATAGCCGAAGGACTTAATAAAAGAAACTCATCTTTTGTATAACCCAAACTTTTACAGGCAACATCATTTACTTCAATAAAGTCTCCATAAGATTTTTCAGGTGAAAGTTGCGTAACAAAAACGGCATCGTTGGCATTATTAAAAAGCATTTTAAATTTATATTCACTTTCACGTAATTCAATCTCAGCCTTCTTTCGCTTTGATATATCTTTAATTACACTAAGAGTTATTTTTTGTCCATCATTTAGTGTTAAAAAAGAATTTGAAAATTCGAGCCATACTTTTCTTCCGTCCCACAAAATGCTTTCTCTTTCGAAGAAAGTTTTTATCTCATTTTTACGGATATCACGTTGGTAAGATTTTAATGCCGATTCTTGTTCGGGTAAAGAATAAACAATTGAAAATGGTCTATTAATTAATTGTTCTTTTTGCATTTTAAATATTTTACAAAAGGATTCATTAACTAATAAAACATTTCCCCGTTCATCAGTCAAACGCATCCCATCAACGGAAATTTCCCAAAGCTGTCCAAATAGCAGATCAGCATTAAGAACATCTTCTTTTAAAAAGGATTCATTCATTTCAGCTGTAAGAATATCAGATAATTCTTTATATCGCAATAAGAATGTAATATATAATCAAACTTCAGTAACAATAACCCCTGGCTTTAAAATAACACCGCGATTTTCATGACCATTTATTTTTACACTGATTGGTTGATCAAATTTAAGGTGCTTGGTAAAAATATATTCCTCTTCAGCTTTTTGATTATTTAACCACTCCCAATCAATAAATCCTATATGATCAATTGAGTTTACTGTAAAATATCCAACTCTAAACGAAGTTAGATTCTGGAAAAAGTGCGAACCTTGTGAAGGTGTTACCTGGAAATCCTTGAAACCTGCCTCAACGATAACTGAGGCACCGGAAATCTGGTCCCATGTAACGGGAATACCAAGCCATGGATCAAGTGAACCCCATCTACCAACACCAAAGAGCAAATATGGTTTTTTTTCAGAGACAAGTTTCGAATTGATTTTACTTACTTCTATTGCAACGTCTTTACTCTTACCGCGTTCAAATTTATTAATATCAACCATAATAACATCATAAATTCCATTTATTGCACCATTACCTAAAACCTGTGAACTTTGACAAATCATTTCTGATTCTTTAACATCTCCAATCATTAATTCTTCAATCTCTCTGCTAAGAACCATCGGACGCATTTGGAGCATTGCAAATTCCTTTCTTTCTCCATGAGGCAAACTTAGATTTACAGCAAATTCAATTTCAACAGGAGTTCCCATTCCCCATGAACCCATATCTAAAAGCAAATCTAATATTTCGGGTAACGGAAATATTTTGTGTTTTAAAATGGGTGCAAAAGTAACAACACGAATTCCATCACGGGAAATACCATCGTATACCGCCTCATTTTCGGGTGAGTAAGTTGAACCGACCGAAAACAGTGTTCCGTCCTTTCTCAGAGTCTAAAAGATCATAGCTTTTCACCAATGGATCTTCAATACTGTCAGGATGGTGATCAAGTTTACCGTTTAGATCTAATGCATAAAAATCCTGCTGAGCGTTTTTTAATGTTTCTTTTGTTGAGAAAAATTGAAGAAGATGTTTTGGATATCTAGGACAGAACCTTATTGTGTTTCCACCTTCTACAACAGTTTTACCTAAACCTAATGCTACTAAGGCAATTCCATCTGTTGATTTTTGAGGCGGCACCGGATAAAAGTTATAAGATTTTGCAACACCTGCAAAATCAGGATAAAATCTTTGCTCCTTTTTTGAACCAACTAATCTTTGCACAACAACAGCCATCTTTTCTTCTTCTAATCCATATGCAGTTGCTTTAACATAATCCTTGGCTCTTTGATGGAATGTTGAAGCGTAAACACTTTTAATAGATTGTAAAAGCTCATCTAATCTAATTTCGATGTCATCATTGCTGTTTGGAATCATGTAAGTCTCATACACACCTGCAAACGGAAGAAATTGCGAATCTTCTAAAAGACTTGACGATCTTACAGCAAGTGGGCAGCGTGTTATTTCTAAAAACTGCCGTAATTTATCTAGAATGTCAGGTGGAAAATTTTTTGCATCAACAAATTTTTGTGTTATTTCCAGATCATCAACTTCGGTAAAGGCATATTTGTCTAACTTATTTTCAATTATAAACTTGTCAAATACTTCAGTACCTAAAACAATTGCAGAAGGAACGCTAATTTCAACATCCTCAAATTTATGGCTGATATTATAATTAGTGATTAATGTGTTGATGAACCCTAAGCCGCGAGCTTTGCCACCTAAGGAGCCACCGCCGATTCTTGCATAAGTGTTTTTGGGATCAAATAAATCTTTTCTGAAATCAAGTATTATTCCGCTTTGCTGGAGTTTTCTATATTCTTGCAGTGAGGTTAATAATCTATCCCTCAGACCCTGCGCAGAGGTAAAATCACTTACCTTATGCGGTCTAAGTTTATGAGCAAGATAAAACTCAGTACGTGCTTTAAGCCATTTGGAAAAATGATTTCTTGAAGCGTGATAAATTAAACTCTCATCAGAAATAATTTTTAATGCTCCCTCCAACTGAGATAAATTTGCGGCCCTAAAAACCTCTTGACCCTGATTATTCATAAAAACAAAATCGCCAAAGCCAAAATTTTGCAGCATAAATTCTCTTAATTCTTGCAGCAAACGAGGAGAATTTTTATGCATAAATGAGGCCCCAATTTGATCCGCTATGTGTTTAAATCCAGCATCGCTTGATTGAAGGAGGATAGAAATGTCATCGTGTTGTGCTCGCACAGTACGTGCTAATTTGATTCCTGCTTCCGGATCCTTTACGCCGTGGTGCTTAAAGTTTATATCAAGAATAAATCCTAAAACATATTCCTGGTATTTTTCATAATAAGACCATGCTTCTTCATAGGTTGTGCAAAGAAGAATTTTTGGACGTGCCCGCATTCTTAAAAATTTATGCGTCAGATTAACTCCTTCCCGCACTAATCTTTGTGATTGCTTGAAAACTTCTGTATAAATAATAGGCAGGTAGGAGGAATAAAATTTTATATTGTCTTCTACGACTATAATTGATTGCACCCCAATGTTTTTTGTATCATTTTCAACATTAATACGGTCTTCAATGTATTTTACAATTGCGATGAGAAGACGATAGTCTCCACTCCATATAAAAATTCTTTCAAAGATTGAAGTATCGTAATTGGTTGTAAGTTCTTTTCTTTCGCGGTTATCATAAGCTAAAAGAATTATTGGCAGATTGATTCCTGATCTTCTAACCATTTGTGCAAATTTTATTACATGCATATCTTCAATATGAAGCGTGGTAATGATCAGATCAAAATTATGCTCGCCGCTTAACATTTCCATTGCTTCTTCACCTGTTGCGCTGTGAATAAGCTCGGGTGCAAAACTTAAGTTAAGTGATTGATACTCTTCGCGGATTAATTCATAAAGTCTTCCGTCTTCTTCAAAAAGGTAATTATCGTATATACTTGAAACCAGAAGTATCTCCCGGATTTTATACCGCATCAATTTTTGGAATCTTTTTATACGCGAACTGAAAACGTCTTCTAATGTGTGTTGTTTAACTTTTGATGATCTGTTTTCCATATAATTAGATGAGATTGATTTATTGATGACTAAAATATAATAAAAATAGAAGTGGGAAGTCAGAATGAAAAAGGCGATCCGAAGACCGCCTTATATGATATTTAATGTTCAGTTGGACATTTATCTTTCTAAATGAAACATTATATTAAACTAAGCCCTGATCAATCATTGCATCGGCAACTTTTAAGAAACCTGCAATGTTTGCACCATTTACATAGTTGCCCGGAACACCGTATTTCTCTGCAGTCGTAACACAAGTCTCGTGAATTCTGATCATAATTTCGTGTAATCGTTTATCAACTTCTTCACGATTCCAGGGTAAGCGCATTGAGTTCTGCGACATTTCTAGTCCGGATGTTGCAACACCGCCTGCGTTAGAAGCTTTACCGGGTGCGTAAAGAATTTTAGCATCTGTAAATGCTTTAAATCCTTCTATCGTTGTAGGCATATTTGCACCTTCGCAAACGCAAATACATCCGTTTTTAATCAATTCTTTTGCATCGTTTTGGTCTAATTCGTTCTGTGTTGCACAAGGCAAAGCAACATCGCATTTAACCTCCCAGGGTCTTTTACCAGGAACAAATTTTACTTTATATTCCTTTGCGTAATCCTCAACAGCATCTTTGTTGCTTGCACGGAGTTTTAACATATAATCAATCTTTTCACCCTTAACTCCATCAGGGTCATAAACGTATCCGTCGGGACCTGAAAGTGTAACAACTTTTCCACCAAGCTCAGTAACTTTTAATGCTGCACCCCATGCAACGTTTCCGAACCCTGAGATTGAAACTATCTTTCCATCAAACGAAGTATTTTTTGTTTTTAGCATTTCTTGTGCAAAGTAAACAACGCCAAACCCGGTTGCTTCTGGACGAATAAGTGATCCGCCCCAATTAATTCCTTTACCTGTAAGCACTCCGGTAAATTCATTACGTAATCTTTTGTATTGTCCAAATAGAAAACCAATTTCTCTTGCACCAACTCCAATATCACCTGCCGGAACATCGGTATTTGGTCCTATGTGTCTTGCTAATTCAGTCATAAAACTTTGGCAAAAACGCATAACTTCGTTATCAGATTTTCCTTTGGGGTCAAAATCACTTCCGCCTTTACCGCCGCCCATTGGTAGTGTTGTTAAAGAGTTTTTGAAAACCTGTTCAAATGCTAAGAATTTTAAAATACCCATTGTAACTGATGGGTGAAATCTTAATCCGCCCTTATAAGGACCAATAGCGGAATTCATTTCAATTCTGTAGCCACGATTAATATGTATTTCATCTTGATCATCCAACCAAGGAACACGGAACATAATAACTCTCTCTGGTTCAACCATCCTTTCTAAAATTTTCATTGAGCGATATTCCGGATGGCGTTGAAGTACAAGTTCAAGTGAACCCATTACTTCTTCAACGGCTTGATGGAATTCTGGTTCAGCAGGATTTTTAGCTTTGACATCAGCTAATATTTTATTTGTGTAGTCAGACATAAAAGACCTCTATTCTATTTGTTGTTCATCATTGATGAATTAAGTTTGTGTTAGATAATTATTATTTTGTGAATAAGTAAACAAAGAATTTTAGAAGTGTGGATCATCTTCTCCCCTGGAAATTTTACGATTACGTTTAGCATTTAGCGATAAAATCAATATTTTTTGTGCATCAAAATTAGAAAGAAAAAAAATAATTCCCTAAATAATGAAGACAATTAACGAGAGAAATATTTTTATTCTTTATCTTTAATAAGATGTTCATTTTTAGTCAATAATTTAATGTCAGCATTTAATATAAATTTTTTAAAGAGGTAGATATGTCCTTGGAAATTATTAAGGAGAAAGTTGCTCAAGCCGTCGATATTTTAAAAGAAAAAAATATTGATATGTGGGTTACTTTTGTTCGCGAAACAAAGGTTATCAAAGATCCTATGATGGATATGATTGTAGGAGATCATTCCACATGGCAGTCAGCTTTTATCATCAATAAAGACGGCGATACCACTGCGATTGTTGGTGATATGGAATTGGAAAATTTTGTTAAGACAGGTGTGTACAAAAATATTACGGGGTACTTAAAATCTTTTAAGCAACCGTTTGTTGAATATCTTAAAAAGAAAAATCCTAAAACAATTGCGTTCAATTATTCTGTAAACTCCGTACTTGCAGATGGAATGACGCATGGAATGTTTACGTTGCTGATGGATTATCTCAAAGGTACGGGCTACGAAAATAAAATTGTTAGTGCAGAAGAAATCATCTCAGCATTACGAGGAAGAAAATCTGACAAGGAAATAGCAATTATGCAAGGAGCAGTTGATGAAACACTTAAAATTTTTGATATGGTTACTGCTTACATCAAACCCGGCTTAAGTGAAAAAGATATTGCTAATTATGTTTTGAAAGTTACACGTGAAAAAGGTTTTGGCTTAGCCTGGGATGAAGAGACTTGCCCCGCAGTATTTACAGGTCCAAATCCAGCCAATCCGCATGCCGGTCCAACTGATAGAAAGATTGAGAAAGGACATATGATAAACATGGATTTTGGTATTTACTATAATGGTTATTGTTCTGATTTGCAGAGAACATGGTATGTGTTAAAGGATGGGGAAACAAAAGCTCCTGAAGCTGTTCAAAAAGGATTTGATGTTATTCGTGACTCAGTTCAAATGGTAGCAGATGCATTAAAACCCGGGGTTAAGGGAGTTGAAATGGATGACATAGCGAGAAATTATATTATGAAAAATGGTTACCCAGAGTATCCTCATGGATTAGGTCATCAGGTTGGAAAAGAAGTACATGATGGTGGCGCGGGACTTTTTCCACGCTGGGAAAAATATGGTAATACACCTTTTCTTGATTTAGAAGAGGGACAAGTCTTTACAATAGAGCCAAGGTTGCCGGTTGAGGGATATGGGGTTTCTACAATAGAAGAAGAGGTCTATCTTACCAAAAATGGATGCAAATTTATTTCTAATCCGCAAAAAGAACTCATCTTAGTATAATAAAATGTATTTCCGGCTTAGTTAATAAATGCTAAGCCGGGATTTTTAGCTGCTAATAATATTAATATTCTAATAGTTTCGGTTAATTTTACAAGTTTTTTTTACCCCACATAAAATAATTTCTAAAATCTTTAACATTTAGTATAAAAAAGCAACAATTTTTTATTTAAATAACCTATTAGTTGGAACGAATCTTGCGTTATTAGCAGTCGTTAAATAGTGGATATATTACAAAATTATTAAAAAAATAAAATTAAGATTTGAAAAACGATAATACATTTCTGCAAGATATCCAATCTAATAAAGATGATAAATCTGATTTATCCGATTATATAATTTTAGCCGATGATCTGCCTGTATTATTATGCAGATTTAAGAAAGATGGCTCGATAATTTATGTAAATAAATGCTATGCAAAATTCTTTAATACGATCAACGAAAATCTTATAGGCACTAAATTTTTTATTCTGCCAGGTGAATTTGAAAAAACTGATCCCAAGAATCTTGGTCTGAATCACTACAAAAAACAATTTTCATTGAAGCTTGATGATAATTCAATTCATCAGATTGAGTGGACTGTTAACAGGATAGATGATAAAAACTTGGATGGATTTGAGTATCAGGCAATTGGGCACGATATATCCGAGCATAAACTTCTCGAGGAACACCTAAACAGAATTTCTGCTGCAGTTGAACAAAGTAATTCTACAGTGGTTATTACTGATACCAATGGAAATATTGAATACGTTAATCCAAGGTTTTCAGAAGTTACTGGCTATACAGCAGAAGAAGCTATAGGAAAACATACTCGCATACTTAAATCTGGAAAGAATGATGAAAATATTTACACTGAACTTTGGAGCACAATCTCAAACGGTTTAGAATGGCGGGGCGAATTATTAAATAAGAAAAAGAATGGGGAATTATTCTGGGAATTAATTTCGATTTCACCGGTTAGAGACAAACAGGGAAAAACAACAAACTTTCTTGCCATTAAAGAAGATATAAGTGAACGTAAGAAATTAGAAAAGCTAGAAAAAGCGCTTTATCAAATTTCACATGCAGTTATGGATAATGAAAATCTTGATGATTTATATTCATCAATACATAAATCACTTGCCGATGTGCTTCCAGTTGAGAACCTGTTCATAGCTATTTATGATCAACCAAGCAATCTCTTAAGCTTTCCATACTTTGTAGATGAATTTGATGAGCCATATGAAACCGCACCCCCCGGCCGAGGCTTAACTGAATACATTTTAAGAACAGGTAAACCTTTACACGTTGATCAAGAGATATTTAAAAAATTAGTTAAAGATGGCGAAGTTGATCTTGTAGGAACAGATTCACTTGATTGGATAGGAGTGCCTTTAAAAATTGCCGATAGTACAATTGGTGTGCTTGTTGTTCAATCTTATAATGAAGAGATACGTTTAGGTTTGCGTGATCTAAATGTTTTAATCTATGTGTCTGATCAAATAGCGCTCGCAATCGAAAGAACCCGAACCCATAACTTATTAAAAAGGCGAGAAGAACGTTACCGCTTATTGTTTGATAAAGCTGCAGACCTAATTGCAATTATAGATCCAAAAGGAAAAGTTTTAGATATCAACAATATTTTTGAGGAAGAAACGGGGTATAAAAGAACTGACATAATTGGTGAAAATATTTTTAGTTCTGGTTTACTCACAACACAATCGGTTGTTTCTTCAGCGTTTTATTTATCAAAATTAATGCTTGGCAAAGAGGTTCCGATTTTTGAAATTGATGGAATTAAAAAAGATGGTAGCATCATTTCATATGAACTTCGCGCAGTACCTATACGAGATGGTGAAGAGTTAATAGGAGTTCAGGCAATTCTAAGGAATATTTCTGAACGCAAAAAAACGGAAGCAAAACTTAATCAGAGTGAAAAACAATTATCCAACCTGATGTCCAATTTACCGGGAATGGCCTATAGCAGCAAGTATGATCACAATTGGACAATGGAATTTGTCAGCCAGGGATGTTTAGAATTAACAGGTTATTTGGCTGAGGAATTAATTCTTAATAATAAAATTTCTTATGCTGAGCTGATTCATCCTGAAGATAAAGAAAATGTTTTTGTCACAATCAGAGATTCTGTAAAAAAAAGGATACCATATCAACTTGTCTATCGTATAAGAACTAAAGACAAAGGAGAAAAATGGGTTTGGGAAAAAGGAAATGCTCAAATATCTAGGAAAGGAAAGGTTGAAAGCTTAGAGGGTTTTATCACTGATATTTCCAGCCGCATTAATGCTGAAACAGCTCTAAAGGAAAGTGAACAGCTTTATAAAAAACTTATAGCTACATTACCTGATGTCATTACAATAACTAACATTAAAGGTGAAATATTATTTCTAAATGATGTGGGAATTAAATTTAGCGGCTGTAAAAATTTCGAAGAAGTTAAAAATAAAAATATTATGAGCTTTATCGCCCAGGAAGATCAAGAAAGGGGGATAAGAAATTTTAAAGACGCAATTACTAAAAAGATAGGGCCCCAGGAATATAACTTTATAAATAATAATGGTGACAAATTTCAGTTTGAGGTGCAGCGTGAAGTATTAAAATCAGCTGACGAATCTCCTTACGGGCTTATTTTTTCTATGAGGGATATTACTGCCAGAAAAAAGGTGGAGATAGAACTTACCCAATCCGAAGAAAAATATAGAACACTGATAGACAGTATTCAGGATGGCGTATTTTTAATTGTTGGTGGAATCATTTCCTTTGTTAATAGGGCCTTTTGCAAAATTATTGGTTATGAGATTAATGAAATCGAGGGTCTTTCATTTACAAAATTTGTAGCACCTGAAGATATGGATTTAGTAGTGAATAACTATCAGAAGCGGCAGGAAGGGAAACCCGCACCATCATCTTATGAATGGAAAATGTTGCACAAAAACGGCAGCAAAGTTTTTGTTAATATGAGTGCCCGTGTTATTAATTATCAGGGTAAAAAAGCTACTATCGGGACGTTAAAAGATATTACTCACCAGAAAAAACTTGAGCAGATTTTATTAAGCCAAAAAAATCTTTTAAAAGGCGTTGCAGATGCCGCTAATATTCTTCTGACAGAAAGAGATTTTGATCTTGCCATATCCGAAACAATAAAATCGCTAGGACAATCGTCTGATATTGATCGTGTTTATATTTTTGAAAATAGCGTTGAAGCGGTTTCAGGAGAACTGATTATGAATCAAAAATATGAATGGACTAACGGCACAGTGAGTGCGGAGATTGATAATCCCAAACTTCAAAACTTACATTATTTCCCGATGTTTGAAAGCTGGTATCAGGTTTTAAAAAATGGTGGGATTATCAATAGTTTAGTCAATGATTTAAATATCGATTTAAAAAATTTGTTGAGTGCTGAGGGAATTAAGTCTATTTTACTTGTTCCAGTTATGGTCAAGAATGAGTTTTGGGGATTTATTGGATTTGATTATTGTAAATCAGAGCGTGTTTGGAGTGAAAACGAAATATCTATGCTGCAAACAACTGCCGCTAATCTTGGTAGTGTAATTGAAAGAGAATTGGCTAAGAAAGAATTAATTGAAGCAAAAGAAACTGCAGAGGAAATGAGCAAGCTTAAATCCAACTTTCTTGCAAATATGAGTCACGAGCTTCGTACTCCGCTAATTGGGATTCTCGGTTATACAGAGATATTAAATACCGAAATTGAAGATCATGAGTGGAATGAGATGATTTCCACTATAATGCAAAGCGGTAAACGATTGTTAGAAACACTAAACTTGATTTTAGATCTCTCAAAAGTTGAGGCAGATAAAGTTCAGATAAACTACAATGAAATGAATATTGCTGAAGAAATAAGTGATATTGTTTCGATGCTTGGTGCTGTTGCTCAGAAAAAAAATCTATATTTAAATACAGTGATAGAACAGAAGATTGTTTTATGTAAGCTTGATAAAAGGCTTTTGCAGTCTATTATCACAAATCTTGTAAATAATGCCATTAAATATACAATTACAGGCGGTATCACAATTGAGCTTCGTTTGGACAGCAGTAATGATAAAAAACATGCAATCATTCGCGTAATTGACACCGGCATCGGAATCGCAAAAGAAGACCAGGCAACAATTTTTGATGAGTTCAGACAAGTAAGTGAAGGTTACAACCGTAACTTTGAAGGGGCAGGATTAGGTTTGACAATAGCCAAAAAATTTGTTGAAAAAATGGGTGGAAGTATTTCATTGGAAAGTGAGATTGGTAAAGGTTCAACTTTTACTGTTGTATTCCCGGCGGTGCAAAAAGATTTCCTAACTGAACCGGTAAAATCAGATACAAATGAAGATATTCTTTCTACACCTCTCGGTAAAAGAAATAAAATATTAATTGTGGATGATGATGAAGCAACAAGAAAAATCATTGAGCTTTTCTTAAAAGACGAAATGGAAATTGAATCAGCATCTAACAGTCAAGATGCAACTAACATGATGAAAAATAATACATATTTGCTTGTTTTAATGGATATAAGTCTTGGAAAAGGAATTAGTGGAATTGAATTGCTGAAGAATTTAAGAACGCTGCCTTTATACAAAACTATTCCAGTTATTGCAGTAACAGCTCATGCAATGGTTGGAGATAAAGAAAAGTTTTTATCTTTAGGATTTGATGATTACCTGTCAAAACCATTTAGTAAGAAAGATTTAGTTAATAAAGTGCGAAGTTGGGGAAGTAAGAGCAATTCAAATGGGTTACATTAATAAAGACTTAAAATGTACAAATTCTTTGATAAGCCTCTAAAAGTTTTTCTTTATACTTTTCTAAACTAATCTCAATAGCCCCAAACATTTTTAGATGCTCTGTAAGATACTGAACATCAAGTAACACAAAGTCATTGTCACGAAGATGATTTAGTAAAGTTATTAAGGCAGCTTTGGAAGCTTGGGGAATTTTTGAAAACATTGATTCACCGAAAAATGCTCCTCGGAAAGTAATGCCGAATAAACCTCCGACAAGAAATCCATCCTTCCAAACTCCAACAGAATGAAGATGACCTCGCTTAATTAATTTTTTATAAGCCTCAATCAGTTTTTCAGAAATCCATGTATGCTCTCTATCTGCACAACCTCTGATTACAGATACTGTTTCAGTATCAAATTTAATTTCGAAATTCAACCTATCAAATTTTTTCGCTGACCGCGGAATGTTAAATTTATCTAAAGGGATTATACATCTGGTTTCGGGCAGATACCATTCAATTGCTCCTGTTTTCTCATCCGCCATAGGAAATGCACCAGTAGCATAAAGCCGAAGCATATTGTCGGGCTTTAAAAATTCATCAATTGAATCTTCTTTTTTAGCACTCATTTTTATTACTTAAATGCAAAAAATCAAATCATTTTTTTTTTGAAATTTACCTTCCTTAAGTTAACACTTAAATATTTATTTTACTTTCGTAGCATAGTTATTTCAAAAAGATTTTATGAAAAAAACCGCAGTAGTTGCACTTGGAGGAAACGCGCTTTTACGGGGAAATGAAATTGGCACTATCCAGCAACAGGAAAAGAACACATACGATACTTGCATTAATCTTCTAAATCTGATAAGAGAAGATTACAATCTTGTAATTACTCATGGCAACGGTCCTCAAGTTGGAAATATCATGCTTAGAAACGAAGCAGGGTATAACAACTACAAAATTCCTAAGATGCCTTTAGATATTTGTGTTGCCGATTCTCAAGGCGGTATTGGTTATATGATTGAACGGCAAATAATTAACATTCTTAAAGATTATAAGATTCGTAAAAACGTTGTAACACTTGTAACACAAGTTTTGGTTGATAAACATGATCCTGCTTTTCAAAATCCTACAAAACCAGTTGGTGCATTTTATCTTAAAGAAGAAGCCGACTTGCTTGCAAGAGTTAATAACTTCATATTTAAAGAAGATCCGCGCAAACGAGGATGGAGAAGAATCGTTCCATCACCACAGCCTACAAGATATTTTGAACAAAAAAGTAATAAAGGACCTTGTTCATAAAGGAAATATTGTTATTGCATCGGGAGGCGGCGGTATTCCTGTTTATCGCGGTGAAGATAACCGGCTCTATGGAGTTGAAGCTGTTATTGATAAAGATCATGCATCTGCATTACTTGCAGCAGAAATTATTGCCGAAGCGTTTTTTATTCTTACAGATGTTCCTAAAGTTTATTTAAGATTTAATAAGTCTGATCAAAAAGCTCTAGATGTAATTACAGTTGATGAAGCCCGGAGATATTATGATGAGGGTGAATTTGCTGCCGGAAGTATGGGACCTAAAATACTTGCCGCAATAAATTTTGTAAACAATGGAGGGAAGGAAACGATTATAACAGATTCGACTATGCTCGGAAAGCCTGAGGGTGGAACGAGGATAGTTGGTAGCAGGTAATTGGTAGTAGGTGGTTGGTAGTTAGATTTTTCTTGAACTTGAACCTAAACTTGAACTTTATATTGAACTTAAACTATAATAATAATTAGGAGTACTTATGGCAGTTAATATGAAAGGCAAAGATCTAATTTCTATTGCTGATCTTTCAATCGAAGAGATTTATGAAATATTTGATGTAAGTAAATCACTGAAAGAAAAATTATACACAGGTGAACCTCATCGTTTGCTTGAAGGCAAAACTCTTGGAATGATTTTTACAAAAAGATCAACAAGAACAAGAGTTTCTTTTGAAGTTGGAATTTATCAGCTTGGAGGAATTGGGCTGTACTTTGGGCCAAATGATTTACAGCTTGGAACAAGTGAAAGTATTTCTGATACCGCAAAAGTTCTTGCAAGATATTTAAATGGAATTATGATTCGTACTTTTGCACACAGCGATGTTACTGAGCTTGCAAAGTATGCTAACATTCCTATCATTAATGGATTGACAGATCTGCTTCATCCATGCCAGGTTTTAACTGATTTATTTACAGTTCTTGAAAAGAAAAGAAAACTTCAAGGATTAAAACTTGCATATATTGGTGATGGAAATAATATGGCTCACAGCTTATTAAACGGCTGCTCAAAAGTTGGAATGAATATATCAATTGCTTCACCATCAGGATACAAACCCGATAAAGAGATTGTTGAAAATGCAAAGAAGTTTGCAAAATATATGGGAAGCAAAATTGAAATACTTGAAGATCCTGTTGCTGCAGTTAAAAATGCTGATATCGTTTACACAGATGTTTGGGCAAGTATGGGTCAGGAAGCTGAAGCTGTCGAACGTAAAAAGAAATTTATGAAGTATCAGGTAAATCCAAAGTTAGTTAAAAATGCAAAAGCTGATTATTTATTTATGCACTGTTTACCTGCACATCGCGGTGATGAAGTTGTGAACGAAGTTGCAGATTCAGTTAACTCAGTAATTTTTGATGAGGCAGAAAATAGGCTGCACGTTCAGAAGGCAATAATGGCTTTGGTGATGTAGTTTTATAAAACAGTCTTAATACAATTAACCCAATTCCTTTAAGGAATTGGGTTAATAAAAACTATTCATCAATTCTAACTTCAAAATTAACTATCTCGTATCCTTTGTAAGTTTCATAAGCTGCAAAAATTACTCCGCACAAAACAGAAATCATTCCAAGTAAAAAAAGAATTGTAATAAGCGAGTTCAGTTTGGTTATATCAAGCAGGTACCCAAATCCTATTGAAAGAGAGGTAAGCACAAATAATGCAACCGCGGTGGTGTAACACAAAACGGCATTTCTAACAAGCTTAACTCTGAAAACAAGACTTGTGATCTGCATTGATATGCTTTCAAGACGTTGATTCTCTTGATAGTTAAAATCTTTATCATCTACTTTATGAAGAACTCTTCTGCGTTCTTCATTTAGAAGTCGAATTCTATTAACCACAAGTGAATATTTATTATTCATACCAAGCAATAATAGCCCGCAAGCAGAAATCATAATTCCAGGGGCAAGCATAAGTTGAATGATCTCAACTATAGATGTTATGTTAGGCATAATATTTTCTTTATTAATTCTAAAATTCTACTTGCAAATTATCGAAATAATGTAATCAGGAAAATTTATTTTTGATAAATAGGAATCATTATTATAATAAAGACCTTGTTTACTCATACTCATCCCAGCTTTTTATCTTCAACTCGGATGGTTTATAATTTTTTAATGCTTTAACAAATCTTTTTGCGGTTTGTATATTTGTATAAAGTGGAATATTCAAATCAACAGCTTTTCTCCTGATAATATAATCACTATCAAGTTCAACTTTCTCTGCGGTCTTGGGAATGTTTATAACAAGATCAATTTTCCCTTCAGACATATAAGTAAGAATACTCGGTTCATGATTATCAAATGGACGGTACAAAACCTCAACTTCAATTCCGTTTTCTGAATAGAAATCTGTTGTGCCTTTTGTACCGTAAAATTTTAATCCCATTGTTCTAAGAATTTTTAATTCATCAATAAACTCGGCTTTATTTTTTAATGTTCCTGTAGAAAGCATTACTCCTTTGGTTGGGATTCGCTGTCCAATTGCAAGACTACTTTTTAAAAATGCTTCGTTAAAATCATCACCCAAACATGCAACTTCACCAGTAGATGACATTTCGACTCCGGTAACAGGATCTGAACCTTTTAATCTTGTAAATGAAAATTGTGAAGCTTTAACACCTACATAGTCAAGGTCGAAAGAAGATTTATCAATACGCGGAATTTTTTCTCCAAGCATTAATCTCGTTGCAATTTCAATAAAGTTTATCTTTAATGTCTTAGAAACAAAAGGAAAACTTCGGGATGCACGAAGATTACATTCAATCACCTTTACTTCATTATCTTTTGCAATGAACTGAATATTGAATGGACCTGTAATATCCAACTCCTTTGCAATCTCACGCGTAATCATTTTGACTTTGCGCATTGTTTCAAGATAGGTTCGCTGCGGAGGAAGAACGATTGTAGCATCGCCGGAATGTACGCCGGCATTTTCAACATGTTCTGCAATTGCGTAACAAAAAAGTTCACCTTCAGTAGCAACCGCATCAACTTCAATTTCACGTGCTTCAGTTATAAACTTACTAATAACAACCGGATGTTCGGTGTTAAGCTCGGTTGCTTTTTTCAAATATAACTCAAGCTCATCTTCAGTTAGTACTATACTCATTGCTGCACCGCTAAGTACGTAACTTGGTCTGATCAAAACAGGATAACTGACTTTTTGTGAAAATTGTTTTGCATCATCGAGTGTAGTAACCTCTCGCCATTCAGGTTGATCAACTCCAATTGAATCAAGAATTTTAGAAAACTTATGCCGGCTTTCTGCATTATCGATTTGTTCAGGCGATGTGCCTATTATTTTTATTCCGGCTTTATGAAGTTTCATAGCAAGATTGTTTGGTACCTGTCCGCCCATGGAAACAATAACGCCGGCAGGATTTTCTTTATCACAAATATCAAGCAAACGCTCGAGAGTTAATTGCTCAAAGTAAAGTTTATCGCAAATGTCATAATCTGTACTTACAGTTTCCGGATTGCAGTTTAACATTATTGATTTGTATCCGCTCTTGTTAACCTGAGTTGCGGCATTTACACAGCACCAATCAAATTCAACTGATGAACCAATTCGATAAGGACCGCTTCCCAGGACTATTATTTGATCCTTCTCACCAAGTTGTATATCATCTTCAATTCCGTGATAAGTTAGATAAAGATAATTTGTTTGTGCAGGAAACTCAGCAGCCAGCGTATCAATCTGCTTAACAACAGGAACAATCTTTAAGGACTTACGATAATTCCTAACAGTCATTTCATCGGCGTTTACAATCTGTCCAATTTGCAGATCGGAGAAACCTGATTGCTTTAAGTGTTTCATCAATTCAAAATCTATTTTATCAATAGTCATTCCTTTAGCATGATTTTCAAGATCAACAATGTTTTTCATTTTATACAAAAACCATTTTGTAATTTTTGTAAGCTGATGGATTTTATCAACCGAATAGCCGTGCTTTAAGGCTTCGGCAATAACAAAAATTCTTTTGTCGGTTGGTTCGATTAACTCTTTATCAAGATCCTTGAATTGAAGTTGGTTGCCGATAAATCCCTTCATTCCAACATCAAGCATTCTAATTGCTTTCTGAAGAACTTCTTCAAAGCTTCTTCCGAGAGACATAACTTCACCAACGGATTTCATTTCAGTTCCTAGTTGAGTGCTTACCTGTTGAAACTTCTGTAAATCCCAGCGAGGGAATTTTAAGGCAACATAATCTAATGCAGGCTCAAAGTTAGCGGATGTTTCCTGTGTGATTGCATTTACCACCTCGTTAAGCGCGTAGCCAAGTGCCAATTTGGTTGCGATGAATGCAAGCGGATATCCAGTAGCTTTTGATGCAAGTGCAGAACTGCGGCTAAGTCGTGCGTTCACTTCTATTATTCTATAATCTTCAGAGTTTGGATCTAGTGCATATTGGATATTGCACTCACCAATAATTCCAAGATGACGAATAAGCTTTATTCCGATTGATCGAAGTTTAAAATTTTCTTTAGCAGAAAGAGTTTGCACAGGTGCAATTACAACACTGTCACCAGTATGAATTCCCATCGGATCGATGTTTTCCATTGAGCAAATTGTTATGCAGTTATCATATTTATCACGGACAATTTCATACTCAACTTCTTTCCATCCATAAACAGATTCTTCAATCAAAATCTGATTTGTAAATGAAAAAGAGCGTTTTGCTTTTTCGATTAGCTCTTCTTTATTATTAACTATTCCTGAACCCAATCCACCAAGCGCATACGCAATACGAACCATCACAGGAAAATTGATTTTTTCGGCTGCTTTGAGAGCTTCTTCAATATTAGTAGCTGTTTTACTCTTTGCAACTTTTAATCCGACCTCTTCAACCCGTCGTCCAAAAAGTAATCTGTCTTCGGTGTCTTTGATTGTATCAATCGGAGTTCCTAAAACTTTAATATTGTGTTTTTCGAGGATTCCATTATCATAAAGTTCCACTCCAACATTAAGTGCCGTTTGTCCACCAAACTGAAGAAGAATGCTATCGGGTTTTTCCTTTTCAATAACTCGTTCTACAAAATCAGCTTTTATTGGAATGAAATAGACTTTATCAGCAAAGTTCTCGGATGTTTGTATAGTCGCAATATTTGGATTAACAAGTACAGTTGTGATACCGTCTTCCTTAAGCGCTTTAATAGCTTGAGAACCGGAGTAATCAAATTCGCCTGCTTGTCCAATTTGCAAAGCACCGCTGCCAAGTATTAAAACTTTTTTTGGCTTACCTTTTTTAATCATATTCTTTTTCTTTCTCTGTGAAACTCTGTGATTCTCTTGGTTCTCAGTGTAAGAATTCTTTCACGGAGAAACACAGAGGTTAGCACGGAGAGCCACTGAGTTTATTTTAATGCTCTAACAAACATATCAAAAATGAATTCGCAATCATCAGGACCAGGTGAAGCTTCCGGATGAAACTGTGATGCAAAAAACGGTTTTGAGATATGAATGATTCCTTCATTTGTTCCATCATTATCATTTATAAACCAATCCCGCCAATCTTCAGGCAGTGTGGATGAATCAACTGCGTAGCCGTGATTTTGAGATGTGATGTAACATCTTTTTGTACCAAGTTCATTGCATGGCTGATTATGTCCACGATGACCGTATTTTAATTTGTAAGTATCGGCACCGGCGGCGAGTGCTAGTATTTGGGAACCCAGGCATATTCCAAGAATCGGTTTATTCTGTTCCATTGCTAGTTTTGCATTTTCAATTGTAGCTTTATTCATCTTTGGATCGCCGGGACCATTGGATAAAATAATGCCATCTGCTTTAATCGAATTAAAATTATAGTCATAAGGAACGCGGATGACAGAAATATTTCTGCCGAGGAAAGCCCGGATAATGTTGTTCTTGGTTCCGCAATCAACAAGTACAACTTTTTTCATTCCGGCTTTATATTCTGTAGGTTCTTTAATACTAACTTCACCAACTAAATTTTTCATGTTCGGATCTTCAAAATTGATTTTGGAGTTTTCATCAATAATAATTTTACCCAGCATCGTACCTTTATCGCGGAGTTTTCTTGTCAGCATTCTTGTATCAATTCCATAAATGCCTGGGATTTTTTCTTCCTTCAGCCAATCGGCTAAACTTCTCTCAGCGTTCCAGTGTGAATATTCGAACGAATAATCGGTTACAATCAAAGCACGAATGTGGATCTTATCCGATTCAAAATTCTTATACAAATCATTTTCTTTTTCTTTTGAAGGAACACCATAATTACCAATCAGTGGATAGGTTAAAACAAGTATTTGCCCGCAATAAGATGGATCTGTGAGCGTTTCAGGGTAACCCACCATTCCTGTGTTGAAAACAACCTCGCCATTTGTATTACCGTCGTATCCAAAACTGTATCCAATATATTCAGTTCCATCTTCCAGGAGCAGTTTAGCTTTTTTATTTTTTGTAATCATTCATATTGAGTTGATAGTTTGTATAAAAAAACAGCCACCCTAAAAGTGGCTAATCAATTTAATTAAGTCTAATATTTCTAAATAGTTTTTGAGCAATGGCATTCTTATTTTTATTAACAAATATATGATAATCTTTTTAAATTCTATAAATCCTGATTAAAAAAGAGTTAGTTGAAAAACTTAACTGGCAAATTGATGTGAAAAGCAAAGTTAATATTGGCAGCAGATTTATTATCAGTATGCCAATTTCAGAGATAGCATTTCGAAACAATTAAATAATAAAAACATTTGAAATTGGTTAGGTTATTGTAGATTTTTGCATGTAAGCGTAACAAAGAGAATTCAGCTAAATATTGATAACACTTTTACATAACTTAATAGTACTTTACTTTTCGGATAAATCCATAAGATCATTTAATAAACCCACAACTAAAATCCATTAATTTAATATGTCAGCCAAGAAAAATTTAGTTTCAAAAAAAACGCCTAAGATTTTTATCCTTGATACAAATGTAATTCTTCACGATGCTGATTCTATAAAGATGTTTCAGGAAAATGATGTAGTAATTCCTTTAACAGTTATTGAAGAACTTGATCATTTTAAGCGCGGCAGCCAGGTAATAAATTTAAATGCGCGGGAATTTGCGCGTACGCTCGACTCTATGACTGGATCAGCTTTGTTTAACGGCGGTATCTCGATGGGCAAAGGAAGAGGTAAACTTAGAATCGCCATTTCCAAAGGATTAGCACCTGCAATTCGTGATGTATTTAGAGATGATACTCCGGATCATAGAGTACTAAGTGTTGCTTATGAATGGCATGAAAGACAAAAAAACAAATCTCAGGTAATTCTTGTTACAAAAGATGTAAATCTTAGAATGAAAGCTAAAGCACTTGGAATACCTGCTGAAGATTACACAACCGACCGAGTTAAAAGTATTGAAGAACTTTACAGCGGCAAAGCCGTATTAGAAGATGTTGATGATGAATTATTAGTAAAACTTTTTCAGCCGCCGTATCAGGTACCCGCTAAACCATTCTTAAAAAAACTTAACGGTGAGGCACTTCCAAACAAATATTATATTCTCAGAAACACAAATCGTTCAGTGCTGGCTCATCTGGATCAGAATAGTGAATTAATAATTAAAGTTGATAAAACAAATGTTTACGGTATAAATCCGCGTAATGCAGAGCAAACTTTTGCCGTTGATGCATTGATTAATACAGATATTCGGCTTGTATCTTTAACCGGTAAAGCCGGAACAGGAAAAACTTTGCTTGCTTTAGCAAGTGCTCTAGCAGTAAAAAAATATTACCGCCAGATTTTTATAGCAAGGCCTATAGTTCCACTAAGCAATAAGGATATCGGATATCTTCCCGGTGATATTGAAAGCAAGCTTGCGCCATATATGCAGCCGCTTTGGGATAATTTGAAAGTAATTCAGGATCAATTCCCTGAAAATGATAAACAACATACAGCAATTGATACGATGTTAAAGGAAGATAAACTTGTTATCGAACCTTTAACCTATATACGCGGGCGAAGTTTACAAAGAATATTTTTTATTGTTGATGAGGCACAAAATCTTACACCGCACGAAATAAAAACTATTATAACTCGTGCAGGTGAGGGAGCCAAAGTGGTATTTACCGGGGATATTTATCAAATCGATCATCCTTATCTTGATGGACAATCAAACGGACTTTCTTTTCTTATAGATAGATTTAAAGGACAAAAACTTTATGCACATATTAAATCTTGAAAAGGGAGAGCGATCTGAATTAGCAGAATTGGCAAGTAATCTTTTATAAATAATTAGGAATGAAAATGAAATATCTGAAACTTTTATTTGTTGGATTTGTTTTAACGATTATTCTTTCCGGTTGTTTGCAGGTTAATACTAAAGTAAACTTAAATAAAGATGGAAGCGGAACTATCGAAGAAACTTTCGTGATGAAAAATGAAGTGATAAATATGATGAAAGAATTTGCCGTGATGTTCGATTCAACTAAAACTGAAAAGTTTGAAATGTTTAATGAAGATGAATTAATTAGTAAGGCAGCAAACTTTGGAGAGGGTGTTAATTATGTTTCTGGTGAAAAATCTATTATTGATGGTTATGAAGGCTATAAGGTTATTTATTCTTTCAGCGATATTAATAAATTAAAACTTAGCCCAAGCCCTGATGATAAAATACCATTCGGTGATGATCTTAATGAAGGCGAAGAGAAAGCTGTCGATGATTATTTAAAATTTAATTTCACAAGAGGTGATCAATCAACCCTTGTTATAAATTTTCCTAAACCTCAAATGGAAGATGAAATTAAACCTGACTCCGCTTACACTCCGATTGAGGATTCTACTTTTACTGATCAGATGGAACAAAAATTCATAGAAATGTTTGATGGAATGAAAATAGCTATTCACTTTAATTTTAAAGACGGAATTGATGAAACAGATGCTTCTTTTGTTGATGGTTCTGATGTGACTCTGATGGAGGTGGATTTTTCTGAGATAATAAAAAATAAAGATGTAATGAAAAATTTGCAGAGTGCCAAGCCCAAAACGATGGAAGAATTTAAAGAAGTCATTGGTGATTTAGATGGAATTAAAATAGAATTCAAAGAACAAGTAACAATTAAGTTTTAAAGGATAATAAATCATTTATTAATGGAGAAACAATGAAAAAACTAATAGTATTTCTATTCCTTTTCATATCAATGGCAGCATACTCGCAAACGGATAAGTATGGTAAAGAATTATCCTTAACAGAAAAAACGAGCATATCTAAAATTCTTTCTCAACCTGAAGAATTTATTGGAAAGACGGTTTTAGTGGAAGGAGAAGTGCTGGATGTTTGTTCAATGGCTGGCTGCTGGATGGAATTGAAAAGTGATGCTGAAAATCAAAAAATTAAAATTAAAGTCAAAGACGGCGATATTGTTTTTCCTGTTGAAGCGAAAGGAAAATCTGCACTTGTTGAAGGTACAGTTTACAAAATAGAACTCACGAAAGAAGAAGCTCTCGAATACTATGAACACGTTGCCACTGAGCAGGGAAAAGAATTTAATGCCGCAGCAGTTACCGGTCCTGTTACACTTTATCAGATAAAAGGTATTGGTGCCGAAATAAAATAGAAACGGGATAAGATAAAGTTAAGTTTAATTAAGGCTCGTAAGAGCCTTTTTTAATCTGTTCTGGTTAAAAGAATTTCAATAAATTGCTTTAAAAAAATTATTACTTATGCAGGTTTTCACATACTCAGCTTTCTGGAGGTTTATTTATAGATATCTAAATCTCGTTCTCACTCCAATGCTGATTATATACATATTACCATTAGGCTTAAAATTAGAAAAAGATTTGATATTACTTGTTCCTTTTACTATTTCAATATTTATTCTCTACTATTTAAACAAATCCTATTTTGTGTTTTACAAACTTGTACCTTATAAGATTGAAGCTGATGATGAAAAGATTATCTGTTCGCAGTTTATTTTCAAACAAAAAGAGATTACAATATTGATGAAAGATATCGATTCTCTTTCTGGCGGAATCTTTGATGGAAGATATCGAGGACTTATGAAAGTAAGCGATAGTAAAAATAAAGTAGCCATAGGTTTTTTCGATCGGATGATTGGTTCACAAAAGCTAGTAACACTTCTGTTAAGTAAAGTAGATATAAAAATATATAACGAGGTTATTCCTAAAATTGAAAGATTAAAAATAAAACCGGAGATAAAGAAGTAAATGAAAATTGCGGTTTTACTTTCCGGTGGAGTTGACAGCTCTGTTGCACTTCGTTTATTAAAAGATGAAGGACACGATGTAACAGCATTCTATCTTAAGATTTGGCTTCAGGATGAATTTTCATTTCTTGGCGATTGTCCATGGGAAGAAGATCTTGAATTTGCACGAGCAGTTTGTGATCAAGCAAATGTGCCGCTTGAAATTATTAATATGCAAACCGAATACTGGGATTCTGTTGTTTCTTATACTATCGCAGAAATAAAAGAGGGCAGAACCCCAAATCCGGATATTTTTTGTAATAGGTTAATAAAATTTGGGCAGTTCATTAACAAGATCGATAATTCCTTTGAAAAAGTTGCATCGGGACATTATGCACGAGTTGAAAATTTTAACGATACATTTCTTCTAAAAACTTCTCCTGATCCAATAAAAGATCAAACATATTTTCTGGCTTATCTTACGCAGCAGCAATTAAGCAGGGCACTTTTTCCAATTGGAACTTATAAGAAAAAACAAATTAGAGAACTTGCACAAATGTATAAGCTGCCGAATATGAGCAGAAAAGACAGCCAGGGAATTTGTTTTTTAGGAAAGATTAAATTTTCTGATTTTATCAAGCATCATCTTGGAGAAGTTGAAGGTGATTTAATTGATATTGATACAAACAAAGTTATGGGAAAGCATAAAGGATATTATTTCTATACTATTGGGCAGCGTTCAGGTTTAAGATTGGGGGGCGGTCCATGGTTTGTTATTAAAAAGGATATTGAAAAAAACATCATATATATTTCACGAGAAAATTTGATTGATCGTGCAAGAAAGGATTTTACAGTTGGCAAGTTCAATTGGATAAGTGATCAAAAAATCAATGATGAAAATCTTAAAGTTAAAATAAGACACGGCGAAAGATTTTATAAATGCAGTCTGGAGTTAAATGCCAACACCGGTATTGTAAGTTTAGAAAAAGAAGATCTTGGAATTGCTGCCGGACAATTTGCTGTGTTTTATAATGATGATATTTGTTTAGGCGGTAGCGTGATACTGGAATAAATCCGTGTCTGTAGAAAAAGAGGAACGGTCTGGTGACCGTTCCCTAAATTTAAAAATTACTTAAGTAGTATCATCTTTTTGGAATTAATAAAAGAACCAGCTTGTATTTTATAAATGTAAACTCCGCTTGCAAAATTTGAAGCATTAAAGTTTACTTCATATTTCCCTGCAACTTTTTCTTCGTTAACTAGTGTTGCAACTTCACTTCCAAGTATGTCGTAAATCTTTAGTGTTACTATTCCATCTTTTGGAAGTTGGTAACGGATTATTGTACTTGGATTGAAAGGATTTGGGAAGTTTTGTGCAAGTGCATATTCTTTTACAACACCTTCACCGTCCCAGGATAATTCTTTAACATTTCCTTTTCCTAAAGGATGATCATACGAATAGATATTCGATAATGCATATTCACCATCAAAATTATTTGAAACTGATAATCTTAGTTTTACATTTCTGCTTCCTAAGCCGTTCATTGCAATTTGATATGAAATGTTTTCGTATCCCTGCAAGTTCGATTTTGTTTGGGTGACATTATCGTAAGTTCCGATTACAACTCCGGTTTCAGCATCAATTAGTTCAACTTTAAAATTAATCTGATCTTGATTTGTTAAACTATTGTGAACAATTAATGAATCGTTTAATCCATAATAAACACTATAAGTCAAAGTTGAGTTATCATCCACACCGAATGAGTTAGAAATCAAATAATTATTAAGTTCATTCAAATTGATAATGACCGATGAATCATTAAGAGCATTAAATTCAACAGGGTTATCATTTACCTGCATATCACCGAGAACAAAGTATAATTCAGCATCATTCTTAACAACAACTCCGTTTCTTCCAGAGTGAATATCCGCCAAATTTTCTTTTTGTAAAAAATTTATCCATCTGTTTTCAAAAGTAAATGGGGCACTTGTTCTTGTGTTATTATCTAAAACCGAATATCCAAAGCTATCCCAGATTTCCATAAAGTTAGCAAGCTGAATATCTTTGCCGTGCGTTGGAAGCAAATGTCTTGATGCTAAGTTATCGCTTGTAACATAAAAGTTGAAATACCCGGTTAACTCTGCCCATCCAAAAATAAAGCTTTCATCATAACCGTTTGGAGAATATTTAGGAGCATTGATTGTCGGACTTAAAATATCATCCGAAGAATTATAAGATTGAAATGCCGACCACAGTGAAGACATATTGGCTCTTTGCCTGAACATTAGACTACCGCCATCAATATAACCTGTTGACCAAACAATTTTTGGTGAGTCATAAGAATAGCTATGGAAGGGACCATTATTGTTAACTGAGATTGAAGGAAATATATTGGTTGTCCAACCATTACCAGAAGAGATATTTGATGGGGTTCCCGAAACAGATCCCAAAACACCAAAAACAATCGGGACATATTTTATTTGTGTGGTTCCTTGTTGATAAGCAAGATGGAAATTTATAATATTTACATCAGGATTTTTATATGCTGCAATTGTCGGATAAGATGAGTTTGCATCTGTACTAGAAATTTTCAAAGGGGTAGGATAACTATCAACCCATTGGATCGATCCACCCTGATCAAAGCCTGCCATATAGTACAATCCTGCAGTGGCAGAACCTTCTGCTTGTCGCTTCCATACAATTACAATTTTTGCTGCGAGTGCATCATTACTTTGTCTTGATACTGAGACAACAGGCATTGCATCGAATGTTGCATAATTTGTATATGAAGAACTAAAAACAGAAATATCAAAATATTTTTCTGCGTTATCATCAAATTTTGCTAACCTAATTTCATACTTACCATCTGTTTTCTTTTTTTCATATACTATGTAAATAAAATAATCTTCTTCATATACGCTGTGAGTTTCATATAAGTAATCAATGCAGGGGGATTTTCCTTCGGTTGTGTTAACCTCTCCATTTAATGGCTTGGAGTTGTTCATTATTTGCCAGCTTGTTGGGGATGTTTCCGGATAGTTTATATTTGCTTTTTCGTACCATACGCTGTTCATACTTGAATAAACCTGATGAAACTGAGATTGAGGATAAAATGTTACGATAAGTTTTCTTTGACCTGAGTTTGAAAATCCGGTTGAAATCCCGGAGAGTTGTGTTGCTTTTAAGTTAGCTTGTGCAGTTGCACCATCTAACGTAAACACAGCAGGTGTTTCAAGCGCATTTGAGTTTTGAAAAGTTACGCTGTTAGTTGGATTTGCATCCCATTTTTGGAAATAGAATCTGTGCGTTTTCCCTGTTTGTGTTAATGGTATATCTTGAAATTGATCTACTTTTACGGAGTAGTAGGGTTTACCAGCAACTATAGGTTGATTTAAGAAGACACCTTTATAAATGTCTCCATTGTAGCTTGTAGTAAAATCAGGATAAAATGGAGAGGGGCGTGATTTGAAAGGCGCGTTCATTCCCTGGTTACGTTTGTTGTTATTGAATAATGGATCGGGGAAATCAATCAGCCAGGGTCTTTAAAATAATCATTATCCGTAGATGGATTTAATCCGGTAGCTTCGGGAAATATATTTTTTATTGTTACGCCAGAACAAGTTGCTTTGAACTTTGAAGTTAAATTGGACATATCGCTTGAAATTACAAATGAATGATGGTTACTTACGTCCAAAATATCCTCGGATATATTTTTTATCCACCTGTTATATTTTTCTGAAGGGTTTGTAACTAAGTCTTGCGATCCTTTTAATACTTCTTGACTACCAATTGTAAAACTGAATGGTGAAATGGGAACTGTGTAATTAACAAAATTAGGACCTCCCTGCCATCTGCCAATCTGCGTACCTGTCATTAATTGACCGGATTCCCTTTTTTGATCAACCGCAATTGGGAGTCCATACATTGAGGGGCGGTATTGAGACATCTTTTCATCAATACGGGATGACTGTCCTGATGTAAAATGGTCCATACAGGAATCGTCAGTATAATCCATAAAATTATGAATGGGATCATCGCCAGCAGATGTACAAGTATTACGACCGCTCGGGCATCCGTAAGCAGGAGATGCTTCATAAGGTGTATCATCTACTTCGTCACCGGGTGAAGTACAACCATTTTGAAATGTATGGAAAGCACCTAAACATAATGTCCAACCTCGTGAGTTCCTGTATCGCCTTCATTGTAATTCGGTTCAGAGCCTCCTGGTAACGAACTGTATTTAACTACAACACCGTGCATATAGCTATTTTCCGGATATGACCAAGGGAATGTAGCGTAGCCCAACAATCCTCCGCTTAAAGCGCAGGTATAAAAATTTAAAGTGTGAGATGGATCATCCCCCAGAGATTGTTTCATATCAATTTCTTGCTGGGAACCATAAGTATGAGTCGTCCAAGAAGTGTTATTAATCCTTTCTATACTATATAAAGAAAACTGGAAATTTGTATTTAAATAACTAGAGTTCAGAACAGATATCTGGTCATTAATCTGTTGATCGGTAACATCTGCAGCACCGTTATCATATCGAATAATGTGGAAGGAAACTGGAATTGTAACTATAACACCTCCAGTAACTCTATTTCCCTGACCAATCCATTGATTAAATGCATCCCTTAATTGTTGCACTTCTTCGGGACTTAAATCTTGGACGCCGCATCTAATAGTTTGACTTAAAATTTCTTCAGACAGAGTTATTTGAGATAAAATTATTATAGAAAAGACGAATAGCCTCAATAAACTCTTAATCTTTGAACTGACTATCATAAGATTCTTTTTCGTATTCATTTTAACTCCTTTTTATTTTAATTAGTCATTGTTAGTTTTACTTTTACAAACAAAAAACCCTTATATCACAGAATGATGTTTGGACTGTATAATTTGTTTGTACAATGGGTAACGGTGTTACAGCACCGTTACTCAATTATTTTTATAGTCTGGTGGGCATTCATACATTATTTTACCTCCTTCCTATAATTATTAGGCCCAAACCTAATGTTCCCGTGGCATAACGCTTGCCAACAGCTACAATTAAATTATCTGTTATTGCCAAACCATAGAGCCGATCTTCTTCGTTATATAATTCAGTAAATTTATACCAGGTTGCACCGTTGTAATGCCAAATCATTGCAGCATCACCAACAACTGCGATATTATTTTTTTTACTGCTTTTTATTCTGTAACCATAATTTCCAAGTTCTAAAACCTTACTGCCGTTTGTGGTTTTTACCCACTCTCTTCGAGCTAAACGTCCATCAAGTAAGGATTGTCTGTAAACCTGTCCACCAACAAAAACGAATTCACTATTACCATTTGAGCAAACACCATTTATTAATCCACTATAAATAAATTTTGGATCTGGTATTTCGCTGTCCCAAATTATTTCAGATGTACTTTGTGCAACTTTCAGAATCATCGATTGACCCGTTTGGAAATTCCATCCGCAAGTCCAAATTTCATTTCCGTTTGGAATTCCATAAACATCTTTTATATCAATGTTAGTCTCACTTTCAATTTTTTTCCAGTTTCCGTTTTGGTAGTGGATTATGCTGCCAGTTCTTCCTACAAAATAAATATCATTTGATGATGAACCCCAAGCTTTTGATAATGAGAGATTAGGATCAACAGTAGTTCTGAGGTCATACATTGCCCAGTTGTTTCCATCTCCGTGAATGGGAAGGCTCCCTACCATCCAAATATCAGTTTTTGAAAAAGCAAATATTCCCTCTAAAGCAACTGTTATTATATTACCTCTAAATAAAGTTTGTATTCTTTTTAATTCCCAAGTCTGTCCGTTCCAATGCACTGCATTATAGCGTTGAGAATCAGGATTGCCAAGCGAGTCATTCATATAAATCTCACCAACCACCCAAATATCATTTTCATTAATGATGGCAACATCGTAAAATGTGGAGCTACCTATTCCATTTTCACCAAAGGTAAAAGTCTGCCAGGTAATGTTATGGGAGGTGGTGTCCATTGTGCTAACGCTAAGCTCATTGCTGGATACTGGATTCTGGATGCTGGATACTTTTAGTTTATATGTTTGGTTGGGTAAGAGTGAATCGATGTAGAGCAATGAGTCCTTAGTATTGAGATTGTAGATATGAGACACTGAGTTATTTTTATAAAGGTTTATTGTTGCTGGTAGTTGAATGTTGTTTGTAGTTAGTTGCAGCCAAGCTTCGGTGCAGCTTACATCTTCAAGTTCAAGTTTAAGGTTAGGTTCAAGCTGGGGTTCTGTTGTGCAACAGTATAACTGTGTAAGAAATGGTAAAGATAAAAACAAAAATACTTTTAAGTTTTTCTTTACAGAAAATATTTTAATAAAAAAAACATTAGGAAATATTGGTTTAAGCATTGGTAATTTACTCCTGCTATGGTTTATTAACAGCAAAAATTATGCTTACCAAAAAGAAACAATAAAACAAACATTTACAAGTTAAAAAGTAAAAAGGTAATTGGTAAGTAAATAGAAATTACGTGATGATTATAAAGTATATGCAAATACTGTCGTACAAATTTTGTTTAAATGTTTTTGACAATTAGTTTGTAAGTAGAGATTATCTTAAACTATATAATTCTATTTATGACCTAAATCGTTTTGTATATATAAACTAAGACACACTTTCTTCCAAAAGTGGATAGTAGGATTTTCTTTTAATTAAAAGTTAAGTGTAATAAAGAAATTAATTTAGTCTATTTTGAAGGTGTAATTGCCGGAGAAAATAAAAAAGCCGGGTTACTTGATAAATCTGAATATTTTTTCCTTTAGAAATTTTTAATAAGTTCTTACATTCACCACATATATAGGCATACCTGATACCAATCACCGAATCAAGCCTTGCAATCCAAATTTCCGATATAGATTTATTACATGTCGGACAAACTGTACTTATTTCTATTTGTTCAATATTTTTGGTCATTAATGTTCCTGGATAACCTTAAGACGCATAATACATCTTAAAAGTTACTAGTATAATACAAATATTTTTATTATTGAAGAATATAAAAACCTTGATCCGTAAGAACGGATTTGTTTGTAAGTAAAAAATTTTGAACTGTTTCAACGGGAATTACTTTTGCAATTCCGTATCGGATTAAAGAATGTTTTCTTACATAAAGATTACCCGTATAAGGAACAACAGGATTATAAGATGTTTTGGTCTTTAAATTCTCGGGATAAATCATACTTTCCTCTTCCTCAGGTACCCACTGAACCATTCCGATTAGTTCAAAGTTTGGAACACCGTCTCTGATTGCAAGAACAAGTCCGCCGCTAAATCCCGGGTTAATTACAGCATCAACCAAAAAAGAGCCGCTTTCATCTCTTCGCGGACTGCTTACAATAGCTTTGGTAATCATTTTAAAATTTATTGGATATCCTATCAGGTAAACGAATGTACCCCATTCAACTTCTTTTGCTTTTCCCCATGGATAATTAAATGTGGAAAAGAAAATTCCTTTCTGAGATCCATACTTTTTACCGATAAGGGCGATATCATTTTTAGAATCTTTTACGATTACTTCTACCTGACTGCCTTCAGGAAAACCGGCAACATAAACTACTTGTTTTTCTTTTATAGAAATTGATTCAACAAATTTAGTTTGGTACCCGTCTTCATCAAATTTGTACGCAATCAGTGTATCAGGAAAAGTAATTGTGTGTGCACAGGTTAATAATGCCACATTTCCATTTTGAGAGTAAATGGTTACAGCTGTACCGGATGATGAATTATCAGCTAATGCTTCTTTAACTGCAATTTTACTCAGCTCTTTATTTTTAAGATCATTTAATAACAGGTTTTCTTTTTCATCAAATACATAGATTTTGTAAAATGCTGTTGAGTTAACTCGCTGGATAGTTTCACTGATTTTATTTAATTCATCTGATGTTGATTTGTATGGGAATTCACTATCATATTTCCCATCTTTCAAGGTTGGATATATTGTTTCATAGGATACAGTTGTGCAACCTGATAATTCTAACAGTAAAAGTAATGCTGAAAATATTAATGTAGATTTTATCATAAAAATTACAAGTTCAATAAAAATTTAACCTTCGTGCTTTACTTTAAATCCTTTCTGCATCCAACCGCGGGCAAGGAATAAACTAATGCTGCTAACCATTGCAATACAACCATAAATAAACCACATAGTTTCTGTATTCATTTGTGATGGTGCAACTCCTTCCGGTGCGTAGTGCATCAAGAACCAACCTGAATATAAGCTTGTAACTACTTTTGTCAAAAACCAAGGAAACTGACCAATACCCATATAAATTCCTGTCATTCCTTTAGGCGCAATTTCTGCAACCCATTGTAAAAATCTTGGCTGCCACATCGCTTCACCTATTGTCATTAAAGTTAAATAAGCAAATACAGTATAAATGCTCGGTCCTAAAGCCAGAATAAAAGTTGGGAAAGCCATAACAAATGTTCCATAAATCATCATTTTGTAAGTGTCTTTTTTCGTTGTCAAAGCCGCAACCATTGGCGTTAGAATAAAAATTAAAAGCGGATTAAAGTTGGTAAAGAATTCAAAATTATCTGCAACAACTCCGGTAAATGCTCTTTTATAATAAACCGGAAGCGTTAACCAGTTATGTGCAAAAAGTGTTTGAACTGGAATAAGAATGAAAATAAAAAACATAAACCTGTAATCTTTAATTGGAAAATTTTTAAGATAAAATTTTATTTTTTCTTTCGCAGATTTATCTTCTTCTGCTTTTTTATCAGCTGCAATCTTTTCTTTGGTTTCTACACTAGAATCCTGAATGGTCTTCTCAATGGTTTTTTTTGTTAGGATGAGGGCTACAACAATAATTCCTAAAACTGTTAAAGCAACATAAACCCACATAACAGCTAACATTCCCTCTTGATCACTTGCAAATGCTTTCCTGATTGGCGGTGCAATAATGCCGGGAAGAAATCCACCAAGATTCATAATTGCATACAGCATCGCATAACCCATTGCGGATGTTTTCTCAGTCGTAAATAGTTTAACGGCAGCATAGCAGGCCGGTTGATAGATTCCATAACCAAGTACGATCCCAAATATTCCAAGCATAGCTACAAGATGAGCCGATGACCATAACCCTGTATTCGATGTGATGTTTGGCCCAAGTGTAAGAAATACTCTTCCTATCAACATAAAAAGCAGAGCATATAAAAGTGATTTTCTAACTCCAATCCAATCAACAGTAGCCCCTAAAAACAACATTGCAAGAGTAATACCTGCGGTCTGAAACCCAACCATTTGCCCGGCGCTAATATCATCAAGCTTAATGAAATCGGTGAAGTAGATAACTAAGTAACCTACCACTCCGAAGTAAGTAATGCCTTCAAGGAGGTAAGATAAATTTATACCCCACAATGCTCGCGATGCGTGAAATAAGTCAATGAAAGGTTGAGTCAACTCTTTAGTAACGCTTTTAAATGTGTTTGATTCCTGAGGTGATTGTGATGATGAATTATCTGACATAAAACTTCCTGCAATTTGAGATGAAATATTTAATTATAATTAATATGGTAATGATATAATAAAAGTTGAGCCTCTATCTTTTTCACTTATAAATTTTATTGTACCGCAGTTTTTTTCAACCAGTTCTTTACATAACAACAAACCAAAGCCGGTACCTTTTTCGTAATTGGTTCCTTCTGTTGAAAACTGCTTTTCAATTTTGAATAGTCTGTCCTGATCCTCAATCGGAATTCCAACACCGTTATCTTTTACATAAAGTTCAGCAAAGTTGCCATTGATTTTGCATCCAAGGGTAATTGTTCCGCCATCTTTTGTGAATTTTATCGCATTGGAAATTAGATTCCGTGTGGCTGTTTCGATCATATTTCTGTCAGCAAAAACATTAACCTCGCAATCGGTTTCATTTTTGATATTGATATTTTTAGCAATTATAGAATCTAAAAAAATATCTAAGATATAATTTATTATTTGATTTAGTGGGAATTTCGTTTTCTCAATCGTGAAGTTCTCCGTCTGAAGCTTTGACCACTCCAGAAGGTTTGTCAGAAGATTAAAAAGATTATGTGCCGTTCTGTTTAACGCTTTAGCTGAGTCAATAATTTCCTGCTTTGATAATTCATTAATGTTGTTTGCTAACAATTCAGAAAATCCCAGTAACGAATTGAATGGATTTCTTAAATCGTGAGAGATTATAGAAAAAAATTTATCTTTTGAACTATTGATTAATTTTAGCTTTTCTGAATATTCTATAAGCTTTTGTTCAGTTAATTTTCTTTCCGTGATATCTGTTAATGTTCCAACAATTTTTATTTTACCCCGACTATTTGTAACCAAAGAACCGCTTGAAACAACCCAGGCAAAAATACCATCCTTTTTTATAATTCTAAGTTCAAGTGAGTAGGAATCAATTTTACCTTGCAGGAGATTTGCTAAAATCTCTTTCTTTTTATTAAAATCTTCTATCGGCAAAAGATTTCCCCATCCCTTATCCTTTACATCTTGCAATGTGAAACCCAATATTTCAGCCAGAGATTCATCGCCGTCAATTTCAAAAGTAGCCGGATCAATTTCATAAACTCCGGCTCTGCCGGCTTTTATTGCCATCTTATACTTTTTATGAGTATCGACAATATCTTTCCTCAATTTGTGATTAGTTAATCCAATTTCAATCGTTGAAAAAAGGTTTTCGATTTCGAATGGGATAGTGAAATATGCGATTGGATTAATTTTTTTTGCTTTGAGGTAAACCTCTTTATTCTTGAATGAGGAGATAAAAATAATTGGAATATTAATCTCCTTATTAACTTTTACTGCCAGTTCAATTCCAGAATATTCAGATTCAAGTTTAACGCTAATTACAATTACAGAAGGATTGCTGTTTAAGATAATTGACAAAGCGGATTGACTATGAGGTGCAGATACTAAAACAGAATATCCGGACTCGATTAACTTTGCTTCCAGATTTTTTGAGATTGTAGGATCATCAATGACAATAACAATCTTATCTTCGCTCATGCTCTCTTTCAGTTTTTAGAGATACTGCAAATTTGATTAGCAATCTAACAAATTATAAATCAAACTACATCTTTAGTTCTTCAAGAAATTAGTTATAAAAAAATACCTAAATCATACTTCTAAATTTTAGACCATCTAATCCCTGCAAACCACCGGAATGAATAGCAACTATGATAGCATTTGGGGGAAAATAATTTTGCTTTATCAAATCATAAATTCCATAAAACATTTTGCCGGTATATATTGGTTCTATTGGAATGTTGTGTCGTTTTTCAAAATCGTTGCAGAAATTAACCAGTTCGGTATTAATTTTTGCATAGCCGCTGAAGTGATAGTCAAGATTAATTTGCCAGTTGCTTAGATTTTCTTTTTGATAATGAGATAAAAGATTCCGAATATTCTGATTAAGAAATTCCCCGCCTTTAAGTACGGAAAACCCAAGTGCAAAAGATTTTGAATTTAATCCAAGAATTAATCCTGCTAATGTTCCGCCAGTACCGCAAGCAGAGCAAATAAAATCAAATTTATTATCTATAGTTGGAATAATTTCTGCACATCCTTTAATTGCAAGATGATTTGATCCGCCTTCAGGAATTAAATAGAAATCCCCGAAATTATTTTTGAACTGGCTAATCAAATCTTCATCATATTTATTTCTATAAGATTTTCTGTCAAGATATTCTATTAGCATTCCATTTTCTTGAGCAGAACTTAATGTTGGGTTTAAAGGCAAATGCTCTTCACCACGTATAACTCCGATTGTTTTAAATCCATATTTTTTACCTGCAGCAGCAGTTGCGTGTATGTGATTTGAAAAAGCTCCGCCAAAAGTAAGGAGTGTTTTATAACCAAGCTTTTCTGCTTCAATAAGATTGTACTTTAATTTATACCATTTATTACCGGAAATAAATTTATCTGTAAGATCTTCTCTTTTAATAAAAAGGTTTATTTGTTTATCAATTAAGATAGGGTCAGTAATTTCTGTTAATGGAGTTGTGGGATTTTCGATTATCATAAAATTGTTTTGTCTGCTAAAACAAAATTAGGGAAAGCTTAAGACAAATTGAGAAGTATAAAATATTTAAACTAAAAACCCGTCCCGATAGCTAAATCGGGACGGGTAAGGGAGAACTCCTTAATAGTGTTATGATCTACTTATCTGTTTTGGAGGGTTATGCACTATCTTTCTAATTGTGTCAAATTGGAGATAAGGATATTCTGCCCTTAATGTGTCAATAGCATCACCGGTTCTAATTTTTTGAGAGCGCAAAGTTTTAAATCTTCTTCTAATAATATAATCTCTAACAGAACGGTCGTTAATCAAACCACGGCTGTTAAGTAATTCCCAAATCTCATCACTTATAAGATCCGCTAAAGGATTAGAAATTGTTCTTGGATATATAGAATTTTCCATCACATCCTCCTCTTAGTTGGTTAGTATAGTTTTTATATTATTGCTCTGGTTGTTCATTTTAAAGTATTCTTTTATCTCTGAGTTCAAATAAATCATTAAGTCAAATTCTGGGATAAAAGTGCAAAATTATTGGCGGCAGCGCAACTGCATAGATATGCGGTTTTTAAATGTTAGAAACATTAAGTGGTTGATATTCAGCATAATTATGCTGTACATCAATAAAATATTATATAATTTTTTTCCTTATTGCTTTAGCAACTGCTTCGGATTGTGAGTGTACGTGGAGCTTTTTGTAGATGTTTCTGATATGATGGCGGACAGTATCAACGCTAATATATAAACTTTCTGCAATTTCCTGATAATTATATCCTTCAGCAAGAAGATTTAGTACTCCAACTTCTCTATCGCTAAGACCATAATCTTTTTCCTGTAATAAAATTCCTTTTCCCTCTTTAAAGGCTGTGATAACTTGTCTTGCAATTCTGGAACTCATTGGTGAGCCTCCATCGTTAGCGTCTCTAATAGCTTCGAGTAATCTTGCCGGCGGAGTTTTTTTTACAAGGTAACCGCAAGCCCCGGCACAGAGTGCATCAAATACAAATTCACTTTCTTCATAAATGGTTAACATTAATACGCTTAAATCCGGATTCTTACTAATTGCAATTTTAACCCCTTCAATTCCATTCATACCCGGTAAGCCGATATCCATAAGCACTACATTAATGTTTAAGATATTTACCTTGGTAAGGAATGATTCAACATCGTTAAATGAACCCACACATTTATAACCATCAGTTCCGTTTATTAAAGCTGCCAAACCTTCTCTTATAGTCGAGTTATCTTCTACAATAGCTACGTTAATCATTTATTAAATAACAATTTTAATTTGTTCTTACTTCCTGGTTTGCCAATAAATCTTATTGAAGTACCGGCATTAGTTGAAGTTTTCATTTTAATTCTTCCGCCAATCTGAGATGCTCTGTTTTCCATATTCTTTAATCCATTCCCTTTAGTAATACTTTCTTCATCAAATCCAATTCCATCATCGGTTAATGAAATTTCTAAAACATCATTTCTTAAGTTCGCATCAAGAGTTATCTGTTTACAATTGCTGTGCTTTATGGAATTATTTATCGCTTCTTTGAATATTAAATAAAGATTTTGTTTAACATCCATAGGCAGTTTAACATTTTCAAGTTTTTCCAAATGTTTTGCTTTAAATGATATACCCAATGAATTTAAAGGTTCACTATAAGAATCTTTTAATCGAAGTATTAAATCATGCAGAGAATCACGATTTGGATTTACAACCCAAACAATATCACTCATATTATCAACTAACTGACGAGAAATATCGCTGATCTTGTTTAACTCAACATCCGCATATTTATGATCGTCGTTATTTTTTCTGGAGGCGACCTCACTTAAAATCGAAATCTCTGTTAATCCCGAACCAATATTATCATGTAAATCTGCAGCAAGTTTAGACTTTAATTTTTCAATTGCAAGCAAGTTTTTAATCCTCATTGTACTCAGATAGTAGAGGAATAAAGCCAATAGAATTATCACGAGTGTAATAAACCACCAGGTTTGCCAAAACGGACCCAGTATAACAATTTTAACTGAGGTATAATTTTCTCCCCAGATTCCATCGCTGTTTGAGCCGCGAACCTTAAATGTATATGTGCCGGGCGATAAGTTTGTATAATTAGCTATGCGTGATGAAGCATCCGTAGTTTGCCATTCATTTTGAAGTCCTTCAAGTATAAATGAGTATTGATTATCCTGTGGATCAGAAAAATCTAGAGAAGAAAATTCAAATGAAATAAAGTTTTTTTTATAATCAAGAATTATTTCTTTCTTTTCTCCTTTAATTTGCTCGTTAAAAACTTTAACGGAGGTTATCACAACTTGAGGAATATAGGAATTGGATTTTATTTTAGCCGGATCGAAATAATTGAAACCATTTATGCCTCCAAAGTATAATATACCGTTCTCATCTTTAAAGTAAGCCCCGCCGCTAAACTCAAGACTTTGAAGTCCATCCTGAATATCATAACGGTTTATTTCTTTTGTTTTAATATTCAAGCTAAAAATTCCATCATCAGAACTTATCCAAAGATTTTTTGAATCATCCTCAAGTATACCATAGACAACCCCGCTGGTTAATCCTTCTCTAAAGGAATATCTTTTTAGTTTTTCTGTCTTCCGATCAAAACTTGTTAAGCTTCCACCATAAGAACCAAGCCATAAAGTTCCTTCATAATCTTCATGGATAGTCATTAAATTTTCACTATTGAATTTATCATCTATCCCGGAGATAGCAGGATAACTTTTAAACTTTTCGCTTTTGGGATCAAAAGAATTTAAACCTCCTCCGTAAGTACCGATCCAGAAAACACCATCCCGGCTGCGAAATAATTTGTAAACTCTGTTATCACTAATTGATTGAGGATCATTTTTATCGTGTTTGTACTTTTTGAAAATTAATTTTTGATTAATTGGATTTCCATTAACGGAAACTTTGTTTAATCCACCACCAAAAGTCCCAATCCAGTAAACACTGTCCGATTCAATTAAAATGTCCTGAACTTGATTACTGCCAATACTATTAGGTTCATTCGGATCGCTCTTAAACATAGTAATCTCTATTAGATTTTTTATCGTTAATAATATTTAAGCCGCCGTCATAAGTTCCAACCCAGAGATTGCCAAAATTATCTTCTTTTATAGACCTAATGTGGTTACTACTTATTGTTTTATCAGTTGCGGATTTTAATGATAAAAGAAAACTTATTTGTCGGTATATCATACTTGTTAATACCGCCTTTATAAGTTCCTATCCATAGTATGTTTTGTTTATCTTTATAAATTGCCCAAACGACATTGTCGTTAAGTGAATTTTGTTTTGATGGATTATGCTTAACTAGATTAAATTTTGCATTATTAATCTGAATTTTAGTTACGCCTGCTCCAAGATGCGATCCTGCCCATATAATACCTGATCTATCGGTGCAAAGTGAAAGTACATCATTGTCACCCAAAGAATTTTTGTTTAAGGGGTCGCTAAAAAAGTGTTGAGATTCATTTTTCCGATAATTGTAACGAATCAGTCCTCCGCCAAATGTTCCGATCCATAAGTTTTTATTTTTATCTTCTGTAAGAGAAATTACAGTATTCTGGCTTAGCTTGTCACTTGAAATAGGGCAGCGTTGATAATTAAGCTTTGCTTTGCCAAAAGTTTTTTTTGATTCCTCCTCAGAAATAAAAATTATACCACTATAGTATGATCCAATCCAAATGTTTTTTTCTGAATCTTTATATAGAGCTAAAAGTTTACTGTCTGAAAGAGAAAATACATCTGTACCCTGTGATAAGTTTTCAAATGCAAATGTTTCTTTAGAGCTTGATTTTGATTTAGTTATTCGTGTTAATCCGCCACCAAAAGTTGCAACCCATAATCTGCCAGAATCATCAAATTCAAGGTCCATTATCCTGTTGGTTCTTAAACTGTTCAGGCTTTTTCCATCAGAATAAAAATGATTTTTAAGATTAAAGTTTTTATCAATATTAATAATCCCTTTTCCCCAGGTTCCAATCCACAATAAACCTTCATTATCCTCTTTTATACAGGTTATAGTTGAACTTTGATTTCTTGAAAAACAAAGTGGATACTCAAAAAAATCATCCATTTGCTCTGGAATTGTGCGGATAATTGAGGAAATGTTTTTGTAATTAAATGTTTCTGTAGTTCTATCATATCGGTTTATATTTCCGTCTACTGTTCCTATCCACAGCGATCCATTCTTATCCTCAAAAAGGGAATTGGTTCCGTCATCGGAAAGTGTTGTCGAATCTTTTGGATCGTTGGAATAAATAACAAATTTATATCCATCATATCTATTTAAACCGCTACGTGTTGCAAACCACATGTAACCCTTACTATCCTGCAGAGAAGAAAAAATGGTACTCTGTGACAGACCATCTTCAATACGCAGTTGCTTTAATACATAATCTTGCGAGAAGATTTTTAGAGAAAACAAGCAGTTTACTGTAAGGATAAGCAGAACAGAAACATTTGTTTTTTTATTTTTTATTACGTTTTTCATCATTTTGGTAAGTCTTTAACCATATATAGGATAATTTTTGCAAAGATTCCATAGAGAGATTTCTTTCTGATGTCAGCGGTATCACAAGCGTTTGACAATTTATGTGTTATAACATACTTTTACAGTGTAAAATTAAAGAAAGAAAAAATGATCAATAATATTATTGCTAAGCGAAAAAGTATTCGTGATTTTGATAGCCGCTTACTTGATGAAGAAATAATTACCTCTTTATTTGAAGCCGCAAGAAGAGCACCTTCTGCATTTAATGAGCAGCCATGGAGATTTATTCTTGCTGATAGAAGAAACAAAGAAGAATTTAATTCAATGTCGAATGTACTGATGGAAAAAAACAGAGAATGGGCGCAAAATGCATCATTACTCGTAGTTGTATTATCAAAAAAAATCTTAAGTAGAAACAATAATTTAAATAAACATTCTTTATACGATACTGCATCAGCAGTTGCTAACTTAACTTTTCAAGCGAACAGTCTTGATCTTTATGTTCATCAAATGGGAGGATTTGATTCTGAAAAAGTAATTGATAATTATTCCGTGCCTGCTGAATATGAGCCGGCAGTTGTTCTTGCAATCGGGAGAAAAGCAACTTCAGATGTTGAAAAAACAATAACAAATCCAGATGTAAAAAGAATCTCCCTTACACGAAATTCTTTTTGAAAATAAATTTGGCAATGTTCATTCAATTTTAACTAATCGAAACAGTTACGAATAATTAAAGGTGATGGTAATGAAAAAAATAATTTATAGATCCGAAGACAGGGGAAAAGCAAACTACGGCTGGCTGGATACAAAATACAGTTTCAGCTTTGCAAATTATTATAATCCCAAAATGATGAACTTTGGAATGCTGCGTGTTCTTAATGATGATACTGTTGTTCCCTCAATGGGATTTGGAACTCATCCGCACGATAATATGGAAATTATAACAATAATTTTAGAAGGTGCACTTGAACATAAAGACAGTATGGGCACAGGTTCCGTTATTTATAAAGATGAAGTTCAGGTTATGTCTGCGGGATCAGGAATTACACATTCTGAGTTTAATCCATCTGATAAAGATGCGGTAAAACTTTTTCAGATATGGATTTTTCCAAAAGAAAAAAATATAAAACCAAGGTATGATCAAAAATCATTTCCTGTTTCTGAAAGAAAGAATAAACTTATTCCCGCAGTTTCCGGATTAAACAAAGAAGGCTCATTATACATTCATCAGGATGCAGAAATTTATCTTGGGAATTTTGAGAAGGGTAAAAAAGTAAATTATCAAATAAGCAATCCTGCAAATGGTGCTTACATTTTTGTTATTGATGGAAGTTTAAAAGTTGGTGATGAAGAATTGTTTAAGCGTGATGCGATTGGAATTTCTGAAGTAAATAATTTTGAAATAGAAATGATTGAGGATTCAAACTTTTTGGTTATTGATGTTCCGATGGGTTAATGATTTTTAACCAGGAAGTCATCGGAGTAATTCGTGACTTTATAATCCAATCACGGTATGACCGTATTGACTAGCTTTTGACACTATATAAATGTTCATTGTTATTTGCATTAATTCATTGATACTCTTTGTAACTATAACCATTCTAGTGTTCCAACAAATACCTTTTCTGCCAGTAAATACATTAATTGCTAATACTGTGTTCATCTATACCGAAATCCTATATCACTTAAATTTTGCCATCTCTATTTCAGTTAAAATGATTATTATTTCTTGTAATAGATTTCCCCCAGTCATGGTAAAAACTCTGTAATGATATTGCCATCACTCCACTTTATCGATAACTATAGTCCTGCCATATAATATTTGGCTGGCTAAAACCTTAAAAACTTTTCGAATACCATCTTAATCCTAACAGAAATTCAGTCACCGATATATATAAGTTCCTAGATTGTACCATCAAGTGTACCAAATTTATCCAAGTATATCAAACAGTTGTTCCACTATCAATCCATGACTACATAATTCTACTCAAGAAATATCATATAACATTTCATTTGAAGTTCCCCATATCTGTGTATGATTCAGTACAATTAATGCAATACTTTTCCACTCATTTTCATCACTATTGAATTATTATGCCTGTCTACCAACTGCCCAGAAATTATCTAACCACTACCGCTAATAATTTTATTCCCACACATGTATCCGCCACTTGCGTAACTAGATTTCGGCAGAACTATTATTATTAAATATAGCTGTTGTACACGTAATGAATTACCTCCGGACAAACCAAATATCATTATTATTAATACCAAACTGTTGCAGTTACCACAACCTATGAACTAATGCTCTTAATGGCTGCCAATTCGGTATCCATCCCACTATGCATTATATTGGTACCAATGATCATTCATATATATTTCACCAACTGCCCAAATATTATTTTCATCAATCCCGCAACATCATATAAGCAATCTGCTGTGCTGTCCAAACGTAAATGTTTGCCAGGTAAAGTTGTGGCGGTTGGTGTCAATTGTTGTTGCTAGTTTCTGTTGTATACTTTTAGCTGGTTGCATTTGGATTAGTTCTGACAACTGGAAATTATATGTTTGGTTCGGTAAGAGTGAATCGATGTAGAGTAAAGTATCTTGATGTATTGAGATAAAGTTTTGTGATATTGAATCCCTGAATAATTGTAATTGTTTAAGTGTTAGCTCCGCAGGTAGTATCTGATCTTTAGTTGTTAATTCCAGCCATCTTCAGTACAGCTTCTGTCATCAAGTTTAAGAGTAATGTTAGTTTGATGTTCATCAGGCGGTGTATTGGTGGTTCTGTTGTGTTGCAGTTGTTAAGCAATAGTAGTGCGGTACTAACAAAGAATACTACAATTAAAAACTTCATAAACCATTCTTTTTATTATTACTAACGTAATGTTCCTCACTCATATTAAAAAATCCAAAACCATATCCTTTTTTTATTTCATATAAAAATAAAAGTATAACCGGAATATGCTGAATGTAAATGAAGTACTCCCAGTATCTGTTTAGTTGGTACAACGGCAATAGAGCAGGGTAAATCAAAAAAGATATTCTTGGGCGAAAAACTAAAAGCGGAAAAATCCAGGTGTAGTACCACGGAAATTGTGTTGGACTTATTAAAAACATAATTGCTAAAATTAAAGCGGCTCTTTCCAGAAAATCATTATTACTTCTTATTGCTTTTCTTGAATAATAAATAACAACAAAAAGCATAATTGCAGAAACAATCCAGCGTGCTAAACAATGTGTGCAGGAATTTCCGTCGCTTAAAAGTGAATCAAATATTTTTATTACTGAGTTTAGCAAATCAAATAAAGCAGCATTGTTTATCCAGTTTCCGGCGTACTTTGCAAATCCGGAACTTTGATATGAACCGGCAAGAATAACAGGAATAAAGATTAATAAATTTAATACGCCAAATAAAATTGTACTTTTCAGCACTTCCTTTTTATCACTCCACATAAATCTTATATAAAGCGGAAAAAGAATTATTGGATATACTCTTATTCCAACTGCAATTGCTAGAAAGATTATTGAACCCAGGTAATTTTTCTTTAACAATAAATAAATTGAAATAACCATAAAGAGGATTACGAATAAATCCATATGTGCAGCATTAAAAAACTCGTGGATAACAATTGGATTGAGCCAGTAAATTCCCGCAAAGACTAAAGGCAGTTTTAGTTCTTTCAAAACTTTTAGAAGAAAGAAGAGCAAAACTATATCGCCAATCAGCAGAAGTATTTTCCAGACGAATAAATTCCACGGAGAAATAAAATATGATAACGCAAACAAACCCTGTGAGATTGATGGATACAATGATTTGAGTTTTGGATTATTAACATTCTTTAATATTTCACCGGATTGCTCGCCAAGTAAAATCAATTCATTTGGAACGCTGCTGTTTTTATCTAACACTTCTTTAGGGCTGTATTTGTATGGATTAAATCCATTTGCTGTTACTGCACCATCCCAATGATATCTATAAAAATCATCTTCAATGGCTGGAGTCGTTGGGATTAAAAGAAATCTTACTGCAAACCCGATAAATATTATCCAGCCAATCCAGGTTGATGTTGACGGCAAATCTTTTATTGAAAGAACAGCAAACAAAAATAATACACCAATAAAAATTCTTTCACCGATGTATGGAATTCTTAAATCTTTTCCGGGATTTGATATTGAGGCAAGTGAAGCAGAATTAATTAATAAATAAACGGCATAAATTATTAAACCACTGCCAAGAATGATAAAATATAATTTTGCACGGGATTCTGGTTTGCTAAAGTTTATCACTTAATAGTTTAATAATTATGATGTGAAAAATTAACCGAAGTATAATGATATATCAAACATTATTTGTTTTTGATATTTCAAAAATATAATTCATCTCGCCCCAGATTTTTTGTTCATAACATTTTGTAAAAACAAAAAGTGATTGCTCACCGATCTTTTTTATATTATCAATATTCACAATCTTCAGAAAGCACCATAATGATTTTGGAATCATTATTAACATAGTTGCCCATTTGATCAAATAGTTTTCTGAAATACTGAAAATCGTTACCGCAAAACCATGCAAACTCTTCATCGTTATTCGGATTTTTAGGATAGTATGGCGGATTGATAATTATGAAATTGAATTTGCTCATCTCAATTTCATCAAACAAATCTGATTCAACAACTTTAATATTAACAGTATTTAGTTTTGCATTCTTCTTAATATTTTCAACCGCAATAGCATTGATATCGCTTGCAGTAATATTAGCTTCCAATTTTGAACAGTAAACTGAAATCAAACCAGAACCAGCACCAAGTTCCAAAACGTTTTTATCATTCAAATCATACTTCGAAATATATTCAATTAACAATTTTGTACTGAAGAATAGTCCAGGATGAAAAACTCCGGGCATAATCCTAACATTAATTCCTTTGTAAGAATAACTTCTTTCCTTGGATGAATAAATATTATATACTGATTTTAAGATCGGGAAAAGTAATGTTTTCAAGAATGATTTCATTCAGAATAAAATCCTTCAATTTCAGGCTGGCGGTAGTGAAGCCAGAATTTTTGCAGTGCTTTTAATTCATACGGAAGATGATATAAATTTGCTTTATAACGAAAAGCAGAAATCCATCTCATAGTTTTCTTTTGAAAAGCCGTTAACTTAAAATCAGAAACTGTAGGATAGTATGCATTAAGTACAGTTTCAAAGTTCTTAATTTTATCAACCATATATGGTTTTAACCAGGGAGTTAATGGATTTTTTCTTAAATCAAAACTTTCCCAATCAGAGTTTAGCCAGTCCTCTAACTTCTGCGGAAATTTAAATCCTGCTGCTGATACCTTCTCGTATAACTCAGAACCTTCTGTTGGAACAGGAGAGTAAACATAAATTATTATTTCTGTATCAGGATTAATTTCCTTAATCCGCTTTATAAACTTAATATCCTCATCAATTTGTTTTGAAATTTTCTGATCATTCTCTGCAGGAAGGCCAAGTACAAATGAATATTCAGGAATGATATCAAACTTCTTCATTCGTGCAGCAAAACTTTTGATCTGCTCACCTGTTTGCGTTCCGCCTTTATCCATCTGTTTAAGAATTTCATCGTTGCCGGTTTCTGCACCAAAGAAAATCATTTTGCATCCGGCTTCTCTCATTAGTGCGAGTGATTCATCTTTGTATTTATCAATTGTATCAATTCTTCCTTCACCCCACCAGATTATATTTTGATCTTTTATAAGATTTGAAAACTCAACAACTCTTTTTTCAGAAACGAAAAAATTGTTATCGTGAAATTCAACTGCATCAATTCCGTATTTACTTTTTAGATGCATCAAATCATTAAAAACATTTACTGCCGATTTACCTTTCCATCGTGCTTCGTAAATTGGAACGACTGCACAGAACGAACAAGTAAAAGGACAGCCAACACTTGAATGATATGCAGCTGTTCTGTTGCCAAGAAAGGTTTTGCCAAGATATTTTTCTATTGGATAAAATGTGTTTAAATGGTCATATGGAAGTGAAGGCAAAGCATCCTGATCAAACAAATCTGATTTTTTTGTTTTGATTATCTCATTATTCTTTCTGAATATAAGATTTTCAATTATAGAGTAATCAGTTTTCATTTCTAATGAATCAATCAATTCAGGAAATGCTTTATCGCCTGGACCATTGATAATAAAATCTACAAAGCCAGAATCCATTGCTGATTTATATTGGTTAGATGCAAAGTATCCACCCCAGATAATTGAAACTTCAGGAAATAGCTCTCTAGTTTTTTTTGAAAAGGGAATTGCTTGTTTTAATTGCAAACCAGGCATGACGGTCGGGGCAAAATATTTAAACTCATTTGTCTTTAGGAATGATTCAATTTTCTTCCATGGATCCTTTTCAAGATTACCATCAACAAAAACATATTCAAACTTTCCATGTATAGAAGCACCAACCTGCAGAATTGAATTTGGAATTCTGTGTTTGGAATTTGCACTTCGAGGATTAAATAAAATTATTTTATTCATATGATTCTTAAACTAAAATGCACTGCAGCATCTTGAGCAGGCGGGAAAAAGTCCGCCGGCATTCATTAAATCTTTTCTAAATTCTGAAACAACTTTTGAGTTCCAAATTTCTTTAAGTGAATTATTATAAATATTTCCAATGTTTAAATTATAGCATCTTCCGTGAGCTGGAATTACTGAACCATCTGACTTAATCATAATGTTACGATAAACGTCGTTACAAATCCTGCCAACTAATTTTTCAGGTTTATTATAGAAAACATCTAAATCATTTTCACTTTTAATTTCAGGTGAGAATGATACTTCAAACGGATAATTACTGTTTTTTATTTCAGTTATTTCATCAAGCAAAATATTAAGATTCATTTTACTGATTTGTATTTGCTCAATATTAGAAATGGTAGCAGGATATTTGTCTCCATAAATTTTATTATGATTTGACACAATAAAATCAGGAGTAAAATTTGTGTGCATAAATCCAAGCTGTTTAATCGGAAACTTCTTAAAGTAATCGGCAAATTCTTTTAAATGCCCGATGTTCCATTCAGTAATAACACAAAAGATAGAAATATTCGGTCGCTGCGAATGTTTTAATAATTCATCAATACCTTCTATTGCTTTTTGAAATGAACTTTTATGTCCGCGAATTTGATTATGAATTTCTTCAGGTCCATCGAGCGAAATAAAAACATCATTCAAACCTAATTCACAAAAATCTTTTGCTTTTTGCTTTAAAGTTAAAGCATTGGTAGTGATTGAAGTGTAAAGATTTTTTGCTTTCGCATATTGCAGGGATTCAATTAAGTCAGGATAAATTAGTGGTTCAGTAAAAGCATAACCTATTTTTGTTTTAGGGTAAAACTTTGCGGTTTGATCAAATATTATTTTAATTAATTCAATAGGCATATTTATTGGTGATGTACCCATTAGGTTTTGATAGAAATTACTTGAAGTATATTGAATGCCAACATCGCACATTTTGCAATGAAGATTACAAATGTTATTTACACCCAGCACAATCCACTCCGGTCCATAAAAAAGTTTTTGCGGATATAACCTTTTATTGACTGATCTTAATTTACTTGTGATCATTAAACTTGTAAAGTTGGTGATACTTAGTTACTGTTTCTGAAATCGGAAAAATATTTTGCGGCTCATAATTCAATTTGGCTGACAACAATTTCTGCGTAAGCGAAATAAATTCAGTATCATCCTGAGCAATGAACCATTTTTCAGATTGTTTGGCATATCCAACATTAAAAGAAACAATATTCATTCCATTCGCCAAAGCTTCAGCAAATACATAACCAGAACCCTCAAATGTTGATGGATGTAAAAATATTTTGCTTTTCTGCATCAATTTAAAAATATCTTTGCGAGATAATAACCCGGTAAACTCAATATTTCTATTGATTTTATACTTGATACTCATATCCTTTAACTTTGTAAGTTCAGGACCATCACCAACTAATTTACATACAACATCAGGGAATTTCTTTACAACTTCAGATATAACTTTGATAAGTAGGGAATAATTCTTTAATGATATTAAAGAGCCAACAGCGAGCAAATCAATTTCCCTTCTATCATTTGAATTAAAAAATTGCTCATCAATTCCCCAAAATATTTCATCATATACTTTACGGTTTGTAATTCTAAAAAACCCGTTAGTTTGGTTTTGTGAAAGGGAAATAATTTTAAGCTTATCTTTATCTAAATATTTCAAATAATAATTTGATTTACTAACATCTTGACCCATTAAAGTACAGATATGATTGCATCCAAAAGTTTTGGATAAATGATTCCCGACTAGAGCACATTCACCAAACCATAAAGAGTGAATCGAACTGAACTTTAATACTTTGTCTATGTTCTTCGCGGTCTTAATTGCGTTTTTCCAAATAAATAATTTCTTAACTGCATAATTATTTCCGCCAAGTGCATAAACGTTAATTCCATTCCAGTTGTAATTTCTTTTTTCATACGGATATTGAAAAGCAATTACAGTAAACTTTGTCTGCGGATAAATCTCTTTATACTTTAATAAGATAATCCTGAATCGGAGGAGTACATAAAAAATCATTTTCATCTTTTGGAAATCCTGGTGTTAGCAAGAGAACATGATTTTCATATTTCATCTTGTAACTACTATCCAGGGAAACGGTGAATCTTTCTCGAAAATAAAATTAGACAGTTTGTTTTTGAAAGAATTTGGATTGTACAAATAACTATGTCTCAAATATTTTAATTCTTCAAAACAGTGGTGAAAATATTTACTTGCCATATCAGGATAACCAATCGAAGAATAATATTTTAGTGTCCTATTTCTTGCATGCATAATTTCATTTGTATTGTAAAACGGCGTATCAATTATATGAACATCAACATATGTCTTTGAGATAAAAAACAGTTCTTTCATCAAAGCGGAAATATTCTGGAAATACTGTAATGCTGAATTAATAATCACTAAATCAAAATTATTTGCAGGCAATGATGTGGTTAAAATATCGGCATAAATAAAGGTAGTATTTTCATTCTCAAATACACGTGCTGCCTGTTCAAGTTCGGTTAAGTTTACATCAATGCAGTAATAATTGTGTTCAAATTCTTTTGCGAGTTGTCCGGTAAACCAGCCATTACCGCAACCAAGATCTAGGATATTAAGATTAGATTCCTTTTGTGATAAATATTTTTTAAATCTTAAAAAAGACTTTGTCCTTAAAGCCCATTCATTCTTATGAGGATTTATTTTAGAAGCATAAGGTAGAAGTTTTATCTCATCATCACTGTAAATTCTGTTTCCTTTTTTTCTTACTTGCAGATCTAGTTTTTCAAAAGCTTCATCAACTTCTGATATTCTAATAACGCCATTTATAGTTTTTAATTCTTTAAACTCTTCAATAATCATTTCTAATTCCCTGCAATTCTGTAATAGATCATCCCAAGTTTTGCCGCCACGGATTTTGTTTTATAAGCCAAAGTGCTCTTTGATAAAAATTTATTATTTAAAATCATTTTATTATAGTTAACTTCATTGGTTACTCTTCTAACAGCAAAATTATAGTATTTCCGATTGTAAGTTCGTTTAAAATCTCTATCGCGATCGGAATTAGTATCCCAATTGAAATTATTCGTTTGTACTGCCTCAACCTCGGCAAACAATTCTGTTCCTTTAATTGGATAAGCAACTGTAATTGTAAAATACTCCGGATTTGATTCTTTAAGATGTCTTATTGTTTCCTCGATATCCTCTTCAGTTTCACCGGGATAACCAAGCATTATAAAAGTTCCTGCCTGTATTTTATGCTTTTGTGCAAGTTTAATCATTTCTCTCACCTGTATTAACATCTACACGTCTATCCATTAAATCAATAACTTTTTGGGAACCGCTTTCAGCGCCTATCCAAACTCTAAAACAGCCAGATGCTTTTAATAGCACAATAACTTCCTCATCTCATTCTGTCTGCACGAGTAATGCACTCATATTTAACTTTTAAATTTCTTTTCTTCAAATTCCGCATTAAACTCATTCAACCATTTATGTGAGATTGTAAACACATCATCAACAAACCATAAAGTATCGGGATTGTATTCTTTTTGTATAAGTTCAAGTTCATCACAAACATTTTCCGGCGATCTCCTTCTGTAGCTTAGTCCATATACGGCTCGACTGCACCATTTGCAAGTATAAGGACATCCGCGCATTGTGCTGATTGAGATGGCATTTTCTCCGTGTCTTTCTTTCCACACATTCAAATAGAGCTGCAAATTTATTTTATCTCTGCTTGGGAAAGGGAGCGAATCGACTTCTTTTAGTTTTTCTCTTTCTACGGTAAAAACTATTTCATTGTTTTGATTTTTATATCCAAGTCCTGAAATATTGTTAATATCATCATATCGCTTTTCATTTAATGCGATCATTAATTCAAGTGAAGTTTCTTCACCTTCACCAATTACAAGATAGTCTGCACCAAAATTTAGAAAGTCATTTGCATTATATCTTATTTCAGGTCCGCCCAAAACGATTTTCGCTTGATTAAGATTTGATTTTATAAATTTAATTATTTCTAAAACATTCAGCTTTGTCATTAGATTTACATAAATAGCAACAACATCAGGTTTAAATTCTAACAAGTAATCTCGTAACTTTTGCATCGAGGAAAAAGTAGTATCAAACACTTCGTTAGAAAATCCCTTGCCTTCGAGATATGCTGAAACATATAGTATTCCCAGTGGGGCATATGGTTTCATAATGATCTTTTCTTTTGGATCATCATTAAGAAAATAGCCGTGTGTTAAAAGGATTTTCATTTCTTAATATTCAAATCGATTAAAAAATGGTCTGAGATTGATGCAGCAAATGAATTATTACCAAAACTTCTTTCTAATTTATTCAAGAACTTCAATGTATTTACTTTTCTTCTAAAAAAATTATTTAAGTAAGATGGCGGGATCATCAGTCCAACACCCACTGCTTTATTAAAATTGAAGTCATTTAAAAAATATCCACAGAATCTTTTTGGATGATAATAATATGCGCTGACCCAATTATTATCGACATTTACAACTTGCATCTTTTTTCTTCTAAAAATTTCTTTGAACTTAAACTTTGAAAGAAAATATAATGACTCGGTCATACAGAAATCCGGCATAACAACAGCAACAAATCGTCCAGTAGAAGTCAGTAAGTTTTTTAATCTTCGTGATAGAACAGTTAACTCACTATCAGTTAAACAATTCAATCCGCCAAAGTTCGAAAAAACTAAATCGAATTTATTGGCTGTTAATATTTTGTCAATTTCATTTATATCCAATTGTCCAGTTGTTATTTTATCCGATAGATTCGCTTGTTCTACCTTCAAACGAGCAACATCAACCATATTTTCAGAAATATCAGTGGCTAAAACTTTGTGTCCTTTCTTAGCAAACCAAATTGCATCCTCACCGGTTCCGCAATTTAACTCCAAAATATTGATAGGTCTATTTGGCAAAAATGAATCTAAATAATTCCAAACCCGTGCTCGCTGCAATTTCCCGATTTCAGTGCTGGTAAAAGTTTCATCATACCGCGCAGCTAAATCATCAAACAATGCAGAAGTCATTCTGCATTTTCCAATCTCTTTAGATAAATTGAGTCTAATAATGAAGAAGGAATGTAATAGAAAGTTAACAATGCTGAGCGTAGTTTTTTAAAGTTGATTGTAAGAGGACTTAAGCAAAATATTTTTTATGGATGTTAATCCAACTTTTTTCTTATAAACTTTGTGAACATAGCGGTGTAATTTTTTATAATATGCCGGATGAAAGGTACTTCGAAACATTAATGCAAGTTCGTCAGAATCGGTCCAGTTTGATTTTAATTTTAATTGATCCTTTACATTCTCATAAAATTTTGTTCCGGGTAATGGATATGAAACAGAGATTCCAATTTCATCCGGCATAAGTCTTAAAACCATTTCAATTGTTTTATTAATATCTTCTTTTGTTTCGCCCGGATAGCCAAACTGAAGAAAAAATGCAGCGCGTATCTTATTTTTCTTTAACAGTTCAGTCGCTTTATAGATTTCTTCAATCTTTGTTCCTTTATCCATTGCATCAAGAATTTTTTGTGAACCTGATTCAGCTCCAACCCAAACAGTCTCTGCTCCTGATTGTGAAAGCGCTTCAATTGTATCTTCCTGCAAAAGCAAATCCACACGGGACTGAATCTTATATTTAAATTTTAATCCATTCAGTTTAATTAAATCTCTAAACTCCTGAACCCAACCGGGCTTTAAACCAAAAATATCATCGCACATCCAAAAATGATTTACACCAAAAGATTTTTGCAAAAACACAATTTCATCAATAACATTTTGAGGAGAACGCACATTGTAACGGTTTCCATAAATCGGTTTAGCACACCAATTACATTTGAATGGACAACCACGAGTGGTGGCTATGTTTAGAGAAAAGTACTTATTGTGTGTTAACCAGATATTACGATAATCATCAATATTTACTAAATCCCAGGCAGGTAAAGGTAGAGTATCCAGTTCTTTTAAAATCTGCCTTGAAGATGTTTTTATTGTCTTTCCGTCTTTTCTAAATGCAAGCCCATCAATGCTTTCAAAATCATTTTCTCTTTTATCAAGCTTGTATATTAACTCTTTGAGAGTTGTTTCGCCTTCGCCAATGATAACAAAATCAACATTGCGGTCTAAATATTTTTCATAATGGTCAACTGCATCCGAACTTGATTCAATAACAGTAATTCCATTTTGCTTTGCAATTTCAGCTATACGGAAAGCAGCTTCACGCATATTAGTTAAGCACATTTTGGTCAGGTAATTAAATCCATCATCATAAATCACTAAATAATCCGGATTATCTTTATTGATAACGGGTAGAATCAATTCAGGGGAATCAATTAGAGCGGTATCGAATAATGAAACTTCATAACCAGCCTCGCGCAATACTGCTGCAGCATAAATTGTTCCTAGCGGTGGATATGGTTGATGTGTTTCCCATTGCTTTTGGTCAAATCTATAAAAATATGAGTGAGTGAAAAGAATTTTTTTCATTTCAATCTAAAGAAATACTAAAAGTTATTTTCAATCGATTTAAGTTTCTTGCTAAAATCTTCAAGAACTCGTTTCTGAAAAAACTTTGGATGATGCTTTGATTCGTGTTTTGAAGTTTTAAATGCAACCTGAAAGTCTTTTGGATTGTAATCACGGTATTTTTTAAGATTCGATTTTTCAAACAACTTCATAGCAAAATCATCAAGTAAATCCCCAAGCGAATTATTAAGTAACTTTTCAAACAACTTTTTAATAAAGCTTCTCTTGTTTTCAGATATTCTTATAGTATCTCTTTTGGGAAAGTTGGGATAAAACTCCCTTATCCAGATATTCTTTGAATAAAGGGCATTGTACAATTCTGTTCCATATGTCGGAATCAAGGTAGTAAGTTCAGTAGCAGTAAAAATATTTTTTTCTTCTATCTCAAGCGTTTCAGTATCAACAAAATAGTTTATGCAAAAAACTTTTCTGGAGTTTAAAAGAAAAATTTTTTTAAACAGCATTAATAAAAGTCTGGTAACCCACAATCTGTTTGGTTGTGTTATGATGAAATAATCAACGTCAGAATCTTTTTCCATATAGCCTTTTGAGATTGAACCTGAAAGAAGTATTGCGCGCACGTATGGAAATTTTGATATAAAATTCGTCATTCTATAAGCTGAGTTAATTTTTTTCGCAGCTAATTTATTTCCGTCAATTCTTCTGGATATATATTTATCATTATTGGTTAAAAGATAAAAGCTATTTTTTCTATAGATTAAACCATCTTTGCATAATTTTTCAATCTCATTTGTAACATCAATCGAAGAAACATGATTCGCCCCAAGATTATGATAAATTTCTTCCGCAGTTAGTGGATAATTGAAAATATCATAATACGCCAGCGTTTTTATGATGCATTTTCCTAATGGAGAGACGTTTATGTTTTTATCAGAAATCTGATTCATATCTGGAGAAAATAATAATTGGTTATTTCTTCTTGAAGTTAAAAAAAATGTTCTATGTTCTCAAGTTGATAGTAATGAACTAAATAAAATAGTGACAATGTTAATTGATGCGAAAAAAATCTTTATCTATCTTTTGCAGCAATAAAATATTCTATGAAAAAAAATAACTCACAAAGTAAATATTCTCTGCTATTCGGATTATTATTTTTTTCGCCAATTATCTACTCAACAAGACTTTTAGAGATGGATAATCTGCAAAAGCTGGCGCTTTTTATTTTAGTAATTCCAATATTTATTTATGTTAACAAGGGCTTAAAGGATCAAAAGAAAATTGCTGTTGATTTATCGATATTATTTTTTTTACTTCTTTTTCCCTTCACATTTCTAACTTCCTTTGCTAATGACTCTTCTGAAATGTTAGTGCTCCAATTAACTTATCTTCTGCCTCCGGTTTTTATATTAATCTTTGTTGTGTTTATCTTTAATAAAATTGGCGAAGAAAAATTTTTTAAGATAAGCTCCTTTTCGATTGTCATTGTTTCAACGCTCTTTAGTCTTATCGGTTTGTTTCAAGTGATGAATGTTGAGCTAATTCCACTTCCGCAGATTATTATTCCAGGTTCTACTATAGGGCATAGAGGATTTGCTGCCGAGTTTTTACTTCCTGCAATACCATTTTTGCTTATCCTAAAAAATTATGTTAAGAAAGATTATTATCCACTTTTGTTTTTTGCCGGAGTAATTCAAATATCTTTTCTATTTTTTACAAGAAGCCGATCAGCACTTGGAATTTCAATATTAATTTTAACTGCAGTAATTGTTTATATCATCTTTAAGAAAAATACTAAGCATAAAATCCGAGCTATAGCCCCAATAATTGGAGTTTTTGTAATTGGATTTTTGCTTTCACTAATTCCTCCGATAAAAGGTGAGCGAACTGATTTTGGAACTAACGTTACCAGTGTGATTGATTCTGAAAATAAAAGTAACAAACTGCGGATGAATTTTTGGCTCGCTTCCATTGAAATTATTAAGGAAAATCCCTTGGTTGGCGTTGGATTACAAAGATGGAGCGGCATTTATCCAAAATATTACGGCGATGAATTTGTTGACAGCCGGATTTATTTTGTTCACGCTATTCATTCGCACAATGATTTTTTAGAACTCTTTGCTGAAAATGGTTTCGCTGCACCTATTATTTATTCGATTATTATTCTACTGATTATGTACAATCTTTATAAAAAAAGTAAATTGAATGAAAACTATTTCTTCATTTTACTTTCTGCGTTATCCACGATTGGATTTTCATTTATTGCTTTTCCGATTAGTAAATTTTCTTCGTATTTCTTTTTAGCCTTTGCTAGCGGACTTGCTATAATTTCTGCAAGTGATAAAGGAAGAATAGTTCACATCTCTTTTAGTAAGACTAAATGGACCCTAGCAATTCTTATTGTGATTGGAATTGTCACTTCATACATCAGATTGAACTCTGAGTTAAGTTATATTAAAGCACTTGAATATAAAAATGGAAGAGAATACAAAAGTATGTCCAAAGAGTTAGAAAATGTTAATTCTGTTTTATATCCGTTTGATGCATCAAAACAGCCAATTGAATATTACAGTGCTATTAGCTTTAATCGTCTCGGTAAACTTGATGAAGCGATTATCCATGCAATCAAATCTGAAAAAATTGCACCGAATAATCCTCTGGTTTTACATAACATAGCGGCAATTTATCAATCATCAAAGAAGTATGATAAAGCAGAAGTCTATTATAAGCACATACAAAAAATATTTCCCAATTATATTAGTCCTCAAGTAAATTTATTAAATATTTATTCCGAAACTGAACAATTCGAAAAAGGCAAACAGCTTTTTAATGAATTAATTAAAAAAGATTCACTTAATCCGCATTTAGCTACCTTTAAATCAAAATATTCTAAATAGTTTTTATTAGAAAACAATTTTCCTTTCCCTATTTTTGACTAATAGAATTTTTGAATTTTCCATCCTGAAGTTAGAAAGAGAGGAAAAATGGAAAGGCTTTTATTACTCGGTGCAGAAGCAATAGCACAAGGCGCAATTGATGGCGGAATGTCAGGCGTTTACGCATATCCCGGCACACCTTCCACAGAAATAACCGAATATGTCCAGAACAATAAAATTGCAATTGAACGAAAACTGCACAGTCAATGGTCTGCCAATGAAAAAACTGCAATGGAAGCCGCACTGGGAATGAGTTACGCAGGTAAACGAACAATGGTTTGTATGAAACATGTTGGTTTAAATGTTGCCGCGGACGCTTTTATCAACTCTGCAATTACGGGAGTAAATGGCGGATTGATTGTTGCAGTTGCTGATGATCCATCAATGCATTCATCACAAAATGAACAGGACTCACGTTTCTTTGGTAAGTTTGCTTTGATTCCTGTTCTCGAGCCTGCAAATCAGCAGGAAGCTTATGATATGGCTTATGAAGCTTTTGAGCTATCGGAAAAATTAAAAATTCCTGTAATGATCAGAATAACAACAAGGCTGTCACACTCGCGGTCTGGAGTTGAAACACGACCTTTAAAAAATGAAAACACACTAAGTTATCCGAGTGATCCAATTCAGTTTGTACTCCTTCCATCAAATGCAAGAAAGAGATATAAAAGTTTGCTTGGACTTCAATCATTGATTGAACAGGAATCTGATCGTTCATCTTACAATACTTATTATCCCGGAAGAAATAAATCATTAGGAATAGTTGCGTGCGGAATTGCATACAACTATGTAAAAGAAAATTATCCTGATAAAATTAATCCCCATCCAATATTACAGCTTGGACAATATCCCTTACCGTTTACAAAAGTTGAAAGGATAGTGACTGAATGTGAACAGATTTTAGTGCTTGAAGATGGCTATCCCATAGTTGAAGAAATGTTAAGAGGATATCTGGATAAGAACAGTAAGATTAAGGGCAGGTTAGACGGAACAATTCCAAGAGATGGTGAATTGAATCCTGATATTGTAGCAAAAGCTTTGGGCAAAGAGGTAAAAGTTGGAATGAAAGTTCCCGCTATCGTGGCAAATCGTCCGCCGGAATTATGTTCAGGCTGCAGCCATAGAGATATTTATAACGCTTTGAACGAAACGATGAAAGAATTTGGCAAGCAAAAAGTTTTTTCCGATATAGGCTGTTATACTCTTGGCGCTCTGCCGCCGTGGAATTCGATTAACTCTTGTGTGGATATGGGAGCTTCAATTACAATGGCAAAAGGTGCTGCTGATGCAGGTGTTCATCCTGCAATTGCTGTGATTGGTGATTCTACTTTTACACACAGCGGAATGACTGCCTTGCTTGATTGTGTTTATGAAAATACACCTGTTACAATTATAATTTCTGATAATGGAACTACTGCAATGACAGGCGGACAAGCCTCACACGCAACAGGAAGATTGGAAGAAATTTGCATTGGACTTGGTGTAAAACCTGAACATGTAATAACATTAACTCCACTGCCCAAGTATCACGATGAAATGGTAAAAGTTTTACGTGAGGAAATGCTGTATGAAGGTGTTTCAGTGATTATACCGAGAAGAGAATGTATTCAAACATTGAGTAGAAGTAAGAAGGAAATTAAAGTTAAGGTGGAAGAGGTTTCAAAATGAAATCAGACATAATATTATCAGGTGTTGGGGGACAAGGAATTCTTTCAATTGCTGCAGTTGTTGGAATGGCAGCACTTGAAAATCATCTTTACTTAAAACAAGCAGAAGTTCACGGAATGAGTCAGCGCGGTGGTGCTGTACAATCTCATCTTAGAATTTCTGAAAAAGAAATTGCCAGCGATTTAATTCCTGAAGGCAGAGCAGATATAATAATTTCTGTTGAGCCAATGGAATCATTGCGCTACTTGCCGTGGCTTTCGGAAAATGGCTGGCTTGTTACAAACACAACTCCGTTTGTAAACATTCCGGATTATCCCGGATATGAAAGAGTTGATTGCAGAGATAGAAAAACTTCCGCATCACATTGTAATAAACGCTGATGAAATTGCACGACAGGTAAAATCACCGCGCTCATCAAATATGGTAATGCTTGGTGCAGCTTCTCCATTTTTAGATATTCCATATCAATCACTAGAAAACGGAATAAAGAAAATCTTTGAGAAAAAAGGGGATAAAATAGTTCAGCTTAACATTGATGCATTAAAAGCAGGACGTGCATTTGCTGAAGCACATAAGGGAAAGATTTAACCACAAAGGGATCAAAGAAATAACGCGAAATACTGTGAGTTTATCCTTTTACAAAAATTTTCTTTGGTGGATTATGCATAAAAAGTACAAAGGCAATAATTAAACTGACGCTTGCTGAAACAAGAAAAGGAATTGTAGAACCAAAACTATCCCACAAAACTCCTGTAAGAAAAGAACCGAACATAACAGAAAAACTTGAAAGCATCGTAATCAATCCAATTGCGGAACCACGAAATTCATTTGGGATTAAATCAGAGATCCAGGCTTTAGAAACTCCCTCTGTTGAAGCAGCATAAATTCCGTAAAGAGCAAACAGAATCCAGATGAAATTAATATTATCGATGAAAGCAAATCCAAAATAAACCAGTGAAAAGATTATCAAACCAAATGTAAAAACTTTTTTCTTCCCGTACTTGTCCGAGATTCCACCCAAAGGATATGAAGCAGCAGCGTAAACAAGATTATAGAAAACATATCCAAGGATTGCTAGTGTGTTCGAATTAGAAATATTCTGTGATCTTAAAATCAAAAACACATCGCTGCTGTTAACCAATGAAAATAGTATAATTAAAACCAGGATTCTTTTATATTCCTTCGGAGCAGTCTTCCAAAATCTAAATAATTTTTTTTGCTTTTTGTTTTGGCAGACTGTTGCTTATCCTTAACAATAAATGTAAAGGCAACAGCTATTGCAGATGGAATAAAAGCCAGTAAAAATATTAATTGAAAGTTATCGGGAAAGAAGTAAAGTAAGACCAAAGCGATTACAGGACCAACTGCAGCGCCAAGAGTATCCATTGCACGATGAAATCCAAACACTGCCCCGGAATTTCCATGGCTGTAACTCGCAAGCAATGCATCCCGTGGTGCAGTTCTAATTCCTTTTCCAACCCTATCTGAAACACGCGAGAATAATACTGCCGGAACATTTTGAATAATTCCGGGTAATGGTTTTACCAGAGCAGAGACACCATAACCAATTACAACAAAGATGGATCGTTTACCAAGTTTATCGGATAGATTGCCGAAGTATCCTTTCAATAATCCAGCAGTAACTTCTGCTATTCCTTCAATCACTCCCACAACAGCCATTGATGATCCCAACACAGCTGTTAAGAAAATTGGCGTAACGGGATATAACATTTCGCTGGCAATGTCTGTAAACAGGCTTACCAATCCAAGAATAATAACTGGTTTGGAGATTTTGGATTTCATTTTTTCTATTCTCTCATCAAAAATATATCAATTCATTTTCTAAGTGAAATCAGGCTTAGCGACTTAGCGTCTTTGCGGGAAATGTTTCTAATTCATTTAGAACCAATGAGTTTAAATCCATTTGAATCTTCTTTAATTTTACCACAGTAATTTTTATAAAACCACAGAGGATAAAATGCGCAAAACTGTTATTGCCGGAAACTGGAAAATGAACAACGATCTTAAAGAATCAGAAAAACTTATCGTTGAATTAAAAAAACTTTTGCAAAATGAAAAACCTAATTGTGATGTAATTGTTTGTCCGCCATTCACATCGCTGTATGAAGCATCAAAACTTGTTAGCGGAAGTATAATTAAACTCGGTGCACAAAATATGCACTTTGAAGATAGCGGCGCTTTTACTGGCGAGGTTTCTGCATCAATGTTAAAATCAGTTGGATGTGAATATGTAATTCTCGGTCACTCGGAACGCAGAGCAATTTTTGGTGAAAGTAATGAAATGATAAATAAAAAAATTAAAAAAGCTTTATCTGCAGGATTGAAACCAATCTTTTGTGTTGGCGAACTTCTTGAGGAAAGAGAAAAAGGTGTAACCAATGATGTCGTTAAAAGACAAATATTAAAAGGATTGGACGGAATTTCCGCTGACGATATGAAAAATATTATCATTGCATATGAACCTGTTTGGGCAATTGGAACCGGAAAAACTGCTACACCTGCTCAGGCACAAGAAGTTCACGAGTTTATTCGCGATTTGATTGAGATAGATTATTCTTTAGAAGTTGCAAACGATCTTGTTATTCAGTACGGTGGAAGTGTAAAACCAGACAACGCAAAAGAACTTTTATCACAAAAGGATATCGATGGTGCACTTGTTGGAGGTGCTTGTTTAAAAGCCGATTCGTTTATGGGAATTATAAAAGGAGCTTAAGTATTTAATTTTCTTTTAAAAGCCTGATTTCTACCTTAAATCAGGCCTTCATTTCATTGCAATCCCTTCGGTTTGGGGTTATATTTGTACCTTATTTTTCAGGAGTTTTGTAGCAAAGAATGATTTCCCCCAAAAGTTTACTATACAATCTGTTTATAGCCGCAATAGTTCTCATTCAGCCAATATTTCCACAGGTCATTTTCAGAGATCTTCCGAACTATAAAATCAATACATCAGACCAGCTATTTTTTGATATCACAGACACAAGAAGCGTAATTCCTTTAAATGGCAACTGGAAAGTTTATCCTTCTGATGATGAGAAAAAAGAAAAAGTTAATATTCGTATTCCATCAATCTTTGATGGAAAAGGCGAATTTATTTTTGAGAAAAGTTTTCAACTTAATAATGCTCAACTAAACAATCATAAAATTTCCTTAAACTTTTTTGGATTAAACTACTCAGCCGATATTTCCGTTAACAAAGTAATTATCTATCGCCATCCAGGTGGAGAATTTCCATTTACAGTTTTGCTTCCGCGAGATATTCTTCGATCAGATAAAGACAACATTATTTCTGTAAAACTCTCTTACGAACTTGATTCACAAAATACGATTCCGCTTAAACAAAGATTTTTATTTCCGCAAAATTTTGGTGGGATTATCCGTGATGTTTATCTGCAGCTTACTCCAAACGTAAGTATTAAAGATCTTAATTGTAAAACCGAAGTCGATCCCAAATCAAATAAAGCAGTCATCTATTTAAATTCAATAATTGATAATAAAGAATTCAACAAAATAACTGATTCACTCGGGACACAAACATCATTTACTTTACGCACTCAGGTTTTTTATCCCGATGGAAAAACGAGCCTAAGTTCAAGTTCAGGTTCAAGCCCAAGTTTAAGCGATAATAATTTTATCTTGAAGCAAAATCGGCAGGTTGAAATAAAAAATAGTATTTCAATTGCATCACCAACATACTGGAGTCCTGATAATCCTGCCAGTTATATTATAAGGATAGAATTATGGCGTGGTGATCAGCGAATAGATAGAAAAGACCAGAGTATTGCACTTTTTAAATTAGAGTCAGCAAAAGAAAACTTTTCCTTAAACGGGAAAGATTTTAACCTTTATGGAGTTACATACATTCCATCATACTTTGAATATGGAAGTCTTTCATCTTATGATAGGATGGAAAGCGATTTAGAAAAAATTAAACAAGCAGGATTTAACTCTGTAAGATTTTCTAAAGAGCTTCCGCATCCATATTATTTACGATTGTGCGAACAGATTGGTTTGTTTGCTTTTGTTGAATTACCGATTGCTAATCTGCCCGAAGGACTTGCAGGCTCTCAAAATTTTGTTGTTCGCAGTAAAAATTATCTTACAAGCTTATTAAAAGCTTATGAAAATTATTCTGCGATTGCAGGTATTGGATTCGGTTCAAGTTATCTTTTTAATTCTGATGAGCATCGTGCGCTGTTAACAGATTTATCATCGCAGGTTAAAAAGAATCGAAAAATTCTAACCTTTGCTTCATTTTTTGATTTGCAATTTCAACAGATAGATAATCTTGATTTGTATGGAATTGAATTATTAAATCAAACTCCTGCTGATAAACAAAATGACATTGCAAATCTTATTGGTGCTGTTGGTAAAGGAAAATTATTTATTGGCGAGGCAACTTATATAGTAAATGTTGGGCAGACAGACGGTTACGTAAATAAATATTCTTTCGAAGCACAAGCAAAATTTTTTGACGATGTATTTAATTTTTATGAAACTAATAAACTTGCCGGCTTTTTTGCAAACACGATGTATGATATACGAGGAGATTATCGATCAATCATTGCTGGTTATAATAAAGCCAATGTTTATTACTTTGGTCTCGTAAGTGAAGATCGGAATCAGGACAGACTGGCATACAAAGTTCTTTCAGCAAGAATGAAGAATACCGAGAAAGTCACTATACCAATTGGAAGTGAAAAAGATGATGCTCCAATGATTTTTATAATCACAGGATTAGTTTTAGCATTATTGATGGGTGTACTTGTTAATTCAGGAAGAAAATTTCGTGAAGATGCTTCACGGGCATTACTTCGTCCTTATAATTTTTTTGCGGATGTTCGTGATCAAAGAATTATCTCAGCCTATCATTCCTTGTCTCTTGCTATTATTATAGCATTGGTGACGGCATTAATAATTGCAAATCTTTTTGCTTATATAAAAAACAGTGTTTTGTTTGAAAAAGTAATTCTCTCTTTTGGAAGCACGGGATTGATTTCTGGAATAAGTTACTTAGCATGGAATCCCATAGAATCATTAGTCTGGCTGTTTGTGCTTTCTATAATTGTAATGATACTATTAACAATTATTATCACAGCTTCATCATTCTTTGTTAGAACCAAAGTTTATCTTTCAAGCGTATTCTTCACAATAGTCTGGGCCATGCTTCCAATCGTGCTACTAATACCCATTGGAATTGTTTTATACCGATTACTTAACGCGAATGCTGGTAACATATACATTTACATATTTTTTATCTTATTTATCATCTGGCTTTTGTACCGTTTACTAAAGGGTATCTCGGTAATATTTGATGTTAATCCGGGCGGAATATACTTCTATGGATTAGTTTCCATTTTTGCTCTGCTCGTAATTTATTTTCTGTATTACGAGGTAAATAATTCTGTTATGCAATATCTAAAGTTAGCTTTAAAACAATTTAACATTTTTGGATAATAAAATTTGTATTTATCTAAGTTAGAAATACTTGGTTTTAAATCGTTTGCACAAAAAACCCAGATTAATTTTAATCAAGGGATTACTTCGATAGTTGGACCAAATGGCTGCGGGAAAACAAATGTTGTAGATGCTTTACGCTGGTGTTTGGGTGAACAAAAAAGCGGTGTGCTTAGAAGTGATAAAATGGAAAATGTTATCTTTAATGGAACTGCCCAGCGTAAACCTATGGGAATGGCTGAAGTTTCATTAACAATAGAAAACAACAAAGGGGTGCTTCCAACTGAGTATACTGATGTTACAATTACACGAAGAATTTTTCGTTCCGGTGAAAGTGAATACCTGCTTAATAAAAATATCTGCAGACTTAAAGATATAACCAATCTTTTTATGGATACAGGAATCGGTGCTAACGCTTACTCTGTTATAGAATTAAAGATGGTCGAAACAATTCTTAGCAACAAAGCCGAAGAGCGACGCACGATGTTTGAAGAAGCCGCCGGGGTTAATAAATATAAACTTCGCAGAAGGCTTGCGCTAAGAAAACTGGATGAAGTAAAATCTGATCTTACCCGCGTTAATGATATTGTTTCCGAAGTTGAGAAAAAAGTGGCATCATTAGAAAGACAAGCTAAACGTGCTGATAAATACAATATACTTACTAAAGAATTACGTGATTTAGAGATTGATCTTTCTGAACGTGAACTTGCTTTGTATATGTTTAGAATTGATGAATCCAAATTGGATAGAGAAGAAAAACTTAAAAAGAAAATTCAGTTTGAGTCAGATATATCTAAACTTGAAGACGAGATAAAAGATGCTCGTGAACATCTTGTTGAAATTGAAAATGAGTTAAAAGATAAGCGAAACGAAATAACACTGCAGACAGAAAAGATATTTAATGTTCAAAACACGATTTCACTGAATAATGAAAGAAAAAATTCTTTATCGCGTAATAATGAAAGATATTATGAAGAACTTAGTGAATTAAGTGCTCAGCTGGAGGAAACGAAATCAGTTACAGCAAATGGGAGTGTTTTACTTTCTGAATTTGCACAACAAATTGTGAAAAAAGAAAATGAAAAAGTTACTCTTGATCATAAAGTTGATGCACAGGTAGAAATTCTTGAACTAAAGAAAAACGCTCTTAAAGTACAATCAGATATACTTTTAGAAAAGTTTAAAGAAATTACCGGCAGAGAAAATGAACTCCGAAATACTATCGCCATTCTTGAATCCAAACAAGTAAACATTAAAAAGCTTAATGATAAAATTCAATCTCTTACAAATAATATTGCAAAAACTGTGGGATTTATTGAAGAGCTTGGAAATGATAAGGATGAAATTCAAAATAAAATAGCTGCAGCGGAATCATATTATCTACAACAGCAAAATGAAAAAGAAATACTTGAGTTTGATCTTAGCAAGTTTAAAGAAAAAGAACTTGAACAGCGTAGTTTGATAAAATCAATTAAGGATAAAATTACTTTTATACAAAATCTTATTAATACGCTTGAAGGAGTTTCTAAAGGGGCAAAAGCTTTACTTGATAATAAGGAATGGACTAAAAACGAAAGTACAATTCTTGCGCATATCGGTGATTCAGATGAGAAGTTCCGTTTTGCTGTTGAGGCAGCCCTGAAAAATAATCTCAATAATGTTATTGTAGAATCATTAGAAGATCTTAAACGTGGAATCGAATATCTAAACCTTAATGATATTGGTAAAGCTTCTTTTTACTTTCCTCACTTCGAGGAATTTAATAACAAAGGATTTATAAATAAACTAAATGTATTTGTTGAAAAGAGAAAAGCAAGAAAACTTGAGCGTGAACCAGGATTTGTAAACTGGGCAAGCAATTGTATTAAGACTCAGAATAAATGGAAACCTGTATTTGAAAAAATCCTTAAGGAGATCTGTATAGTTGAAGATCTTGAGACAGCGTTTGATCTGTTTAAAAAATATAACAGCTTTAGCTTTGCGACTTTAAATGGAGATTTCGTATCCAAAGAAGGTGTGATTGAAGCCGGATCAGTTCCACGCCTGGATGATTCATTATTTGGAAGAAAACAATTGCTTGAAAATCTCAGTGCTGAATTTCCAAGACATGAAAGAACTTTAATCGAAATTCAGAATGAAATATCTAATAAGGAAAATCTGCTTGCTTCTATTTAATCTTAAAGTTTTATCCGAACAGGGAAGACTTCTTGTAAATGATCTTGCAAATGTTGAAAAACAAATTGCCCAGTTCGAATTTGAAAAACAAAAAGCTAATGATGAAATAGAAAAGATACAGCACGAAATTAAAGAGCATGCCGCTGAATCAAACCTTTTTGATAATAAAAAAATAAAACTGGAATCCCTACTAAATACAGAAATTGCTTTGCGAGATTCCGAGGAAAGAAAAAAGCAAACTCTTGATGATGAATTTTTTGAGATCGAAAAAAATTATAGTGAAATAGTAACTCGGAAGAATGAACTTAGCATATCTATTGAAAGACTAATTGGTGAAAAACGTAACACAGAAAATTCAATTAAGCGCGCAGATGAATCCATTATTGTTATCAGTAATTCAATCACTAAAAGACGTGAAGATATTGAAACTGCTGGATCTGAAATAAATCAAATTGAAGGAGAGCTTAATATCCAGCAGCAAAATTTAGATGAACTTGAAGCTGCAAGAAAAATTCTAAATGATAAATTAGAAGAAATTGAATCACGTTACCAGGAAATTAGAAGTGAAGTTGATGAAAAAGAAACAGTGTTGAAATCATTACGAAAAGAAAGAGAAGTTGTTTTAGAAGCAATCCATAATCTGGAGATAAAAATAAAAGAGCTAGATATTAAGAGCTCTAACCTTATTGAGCACATAAAAGAAAATTATTCCATTACTCTTGAGAAAAAAGATTTTGAAAATCTTGAGATGTTTGATTTTATTCAGCGGACAAATGAAGTACAGGATTTGAAACAAAGAGTAAGAAATCTTGGTCCGATAAACAGTATTGCACACGCCGAATATGAGGAAGAACATGAAAGAATGGAATTTCTTCATAAGCAAAGAGATGACTTAGTTAATTCTGAAAAAGACATTGTACAGACTATCGAAGAAATAAATAACACTGCTCAAACTTTGTTTATGCAAACCTTTGAAAGTATTAGAGGACATTTTGTAAAAATATTTAGAACACTTTTTGATCCCGGTGATGAAGCAGACTTGAAAATTGAAGAAAGTGCTGATCCGCTTGAAGCAAAGATTGAAATAATTGCAAAACCTAAAGGTAAAAGGCCAACATCTATCGACCTTTTATCTGGTGGTGAAAAAACTTTGACCGCAATTGCTTTGCTATTTGCAATATATCTTGTTAAACCAAGTCCATTTTGTATCCTTGATGAGATAGATGCCCCGCTGGATGATGCGAATATAGATCGATTTACTAGAATACTGGATGAGTTTAGCAAAGACACTCAGTTTATAATTGTAACTCACAATAAACGCACAATGGAAGCTGCAAATACTTTGTATGGTGTAACGATGCAGGAAGAAGGAATTTCCAAATTAGTTAGTGTAAAGTTTAATGAAGATCTGGATTTTGTAACAACTTAAGATGAGTAGATAATAATTTTGATTATAAATAAACAAAGCAAAAAAACTTTTCTGTTAATTTTTATAACAATGTTCTGTCTGATAAGTAATTTATCTGCTCAATGGGTAAACGATCCGTCATCAAATACAAAACTTGTAATTGATCCTGAAGATCCAATTAACATTTCTGCTACAAGAGATTTAAACGGCGGTGCTTATGTTTTCTGGCAGGATAAAAGAATTAATGCCGAAAGTGACATATACTTTATTCATCTTGATAAAGACGGCAAAGTAAGTTTTAGAGCGGATGGCAAAGCAGTATCTACAAGAAGTGGTTTAAAAGAAAATCCAATTGCTGTTGTTGATCCTTCGGGAAATTCTCTTGTGATGTGGAAAGGGAGGGATAAAAAAAATAGCCAGGAATTGTTCATCCAAAAACTCACAAAAAATGGATTAAGGCTTTGGCAAAATGAGGGTATTCAACTTACTGATAACAAATTTGAAAAAATCGATTTTGCTTTGAGAGTAGATAAAAGAGGATACTCTTACATTAGCTTTATATGTAAATCTCCGGCAGCATCAAATAAGTATTCTGTCAGGTATCAGATATTAACTCCTAATGGAAAAGTTTTAAGTGATTCATTAAAGGGAATAATGTTCAGCTCAAATAATAGTATGAGTGAAGCGGAAATTATACCCGATAACAAAGGAGGTTCAACGATATTTTGGTTGCAAAATCAGAATAAAAAAACTGTTTTATTTTGTCAGTTTATAGATTCGACCGGATCAAAAAGATGGGGTAAAAATCCCATTGCTATTTCTAAATCAAATGCTAGTGTAATTAATTATTCTATTGGGAAACTGGGCAAAGGAATTTATGCGGCAATTACATACCAGGGAAGTACTAAAATTATTTATCAGCAATTAATTTCTGATAAAGGAAAACTTTTGTGGGGTGCTGATGGAAAGCTGCTTACTTACCAAAAGGGAAGCCAAACAAATCCGCAATTTGCATTCGTTGATTCCAGTGTTGTTGTTAGCTGGACAAATGAATTTGATAAACTTAAAGAAGTATTTATACAGCGATTTAATATTTCAGGAAACAGACTTTGGGGCAATAACGGTAAAAGGATTATTAATATTATAGGAAATCAGTTCGGGCAGAGAATTGTTTATGATCAGAAAAATGGAATAATAATTTCCTGGATTGATAAACGTGAAAACGATTCCCCGGCAAATTTATTTGTTCAAAAACTTGATTTAAAAGGCAATTTTGTTTGGGATGCTGCAGGTGTGATGATTTCTTCATCAAGGAACGTTCAAAAAAGTTATCTTAATCTTGTTCCTGACGGTACTGGCGGTGTGATAGCAATTTATAAAGGCAGTTTTAATAAACGTAATGATATTTATGGACAAAAAATTTTTAGTACCGGAACATATGCTTCACAAATCTTGGGATTTGATGCTCAGGTGATAAGGGATTCAGTTAAAATATTCTGGTATGCGGCAAATGAAAACGATGGAACTACATACAACGTATTCAGATCTGCCGATGAAAATGCTAAGGATAGCGATTGGAAACTTGCCGGTACTTTAAAAAAGAATAATAAAAATGAAACTAATTATTATGAGTTTTATGATTGGCCGGATATAAACGGTTCAATTTATTATCGTGTTATCCAAAAGAATGAAAATATAAAACCGCAAACTTCTGGAGTTGAGAAAGTTGATTATTTCCGCGATGTCGAATCAATCATACTTGCACAAAACTCACCAAATCCATTTTCAGATTCAACATCAATAAGTTTTTATTTGCCGGAAGATGAAAGGGTTACATTTGAATTTTTTAATAGCAATATCGAAACAGTAAAAAGCATCGAAGATGTTGAGTATCCTGCAGGAAAAAATGAAATTGTTTTTAAAGCGGAAGATTTGGCTTCAGGAATTTATTTTTATCGATTGAAGGTTGATAAGTTTGTCGATGTGAAGAAGATGGTGATTACCGATAAATGATGAAAAGAAACCTAAAAGTTTTTGTGGATTTTGATGGAACAATTACTCTTGAAGATGTTGGGGAAGCAATTTTTAGAAAATTTGGTTGTACCGAAAAGACCGATAAAATTATTGAAGATTTATTAAGCGATAAAATTTCCTCACGACAATGTTGGGATGAACTTTGCAATTCAGTTGAATACGCAAATAGAAAAGAGCTGGAGGATTTTATTGATTCGCTTGATGTGGATCCAACTTTCGTTTCATTTGTAAAATTCTGTGGTGCTAATGAAATTGAACTAATAGTGCTTAGTGATGGATTTGATTTTTACATAAATAGATTATTCAGCAAAGAGGATTTAGTTGGTTTAAAATACTATTCAAATAAGCTTAATGTTAATGAAGATGGAAAGTTATCGGCGGAGTATCCGCATTATGATTCTGATTCGCCTACTTCGGCGAACTGCAAAAAAAATCATATAATAAATCACAGCAGTGACGATGATTTTACAATTTATATTGGTGATGGAAATTCAGATAAAGATGCAGCACAGTATTGTGATTTTATATTTGCAAAGAATGATTTGTTAAAATATTGTTCTGTGGAAAGGATAAGTTTTTATCCATTTAAGGATTTTATAGATGTTCAAAATAAAATTTTCGAGCTGATGAATAAAAAAAATCTAAGGAAACGACATCAGGCCCAATTAAAAAGAAAAGCAGCTTATTTAGCAGAATAAATTATGAGCAGTATTGCAGCAAAAATATTTAAGTACAGAAGTTATACTCCAATTCCGTTCGTTGTACTCATGCTGGTTTTTGAAAATGCTTCAATTGCAAGTTTAGTAGTGGGGTTTTTTATCGCCTTAGCCGGAGAGCTGATAAGATTTTGGGGCGTTAGTTGGGCAGGAAGTGAAACACGAACAACAGGCAGTGTAGGCGGTTCTAACCTCATAATTAGCGGTCCATTCGCTTATGTGCGTAATCCGCTTTACGTTGGAAATATTTTGATGTACTTTGGATTGGGAGTGATGTCTTTTGCACTATTTCCATATCTGCATATTGCTGCGATTGTTTTTTTCATTTTGCAGTATCATTTAATAATTGGAGAAGAAGAATCATTTCTTCTAAAAAAATTTGGGGAACAGTATAAAAGATTTGCTGCAAATGTTTCAAGATTTTTTCCAAGGATTACTCCATTTAAGGATGAAACGATTCCACAGCCGGTTGTTTCCTTTAGTAAAGGTTTCAAATCCGAGATTAGAACGTTACAAGCTTTTGTGATTGTTGTAATTCTAATCGTTGTCAAATGGTATTTAAGAGTAAATAACATATTGTGATGAACAATAAAAATGTATTGATTATAGCGGGAGAAGCCTCGGGTGATTTGCACGGTGCTTCCTTGATTCGTGAGTTGATAAAGTTAGACAGTTCTTTGAAATTATTTGGTATTGGTGGAAATAAAATGCAAACAGAAGGAATGGAACTGATCTATCATATAGATAAAATGGCATTTCTTGGATTTGTTGAAGTGATAAAACATTTGCCTTTTATTAAAAAAGTTCAGCGCGATTTGATTGAAGAAGTTAAGAGAAGAAATGTTACAGAAGTGGTACTAATTGATTATCCGGGATTTAATTTAAGTATCGCAAAAAAGCTCAAACGACTTAAACCTGAACTTGATCTTGAACTTATCTATTATATTACTCCCCAGGTTTGGGCTTGGGGAAAGGGCAGAGTAAATAAGATCAGGAAACTTTTTAAGAAAATTTTGGTCGTTTTTCCCTTTGAAGAAAAGTTTTTTAAAGAAAAAAACGTAAATGCTGAATTTGTTGGTCATCCTTTAATTCAAGAAATAAATGCTTATGATTTTATATCGCGCAGTCTTTTAGATAAGAAATTTGATTTAGATCCGGCTAAAGAAATTCTACTGTTATTGCCCGGAAGCAGGAAACAGGAAGTAAAGAGTATTTTTCCTGAAGCAATTAAAGCAGCTTCTAAAATTGCAGATGAACTTGATATGCAGATTGTTGTTGCTTGTTCCAGCAATATTGATGAAAAAGTTTTTTATGAAATGACGGATATAAAAAACTTTAAGGTGATTAAAGATCAAACTTATGATCTTTTAAGGCACGCAAAATTTGGAATTGTAAAATCTGGAACATCAACACTTGAGGCGGGATTACTTGAGTTACCAATGGTGATTGTTTATAAAACAAGTTTGCTCACTTATACTATTGGTAAATCTCTTGTAAAGATTAAGAACTTTGGTATGGCTAACATTGTTTTGGATGAACAGGTAGTTCCTGAATTAATTCAGAACAAAGCTAATGCAGATAACATTTACGATGAGACAAAAAATATTTTATCGGATGAAGAATTACTGAATCATATAAAGATGAAATTAAGTAGAATCAAAAAAATACTTGGAGATAAAGATGCTCCAAAAAATGCAGCAAAAATTATTTATTCATTATTGAATGAACACAAAGCAGGTTAAACAGGATACATTAAGATTTTTAGGTGGCTTTATCTTAAAGCACAGCCTTGATGCTTTATGTAAAACTTTACGTGTTAGTTACAAAAACAAAAAGGTTATTGATGATCTTAAAAAGAAAAAACAAAATTATGTTCTAGCATTTTGGCACGGCACAATGCTTCTACCCTGGTTCATAAACAGAAATGGGGGATTTGCAGCTTTAACCAGTAAGAGTAAAGATGGTGATCTTCTTGCAAAACAATTAAAGCATTGGAAATATAAAGTCGTTCGAGGTTCAAGCAGCAAAGGTGGAGATGTAGCACTTGGAATTATGGTTGATCTTGCAAAAAATGGTTACTCAATCGCAATTACTCCGGATGGTCCTCGCGGACCGGAACACAAATTTAAAGCAGGTGCTGTGATCACTGCAAAAAAAAGCGGAGCGCCGGTTTTGTTGATGGGTCTTGGAATTAAATCCAAAAAGAAATTAAAAAGCTGGGATAAGTTTCAAATTCCAAATCCGTTTTCAAACGTAAAAGTGATTTATTCTGATCCTGTCTATGTTGATGGTAAGTTAAGTTATGATGATACTTCAAAGCTAATTGAAGAATGTGAGCAAAAATTAAATGAGCTTCAAAAAGAAGCTGAAAAATTCTAGGTATTGATTAGATGAGACTCTTAAAGTTTTTTTTGGCGCCATTGGTGCCATTGTATTCAGTTATTATTTCATTAAGAAATTTGTTCTTTGATAAGTCTGTTTTTAAATCAGTAAAAGTTAATGCAAAAGTTATTTCTGTTGGCAATATAACCGTTGGCGGTTCAGGCAAAACTCCGCTGGTTATTTACGTAACAAATCTTCTTAAAAATTCAGGCTACAAAGTCGGTGTATTAAGCAGAGGCTATGGAAGGAAATCGCGGGGTTACAAACTTGTTTCCAAGGGCGATGAAATTTTAACATCTGTCGAAGAATGTGGTGATGAAATTTATCATACAAGTCTAGAATGCAAGGTTGCTGCTGCTGTTTCGGAAAATCGTGTCAAAGGAGCTAAAAGATTAATTGAAGAATCTAAGATCAATTTTATTGTACTTGATGATGCATTTCAGCATCGCTGGATTTCAAGGGATGCAGATTTGGTAATAATCGATCAGAGTTTTGTGAATACTAAAGACTTTTTCACTCACAATTTACTGCCTGCTGGCGATTTACGGGAAAGATTTGAATCGTTAAAAAGATCTGATGCAATTATCCTTAATCGGAAATTTCTTGAGAAAGAAGAAATAAATCAGGAAATGAAAAAATATTTTGAAGGAAAAAAAATCTACACGGCATATTATAAAGCAATTAGTTTTGTAGATGTAATGAGAAAGATCGAATATAATCTTGATGACTTTAAAGGACAGGATAGTTTGGTTGTATCGGGAATTGCAAATCCCAAATCGTTCTTAAATATTTTGAATAAAGTTCATGTTAATACTAAGAATAAAATGATTTTCAGGGATCACAAGAAGTATACATTAAAAGAAGTACAGCAAATAAGAAAACAATTTTATATAACTAATTCTCATTCTGTTTTAACTACAGAAAAAGATGCAGTTAAACTTTCACGGTTTAAAAGAGAATTTGATGACACTGACATTTTTTATCTTAAAATAAACTTATGTATGGATGATGAAGAATCATTCAAACAGTATTTAATTAATAAACTAAAAAACGCTTCGTAAAAGAAATAGATAATCTTAAAACGGAGGAAAGGTAATTATGGCTCAAACAAAATATGTTTACTTCTTCGGAGGTAAAAAAGCTGACGGTAAAGCACAGATGAAAGCTTTACTTGGAGGTAAAGGTGCAAACCTTGCCGAAATGGTTAACATTGGTCTTCCTGTTCCAGCAGGATTTACAATAACAACCGAAGTATGCACTGCATATTACAAGAACAAGAAAAAATATCCCAAAGAACTTGATAAACAAGTTAAAGACGCCCTTGGTAAGGTCGAAAAACAAATGGGCGCTAAGTTTGGTGATTTGCAGAATCCATTATTGCTATCAGTTCGTTCCGGTGCACGTGCATCAATGCCGGGAATGATGGAGACAATTCTTAATGTTGGATTGAATAATGAAACTCGTGAAGCATTAATTGCAAAAACTGGTAATCCAAGATTTGTATATGATTCGCACCGCCGTTTAATCCAGATGTATAGTGACGTAGTTATGGAAAAAGCTGCTGGTATCGAACCTAAAGAAGGTTTAGGTGTAAGGCAGCAATTGGAAAAAGAACTTCATCACATGAAAGAAACCCGTGGAGCAAAAGCAGATACTGATCTGACTTCAGAGGATTTAAGAGAGTTGATTGAGATTTATAAAGCAAAGGTTAAAGAAGTTTTAGGCAAACCATTTCCTGAAGATCCAATGGAACAACTTTGGGGAGCAGTTTCTGCAGTATTCCAAAGCTGGATGGGGAAACGCGCTATTTCTTACAGAAGAATTGAAGGTATTCCTGATGACTGGGGAACAGCCGTAAATGTGCAATCAATGGTATTTGGTAATATGGGCGATACTTCTGCAACCGGTGTTGCATTTACACGTAACCCAGCAACCGGTGAAAATTATTTTTACGGTGAATGGCTGACTAATGCACAAGGCGAAGATGTTGTTGCCGGAATCAGAACTCCTAACCCAATTAACGAAGTTGGAAAGAGTGAACATACTGAGCATTTACAATCTCTTGAAACAGGTATGCCAGGTACTTACAAACAGCTTCACGGCATTCAGAAATCTTTGGAAAAACATTACCGCGATATGCTTGATATCGAGTTTACAATACAGGATGGAACACTTTATATGCTTCAATGCCGTGTTGGAAAAAGAAACGGACCTGCTGCTGTAAAGATGGCGCTTGAAATGTACAAAGAAAAACTTATCACAAAAGAAGAAGCAGTAATGCGTGTTCAGCCATCTCAATTGGATGAGCTTCTTCATCCAATTATCGATCCTTCAGTTGAATTAAAAACTAAAGCTATTGCCAAAGGGCTACCAGCGGGACCAGGTGGAGCTTCAGGTAGAGTTGTCTTTTCTGCAAATGATGCTGTTCTTTGGGCCAAAGGTGGAAACAAAATTATTCTTGTCCGCGATGAAACAAATCCCGAAGACATTGAAGGAATGCGTGCTGCAGAAGCAATATTAACCGCAAGAGGCGGAATGACTTCACACGCTGCACTTGTTGCCCGCGGTTGGGGTAAATGCTGTATAGTTGGTGCCGGAACAATCAAGTTGAATTATGAAGAAAAATCTTTCTACGTTGGTGGTGTAACCGTTAAGGAAGGTGATTGGCTTACCCTCAATGGTTCTAAAGGAACTGTTTACTTAGGTGAACTTCCAATGATTAAAGCTGCGGAAGAAAATCCGGACTTCCAGTTATTTATGAACTTGTGTGATCAGGTTAGAAAATTAAAAGTTAGAACGAATGCAGATACACCTGAAGATGCAGCGCGTGCCAGAGCATTTGGTGCAGAAGGTATCGGACTATTCAGGACAGAGCATATGTTCTACGGGAAAAATTCTGAAGAACCATTGTTCAAACTTCGTAAGATGATCCACTCAAAATCAAAAGAAGAAAGAGTTGATGCGCTTAATGAATTATTCCCATATGTAAAGCATGACGTCAAAGGAACAATGGATGCAATGGACGGATATCCTGTAACATTCAGAACACTTGATCCGCCGTTACACGAATTTGTACCTACAAGAGTTGATGAGAGAGAAAAACTTGCTGCAAGTCTTGGAATTTCTCTTGATGAATTAAATAATCGTGCAGATGCATTACACGAAAACAATCCTATGATGGGACATCGTGGTGTGCGTCTAGGAATCACTTATCCTGAAATTACTGAAATGCAGGTTCGGGCTATCTTTGAAGCAACTGCAGAATTATTACAGGAAGGAAAGAAACCTTTCCCTGAAATAATGATTCCGGTTACTTGCCATGTAAATGAAATCAATCATCAGTATGAAATTGTAACAAAAGTTCATGCTGAAGTTTGTGCAAAATTTGGATTGAAGAAAATTCCTCATTTGACGGGAACTATGATCGAAATTCCACGTGCCTGTTTAACTGCTAATAAAATTGCAGAAACTGCACAGTTCTTCTCATTCGGAACAAACGATCTTACACAAATGGGATTTGGATTTTCACGTGATGATATCGGTGGTTTCTTGCCGGAATATCTTGACAAAAAAATTCTTCCAGAAGATCCATTTCAATCGATTGACCAGGATGCAATTGGTAAGTTGATGGAAATTGCTGTAGAAGGCGGACGTGCAACAAGACCTGATCTTAAAATCGGAATTTGCGGCGAGCACGGCGGTGAACCAAAATCAGTAGAATTCTGTCATAAAATCGGATTGAATTATGTAAGCTGTTCTCCATTCCGTGTTCCGATTGCAAGATTAGCTGCTGCACAGGCGGTTGTTAAAGATATGAAGAAAGCAAAACCCGCTAAACCTTCATCTAAAAAAACTGCTGCTAAAAAAGCTGCGGCTAAAAAGAAAGTTGTTATAAAGAAAAAAGTATCAAAGAAGAAATAAATAATTTCTCCGAAGGAGTCCTTCGGACAAATGTCATTCTGATGAGCGAAGCGAAGAAAGAATCTGTTAAATAGAACAGACTCTTCGCTTTGCTCAGAGTGACATAAGGAAAAACAAAATAATAAGAGAAGGCAGAGATAAATGAAGCTATCAGATTTCAAGTATAACTTACCAAAAACATCTATTGCAAAGTATCCCGTTAGCCCTCGGGATAAATCAAAATTGCTCGTATTACACAAAGATACCGGTGAAATGGAGGACAAAAAATTTACAGATGTAATAGATTACATGGAAAAAGGCGATGTACTCGTTGTAAATGAAACAAGAGTGTTTCAGGCAAGATTATACGGAAAGAAGGAAAAGACACAAGCCAAGATTGAAGTTTTTCTTCTAAGAGAATTAAATAAAGAAGATTGTATCTGGGATGTAATAGTTGACCCGGCAAGAAAAGTTAGAATCGGCAATAAGATTTATTTTGATAATAATCTTTGGTGCGAAGTTATTGATAATACAACTTCAAGAGGAAGAACAGTTAGATTTAATCAGCCGGGTAATGTTTTCCAGGCTGTTGAAAAAATTGGATTTACTCCTCTTCCCCCGTACATCAAGCGAGATCCGGAGCCAAAGGATAAAGAAACATACCAAACAGTTTATGCACGTGTTGATGGTGCGGTTGCTGCACCTACTGCAGGATTGCATTTTACGACCAAGCTGCTTGAGAAGGTTGAGAAGAAAGGAATACATATTGTACCTGTAATTCTTCATATCGGACTTGGAACGTTCAGACCAGTTGAAGTTGAAGATTTAACAAAACATAAAATGGATTCTGAGTATTATGAAATATCCGCACACTCGGCGGAAATGATAAATAAAGCAATGCATGCTAAACATAATATTATTGTTGTCGGTACAAGTGCCTGCCGTGCTTTGGAAACAAGTACAACTGCTGATGGTTTTGTAAAGCAGGGTAGAGGCTGGACAGATAAATTTATATATCCTCCTCACGTTTTTAAAGTTACACAAAAACTGATAACAAATTTTCATGTACCTGAATCAACTTTATTAATGCTTACGTGTGCACTTGGTGACACTGCGCATGTAATGAGGGCTTATAAGAAAGCATTGAAAGACAAGTATCGCTTTTTAAGTTACGGCGATGCTATGCTGATTGTATGAAACTGATTGCAATTATTCCTGCCGGGGGAAAAGGTTTAAGGGTTGGCATAACCGATAAAAAAGGTTTTGCCACTCCTAAACAATATTTAAAAGTTAATGAAAAAGAAATAATTGTTTACACACTTGAAACCTTTCAGAAAAATAAGCTGATTGATAGAATAATTATTGCCGCTGAACCTGAGTACTTCAATCTTCTCATAAAGCTTGTAAAAAAATATAAGCTGAACAAAGTACAACTGATTGTTGAAGGCGGAAAGACACGGCAGGATTCTGTTTACAATGCAGTCCTTTCTTCCGGTGCGGATGATGATGATTTATTAGTTGTGCACGATGCAGCACGCGCTTTATTAACTGATGAAGTATTAACCAACGCTATAACTCTTGCAAAGAAAAAAGGCAATGCTCTTGTTTGTATAAAAGCAAAAGACACTTTGATTAGAGGAAAGAAAACCGTTGAAGAATACGTAAACCGTGATGAGGTTTATTATGTGCAAACTCCGCAGATATTTAAATACAAAGATTTGCAAAGAGCTTTGAGCAAAGCGCAAAGAGAAAATTTTATCGGAACAGATGAATCGATGCTGGTAAAAAGAACCGGAAAGAAAGTACACATTGCAGAAGGTTCTGTTTTTAATTTTAAGATTACCACCAAAGAGGATGTTGAGATGTTTAAGAACCTAACATTTAATAAATGAAACTTTAATACGTCGGATATCTTTAAGACAGGCTTTACTTTATAAATCAAATCTGCATAAACCGCTTTAATAATATCACTCAAATCATCCGGGCTTAATTTCATCTGCATTCCACGCACGCCAGCGCTTACATAAATATTTTCAAATAGTTGTGCTGTTTCATCTATAAATGTTGGAAAAAGTTTTTTCATTCCAACCGGTGAGCATCCGCCTCGTATGTATCCGGTTATGGGAAGTAGATCTTTCACTTTTATCATCTCAACTTTTTTATTGCCGCTTGCAGAAGCAGCTTTTTTAAGATTTAATTCTGTTGTAACCGGAATGCAAAAAACCACATGCCCGGTTTTATCTCCAGTACAAACAAGGGTTTTAAAAACTGTTTCAGGGTCAACACCGACTTTTATAGCAACAGTTTCACCGCTTAAATCATTTTCATCTACTTCATATGAAACAGTTTCAAATTTAATTTTATGCGATTCGAGAATCCGTATGGCGTTAGTCTTGCTCATAATTATTATGGAATGATTCGATTTCCTGGTAGGAAAGATTTAATAACTGTGCACGCAGTAAAAATTTTGTGTAATCGTTTTGTGGATTACTAAAAATCTCAGTAGTGGTTGCGCTTTCTACAATAGCACCACTATAAGTAATTATAATACTATCGCTGATTTTTTTTAAGATATTTAAATCGTGAGAAATACAAATAACAGATAAACCTAATTCCTCTTTTAATTGTTTTATAATATCCAAAATATCCGATTGTGCTTCAACATCTTGTGAGGAAAAGGGTTCATCAAGAATTAAAATTTCCGGTTCAATAATAGTAATCCTGGCGAGTGCAATTCTTTGCTGTTCGCCGCCGCTTAGCTGATAACCTTTTCTATCCATTAATTGAGGACTGAGATTAAAACGCGTAAAAATTTTATTTACTTCATCTGTGTAATTATTTTTCTTATTCAGCTTGAGTTCAAAAGCTTCATTTAAAACATCGTTAACTGTTCTGTATGGATTTATAAGGTTACCATCATTTTGAAATAGGATTTGAATTGGTTTTGGAAGTGATTTGCTCCAATTTTTTACAAACTTAAATTCAATCTTTCCTGATGATAGGCAAATAAATTCCAGCTAATATTTTTGCAAGAGTTGACTTTCCACTGCCAGATTGACCCGAAATGCCCAATGTGTTTCCACGTTCCAGTTCAAAAGAAATATTATTCAAAATCAACTTTGATTTTATTTTCGAGGTTGTAGTCTCATTGGTAACCGAGTATGAAATATTTTTTACCTGAAGAATTAAATCTTTCATTGCAGTCCTTCAAACGATGTAAGGAAGTTTTGATATTTCTTTGCGTTGGATGCGCTAAAAAATGTTTTTACATCCACAAATTCAGTCAAAGTTCCATTTTCTAAATAAGCAACCTGATCAGAAACTTCTTTCGCAAAATTAATATCCTGGGTTACAATAAGTGCGATATTAGAGTTTATGCGCGATTTCTTTTAATTTTAATTTTATCAGGTTAACATTTGAATAATCAATTGCAGAAGTTGGTTCATCCAAAATAAGTAGTTTTGGATGCGGAAGAAGTGCAAGCATAAAGCTTAATCGTTGAGCCATTCCTCCGCTTATCTCATAAGAGTGAAGATTGGAAATGGAATCATAATCGGGTAAAAGATAGTTTTTCAGTTGAACTGATATTTGATCTTGAGTTGAGCCTGATATATCAAAATAGTATTTAATTTTTTTTAGCGGATCAAAATTGTTATTTAAATCCTGAAGAACATATCTTATTTCTTTTCTTCTAAGGTTTAGCAATCGTTCTTCATTCATCTGAAAAATATTTTCGTTATTCCAATATACATTTCCGACGGTTGTATAGATATTTTTATCCAGAAGCATTGTTAGAGATTTTATCAATGTAGATTTTCCACTTCCGTTTTTGCCAAGGATTGTATAAATCTTTCCAGCGCCAAGATCAAAGAAAATATTGCTAAGAATTTTTTGGCGATATGAATTTTGTAAAACAGTTAAACTGCTTATCTCAACTTTAAACATCTTTTAAACTTTTGTATTTAATAGTCAAAATAATAAATTAACCCAAGATTTATTAGCATTTAATTCTACTTACTATGAAAAAAGATTTTTATTGGGCAATACTAAAAAGAATTGCAAGCTCGATACTTGTTCTTTTTTTATTAGTAACATTTATTTTTCTGCTTGTAAGATTAGCTCCCGGTGACCCATCTCAAAAATTCTTATCTCCGCAGTTAAGTCCCGAATTAGCAAATAAAGTATATCAATCATTCGGCTTAGATAAACCAGTTTATCAACAATACTTTTCATTTATAGCAAATTTATTTACTGGTGATTTCGGCATATCCTATAATTACAGGCTGCCGGTTGTTTCTGTTATTAAAGATTATTTTTTATTTACATTAATATTTTCATCTATAAGTTTAATAATACAATTAACATTAGGTTATTATCTTGCAAAAACAGCCTACCGAAATGAAGGTAAAATTTTAGATAGAATTCTATCGTCTTCTTCTATAATTATGTTTTCAGTTCCGGCATTCATTGTCGGATTAATACTCATCTATATCTTTTCTGTGCAGTTGGATTTATTGCCTACTTCGGGTATTAAGTCTGATTATTATAATGACTTAAACTTTTTCGAAAGGGTTAAGGATTATTTTATTCATCTAATATTGCCAATGATTACCCTTTCAGTTGCAGGCATTGCTGTATTTTTTAAATATCTCCGGGATAATTTTGCTGTTATAGCTAATCAATCATTTATAACAAATTTAAAAGCAAGCGGACTTTCTGATAAAGAAATATTTAGACATCACATTCTGCCTAATGCAATTCAACCATTAATTTCAATAGCTGGGATTGAGTTTGGGATTTTACTCGGTGGTGCTTTAATAACTGAAGTTATTTTTGCGCTGCCGGGGATGGGAAGATTAACCATTAGCGCAATTTTTAGTCGGGATTTTCCTTTGGTTATCGGCTGTGCTTTTATCACTGGTCTTATGATGATAATATCTAATCTAATTGCTGATCTAATAAAGATAAAATTCGATAGAAGATTAATAAAAGATCTGATTACCTGATGTTAAATAAAATAAAAATATGGCATTTCATAATTTTGATATTAGGATTAATAACAATTTTAAGATTTGGGTACATTATCGATTTGCTGACAGTGTACTATTTGTTCTTTCAAACGTTATTAGCTGAAAAAGAAAATGTTAGTTCCTTTATAACATTTCCTTTTATTGATAGCTTCATCTCAATCTGCCTGATATTATTGCTGCCGATAGTTATTCTCAGTTCGACCATAGTCAAAAAAAAATTATCAATCCAATTAAATTATTCAAACATTTTTATTGTTCTGCTTCTTGTTTCATTTGTGTTTGCTCCAATTATTACTAAGCAGCATCCCGATTTCCAGAAAAACATCAGCGTTACAAAACTTCTGCCACCTTTTTCATCCTGTAATTATATCGTACTTAATCAGGGCAATAAAGATGGATCAGTTGAGAATAACAAATTGAAAGATTTAATTGATTTAAAAATTCCCAAGTCATTTAGCGATGAAATAATATTTATAGACAGCTCAAGGTTCGATTCAACATTCAAGTATTATCAATCGGGAGTTTTATCAGTAGTAGATGTTAGTAAATTAAAAACCGAAAATGGCAAACCAATTATAGGAACTAAACTCTTTGTTTTAGGAACAGATGAGTTTGGGCGAGATGTTTTTACAAGAATTGTTTACGGCAGCAGAATTTCTATAATTGTTGGATTGGGTGCAGTGTTGGTTTCCTTTTTTCTAGGAATCATTCTTGCGTTTATTGCTTCACAGATTGGTGGTTTATTACGTATTATAATTAATCGAATTGCAGATTTGTTTCTTACATTTCCAAGTATTTTTTTAGTTGTACTTATTCTTGCTCTATTTGGAAGCAATATCTTATCAGTAATAATAGTCTTGGGATTTTCAGGTTGGATGAGCCTATTTAAGATAGCAAGCAGTGAAATAATATCTTTGAAGCAAAAGGAATTTTTTTTAACTGCAGAACAGTTAGGGTTAAAAAAGTTTAGACTGTTGATAAGAGAAGTTTTACCTGTTATTATTGTTCCTGTAATTGTTAATTTAATATTTCAACTGAGTAATGTAATATTAGCTGAATCTGCTTTAAGCTATCTTGGTTTAGGAACTGGAAGTGAATATTCTTCCTGGGGTTCAATGATTGAATCAGGTCAAGAATATATTACACAATCATGGTGGTTGATATTTATTCCGGGAATAACCCTTATCATAACATTACTTAGTATTAATGAAGCAGGAAGAAAATTCAGTCAATCAATTAATCCTACAATTAGATAATGATCAATAAACGATACATTGTTGGTAAAAAGCTTGGCGAAGGTCGTAGTAAAGTTTATAACATTATCGACACGGAATTTCCCGAACGTGAAGTTGCTGCAAAATTTTTATCACCGTCGGCATCAATTGAAGAAATAGAAAATTTTAGGAATGAATTTTTTACAATTCAAAAACTGGATCATCCAAATATTATTAAATCTTTTGAGTTCAGTAAAGTTTTAATTAAAGATGAAGATGAAGAGATTGAATTATTTTCTCCATTTATCACTTTGGAGTATTTCCCTTCTACCGAACTACTTGATTATAAGGGGTTAAATGGGGAAAGAAATCTTAATATAATTTTAAAGCAAATTTGTGCGGTCCTTTATTATCTCCATCAATCAAACTACATCTACTATGATTTAAAACCTGAAAATATTTTGATTGCAGAAATAAAAAATCAGCCATATATCAAAATAATAGATTTAGGTTTTGCTCAGCATTTTTTAAATGAGAATAAAACTGCAATCAAAGGAACCACGTATTATATTGCCCCGGAATTATTAAAGAATGAAAAGCATAATCACACGATAGATTTTTATTCGTTTGGAATTTTATTGTACAAAATTATTTATGGAAAATTTCCATTTAGCGGCGAAAACGAGATTGATATATATAAGGCTCATATTGAAGAGGAATTTGAATTTGGTGAAACTTCTTTTTCCAGTCGATTAGTAAATGTTGTTTCAAAATTATTGAGAAAAAATCCTGGCGAAAGATATGCCAATGCTTTGGAAATTCTATTAGATCTAAATTTACCTATTGATTTTGATATTCTTAAAGATTTTTCTCCCGCTAAAGTTTTTAGTGATAGAAAAGATGCTCTAAATATATTGGGCTCATATTTAAAAGATGAAACAAGCAATGAAGTATTTACAGTTTCAGGATTTGATGGTGCAGGAAAGACTTCAGTACTGCGAGAAATATATTATAGAAATGATTCTTCTATTCTTATTGAGAACACAAAAACCAAAACAGGTCTTGATGCAATAAAATATATCTTTCGAAAAATTCTTTTAACGGAAGTTGTTTATTCAGAAAAGCGAGCTGAATACGAGCAGATTATCATCGATGCATTTCTTAAATCTTCAACGGGGTTTATAGAAACCATTAAAAAAGTATTTAATACGATTAATCCGGGCATCAAATTAACTGTTCTGCTGGATGATTATAATTTATATGATGATTTTACAAAAGAAGTATTAACAGAAGTTATCAGAATCTTCCAGGTAAAAGGAATTAAAATAATATTATCGGAATCCTCTGATTTTGATCATTCATCTTCATTGCTGAATAACGTATGCGAAATCCAACTAAGTCAGTTTACGGATCATCAATTATCGGAGTTTTTAGAATTAAGCTATTGGCCATACTTTCCCAAAGAAGAGTTAAAGAAATATATTTTACTTTATTCCGATTTGCTTCCCGGTAGTATCAAGCAATTCATAAAAGATTTAATTCTTATAAAAATTCTAAGATTTGATAATGCAAAAATCACTTTTGAAACAAGTGAAGAAATAATATTAGCTCTCCAAAGTTCTCACGAAGAACTTTACAGAATTCGCTTGAGTAATCTGAATAGTGTCGAATTAAAATTAGTACAAATAATTTCTGCTTTTGAAATTTCTGTTGAACAAACAGTTTTAGCTGCGCTTCTGGATTTACCTCAAGAGATATTAAACTCTACTCTAAAAGAGCTGGAGAAAAAAAACATTATAGAATCACTTAATATTAGCAATGCACCTCGGATTAATTCATTAAACTTCAAAAAGTTTATTTACTCTACTATTAGTGTCAGAGCTAAATTTCACCTTCGACTAGCCAATTCGATAAAAAAGTTATTTCCTGATTTCAACACCCTGGAACTTTCAAGGCAATATGAAATTGCAAATGAGCCCGAAAAGGCAGTGGAAATCCTTTCAAAAGAAATTGAAGAGGCAGAAGAAATTCACTCGTATAGTTATAAAAGATCTCTGATTGAAAAATCAATAAGAATGACTCTTCCTGAAAAAGTTGTTTTGAGATTAACATCTGAACTTGTAAAAACACTTTATCAACTTGGTGACTATAAATCAGTATTAGAAAATTTATATAAACTTACTGATTCAAATTTTTCCGAAGCTTATGAAACCGAATTGGAATTTATAAAAGGAAGTAGTTTGAACGAGCTTGGTAAAATAAAAGAAGGAATTAATATTTTACTTAAACTAAAGGCAAAGAATGTTGACAGAAATTATTCTCGAAAAATTGATATAGCATTGGCTTCTGCTGAATATGATTTGAATAATTTCAATCAAGCTGAAGAGTATTGTAAAAAATTGCTAGATGATGGAGAGACTTCTGCAGAAGATCTTGGTAAAGTAAATAATTTATTGGCATTGATTGAATTTAACTTTCGAAATAATCCGCAAAAATCTTTGGAATACAGTTTTGAGGCATTAAAAAATTATCAAAAAGTAAATCTGCCTAGAAGAGTAGCCGGTATGTACGTAAATATCGGGGCATTTTATGATGTTCAGGGAAAAAAAAATGAAGCAGAACAGCATTGGAAGAATGCGCTAAGAATTAATTCTGATATAGGTAATCTTGAACAGGAGGGAATTATACTTCTGAATTATGGTGTTTTCCATCAACATAACAGCAATTTTGAAAACGCAATTGAAAGTTGGAAGCAAGCAATTAAAATATTCAACTCGATAGGCATGCAAAATAATTTTGCTCTTGCACTTGGAAATATGGGTGAAGTATACTTACAAATTTGCGATTACCAAAATTCTTTCGATTATTTGAGCAAAGCTTCTGAGATATTTGCTCAATTAAATAATAAAGAAGGGGAGTTAAATGTCTTATTCTTACAGGGCAAATTTTGGTTTATTATCGGTGCGATAGATCAGCTAAAAAAAGTTGTAGATCAGTATGGATACTATTTTTTATCTTTAGAAAACACTTTAGAAAAAGTTAGATTAAATTTAGATTTCCTACGATTATTAGTCGTTATTTTAGAATTAAGAGGTATTAAAGATAAAAAAGAAGCAATTGCTTTAATAGAAAGGTCCAAGAAAGAGGGAGAAAATGTTTTAGCTACAGATACAATATTTTTGTTAGCTGAAGATTTAATCGAACAGAAGAAATTTTCTGAAGCGAAAGAATTACTTAACGACATTGATTTAGTAAATTTTATTGAAGAAAATATTATATTCACAGCACAAAGAGAATTCTTATTAGGGAAAATTGCACAATCAATTCCGGATGATAATGTTAAATCTCCAATTGAGTATTTCGAAAATGCTTTGAACCTGCTTGAAGGACAGAGCATAAATGAGTTAACTTGGAAAGTATTATATACAATAGCTGAGACTTACTGGGAAAGGGGCAACTTTCATAAAGTAAAAAAAACACGTTTATATGCTTATGAATTGATAAATATGATTGGAGATAATATTTCCAACTCTAAAATTAGAAATGCTTATTTTGAGAGGGTAGATAGAAAACAAGCAATAGATAAACTAAATTTTATGGCAAGCCAAGCACAATTTAATGAGTATCAAAAAAGTTAATATTAAAATCTATTCTGATAGTGAGGATATCAGCGCAATTAATGCCGGTCTAAGACAAATAGAATTAGAAAGTGTCCCCATAGCATTCACAAATCCAAAATCATTTACACCAGAAGACGATACAATTTTAGTTTTACAAATAGATTCTCTGGCATCCGGTTTACTAGCTGAGATTGCACAAGTTAAAAAAGATATTCGAAATAAAATTATAATTATCATTCGAAATAACAACGCATTACTTGTTAGTACGATTGCAAAGATGGGGCTGACGGATATTTTTGTTTTTCCATATGAGATAGTAAAATTTACTTCCTATATAAAAGAAATTATAACCAACGGTTTATTTAAAACCACAATATCTTCCTGGTTGGATGAAAATGACTCGAGGTATAATCTCTCCACTATAATTGGCACGTCACCAAAATTTTCGCGCACTATTGAGCTTTCAAAAAAGGTGGCCGAGCAAAGCACATCAAATATACTTCTGTTAGGAGAAACCGGTACCGGGAAAGGCTTATTCGCAAAAGCAATTCACAATCAGGGTAAAAACAGAAAAGAACCATTTGTAGACATAGTGTGTACAGCTATTCCAGAAAGTCTTCTCGAATCTGAATTGTTTGGATATGAAGCTGGTGCTTTTACAAGTGCCAGAACGCGTAAGCAAGGATTATTCGAAATTGCGGAAAACGGTACACTATTCCTCGATGAAATTGGTGATATGAGTTTAAACTTGCAGGCAAAACTTTTAAGAGCGATTGAAAAAAAAGTTATTAAAAGATTGGGGGGTACTATTGATATTCCGATTAATGCAAGAATTATTTCAGCAACGAATAAAAATTTGGAAGAGATGGTGGAGGCAGGAACATTCAGGAGAGACCTCTATCACAGATTAAATGTAGTAACTATTGAGATTCCTCCATTGAAAGAAAGAAGTGAAGATATAATTACTCTTGCAGATCATTTTATTGAAGAGTTCAACAGGAGCTTTAATAAATCTGTAAAAAGGATTAATAAAGAATTAAAATATTTTTTCTTGGGTTATCCGTGGCCAGGAAATGTGCGCGAATTAAAAAATGTTATTGAGAGGACAGTTCTCCTCTCTGAAAATGGCGAGATAAATTTGAGTGATTTTTCCACTCTTATTAATTCTGTACCGGCAAACGCTAACCAGCAATTTGGGTCTCAATCACTACCTGATAATGTTATGCGTTTAGATTTAAACTATGGAACTACAGATCTTAAGAAACTTTCAAAATATTATGCTTCACTGGTTCTTGAAAAAGTTGGAGGTAATAAATCTCAGGCCTCCAAGCTTTTAGGAATTTCCCGCCCAAAACTGGATACATTAATTTCCAAAAAGAAATAGTGTACTTATATCATTATTTACGATTATTAATCGTAAAATTTTTTTACAATTCGAAAACTATTTCTTAAGATAATCGGAAATATTTACCTATGATACAAATAAATCTCAAAAAAAAAACAAATAACTATTATTTTTCATGGCATTTTCATTGCCCTAAATAATCACTTGTTATAGGGCTAACTCTACTTAAATGAGTTATTAACAAGCAATTTAGAATATTGTTACTGGTTCATTTAATCACTTAAACGGTGGATGCTATGCAAAAATCCATTTTCCTGATCATAATGCTGTTTGCTTTAATTGCGACTTCTTTCGCTCAGGTAGAAGAAGCGGTTAGGTACAGAGTGCAGGGCCAAGCAACTCTTATTGAACAGCAGGTCAGTGTTTCTAATTCTGTTGAAACGACTGATAATATGATTCTGCAAAACAGATCAAATTCTCAGTTGGAAGAACTTGGCAGCAGATACGGATTTGTAAAATCAGGTTCACAATTAGAAGAACTTGGTAGCAGATACGGATTTGTAAAATCAGGTTCACAGTTAGAAGAACTTGGCAGCAGATACGGATTTGTAAAATCAGGTTCACAATTGGAAGAACTTGGCAGCAGATACGGATTTGTTAAATCAGGTTCACAGTTAGAAGAACTTGGCAGCAGATACGGATTTGTAAAATCAGGTTCACAATTGGAAGAACTTGGCAGCAGATACGGATTTGTTAAATCAGGTTCACAGTTAGAAGAACTTGGCAGCAGATACGGATTTGTAAAATCAGGTTCACAATTGGAAGAACTTGGTAGCAGATACGGATTTGTAAAATCAGGTTCACAGTTAGAAGAACTTGGCAGCAGATACGGATTTGTAAAATCAGGTTCACAATTGGAAGAGCTTGGTAGCAGATACGGATTTGTAAAATCAGGTTCACAGTTAGAAGAACTTGGCAGCAGATACGGATTTGTAAAATCAGGTTCACAATTGGAAGAACTTGGCAGCAGATACGGATTTGTAAAATAAACGCCGAGCAAAATAATACTTTTAAGCCTTCAAGATTTTGAAGGCTTTTTTTTTATTTTAACTTAACAAATAGATAATCTTTTTGTAAACCTCTATTAAAGTATTTCATGAGATTAATTCAGTTCTTTGTGATAGTAACCATTTTTTGTTCCATTACCTTTCCGCAAGATGCTGCTAAGATTGCACTGATTCGTGAAAATAGTTATGAATTGATTGAAGCCGAAAATCAAACGGGAATAATTTATGTCTCCTTACTTGATTTTGTTAGTTCAATCTCAATTCCGGTTTTTGATAATGTAAACCCCAATTTCGTTTCACTTTTAATCAAGAATTATTCAATCCAATTCAGCATAAACAATCCATTTGTAAATGTCATAAATCTTAATGATAGTAGTTCAAATATAGTCCAACTGTCAAGTGTCCCATACCGAAAGCAAAAAAAAATATTTATTTCAGTTTCTTCCTTGGTTGAATTGATTAATATTTACTGGGATGAAGAATTACTTCAGCTGGCAGCAAACAGAATTAAAGTCGTTAAGAAAATTAAAGAACTTCATCCCGAACAAAATATTCCAGTGCAAATAATAAGTTTCTCAATTGAATCAAGGGATGATAATAGTATTATCAAGATTAAAACAAATGGCCCTATAGTTAACTCTTATACTTTTTACAGAATACAAAAACTGCATTTGATGCTTTGGAATGCTTCAATTAAAAAAGACTCAACTATTTATCCTCAGTATGATAATCTTATCGAAAAAACAGAAATTGTTAATTCTCAGGGATTTACTGAATGTATTTTCTCACTTAGTGATAAAGAAACTATAACTGAGACTTACAAGGGGAAAGAAGAGAATGAATTAATTATTAGAATCAGTAAAAGAGATTTTGGTGATTGGTATACAAGGGAAAGCGAAAACTTTAAAATTATATATCGTGATTCTCATGCGCATCTGGTAAATCACTTGCTCTCATCGGCTGAAAATTCACTGATTCAACTAAGAAAAATTTTTGATTATGCGCCAAGTGAAAAAATCATTATAAACACTTATGATGTAAGTGACTACGGTTTTGGTGCGACTACAACTATACCGGAGAATTACATAAGAATAGAAATTGAACCATTAGAACCCGGCTATGAAGTGGTTCCATATTCTGAAAGGTTTCAATGGTTATTGAGTCATGAGCTTGTTCATATTGTTGTTAATGATATGGCAACAAACTTTGAATCTTCATTAAGAAGTGTTTTTGGTAAAGTTACTCCAGAAAAAAACCAACCATTAACAATATTTTATAGTTTGCTAACTAATCATAATAGATACACGCCAAGATGGTACCAGGAAGCGATTGCTGTATATATTGAAACCTGGTTTAGTGGTGGTTATGGAAGAATACTTGGAAACTTTGATGAGATGTATTTCCGTACACTGGTTAATGATAAAAGAAGTTTTCCGGGTCAGTCTGAAATTGAAAATGTCACATCACATAAAAGTATTTTCCTGGAAAATATTCTTTACCTTTATGGAACAAGATTCATTGCTCACCTATCTGAAAGGTATGGAGTAAAAAAAGTTTTCGATTGGTTTTCAATTCGACCAAGTGAGTTTTATCCCGGATTAGAATCAAAATTTGAAGAGATTTTTGGATTAGACTTTTCTGATGCCTGGGATCAGTTTGTTTCAGATGAAACATTGTTTCAAGCATCTAATCTTTCATTGTTAAAAAAATATTCTATTACAGAAACCAAAGATTTAGCTAAAGAGCCTTTTGGTTGGGTTACTAAAGTTACATTTGATAAAAAAAATAATTCTTTAATTTTTGGTTATCACAGAACAGGTGAATTGGCAGAAATTCAGAAGTTTGATTTAAATAATAATGAATCTACAACTATTACAACACTAAAATCACCAAGTCTCATCCAAGTTGCCTCTGTTGCTTATGATGAATCTTATAAGCAGATTTTCTACACAACAAATAATAATCAGTTGTACCGTGATGTTTGGATGTACGATTTAAACACCAGTAAAGAGAAATTATTATTTCATGATATGAGGGTTGGAACACTAACGGTTTCACAAACTACTCACGAACTTTTAGGAATCCAGCACCAAAGCGGTAAAGCTATTTTAGTAAAATCAAAATATCCTTTTACGGAATTGCAATCGCTTTCAGTGTTTAAGGTTGGTGATGAATTTCAGGATTTAGCTATTAATTCAAAAGGTAATTTATTAGCTGCTACTATGCATTTCTCGGATGGAAAACAGTCTATAATAATTTCGGATATAACTGATTTAGAAAAGGGAAAATCATTTTCATTTAAAGCAATAACATCAAGTGGATCACCCGAAAATCCATCCTGGTCCGGTGATGGCAATTATTTGTATTGGAATGCTTATACCAATGGTGTTTCTAATATTTACAGCTATGATTTGAAAAGTGAAGAGATAATACCAATTTCAAATAGTATTATAGGATTATTTAGACCTGTCGAAGTATCAAAAGATTCTATGGTAGCAATGAAATTTTCATTAGAAGGATTTACCCCTGTTAAGTTTGGAATTCAAAGGTCGGAGAAGTTGCCCGCCATAAATTACTTTGGACAAAAGATATTAGATAAGACCCCTGAGCTGTATAATTTAAACTTAAAGTCTGCAGATGAAGTAATAGATAAAAATTCTTTTGGTGAAGAAGAATCATATTCCTCTCTCGGTGATTTATCTATTAGAACATTTATTCCTATTATTTCTGGTTTTCAATCTCGTGTTATGCTTGGATTATATTCCCAGATGAATGATGCTCTGCTAACTCACGATTTTATTATGGAAAGTGGTATATCACCATTTAAAGAAACGACTAAAGACATAAAATTTCATTTACGACTAAAGTATAGTTATAGGCAAAAACTTATTTTAGCAATCGAACATAATCCTTCGGATTTCTTTGATCTTTTTAATAAACGTAAGAGAGGGATGCTTGGTTCGAGATTTGCAATAGGATACGATGATTATTGGGTATACGATAATCCACTAAAGGTAAAACAAAATACTGAGCTATCTTTTTATAGCGGGATAAAATTTATTAATGATAATCTTACAGAAGTAAAGCAACCTGACTATGCAATATTGAAATCAGATATTGATATTCAAAATCTCAGAAAGTCGATAGGCAGTATAGATTGGGAATCTGGTGATCAGATAAAATTTTCTTTAATGGTTTATGGTTCTAATCCAGAAAACCCGCAGTTTTCTGGTCAGCTTATGGGTGAATGGCATAAATATTCGATATTCTTAGCTGATCATAATGTATTGCATTTTAAAACTTCTGCTGGATATCATTTTGTAAATAATAATTTACCGGAAACTATGTTCTTCTTTGGTGGATTTGGAAACAGAGAAATTGAAAATGAACAGGTAAAACAGTTTGAAAAAATGTTTCGTTTTCCGGGAGTTCCAATTTACAGTATCACATCGGATAAGTTTTTGAAGATAATGATAGAAAATACTTTTCCACCGCTCCGCTTACCAAATGTATCACTTGCAAGTGTTGAATTAAAAAATATTAGTGTTTCAATTTTTTCTCAAGGATTAATATCAGATTCACCGGATATCAATAAAATTATAAATGCAGGCGCTCAAATCAATATAATGTTTCAACATTGGTATAACCTTGAATCTACTGTTTCTGCAGGAATAGCAAAAGCCTGGTGGGGAAAAGGAAATGATTCTGAGTGGTTTATTTCCTGGAAACTGCTTAAAGATTAGGATTTTTTGTGAGTAGATTTTACATGATACTATACTTTATTCATTTATAACCAGCTGATAATGCGGTATAATTATTGCACCATTATTGGGTATTATAATTATTTGAAAATACTTGAACTTGAATGAAATTTTCTGAATTTAAAAAAAATATCGACAGCGGCATTAAAACCAGTTTAGATACTGAACTAACTTCCGAAAAAGCAAAGAACCTGGAAGTTATATTAAATATTCTGAACAGTATTAATCGTTCATTGATTCTGGATGATGTACTTGAGCTGGTTTTAAAAAACGCGATTCGATTAACAAACTCAGAGCGCGGATTTATAGTTTTAAAAACTAATTTAGGAAAGCTGGAGTTTAAACTGGGTTTGGATTCTAATGGAAAAGAACTACCGGAAAGTTTGTTTCAGATAAGCAATTCTGTTGTTGAAGATGTTTTCTATAATGGGCAATCCAGATTTATTGAAGGTGCTCAAAGTGATGTGACTTTAGAATCCAGTAAAAGTATTTTACGATTAGACCTGCAAACAATTCTCTGTTCACCGTTAATTACAGATGGAAATAAAATCGGTGTAATTTATGTTGATAGTAAACATCTGCATAAGATAAAAGAAAAAGAAACTACCAACACTTTTGAAATATTAGCCGGACAGGCAGCTGCTGCAATCCGAAATGCACAGCTATACCAAAGCCAACTTTCTGCAAACTCTGCTTTGCAAGAAGCTAACACTCAACTTATCCAGGCAGAAAGAAAAGCACTTAAATCCGGAATAGATTCAGAGATAGGACAAGCACTGCAAGGTCTTGTTCACTTAGCTTTGCTTGAGAATGAGAGTTTGCTTCGGATGCTGGAAAAACTTAAAAAGGATACGGAACATTCAGAAACCGGAAGAGAAAATCTGATATACGACCGCCTCAAACTAAAATCCAAAGTTGCTATTGATAGCATAAGAAGCATCCAGAAGTATGCCCAGGTTCTAATGGAAACTGCCATTATGAATCTTAATAAAGACAGTGGTGATTTAAACAGAACAATACAATCTGTAATTAAATATATCTCCCCAATGAAAAGATATCAGTTTACTACTTTTAATACTCAATTAAATAATTTACCACTTTGTAATTATGATTCAGAGCAAATCCAGCATTTACTGGTGCATTTATTTAATAATTCTGTGAACGCAAAAAAAGATGCAACAATTAATATCCAATCTTCATCGGATGATAAATTTATTCATATTATTGTTGAAGACAACGGACCCGGGATTTCCGAGGATATTAAAAAGGAGTTGTTTTCAACATTTACACCAAGGAAAAACAGTTATGGATTATTTTTATGTAAAAGTATTGTCGACAGACATAATGGCGAAATAAAATTACTAGACTCAATAGTTGGAACTAAAATGGAAATATTATTACCAATAAACTAAATGGTTACAACAGATTTTATAAAATATGTCAGTCTTTTGTACGATAAAGTTCGGTTTCCCGTTCAGGTTTTTGAACCAACCGGAAAAATTGTTTATGTAAACGAAGCTTTTACAATTTTATGGGGCTATCATTTAGATGAACTTAAAGAGTATTCGTTATTTAATGATAGTGTGTTAAAAGAGAATAACGCATTGCAAAAAATATCTGAAGTTATTAATGGTAAAAGTTATACCGCCATAGATTATTATGAAGATTCACTTCTACGTTCCAGAGATTATGCCATTCCTATCTTAAGAACAAATATTTTTACCTTAAAAGATGAAGATGACCTTTATATAGTAATGTATCACGAAGATCAGACGGAAATCCTCTTAACCGAGGAAGAGGTAAAAAAGGCCAGAGATGCCAGTTATGAATCTGATAGATTAAAAAATACTTTTCTTAATGTATTATCACACGAACTTAGAACTCCACTAAATATAATTCTTGGTTACTCTTCTCTTATTAGAGAAAATCTTAATGATAAAATAGATGCTGAGGATAAAATTTATCTGGATAATTTGCATAGTGGCAGCGAAAGACTTTTTAAAAGTATAACCCAAATGTTAGAGTTTGCTCAAATTGAAGCAGGAAACTATGCACTTAATATTGAGATAACAGATATTGTAAGCATCATTCAAAATTGTCTGCCTCAATATCAAAATCAGGCGAAAGAAAAAAATATTGAATTAAGATCAAATTTTTCTCACAAAAAAATTTACGTTGACGCTGATGTACAATGTGTAGAAAATATTTTTAATAATTTGGTAAGTAATGCAATTAAATTTACACATCAGGGATTTGTGGAAGTTGATGTTAGTATTCTTGAAGAAAAAGGATTAGCTATCTGTAAAGTGCGCGATTCCGGTATTGGTATTTCTACAAAATATTTAGATCATCTTTACCAGCCATTTAGCCAGGAGGATCTTAATGTGGGCAGAAATTACGAAGGTATCGGGCTTGGGCTTGCATTAGCTAAAAGGTACATTGAAAAACTAGGCGGATCATTACTTGTTGATTCAATCAAAGGAGTTGGTTCAACCTTTACATTTACTTTACAGTTAAATCATTCTAAGGTATTCTCTACAATCAGCGACAAAGATGAATTAAAACATTCAAACAAAATTTTAATGATTGACAATTCCGGTGAAACATTTGAACTTGTTAAAGCATTTCTAAAAAATAATTTTATTCTTTCTCATCATACTATCAGAGATTTTAAACTGGAATTTGTTCAGGATAGTACTTACAGCCATTTTATTTTTGATGTTGATAAAAATTATTGGCAGCAAGGAATTCTTATCTGTAGTGATATTAAAAGACACGACCCATTTAAAAGACCAATTATTATAATCTCAAGCGAGTATATCGAAGATAAAATTAAAGAGTTTTATAATGCTGGAGCCACAAAGTTTTTGGTTAAACCTTTCGGGAAAACAGATCTCACGAAAATCATTTACGAAACAATAGAATCGTAATTCTAATTCTAATTATCCATTCTTCATTTTATATAACCTCCACCATGGTGTCTTGGGAGATTCATGATGTTCGTAATGATATCCAAAAAAATAGCAGGAAAACATCGCCCACAAATGATTGCGTTTCTGCGTTCGTGCTTTGTGCGGTTCCATTTTTTCCGTGTGAGGACGTTTATGGGGCAAGTAGGTTCCAAAGAAAAATAATTGAAACGTTCCAAGAAAAGCAGGTATTACCCAAAATAGAACTATAGATAATTCATTAAACCAAATCTTTAGAACATTAAACATAATAGCCATAATAACTAATTGTGTAATGGTTGTATAACGCCAAAGAAAGGCAAACCACCATATAAAAAAGTTTTGAGATTTTGTATAAAAATCCGGATCGGCTTCCTCACCTGGATTTTTGTGATGCATAAAATGATTTTTAATCAACTTGTTATAAGATAATCCGGCAAAAAGTAAAGTGGATAACCAACCAATACTTTTATTAACAATTTTATTTCTGGATACTGTTCCATGCATTGCATCATGTCCGGTTATAAATAATCCTGTATAAAGATAACCTTGTAAAAGAATATGCAAATAAAAAACTGGATTTGTAAAATCAACATTTACATATAATAATGAATAGGTAAGATGTGATGCCCAAATACTAATGACTATAAATGCTATAATTATTCCCATACTAATCTCATCGATAAAAAATTAATAGTATGACAAAAAATACAAATTGAACTAAAATATAATGTAAAGATATTTTTGAAATTACTTTGACTTTTAGGTAACTAAATCCCAAAGCAGAAATTAAGGCAATAACAAACCATGCTAAATAATTTTGTATTGGAATAATGCTCTCAGTCCAAGTCCAATAATCAAGTTTAATTGCTATGGGCTCAAGTATAAGATCAAAAACAAAAGCAATGAATGCTGAAATTATTGCAGATAGAAAAACATTACTTGTCATTAACCTGGAAATTGAAATGGATCCAAGAATTACAAACACCCAGTTAAAACCAATTATTAAAGGCACATCAAATATTTTTATTCCTAAAGTTGAACCATAATTATATTCACCAAATATCAATCCGGTTTTAACTCCGATTACTTCTAGTATAAAGGTAATAACATAAGTGAAAGCAGCCCATAGTAAAAATTTATTTGTAGAAGTTTTATATGCAAAAAATAAAACGATAAGTCCAGTGAGAAGTAACGTTGCTGGAGTTAATAAAAGCATCAAATTCGCGTAATTGCGACCGTAAGATGACCAATTATTCCCACAAAGAAAATAATATAAAGAAAAACTATTTCTTTATTTGATATTAAAATTTTCTTTGTTTCCATACCAGTTGATTAGTTTGAAACTTTATCATAGAGATTATTCCAATTATAAACATAAATAACATTTGAGCCGGATGAAGAACAATGTTTAATATTACACTTTGTCTACTTTTTATAGTTATACATAATCTTGAAACAATCAAAAGTAAAAGAGGTAATAAAGAAAAGAGATTTTTAGAAATAAAAAAGAAAGGAATTATAAATACAATTAAAAGGAACAAAATTATTGTTAAAAATAAAAATGGATGGACTGAGAACCCAGCATAAAAATTTTTCTGGAATCCGATGTAAGATTCTTTGAATGAATTGTACATTCTGCAATAAATAAGTTCACCACCCAGCATCGTTTTCACTTTTAATTGATTCTGTTTTGCCAGTCTTGCCAGCTCCATATCTTCAACAACTTTATTTTTTACTTTATTGTGTCCACCAAGTCTTTGGTAATCATCTTTTTTCCAAAGCATAAACTGCCCATTTGCAGCAATAAATGATTTACTGGTTGAACTATAGACAAAATTTAGCGGTAGAAAAGTCAAAAGTAACCAATTCATCAATGGTACAATAAGATGTTCACCAAAGGTTTTAATAATTTGAGTTGGGAAAATTGAAAGTAAGGAAGAGTTGGATTTTTCTAATTCATAAACCGCTAATGAAATTAACTCAGGCCGTAATTCAACATCAGCATCCAAAAAAAGTAAATATTCACCTTTTGCTTCTAGCGCAAGCTGATGACAAGCCCAATTTTTCCCCAGCCAACCTGATGGGAGTTCCGTGCCGCTCAATAGTTTAAGATTCTCTTTAACAAAAGATGAGGCGAGTAAATAAGTTTTGTCGTTTGAGTTATCATCAAGTATAATTATTTCTTTATTCTTGCAATTTTGTGCTAAAACACCTTCAATACATTTAACAATATTCTTTTCTTCATTTCTAGCCGGTATTAAAACGGAAACCAATTTTTGATCTGTTAATTGTGAATTATATTTCCTTAAAACAGGAGCAGTAAAAAGATTGTAAACAGAAATAAGAGTAAAAACACTTAAAGATATTAATAGAAATATGAAAATCATTGTTAAAAAGTACTTCTAAAATTTGTTGTTGAGTATTCTGAATTTATTAAGTCAAGATTTTTTATAAACTCTTCATTGAATATTTGCGGAGTTAATTCAATTTTTTTTGAGCTTAGCAATTTTCCAAATCTGGCATAAACCATTGGTAATCTTTCATTAGTGTGATGGATTTTAAAAGCTACGGGAAGGATTTGAAAGTCATTTTCACTTTTCTTTGACAAAAAATCTATTCCGTTTCTTAATTGAATTGGCTTTTGTTCATATGGTTGAATTTCACCCTGCGGATAAATTGTAACAATATTATATGGCGCAGATAACAAATGGACAGTGTATCTGAGCGAGCTAACCATTTTCCGATTATCATTCAGATCTATTGAGTAACAACCAAGTTTTTGGAAAAACCAATATCTGCTCAATTGTTCCTCAAGCATCATCACATAAAGTTTTCTATTCAATATTTTTTTATTTAGCCAGTAAATAAAAAACCCATCCCACCAGGAAAAATGATTGGGAGTAATCAGTAAACTTTTTGTCTTATCGATTTCGGGTAGTTCATTAATAACTCTAAAATCAAAAAAAGATTTTTTTAACAACCTTTTAAGATATGGATTGAAGATTAATTCAGCCCATCTTTTATGATCAGCCTTAATCATTATAGATATTCTTTCAGAATTATATCCGATACAATTTTTCCTGATAAAATAACCAGCGGAATTCCGCCACCGGGATGAGCTGACCCGCCGCAAAAATATAGATTCTTAATCGTTTTTGATTTATTGGATTGACGCATAAAAGCTGCAAACTTATTGTTGGATGAGATTCCATAAATGCTGCCAAGGTAGCTACCGGTTCTGTTTTGGATATCTACCGGAGACATTATTTTTTCAAATTCTATATGTTGTTCAATATTAATCTTTAATAGGTTATTGATCTTTTTAATGATGTTTAATCTTGCTCTTTTTATTTCATTATCCCAGTTTTGATTTTGAATATGAGGCGCATTTACCATTACAAACCAATTTTCTTTTCCTAACGGGGCATCGCTCTTATTTAGTTTGGATGAAATATAAATGTAAATGGTTGGATCTGTATGGATAGTTTTGTTAATGAAAAGGTCATCAAACTCATTCTTGTAATCATTAGCAAATAAAATGTTATGTGTTTCCAATTCCGGAAATATTTTATTAATTCCCCAATAGAAAACTAATCCGGAAAATGAAGGATCTTCTTTAATATACCGTTAGCTTCTTTGCTGTTAATTATCTCTTGATTAAGTGTTTGAAAAGTAAAATTCACATCTACATTGGAAACTAATCTTATCGTAATATTTAATGATTATTATCTAATCCTTAGATTGCTTTTGCTTCGTTTCCATCTAAAATAATCTCTATCAACTTTTTGATTTGTAAAAATATTTAACCCCTTTTTTGACTGCAGCTATCTCCAATGCTTTTGTAGACTGAATAAATACCATCTTCAGGAATAAAACTTCCCTGATTATACTCAACGTGAGAAATAATATTTAAAGTTGCGGGAGCTAAGTATGGATTAGAACCGCTATAAGTTCGCATATCGATTAAACAATTGAATGAGTCGTTTGATCTTTAAAGAAACTTTCGTTTGCTTCATTCATTGTTCTAAATGGATCAATCTTTCTAATGTTTAATAAAGTTTTTAATGCTTTGGAGTTTAAATAAGTTGATAAACTTCTGGGATCTTTGGTTAGGAATAAATCGCCTGCTAAATCGTAAATGATCTTGCAATAATTTAAGTATTTAAATAATGCAGTTGAAGTATCAGAAGTTTTTAACTCAATTTCATCTGCAAATTTCTCCGGTTTAGAATTTGCAACTATAGTTGTGTTATCGCTGTAAAAATATTTACAAATAATATCTAGTTTTATGATTTTTAAGTAGTCATCAATGTTTTCCCCACACTCTTCAAACAAGTCTTTAATAACATATGGCATTGTTAATAAAGATGGACCGGTATCGAATCTATATCCTTCTTCTTTCAGTTCACCAGCTTTACCCCCCGGGGTATTATTTTGTTCATAAAGATCAACTTCAAAACCTTTATTTGCGAGTCTGATAGCTGCGGATAAACCGCCAAGTCCAGCTCCGATAACACAGATTTTCTTCTTCACTTTTTCTTTTCCTTTGCTAACTCATAAAACAAAATCCACAAAGAAATCATAGAAAATGAATAAAGAAAATCTTCATAAGGAATAGTAATAAATCTTTTACCGCTGAAAGCTGCTTCGTTGTATGTAACTACTGGAATTGAAGTGAGAAAGTAATTAACAATCAGAAAAGGAATAAATCCAATTAGAATTGTAATCCAGAAATTTCGGGAATCAAGTAAAGATTCATTAAATAAAATTGCTCCAATAAAAAATGCTGCAGCAAAAACAGAAACAGTAAATGTATAATTCTGATCATAAAAAATTGTTCCTAATATCACTAACAAAATTGATGGAATTATAAACAACTTATTATTAAAACTTAGCTTTTTCTCTTTTATATAAAACGAAACTGTTTCATAAATAAAAATACAGGAGTAGGGGACAGTTATAAAAAATAGAACTTCCTCTATAGGTAAATCTAAAATGTAAAAGCCAATCAAATGCTCGGGGTTAAACGCCCAATCACCACGCTTTGTAGCAATTACATCCCATACAAGGTAAGCTGTACTTACGAAAGCGATTGACTGCAAAACATATGGGACCTTTTTATAGAATTTCAAATTCTTATCAAATGATAAAATCAGAGGAAAGAAAATTATTGCGATATTTATGAGTAAGTATGTGCTCATATAAAAGAAAAGCCGGTATTTCTACCGGCAACTTAATTAAAATTTAATTTTGTTTCAGGTTAGTTTAAAAACTTTTATTTCCAACAAACCTCTTAAAAGAAGTGCTAACTTAGAAATGTTAGATACTCTAACTCTCTGATTCATTAGTTCTTTTACTTTTAATTTTTTTATTTTTTTGAATAATCCTTTGTAATAAAGATAAGCTGAATAAACGCCAAGTTTTACTCCAACTGGTAATTTCTTAATACCTTCTAAAGCATTTTTGAATTCCAACTCGATCTCTTTTTCTAAATCCCTTTTATGAATATCATCTATTTTAATTGCGTGGTTAACGCCGGGAAGATAAATTCTTTCTCTTTCTTCCATATCACTTTTAATATCTCTTAAGAAATTTACTTTCTGAAATGCAGAGCCTAAACTTCTTGCTGGTGCAACAAGATCATTAAATAATTTTTCATCATTTCCTGCAAAAATTTGTAAACACATTAGTCCAACCACTTCTGCTGATCCATAAATATACTCGTTGTACTGCTGTGGTTCATAGTATGAATTAGTTAAATCCATTTCCATACTTTTTAAAAATGCATCTATATAGTGATAATCAATTTTATATTCTTTAACAGTATGAATGAACGCTTGCAAAATTGGATTTGTTGATATTCCAGTATTTAGTGCATCTTCAGTTTCTTTACGGAAATTTTCCATCAATTGTTTTTGATTATATCCCTGGAATGTATCTACAATCTCATCCGCTATTCTTACAAAACCATAAATGCCGTATATCGCATCGCGGTATTGTGGAGAGAATGCTGCAATACCAAGACTGAATGAAGTACTGTAACTTTTAGTTACAATCTTGCTGATTTTATACGAAGTTTTATTATATAGATCCATAGTCACTCCTTATTCTGTCTGTTACAAGCTTTGAACTTATAATTACCATTGGTAATCCTGTCCCCGGTGTTGTTGATGCGCCCACATAATATAAATTTGGAAATTCCTCATCTTTATTTTTTGGCCTGAATGCCCCAACTTGATTGATACCATGAGCTAATCCTAATCCCGAACCTTTGTAAAGATTGAACATATTTTCCCACTCTATCGGAGAATATATTTGTTTAACCAAAGTATTTGATTGAATATCAAATCCAGTTCGCTCTGATAGATCTTTTATGATGTTGTTTGCGATTTCTTCTTTATCGTCCCAATCTTTTTTAAATCTTCTATCCGGAACAGGGCAAAGAATAAATACATTTTCACATCCTTCTGGTGCACATTCCGGAGTTGTCTTGGAAGAGACATTAACATAGTAATAAGGTTTTTGAGGAATAATTGAAGATGTAAATATCTTATCAGCATAACCTCTAAAGTTGCTTCCAAGAAAATAATTGTGATGCTGAAGCGAATCGATTTTACCCTTTAAGCCAAGGTATATAGTAAATGGAGCAAGCGTCCAATCCATATTATCTAATTTTTGTTCTGTGAATTTCTTTCTTCCAAGAATTTGGCCTCTGAAAGAAGCAGCATCAGAATTTGAAATAAAAATATCTGCATTCCAGGCTTTACCGTTTCTATCAAGCAAGGAATTTAATTTACCATTTGCGTTTGCAACACCAACGATTTCAGTGTTAAAAACAAATTTTACTCCGCGTGATTCTAAAATCTTCATTAACTCTTCAACAATCCTGTACATTCCGCCTTTAACTTTCCAGTAACCATCGTGTTTCATTTCTGTATAATTAAGAAGCGAGTAGATAGCAGGAGTTTGAAATGGTGTTGATCCTAAAAAGAATGCTACCAGCGAAAAAATCACTCTAACTTGCTCTGATTCAAAATTCTTTTCAACTTCACTCCACATATTTCTAAATAAATAAGGAAGATGTTTCTTTGGAACACGAGTAAGTTTTAGAATATAATCAACTACATTTTTATAATTTGATTTTACGACTTTATCTTCGGTATCATGAAAAAACTCACCAGCCTTTGAAAGATATTTTTCTACCTTAGCAGCAAGATTTGGTTCGATGTCTTTAAATTCTTCTTCAAGATTGTTCAGAGATTTAAATATGCGATAAGGTTTTTTCTCACCCTCAAAGTAAACCTGGTAAAGAGGATCTAATTCTTCAAGCTCGATTGGATTTTTGAGTCCGTTGCTTTTAAATAATTCTTCAAGTTCCCAGCTCATACTCATAAAAGAAGGACCAACATCAAAAGTAAATCCATCCATCTTAAGCTGGTTTAATCTGCCGCCCGGCTTAGAGTGCTTTTCAATTACTGTTACATCGTAACCTTCTGTTGAAAGCCTTAAAGCGGTTGATAAACCGCCAAGTCCACTACCAATTATAATTGCTGATTTTGATTTCTTGTTTGTCATATAGAACCTAAACGGATTTGAATTATATTTAGTTCCGAAATTGTCTTAAATTTTAATTTTATTTTGGAGATTCACCCTGAAAAGAAGATTTTTCCATATTTATTCTAAAATAATTTTATTTAATAAACAAACTATGGGAATAATACATTGATTGGCGCTGGAATAATCCTTCTTAACAGCAATAATCACGTTTTACTATTATTGCGTGATAATAAAATTGACATCCCTTATCCAAATATGTGGGATATTCCAGGTGGAAAAGTTGAAGAAGGAGAATCTCCAGAAGAAACTGTTAGGCGAGAAATGATGGAGGAAATGTCTATCAAGGTTTTAGGCGAAATCAATCTGTTCAAAATTTATACATCGGAAAATCTTACTGATTATATTTTTTGGAAGAGAATTGACCTGAGTCCGGCAGAAATTAATTTGAATGAAGGACAGCGAATAGAATATTTTAGTTTGGATCGAATCAGAAAAACAGAACTTGCATTTAATTATAATTCTGTTCTTGAGGAATTCTACAATAAAATTCCAACGAAAGAATAACTTCTTTTGTTTGAATTTTTTTTCTCACAATAAGCAAAAACTTTAATTACAAAAATTATGTAATTTTCTTTCAGTAATTCTTAATATTTATAATCAAGAAGGTTATGAAATGAAAGCTGTGATAATTTTTCTTATCGTTCTTGTAATGGTTCCAATCACTTGTATAACTGCACAACAAAAAGATATGTCAGGAATTTGGACTGGTAAACTTGAACTTCCAAACTCAATGAAACTTACTGTTGTATTTAATATTTCAAAAGATGACTCTGGAAATTACAAATCAACTTTAGACAGCCCTGATCAAGGAGCAATGGGTATTCCAACCGAGAGCACAATTATTACAGGAGATTCTATTCTTATAAAAATTCCAGTTGTGCAAGGATTTTATAGTGGCAAGATAATTTATGATGAAATGAAAATTGAAGGTAAGTGGTCGCAAGCTGGAATGAGTCTAGATTTTACAGTCAACAAGGTTGATAAAGTTGAGTTACCTAAAAGACCACAAGAACCTAAAGAACCGTTTTCTTATAATTCTGAAGAAGTATTATTTGAAAATGAAAAAGACAATGTTGTACTTGCCGGAACTTTAACTTATCCAAAAGAAGGAAATAATTTTCCAGTAGTTGTTATGATTTCTGGTTCTGGCGGGCAAGATAGAAATGAAGAATTGCTTGGACACAAACCATTTCTGGTAATTTCAGATTATTTTACACAAAATGGAATTGCTGTTTTAAGATTTGATGATAGAGGAATTGCTCAATCAACAGGGGATCATTCCAAAGCAACAAGTGAAGATTTTGCAAGAGATGTTTTAGCTGCAATAAATTTTCTGCAAATAAGAAAAGAAATTGATAAAACTAAAATTGGATTAATTGGACATAGCGAAGGTGGAATGATAGCTCCTTTAGCCGCAATTCAAAGTAATGATGTTGCATTTATTGTTATGATGGCTGGGCTTGGAATTCCAGGTGATTCAATTCTATATCTTCAAGGTGAACTGATTCAACGTGCAGAAGGAACAAGTGAAGAAGAAATACAGAAATCTGTGAAACTGCAAAGAGAAGTTTTCTCTCTGGTAATAAAAAGCAATGATGACGAAGTTCTTAAAGAAGATTTACGAGATAAATTTAATGCTGAATATGCAACTATGACTCAGGAAGAAAAAAGTAAGCTTGGTGATCCTGAAGTTTATTTAAATATGCAGATTAAAACTATAACTAGTCCATGGTTCAAATATTTTTTAAGATTTGATCCTGCACCAGTTTTAGAAAAAGTAAAATGTCCTGTTCTTGCAATAAATGGAGAAAAGGATCTGCAGGTTCCACCAAAAGAAAATTTATCAGCAATTGAAAATGCATTAAAAAAAGGTGATAATAAAAACTTTGAAGTTAAAATGTTACCTGGATTAAATCATCTGTTTCAAACATCAACAACAGGAAAGATTTCTGAATACAACCAAATTGAAGAAACAATTTCTCCAGTTGCATTAGAAACAATGTTAAACTGGATAAAGAAAATTACGAAGTAAATAATTATTAATTGTGATTTAACCTTTTGTCATCCTGAGTTTGTCGAAGGATGACCTTGATAATATTATTTGGTCACGCTTCGACAGGCTCAGCGTGACATGTGATCTATAATAAAATTTGGATACTTCCAATGAGTTTATCAGAAATTAGAAAAGAAATATCAAAGCAAAAAAACCCTAAGCAAGCAGTAATTCTGCAGAGATTCTTTAAAACAGGTAAAGGTGAATATGGTGAAGGTGATGTTTTTTATGGAATAAAAGTTCCTGTGCAAAGAACAATAGCAAAACAGTTTAAAGATTTGTCTTTGGATGATATAAAAATGCTGATCCTCTCTGAAGTTCATGAAGAAAGGTTAATTGCCGCTTTTATTCTTATCGAGCAATACAAAAAAGGTGATGAGAAAAAGAAAAAAATTGTATTTGATTTCTATTTGAAAAATCGAAAGGGAATAAATAACTGGGATCTTGTTGATCTTTCTGCTCCAAAGATTGTTGGAGAACATTTATTGAATAATGAAAAAGAGTTGCTATACAAGTTTGCACGCTCAAAAGATCTTTGGGAAAAAAGAATTGCAATTTTATCAACTCAGACTTTTATTCGTGAACATTTTTTTGAAGACACATTAAATATTTCTGAAATTCTTTTTCAGGATAAACATGATCTAATTCACAAAGCAGTTGGCTGGATGTTGAGAGAAGTTGGTAATCGTGATATAAAGACGGAAGAAGAATTTTTACATAAACACTACAAGACAATGCCGCGTACAATGTTACGCTATGCAATTGAAAAATTTCCCGAAAAGAAACGCAAAGATTATTTGGAAGGAAGAATATGAGTAGAATTAATATTTCCTCCGGAGTTAAATGGGAAAATATCGTAGGATACTCGCGTGCAGTTAGAATTGGAAACATTGTTGAAGTATCCGGCACAGCACCGGTTGATGGTGATAAAGTAATAGGCATAGGTGATGCATATGCTCAAACTAAGTTCTGTTTGCAGAAAATTGAAAAGGCATTAATTGAAGCAGGTGCAAGCTTAAAAGATGTTGTTAGAACAAGAATGTTTGTAACTGATATTGGTCGCTGGGAAGAATATGGTAAAGCTCATGGCGAATTTTTTAGAGAGATCAAACCTGTAACTACAATGGTTGAAATAAAGTCCTTGATTGATCCTGATATGCTGATTGAAATTGAAGCAACAGCAATTATTTCAGACATCTGAAATTACCACACTTAAAAAATTTTAAATCTGTAATTATAATTGTCTAATTAAATTGTAAATTTCTGCCCCGTTTATAAATCTATAAAAATGCAATATTTATGAAAAAAAGTATTTTATTAACAGCATTATTCGTCACTATCAGTTTAAATGCGCAGATTTCAGTAAGTACTGACTCGATTTTATTCTCACAAATATTTACAGGAAGGACAGATAGTTTTTCTGTTTATATAAAAAACAACAACAATCAAATTGCTGATATCAGGATAAATAATCTAAAAAATGTTTACAGCATCTCAGACACTTTGTTATCAATTTCATCAAATGACAGTAGTCTTATCTGGATAAAATATCACCCTAAACAAAATGTAATTGATAATGATTTGATATTTATAACAAGTGATGATAGTACAATTGGAAGTATTATAAGTTTAAGTGGTTCCGGAAAACTTGGAGATAGCTACGATGCAGCAACTTTTAATTTGTACGATTCACAATTAAAATTAGCTTTAACTCAACTTGTCAGCAATCATACTTCTCTTGGATATAATCTGGCTCGTGATAAAATGTTTATGGAAATAGATAACCAAAGAGTTAACGGACAAGGAGCGACTGAAAATACGCTTGAATGTGTTTACACGGGAAGACTTGCAGTTGGGTATACCAGCAGAACTGTTGCTCAAAATCCCCCATATAATTTTAATACTGAACATACCTGGCCTCAGTCTAAATTTAATGAAGCTGAACCGATGAAATCAGATCTTTATCATTTGTTCCCAACAGATATTACTGCAAATGGTATCCGTGCAAATTATCCGTTCGGTAAAGTTGTTTCAAATGTTACCTGGCAGGTTGGCGGAAGTAAACTTGGGTTGAATAATATTGGCCAACAAGTCTTTGAGCCAAGAGATGTTCATAAAGGTGATGTAAGCCGATCTATGTTTTATTTTATTACCCGTTATCCTGTAAACTATGGTGGATTTTTTACACAGGACCAGGAAAATGTTTTTAGAGAATGGAATGAGCTTGATTCTGTTGGTGCTGTGGAATCTACAAGAAATAATGCGATCGCATCGCTGCAGTTAAAAAGGAATCCTTTTATAGATCATCCGGAATTTGTGGAAAGAGTTTACAGTTTTGCTACGAGTAATGTTCGACCAACTTTTGCAGAACTAAATGTTCTTCCACTTAAAGTTAATTTTGACTCAACTATTATTGGTAAGATAGAAACGGAGAATATTTTTCTGGCAAACAGTGGGAATGCCCTATTGAATATTGATTCAATCACCATTTCTGATTCTAGATTTTCGATCAATTCAAACATAAATTCTATCCAATCATACTCATCTCATAAAATTAAACTTGAGTTTAATCCTGATAGCATAAAAAATTATACAGCATCTTTGAAATTTTATAGCGGTGCCGGTATCAAGGAAGTTCTTTTAACTGGAATCGGTAAAGACAATACAGTTGATGTTGAAAATGAAGTAAATGCTCCGCTTAATTATTCATTGGAACAGAATTATCCGAATCCGTTTAATCCAAGTACAATAATTAAATGGCAATCTCCAATAGCCAGCTGGCAATCGTTAATAGTATATGATGTTTTAGGGAATGAAATTGCTATATTAGTTAATGGTTATAGAGAGGCAGGAAATCACCAAATTGAATTCAATCCGGCATCCATCAAACATCTCTCATCTTCAGGTGTCTATTTCTATCGCTTGCTAGCTGGTAGTTATGTTGAAACAAAAAAGATGGCTTATTTAAAATAGAGATGTTTGGCAAAACGTTTCCTTAAAGCTAAATTTGTTTCAAGATTAAAAGATAATATAGCCCAAGGAGTTAGTAATATATGGCTAAAAAAGAATCCAAAACAATATTTTTCACAGATAAAGAAGATCCGGGAAGTTTTTCTTTATCCAATCAATTTGCTGAGCATCTTGAGTTTAGCTTGGTAAAAGATAAAAATACTGCAACAGGTGTAGATGCATATCACGCTTTATCATTAGCTGTTCGGGATAGAATGGTTCGTAGTTGGTTAAGAACACAAAAAGTTTATCACGATAAAGATACAAAACGTGTTTACTATCTTTCATTGGAATATTTGATGGGAAGAATTCTGGGCAACGCTTTAATTAATTTAGATTACTACAATGAGTGCCGGGTGATTCTTGATCGAGATGGTTATGATCTTGAAGAAATAATAGAACAGGAACATGATATGGGATTGGGAAACGGGGGTTTGGGAAGGTTAGCAGCATGTTATCTTGATTCTATGGCAACCCTTCAACTACCTGCATTCGGTTATGGAATACGTTATGAGTACGGAATTTTTGAACAAGATATTGAAAATGGTTATCAAGTTGAACGAGCTGATAATTGGCTTCGTGATGGAAATCCGTGGGATTTATTGAGACGATCACTCACTTATCGCGTACAATTTTATGGCAAAACTGAAACTTTTAATAAAGATAACGGTGAACTTGGTTTTAAATGGGTAAATACAGAAAATGTTTTTGCAGTAGCTTATGATGTTCCTGTACCGGGGTACAAAAATCAAACGGTAAATAACTTGCGTCTGTGGCAGGCAAAAGCTGCGATAGATTTTGAGTTTTCTGATTTTAACAAAGGTAATTATATAGAATCGGTGTCAAAGAAAAATGATTCTGAAACTATATCAAAAGTTCTATATCCGAATGACACTTACGTTGAAGGAAAATTTTTAAGACTAAAACAGCAGTACTTTTTCGTTTCAGCAACTCTTCAGGACATAATTAGAAAGTATAAAATAAACCACAGCACATTTGATAAATTTGCTGAAAAAACATGCATCCAGCTCAACGATACTCACCCTGTTGTAGCCATACCGGAGTTAATGCGAATCCTGATTGATGAAGAAAACATTAATTGGGAGAAAGCTTGGGAAATAACCTCAAAAACATTTGCATATACAAATCATACTGTTGTACCCGAAGCACTGGAGGAATGGTCTGAAAATATATTTGCAGAACTTCTTCCAAGACATCTACAGATTATTTATGAAATTAACAAAAGATTTCTGGATGAAGTAAAAGAAAAATATTCTAAAGATAAAAATATTCTGGAAAAACTTTCAATTATATCTTTTGGAAAAGATAAACGGGTCAGGATGGCTAATCTTGCCATAGTTGGAAGTTTTGCTGTAAATGGTGTTGCCGCATTGCATACTGATATTTTAAAGAAAAGAATTTTCCCTGATTTTAATAAAATCTACCCTAAAAAATTTATAAACGTTACAAATGGAATTACGCCAAGAAGATGGCTTGTTACCGCTAATCCGCTATTAGCACAGCTGCTGATCGAAAAAATAGGAATGGAATGGATAAAAGACCTTTCAAAGATTAAGAAAATTGAAAAGTTTGTAAATGACAAGGACCTCATTGATTACTGGCAAAGAGTTAAGCGGAACAACAAACAAATTTTGATCGAATATATTGAAAAAGAACATCGTCTAAAGATAAATCCTGATTCTATGTTTGATGTTCAGGTGAAAAGATTCCACGAATACAAAAGACAATTACTTAATGTCTTTCATATAATCACACTTTATAACAGGATAAAAAGAAATCCAAAAATTAAAATGGTTCCACGTACAATTATTTTTGGTGGAAAAGCTGCACCTGCATATTTCCAGGCAAAAATGGTTATCAAACTTATTAATGCTGTGGCAGATGTTGTTAACAACGATCCGGATGTTGGAGATAAACTTAAAGTTGTATTTTTAAGAAACTATTCCGTAACTCTCGCGGAAAAAATTATTCCTGCATCAGATTTATCAGAGCAAATTTCTACTGCCGGATTGGAAGCATCCGGAACCGGAAATATGAAGTTTGCACTTAACGGAGCATTGACCATTGGCACAATGGATGGAGCGAATGTTGAGATAAGAGAAGAAGTAGGTGATGATAACATTTTTATATTTGGCTTACTTGCCGATGAAGTGGTCAAACTAAAATCAAACGGTTATAATCCAAAAACCTATTATGAAACTAATGCTGAACTCAAGTTGGTTGTTGATATGATTGCTACAAATTTCTTCAATCCAAAAGAGCTTGGAATTTTTGATGATATGATTCGTGGCTTGATGAATGTAGATTACTATCTCTTGTTTGCAGATTATCAATCTTACATTGATGCTCAGGATAGGGTCTCTGATCTGTATCAGAAGAAGGAAAATTGGACTAAAAAATCAATTTATAATGTGGCACGAGTTGCAAAATTTTCCAGCGATAGGTCAGTAAAAGAATACTCAGAAAAAATCTGGAAAGTTAAACCGATAAAAATTAATCATAAATAAAGTCTGGAAATTAATGGATTACGAATTAAACCCGCGAACCCGGATAGGACATGTTCATTTAACAGTTGCTAATCTGGAGAGAGCTTTATCATTTTACAGAGACATGATGGGATTTCAAGTTACAGCACGCTTTGGTAAGAATGCCGTTTTTCTTTCATCAGGTAATTATCATCATCATATTGGATTAAATACGTGGGCGGGTGAAAATGCAACTCCAGCTCCTGAAGGACACACAGGACTCTATCACTTTGCTATTCTTTATCCATCAAGAGAAGATCTTGCAAGGGCGTTTAAGCGAATATGGGAAGCAAATTACCCGATTGAAGGCGCATCAGATCACGGTGTTTCGGAATCAATATATATTAAAGATCCCGATGGAAATGGTATTGAATTGTATTGCGATAAATTAGTTGAGCAATGGCCTAAAGATGAAGACGGTAATCTTGTCATGGTAACAAAACCGCTTGACGTTCCTGATTTATTAAAAGAACTGGATAAAATATAAATATATGTTCGAGTATTTAAGAAAAATATTTACACCTCAACTGGATTCTGAGTCCAATAATTTTCAGAAATCAGGCTCAGCTTCTGCAAATCATAAAGTTGAAATAGCAGCTTGTGCACTTTTTATTGAAATGGCAAAAGCAGATGGTGAATTTTCTAAAGATGAAAAAGAATTAGTTATATCTGAAATGCAAAACACTTTTAAATTAGATGAAGAATGCGTGAATGAATTGGTGCTGCTTGCTGAACAAGGGATCAAAGAGAGTGTTAGCCTTTACGAGTTTACAGGAGTTATTAACAAAACTTTTTCTCAGGAAGAAAAATTAGAATTGATTGAAAGTTTATGGAGACTGATCTACAAAGATGGAAAACTTAATGCTTATGAAGATCATCTTATAAAACGTATTGCTGCCACGATGAACATTGAGCACAAACAGATTATTAATGCAAAACTTTGGGTCAAGCAGCAGTTAGGATTAAAATAAAGATTTATTTTCAAGTCATTCCGAAACTGATTAGAATCTTAAGTTATAATTAATGAACCTGAAACGGGTTCATGTTAAAAAGTAATGACTATTATTTAAGCTCTTTTTCTATTGCTGAAATAAGTTCCTTACCGGTTGGTTCTACTTTACTTGAATATCTTGCTACAACATTTCCCTCTTTATCAATCAAAAATTTCTCAAAATTCCATTTAACATCTGCTTTACCTGTCACTTCGTTATCTGTTAAAACCGAATAAAGCGGCGATTTATCTTTTCCATTTACATCAACCTTATCAAATAATCTAAAACTCACATCAAACTTTGAAGAACAAAAGTTTTTAATTTCTTCATTCGTTCCGGGTTCCTGTCCACCAAATTGGTTACAAGGAAAAGCTAAAATTTCAAATCCCTTACTTTTATACTCATTGTAGATTTCTTCTAATCCTGCATACTGTTTTGTATAACCGCAATAACTTGCAACGTTTACTATCAATAAAACTTTGCCTTTGTAATCAGCAAGGTTTACTGATTTTCCATCAATATCTTTAACAGTTATTTGACCAATATTTTTATTCATATTATTCCCTTTAGTTACTTTTGCAGCATTGATTTTTGTAAGAAAAAGAAACATCACTGCTGCTAAAACGTAAATTGTTTGCTTGAGTATTCTATTCATATTATTCTTTCTTTCAAATGATAACTCAAAAACGATTCAAAAAGTTCAAAAAGAAAATATAATTAATTTTGACGGGTTAAATCCATAACAAGACAGGATGTAAGCGGAGAAAGACCAAGATTTTTTCTTTTTATGTAAAAATAATTTCCTAAAAACTGTCCAAGAAAAAATGCACCAATAAGAACCGGGTATGTATAAAACTCAAATCCAATGTTGGAAAAGATTCTTGCAGCAATAACAAATGGAACTGGAAGATGAATTGCAAGAACCCATTGAAGTCCGAACCTGCGTACATTAGCACGCCAATAACCGAAAGGCAGATTCAACACGAAAACAAAAAGTGTTACAAGAATTAAATTCATTTATAGATTAGTTTTTTGATTGGCGAACATAAAGAAATTTTTATATGTGAGCAATTCCGATTGTGTGATTCATAACGCTTATTCTTAAGCAAAAACGAACTGTCTTAAAAGTCTGAAATCTATAATTGTCATTCCCACGGAAGTGGGAATCCATTCTGTATTATTGGTTTTGGATTCCCGTTTTCACGGGAATGACAAAAAAAATCCGTTTTATACGACCTCGTCTTGGGAGACTTTTTCTATCCCATCAAAACATTAATTGACGCTGTGTTTACAATATCATCAACACTGCAGCCGCGACTTAAATCGAAAAATGGTTTTTTCAATCCCTGAACCATTGGACCAACTGCTTCAGCTCCGCCCCAGCGTTGAGCAATTTTGTAACCAATATTTCCTGCATTCAAATCTGGGAAAGCTAAAACATTTGCTTTTCCAGCAACTTTACTTTCAGGTGCTTTCTTCTTTCCGATTGATTCCACAATAGCTGCATCAAACTGAAGTTCACCATCTACATTGAGATCAGGTCTTTTCGTTTTTACAATTTCTGTTGCTTTGATTACTTTATCTGCAAGTTCGTGAACTGCGCTACCTTTTGTTGAGAAAGATAACATTGCAATTAGTGGTTCTTCGCCGGTTAATTTTTTGTGATTATCTGCTGTTGAAATTGCAATATCAGCAAGCTGTTCTGCATCAGGATTTGGAACAACCGCACAATCTGCAAAACTGAAAGCTTTATCCTTGAACAACATCAAAAAGAAACTTGATACAATTGAAATTCCCTGCGGCATTCCAACTATTTGTATTCCTGCTTTCATTACATCTGCAGTTGAGGCAAATGATCCGGCAACACTTCCATCGACCAATCCTTCGCGAAGCATCATTGCCGCAAAGAACAAGATCGCGTTTCATTACTTCGCTTGCCTGCTCAGGTGTCATTCCTTTTTTCTTTCTCAACTCATAATAGATGTTTGCAAACTCATCAAACTTTGGATGAGTTGTGTGATCTATAATCTCAACTCCGGTTAAATCCACACCAAGTTTTTTTGCATCGTCATTTACTTTTGTTGGTTTGCCAAGAGTAATAACCTTACAGATTTTTTCCTTGGTTAAGATTTCTGCGGCTTTAAGGACACGATCATCGTGAGATTCCGGAAGGATGATAGTTTTGTTTTTTGATTTTGCTTTAACTTTGATTTGATCTAATAATGCGTAACCCATATTTTCTCCAATAAATAGTGAATAATAACAATCAAAATTACTAAAATATCATTATAAGTCTTTCGGAGTTTACAGATGAGAATAAAAAAAGAGCTCCGAAGAGCTCTTTTATCTGTTTCTGAAAAATTTCAGTTCTTGAGGCTTAAGAACTGATTCAGGATACACCCCAGTTGTACTTAATTATCGAAAATCGGATAAAAAAGTTTAGTCATCCTTTTAATAAATATCGAATAGCGAACAAGGAATAACGAATTTCGATTTTTTAAATTTTAGCTTCTTGATTCCAAATTCTTTGTTCGGTGTTCGAAATTCAAATCTTATTATAATTACCCATAATCCACTAAGATTTCTAAGCACTTCAGCCAAGTTAAGGTTATATTTGTGTTGCTTATTTAAAAAGATTATTTAAAATCCCTCTAAATTCTTTGTTTTTTAAGAATTATCAGGATAAATTCACGACCTATTTTTAAAATGATTGTTGAAAATTTAGCCCGTTTAAAGGGAAAAATAGAAGAAAGCTGCAAACGCTCTGGCAGAAAACCGGATGAAGTAAAACTTATTGCAGTTTCAAAATATTTTGGTGTGGATTCAATTATTGAAGCTAAAAATTGCGGCTTAACAGATTTTGGTGAAAATCGTGCCCAGGAACTTACTCTTAAGTTTGAAAAACTTGGTGATTCTGTAACCTGGCATTTTATCGGAACACTTCAGAAAAACAAAGTTAAGTATGCTGTCAAAGCTGCTGAGTTAATTCATTCAGTTGATTCCCTTGAACTTGTTGAAGAGATAAATCTTCGGTCAGAAAAACTTGGCAAAGTTCAAAAGATTTTATTGGAAGTTAAAACATCGGAAGAAGAAACTAAATCCGGCCTCGAAACTGAGAATGAAATTTTAGTTTTAGTTAAAAGATGTTCTGAACTGAAGAATGTCGAACTTAAAGGTTTGATGACAATGGCACCGTTAACAGATGATACAAACATTATTAGGAAAAGTTTTAGAGATTTGTTTAATTTGAAAGATAGAATTAACAATAAAGGTTATAATCTCACAGAGTTATCAATGGGAATGACCAGCGATTTTGAAATTGCGATTGAAGAAGGTGCAACTATGATAAGAATTGGAAGTGCGATTTTTGGTGATAGAGATTACTCAAAAGATTGGAGACAAATATGAAAATTTCTCCCGCGGAAATTCGTCAGCAGGAATTCACAAAAAAAATGCGTGGATATGATCCTGATGAAGTTCAGAATTTTCTTGAAAGTTTAGCTGAAGAATTTGATAGGCTTAATATTGAAAATGAATCTCTGAAAACCGAAGTTCAATCATTAACTGAACAGGTTAATGAGTTTAAAAAGATAGAAAAAAATCTGCAGGATACACTACTAAAAGCCCAGGAAAATTCTGCAAAATCAATGGATGCAACTAAAAAGCAAACCAGCCTGATGATTAAAGAAGCAGAGCTTAAAGCCTCTCAAATTATTGAAAAAGCTCGCGAAAGTACAAACGATATCAGAAATGCAGTTGTAAATTTAAGAGAAGAAAAGGATTTGTTAATCGCAAAGTTAAAAGCTATTGTAAGTTCTCAGACAAATCTGCTTGAGTATAAAGTTGAAGGTGCCGGCGATGAAAAAACATCTGCAAAGAAGATTGAAGAGTCAAACAAAATGGATATAGATATTAATGATATCCTGAATAAAATTTTATGAGCGAACTTATCCAAAAAATAAATGAAACATTAGAAGTAATTAGAAAACATACTTCTGATAATTATTCAGTTGGGATAATTCTTGGAACAGGTTTGGGCGGATTAGTAAAAGAAATTAATATCGAACATCAAATTGATTATGCTGATCTGCCGCATTTCCCTTTATCAACAGTTGAATCGCATCATGGAAGATTAATTTTTGGCAAAATAAATGGACAAAAAGTTGTAGCAATGCAGGGAAGATTCCATTACTACGAAGGATACACCATGAAGCAAATCACCTATCCTGTTCGTGTGATGAAATTTCTGGGAGTTAAAACTTTGTTAGTTTCAAATGCTTGCGGCGGGATGAATCCTGATTACCGCAAAGGTGATTTGATGCTGATGATTGATCATATTAATCTGCTTGGCGATAATCCGCTTATTGGAAAAAATGAAGATGAGCTTGGACTAAGATTTCCTGATATGAGTGAACCGTATTCTTTAGATTTGATAAAAATTGCTGAGGAAGTTGCCAAAGAAAATAATGTTAAAGTTCATAAAGGTGTTTACATTGCTGTGCCCGGACCAAATCTGGAAACAAAGGCAGAATACAAATTCTTGCGCGAGACAGGCGCTGACGTTGTGGGGATGTCAACTATTCCCGAAAACATTGTTGCAAATCATATGGGAATGAAAGTCTTTGGGATGAGTATTATTACTGATGAGTGTTTCCCAGAAACTTTAAAACCTGTAAATGTTGAAGAGATTATTGCCGCCGCAATGAAAGCAGAACCGAAAATGACTTTAATAATGAAAGAAGTAATAAGGAGAATAAAATGAAATTCTCACTGAAAAGAATATTAGTTAATTACAGTGCGGCAATTTTGCTGGCAACGTTTTTGTTTTTTTCTAACTTCTTGAACACAAATCTATTTGATTTTGGGCAGTTAAATTTTGCTGTATGGTTTGTTCTTTCAATTTTTAGCTTTAGCTGCGGATGGTTTATAAATCGTGTTTTAGGATGGCAGCGCGGTGGTAAAGTTGTTTTTGCTATAGTCATTGCAGTTACAATTGTAAGCCTGTTCGTTATCATTTTCTTTAATGAATATTTTGAGGCAGCAGAATTACTTACTGAAAATATTATTCTTTATAGTTTAAGAAACATTATGCTTGGCGCAATGGGATTTTTTGGAATGGCTATTCAGGAAGTGCTTGGTTCGGAACGTGAAAGTGTTATCCTTAAAGAAAAGATAAAGGTTTATGAACAAACAATGATTGATGCAAAGAAAGAAGCTGAGCTGACATTAAGAGAAGCAAAGGTTCAGGCTCAAAAATTAATTAATGATGCTGAATTACATGCAAAGAATACAATACTGAAGAAAGAAAGAATTGAAAGAGAACTTAAAGAGTTCATCCACACAGAAAGAGAATTAATTAAAAAGTACGAAGAATTATAGTCCACTTATATACTACAGTTAATTAAAATGTTTAAGCAGAATCTGGAAAAAATAGGTTATCCTCAATTAGAGCAAGAAGTTCTTAAGTTCTGGCAGGAAAATAAAATATTTGAAAAGAGTATTTCATCCCGTGATGAAAACAAATCATGGACATTTTACGAAGGTCCGCCAACTGCAAACGGAAAACCAGGCATTCATCACGTAATGGCAAGAACATTAAAAGATCTTGTTTGCAGATATAAAACTTTACAGGGTTACAGAGTTAACAGAAAAGCCGGATGGGACACACACGGGCTTCCGGTAGAAATTGAAGTCGAGAAGAAACTCGGCATCAAACATAAAAGTGATGTAATTGAATACGGAATTGAAAAGTATAATCAGGCATGCCGTGATTCTGTTTTTACATATCTGGATCTTTGGGAAAAAATGACAACCCGAATGGGTTACTGGATCGACCTCAAATCTCCATACATCACACTTGATAATAATTATATTGAATCAGTCTGGTGGGCGCTTAAAACTTTATTTGATAAAGGACTTATTTATAAGGATTACAAAGTCGTTCCCCAGGATCCCAAATCTGAAACTGTTCTGTCAATGGCAGAACTTGCACTTGGTTACAGAGAAACAAAAGATCCATCCGTATATATTTTATTTAAACTCTTAAATTCGGATGAACATTTTTTAGTCTGGACAACAACTCCATGGACGCTAATCTCAAATGTTGCTTTAGCTGTTGGTTCCGATATTGATTATGTGAAAATCAAGACGGAATACGCAACAATGATTCTTGCCAAAGAAAGATTATCTATAGTTGATAAAGAATATGAAATTCTTGCAGAGATGAAAGGTAAAGATCTTGCAGGAATTGAATACGAACAATTGATGGAATATTGTGATGTTGATAAAAAAGCTTTTTATGTAATAGAAGGCGTTTTGTCAGTACTCAAGATGGTTCGGGTATCGTGCATATTGCTCCTGCTTTTGGTGCTGATGATTATGAAATTTCTAAAAAATATGATTTGCCAATGTTGCAGCCTGTTACCCGTGCAGGATTATTTACCGATGAAGTAACTGATTTTGCCGGACAATTTGTTAAAGATGCCGATGCTGGGATTATCGTTAAACTTAAACACGAAGGCAAACTTTATAGAAAAGAAACTATTATCCATACTTATCCATTTTGCTGGCGTCATCCCGATGTGCCTGTAATTTATTATGCACGTGAATCCTGGTTTATCCGAACTACTTCTGTTGCCGACAGGATGATAGAACTAAATAAACAAATTAATTGGCAGCCGCCTGAAGTTGGAATCGGCAGATTTGGCAATTGGCTTGAAGAAAATAAAGACTGGGCGCTCTCACGCGATCGTTTTTGGGCAACACCTTTACCAATTTGGGTAAGCGAAGATGGAGATACTTTTGCTGTTGGAAGTATTGAAGAATTTAGAAATGGATTTATTGAAGAGAATGGAAAAAGATTTTTCTTAAAGGATATTGAAAAGATTGATCTTCATAAACCATTTGTAGATAAAGTACTTTTTGAAAGAAATGGAAAGCTCTATAAACGCACTCCGGAAGTAATAGATGTTTGGTTTGATTCCGGTGCAATGCCGTTTGCACAGTATCATTATCCTTTTGAAAATAAAGAGGAATTTGAAAAGAATTATTTCCCGTCACAATTTATTTGTGAAGGAATTGATCAGACTCGCGGATGGTTCTATACTTTGCACGCTATTGCAACAATGTTGTTTGATAATGTGGCATTTAAGAATGTGATTGTTAACGAGTTGATCCTGGACAAGACCGGAAAGAAAATGTCTAAAATGATCGGCAACACAGTTGATCCCTTTATGCTGTTTGATAAATATGGTGCAGATTCAACAAGATGGTATCTGGTTACAAACTCACCACCCTGGCGTCCAACCTTATTTGATGAAGAAGGATTAGCAGAAGTACAAAGAAAATTCTTTGGAACATTATTTAACACTTATTCATTCTTTGCTCTGTATGCGAACATTGATGGATTTAACCATAAAGATCCCTTGATGAATTATGAAGAAAGACCGGAAATTGATAGATGGATCATTTCAAAACTGAATGCACTTGTGGAAGAATACGAACAGTTTATGAATGATTACGATGTTACAAAAGCTGCACGTTCTGTGTCAAATTATACAATTGACCAGCTTTCAAACTGGTATGTTAGAAGAAGCAGAAGACGTTTCTGGAAATCCGAAATGAATAAAGAAAAACTTTCTGCTTATCAGACTTTGTATGAATGCTTATCAACTTTATGCAAGTTAACTGCACCATTTGCTCCATTTATATCAGAAGCAATTTATCTTGATTTGAATGGCGAAACTAAGAGAGAAAAATTTGAATCAGTTCATCTTTCTGATTTTCCAAAAGCAACTTATAGAGATAAAGCATTGGAAGAAAAGATGGAAGTTGCTCAAAACGTTGTTTATCTGACACGTGCAATACGTGCTAAGAGTAATTTGAAAGTCCGTCAGCCGTTAAAGAAAATAATGGTTGCCCTTGAAAAGAGTAAGCACGACGCACTTTCTAAAATGAAGGATGTTATCCTGGAAGAAGTGAACATCAAAGAATTGCTTATTTTAACCGATGATTCGGAGATAGTTAATAAATCTGCTAAAGCAAACTTCAAGTCCATTGGGCCAAAGTTTGGAAAGAAAGTTAAAACTGTTGCAGAGTTGATTAAGAACTTCACGAAAGAAGAAATTTCTAAAATTGAAAAGGGAAATAAAGTAGTTCTAAACGTTGAAGGCGAAGAACTGGTAATTGCCAAAGATGATGTTGAGATAGTTAGTTCTGAGATAACCGGGTGGGTTGTTGAATCTGAGGCCGGAATTACAGTTGCAATTGATACTGAGCTTGATGATATCTTGATTGAAGAGGGATTGGCAAGAGAGTTTGTGAACAGAATTCAGAATATGAGAAAAGATGCAGGTTTTGATGTAACTGACAAAATTCTTATTAGTTTTACTGGCTCTGAAAATTTTATTAAAGCTATTAACAATTTTAATCAATATATTTCAACTGAAACTCTTGCCGAAAAATTAACTGAAAGAAATAAAACCGGAAACGGATTTACTCAGGAATTTAAAATTGGCGAATTTGATTGTTCAATTAATATCGAAAAGATATAAATCCTAATTAGAGGAGGTTCTATCATGGCGGCAAAAAAAACAAGTAAGAAAGACACAAAAAAAAGTTCAAATAAAACAGGAAAATCAATCGTGAAGAAAGAACAGAAAAAGAAAAAACCGGTTAAGGCTGTAACAACAAAGAAAATTGTGAAGAAACAAGCACCCAAGAAAAAGGAAGTAAAAAAAGTGACTGTAAAGAAAGTATCTAAGATAAAAGCTAAAACTATCGCAAAAGTTATTAAAGAGGTTGCAAAGAAAACTTCCGTTAAGAAAGTTGCACGTGTTAACAGACCAATTATTCAACCAAAGGCAAAGCAGCGTGTTGCAGTAAAAAAGAAAGCAGAAGAATTTATAACCCCTGAAATGACCGCTGCGAATCGTGCCGTTGCATTGAAAAAAATAAAGGGTTACAGCAAAAAAGACCTTGAACAATTTAGGCTTGTTATTCTTGAAAAACGAGATGAAATACTTGAGCAACTTCAGAATTTAAAGGAACAGATGCTTGACCCTACGACTGGCGAATATATAAATGAAAATTCTCCGTATTCTCTTCACATGGCTGAGCAGGGAACAGATGCGATGGAAAGAGAAAAAACTTTTCTTTATGCACAGAGAGAAAATAAATTTCTGGGCTACCTTGAAGATGCTTTAAAGAGAATTGATAATGGAACATACGGAATTTGTGTTGAATGTATTGAAGAACCGCAGCACCTTTGTCCAACCTGCCCGCTTATCCCTAAAGCAAGATTAGAAGCAGTGCCGCATAGCCAATTATGTTTACCGATGAAACAGAAGCAAGAAAAAAAATAAAATCAAAAATGAGTCTTGTTTGTGAAATTATAATACTCGAGTGTCATTCCCACGAAAGTGGGAATCTACTTAATAGCATTTTATGGATTCCCGTTTTCACGGGAATGACAAATAAGGGGCAAAATCTGAATCAAAGCATTAACCTTTTTAGTGGGAGTATTGACTAGTTGAAAGCGTTGTATTTATCATTTGCTGTTGTACTTATTGATCAGATTACGAAATTAATGGTTAAAGGATTTTCTATTCCATTCTTAAATATTAATTATGAGGGAATGTATCTGGGACAAATGATTCCGGTAATAGGTGATTTTTTCAGAATAACTTTTGTCGAAAATCCCGGTATGGCATTTGGTTACGATCCCGGAAGCAGTTTCAAACTAATCATTTCAATCTTTTCACTTGCAGCAAGCATTGGTTTGGTTTTTTATCTTTATGTTATCAGAGATAAAAGCCGGAGTTTAAGAATTGCAATCGCCTTAATTCTTGGCGGTGCTGTTGGCAATTTAATTGATAGAACTTTTTATGGGGTGATTTATAATTACGGACCGTTGTTCTATGGCAAAGTTGTTGATTTTTTTGATGTTGATTTTTTTGATTTTACCTTGTTTGGAAGAAGTTATGACCGATGGCCGGTTTTTAATATTGCTGATGCTGCTGTAACAATTGGCGTTTTGGTTCTTGTATTCTTTTATAAAAAGCATCAGAATGAAGACGAAAAAGTTGAAGCAGTATTAGATGGCGGTACCTCAGTAATTACACAAGATTTTTCTGGTTCTGATGAATCAATTAAATCCATCCATAATGAAAACAGCTCAGATATAATAAAAGAAGACACATTTAATGAGCCGACTAATAAGCGAAAAGAAATTTCTGATTGATGTACCTGAAGGAAAAAGAAAAGAACGCATAGATACATTTCTTACTCATCATATCGAAAATACAACACGATCTAAAGTACAAAAAGCAGTTGATGCCGGACTTGTAACAGTTAACGGCATTGTTGTCAAATCTAATTATAATGTTAAGCCATTTGATAAAATTGTAGCAATTCAAATTATCTCTCCAAGACCTGAAGATGTTGAAGCTGAAGAAATTCCGCTTGATATAGTTTTTGAAGATGATTACTTCCTCATTGTTAATAAGGCTGCGGGAATGGTTGCGCATCCTGCTTATGCAAATTACACGGGAACTTTAGTAAACGCACTTCTTCATCATACAAAATCTTTAAGTTCTGATAATGAAGGTGGAAGACCGGGAATTGTTCACCGGATTGATAAAGACACAAGCGGATTATTGGTTGTTGCCAAAGATGATTACACTCACGCAAAGTTAGCGGCACAGTTTTCAAAGCATACAATTGAAAGAGAATATCACGCTATTTGCTGGGGAAAGTTTAAAGAAAAAGAAGGTGTGATAAATACAAAAATTGCTCGCAGTAAAAGCGATAGAAAAAAATTTACTATAAGCGATAAGGAAGGAAAAGATGCAACCACTTATTACAAAGTAATTGAGCAGTATGGGTTTACCTCTTATATTAAACTTAATTTGAAAACCGGAAGAACGCATCAGATAAGAGTTCATCTTTCGGGTTTGGGGAAACCAATTTTTGGTGATCATACGTATGGTGGTAATAAAATTCATGCAGGAGTTGAATCGCCAAAATTAAAAAGCAGAATTCAAAATCTTTTAGAGATAATGCCAAGGCAAGCTTTACATGCAAAAACATTGGGTTTCATTCATCCGCATACAAATAAACTTGTAAGATTTGATTCTGAATTACCTGAGGATTTTAAACTTCTTTTGGAAAAACTTCGCACATAAGTACGTCATTGCGGGCGAGTCATCGAGAGAGACAATCTATTATTTTTTTAAGAAAAAGTATGTCAGGCTGAGCTTATCGAGGACTGATATTTTGATATTGTGTCACACTTCGACAGGCTCAGTGTGACAATTATATTGCTAGTAATAAACTGTAGCAATGACATGCATCAATCAATTTCTTTATATTTGCACCAACAATTATCCAAAAAACAATTTATACTATGTTAAAACTTTACAACACACTTTCAAAAAAAGTTGAAGAATTTATTCCTATTGATCCTAACGAAGTTAAGATTTATATGTGCGGACCAACGGTGTATGATTACTTTCATATCGGAAATGCGCGCTCTTTCGTTATGGCTGATATAGTGCGAAAATATCTTGAGTACAAAGGTTACAAAGTAAAATTTGTTATGAATCTTACAGATGTTGATGATAAAATTATAAAGAGAGCAAAAGAAGAAAAAAGAAGTACAAATGAAGTTACTGAAGAATATATTCAGGCTTTTTTTGATGACATAACTAAACTAAAAATCAAAAAAGCTAATGTTTATCCAAAAGCAACTGAGCATATGGGTGAGATTTTAGATTTGATTAAACAGCTTGAGGATAAAAAGTTTGCTTATAATAAAGACGGTAATGTTTTTTATGATGTTAAACATTTTACTGAATATGGGAAATTAAGCGGAAAAAATATTGAAGATCTTGAATCTGGTGCGCGAATTGAAATTAACGAGGAAAAATCTAATCCATTGGATTTTGCATTATGGAAAAAAGCAAAAGAAGGCGAGCCTTACTGGGAAAGTCCGTGGGGCAAAGGAAGACCGGGCTGGCATATTGAGTGTTCTGCAATGAGCTGCAAACATCTGGGAGAAACATTTGATATTCACGCCGGTGGAAACGATTTGATCTTTCCTCATCACGAAAATGAAATTGCACAGAGTGAAGCCGCAACTGGAAAACCTTTTGTTAAGTACTGGCTTCACTTCGGTTTTCTTAATATCAACGAAGAAAAAATGTCTAAATCTCTTGGCAATTTTTTTACAGCAAGAGATGTGTTAAAAAGATATTCTGCTGAAGCAATAAGAATGTTTTTTGCTCAGGCTTATTACCGCGGGCCATTGAACTTTACTGATGATCTTTTGACCGGAGCAGAAAAAGGTTTAGAGAAGATTACAAATCTTGTAGATAAAGTGAATGATGAGATAAAGAAGAGTTTGCTCACGTAGGCCAGATGGAGATTTGGATTATAGGCCACCCCCCATGCGCCGTAGCCGCCGGTGGGCTGTGTGGCGACAAACGACCCCGGTCAGGCCGTTGACAACGGTCAGCTTGTTGTCACGATGGCTGACCACCAGCGCCAAGCCCAGGCCGTTGGACGTGGCCACATTGGTGAACTGGCTGTTAAGGCCGATGCTCACCGCGGCGATAGGCGCCAGGGTGTCGGCATTGAAAATGCGCAGGTCACCTCCGGAGAAGCTGGCCACGTAGACCCGGCGGTTCATCGAGTCCACGGCCACGCCCCACGGTGAGTCGCCCACCTCCGTCTGGCCCAGTACGGTGTACTTGAAGCCGTCGAGCATGATCAGTTTGTCGTTATCCCGACTGGTAATGTAAATCCGGTGCGTGACGGGGTCCACGGCAAGACCGTTAGGAACTTGCATGCTGGGAACCGGCAAAGCCGCTTCAGAAACCGGGCTGGCCAAGGCAGCGGCATCAGGTGCCGCACTCAGCCTCGGCGGATTCGGACCCCACCGGTCCTTCCTGTGCCCTGGCGGCAGACACGGTCAATTGCAGGGTACCGCCGGTAGCAATGAGCATGACCAGCAAGAAGATGATCAATCGATTTAGGCCCCGTTGGAACAGGTGGGTGGGGGAGGGGTGACGATGCGTGAAGTTAGCGAGCGAGTGTAACGCCATTGCAGACTCCTTCGTCTTTGATGGGTCAATTGCAGAGCGCCCCGGACGTTCCGGGTTTGTGCAATTCATCTCAAAGAATCGAGACGAAGCGATGTGCAATGGGATACGGGTTCCCATCTCTTAGTTTTCCAATGCAAAGTTCGTCCACTTTTGTCTGCCTCACTGCATCTCACAAAACTCGTGCTAACTTGCGCTACCCTGCTGTAACTCATGTTCTGTTGAAACCTATATTTTAAGACCAAATTACTACCAAACTCTTTCCAAACTCAGTTTACGCCTCCGGATTGGCTAATTGGCGTACACTAGCTATGTACGCAATGCGGCGACGACGAACTCGTAGCAACTGCGTATTCTGTTGTGGGGTGCGCAAGAAACGGCCTACGCGCGGCCGATCAAAGAAGCAAACGTTGGGCTGGGCGGAGGAGCGATGTGTGAACGCTCCTGTGCGTCGCGCGCTTGGCGTCGGGCAAGCTCCAACTGCAGGCTCTCCTCGCCTTTAGCCATGGCCCAATGGTGGTTGGCCGAGAAAATCGGCTTGAAGAGTAACGAAAAACGGCGCAAGAGCGGTTTGTTGGCGAAATCGACCAGTCATATACGATGTTGACCCAATCGCCGTCCTGCTCGAAGCGCCACACACCGTGGCCCGTGAAGTCGCCCCACGCCTCGAGCGCAAAGCCGGTCGGGTGGGACACCTCGGTCACTCGGAACTGCCAGCGCAACGTGTAGGGCAGCCACCCCTTGGTATACAGGCCAACCACCCGCCTGATGCCTTGCTCGTCGCCCGGCTCGAGCACCTGCACGTCCAGGTACACCGACGGCCACCACCGCTGCAAGTCGACGGCGTTGCTCAGAACCTCGAAGATCTCCTCGCGGGTGCTTTGCATCCGCCAGTGGGTGGTGAAGTGATAGGCATTGCTTGCCATGGGTCCTCTGTTTCTCTCTAATTATTAACCCCGTAACTTTTCAAGACAGATCGGGCAGCAGGCCGAGCGCCCGCAGCATGCCGGCCACGTCCCAAATGGTCAACGTCTCGCGCACCTTGCCGTGTTGCAGCACCAGGCGGTTGACACCCTCCGCGGTGATGCTCCGGCCGGTGGCAGGGATGGCCATGATCGTGCCCAGATGGGTGCCGCGGGCTGTCCAGAAAAGCGCCACCCGGTCGCCGTCGACAACGGTATCGTCTTGGCTGATCTCCAGATCCGGAAAGGCGTGCCAGTACGCTTCGAACATGCGCTGGATGCCCTGCCGGCCTATCTGCGGGATGGCTATGGCCACATCCATGCCGTAACAGTCCTCGGTATACAAGGCAGCGACGCGTTCCGAGCTACGGGTATTCCATGCTGCCACCAGTTGGTCGATCACCTGCACGGTATCGTCGGTCATTTGAAGCCTCCAGTAAGAATTCTGTTTTTGTTACGTTCAACGTATCTTCTCAATTTGGTAGGGGCACGGCCTTGCGGTCGCCCTGCGGGCAGGCGCAAGGCCGTGCCCCTACAAATTGAGAAGATACCGTTCAACAAGCATACCATACTCCCAGGAAGTAATCAGTGTCAAGGTCAAAAACTGCTCATTCTCTGATCGGTTTTTCTAACCCACCGACCTCCGACTGCCATAGAATTTCGGCGATACGAGTAACCCCCGATTTCAGGTGACGCCGGTAGGTGCTGAAAGGCAGATCGAGCAGCTCGGCCGCCTGCTCCTGGGTCGCCGCCGGCTGGAGATAGGTGTGAACCACCGCCCGGTAGAACTTGTTCTCTTTCGGCGACTCCCGCATCTGGTCCGTGGCTTCTTTGAGCAAGCCGCGGAGGGCCGCCACCCGCGCGCTGTCTCCTGCATCTGCTCCTGCCCGCTCGGTCACGACCCGTGAGCGGATCAGCACGTTGCCGCGGAGGACGTCTGGCCGGGTGTAGTCGTGTAGGGCTTCCTCGGCCGCATGGGCGAACTCCTCCTGGCTTAAGACGACCAAAGGCTCTCGAGCCGGCGGCGGCTTGATGGTCTCCGGCGCCGCGGCGATCTCGCGTTGACCCATCAGGTCCAGCCACGGCAGCGGCGGCATGGCGCGCCAGTCGTGGCCGTAGACGCCAAGGCGACGGCCACCCGCATCGAAGTCCAGCTCCGGCAGCCGCGCCAGCTCAGCGTACGAAAAGATGGGCAGCCAGAAATCAGGATCGGCGCAGGCGTAAAAGGTGTAGGCCAGGCCGGGCGTGAAGTAATGGCGCACCATGTTGATAAAGATCAGGCTCTGGGTGGGCGAAACGGACTGGTAGGTGTCGGCGGCCATCCAGAAACGGAAGTAAGTGGCCGACTCGCCTGGGCGCAGCGGCGCCTTGCGCCGCAAAAAGTCCCAAGCCGCGGCGACGCCCGGATCCAGCGCCCGGTCTTCGGGCGTCGCTTGCTCCATGGCTACCAGGGTCATGAAACCCGCCGGCTGATCTTCGCTGTCGCGGAAGACGATGACATTGTGCGGCTGGCGTGCCAGCCAATGCTCGGCCAGGGGAACCGACGTTTCTCCCTCGTGCCGAGCCACCATGGCTACAAGCGCCGGAATGTCATCCTTACGGAGGCGGTCGGGCACTCAGCGGCCGCCGGCCTGCCATTCGAAGAAGGGCCGCACCACGGGATTATCGCGATGCAGGTAGACGAAGTCGAACAGGGCGAGCTGCTGCTCCGGCCCTTGGGTTGCCTGGAGCCGCTGCGTGTAGAACAGGCGGGCCCGGCGATGCAGTTCGGCATACCATTCGGGGTTGCGCCAGCGCAGGTCCGCGACCAACGACTCCGCGCCAGGTCGTGCGGGAACAAGCCGCCCGGCCGCGTCTGGATAAACGACAGACCGCGCAGCGATCAAACAGTCGTTGACGTCGGGCAGACCCACCAGTTGGGCCAGCAAGAATCGGTGGTAACTCGCACCAGCGCGCAGGATTCCAACGCTGCCCGATGTGCAGGGCCCGGCACCTGCTGGAGAAATTGCTCCAACAGGATCTGATGACATCGGGCGCCTCAAAAGCCTTGAAGTGGAAGCCGGGGCGTTGGTCGTACAGGTCGGCGATCAGCGACAAGGCCAATGGGTAACTGTGGTGAAGTCCAGGACGATCTTTAGCTCCTCTTCCGGGACATTGCGCTGCGTAGATAGTCACGCCCCTCGTCGGGGCTGAGGTTGCGCAGGGGCAATGAACGCAGGAAGGGCTGCCAGCCTGGGTCGGCTCGCCACGCAGGGGACGGAGGGTTGCGACTGGCCAATACCACGAGCACTCGCTCAGGAAGCTGGGGCAGAAAGACATCGCGTAGCCAACCGTCCAGTGGCGCTAACAGCTCGAAGGTATCGACCAGGATGACGTGACGTCCCGCCGGGCGGCCACGTGTCGGTCGACAAGTTGGTTGGGTCGATGCCCATCGCCAGGCACAGGCCTGCGGTAAATGCTTCCGGCGTCGGCTCGATGTTGCGCGCATCGAGGGCATAGGCCGATGCTTGCCCTTGTTCCGCCAGGCGCGCGAACTGGCTCAACAAGCTGGTCTTGCCGACCCCGCCTGGCCCGTACACGTGCAGGATGAAAAACGGTAGTTCCTTGGCGGCGATCGCAGACTTAAACAGGGCTAGCTCCGACGTTCGCCCGATGAACCGGCGACGGCGGACAGCGGCGAGGCGATCTGCCAGA
>CAVOPZ010000041.1:0-7506 GCA_963698205.1 uncultured Ignavibacteriaceae bacterium | reverse complement strand
TGCTCCGTTAAATGCAAGAAAGTTATTAATATCAGCTAGATTTCTTGCAACCTATATATAAACTACTGAGTCGGGTGTTGTGCCAGCGCCATTTTGCATTTTAAGCTTTAGAATAACTATAGATCCTAATACACCTAATAATGCAAGAGCTGTATGTTTATAAAGATTTATATGTCTTAAATACTGCATTACAAATTTTGCCATAAACCTGAATCAGATATCAAATCCTGCACACCAAGAATTGCAAATTGCACGCCTATGCATATGAGAAGAAAACCCATTATTCTAGAAAGACTATCAACCCCATTTATACCAAGAACTCTGCTAATAAAACCTGAACTGCGCAGCACTAACCATGAAACAATTGCCGTAATAATTATTGCAAGAATTACACCTGTAAAAGCAAAAAATTTATCATAGCCGTGGCGTCCATCAATTGATGATGATATTGTAATTACTGTAGCGATAGCGCCGGGTCCTGCTAAACTTGGCATTGCAAGCGGACTAAATGAAATATCATTTTTTTGGATAGCTTCTTTTTTGATTTCTTGTGTATGGATTTCTTTTTGGGAAAACAACATTCGAAATCCCAAAACTCCGATCACCATTCCACCAGCTATTCGAATTCCAGGAATTGAAATGCCAAAGAAGATCATAATGAAATGACCAGCTAATAAGAAAACAATTAAAATTCCTGTCATATAAATGCACGCGAAAACAATCTGACGATTGAGTTCTTTGGTAGTCAGATGTTCGCTGATACTTAGTAAAAGTATTGCGGTACTAATCGGATTTATAATAGGAAGCAGTGTAATTAGTGTAACTAAAACAGATGTGAAGAAGGCTGTTATATCATTCATAAAATATTCTTCGATTGCAGGATGATAAAAAAATATTCATAACAAACTGCCGATTACAATAAGACCGGAAATGATGATTAAAATACCAGCAATTTTGTTTACCCATTTCAGACCGACTAAATCCAGTTTCTTTCTGAAAATTATTGTACCAGAAGTAAGTAAAAAAAACCATAAACATCAACCGATAAAAACTCCGGCAACTAAAATTATTGCAGAAAAAAAACTGAGCCCGTCTCCTAAACCGAAAGCGGCAAAAACAGCAATAAAAGCAAAAATAGTTAATGGATTAGTAAGCGTCAGAACAACGACAGTAAAATATGATCTTAACCTTCCACTGCCACTGATTTTAAGCTTCGGATCTTTTGGTTGGGCTCGAAAAGTTTTTATACCCAGGAAAAAAAGAAGTGCTCCTCCAACTATTCGTATCCAAATTTGTTGGCTATTAAGCGTATCTGAGATTATCGTAAGCCCGAATGCTGCAACACAACCGTAAAACAAATCTGCAGTTGCAGCTCCAAGACCTATTATTAATCCGCTTAATCTTCCTTCAGTAAGTGTCTTGCGGATACACATTATTCCAATAGGTCCAATTGGAATTGCCATCACAAAGCCTATAGCTATTCCCTTAAGAAAAAAAGTAAATTCCATCTATACTTTCAATAAAGGTATTCGTGTAAATGATTATCCGTTCAATATACATATGCTGCTACCTCTATTTTTTACCAGAAGCGTTGAGATTTGTAACCGGCATCCTGGTTGAGTGTAATTGTAAAAAGCTGTTTTCTTTTTTCTTCGAGCTTTATGCTTCTTCCAAAACGATTAATTATAGCTTTAATATCTAAAGAAGTGTTTCTATTTTGTGGATACACAATCTGAATATTGGCACTTCCGCTGGTAATTTTATTTTCGCGTACAGTATTTGTTACATCAAGCATGATGAAATATTTATTATCAATCATCGCTTCCTCAGCTGCCATATTCATCTCCGTTTAAAAATCTATTATTGGTTTAATTGCCCTCAGTTTCAATCCAGTTGCCTTTAACTTCTAGTTTGTTCATTTGATACTCCTTTGTAATTATAATAAATAAATATTTTCTGTAATCTTTAATAAATTTCTATAATATTATATAAAGTAATACAGGATGATTCAATCGGGCTAAGGGATGAAAAAGGAACTACATCCTTTTGGGGCTGTTGCAGAATTCTAAGCGGCGTCATTTCGACCTAAGGGAGAAATCTTTTATGCTGTATAATAGAAAGATTTCTCAGTCGAAGACTCCTTCGAAATAACTCTTAAGAATTGCGCAACAGACTCTTAAAGTGAAGTGAGTAAATAAAATTGTCTCTACTGCTTTGGAACATCATGCTTGATTTTTTTCCAGGCTTCATTAAAGTCCATTTTCACGAAGGTCGGGCTTTCATTATTGTGGCAGCTTACGCAAAATTCTTCAATTTTATCATTTACAATTAATCCTTTTTCTATAGCCAATTTTTTGTCCTTCATAACCTTCATATCTTTATAAGCTGATCCGGCTCCATGGCAAGTCTCACATTGAACACCATCTCCAACTTTAAATTTCTTACCTAACATTGTTGCATCCAGATTATAACCTGTTACATGACATTTTAGGCATTCCCAGGTTTCCGATGCAGGTTTCAAGAAACCTTTATCTTTTGCGATTTGGTTTGCCTTATCCGTCTTTAGAGTTTCAAATGCTTTTGCGTGAGCACTTTTTTGCCAGATTGAAAGCTGACTGCCTTGCTTTTCCGTTTTATGACACATACCGCAGGATTCAACACCGACATAGGTATTGCCACTTTGTGATAATATTGATGTTAAAGGTAATAGAATAACCATTAAAAGATAATAAATTGAGTGTCTCATAAAACCTCCGAATAATAATGATAAACAAGAATCTTACTTTAATTGTAAAGACAAAGGTAATTACTTTCACTTTTTATACAACATAAAAAGCAAGTTTTAGATTAACTTTATAATATTTTAACTTACTTTCTTTTATGTTTGTCAAAGGATTAATTGTTTCAAACCCGGAAACTCGCTCAACAGTCTTGGATGCTTTACTTAATGCTCGACCAATTGCATCGTCAAAATTTTTTGAAGAAATCCCGATGATTTCAATAATCTTTACTGCGCCTTCATTGATGTAGGTACTCATAAATACTCCTTTTTTGTTAAATTAATTTAAATATATAACCAGGTTTACTTTCATTCAAACAAAAACAATCATTTCTAAAATTTATAAATTTGATTTTTTTGGAAAGTGATCCTTATATAAATAATAAGCAAATCTTTCTATATTAAAACTTGTTAATATGGCATCTAATTCTTGAAAGTATTCATCTTTTTTTTCATTGGTGCATGCACAGGGATTACATTCACACTTAGATAACTTCTTTTTAACTAACTCTTTTATTCGATCATCTAGTGATAATATATTTTTCATAGCTCAATCCTTACTAATATGTTACTTATTAATCATTCAAATTTCTTTTCCTTCTTTGGTGACCAGAAACCATAATCATAACAATTGCAATCGGCGGAAAAGCGTAAATCACGTTACCTACTTCTTATGGTAAAAATAGTCCAATTAACCAGAAGATTAAGATAGCAGTGCAATTTTGACCAACACAGATACCTCTTTTACGTTTTAATTTTAATTATAAATTATGAAGAGCGATAAAGCAGTTCAATCCACCAAAGGGATGAAAAAAGAACTACATCTTTTGAGTGAGAATATTTGAGAAAATTATCTGTGATGAACCATAGTATGAAATATAAAATTCACTCCTAAACTGGTCTCACTGTAGACTTATTGAAGTTAATTATTTTACTGATTATTCATTCTTCAACGGTTAGTATCAGAACTTTCTTTCTGACGTGTTTTTGACACCGCAGCCATAATACCCAAACCAATTATAATAATCACACCTATTATAATCCAGATTGGTGGAGCGCCTAATTCACTAGCTGCCCATGCTAAACCACCGGCTACAAAAGCTAGTCCCGATTAAATATATTACTAAGTTAGACATCTTAATTTTTCTTTCATTATTAGATATATTTTTTCTACTTATCTGCTTTATAATTTCTCCAAAACGATCCCACTCCTAAACCTACAGCGTTTATATTTTTAACTAAAGGCATTACAGCATTTTCTATCCCATTACGAATTTTAGTTTCTACTTTCAAAATTTTATCGACACGCTCTCTAATATCACTAACAATTGATTTTGAAATTTGAAGATGAGATTCAATTTCATCAGTGATATGAATTAGCTTTTCTGAAACTTTACAAGTTGATTCTATGAGCGGCATAAGTCTGAATGAGAATTCCGCTATATTCATACTAATTGAATGCACTGATTTAACGATCTGATAAATAAAGTAAATCAGTGCAATACAAAGGGCAGATGCTGATATGAGTAATAAAGCGATTAAAATTTCTGTTACGTTCATTTTCTCAATTTATTAATTTTTATCTGCTTTATAAGCATCTATTCCTGCTTTAACTGAAGATTTTAATCTTTCAGTTTCTGTCTCTAATTTTTGCTTACCGGAATTTAAAACATCTGTGGTTTTTGTTTTTGCATCATTAAAAACTCGTTCAGCATCTTTTAGCAACTCTTCAGGTTTTGATTTTATATCATTCATTATCATGGCATATTTTCTTTTGCCTTCATTAATCATTTCGCCGGCTTTGTGTTTTGTCTCTGTAAAATATTTATCAGCTTCATCAAAATATTCTCCAGATTTTTGTTTTATTTCTGATCTAAATTCTTTACCGCTTTTAGGAGTTGTTAATAATGCAACTATTGCACCAACAGTACCACCGGCTAAAAATCCGAGCAGAAAACCTTTAACGTTATTATTATTACCAGACATAATAAGTTCCTTTCATTTAATTGTAATATCTCTGTTTATTTTATTTCTAATTAAATGTAAATACGAATGTAAGTGGAATCAATCGGGCAAAGGGATGAAATAAGAACTACATCTTTTAGATGTGTAAACTTTTTCCGGAGGTACAAATTCCTACATTCAATATAAATTTTTCGCAAGGGAATACACTTAGATAATAAAGCAATTTTTATTTTTTAACGGCAACATTCAATAAATTGCTTAAGTCAATCATAAATTCGAGAATTTTCCATCTTTAACTGAATTATTTCAATTAAAGATGAAGAATACGAACATACATTTACCTACCTATGCGAATCGTATCTAGGCTTCCTATGACTCCGAAGGCACTTAATAACCAGAGAATCACTACGATAATCACAACCACATTTAAGATTTTTTTAATTGTAGCCTGCATTGGGATGTAACTATTAATTAGCCATAGAACAACTCCAACAACTACCAGAACAATTACTAACGTTACTAACGACATTGTACTTCTCCTTATATAATTTGTTTATTCACCGAATCATTTTTTACTTTAACTTTTTTTTACCAATTTATTTTTCATGGGTTTGATAACTTCTCCGTAATAATTGAGGAGTTCTCTTTCATAATCCTTGGCTATCTGTTGAGTAGAATCAAACTCAGGACTATTCTTTATAGATTCCCGAGAATGATTCACGTAAACTTTTTCTTCGCTCCAATCAATCTTCTTAATCCAATGCGGCGATACAAGAACTTTTCTGCCTTGCAGCCAATTGTGAGTATCTACAATTATAAAGCAAAGATTCCACTTTTCGTCGTCAACTATAAAATCTTCCACGTGACCTATTTCTCCGTCATTGGAATGAATATGATACCCTTCGACATTCTTGGTACTTCGAAGATGCGGATCATCCTTTGTTTTTTGGGGAGAATGATTTTTTTTGTGGGTTGATATGCTATCGTCCATAGGCGGAAATGGAATAATTCCAACATTTCCATCATTAAATACATCTCCCCAATAAACTGGTAATCCATAATGATTATACAACTCTATTTCATGTTGGCGAGAAACAGTTTTTTTTGTATCAGTATCAGGACTATTGCGAACTTGTTCCATAGTAAGGTTTACTTGAAATGTTTCTGACTTCCAATCAGTTACTCCGAGTGCTGAATGCGGAATTAATACTTTTCGTTCAGGCAACCAACTTCCTGTCTCCACGACGAGATAACGGATTGACCAGGTATGATCATCGAAATAGAACTCACTCACTTTTCCTAATTCACCATTCTTTGCACTTATGGTGTAGCCGATCAATTTATTTACACTATGCTGCATATTGACTCCTTTTTAATTCATCGTTTAACAGTATTTATACTTAAAATTCTTCTTTGATTATATGGTTTTCACCAACATTTAAATTCTGCAATTGTTTTTCTACAAACATCCATCATTGGTGGAGGACCACATAAATAAAAGTATTGATTGATTCCACCAAAATTATCCTGTAGAAAATTTCATAGTGATTTGACCGTATTCATATCCATCTGCTTTTTCTTCAGATAAAATGTTGATGAAATTTTTGCCTAATATTTTTTTAAATTCCTCTTCAAGTATTATATCATCTTTTGTTTTATTGGCAAATATTAGTTTTGATTCACCAACTTCATTTTTGGATTGAAGATACCTGAAGATGGAAATAAAAGGAGTGACTCCTGCACCTCCGGCAATAAATACACCTTCACCTTTATAACCGATTGCACCAAACACATCGTGAAGAATCAACTCATCATCTTTTTTAATCTGCAAAAGTTCATTAGTCACGCTCTTGTGCGAAGGATATGTTTTGATTGTAAACTCAAGGTAATCGTTTTCTGGCAGACATGTAAAAGTAAAAGGTCTTTTTTCATCCTTCCAACCTTTTTTATTTATTGAAACTTCAGTGGCTTGCCCGGGAGTGAAGTTGTATTTCTGAGGTTTCTCAGTTACAATTTGAAGTACATCATGTGTGATGTGTTGAATTGATTTTATTTTTACAATATGTTGTTTCATTGTACAAATTATATTAAAAATTGGATATCTTATTTCCCAAAATCGGTCTGCCATCTCAGACTTATTCCCGTTCCTTCAAAAGAAGAATACAAACCCACTGATATGTTCTCGTCTTTGATTCGATGAATTTCGGGGATTAATTGCCAAATAATGCCCCGACTCCAAACCCCACTAATAAATCGGATGGAAAATGTGCGAGTGCTCTAATTCTGAAATATGACAGAACAAGAGGCGGTATTGTAGCTGCACCATAAACAAGATATTTTTCCCACCCTAGTTCAGGATGATAATCACAAAATACTTTTGCAGTAAAGAAAGATGCCGCTGTAGCAGATGCAACATGTCCGCTGTAAAATGAATTCCGGTTGGCACCTCGCGTCCTCACCTCACTTTCAAGAAGCTCATCGTAGTAAACTACAGGGCGTAATCTATTTTGAAAAGTCGGTCCTAAAGGAGTATAGAGGTACGCATTATTTGTAATTATTATAGTTTCACAATACATTAAAAGTACATCCAGCCAGTCTTGCCTTATGTTGTTATCCAGCATTGTGAGAGCCGGAATGAGGACTATACCTGTAAGTACATTATCTGAAAGATTTACATAGTAATCCATATTCGAGGGATCTAAGTCTAAAGACCAACGGTCAATTGCGGTAAAATTATTTCTGTCCAATGCCAATAATTCTGA
>CAVOPZ010000040.1:0-16897 GCA_963698205.1 uncultured Ignavibacteriaceae bacterium | reverse complement strand
TTTTTTCTCATATTATAAGTGTTATTCAAAATCAATATTTATTTATCAACTAACGCGCGCAATTGTTCCAAGAATGTGCCATAAAAATTTATACAAAATTATCTTTACAGAGCATTATATGATCTCAGGAAAAGATGGAAATGTAGTTTGTCACAGAAAAAGACAATTAGTTTTCATCAAAAATGGAATTTAAAAATTACTAAAATCTAAAATATTAATGAAAAATATATTTTTTAAAAATCTTTTATCTTTGAACATATTAGCTAACAATGATTTTGCAGAAATCAAGATTTAAGCTTATGGTTTTTCTTTCCTCGCTGGCTGGATGATCTTGAATAGTTATAATTATATTTATAATAATACCCGTAACCGCTTTTTTTCTTAAAATTATTTAAAACTGTACCAAGAAAAGCAACTTTATTACGCTTTAGTAAATCTACTGCATCTTTCATTAACCGGTTTTCGGTTTTATCGGCACATATAACTAAAATAGTTCCGTCAACCTGCTTTGCCAGAATTTCAGAATCAACTACTGCAATTATTGGTGGAGAGTCCAGAATTACAATTTCAAAAAATTCTTTTATTCCTTGCAGAAAATCAATAAACGCTGTGGATTCAAATAATTCTGCCGGATTAGTGGGGATTGTTCCCGATGTAATAAAACTTAAATTATTCGTTTTTGTTTTCCTGATAATGTCTTCTAATTTTACTCTGCGGGATAAATGATCTGAAAGCCCTGGTTTTTTATCAACTCCCATTGTTGTGTGAATTGTAGGTCTTCTTAGATCACAGTCAATCAATAAAGTTCTTTTATTTGATTGCGCAAAACTACCTGCCAAATTAGATGCGACGAATGATTTCCCCTCACTTTCTGCAGGAGAGGTTACTAATATTACTTTAGGTAAATCAGAATCAGCCCAGGAATGCTGAATACGCGTTTTAATTGTCCGGAATGATTCACTGATTGGTGAATCCTGTTCGTCTAAAGCTACTAATCCCAGATTATTCTTTATTGCCTTTACTACTAGATTTATATTGAGGAATCCAGGTAAGGTAACTAATTTCCTCTTTCTCAATATCATCCGGAGTTTTAACCGTTTCATTAAAATGATCTTTTATCAAGATTAAGGCAAAGGCAATAATAGGTCCAAGAATAAAACCGATAAGAATAATAAATAATCTGTTTGGTTTTGAAGGTTCATCAGGAATTACAGCTGGATTTAAAATTACAACATTGCCTGATTCAGAAGCTTCATTGATCATCGCTTCCTGATATTTTTCATTAAGCATGAGATAAGTTTGCTGAAGGGATTCTCTTTCTCTTTGATATTGTGAAAGTACGGTAGATGCTTTAGGTAACCTTCTAAGGTTCCCTTCATATTTTCCTGTTGCTGCTTCAAGCTGCTCCAATTGCACAGTTAATGAACTATTTTTAATTTCTTCTTCTATCAGTCTTTGAGCTAAATCTCTAACTTGTTCGGGGTTTCCGGAATATGCATCTACTTTGATAGTGCCAATAGTTGAGTTTAATTTTTGTTTTACCTCTGCAATTCTCTTGTCATATTCCTGTACCTTTGAGGATACATCTACATTAGGACTTTTTATTGACATAGCTATGTCTCTGTTTACTTGAAGCTCAGCAAGCTGCTGCTGCAAAGCATTTATATAAGCTTGTGAGGTTTGGCTTTCAAGATATTCTACAAGTTGAGGGTCTTTTTGTTTCAAGAAAAATTTATATTGTTTTAACACTTCATTAGAAGTTGCTAACTCAATTTTAATAGCTTCTTTTTGAGCATCCAGATTTGAAAGCTGTCCTATCATATTTGAAGATTGAACATCAAAAGAAATTATGCCCCCCTTCTCTTGAAACTTCATCAAGGAGTCTTCTATGGCTCTTAATTCAGCTAATTTTTCCTGTGCTTGTTCTTCTAAAAATTTTCTAAGACTAGTTAATTTCTCCCTACTAACAAAAGTATTAATTTTTTGATACTCTTTTGCTGTACAATTTGCAACTAATGCTGCTTCAAAAGGCGAACGAGATTCGGCAGCAATAAAAACTACATCAGTTCCTTGATTTTGTTCGACAATTATAACCCCACCAAGCAAACCGGCAATCTGTTCAACAGATTTATGTGAATAGCTCCCCTTTCGTTGAGATATAAGAGGAAGCATATCTTTGTTGCGTGAAACTTCAAAACTATCAACTAAAGCCTTGGCTATTTTTAATCTAGTAGCGAAATTGCTAATAATCCCCATCTCACTTGTAATATATCTATCAAGAAAAGTGTTGTCTGTATTTTGCCGTCCATTTTCCAGTACATTTTTATAGGGGTTTGTAATTCTAACACTTGCAGTTGATGTATAGATACTCTTTGCTAAAAATGCGTATACTGCGGCAAGGACTATTATTGATAAAGAAATTATAATAATATATTTGAGATTATTTCTGAATAGTAAAATATAATCCTTCATGGATTTTGTTCCAGCGAGCAAATATTTTTCTATGTTAGAATTTGGATTCCCCATTGGGTTTCCTGTTCCATTATTATTGTTCATAATTCTTTTATTTTAGCCTTAATTATTAAAAAGTTGAAGATAAAATGCTTCAAAATTAAAAGCAGTAAGTGATGCAAGAGTAGTTACTATCCCCAAATAAAATCCTATGTCATCTCTCGCAAAGTATCGAGGCTCACCAGGGACTACAACGATATCTCCCGCTTCTAATCTTACAAAACTTATCTGTGATTTAATTTCATCTTCCCACACCATATCATTATAATTATATTTTATCATTTTTGCCGGTATTCCTTCTTTAATCTTAGTTACTCTTATGTCACCGAGATTAGCCTCTTCATTCGGTCCCCCCGCATAAGAGATGAGTTCATTTATACTGGTTTCTGATGGAACAATGTAATATCCAGGATATCGAACATATCCCCACAACTGCACTTTGATATTTATAGTTGAAGGATTTGAATAATCGAATAGACCGCCAGTTTGGCCGGTTCTGCTACCGAGGCTGCCAATCTGAATATCATCTTGAGAGTAATTAAGTGTATAAAATCCTGTTATTAACAAAAGTGAAAATAAGATTTTTAGTTTCATATCATTTTCTTTGATTTTCCTTGATTAATAATATATTAAAATATATTTTTTGTGTAAATGCTAATTAATAATGACCGGATAAAATATTGCCTAAGGATTACAAATTCACTACGGATTTTAATCAAGCTATTTAATGCTCCATTGAGTTTGTTACAATAAATATCCAAATCCAGCGTACTTAACTATTTCCTAACTTTAATTATTAATTCAGAATTATTTTGCACAACTATTATTAAAAAATCCCAAATAATTTTCTTTAATGATATCACAGCATAAAATATCTGCTAATGTTTATTTTAATAGAGACATTTTCCTTGTCTCTACAAAATCACCAGCAACAATCCTGTAAATGTATGCGCCGCTTGCCAAGTTACTTGCATTAAATGTCACCTTATGATTACCTGATTCATAGATTCCATCTGCTATAGTAGCTACCTCTTCACCTAACATATTATACAGGTTTATCTTCAACTGTGTTTGTTTTGGTAACGAGAATCTTATCGTTGTACTTGGATTGAACGGATTTGGATAGTTCTGTGATAATTCAAACTTAGTTGGAACTACTTCCACTTCTACTACATCTGAATATTCAAAGCTTCCATCATTATCTACTTGCTTAAGCCTGTACTGAAAACTGCTTCCTCCTGCAAACAAATCTTTATCGTTGATAGCTGTATTCTTTAGGTGAGTTTGAGTTGCCATTGCCTTCTACAAATCCAATGTTGTTCCATTCGACCTTCGTTTATTCTTCTCTCTACATTAAATCCATAGTTGTTTACTTCAGTTTTTGTGGACCAATTTAACTGTACTTTATCATTTATAAGTTTTGATGTAAATGATGTAAGTTCTACGGGAAGAGGAACATTGATCGAAGGCATTGGTATATACCAAAGTGTTGGATTAGTAATTTGCTCTATTTGCTCCAGCGATTCTATGATAGCATTCAGTATCACCTATAGATCCAGAGGGACATAGTTCAAAATTGTGATACCTGCAAACCACCGGATACTGTAACGCTCATTAAAGTGTATTCTATACGTATTTGTACCATAGTTGTAGCTTGCAGACTCATGTACTACCTGATGTATAATACTAATATAATGTACTATAAACCACTTGTAGCTTTGGGTTACCTTGATTGGTATATCCAAAAGTACCCGTCTCACCAGTTAGAATTAATCCGGCACCAAGTGAATGTGAGCCATCTAAAATTTACATCTAATAAATTGCACCAGAAAACTCACTTTGCTCAGGTTATAATCTGTCACTAGTTCTAAACTTAACTGTAAGCTACTCAGCTTGAAAATACCTCGGTCAACAGTTGACTAAGTCTGACTGCCCATAATGTGCAGGAGTAAAACACATAGAATATATTTTTCATTTTACACCATATTTAAGCTTTTAAAATAATAAAAATCTTCCATTGATTTTTTCAATTTGGAACTTGAGTACTTCTTGTTAATTAAATCCACCATTATCAATCACATTTATAAATAAGTAACCTATCAATTATTACTTAAATTGTATTTAACAATACCATCCATATTTACATCTTCTTTCTAATAGCCAGAAACTGTTACATTAAATCCGGTCATTTCCTTGTCGATTATAAATTAACAGCCTATCATTACTGCCTAAATTATATTTTACCATCCATCAGAATTTACATCGCCCCATCACATACCAAATACTCCTCCTCCTAAATCCTTCATCGCACTTGTCCATATGCTTTTGAAAGATCAGTACTCATATTATATAAAGCAGGAGAATTTGACAAAGTAATTTTATTTGCTGTCATCACCGCAAGATGATTTCTGTGGCGAATAACTACATAATAATCCCCTGGAGTTACTGTCGGGAATTTTACGTTGCTTACTCCATCTAAATCTACTAAACTTCCATCGCTCTTCAGAAATGCTGCCCTTCTTGATACTTGTGTAGTTAAATCACTTCTTAGTTCAAGCAATACCCAATCAACTATTCCTGCAGGAACAGTATCTACTGCCTCTGCTCCGTTATAATTGAAAGGAGCTACATTATATGGTTGAGCCAAAGGTACATATCCGTTATCCCTTAGTGCAGTGCTCATAGTGCCTGATGAATAAGGACCTTGCAAGAATACTTTTATATTTGCTGATGGGATGGATCGGAAAATACCACCTTCAGTTCCTGCAAAAACATCTCCGTTTGAATTTATTGCCAGTGAATGAATATCACTAATTAGTTAATCCCTGATTGATTTGAACCCAGTTATCTCCATTATCTGTTGATCGAAATATTCCATCGTCAGTTCCTGCAAAAATATCTCCGTTTGAATTTATCGCAAGTGAATAGACATAAAGACCTTGACCAGTTAATCCCTTGATTGATTTGAACCCAGTTATCTCCGTTATCTGTAGATCGGAATACTCCGCCACCAGATGGTTCCTGCAAAAATATCTCCACTTGAATTTATTGCAAGTGAAAAGATATCAGTATTAGTTAATCCCTGATTGATTTGAATCCAGTTATCTCCGTTATCTGTAGATCGAAATATTCCACCTGCGGTAGGTTCCTGCAAAAATATCTCCGCTTGAATTTATTATAAGTGAATGGAATCTGAGAAGCAGTCATTCCATTATTAATATGATATCCAATTAGCTCCATTATCTGTGGAGCGATGAATACCAAGCGCACCAGTTCCCACGAAAATATATCCATTTGAATTATTAATAGCAATTGATTTATTAAAATGAGGAAATCCAATATTATTCCAGTTGTTTCCATTATCTGAAGAACGAAATACACCGCCCCATGGATCAGTATTTACTAAAATATCGCCGCTTGAACTTATAACCATTGAGCGTAATTTCATAATTCATTATTCCCAAATTTGTCCAATTATTTCCGTTGTCTGTAGAGCGAAAAACACCATCCATATTAGTTCCTGCAAAAATATCCCCGCTTGAATTTATCGCAAGTGACAAAATAGTCGTTGTATCAGGTCCGGCTGTTTTTTCCCAGAAATTCTGAGCATAAATATTTGGAAAAGTGCGATTAATATCTATCAGAAAAATTATCTTAAACATATTCATTAAGGAACTTTCTTATTATAAGGGATAATCTAAATGAAACCAATTTTATACCAACTTAAAATGATTTTACTTATCTAAAATCAATAATCTGTTAATCTCTTTTTGAAAAAAAATCTATAATTGCATTAATACGATATAAAAAATGCTAGTTTGTTAAATAATGCAAAGTATATGGAAAAGGAACTTACATCTTTTGATTAATTAAATCCTGTTTCTCAATAACAATATAAACTTTGATAAAACTTTTATCCATTATTACTCATAAAATATACTTATTTAACGGAATGTCAGTCCATATTTACATCTTATTTGATAATAGCCATGTAATCGTTCACCATTACATCCACCATCTAAATTATAATCTATCAATTCAATAGCCTTCTTCTCCTTGTCAAGTCTGGTAAATGATATAATCTTCTCCATATATACCACCATCTTTATTTCCATCTGCCGCATACATACCATAATTTCCTCCTCCCAAATCCTTCATTGCACTTGTACCATATGCTTTTGAAAGATCAGTACTCATATTATATAAAGCAGGAGAATTTGACAAAGTAATTTTATTTGCTGTCATCACCGCAAGATGATTTCTGTGGCGTATAACTACATAATAATCCCCTGGAGTTACTGTTGGGAACTTTACGTTGCTTACTCCATCTAAATCTACTAAACTTCCATCGCTCTTCAGAAATGCTGCCCTTCTGTGATACTTGTGTAGTTAAATCACTTCTTAGTTCAAGCAATACCCAATCAACTATTCCTGCAGGAACAGTGTCTACTGCCTCTGTTCCGTTATAATTGAAAGGAGCTATATTATATGGTTGAGCCAAAGGTACGAATCCGTTATCCCTTAGTGCAGTGCTCATAGTGCCTGATGAATAAGGACCCTGCAAAAATACTTTTATATTTGCTGATGGGATGGATCGGAAAATACCACCTTCAGTTCCTGCAAAAACATCTCCGTTTGAATTTATTGCCAGTGAATGGACATACATTATTAGTTAATCCCTGATTGATTTGAACCCAGTTAGTCTCCGTTATCTGTTGATCGAAATATTCCCTCGGCAGTTCCTGCAAAAATATCTCCGTTTGAATTTATTGCAAGTGAAAAGACATAATAGACCTTGACCAGACAATTAATCCCTGATTGATTTGAACCCAGTTATCTCCATTATCTGTTGATCGGAAAACTCCGCTCCGGAGGTTCCTGCAAAAATATGTCCACTTGAATTTATTGCAAGTGAAAGGATATAATTATTAGTTAATCCCTGATTGATTTGAACCCAGTTATCTCCGTTATCTGTAGATCGAAATACTCCACCATCAATAGTTCCTGCAAAAATATCTCCGCTTGAATTTATTATAAGTGATGGGATTGCAGAAGAAGTTAATCCATGATTAATTTGAACCCAGTTCACTCCGTTATCTGTTGAGCGATACACACCAACCGCAGCAGTTCCTGCAAAAATATATCCATTTGAATTATTAATAGCAATTGATAGTATCGGATGCGCGCTTAATCCTAGGCTATCCCAGCTATTTCCATTGTTTGTAGAACGAAATATACCACCATCAGCAGATTTATGGTAGTACCTACTAAAATTTCTCCAGCTGAACTTATAACCATTGAGCTAATATCATAATTTATCAATCCCAAATTTGTCCAATTATTTCCGTTGTTTGTGGATCGAAAAACACCATTACTATCAGTTCCTGCGAAAATATCCCCGCTTGAATTTATCGCAAGTGACTAAATTGTAATGTATCAAGTCCAGCTGTTTTTTCCCAGAAATCCTGAGAATAACTATTTGAAAAAGCAATTAAAATCAGCAGAAGAATTATTTTATAATATTTTCATTAGGGAACTTTCTTATAATAAGAAATATCTAATATATCCAATTTCATACCAAATTAAAATGATTTTAAATAGTAAAAACAGGCAATAGATAATCTCTTTTTGAAAAAAAGCAATAAATGCATTATTTCGATAAAATAATTTCAAGTTTGTCAAATAGTGCATGGAGATGAAATGGGGGACATTTCTAACTGACCTGCCCCGAAAAAGAGTTCTAATAGTTAAATTAGGATCAATGCAGAAAAAGGTATGGGTAAAAACAAATTCAAGTAGGAGTTGTGTTCCGCTTATGGCGTAGTTCTTACAAACATCAATGTTTCTTTATAAAGTGTCAACTTATCTTTTTATCATATCCGGTACCACCATAGGAAGCATTGCAATTAATCGGCAAGAATTTATTATTCCCTGCTCCTAAATAAACAACCCCATTATTTAATCTAACATATAATTCATAATCGTTAATCATTCTAATAATTATTACATACAAATATTGAAGGCATATTCGTTATTAACTAAATTAAAGTCATTAAAATGAAAAAATATTTTTTTACATTGCTTCTGATATTAAATCACTTCTCGACAGATATTATCTCCCAGAATAAAAATATATGGATGGCATTTGAAGACAGTATCACAGGACTTTATGGATACAAAGATGATAAAGGGAATGTGCAGGTTGAACCAAAATATCTTGGCTTTATGCTCGCCCCGAAATTTTCTGATATAGTTGCAGTAATGGAAGATATCGGCACCAGCTATTATATTACAAAGTACGGAACTATTGTTGGGAGAGATAGTCTTTACATTTTTGATAACACATATGACTGTGAGAGCGAAGGATTTATTAGATTCAGAGATAATAAAAATAACACCACCGGAATGTTTAATAGTGAGGGCAAAGTTGTGATTCCCGCAGAGTACAACTATCTATCAGAAGTAAGAAATGGACTAATTGTAGCTCTAAAAGGAGCTCAAAAGGAATACTTAAATAATGACTCAACTGATGAACATTGGGGATGGTCAAATGGAACCAAATATCTTATTGATACGGCTAATAATATTCTTGTCAAAGATTTTGAAGATAACGGTGAAATAGATTTTCATTCTTTAACGATCAAAGAAACAATATCACCGGGTCCAATTAGAGATAATTACCCGGGAATTGATGGAAGATACTACGCGTTTATAAATAACAAAAAGCTATTTGAGAATTGGTTGATAAATACTTTTCTTAAAGATCTGGGTAAAGAGAATATTTTAGAACACTGCTATCCAAAAATTATTTACTGGACTGAGGATAGCGGTTGGGTGGCAAAAACAAATAAACTCTTTTTTGATGATAACTTCGATGTAGTTAAAGAAAGATTGTTCATTCTAAATAGTGGTTCAGCAGATTTTTTTATTTCCATTGATGATTTTGTCATCACTCCACTTGAACTTGAAAGTGAATTTGAAAAATACTTAGATAATTGCGGCCACTTGAAAGCATCACAGTTCCCTCTTATGAATGTTGTAATAAATCATAGAAATGGAAATGATTCCTATCAGGATAATTTTGGTTTTTTCAAATCTGAAAAAGGATTTCAGTTGCTAAGTGTTGTAGTTAGAAATGCCCTCCTGAGATAAACTCTTTCACCCAATTTTTTGGAATAAGAAGATATACTAACAACATATGGAGTTACTATGTCTTTCACCATTGGCTGCGATCCTGAGCTGATCTGCCACAGAAACGGTCAGTTCGTTCCTGCACATAATTTTTTCAAATCCAATTCTTCATTTGGTCTTGATGGATGTGAATCAACCGCAGAAATAAGACCAGGTTTTTCAGAATCACCTGTTGATCTAACATCAAAGATCTATCAGATATTAGATTACGGTCACGATAAAGCACCTGATCTTGAGTTCATTTCCGGTCATTACGTTGATGATTATTCAATTGGAGGCCACACACATTTTTCTATTGATCCACTTCCTGAAGTTATTGATGGACTGGATATTGTTCTTAGGTTCTCTAAGTAACTGCATTGATGATAAAATGCAGAGACAAAAAAGAGAACGTTCTGGTTATGGTAAGAAAGGAGCTTACAGAAGAAAGTCTTACGGTTTTGAATATCGCACACCAGGATCGTTTTCTTCTATCACCTTCTGTTACACTTGTTCATTTTACTCTTATCAAAGCTTACTGTTGTTGGAGTTCTTGAAGATAAAGTTGATTTCAATGAACTGAAGAACAGACAGCATTCCTGCACATTTCTTAAATCACTTAAGCATTCACTTCATACAATTCCGGATGATTGCAGAGAAGGACTTAAAGAACTTGATACACTTCTTGGCAAAAGATTAAACTGGAATCAGGACATACTTCCTAACTGGGGATTAAGGAGGGCTGCCTGATGCACTGTCATAATTGTGATGATGAACTTCGTGATGATCAGGTTCGTTGGGCTATGGAGGAGCCTTATTGTGAAGACTGCTTTGATAATATGTTCAACTACTGCTGCCGATGTGATGGAGTGATCTATCGTGAATCTGCTCACTATAATGATGAAGGTGATCCATATTGTTCTGAATGTTACGAAAGTAATTTTGATGACGATGCACCTGATAATCCTGACGTAAGTGAAAGTGACAGAGAACTTGTTGTAAAACTTTCAAGAAGCTGGCTGCAAGGAAAAATTGAAACAAGAAGACCTCTGTTCATAAACGATAAAGATATTCTGCTCAGAACAATCAAAGATAAAGTTGGATTGGTTGATAATCCAATTTATTTATTTGGTCTTACAGACAGAGATGAATATCAACTATCAGTAAGTGCTGATCTGTTTGATAAAGTTCAAACCTTCGTTCAGCTTAATGATATTAAAGCAATTGTTGTATCCAGTCCCGGATGTAACAGACTTGGTATATCATTAACACTTCGTAAGAATAATCAGAAAGAAATAATTGAACTGATTAAACAGATTACGACTATCAGGGAAGAAGTTCTTTCATTAGGGTAATAGGGAGATGTTTAGAATAAATTTCAAAGTCCTTATCAGAAGTAAATATTGGAAAGCGGTTGTTACTGGAAACAGCACAAATCAAATAATCCGTGTTCGACCCCTGTACACCTTTACTACGGCATAGGTTAAAGAATTCTGCTGCTCTCTCATAATCTTTTGTTGTTATAGGAAAATCATCAAATGCACTGAGTATATCCTTTAGTTGAACAAATTGCTTGTTGTCTTTAATACCGGATAAGATCTCCTGTCTTATTGGTCCAAGCATACAAATTCTTTGATTATCAATTAAGGATTCAAGAATTCTTACTTCTGGAAAGATTGTCTTTTCTTTCTTCGTAGCGCAAGTGACCAGATGGATGTATCAACAATTATTTTCACTTTCTTGAACGCCGTTTCTTGTAATTGTAAGACTTATCGTAATCAATAGAATTAAAAAATTCTTTAATTCTCATCTGCTTACGGAGTTTGACATATTCTTCAAGTGCAGTATTAACGGCGTCCCGCTTCGACTTGTGCTTTCCAAGTATTACTGCTTTATCTAAGAGCGAATCATCAATATTTAAGTTTGTTGGCATTTTGGTTCCTTACACAATTATGATAACAAACTTACACATTGCCTAATAATAAAAAAAATTAATTACGGAGAAATTTAATATGTGTGGAATAATGGGTTATTATTCCTTTGGGAATACTCTGCCCGATAAAGATAAAATAACAAATATGTTTTCATTCTTGAATGCCGTGGGCGTGATGCTTGCGGCATATGCTTTTATAAAAGATAACAATCTTGTTGTTAATAAAGATGCAATGAAGTCATCTGAGTTTGTAAAGACAAATGATTGGAAAGAACTAATGCTTCCCTCTTCAATGATCCTGCATACAAGAATGAAAACACAGGGATCAGAAAAGAACAACGCTAACAATCATCCACTGTTTTCAAAGAATGGAATTGCAATTGTTCACAATGGGATCATCTACAACGACAAAGAGATCTTTGGGAAGAAAGAACGTGACGCTGAAGTAGATAGTGAATCAATTCTTCATCTTCTTTCAATGAAAGTTAAAGGAGATAAAATAAAAAGACTGTTTGATAAAGTAGAAGGATCTTTTGCAGTTGCAATGCTGGATAAATATTTTCCTGAAAGATTAGTTCTGATTAAGAAAGATAATCCAATTGATCTGTATTACGATTCAAAGGATGATATTCTTTACTTCTGCAGTGAAAGAGAAATAATGCAGGAAGCATTGAATATTGAAAAAGTAACTGTTCGTGGATTTAACCTGGGAGAAAAAGATTTTCATTTCTATGAGATGCATAACAACTATGCATTATTCATAAACAATGAAGGTGTTGAAAGTTATCAGAAATACTATCCATCAAAGAGTAAATGGTTTGATAGAAGATATCATTATTCAAATACACCGGAAGAAATGATAATTGAATGTCCGTGGTGTTTTTCACAAACAACTTATTATGATGGAAAGTTATTTAATAAATGTGAAGTGTGTGGAATGGGAATTAACGAGGAGGATCTGTATGTCATATAGCCCGCAGATAAAAGGTGATCTTGTAAGAAGATTGTATCAGCTTAAGCAGAAAGAAAAGAGACCAATGACAAGACTAGTAAATGAGGCAGTAATAGAATATTTGGAAAGGAAGGAAAAAGATGGGAAAGAAAGATTATTAAAGATAGCTGAGCTATTGAAATATTAGGAAATGTTTAGAGGTAAGAAATGAAAGGATGGTTAGAATAGTTTTATTGTTGCCAAGATTTTGAAGAGGAGGAGAAATGAACTTCCTGATGAACTATTATTGGAAGCAGAGATAAAAGAAAATGAGCAGACTGAAGCATATTTTGATCTGCTCCTGCTTCAGATAAAGCAGCTTACAAAACAGATTGAATACAACTTCTCACAGAGCGAGAAAGAATGTTCTATGATTAACAGTTTTGTTCTTCATAAGAATGCACAGTTACAGGAAAAGATCAGATGGCTAGAGATGAAGCTTGAAGCTTTCATTAAAGAAAAGAAAGAGAAGACAATTGCTCTCCCTAATGGCACACTTAAAGATGCACAAGAAACCAGATAAAGTTGAGATTGAAGATCTTGAATTGTTCTTAAAGAAAGCAAAACCTGAGATGCTTACAATTGTTCCTGAAAGTTATAAACCTGATATGAATAAGATCAAGAATTACATCAAATCAAAACCTGTTCCTCCGGGAATTAAAGTTATTGAGGGTAAAGAAGAATTTAGTTACAAATTAAATGGAGTAAATGATGGCAGAGAGGAAGAAACTGGAACTGGAGCTCAACAAAACAATGAGCTTAGAGCTGTTGTTTGATGAGCCGATGGTAGGACAGAGTAGATATGGTGAGTACTACTTGTATGCAGTGAAGAATGGAACTGATCAGGAATACTCATTCTTCGCACCAGCAGAAGTTAATGAACAAATTAAATCACTTCGTAAAGGTGAAAGATTTGAAATCACAAAGCTTGCAGAACAGAAAGGAACTAAGATTGTTACCATTATGATGTTAAAGTGCAGAAGAAAAATCTTGAAAGTCCTGTGAATGAAATAAATAAAAACAGCAATGATAATTTCTATGATTTGATGTTAACATCCTGCAGAGATGCAGTTAAAATCCAGAATGAACTTGGTGGACTTATGGATGCAAAATCGCTGGCTGTTACTCTGTTCATTGCAAGAAGTAAAATAAATGGGAACTCAATGCAGTAGGTAAAGGAGAGCCCGTCTCTCCTTTTAGCTTAAAAATATTTTTTATAAAAAATTTGTGGAAATCGATTCTATTTCAGGATTCCGAAAAAAACTTCAAATCAGTTTGAAGCAGATCTGGCAATTGGTAGGAGGGGCTATGAAACCCTACCACCCTTTTCTAAAATGAAGTATATGACTTTTGATGATGAAGCATTAAAATTATGATCTGGCAAATGCTATTAAGTCTATGAAGTCACCAGCATCAGCATTTCTTAATGCTCTTAAATAGGATGATCGCACTGAGCCGGCAGAAGTTATATCTGTGCTGCTCCAGGTAAATTCCTCTTTGCCGAATCCTTTGTTAATCAAAACATCTGCAATGAGACGTGAGTGGCGGCCATTACCGTTTGGGAATAAATGAATTTGAACAAGTCTATGACTGAAACGAATAGCAATTTCATCTTCTGAAAAAGTTTTGTTATGAATCCAATATTTTGTGTCATTTAACAGATTACGTAAATGAATTGGAATTTCATATTTATCAACGCCAATATTTTTATTTGAATTTCTAAAACTGCCAGCCCAACGCCAAACATTTCCAAACATTTGAGAATGCAATTCCTTGATAAAATCTTCTGATAAAATTTTAGAAGTATCAAGTTTTGTTTTAAGCAGCCAGATTTTTGCTTCTTCAATGTTTAGCTGTTCAAACTCATCCAGATCTCCACGAGTAGAAATTGTTTTAATTAACAATCCATCCTTTTCATCTTCATCAAGTGGAGTTTGACCATTAATGTAATTGAGTTCTAATCCCATAAGTATTTTGGCATTTCTTGCTTGATTTGCTGTGCGCGATCTTTAATTGCTTTTTTAATTCTTGCAGGATTATTCTGCTGATCCTCGAGAGCCATGGAATGAGAAGTTTTAAGAACTATTTGCCGAGCAATTTCATAAGCACGTTTTTCAATCATCTTTTCGAATGAGCCATCTTTTGGGATAAAAGCGTAGACAAATTTAAGTTCCATTACAGAAGCAAATTGTTTTAAACTATTGAGAGAAATAGAATCGCTCTTTTCCCGTTTTTCCATTTCTTTAACTCCAGCAGCTGTTAATCCCATTTTATTGCCCAGTTGTTTGAGGGAAATACCCAATGCTTGACGGATGTTGTAAACCCATCCTTCCGCTGGTATTGATATGTTACATAACTTCGAAAATTGCTTTATTTTTTTATCAATTTGCTCTAAAATTATTTTATTTGCTAGATTTTTCATTATTTACTCCTTTTCGTCAAGAAAATCTACACATATCTATGAAAATAAACAAAAATAATTACACATATACGTGAATAATATTTGTAATTACTACACGTATATGTTTAAAATATCTCTATATGCTTATTGCCGTTCTGATCTACCCCCAAAAGAAATCTTAAAATTAAATAGTTTCAAAGTAGATTGGGTAAAAACGTTAGATGATTAACTTAAATAACATTTAACTTCTCTATTACTAGGAAAATTGGCGGGGGTTTTTAATAATAAAGCTGTAAAAAATGAAATAAAAAAATTTTGCATCCGATTTTACTTATAGAAAACCATTATGACTTGAACTTGTCGCTTTTAAAATGAAGTTAAATGTTTTGGTACCAGCACCACCCTTTCCAATATGGCTCAAAATCCTTTTTTCAATTTTTTGTGGCGGATATAAAATTTAATTTTTTGTGGAATTTATTTTTATGGATTACAAGCTGGAAATTTTGTGCACAAAAGAATAATTTTTTTTGAAATAAGATTAAATAATTTTATGAAAAGCTTATTGACATTATTGAAACGAATAAATAAATTTGTACACCTTTGAGGAACAAATTCTTTTGTAACTCGGAGTAGAGAAAATTATAATCCCCGATGCCACCCCTCGTCGGGGATTTTTTATTTCACAGATGATAATCTTGACAAACCTTTTACAATTCGACGCAAGCTTTTTTATTTCTATTCGTGTTTATTACAACTTTTCCTGGTTCCATCGAATTATAGGTCTAATCTTCAAATTCTAAATGTAATTAATTATTTAGAAAACATATTTCAAATCGTAGATTATCCATTTGAAAAAAAATCACGAGATTGTCCATAAGCAGATTTAATACATATCAATAAATTTACATCACTTAGTATGTAAACATTACGTATAACTAATCGATTCTAAAATAAAAATATTGAATTTGATGGGATTATTACAATAAAAAGTTAATATAGAGACTTATTTAATAGCATAATAGTTGTTATGATTAAACAAATTGATTCGATTTTAGGATCATAATAATGATCAATAAATGATTAGAGAATTAAAAAATATAAATTAAAAATATTATCTGTATACTAAAATCAGGGAAGCAAAATGAAAAAAATTTTATTGAGTATTATCAGTTTAGTCTCACTAACACTTTATGGACAAACTTCTATCGCTCCATCTTCAGGAAATGGCACAGTCGTAAATCCTTATCAAATCACCACTTTACAAAATCTTTACTGGATTGCTGAAAACAGTTCCAGATGGGGGTATCATTATGTTCAAACTTCAAATATTGATGCCTCAGAAACAATTAATTGGTTTCCGGATGGAGCTGGAGGTTATTATGGCTGGACCCCTATAGGGAAAGAATATGTTGGTGATTTCACAGGGTCATATAATGGTAACGGATATAACATTAACGGATTATTCATTAATCGCACAAGTGAAGATTACCAGGGATTATTTGGACGCACCAGCGGAGCGACAATATCAAATCTGGGTTTAGTGGATGTTGAAATACATGGCAGGCATTATTCGGCTGGCCTTGTAGGGTACAATAATAATAATTCAACTGTTACTAATTGTTATAGTATAGGCAATGTAACTGGAAGTTGGCACGTTGGCGGTTTGGTTGCTGATAATTATTCTTCAACTGTGAGTAATTGCTATACAGAAGGCAGCGTTGCCGGATCCCCAATGATAGGAGGATTAGTTGGATCTAGCCAATATTCTGCGAGCGTAAGCAACAGTTACAGCAGATGTAATGTATCGGGAGGGTTATATGAAATAGGTGGATTAGTGGGAGGAATGTTTTATTCGGCAACTGTAACAAACTGTTATAGTACTGGAACTGTC
>CAVOPZ010000039.1:0-21070 GCA_963698205.1 uncultured Ignavibacteriaceae bacterium | reverse complement strand
GGCAAGCAACAGTTTTTGGGATACGCAAACTTCAGGACTGACCTTAGTGCAGGCGGCACTGGAAAAAAACAGCAGAAATGGAAACTCAAACAACTTTTACTAACGCTGGTTGGGATTTTACTACAATCTGGGAAATGACAACTAATGATAATGATGGATATCCATTCTTAGGATGGCAAGATTTTTCACCACAACCATACCCGCCATCCGAAGGAGATGGGACATTAGGAAACCCATATCGAATTGCTAACTTGGGAAATCTTTATTGGATAGCTGTGGATAATTCAAGATGGAATAAAAACTATATCCAAATAAAAGACATTGACGCATCTGTTATTTCAACCTGGACTGGAGGTGGATGGATTCCAATTGGAAATGAAGCTGTAAAATTCACTGGTAGATATAATGGAAACGGACATATCATAGACAGCATTTATATTAATCGTGGGGGTGTTGATCATCAGGGTTTATTTGGATATACAAATGGCGCCGTTATTTCAGAGTTGGGAGTAACAAATGTGAATATGAATATATATCGACGTTCAGGAGCTATAGTAGGATCATTTGAATCAAATTCTGTCATGGATAAATGTTACAGCACAGGATTTATTTCAGGTAGTTTTATAATAGGTTCGCTAGTTGGACTAAGTTCATACTCAAGCATAACTAACTGTTATAGCAGAGGTAGCATAAATGGATCAACTGCACCATCGGCGAGCTGTTGGGATATAATTATACTGGTTCCACGGTAAGCAATTGTTACAGTACCGTAAATGTAGTGGGAAGTAGCACTATTGGCGGATTGGTTGGGTATAATTGGAATGCCTCGATTACTAATAGTTTTTGGGATATAGAAACTTCAGGACAAATAACTAGCGCTGGCGGCATTGGAAAAACTACTGAGGAGATGAAAACAAATTCAACATTTCTTGATGCAGGTTGGGATCTTCAAATTTGGAAAATGGGAGATGGGATTAATAACGGTTATACATATTTATCCTGGCAAAATCCAAGTGGCACTTCACTTTTCAAGGTACCAATACTTTCTTCACCGATAAATAATTCAACAGGGATCAGCATTAGTCCGGCACTTACCTGGCAGTCTGTATCTGGAGCTGACTATTACAGGCTAGAAGTCAATATGCAGCCCGATTTCACAGGTACAATTATATTCGATGTGGATACACTTTCCGACACATCCTATACGATTACAGGATTAATGAATAATTCAACCTATTACTGGCGGGTGCGAGCACTGAATAGTTTTGGTTTTTCAAGTGAAGCAAGCAGTACATTTAGTTTTACAACAAAGCTATTGGCAGCAGTACTTATTACTCCGGAAAATAATTCAGTTGGTATCAGTTTATCACCAAAGCTTAGCTGGTTGGCTATTCCAAGCGCAGATAATTACAGATTAGAAGTCAATACGCAACCAGATTTTACAGGTACAATTATTTTTGATGCGGATACCTTGACCGATACCACTCAAACACTTACCGGATTATTAAATAATTCAAACTACTACTGGAGGGTTATCGCCTTAAATGATTCAGGTTTTTCAAGCGATACAAGCAGCACATTTCTTTTTACAACAAAATTATCAACTGCAATTCTAAGCTCACCTTCCAATAATTCAATTGGTGTCAGCTTATCACCAATACTAAGCTGGTTTGCAGTATCAGGAGCTGATAAGTATAGATTAGAAGTTAATACTCAACCTGATTTTGGAGGAACAATTATCTTTGATAGTGATACGATTAGTTCGACCTTCAGTCAGATTCAAGCATTGGAAAACAATACACTACATTACTGGAGAATTACTGGATTAAATAATTCTGGTAATACAAGTGATACCAGCAGTACATTCAGTTTCACTACTCTGCGGACAGCTTTGGTTGAAGTAATATTTACGATAACAGATGGTGCAGGTGGAACGACAACCCTTAAGGCAGGTTTAGATTCATTAGCATCGGATGGACTTGATCTATTCTTTGGTGAATTTGAATTGACTCCCGTACCTCCAACCGGAGTGTTTGATGCAAGATTTAACCTGCCCGATTCGAATATTTCTTCAATAACAGACATCAGACAAGGGACTTTTCAAGAAGGATTTACCAGAACGCACGAGATGCAGTTCCAGGTCGGAGTAGGAACTTCAATGATTATTAATTATGATTTTGGTACTTATTCGCCGGATAAAGTAAAAGCAAGGCTGCAAGATATAATAGATGGGACATTTATAGATACTACAATTTCAGGCTCTGGAAGTTATAGCGTCCCGAATCCATCGGTGTACAACAAATTAAAGTTAACAATGCTTTATGAAAGTTCGATCCCGGTTGAGCTGATCGCCTTTTCAGCAACGATTAAAAATCAGGATGTTCTTTTACAATGGTCTACAGCAACAGAGACTAACAATAGCGGTTATCAAATAGAACGCAAAATTAAAAATGAAAATAATTGGAATGCTGTTACATTTGTTAACGGCAGAGGTACTATAACTGAATTATAAATTATGCATTCACTGACAAAAATGTGCCTTCCGGAAGTTATAACTATAGAATGAAGCAAATAGATTTTGATGGAAGTTATGAATACTCAAACATCATTGAAGTTGAAATTAATGCACCTTCAAAATTTACTTTAGAACAGAATTATCCTAATCCCTTCAACCCGAGCACTAAAATAGAATACTCAATTCCACAATCTTCTCAAGTAACACTAAAGATATTTAATACACTCGGTGAAGAAATTGAAACTCTTAGTTAGCGAAGAAAAACCAGTTGGCACTTACGAGTTAAACTGGAATGCAGCAAACTTACCAAGCGGAGTTTATTTCTACAGATTACAAGCTGGTAGTTTTATCCAGACAAGAAAAATGATTTTGTTGAAGTAATTAATATTTTGGTTAGAATTTGGAATAATTACAAAGGTAAAAAAAATGAAAGTTAAAAAATTGATTTTATGTTTTCTTATAATCTCTATAGTATCATCTTTAGCATATGCACAAGTGTGGAGTAATCTTGGAAATCGTCTTACATACCCTGTTAACTCAATGATAGTTTATAATAATAATCTATATGCTGCCAATTATGGTGTTGCGATGCGGAACTCAAGCGACTGGGTGGATATGTCGAATGGATCGCACGCACTGTTTGGTTCTGGAGATGTTTATGCCGGATCTAAAGTCCGGCATTTTTATATGGAGAGGTAAATGAGTAATATTATGAAATAAACTTAAAAAGTTCAATTCCATCGCTGTGAAAAATTAAAAATCTTTAAATCGCATAGCATTTTTATCACAATAATAAATATATTATTCTATAAAAACCCCGGACAATTAAAAACAAATGTTTAATATGTAAATAAAATTATTTGATTACTCCGCATTTAAAATCTTCATTATTAAATTATTATAAGACCTCTGCTTATCTTTTTTTTACAAAATTAAAGTTAGGTTTAAATTTTAAGAATAAAAATACATTTACATCAATGATTCGCATAACAATTTAAAGTGCATTTCTAAATTAATAATAGAATAATATGATTAGTCTCTATACCTAAAGCAGTAGTTCCTTTTCCATCCCTTCGCTTGATTGTATTCCGCTTACTTATAATTCTAAGTTGTAGCAGGCATAAAGTAAGTAATAAAATGAATTGAAATAATTGACTAATTATAAGAATAGATAATACAGCTAAATGCAGTCCGATAAACATAAACAAAGGTATTATTATGAAAGATAAAATATTTCTAACAGCAATCATTCTGATAGGAATGGTTTCAAACATTTTTCCTCAAACCCTTTTTAGAAGCGGATTATTTTTACATCACTCTACGGGCGGTGTTATTTGGGGCAATAGCAGTCCAAATGTTCCTCAACTGATGAATTATGTATAATACTGAAAACAACTATACAGATAATAATGCAGTCACTATGAATTTAGACGAAAGGTTTTTCCCTTTGATAGAGAATGGTGGTAATCTTTTATGATGTCTGGCACGCCGTTTTTGTTGGTCAGAGTCTTTATCCAGAAGATACTGATTCACTACAATCTTATATCGCTAATAATCCAGTAATAGTTATCAAATCTTGTTGGGGGGGGGCTGGTATAGACCCGATGGGAAATCCTTCTGACACATTAATTATAGATGATGAAGCATTTGGTAGTGGTGGAAGAACATATTATAGAACGCAATGGCATTGGAGAAGCATCATAAGAATAATGCAAAGCTATCCAGATAATTTTTTTGTAATATGGACAGGTATACCATTAATGCCTGGACCTAATTATGATGGTACATTAGCTCATAGATTTGTTCATTTGGGCAAAAAACACACTTGCTACAGGGAATGACCCAATATTTGGAAATTTTCCTGATAATGTTTATGTATTCGATGCATTTCATTTGTTGGCTACACCAACAGAAGAATTTTTCGTGGGGAACTGCATATTGGGGTATGAACCCATTATATCACGATGATGGTGATAATCATCCGAATGTAACTGGTGCTAATGTTGTTGCACATCCATTTGTCTGGGAAACTTTTAATGCTGCTATTGCTTATGAACAAAGCCTTCTTCCTGTAGAATTTATTTCTTTTTCATGCCAACAATAATTGGTTTAACAATTGAATTAAGCTGGAGCAACTGCAACAGAGATTAATAATTATGGATTCGAAATGTTGAACGAGCACTGCAAACCAACAATCGGGATAAAAAATATGGTTTTATAGATGGTTACGGTAATTCTAACTCACCAAAGAGTTATTCTTATGAAGATAAAAATGTAATTGCTGGTAAATATTTATACAGGCTAAAACAAATAGATAACGATGGACAATTTGAATACTCAAAAACAATTAAAGTTTATTTTAATGCACCAATGAAATTTGAGTTAAGCCAGAACTATCCGAATCCCTTCAACCCGAGCACTAAAATAAAATACTCTATTCCACAATCTGCTGATGTAACACTAAAGATATTTAATACACTCGGTGAAGAAATTGAAACTTTAGTTAGCGAAGAAAAACCAGTTGGCACTTACGAGTTAAACTGGAATGCAGCAAACTTACCAAGCGGAGTTTATTTCTACAGGCTGCAAGCTGGAGATTTTGTGCAGACAAGAAAAATGATTTTATTGAAGTAAAATTTTATTATTTTTAGTATGTCGTTATCAGGTAGTCCTCCCCAACTCCTGTTAACACAAGGCCCTGCAGCTTCGGTTGCAGGGTTTTTTATAAATTTCACTTTAAGTATTTCTTTTACGATTTTTGCAATACACTAACGGTTAAAGCAGCGGAGATCCTTGAATTGGAACAAAAATATTCTGATCTCAAATCTGATCTAAGCGGGCAATTTTCTAAACGTACTAAGTTGTTAAAGATTTCAGTGTACTTAGAGTTTCCTTATCCCTTAAGAACCATAATTTTATTGAGCCATACGCTATTGATATCCTTCCTGATTCTCTAAAATACTCCAGTGATCTTGATTACGAGGATTGAATCCTTTTAAGAAATCAAGTTGCCCAACTTAAAAATTTAAACTCAGTGGAATTATATCATTAGGATTTAAACTTGTTGTTCAACCAACTTGAGAATAAAATTCAGTTAATGAATAATTTGTTGGGATCAGTGTAAAATTTGGAAGAATATTAGCGCTGAATATCGAATAATGAACAAGGAATAATGAATGATGAAGTTTTTGGCTCTCTAAATTCGACATTATTGTTCGTTATTTATTATTACTTTTTTGAATCAGGCTTGTCTAGGTTAGGTAAAGTTAACCAATACTTGCTTATTTGTGGGCAAATGAAAGAGGCTACCTATTATTCAACTTATATCTGCTAAGTTTTTACCCAATTAAGATAATCAGATATTCCAGAAATGATAATTTTTTTATCAGCCTTAAACTCATCAAAAAGTTTTTGCTGTTTGGAATTCATTTCACTTTCGTATTTAACTTCCAGTAGTGTTTTGTTGTAATAAAAATCAAGTTCAATACTATCTTTATAAACATAACAAGGTGTATGTTCTTTAATCAAAAAATAAACAAGGTTTTCAAATAAAGCTCCTTTATCTCTAAATCCAGTTATATAATTTCTTATGCCGCAATCCGCAGAATATATTTTTTTTGGTGCTCTTAATCTTTCATTTAATTTTCCACATCTTTCAATAGCGTAAATAAGATAAGTGCCTAAAAAATATTCAAAATATCTTTTAGTGGTTTCAGAGGAAATTCCGATTATTTTAGAAATCTTGTTTAGGCTAAGTTGCTTCCCGGATCTTTCCATTAGTAATCTGAAAAATTCTTTAAGCGATGTTGTATCTTTAACTCCTCTGTAAAAGGCAATATCTTTATAAATAATAGAATCTATTAAATTATCAAGATATTCAAAATTGCCGGTTAAAACATACTCGGGCATACCTCCGTTAAGCATAAAATCTTCAAAGTATTTTTCCAAAAGGTAATGTTCGGATTGTTTGGGCGCTAATTTTTTAAATTCGAGATATTCAAAAAAATTAAGCGGTGTAACTTCAATAACTTTTGATCTACCTGTAAGTAAAGCATTTTTATCTTTTAGAATTGAAGACGATGATGATGAAATAAATAATTTAACATTCTCTGAATCGTATAAATTTTTTATTTCGATATTAATATTATCCCTGTAGGTTGCTTCATCAAAGAACAGGTAAATTTTTTCATCACGTTTTATATTATGCAATTTTCTGAATTCACGAATAAGTTCCGAAATCTGTAAGTGTTCAATGGCAATCGAATCTAAAGATATATATAATATTTTTTTAGGATTTATGGTGGCACATAACTCTTGAATGAGCAGTTTCATAATTGAGCTTTTCCCAACTCTTCTAAGCCCGGTAAGAATAATAATTTCTTTTTTCTTAAGAGATTCTCTTAAAAGTTTTAGGAATCTTTCTCTTTTATGTAAATGTGGATCAAAATCTTTTTCCCACCATGGATTAAAGTTGAATAAATCTTCCTTTATGTGCTCCATTTGTACATCCTATTTGATATTAACTATGAGAAAATAGTCTTTCTATTTGATGATATCAAATAGGATCATAAAAATTATTCAAAATTATAAGCTTGTTTTATTTACGGTTGGGACTTTAATCTATATGTTTGCAAAAAAGATGAGCGATAACAAGCAAATACTTCTTTTTTTACATGTCCAGCATCTGCGGTCTCTCAATCGCAGTTAAATAATGTGATTAAAAAATCATATCTCATAGCTCTTAAGTATCTTCATTTCCATCGATTAAAAATTTCAAAATTGATTCTTAACCAGGATTTAACTTTACAGAAGTTAGCTGTTGATTGTATTGCGGTACTATTGTTTAAAGAAAATAACAGTGAACTGATTTCTCTGCAAAAGAGTTTTAAGAATTGGGGACCAGCAGTAGCCACCGATGATGATTGCTTATTTTTTCTAAATAAGATTGTTGCAAGCTGGTGATTTCGTGCAGACTAGGAAAATGATTTTGTTGAAGTAACTTTTTACTTCCCCCTGCTAATGAAAGTTGGCAGGGGTTTTTATTTTTGTCTAATTAGGAATCAAAAAATTTAAAAATATCTTAATGTGAAAATATTATTTAATAATTAGCCTATTCTATAAAATAATGTGATTTTTCTTCTAATTTTATTCTCTCTATAGAAAATTTTGATAATTAACTTATTTCATTTTAGTTATAATTTGAAATGGAATAACAAAACTCATAATAGAGTTTCCCTGTCTCTACCAAGATTAAAAGGCTTTTATTATATTTAGTATTATACCTAATTCTCTCTAACTTTGCCTACTGATGAGACTGTTAAGAGTTTCGAAGCTGATGAAAAACAACATTCAACAAACATAATATTAGACTTAAACTCTAAACGCTTTCTCCATCATCGTCTGTTCAGATTTTGAAATAGCATATTTGTCAGCAATATTTTTCCACTCATTAACTTTGCTCTTTATATTATTCATTATCTCTTCAGCTTTTCCCTTCTTCAATCTGAAGTATTCTGCAACTTCTAGAGCTAAATCATATTCAAGTGAATTATCATTATCTGAAATGTTTAGACTTAACCCGGTTCCCATCTCATTTGGATTTATATCATAAGCTGGAGAAAGTATCCATCCGTTTTCAGTCAATATAAAACCGTGGTTTCTTAAGTGATCGTCAGTATTAGACACACTTATACTAAACACAATTCTTCTCCATAATTCTTCTAGATCTTCTTTAACTCTTGCCCCATTTGTAATAATAAAATCTGCTAACTCAAGATAACTTGCTCCAGTGTGTGAGTCTCTATTATCTCTGTACCCTAGCATGGTCATAGCTGATGCAAAATGAATTCTTTCCGATTTATTCCTATCAAATCTCTTAACCATAAATGTATGATACTGGTTTGCGAATTTTTCTACTTTTGCTTCGGCTATATTCAATCCGCATCTTACAGCTAATTTATGTACTACTATTTCCCAACCTCCAATATTTTTAGCATCACTTACACTTGGGAATTTTGCTATCCATAAATCGCCATTATTATCCTTAACACTTGCTTTAGGACGTGCACCACCTAGCGATGAACCTGGAGCCATTAATATATTTAACCATCTTTGGTGCTCTGAATCAATTATATCATCATCTGTTTCATATCTTAAGCTTGCCTCTTGTAGCTCATTTATAGATGTCCAAGGTGGCGCTGCAAGAGATCCATCTTGGTTTAGAAATTGCCCGTCTTCGCTCACTTTAAATCTTAATCCACCTACTCTGTTCTCATCAAATACACCTAACAGAAAGTCTGATTCCATTAAAGTTTTTTCCTGCCTTTTCTCTTCTCTTGCAAGTATTGCCTCGCGTCTTTTCATCAATAGTCTTCCCCAACGATCTGGTGAAGAATCAAGAAAAATTCCGAAGTTATTTTTCTTATCATCCAAGTAATGGGATCCGGAATAAAGCCCTAGATCCGGATCAATTACTTGTGCAAATTTTGATTTAAGCCATTTATCTGAGTATTCAAAAGAAAAAACTTCATTGCCTCTGACTATCGTTGAATATAATTTTCCCAATAGAGATGGACTTTCCTTTAACCCTTTCCAATCCGCATATACCAAAATTTCTTTTCGTGTATCCGTCTTTGCCATAACTTATTCCTTTGCATTTCTTTTAGGAGCTCTCTCTTTTACTAATAATTTGGCATCTTGTAACTTTCTACCCAAGAGATCATCCTTAGCAACATTTAATAAATCCTCTTCCAATCCAAGTACCGATAATACCTGAGCATAGTTTCCGATATTCACGTTCGGTTTCCCTCTTTCTATTTCATATAAAGTAGTTCTGCCAATCCATGCTCTCTCAGCAACTTGCTTCATACTTAGTTTTCTTCTCAATCGAGCGAGCTTGATATTTTCCCCTAATTCACTTAAGATTTTGTCAGTTTTGTACTGTAACATAATTTCCCTTACAAAATAATGTGTGATATACCGAACAAATATAATATATTTTGTTTATTATAGCGAACGTTATGAAAATTATTTTTAATGATGATTTGAATTGTTATATGCCAATCTTTATAAAGCAGGTTTTAGTTTAGTCAGAAAAAGTAGGTTATAATTAATCCATACTAGAAAATATTCTTAAATAATTAGCCTATTCTGGAAAATATTGTGATTTTTCTTCTAATTTTACCTTTTTGTGGAAAATTTATTGACAAAACGATTAAGAATAAAAACTATGAGTGAAATGTTATTTGCATCCTCAAATCCTAAGGAAGCATATAAAATATCTTAAATGCTTCAGGATAAAAAAATTCGAAAGATAGCTCCAAGAATTTACTCAACTAATTTTGAGGAAGAATCTTCTGTAATAGTCCGCAGAAACATTCTCGAAATCGTAGGTAATCTATATCTTGATGCAGTCTTAAGTCATCGATCAGCTTTTGAATTTAAACCAATAATTACAAATAATATTTTCGTGACTTATTCTTACACAAAAAAAAATAAAATTACCCGGGGTTACAATAAATTTCCTTGAAGGAAAAAGGTCCTGCAAAGAGTGATAACAAATTATTTGGAAATCTTTATGCATCTTCAAAAGAGCCAGCTTTTCTTGAGAATCTCCAAATCACAAAAAAGATTTGTCCAGATTCAAAATCATTAAGTGTCTCTCAGATTGAAGAAAAACTTGATGATATATTAAGAGTAAACGGTGAAGAAGGATTGAATAGTCTTCGTGATAAAGCGAAAGAGTTGGCCCAGGTTCTCGAAATGAAAAAGAATTTGAATTATTGAACAAAATTATTGGTTCACTGCTCTCTACTAAACCATCCAAAATCTTAAAATCGGGTATAGCATTATTACGTGCTGCCGGTCTTCCGTATGATAAAAACAGAATTGAACTTTTTGAAATTTTATTTAATTACCTTCATAATAAAGAATTTAAAGATCGCCCTGAAAATAATTTATCAATAAATTCTTTTAGAAACTTTGCATTTTTTGAGGCTTACTTTTCTAATTATATAGAAGGAACCGTCTTTGGGGTTGCAGAAGCAAAACAAATAATTGACACTGGCATTCCATTGTCTGCTCGTGACGATGATTCACACGATGTTCTAGGCACTTATCAAATTGTATCTGATAGAAAGACCATGAAAATTATTCCAGCGGATGAAACTGAATTACTGAGGATTCTTACATCACGTCATAAAATATTACTTTCTTCTCGGGAGAGTAAACATCCCGGGGAATTTAAATCTAAAAATAATAGAGCCGGTAATACACATTTTGTAGATTTCAAACTTGTTCGAGGTACACTAATACGGGGCTTCCAGTATCATAAAGCCATAACCAATTCATTTGCTCGTGCAGCATATATGATGTTTTTAGTTAGTGAAGTTCATCCTTTTAATGATGGGAATGGTAGAATTGCGCGCGTAATGATGAACTCAGAATTAGTCAGTCTCAATCAGTGTAAAATAATTATTCCAACAGTTTATCGTGAAGACTATTTACTGACTCTAAAAAAATTGACTAATCAAAAAGACCAATTCCATATGTTGAGATGTTATCAAAAGCCCATCAATTTTGTTCATCACTGCATTATGATAGTTATGACGATTTGTATAAATATTTAGAGACACACAATGCTTTCTATGAACCTGATGAAGGTAAACATCTTATCATAAATTGAATTTATAATTCATCATTGATCATTAATGATTTACAAATTCAATTTTGAATTCTACGAATATTTGTAGTTTTTAAAAAAAATTAAAGAAATATGGTAATTATTTGGTGATTAATTTTCCCTAAACTATGAAAATTATTGTGAGAATACTTTGAAATAGAATCATAATAATCATAGTAGAGTTTTAGTACCGGTTTTGAAAACCTGACCTGCCCCTAAAGAATAGGTTTATATCTCGTCCTGAAATACTTTGGCAAAGAAGACTTGTTGAAATGTGTTGGAATCAACACACACACAACCTGACGTTAATGTACAATTATTAATTTTTAATTAAGAGTTAATTCTTTTTTCTTCTATCTGGGAATTTTGCAAGTCAAATACGCGAATAAGTCCTGGATTTTATTTCGGGGTGAGGTTCGATAGCAAGAATAGTAATTTGTCCTTCATCGGGACTGTAAGCCCAGAATATTCTGCCAGCAGAGGAGTACTTTGTTTTCTAAATATGATTGGAAAACTTTTAAATCCGTATTTAATTGATAAAACATCTATTTCGTGAGTAGAGAGACTATTAGAACGCGGATTGGATTCTAACATACTGAAAGCTTTGATGAGTTTATTAAACAGAGTCTTTTCTTTACCTGATAGTTTGCCAACTTGATATTTGTTATCAAGATCATTCCAATAGTTTTCAACTTCAGGTATTCCAAGAACAATTTCGAATATCATATATGTTATAAGTATTTCTTGAGGTTAAGTGGTTTAGACACTTTACCTTTTTTCATACTTGAAACGGAATTGTCTATAATTTTTAATGTGCTTTTTGGGATGAGATTTGGATCAACCAATATGCGCGGGCTAAGAACAATTTTGCCATCCTTATAGACTTGAACGGCATAATGGTGATGTTTGGCTCCGCGAATAGTCAATCTTTTTTTCGTATCGATCGTTGCTGTGTATTCATTTTCAATTATTTCAGTCATAATAACTCCTTATTAAAATAAAGTGGGAAATCCCACTTTTAATGTAATGGGAAAAGATGAAATATACAAGTTAAAGATGAATAATTTTATAGTAATATTATTCTTACTGTCATTTTAGCGCGGTTATTGATAGCCTGGCACGAAATGATTCAGTGGCAGCCGAGGACAGCCCTTTATTAACGCATAATTATCAATGATCAATTAGGAACTATGATCTGGCAAATGCTATTAGGTCTATGAAGTCACCAGCATCAGCATTTCTTAATGCTCTTATATAGAATGATCGCACTGAGCCGGCAGAAGTTATATCTGTGCCGTTCCAGGTAAATTCCTCTTTGCCGAATCCTTTGTTAATCAAAACATCTGCAATGAGACGTGAGTGTCGGCCATTACCGTTTGGGAATAAATGAATTTGAACAAGTCTATGACTGAAACGAATTGCAATTTCATCTTCTGAAAAAGTTTTGTTATGAATCCAATATTTTGTGTCATCTAACAGATTGCGCAGATGAATTGGAATATCAAATTTATCCACGCCAATATTTTTATTTGAATTTCTAAAACTGCCAGCCCAACGCCAAACATTTCCAAACATTTGAGAATGCAATTCTTTGATAAAATCTTCCGATAAAATTTTAGAAGTATCAAGTTTTGTTTTAAGCAGCCAGATTTTTGCTTCTTCAATGTTTAGCTGTTCAAACTCATCCAGATCTCCACGTGTAGAAATTGTTTTAATCAACAATCCATCCTTTTCATCTTCATCAAGTGGAGTTTGACCATTATGTAATTGAGTTCTAATCCCATAAGTATTTTGGCATTTCTTGCTTGATTTGCTGTGCGCGATCTTTAATTGCTTTTTTAATTCTTGCAGGATTATTCTGCTGATCCTCGAGAGCCATTGAATGAGAAGTTTTAAGAACTATTTGCTGAGCAATTTCATAAGCACGTTTTTCAATCATCTTTTCGAATGAGCCATCTTTTGGGATAAAAGCGTAGACAAATTTAAGTTCCATTACAGAAGCAAATTGCTTTAAACTATTGAGAGAAATAGAATTGCTCTTTTCCCGTTTTTCCATTTCTTTTACTCCAGCGGCTGTTATTCCCATTTTATTGCCCAACTGTTTGAGGGAAATACCCAATGCTTTGACGGATGTTATAAATCCACCCTTCCACTGGTAATGATATGTTACATAACGTCGATAATTGCTTTATTTTTTTATCTATTTGCTCTAAAATTATTTTATTAGCTAGATTTTTCATTATTTACTCCTTTTCGTCAAGAAATCATACACATATAGATTGAAATAAACAAAAATAATTACACACATACGTGAATAATATTTGTGATTACTACACGTATATGTGTAAAATATCTCTACATCCCTATTACTGTTCTGCCCTGCCCCTAAAAAAGAGATCTAATTATTATACATAAGGATCTAAGGAGAAAAAAAGACACAAGATGATTTTACTTCTCCCTGGCTAATGGAAGTTGGTGGGAGTTTTATTTTTAACTCTTGCATCTAACTCCAATTCCACCTACTCTTACCTATGCTAGCAGATAACCACAAACACACAGCCAGATATTTTGACCGAGGGCGAAGAATCGGTTTAGAAATAGCGAAAGAAAATTTATTGAAAAATTATGATGACTCAATTCGTGTTATCGATAAACTTAGATATGCAGGAAATGATCACAAAGTAAAAATTAGTGATAAAAAACATCGTGCAATGATTGCATTTGCAAAATCACAGCTTGGTGAGAAGTTGAAGAGAATCCTGAGTGCAGAGAAATCTCATCAGAATAAATCAAGTTGATCTGAAGTCTTAGTTTCAATTCGTTCAATCATTCGCTCAACAGTAGATCGGGATTTGTTGATGATTCTTGGTCTCAACTCATCCCATATTTCAGTTGCTTGTTCGTAATTGTAGCCTAGTTGCTTTATTGCCACAATTTTAGCTGTTCCCAGTAAGGTGAATCCTGTAATTGGTTAACAACAGAACCTTCAAGATAGAATCCTAACTGCATCCCTTTATAAGGCATCTAATTCAATTTCTTTGCAAGCTTCAATATAGATTTCTCTGCCTCTTCCGGTATGTTTATCAATCGCAATCCAATAAGGGAAATTAGGATCGTTGTTTGGTTCAATCACTTGGGTTTCCGGAACAGGATATTTAACAGCAAGATAAGCAGCAGCAAACATCATTGCCTTGTCATCCGGGAAAACAGATTTTCTGCTTGCACTAAAAGCTGTTTCAATTATTTGTTTATTACTATTATTTGATCTTACCCACTCCCAAAACTTAACAGGATTTTCCAATCCTCTGGCAACTGTGCGAATGGCTATGTCATCACTTGTATTATTCTTTAAAGCAAGAGCTCCAAGTCCGGCCGCATTCTTATTCTTCACTGTTCTCGAAAGAGTAGAATAAGATTGACCGGTATAAGTCCAACATTCCTCAAACACCATAATGGGAAAACGATTCTTTAACCAGGTTGTGTCTCCGACATTAGTTAAATACTTAACTACTTTCTCGGTCAACTCTTCGTTGCCTCTTCTTACAGCTTTCTGCAAAAGAGATCGTTCTAATTCGTGTTCGCTTGACATATTTAACAAATTAACTTCAGGTAAAATACAAATACAATGGTACACATCGAGCAGTGGATTACCTGGTATAATTTAAAAAATCCCCCCTCTCCACTCTCCACTCACTAATAGCGATGATTTGCGATCGGCTGGAGCGGAGGGGTTCTGACTAAGTTTGGGCTCGCGGTTACCTGGTATTTGTTCCTCCACTCTCCACTTAGCGATTACTATTTGTGAAGTCTCATATTCGTAGTCAGGCAAATTCGGCTGGAGTTGGGGGGCTTGTAACATTTGTAACAAACACCCCTTTAAATCTCTCCAAATTCACATCTTTTTTTTAATGTTACAAATGTTACACGGAAATCTTATACACCTACTATTGTAATAATTATATAATATATAAAATGTATTCAGCCACTTTAATAAAGTATAGAGTATATTGAAATTGTGTAACATCTGTAACATTTCTTAAATCCTTTAAATAACTTCTGTATTCTCAGGATTTGTGTTACAATTTTCTGTAACATCGGTGTAACACTCTGTAACACCAAATCCATCAAGGTTTAATCCAGCTTTCCTTGCAGCATCAATCTCAATGCATAGTGCGCGATGAGTATCTGCACCAAATCTTACAGACGGCATTGACTTGTCTCCAACTTTAAGCACATAGTCGGATTCTTTGAACAATCTTTTATAAGATTCTTTATCAAGTTGATCACCTTCATATCCACGTCGCTTAGAGTGTTCTCTGAACAACGGAAATATTTCATTAAATCTTATTGCAATAACTTCACGATTACCTACAGTAGCACGAGTCCAATAATTATCCAGATTAACTCCATTGATCGCAACCATAACAGCTAACTCTTCAATGAACTGATCAAGAGCTGATCTCACAAATCCATTTTCTGAACCAGTTATTTCTTTAAGTTGTTTTTTTAAGATCATACTATAATCAAACACTGGTAAGGTGATGTTGTTGTGTTTTGCATAACTCTCAAACAATCTTAACCCAAATATCATCACACTTAAATTGTATTTAATACGTGGAGCAATTTTTATGTTACCGAATGTTTTATCTACAATTGCTTTAGCTTCATTCATAAGTAAATCAACATCCTGGTTCAAACAGAACTCAATATACTTTTGCATAAAGCCTTCAAGTGGAAGATTCTTTAATCGTTCAAATGCTTCCTGCATTGGTTTGTTTTTCTTAACTGATCCATCAAACCTAACAAGAAGCATTCTTTCCATTAGTGCGGGCTGACTGATATTCCATTCACCCATAACACAAAGTGGTGCTGAGATATAATAGTCTTCTGTTGTCTGGTCTGCTCTTCCTTTTGATTCAACTTCTCCCATATATGCTTTTCTCATAAACCTTAGAAGATTTTCAATCTGATCTTCACGCATATCCGACTTTTTGAACTCATCCAAAAATACAGGGACTGCATTAGTTGAAGACAACAACTTTAACATCGGGAATATTCTCATAGTACAGGAGAATGGATCTGATATATTATAACCGCATAATCTCATAAGTACCTTAGAAGTGCTTGTCTTTCCTCCGCCCTGTGAACCGTGTACAAATATCAGAGGAAAACCATTTCCACTTTTCTTTAATATTGGTTTAAGTGGTGAAGCAAATATCCAGGAAATCCAGGGAATAATAATCTCCGGATGATTGATGCTAAGGACATTCTCATAAAATCCATTTACATCACTTTCATTCCCATAAATAATCTTATTATAGAAAGCTTCATCACCTTTATCATAAGGAACAATCTTAATATCTTTTTCAACACCGGCTTTAGTGATATTTAAATCCTTTACTACCCAGGTATCGTCGTTAAATAATCCGATAATTTTTGTACCTGTTTTCTTTATCTCAATTTTATGGTTGATATATTCACAAAGTAATTGAAGGTCTCTGTCTGAGCCTAAGAAAACACAATCAGTATGACCAAGTGCTTTCAGAAACTTCTGCTTTGTGTGCCAGTCTGTATTTTCTATAAGCACATCTTTATATTCTGAGTTAAGTGAAGTATGAATATCAGAAACAAGACAATCTTTACCTTGCAGTATTAATAGCTCTTTGGGCTTAATAATAAATGAAGTAATCTTGACCAATCCTTTTTCCACTTTATAATAACTGTTCTCTTTTTCTATAAAGCCCTGCTTAACTTCTGTATCTACTATATGCGGAGTTAATTGTTTTAAGTAACTCATCCTCACTTAATGGGGGAGTATTTTGGAGATTCCATCCTTTAAGAATCTGAATAGCTGCAGTTCTTATCAGACTCCGCTGTTTATTAATGATCCGCATAAACTGATAAGAGTATTATCGCGTTCACCTTCTTTAGCACCTTTCCACTTTGAAGTTGGAGTTGTTTTCTTCTCAACCACAGGTGTAACGTCGGTTTGTAATTCCTCGGAATCTATATTAATATATATAGTTCGGGATCGTAACTAAAATAACAAGGTCTTCCTGCATCAGATGTTTTATCTGGTTTGGCTCCAAGGTCTATCTTAAATAATCCCGCGTAATGCTTGTACACATCAGTAAACTGCTGATGATCAGTTATCGGTTTATCAAGTTTATAAATTACTTTCAAACCTTTACCACTCGGGGAAGTGAAAAAGCAGAATACACTATTATCTGATTTTAACTTTTCTTTTAGAGAGGTTAGTTCATCTTTAGATAAACCATCGTAATCGAATAGCAGATGCTGACTTCTTATGAGTTTGAACTTTGAACGTTTATTATTTTCGAATATCCCAAGATTGAAATATGTAAAGTTTTTTTTCTTAAACTCCTGCTGATCATCTTTAATGGATATTTTTTGTAATTGTTCGGTTAGATTCTTCCACGTATCACTGCGGATTTCATTTACAACTTTATCAAATGTGCTTTGAGAAAGCTTATTGTTTGTGACCTTTGTCCCTGTTGATACAACTATTTTATCTAATATGGTTGCCATAGTTGTTATTTCCATTTCCAGATTTTATAGCGTATAGTACGCTCTTCAGCGATTTCATAGATCTGAGAATAAGCAACAGGATCAACCAGTGCTTTGCGAGAAATAAACTTGTTTACCTCTTGCTGTATGTTTTCGTTGTTATCAAAAACAAAATAGATTTCGCCGTCATATCTGGAATGGCTCTTCAGACTGTGACCGATGGCTATTAAATAAGCCGCTATGTAGAGATCTTTAGTCTCATATATTAATTGTTTCATAAATTATTTTCCTTTAATCTAATTTATTTATCTGTATATGCTTTATTATAGCATAGAGATGCGAGAATAGATGCAGGTATTTCTACCTGCAAGTTTTTTTGGTTTGTTAAATGTTGCGTCAGAAATGTTTTGATGATTGTGGCATCAAGACAGGGGCTGCTTGGTTTTTTGCATCCATCTGAAATCTTCCAGCACCCAGTCCGGAAGTTATGTGTGTATGTCGGCTAATTAACACCGATTCTATTATTTGAATCATCTTCAGCTTTAAAATGAAAAAACCGCCTCACGGATATTACCGGAGCGGTTTCGCTAACAAGATTTTAACTCCTGTTAGAATAATGTCATAAATTGACTAGTGATAGTATATTAATATTTTCAATTAATGTCAACTCCCGTCCTTGCGAGATGCTCACTCACAAGTTTGTAAGTCTCATCATCGTACTCCTTCAGCCTTGTCATCTCTAACTGCAAGGTCCTTACACCTACTTTTGGAATTAAGTATTCTTTGCCAGCACGTCTTAACCATTTTTGTACGGTCTGATGCCCATTGATTAAAAATCTTCTTCGGCATTCCTCGATGGATTTAATTTCGCCAGATTCTAAGCATAGCAATTACTACGTCTTTTAATTGCTGGTCATATCGGTATAGGATCTTCTCCTCCATAATTGTACTCCTTTTACCTATATCTTATGAATTAGAAAATTGAAAATCAAATTTTACTTAGAATCTCCAAATTCAAAAATCTTTTTAGGTTCAGGGAATTTTTTCCTCAATTGGATAAACCTTTTATGAATTGCTTGTTTTGATACTTTTTTCTCAAGTTCTTTACCAATTTGTTCATAATTTAATCCCTCAGAGGCCAAGATTAATAATCTGATTTTCTATCGAATCCAATCCTGATGACTGTAAAAAATCTGTCACCTCAATTTCTCTTATGCTTTTTTCACGATAGTACTGATCCCTAAATATTTTAACTTTTGGTTTTGCGGTTAGTTCGGGTTTCTTAGATTCACCTTTAGAAATTTCATCCACTTCACATTCTTCTTCATTTTCTTGATCATCTTTAGTATCTACAATTTCTTCATCATCAATGTTATCCTCATTATCCTGTTCCTCATTAGTTTTATTACTTTTATATTTTTTAAGATATTGAGAACTTCCCATCATCTTCATTAAAGGACACTCTCTTACTCCTTGCATTGCGTTTCTTTCCTTTTCGTAATCACGTAATCAAGGGATCAAAACCTCGTAAGTCTTTAGGTAAGAATAAAACAAGGTACTAGTTCTTCCAAATTATTCTGAACACGATTTCTTAGTATTAAAGTCTTAAAAACCTCTGATTGAATATTGGAGTTATATCCTAAAAACTGTGAAATTATTTTCTCATCTGTCGGATGATAGTTAAAAAATTTAAGTGGTAAATTCATCAGAATATATAATCTTAACTCTATTCTGGTTAAGGCTTCCTGTTTTATAAGTTCTGGCAAAATAATTCTGTAAAACTTCCCCAAAATAAGATTATAAAACTTTTCTAATCGACGAGTAAGGTGTTGGTAAAGTGCATCTTCATCGATTACCTGATCAAATACTTTAGTCAGACTTTCAACTTTTTCATCAATGGATTGGCTTGTATAGTTCTTTGAAATAGATGCCAAGTTTTGTAAAAAAGTTTTCCGCTTTCCTTCTCGAGAATGACTTAGTGCTTCCTCCATAGCATTATCCAGATCTTCTTTTAATTTTGATAATTCAAATTCAACGGACGAATTTAATTTTATCTTTTTCAATCGTATAAATATTGTCAGTGATATTAAATATTTTTAAAAACTCATTTTTAATCAAATCAAATCTTATTTCTTCTTTTCTTTTCCAAATTGATTTTTCTATGAGTTCACTTTTTATTGTTTTGTATAAACTTAGGTTTTTCTTTTCCCAAAGCTCAAAAGATAGGTTAAGCTTTTTTGAAACGAAACTTTTATATCCTTTATGAGAAATATTAAATCTTGGAGTATCTTCAAATAAAACTTCATCAATAAACAATTTATCGTGAGGAGCTAATCTGAATATTTTAAATAACTCTTCGATGTTTTCTTCAGTAAAAATCTTTCTTCCGAAATAATCTTCATACATCCCAGCATTTTTTAAATTTTGAGGATTAAACGATTCTGATTTTAAATTTGATTCATATTTGCCAAGTGGATTGTCTTTCCTCTCTTCCCCATCAAATGAGCTTACACTAAACCTATAAAGCTGAATAAATGATGTTAAAACATTTTGGTGTTTATTAATATCAGGTATTGTTTGCTCTAGTTTTTTATATAGAAAACCTGATTCAACAATGTTTTTGGGTATACCTTTAAAGAACCTAATGGTAAATGTTTGGTTATCCTTTGTATATGTTCCAAAAGAACCACACTCAAAGACTTCAATTCCATCAATCATTATTCTGCTCGTTTCCATATCTCTCCTATTAATATTTATTGGAACGACAAAAATTAAGTAAAGGGCTTAAAAAGACAACAAAAGAAAGAAAAATGACAGAATTTAATTGCTTGGTTGACAAGTTAAGCTTTCGTGTACATTTATTAATAAGGGGAGAGAATCTTTTATGTTAATAGACCGATCTGGTTAAGGTTGGTTGACTTATTAAGATCTCGTATCCATTTATTTATGGAGCGAGAAACTTTTTGTGGTTAGTGAACTAACCAAGTGAGTCTCTCGTAATGTTTTATTTGAATTTATTTTTAATCATTTAACATAGTTTGCCATATGCAAATTCTAAAATCATTTTGTTTAGTGAATATTTAGCAAGCGATAGAAAGGAAAATTGATGGAAATTCTTGATGCACGCAATCTTACGATTCAGAAAGCATTTGAATTAGAAAAATATGGAATACTACTGACGCAGTTTCCGGTCAAATGTGATGACTCTGATACTGAATATTCTGAATTACCAATTGCTTTATGGTGCAATTTGAATTTCATAGTAAAAGGTTCGGACCAACCAATAAAACAAATTCTGGAGGAGGCTGTTTCCAGAATATGATTGATCTAAATTATAGCCAGGCCGT
>CAVOPZ010000038.1:0-20362 GCA_963698205.1 uncultured Ignavibacteriaceae bacterium | reverse complement strand
AATTACTTCGTTTGTGGTGGAGTTATTTAATAATTTTTTATTAAGGGGCTCTTATGAAAAAAATATTATTTCTTTTTACTGTATTACTACTACTTTCGGATCAGGTGAATGCTCAATGGTACCCTCAATACATAAGCAGCGAGGGGTACATAGGAATTAATAAATTTACCAGCAATAATATTGGGTGGGCAACCAGTAATAATCCATCAAAGATTTATAAATCTAATGATGCAGGAGAGACCTGGAACATTGTTCGTCTTACAGATGGACCTATCAGTTCTGTTTTTTTTCTTAACGATAGTATAGGATGGTACACAGATAAAGATTCTTACGGTTGCAGATTGATTGGAACCACGGATGGAGGTACAACTTGGCAGCAAAAATTCTTAGGAGTTTATTATTCATTTGATGAATTATACTTTTTTAATTCAGTAAGAGGATTAGCATTTGGTAGTTTTGGAGCTCCTGCCTCTGGTGCATTTTTTAAGACTTCAAATGGTGGATATAACTGGGAAACCACTTATTTAGATTTTTTCCCTGTGTGCTGTTTTTTTATTGACTCTCTAACAGGATGGTGTGGAGGTTTTCCAATCTCAGGAAATAATTCTATACTAAAGACAACCGATGGAGGTAATACTTGGTCTGATTTTCCATCCCCGTTCTTTGATCTTATTTACAAAATCCATTTTTTTAATAGTAATTCAGGTTGGGTTTTATCAGGAGATGATTTATACACTACATCAAATGCAGGAATAATTTGGAATCTTAATGAAAGTTATATTAATGATTTTTATTTTATAGATCAAAACAATGGTTGGTATGTTGCGGGTGATAAGATTTACAATTCAACAGATGCTGGTAACAATTGGAATTTACAACACTCAAATAATGGGAAGGAACTATATACTATTTCGTTCAAAGATATTAACGTGGGTTGGGCTTGTGGTGACAGTGGTTTAGTATTAAGGACTTTAAATGGTGGAATTCCTGTAGAACTCACTTCCTTCACTTCATCTAGTTAATGATAATGATGTAACTCTTAGCTGGCAAACTGCAACAGAAACAAATAACTCCGGATTTCAGATCGAAAGAAGTAAGAAGCTAGAAGCAAGAAGTGAAGATTGGGAAAGCATAGGATTTATAAATGGAAAAGGAACAACAACAGAACCGCACTCATATTCTTTTATTGATGAAAAATTACTAGCAGGAAAGTATCAGTACAGGTTAAAGCAAATAGATTTTGATGGAACATTTGAGTATTCAAATGTAATTGAAGTTGAAATAAACTCACCAACAAAGTTTTCTTTAGAACAAAACTATCCAAACCCATTTAATCCATTTACAAAATAAAGTACGCATATTCCAACCTCACCCTCGCTCCCTCTCCTTGCTAAGGAGAGGGTTGGGGTGAGGTTTGTTACCTTAAAAGTTTATGATGTACTTGGTGAAGAAGTTGCAACTCTTGTTAACGAAGAGAAACCAGCAGGAAGTTATGAAGTTGATTTCGATGCATCGTAATTTGGCAAGTGGAATATATTATTACCAGTTAAGAGTAGGAGATCCCGAATCGAGTTCGGGACAAGTTTTTGTTGAAACTAAGAAAATGATCTTACTGAAATAAAAAAGTCACGGAGTATTCTGTAACTTTCAAAAAAGTTTTGTGTGTCATTCCCGTGTAAACGGAAATCTATGAATTTATTATTGTGGATTTCCACTGGAGTTTATCCCGATGAAAATCGGGATGGTAATGACAATATTACTTCAATGGCTTTAGCATAATTGCACAACCGCCGCCTGGTACAAGATTTAGTTTTAGCACTTCGTTTTTCTTAACTGTCTTCTTTTCAATCTCATATTTCATTGGATTCTTTTCCCAATGAGAATCTGAAGCATCTTTATAAATTGTCATTTCATATTTATCATTAGAAAGAAAATCTAACTTCAAATCAAAATCTCTTGCTTCTTCATCCGTAATAGCTCCAATAAACCAGTTATCGGAGTTTTTATCTTTACGCGCAGTTATGATATAATCTCCAGGCTCAGCTTTTATTATTTTTGTTTCACTCCAATCAACGGGAACGTCAACAATAAACTGAAACGCATCTGGAAATCTTTCATAATTCTCAGGTAAATCTGCAGCCATTTGTAATGGACTGTAAAGCACAACATATAACGCAAGTTGTTTTGCTAAGCGTTGTATGAACCTGGTATTTACTTTCCGGTTTATAGTAATCCATTTTTATTTGAAATATTCCAGGAGTGTAATCCATTGGACCACCCATAAATCTGGTAAAAGGTAAAATGGTTTCGTGTTCAGGCGGATTGCCAGTACTCCATGCATTAAATTCATTTCCTCTAGCGGCTTCTGCAGATATCCAATTTGGGTATGTGCGATGCAAACCAGTTGGGCGAACTGATTCGTGAGAATCAACACAGATATTATATTTTTCTGCTTTCTCTAAAACCCGGGTGAAATGATTAATCATCCACTGGCTATCGTGGTGTTCTCCTCGTGGAATTATTGGTCCAACGTAACCGGTTTTTACAGATTCATAACCATATTTATTCATCAACCTAAAAGCTTCATCCATTCTTCTTTCATAATTTGTAACGGATGAAGAGGTTTCGTGGTGCATTATAAGTTTAACATTTTTTTCTTTTGCATAGTTTGATAAATACTCGATATCAAAGTCAGGGTAGGGAGTTACGAAATCAAAAACTTCTTCTTTCCATTTTCCAAACCAATCTTCCCATCCAACATTCCAGCCTTCTACAAGCACGGCATCAAATCCATACTTTGCTGCAAAGTCGATATATCGTTTTGTATTTTCTGTTGTTGCACCGTGTTTGCCATTAGGTTTTACTTTGTTCCAATCAATGGTTTTAAGATTAACATTGTTCAGATCACCATAATTCCATGACATCGTTCCAACATGCATTCCCCACCAGATACCGATATACTTTTGTGGTTTTATCCAGCTAACATCTTCAAATTTTGTTGGCTCATTTAAGTTAAGTATCAGTTTTGATTCAAGAATATTTTCAGCTTTATCACTGACAATTATTGTTCTCCAGGGAGTTGTACAAGGTGTTTGCATATATGCTTTGTTATTAAAAGCATCAGGGCAAAGATGAGATTGCAGGGCAAAAGTTTTTCTATCTACCTTTAAATACATTACTGGATAATTCAGTAATGCAGCTTCGTGAATATTAATATAAAACTCCATCACTTGTTTTCATCATCAATGGAGTTTGAACATAATCATCTCCCGGCAGATTTTTTGTAACTATATCATCAAAATTTGCTCCTTTACCTGCATGGATTTCCGAAAGCAGGGAAGTGGTGTAAGTGTATTCCTGTGAGTCGTAATCTCCCGGAATCCAAAATGTTTTGTGATTGCCGGTTAATGAAAAAGAGGAGTACTCTTCTTTCACGGTAAAATAATTCAGTTTATCCTGTAATGGAAATTCATACCTGAATCCTAAACCATCATTGAATAATCGAAATGTAATTACCAAAATTCGTTTATCAGGAATCAGTTGGCTCAAAGTAACTTTTAACTCCTTATAATTATTGATGATTCTACTTACTTCACCCCAAACCGGTGACCAGGTTTCATTAAAAGTTATTGTGTCGAATTTCTCAACAGAAAATCCATCCAGAAAATCCGGTTCTGTTAATAAATCGATACCAAGCGAACTTTCTTTAATTACAATTTTATTCTGATAAGAAAGACTATAAGCTGGGTTGGTGTTAACAAGATTAAACTTTAAAGTAAGTTTTCCATCGGGAGAAATAATTTGCTGAGCAAAGTTAATTTGGAATGTTACAGCAAATATTATTAGAATAAATAAGTTTTTCATAGTTATGTTTTTTTTGTGATTTTAATTCTTATCTAATATTCGATATTTAATTGGTGTAAAATACCTTTTTAATTTCTGTTTCTGGAAAATAATGAATTAATATTTCAGGATATGTTTGTCCCAAATAGGCTCTTCCAATTGCACCAGACTGACACATTCCAACTCCATGTCCCCAACCAGCACCTTTAAATAAAAACTTTTCTACATTATCATCATTTACAGTTTTATTAACAACAAAACATGAACTGCGGAATGGCGGTTTACGAATTTTCCTGATTTCTAATTCTGAGTTTAATTCAAGTGAGTCTTCGGAGCCAATAAATCTCGCCTTAATTATTCTTCCAGAGTTACCCCGCTCGAGAGGTATCATCTCTTTAAAAGTTCCAATACGTTTTAGTTCATTTAAATTATTTGTCAATTCATTACCTGTCATTTCAATTTCCCAGCGAAAGTTTTTTTTACTCCACTCGGGTAATTCAGGATGAAGGTTTGGATTACAAAAGACATCCGGATTACCTTCGATCCATTCGTCTGCATTTTCTTTAGGGTTGTAAATTAAATCTTCATCCGAATCGAAGTGTGAACTCCAATAAGGAACAGCATCTGATCTTTGAGGCCAAACATTTTCAACATTCTCAGAAATACCACCACAGTTAGAAGCATAGTATGCTCCAATTACTTTATTATCAAAGAACAGACATAATCCTTTAGTTTGTTCTACTGCTTTATCTGTTAATTCAGTTCGCTTATTATTACCCGCAAAAACCTGACATTCAACATCAGCACACAAATCAAAATTATTGCCTTTATATTTTCCGGAGAGCAATGCTGAAACAGTCTCTGATCTTGCTGCTATTACCTGCGCTTTAAGTGCTTCAAGCGGAGCATCATTTCCAATCTCATAAGGAACAACTCCGCATAAATATTTTTCTAAGTGGCAGCACAACTATCACATCGAACTTATTATACTCATTAACCGAAATTTCGATTTTACCTTCATAAGTTCTGTCCTCAGAACCTTGCCACCACCAGCCAATTCCGTATGGAACATTCCTGATTTTTAATGTCCCGTTTTTTGTATTACAATTAAGATCAATTCTGCTAAATAATTCGTCCAAAGATCGTGAAGAGTTTTTAATTCTTACTTGATCATTTTCAACTGTACAAAGTAAAGTATCGTTTGCGAATAAAATTATTTTTGTTGATGAAGAGCTGTCACTTAATTCCCAGTTATTGTTGAGACTAACATTCAGACTATCAAGTGTGTAAATGATTCTTACTCTTACAATTGGCTCCTGAGAAAAAATTTGAGGATATGATTGATGAAAATCAGAAGTAAATAAAAAACATATAAATAGAAAAAGTGATTTCAATATATATCCGAAAATAAATTTATTTGATTATTAATCTTATCGTAATGCATAATAAACTGATTATCACATTTCAAATATCGTAATTAACGGCTATAATATAAAGGAGCAAAGCAACTATAATCTATTTTAGCAATAATATCTTAACTGACTGAATGTATTAAACAAAGGACCTCTTGTTAGCTCACCTGTCTTGGTTAAATTGTTTCAGCATCTTTATTTCTAAAACCAAACATGCATCAAGTCAATTTCTTAAAAATTTATTTCCTTTTCTTACTATACTTGAATTAAATCAATATTATAAGCGACAAAAATGGTCATTGGTTTAAGCCAAAATTTACTCTCTGATCTACTTTTTTACTCTTGCACGGGAATATAAAATGAGAATCAATAAATATTAGACAATGCACTTTTTGGCGTAAATTTTGAAAGTTCTAATCATAAACCGTCAAGATATTTATACAGGGAGTTATTATGAAAAAGTTGATCATTATTCTATTGATAGCATTTTCATCCGCTGCTAACGCCAATCCGCATTTTACTATAGGAAGTAACCGCTACTACACTTTTATTGCATATCCACATGACATTCTATTTTGGCCGAACAAGGCTGTTTTCTCATATTACTATCCACAAACTCTGCCGTGGCAGGGACATGTTACAAATTTAAGCCAAAGACCGAATGATACCTACATAAGCAATTACAACTACTTTGATTTCCCTGTACCTGATGGATATACCGGAGATCCAAACTCAGTCAAATCTTATATGCGAGCATCTTCATATGCTTTCCAAAATAGATTCAGTGCTGGTGGGATATGGAATTTCAATGAATGGGGAAAGGTATATCTGGAACTCGGGACAACACAAATAAACATGGAACAAAATGTAGATGGTGTAGTGCGCAATAATACAACAATGGAGCTTATCCCGGTTACAGCACACACAGATGCAGTGAGAAGCTCATATGATTTCCAGTTTGTCTATGCAAATTACCTCTTCGGAAATCCAATAGGATTCAGAGCACAATATCAGACCAAGAACATGAAAGCTCCTGATTCGGAAATTAAATATGTTAGAAATGGTGTTGAAACTAAATCTAATCATCTCACCTGGGGATGGACAACATCTCCCTGTGCACATATTTTTGGAACCTCAAGTCAAAATTTCGATGCGTGGTTTTTAAATGACTATACACTTTTTAAAGGAGGACAACTTGACCTTCAGATGAGTTATGAGTACAATAATCATAAATCAGCTATCCGCTACAGAAGTAGAAGAGAGCGAGGACAAACCTTTTACTGGCAAAGCAGCTTGCCGGATTCAGTACCTAATGCAAATTTCGTGGGAACATACATCACAGATGAAAGATATGAGGATGAAATTGCAGATGATTTGATACGCGCATATTCGAAGATACCATTCTGGAAAATTGGTGATGCTGATCTTGGTCTGTTGTTTTTCTTGCAATATGCTGATCGCGATTACAATACCGTAAGCAAAAACAGAGACTTAAATAGTGATCCTCTCAGCAGTGACTCGGAGAATGAATACACTATCGAAGTAAATCCCTGGTTGAATTACAAATTTGGAAAGAGTTATTTCGATTTTGGACTTCTGTTTGAGCTTTCAACCACCGCAATGGCAAACACTTCCCCAAGATGGAATGGTTCTATGGGTGCTACTGAAAACGGTGTAATCAGAAATTCTTCGCCATATGAAGGTGGATTTACTCCCTCGTGGGAGTCTTTCTCTAAAGGCAGCAATACTTTTTTTGCAACAGGATTTGAAGCATCCACATCAATAAATATAACCGGTCGCTTTTCAGCTCTTGCGTCAGTTTTACTTTTACGTAAATACAGTTTTATAAATAAAGAATATGGTAGTTCGGATGTTCCGGATGGTGGTAATAACTATGTTTTTACTCCAACTCATAATCGTGATGATTATAAGAATGAAACATGGATGACAGGATCGATTGGAATTGCATACGGTTTGGGTCCAATACAAATAATCACCACTATGCATCTTCCGCTTGCATATTTGCTTGAAAAAAATACCACACTTACAGACAATAGCACAACACTGGTTGATCTTACACAGAGAAATGTATGGGCTGTGCAGGAACCTGTAAGTTTCAGGTTTCTTATTATTTTTGGTTTAGAAAGATAGAAAACTGCCTGGTTAAATGTTGTAGCTGGAATTTATTTTTGAGGGCTTTATTGATACTAACTGCATCGTAATTTGGTTTTAATTGAGTATAATTAAATCGTTGAAGTAATGATATCTAAGTGGAAAGAAATTATCGGCAATCCTAATAAAAGAATTCCATAATATTTCTATATCCTCTTGACTTTGTACTTATTAAAGAGGTTATATGCGTTTTAACTGTTATTTAAAAGTATTAATATAAAATTATCCTGGTAAGCCAACCAACATAATACATTCCAAAAAACTATATCATCAAAAAGAATTTCTTGATTATTCTCTAGATCTAATAAACGTAAATCTTTAATCTTTATTGTAACATAATAAGAATTATAATTTAACTCATCGACAGGATTATCTTCTGAAACTGAAATAAGTAGTTGTCCAGAAGTTGCTTTTAATTTTCTTCGTTATTCCTTGGTTTTGATAAGCTATGTCAGTTGCAAAAATTAAAATAAATACTATCAGGAGAATCTCCAGCCACCTCTAACTGAACTAGAATATTTGGATTCAAATCAGATAAATTAAAAGTTTGACACTTTTTAGTAAGATTAAGTTGTTTTGCATTTATTGAAACTGTAAATGCTTTAAGTGAATCAATAAATTGATAAACAAAAATGTTCCCACATCCAGAACTTTCAATAATCGTATTTGGCTTTTCAATTCCGTCTGGATAATTGAAATCATTTTCTTGTTCATCACAAGAAATGAAAAAGACGGAAATAAATAAAAACAAAATGTATTTCATAAAATTTCCTTCAAGCATATAACTGTTAGCAATATAACGACGTATTATTTTTATTTAAAGATTTCCTGTTGTGTTTATTTTTCTAAAACACTTTTGTTTATAAATTAAATTTTCAATAACCCAATAGAACGAAATAATTATCCTCTATAAAAAATGGGATATCCTGTTATACGCTGTCTTAAGCAGCAATTTCGTTTTCATTATATGAGACCGGGCCGCAAACTTGCTGATCGCTCTTTAAGCTTTCACTCTTGAGCACGCCGTTAGACGCGGTCACCGGTCCTGTTTGTTTTTTGGGTTCTTCTTTCAATTTCTTTATGCAGCTTTAACTGTTCGTATGTTAATTTTATATTCTTCTTCCTTTTGTATTACTGCATATATCTTTGTCATTAATTTCCGGGCTACTGCCACTATTGCTTTCTGCTTACTTCCGCTTGTCTTATATACTCTGTCAAACTTATCAAGTAATGATCCGTCTTTCCTTACTGTCATCCAGGCTAACTGTATTATTATTGAACGCAATTGCCTGTTGCCGCACATCCCGCTTCTTCCTCTTTTTATCTTATCTCCGCTGCTTTTCTCTGATGGTGTCAGTCCTAAATAATGGTTCAACTTTTCATCGCTCTCATATCTCTTTTTTTCATCAAACAAATTTATACTCATTCTTACCGCACTTATTATTCCTATTCCGTTTATCTTCTCTATTATGCTTATTCTTCTGCCAAGTTCTTTATCTTCTTTTATCTTTCCTATTATCTTCTCACTGTCTTTTATCTGTTCAACTATATACTCATACTCTTTAACCAGATTTCCAATCTTCAGATTGAACAGTTTGTCTTCAAACTTTATTTCTTTTAGCTTCTCTAATAACCCTTTATTCCATCTCGTCCATTTCAACGGATGATTTTTCTGTTCAAGGAATGCTTTTATTTGTCTTAGTATTTGTCCCTGGCGCATCTTCTGTTTATCGTAGATTCTGAAGATGTATTTGTATTCTCTTATTCTTTTTTGGGTACCAATACTTCCCTTAGCAATTCCCTTGATAACTGGAAGGCTAATTTCCGGGAATCGATTTTGTCCGTCTTATTTGTATTGCCATCTTTATAAATTCTGTTTGTGGGTGTAACTATTATTTTGTAGCCCTTCTCAGTAAAGTAATCGTAAATCCAGAAACCCGAAAAGCAGCACTCATAAACTATCCTGTATTGTGCCCCGGGATAATTCTTAAGTAAGAAATTTTCCAATTCTTCTGCAGATAGGTTTCATAGAGAATGTTTTTAATTCGAGATCATAGGTTCTGACAGTGACAACCCATTTTGATTTATGAACATCGATTCCAATGAACAACAAAATGTTTTCAAAGAACGAAGTATTACCAAGTTCAGTTTTCATTTGAGATCTCCTTATAAATGTTAGTTACTTTTTGGAAATCTCAAACTAAATAATTATTACATTTTAAACATACGTACTTGCGCCTAACTTTCTAATCCCGACTTGTCGGGGCCGCCGCCCATAACAAGGAAGCCAAGTAAAACACAACTGCCGATATTAAGCCGTAAGTGCTTAACTTGTCGTCAGTACAGCACCGAAGGCAAGTTAATTAATTAGTCCGCCGCGGCGGAGAACACTTAGAACAAAATGCTTAACAAGAACTAAACGCCAAAAATTATAAATCAGCCGAACTAAAACGGCGGTCGGCGTTGAGCCTGCCAGCCTATAGCTGGGCGCTGGTTAGGTGTTTTCTAAATTAGCAATATTCTTAATCGGTTAGAATATTTATAATTACATAAAAAATTATTTTGCAACAATATTTTCAGGAGGTAAATCTCCCTTCTCAATCGGCGCAATTTTTTTACTCAACATAAACAACCTAAGAGAGGAAAGAAAACCTGCAATTGTAACTCCATAAATTATTAGGGAGTCAGATAGTATTGCAAGTATTAATAAAAATAATGCTGTTGCTAAATATCTACCCGATTGAATAATTAATCCCGTTCGCTGATGTAGAAATAATTTCCCGTGTAACCCTCTTCTGCTTGCTCTGTATCCAATCACATTCGTCAGGTGTTGTGTATTAACTATTAATAACATCCCCCAGATAAATCCTATGAAAAATTCCTGTAGTAGCTTTGGCATGAATAATAATGCAACGGGCAACCCAATACCTGCGATTATCGTCGCTGTAAAATGCCGGAGATTAAATATTTTTAGTTTTGATACTGATTCCTGTATTGCCGGGTTACCCTCAATTGTGTTTACAGGATAGCTTTGATAGTGTTCTGAATAATGTTCTTTTCTTTCTTTTTCTTGAAAAAGAGTCAATAAATAATCACTCCACATTAAGAGCATTGTAATCAAACCTAAGATTACTGGATTATTCATTAAGAATTTTACTGCCATTTATTATCCTTTTTTTACGCAAATTATAGACACAGAACAACTTTACGCCTGACTGAGTTTACCTTGATCTATCGGAGTCGCACTTAACAAGGAAGAAGAATAAAACAATACCGTTAAAAATTATTTAATTAATTAAACATTACTCAAAACGTCAACTTGATTCAGCAATCCGCAGTCACGGATTGAACAATTTTCTATGTCCTCTTAACTTTATATTTCCCAGTCCGCCTGTGGTAAACTTTGTACTTATAAAAGCAGTTAGGCAATATTTATTTTAATAAATTTTTGGTATTAGTTTTTTTGTTCTCTTCTGATAATTAATATATTTCTCACCCATTTGCTCAATCATAAATTTCTCTTCAATTCTAATACGATTCATATATCCAATAAAAATCGATAGCAACATAAGAATTATAGATAACCAATTTGATAATGAAATAGCAATGCCAGTAAAAATTATTAATTGTCCTAAATAACCAGGATGTCTAATATATTTATAAAACCCTTCTTCAACTAGTTCGTGATTTTCTACTTTGGTAACCGAATAAGTAAAATATTGCCTGAGTTGCCTAATCGAAATAACCCTAATAATTAATCCTATCACTATGATAAATAATCCTAATGAGAACAAAATATTCCAATGATAAATTCGTCCAATTTTTGTAGCGGCAACGGAAAAAGAAAGCAAATAACCAATTGTTATGGATATAAGGAGCACCCATAAGCTTCCTCTATCATCTTTACGAACAATCTTAGTTTTTTGTCTCTGCCTATAACTTAAATAATACTCAAAAAATCCATACAGGTATGCAATACTTATAATAACAATTATTTTAGGATTCAATCTGCTACTCGATTTTTTCTTTTATGTTTTATTCATAAAACACTTTTGCTAATTAAACGTTATGTTGCACACCTAATAACGGATTTAACAATATTTCTATATCCTCTTGCCTTTGTACTTATTAAAGAGGTTATATGGCTTTTTTAATAATTTATATTGTAAGTTTTACCTATCAATTCGTATCCATATTGGAAACTGGATTCACCTAATATAATTCCTTTAACTAATGGATGTGAACCTTTAAAAATCCAAGAAGAACTTTCTTTACATATATGTATTTTGTGTCCGGCAAAAGCAATACGGACAAATTCTTTTATTTCAGATTGAACAGGTGGAAAAATTAATTGAATTCCAGATGAGCCAATGCTTTCAACATTTATTTTCGGTATACAATGAATACTTACATTCAAATCTTCTATATCTATTGTACCTATCCATAATGTATCTGCTATTTTTCTTAAACGTACATCTCCATAATTAGCATAATATCCATTGTTTCTCATATAATTAGCGTAAATACTATCAGGCAACCAAAATTCTAGTGCTAAAAATGTTGTTTGATCCGGACTAACATCTTTCAAAGAATCTAATAGAATAGAGCGTACAAACCATAATGCAATTGCTCCGTCTTCTGACAATTGAGGTGACTGACCATTTATCTCAAAAACCTTTGCTCGAATAATTTCAATGAATCCAATTCCCCAGTCATTATGGTTTGGATTATATTCCAAATGCTCTTTTGCCCAACTTATATTAGAACTAGCTAATTCCTTAATAGTAATTGTTCTTAAAAATGGAGGAATTTTTTCTTTGATTGTTTCGGAATCAAAAATGAGATAGCTAACAATTTCTTCCGGTTCTTTTATAATCCATTGAGATTTAGAACCTTCTGGCAGTGTAGGAATTTGAGCTAATGTAAAAGCTGTTATTAAAATATTAAATAAAATCATTATTATTGAAGTAATTTTATTCATAAAGTTATAATATCCCTAATTCTATTTAGCCATATAACGACGTTGCGCCTAACTTAGTTTACCCCGATCAATCGGGGCCGCCCATAACAAGGAAGCCAAGTAAAACACAACTGATAAATATTAAACAGTACGTTGCGTAACTTGCGTCAGTCAAACCAAGGCTAAGTTAATTAATTAGAACGAACACTTAGAACAAAATGCTAAACAAAAACACAATTTCAAAAATCATAAAATCCGCCGAACTAAAATAGCCTGCCCCGAACTTGTTCGGGGGCGGTCGGGTTGAGGCGCTGGTTATACATTTTTATTATATCGACAAGTATTTATTAACATCATTTTAGTATTATGTTCATAAACTACATTATCGTTTTCTAATTTCGATAAAATTCGATCAATCATCAGTTCCTTCATTGAAATAATCGAGTAATCCAGATTATTTGTTGATGAAATTATATTTGATTGCATTAATCTTAATTAACCATAATCATCAATGTTCTGAATACACACTAATATAACAGTACTAATTTCTATAAAATTTGGAGATCGATAGTAATATTATTATTACAAAGTCTTGTAGCATATTCACTTCAATAGTAATTGATCGACGAATTAATTATTAACAAAATTTGCATGGAATCGCATTCCATAACCATTATGAGTTTCGATACTAAAATAGATCGTAACTGGCCATAACAATTATCTGTAATTGTTTCCAATAGAATGAACACCAATTACGAAAAATCACTGTATCTAAATTGGAACATTAGTCTTTTAAAAGAATTGCATAAAAGCTTGACATTCCTCCAGATTAATTAATCTTTAGGTTCGTTAACGTATAAAGTGCAATTAAATATATTTTATGTGTAAATCAGGCATATAATATTTTCATTTATGTCTGACAATGAAATCAAAGGTTGCTATGAGAAATTAAAACTATATTAGAACAAAATAATTTTTTTCATAATGAATTATGTCTAATGTATAACGACGTTGCGCCTAACCCGCCGCCCATAACAAGGAAGCCAAGTAAAACACAAATGATAAATATTTAGCCGAAGGTTTGTAATTTGTTCAGTACAAACCGAAGGCAAGTTAATTAATTAGAATGAACACTTAGAACAACAAACTATAACAAAAACACAATTTCAAAAATCACAAAACCGCCGAACCAAAATGGCGGTCGGGTTGAGGCGCTGGTTAGGGCATATACTAATTATTTTTTATCCAATCATTATATTTTAAAATCATTTCCGTGGCTGTATGTTTATAGTACATATCAAAAGACTCATCAACATTTCTGCTAACATAAAAAGACTTAAATATATTGAGACTCTCCTCATCAATTAAAAATTTTACAAATAAACCAGATAAGTAATAAGCAATTGGAACATTATTCTCAGATGGACCACCCCAAAATTTTTGTCTATCGCCTTTAACTACAAGGTCAAAAATATCATAGTCAGAATATTCTTTTTGGATTTTTAATGCATATTGTGATTGCAAAGTATCATTTAAAAATTCATAATATTTTTGGATTCCCTCATCAAAAAACTCATTGATGTTTGGGTTAATTCCAACAAGTATTTTCCACAAATAGTGAAATGTTTCGTGTTTAACAAACCCAATATCATCACCGGTTGTATGTATTCCATCTATTTGAACTGTTCCAAATTTCATCTCAGTTGATAATGTGTCACATCCAGCCATAAAATAGAAATTAGAGAATAATCTCGTAGCATTTGGGTCGTAATGTAAAAATGCATTGATCTTAAATTCTGGAAGTGGGAGCTGCATTTTAAGACATATATCTATAATTACTGAATCACTTATGTTTATTTCACCCAACTTTTTATCAATAAATAAATTATAATATTTAGTAGATATTTTATTGTAGTTGGATTCTCTGATTTTAGCAACATCAATTATAGAAATATCATTGATACATAATTTATCCATTAAACCATTTTTGAAAATCATATACTTGTAATAGGGGGCATTTGTAGATTGCTCTTTCCATATTGGTTCTAATGAATTCCCAGAATAGACCATCCTATTATTTGAAATAAAAAAGAATCCATCAGAATTGTTTATATATTCTACATCATCATATGAAAATCCATTAGGTATCTTTTTAAATGGTAAATGAAATCTATTCCAATTTTTAAAATCCTTAATTGTCCCATATATCTCCAATCCCATTTTAAAATCTTCTTCTGTTAATCCAGATTCTCTTTTTATTAAAGAATCAGCATACGCTCCTTTTTTATAGTTAAACATTCGAAAAAATTCGACTGAATCCGAAGGATTATCAGGTATCACTAAAATTTTGGTTTCATTTTTATTGAAATCGTTCCAAATTGATGTTTTACCGGTACAGTCTGGAGTAGGCAATTTTCTGACATCTATATAACCTTCTTGTCCATAAACAAGATGAAAAAAAATATTAAGTAAAAATATTGTTCCAAATATTATATGCTTCATAATTTCTTCTATATACTGAAATTAACTTTGGATTAGTGCCCTAACGACGTTGCGCCTAACCCGCCGCCCATAACAAGGAAGCCAAGTAAAACACAACTGATAAATATTAAACAAACTGTACTTAACTTTCGTCAGCAAGTGCGAAGGCTGTAAGTTAATTAATTAGAACGAACACTTAGAACAACAAACTATAACTAAAACACAATTTCAAAAATCTTAAATCCGCCGAACTAAAATGGCGGTCGGGTTGAGGCGCTGGTTAGGTTTCTTTACTCTTTTCAATTTATTCGCATAAAGATAATAGGTACGATGGAATAATCTATTAGCTAATTAATTAAAGCTATTACAATTTTCACCAATCTTCTCACCAGATTTACATCCGTGGAAATTAGCATACAATAATCATCAGAGACTACTCCTTGTTATTGATTTTAATAGAATCTAGTTCAATAAACAGTCTCAATTTCAGATCAATACTTAGAAATATCCAGTAAACCAGATTATATTTAAATCCAATTCACGATAACTCTTGTTGTTAAGTGAACTTAATATTAGATTGTAACCTAAATTGAATAAACAGATTGTTAATATCTTTCCAGAATTCATTTCAAGTGTCCTAATTTAAAATCGATTTAAGATGTCTTAAGATTTCCGAACAATGTACTGTAAGTAGTTGCTATCTATATTGCTAATTGAGATGACAGTTAGATATTATCATTAATTCTTTGAGATACATCAATATTGCATCTATCAGTACGAATCCAACATTAAGTAATTATAATCGAATTACTTAGAACATAGGAATTTTTCGGGTATTAGCTTAACTGTCATAATAATTATTTTAAGTTTTCCTAGAATCGGAATGACGGTCTCTTTGATCGTCTTGATTTGTTGCTAAGTTTAATCTATCAATAATTAATCAATCTCCTCAGATTCTTGTAAAGTTATTCAAAGTATTTTTTGTGAAGAAATAATTTGGAGTTTCTAGCATTTTGAACATTATATTTATCCGTTTAATAAATTCCTAATTATTCTTCTTATTCATATTCTTCGGGATTAAATAATACCAATCATCTGCTAATATTTTTATATTTTCAATTATCTCATCTCGCATTTGAAATACTTCTCATATTTGAAGTCATTTGTTATTTAATTTCTGCATAATTTTCAATGTAGTCTCGATTTTTTTAAAATCTTTGTTAATAATTTTCATCATTTTAAATACAACTAATTTTCATTTTGTAAGCAGCGTCTAATAAAGCGTCCTCACCAGACTATTTAATTTGTAAGTACTAATTCTTTAGCTTTATCCGCCAGCAATTGAAATATTGAATAAAACGACAACATAAGTTGTAATGGAACTTAGGTGTTTTTCAATTATCTATTGTACAGTAATTTTTCAAGTATCGGTAATGATTTATTATTCTTTCTGTTAGTAATACGCCACCACCCTTGGTATATTTTTAACAGTAAATTCCCACTCAACAATTATTAATCTTCGATTTTGTTTTCCTTCTAACGATCAACACCATTATTGTAATTACACAATTATTCAATAACTTTTTTATGCAATATAACGACGTTGCGCCTAACCCGCCGCTCGTTAGAGTCCGGCAGACTCTACCGGAGTCTGACGACCCATAACAAGGAAGCCGAGTAAAACCTGCCTACCGGCAGGCAGGCACAACTGATAAATATTAAGCCGTAGGTTTGTAACTTGTTCAGTACAAACCGAAGGCAAGTTAATTAATTAGAATGAACACTTAGAACAACAAACTATAACTAAAACACAATTTCAAAAATCTCAAATCCGCCGAACTAAAATGGCGGTCGGGTTGAGGCGCTGGTTAGGCTTATTTGTAACTAAAAAGAATTGGGATTGAAACCCAAGTTTTAGCTATTCTACCTTTTCTTTTTGGAGAAGTAAAATTTGTACTTTTAATTGCATCTATAACTCTTTGATTTACAATTTCATTGAATGTTTTAATAATATAACAATCAATTACTTTCCCTTTCTCATCAATCAACGCAGTTGCAAATATTTTACCGTTAAATTTTTCAGAGTTTGTAATTTTGTTGTTGATTGCAACAAGACCTCCAATTGGCTGTGGCACTTCATCAATGTAAGTAAAGCCATTTTCAACATTTTAATTCGTCAGAAAATTGGATATTTTTGAAACCACTTAGATAAATCTTCTAAAGCAATCAACATATACTCTGGAAAATTATTTAGAACTATTTATTGTATTCTTGAATTTCTTTTAGACATAATATCATAAAATATCTTCCTCATGTTTACCAAGTTTTCTAAATGATTCTGCTACAAGAGCAACGGTTTCGTAATCATAAAAGGTGGAATCATATTCATTATGATATTTATTTAATTCGGACTTAACTGCTTTTTCCATAATTATCATTTTGAATATTTGACTTTCAGATTTTCAATGATTGATTTTATTGTCATATGGTTCTACTGTAGAATCGAAGAAGAACAATGACAAAAATGAACTAGAAAACAAATTGTAAAACAATAATATTTTATTTTAACCCATTTAATTATCGATTTTACGCTTAACCCGTTGATTAGAAGCCTAACGACGTTGCGCCTAACCCGCCGCCCATAACAAGGAAGCCAAGTAAAACACAACTGATAAATATTAAGCCCTATTTTTAACTTTATCAGCACAAACCGAAGGCAAGTTAATTAATTAGAACGAACACTTAGAACAAAATCTTTAACTAAAACACAATTTCAAAAATCTCAAATCCGCCGAACTAAAACGGCGGTCGGGTTGAGGCGCTGGTTATACGTTAATTATTATATTTTTGAACAAAAAAATTATTTAGCTCGCTAACATTTTTAAATCGTTCTGCCAGCAACCGCCTCAAAGAATGATTTTTCTTTTATTAACACTTTTTGTGTAACAAAATTGGGAATAAACTTGCACTTAACTAAAGAATCAATCGGAGTTAAGTAAAGATATCCTTCTGCAATATCGCTAAAACATATTTGTGACCGATTGGTAAAAAGCATAGAATTGCTATCTCGTAATTTTCCAAATAGAGAATTGACTACATCAAATCCAATTTGGTCAAAATTACTTTTATGTATTGAAGTTTCTAAAAATTTTGCAATGTGTAGTGAATAATCATTAAAATGTAAAAATATTTGAAAGATTCTATCACCGTATTTTTTATGAAGTATATAGGACATTCTTCCTTTTTGTGAAAAAGGTTGTTTGAAGTTTAGATAAGAGTGTGCTGAACCGACCCATACAATACCTTTTTTGTTTTTTGTAATAATTTGTGCTTCGATTTCTTTTGCCATTAGCTCATCACGATAACCAATATTTGGCAAAGCTTTTATTGTCCTTAACACTCTAAATTTTTCATAAAAAGGACTAGGTCTTGCATCATCAGAAGGCAAGACAAGACTGATTGAAGGCATATCAGTATTACTTTCCAATCCTATCAGCTTAATTTTTTCTTGATTTTGATTTAGACTATTATTAAATGTCCAAACAGATTTTAGAACATCCCAATAACTCTTTAAAGCCCCAAATTAACCAGGGCTGATGGCGAGCAATTTCTAAAGCAAGTTGATTATCATAGTTCTTTGAAGTAACTAATTTATTTAACAATTGGTTATCTGACTTTTGGCAAAACTCAACTGCAATAATTCTTATCCCAGCTTTATATAAGTCTTGAATAGAATTGTTTAGAAAAACTAAGTAATTACTAAAATCGTGTACTTCACCAAAAATTATTACTTGATGTTGAGATATTTTGCTTAGAATATAGGATTGAGGAGATCGTCCGTTTACATTTAACCAATTAACATAGCTATTGATATTTGATGTATCAATAGAGGATACTTCAACTAATTTACTTGAATCTCTGTCGTTATAATCAGGTTCTGAACTTGAGTATTTTGAATATTCACTCGAAATATCATAAACTCTTTAAACTTCAAGAATTCATTGCCTAAATACATTATAACAAGAATAATGATAAAAATAGAAAGATAATTTTGATACTTTGGAACTAGTGAGAATAACCACTTACCAATAGTATTGAGCTTTAAAATATGACTGAAGATAAAATATAAAATGAGAATTATAAGATATGTGAATTCAAAAGGTATATAAATATTTAAATTTTGTGATAGAAGCTCGATTGCTATAGTAACTAAGTAGATAAACACTAAATTTAAAATTAGTTTACTAAATGAAATCCATATTTTTGATTTCATTTTATTCTCCAAATATTTATTATCTTAAACGTATAACGACATTGCGCCTAACCCGCCGCCCATAACAAGGAAGCCAAGTAAAAGCTACAAGGCACAACTGATAAATATTTAACAGCAGTTGCGTAAATTGCGTCAGCAACGCAAAGGCTGTAAGTTAATTAATTATGCAGCGAGAACACTTAGAACAACAAACTATAACAAAAACAACATCTCAAAAATAATTAATCCACCGAACAAAAATGGCGGTCGGCGTTGAGGCGCTTGTTAGTGTTGAAATGAATAATAAAAATTAGTTTGTAACAACTTTAGTTTTAAACTTACTTTTTAATAAACCAATAATAACACCAATGCCAAAACCTTGTAAACACCAATTTACTTTAACAATAAAATTAAAAACATCAATAATCGTGGAACCATAACCCAACCAACAATGAAAGTTGCGATTACTATTAATATGAATGTAGAAATAGCAACAGGTTTTTTGATTTTATTGGAAAACTTAAAACCTAAATAAATAAAAATAGAATAAGTGAAAATTATTGAGAAGAAATAAAGAAAAGATTCCATAAACAACCTATATAAATTGTTTAACAAAATTAGAACACTAACGACGTTGCGCCTAACCCGCCGCCCATAACAAGGAAGCCAAGTAAAACACAAATGACAAATATTAAACAAACTGCACTTAACTTGCGTCAGTACAAGTGCAGTTTGTAAGTTAATTAATTAGAACGAACACTTAGAACAAAATCCATAACAAAAACACAATGCCAAAAATCTACAAATCCGCCGAACTAAAATGGCGGTCGGGTTGAGGCGCTGGTTAGGAAGCTTTTATAAATTAAAACAACTCTAAAACACTTTTGAGATTTACTCCAGAATCTCCGTGCCTACCGCCAACCCAATGTTCTACGTAAACCCGAACAGGTAAATTACATTTAGGACAATACCAATCAAGAAAGTGAAAATTATTAAATTGATTATCATTAGCAGAAGCATTGAACAAAGATTGATGTTCAATTGATAAATTTGAAAAATTCTTTAATGATCTTTCAACAAAATCATTTTTTGTAAACCCAATATTTTCTTTGCATTTAGGACAAGTATAATTTGAAAAAAGAGAAAGACTTTTCCCATCATCAATTACATTTGAAAAAGCAATGTTATCAAATCTCTCAGAACTATTAGCTATAATAACTTTCATAAATTAAGCTGCCTAAC
>CAVOPZ010000037.1:0-6615 GCA_963698205.1 uncultured Ignavibacteriaceae bacterium | reverse complement strand
AATTATAAATCGGTTCGGAGTGAATCCAGTTCGCGGAGCTAATAAAACCTCAGTGTGATAAAAACTGAGGTTTTCATGTTTTAAAGATTTATAACGAGTTTTTTCGCTTTTAACTTTTCGAATGTTACACAGCTATTTTTGAGAAATTAAAATTTAAGTAAATTAAAAAATGCTTAACTTCTAACGCTATGATAGAAAAAATAAGTTATATCCAAATTTCGCGTGAATTCTTTTGCATCCAAAAAATTTAAAGATTAATGGAACAATAAGTGAAAAAAATCAAAATCATTGCCGATGACAAAATTCCTTTTTTAAAAGGAGTTTTAGAACCATTTGCAGACATTAGCTATTTCTCACCATCCGATATAACAAAAGATACTATAAAAAATGCCGATGCACTTCTCATCAGAACTAGAACAAAATGTGATGCGGAACTACTCGACCACTCGAATGTAAAATTTATTGCAACTGCTACAATTGGGTTTGACCATATTGATGCTGGTTATTGTGAATCAAAAGGAATTAAATGGGTTAATGCACCAGGTTGCAATTCAAGTTCCGTTCAGCAATTTGTTGCTTCAGCTTTATTGACATTGGCCAAAGTGAATAAAATCAATTTAATGGAAATGACGATTGGAATTATAGGAGTTGGAAATGTTGGAAGTAAAGTCGAAAAGTTTGCCAACATATTGGGGCTGAACGTTTTACTTAATGATCCACCACGTCAGAGGAATGAGGGAAGTGGAAACTTCGTTTCTCTAGATAAACTTATAGAAGAATCGGGCATCATAACTTTTCATGTACCATTAAACATGAATGGAATTGATAAAACATTTCATTTAGCCGACACAGACTTCTTTGATAAATTTAATAAAAGCAAAGTTATCATTAACACCTCGCGGGGAGAAGTTGTAAATACTAACTCATTAAAGAATGCTATAAGAAATAAAAAAATTGCTGCATGTGTTTTGGATGTTTGGGAAGGTGAACCAGTAATGGATAGTGATCTTTTAAGTCTAGTGGATATTGCAACGCCGCATATAGCAGGTTATTCCATTGAAGGAAAAGCTAATGGAACAGCAGCATGCGTTAACAATGTAAATGAATTTTTTAATTTGGGGTTGGAACCAAATTGGTTTCCGCAACGCTTACCGATTCCCCAAAAACCAAAAGATATTTTTATTGACTGCAAAGGGAAATTAAGGCATGAAGTAATTTTCGACTGTGTTAATTTAACATATAATATTATGGAGGATGATCGTCGTTTAAGGAAATCAATCTTGGATTTTGAAAAACTGCGCACAGAATATCAGATTAGAAGAGAATTTGATTACTATGACGTTCGCTTAAACGATGCTGATGAATCAATTAGTTCTGCAATTGCTGAACTTGGATTCAACTTAATAAAAAAATAGAGCGGAAGATGAACAAAGCAGACACTACGCTATTTGTCTTTACAGTTAGGGGTTATTGAATCTAATATATTAGCCAGTATATCAATCTAAATTGTGTCATTTTTTAAGATGATTTAAATATCATCTCCTTTAACCATAACTCTCCAAAGAACCATTCTTACATGCCAATGATATTTTTATTTTTTAACTACTGTTATTTCACAACTTATACCAACCTCGCAACCAATCAATAATACCATTCATCAAGTTCAAATTGCTTAACGGCCATTGTTTTTTAAGGTTTGTAAAGTAAAAAATATAAAGCGACTATTATTTTGTTTGAATTAGTATTTACTCCACAGTCACGTTTTGAGAGAAGAATAGATTCCATAATCTTCAAATTAGTTTCCATTAAAATATAAGATTAGCAAACCGAGTTGAAATCTTAAAACATCAATAATTAAGTATCAAACATAGGAGAGAAAATGAAAAAGACTGCCTGTTCAATCATCTTTTTATTTTTTGGTATGCTGAACATGGTGTTTGGTATAGACAACGCTTCTACAAAAAAAATCTGCTGCTGTTAGATTGACCGAAAAAATTTCAGTCGACGGCATTTTATCTGAAAATGTTTGGAAGCGTCCGGGTTTTACCGAATTATTGCAGCAAGAACCTAATCAAGGCGAAATACCTTCACAACGGACTGAAGTATGGGTAGCATACGACGACGAGGCGATTTACTATGCCGCCAAATATTATGATAAAAGTCCGGATTCAATTTTAGCACGTCTTGTACGCCGCGATTTTGTATGGGGTGATCCTTCTGACGGCACAGTACTTTATCTGGACTCTTATGGTGATAAAAGAAGCGGATATTTTTTCTATGTTAATGCCGCCGGAACACTTGCAGATGGATTGTTGGAAAATGATACTAAACAAACCGATCTTTCCTGGGATGCTGTTTGGGAAGGCGTTCCTCATATCGATAGCGATGGATGGTCGGTTGAAATGAGAATTCCATATTCACAGCTTCGATTCAAAGAAAGTGACAAACAACTATGGGGAATTAATGTAGAACGTTTTATTAGCCGCAGCGCAGAAACAGCTATGATCGCATATACACCGCGAAATGAAAATGGATTTGCCTCACGCTTTCCTGAGCTGGTTGGAATTGAAGGAATCACTCCCTCTGCTAGACTTGAATTATTACCATATATTACAGGCAAAGCTGAATACGTTGGAGATGATCCAAACAATCCGTTCAACCCGGGTCATCGATATCTTCCGGGTATTGGTTTGGATGTTCGTGCCGGACTTGGAAACAGTCTTACCCTTAATGGAACGATTAATCCTGATTTTGGTCAAGTTGAAGTTGATCCTGCAGTTGTAAACTTAACAGATGTTGAAACAGCTTTTCAGGAAAAACGTCCATTTTTCACAGAAGGTGTTAACATCTTTCGCTTCGGAAATGGAGGAACAAATAATAATTGGAACTTTAACTGGCCCGGTGCAAATATTTTTTATAGCAGAAGAATCGGGCGTGCCCCTCAGGGGAGATTACCGGACAACGATTACGCAGATATTCCAAATGGCACTCATATTCTGGGCGCCGCAAAAATTTCAGGAAGAATCTTTGACGATTGGCAGATTGGCACTATTCAAGCAGTGACTCGCCGTGAATTTGCAGATATTGATTTGAGCGGTCAGCGTTCAAGCATTGAAGTAGAACCGTCAACTTACTATGGTGTTGTTAGAATACGAAAAGATTTTAACCAAGGGCTGCAGGGATTAGGATTGCTTTCCACTTTTACAAACCGGTTCTTTAAAGATGAGAATCTTAAAAATTATCTTAACCGGGATGCTTTGGTTGTAGGAGCAGATGGCTGGACTTTTTTAGATGAAGAAAGAACATACGTGCTTACCGGTTGGTCTGCAATATCACGTGTAAGCGGAGATCAAAATAGAATGATCGCTCTTCAAAGAGGATCAGCTCATTATTTCCAACGCCCTGATGCAAGCCATCTCGGTGTTGATAGTTCCGCAACTTCATTAACCGGTTATGCAGGTCGATTAATGTTAAATAAAAATCGTGGTGAATTTACAGTTAATGCCGCACTGGGTTGGTTAAGTCCGGAATTTGAAGTTAATGATTTGGGCTATGGTTCATACAGCGATTTAATCAACGCACATTTGGCAATGAGTTATAGATTTACGGAACCCACAAAGTTTTACCAGAATGCAGGTATTAATGCTGCTACATTTGGAAGTTTTGATTTTGGTTGGAATAAAACTGTCCATGGATACTTTTTAGGAAGTTACATTACATTTGCAGATCTCTCCGGCGGAAACTTTTCTTTCACCTATAATCCGGAGTCATATAATTCTCGGCGTACAAGGGGAGGACCGCTAACTCTCAATCCTATAAACCGTACTTATAATCTCAATCTAAATAGCGACAATAGAGAGTGGTGGGTTTTATTTGCAGGAGGTTATGCAGGTTTCAGCAATAACATAAATAGTAAAGAAGTTTATGTAAACGTCGAGTTCAAGATTACGCCAACACTGACAGTTCAAGTTGGTCCCGATTTTTCCAGAGACAATTTTAATGCTCAATGGATTGGTGCATTTACAGATGCAACAGCTCAAGAAACATTTGGCAAGCGATATGTTTTTGCTCTACTTGAACAAACAACTTTAGCTACCGATATTCGTGCTGATTGGATTATCAGTCCTACACTTAGTTTCCAGGTTTACATGCAGCCGCTTATTGTTTCCGGAAAGTACAGTCAATTTAAGGCATTGCAAAAACCAAAGTCATACGATTTCTTAAAATATGGTGAGAATGGTTCAACGATAGTGAGCAACACATCACCAACCGGAGAAGTTACTTCATATACTCTTGATCCGGATGGAACTGGTCCTGCGAAGTGCAAGAACAATTGGGAATCCGGATTTTAATTATTTATCTCTTCGAGGCAGTGCAGTATTGCGGTGGGAATATTTACCCGGCTCAGCGCTGTATTTTGTTTGGACTCAAAATCGGCAGGATGTAGAATCTAATGGAGAGTTTAGTTTCGGGCGTTCAATGAGGAACCTATTCGATTTGAGAGCTGATAATATTTTCTTAATAAAAATTTCGTACTGGCTGTAAACAGAAATCTAAATTTAATTTATATTGTGAACTAAGAACTATAAAGTTTCTTTAATCACCTAAATAAAACTCATGTTACACACAATTACGATTAGAAATCATAAACAAACCCAGTTTCTTAAAAAACGAATTAAGCAATGCTGAGAAACTGGGTTTACAATCTTAACATTGCGTACAATGACTAACTAAATTATTAAGGCACCTTACGCATATTGCATTATCAAGTAACCCCAGCATTTATGCTGGGGGGTTAAATAATACCAACTACTTTGGGCTTTAGCCCATTAAATACACGTACTATTTTCATTTACTTAAATAAACTAAATAGTGGCTAAAGCCATGGTTATCTGTTTTAGTAACAACCCCGCCATAAATGGCGGGGTTAGTAGATAACAAGAAATTTTGCGTAACTAAACTTATTATTCAATTATTCAAGGACATACTATGCAAACTTCGCTCAAGTACTTTTTGTTTTTTCTAATGATTTCTTTTGTGCCCGATTTGAGCGCACAAAAGGTTTATGAAAACCGGGATGAAATTCCTGCTGAATACAAATGGAACCTGAATGATATTTATAAAAACTGGAATGAATGGGAAAGCGGACTTAAAGACCTACAATCCAAAATGGATGAAGTAACTCAGTACAAAGGAAAATTAAAAACCGGTCCGGAAGTTCTTCTGAAAGTTCAAAAGTTATCAGATGAACTGGGAATTTTATCTTACAAAGTTTATCGATACCCGCAACTTACATATAGCTTAGATACTCGAAATCAAGATGCGGCTGCTAGCTTACAAAAAGTTCAGATTGCTTTTGCAGATTACAGTACGGCAACATCGTGGATAAATCCTGAAATGCTGGAAATACCGTGGACAACTATGGAGAAATGGCTTAATGGCAATAAAGAATTTGATCCTTATAGGTTCGGAATAGAAAATCTTTATCGTTTACAGTCTCATGTTCTCGATGCCGATAAAGAGAAGTTATTATCGTACTTCTCCCAATTTAATAATACGCCAAACGATGTTTATACCAAACTTTCAACTGCCGATGTTGATTTTCCCACCGTAACCTTGTCAAAAGGTGATCAAATAAAAGCAACAAACGGAAACTATTCAAGGGTTCTTTCCACAAACCGGAACCAAGATGACAGGAAGGCAGTATTCGAGGCGCATTACAAAACTTTTATACAAAACAAAAATACTTACGCGGCAATTTATAATGCGATTTGTCAGAGCGACTGGGCAAATGCTCAGGCAAGAAATTATGCTTCGAGCTTAGAGTCTGCACTTGAAGGAAATAATATTCCTGTAGCAGTTTATGAAAACCTGGTTAATACAGTCAAAGCGAATACTGAACCATTAAAAAAATATAATCGTTTAAGAAAAAAAATATTGGGCTTGGAAAAATATCACTCATACGATGGATCAATCCCGTTAACGGATTTTTCAAAAACTTATCCTTACGAACAAGCTAAAGAGTGGGCACTTGCTTCTATTGAACCACTTGGAAAAGAATATACTGAGAAATATAAGAAAGCATTAGCGAGCGGATGGGTTGATGTTTACGAAAGCACCGGTAAACAATCAGGCGCTTATTCGGCGGGTGTATATGGAGTTCATCCATATATGCTCATGAACTACAATGAAACACTTGATAATGTTTTCACACTTGGTCATGAATTGGGTCATACCATGCACACTCTGCTTTCATATGAAAATCAGCCGTTTGCCAATTCGGGATATACGTTGTTCGTCGCTGAAGTTGCATCAACTTTTAACGAAGCACTTTTACTGGATTATCTTCTGAAGCGTACTACGGATCCAAAGGAGAGGATATCACTTATTCAGCAATCAATAAAGAACATAACAGGGACGTTTTATTTTCAGACTCAATTGGCAGACTTCGAATTACAGGTTCATAAATTAGTTGAAAAAGGAGAACCAATTACTGCCGATGTTCTTACCGGAATTATGGATGAATTAAATAATACATACAATGGCGATACCGTAGAAAAAAATGAATTCATAAATTATGTGTGGGCAAGGATATCTCATTTTTACACTGTACCG
>CAVOPZ010000036.1:0-170742 GCA_963698205.1 uncultured Ignavibacteriaceae bacterium | reverse complement strand
TGTTTCCCTTTCACCATGTGCTGTTCGCAGTTCTTTCAATCGCCATCCTTCCCGCGTTGAATCTGGACGTGCGGGTTGCCTGCGCCGTGTTAAACCAGCGGCCCTCATGGAAAAACGTTGCCTTGGGTGAAAACGATGCGGGCGATGCGTTCCGGGTCCGGCAACGTCACCGCGAACCAGTTTTGCTTGGCGGGTCTTCCACCGAACGTCGTCACAAAGCTGGCCGAATCGCCATCGAGGATCAAGCCGGCCACGTTGCCCTTTCGCGAGCGGCTTTCCTCGCCGTCGAGCAACAGCGACCGGCTGGCCGGCCAATCCGCGCCCAGCGCTCGAGCCAGACCCGATACAGGCCGCCATCGGCGCCGGTGTTGGCGAACGCAACGAACGTGGCAGCCATCGGCCCGACCCGTCGCGTTGAGCGCACCTGGCTTCGAGGGTCAGGGGGTCGCCGGCTCGACAGCGAAGACCGTGTTGATCGCCTCGTAGATCCACATATGATCCGACATTTCCCAAGTACTGCCACGGCTACGACGTGGCGGCGTTGCCCACCACTCACGACTCACCATTCACGCTGCCTCACTCCTCCACAATCCCGAACTGCCGCCACAGATCCGGCCGCGCGGTCACGTTGGTGTTGAAGCCCGCCATCGTCAGCCAGGTGAACCATGCCCCACTCCTCCTCGGTCTTCTTGTCCATCTTCGTCTGGTCGAAGACGCTCATCGCGATGCGGAAACCCTTCCCCTTTTCCAGCGCCAGCGGATGGAGGCAGGCCCTGGGATACGACCATTCGTAGATCCAGCCCGTGGCCGTGCGCTTGACGACGATTTCGGCGCCCTCCGCCGTGCCCGGGCCGCCGGCCACGTAGCCGTTGCGCGACAATGGAGGCCTTGCCGCCCTGCGTCGGGCCGATGTGCTCGCGGTAATACCCCGAGTTCAGCGGTTCGCCCATGTGCCACGTCCACGGATACAGCGTGAACATGATGTTGTCGTCGGTCCAGAACACCCGGTCCTTGCCGTTGGCCACCGGCGTGCTGTCGTTGAACACGGCGGCGAAGTAGAGCTTCTGGTCGTCCCACCGCGTGTAGAAGCGGCCGCTGAACTCCTTGGGTCGGCTCTCCGGGAGGATAGCACTTCTCGTACGGGATCGGCAGCAGTTCGTCCAGCTTCCAGTCCGACAGATCGCCATCGATCGTGATCGGCGTCTTGGCCTTCACGCACGCCTGGAAGCTGACTTCGTCCTCGCAGGCGATGGTGAACCCGCTCTTGTCGGCGATGGTGGCGCGCATCTCGTAGGTGGTCGCCAGGTTGGCCTGCTCGCGCGGCACGGGGAAGCGGACTTCAGCCGTCCCGCGTGGCCCGACCGTGTAGCGCCCTCAAACGGCGCCGCGGTAAAGCCCGCGCCAAAGAAGCGGTTCTCATCCGGACCGTGCCGGATATGGGCTTGTCGCCAAGGCTGCGGACCGTCACCACGACGGCCGGGTCCTGCGTCTTGGTCATCGGGATGCCGGTAAGCTGGGCGGTCAGGATCTCGCCGACCTGCAGCGGTTGCTTGATCGGCGTGCCCTAGCAGGGACCCATCGCCGGAGAGCATGCCGGCGGGTCTGCGCTTCGACGAGGCCGTGGTCTGCGAGGATGCCCTCTACGCGGACACGAACCTGCGGGCGTTGGCCCCCGAACCTGGTGACAAGATCTTGATATACGGCGCTTCAGGCGCCATCGGCACCGCCGCGGTGCAGCTCGCGAAGTATTATGGTGCCGAGGTGACGGCGGTAGTCGCGACCCGTCAGATCGACCTCGCCAAGTCCCTGGGCGCCGATAGTGTGATCGACTACACGGCTCAGGATTTCACCCGGGTGGGCGAGACCTTCGATTTCGTGTTCGACGCGGTCGGAAAGGCTTCGTTCTTGGCTTGCAGGAGATTGCTGAAGCCCGACGGGGTCTTTTCAGCGACGGATCTCGGACCCTGGAACGAGAACGTCCTACACATGATGCGGTCGGCCATCGGCAGGAGCAAGAGGTTCGTGTTCCCGATACCACGCAGCACTCAGGCGTTCGTCGAGTTCCTGCGAGATAGACTGGAAACGGACGAGTTCCATGGGGTCATCGATCGCAAGTATCCCCTCGCAGGCGATCGCCATGCCCATCGCTACGTCGAGACGGGCCAAAAGACCGGGATAGTGATCGTCGACGTCGTTCCGGCCGACGAGCACACGCAGAGGCAGGTTCGACAAGCTCTCGAACCGTTTGATCCGCGGCGATCCTCCGATAAGGCGGCGACAGGCCCATGAAGGCCATCGTATACCAAGATACGGGACACCGACGTCCTCGAGTTGAAGGAAGTCCCGAAACCCGTTCCCAAGGACGACGAAGTCCTGGTGGGAGTCCACGCGGTGTCCGTGAACGATTGGGACTGGGGGCTTCTTCACGGCACTCCCTTCGCGAACCGGATGATGTCCGGGCTTCTCAGGCCTAGAAGAGGATACTCGGGTCCGACATAGCCGGGCGGATCGAAGCGGTCGGCAGAGACGTCTCGCGGTTTCGACCGGGCGACGAAGTATTCGGGGATCTGAGCGGCCGCTGGGGCGGTTTTGCGGAATATGTCGTGCCGCGAGAACTCGCTGACGATGAAACCGCCAGGCATGACCTTCGAGCAGGCGGCCGCGATACCTCAAGCGGCGATGTTGGCCGTGCAGGGTCTCAGCGATAAAGGCAGGATCGAAGCGGGGGAGAAGCTACTGATCAACGGCGCCGGCGGGGGTGTGGGTACGTTTGCCGTACAGATCGCCAGGCTCTACGGGGCCGAAATGACCGGGGTCGATAGCTCGGGGAAGCTCGACATGCTGCGGTCACTGGGCTTCGACCATGTCATCGACTACGCCAAAGAAGACTTCACACAGGCCGGCCGGTACTACGATCTCATCCTCGATGTCAAGACGAACCGTTCGGTATTCGACTACGCGCGGGTTGAACCCCGGCGGGACCTACGTGACGGTGGGCGGTGCCAGCGCTCGGATCATGCAGACTTCCTGATGGGGCCGCTGGTCTGATCGTCAGTAAGAAGAGGCTCCGTGTGGTCTTTCTGAAGCCGAACAAAGATCTTGCCTACATGGTCGAGCTCTTTGAAGCCGGCAAGGTCAAGCCGGTCATGGACGGGCCCTACAGCTGAGCCAAGTCCCCCACGCCATGCGCCATTTCGGACAAGGCCGGCACAAAGGCAAAGTGGTCATATCCGTCAAGAACGTGAGCGAGGTCTGACGAAGCGCACGGCGCCTGTTCCCACCCGGCCGCGCTTCGCCCCCCATTGTGCCCGTAACGTGCCGCGGTGTCCTCCCAAGGGGTGACTCATGTTTGGATATGCCGGCAGATTCCTCCGCGCGAACCTTTGACCCGGCAAGTTACGATCGAGCCGATCGACGGGCAGACCATCATGAATTTCGTGGGCGGGAGAGGTTTCGGCTCCAAGTACCTGGACGACGAGCCTCCTCCCCACGTTGATCCTTTGGGTGAAGACACAAGCTGATGCTGCTCCCCGGCGTGCTGGCGGGCACGTCGGCTCAGGCCACCTCGCGCTGGGTGGTGGACCAAGAGTCCGCTGACCAGTTGCTTCGCCACTTCCACCGCGGGAGCCGATTTCGGGGCGTGGATCAAGTTCGCCGGCTTCGATTTCATCCTCGTCGAGGGGGGGCGATCATGCCTTGTCCCAGTCGGCCGGCAGGTAGTCGGATAGGTCGACCCACTCGAATTCCGCCCTCCGGAACTTGTCCTTCATAGCAATGGTGCAATCGAAGATCGTTTTGCACGAGATCCCGGGGCCGCGGAGCAGCGGATTGAATTCCGGAGTAGCCGAAGGATCCAAGAGATGACAACGCACGCCGGGAATGGTGACGGTGCTGACATCGCCCTGGAACCGGCTCGTCATTGCCCAAAGGACATCTGTGGAATCGAACAGGTCCACATCCTCGTCGACCAGGATCACTTGCTTCAGTTCCGCGTACGAGGCGAAGGCGATCAGTGCCGCCTGCCTCTGTCTTCCCTCGTCGTACTCGGAACGCTTGCTTATCTGCAGCACTGCCGAAATCGCGACCGCCGCCGGCCGAATGGCAATAGACGTTGCGCAGGAGACCGGGGATACTCTTCTCGATGAGCCGATAGATGCTCGCCTCTGTTGGGAATATTCGCGATGCAAAAGGCGGAGATGACCGAGTTACTTTACTGCCTGAATCACTTATCCAAAAAATAAAAACCCAAATCGATAATAGACTTCTCTTGCATAATGAGGATCTAAAAAAAGGATTTGGCGATACAATTTTGCCTAATGCACTTGCAGAAAAATATAAAAATGCTTCAAAAGAATTTGGATGGCAGTACCTGTTTCCTGCAGAAAGAGTTATAACAGATGAAAATGGTAAAAGAATCAGGCATCACTTTCACGAATCAACAGTTACAAAAGCAATTAAAGCTGCAATCAGAAAAGCCGGAATAGAAAAACCAACTGCAAGCGCACACACATTCCGCCACAGCTTTGCAACACACTTACTTCAGAATAATTATGATATTAGAACTGTGCAGGTATTGTTGGGGCACAAAGACGTTCGCGTTACTATGATTTACACACACATAATTAAAAATTTGGGATTAGGTGTTAAAAGCCCGCTTGATTTCTAGATTTTTCTTCTCCCCTTTACCAAAGGGGAGATTGAGAGGGGTTTTAATCTATTATTCATAAAAAGTAATCTAAATTCAACATTCAACATTCAACATTAAGCATTGAACATTTATAGTCTTAAGCTCTTTGCAGTTCAATATTTTTAATTTTTAATTGTTAATTTTTAATTTTCAATTGGTATTTGAACAACCAAAACTTTATCCACACGTTTTCCATCCATATCAACAATCTCAAACGAATAGGTTTCATAAACAAACTTATCTCCGGTTTTAGGAATTCTGTTAAGCTTGTACATCATAAATCCGCCTAATGTAGAATAGTTTTCATCATCCTCAAAAGCAATATGCAGATGTTCTCTTAATTCGTCAATCAAAATACTACCGTCAATAAGCATTGATCCGTCCTCGCGCTTAAAGATAGGTATTTCATCAGCTTCGTGTTTGTCGGGTAAATCTCCAAAAATATTTTCTATAAGATCGTGCAGAGTAATTATTCCTTCAAATGATCCGTACTCGTCAATAACAACTGCTACATAAGTTTTTGCGTCGCGGAATTTTTCAAACACCGCAACTCCTGTAAGATTATCAGGAATAAAAAGCGGCTGGGTTAAAATATCCTTTAAATTAAAATTGCTTTCAGTATTAAGCTTATGGAAAAAATCTTTTATTGTAAAAACTCCAATAATATTCTCAGGCGAGTCATCACAAACAAGGTAACGCGAAAACGTATTTTCATAAATCTGTTTTTTTATTTCCTCCATCGGATCGCGAAGATTTATCACCACAACATCCTGACGGTTGGTCATAATCTCGTAAGCTCTTCTATCACCAAACCTGAAAATCCTTTTTAATAATTCTGATTCGTTATGCTCAAGTGTACCAAACTGTGAGCCTTTTTCAATCAATATCTTCAATTCTTCTTCGGTTACCGGTGTTTTATCTTTTTCTTTAATCAGTAATATCTTTAAAAATATTTTTGTGGATATGCTTAAGAAGTAAACTATTGGTGTTGTTATCCAGGAAAGAAATTTCATAAAAGGCGCCAGTGCGATAGTAATACCTTCAGGATTATTAAACGCAATAGTTTTCGGCACAAGTTCTCCAATGATCAGGGAAAGGTAGGTTATTACCGATACAACAATAATTATTGCTGCCTGATTGGCATAATTTTTTAACCACGGGATATTTTGTAAAATTGGAGTTAGGTCGTGTGCAAGCGCTAATCCGCCGTAAGCGCCTGCAATAATTCCTACTAATGTTATACCAATTTGAACTGTGGAAAGAAATTTTTCCGGTTCATCTAAAAGTTTTAAAGCTGTCTTTGCGCCTTTGTTTCCTTTTTGCGCTTTTTCTTCAAGCCGCGCCCGTTTTGATGAAACCAGTGCAATCTCGGACATTGCGAACAAGCCGTTAAGAAGAAGAAGAAAAAGTATTATTAAATATTCCATTTTGTAATTGTTAGTTTTTGGCTGGTATTAATTTAATGAAAAGGGAAGAGAATTAAGAGTGGATTATTCAAAAACGATTGAACAATGTTACAATCAAAGAATGCTCTTCAATTGTACATTGTTCATTTTTAATTGTTAATTGATTCTACATTTCCTTTTCAGCGTATAGCATTTTATCTTCTTGAAAGATTGCGCTTAACTCATGTTCTTTACTGATAAAGACCAAACCTTTATCATCGTGCGGTTCACCAACGCGAGTATGCACGGATTTTAATCCGCCAAGATACTTTCTGGCATCGCATAAATAAACAATGTCACCAACCTCGGCAGCCATTTCTTTCATATCTTCTTTAGAAAGATTTATCACATCATTATCATCATCTCTCAATCGCCACTTTACAAATACTTTTTTACCGTCTCTTTCGTTTACTTTGCTTCCTTTAAATAATTCTTTAGCACGTTTTATTGACCAGACTGTTAATCCTTCAAGATGTGCATTTGGATCAAACTTAATAAAGTAAACTGCTGAGATTGAAACAAGAATTGCTAAAACTAAAACAGCAAAAAGCAAAACAACCATCGAACCAATATTAAACCAGATTAATGCAAGTAAAATCACAATAGCAGCATTTGAGCCAAACATAATATTTCTGTGGTTTTCATTGGTTCTTATTCCGTTTGATACTTTAATAATTAACGGTTGTAAATATGTTACAAGAACACCAATTCCAAAACATACAAGTGTGTTGTACAAGGCACTTATGTATGTGTATGGATGAACTGGGTCAAATGGAGTTCCGTGTGCAAATGGTGTTATTAATATATACGGATATCTTGCACCAAGTATCATTAAAGATGAACCGCCGATAAATGTTGCAAGCACACCTGCAGGAGTAAACTTTCTCCAGAACACTCCAAGAAATATTGCTGTAACTAAAGGCGGCGTTAATGTTGAATGGAAATATCCGTGTGCCTGGTATACCGTTGGATATTGATTAAATGGGATTGTTGCAAGCACACCAACTCCGGTAAAAAAGATAGAAGCCCAACGTGCTGCGCCAAGATCTTTTTTTGATTCTTCATCTGCAGTTCCAATTTTACTTTTTATAAGCTTTTTTAATGGTTGATGAACATCATTAATATAAACTGCTGCAATAGCATTGATTAATGAATCTACAGTGGAAAGCAAAGTTGCAGTTAACGCCGCAAGTACAAATCCAAATACACCTTTACTTGCAATGATATGAGTAACTGCTATAAAAACTTCATCAGGATTTACATTTGGATTTAGTGGTGATGGATCCATTTCTAAAAGCGCTTTACCAATCCAACCGGCACTGCCAACAATTAATGCAGAAATTGGTAACATAAATAATACGTTGAATGCCGCTGCTTTTCTTCCTTCATCAACACTTTTTGCTGACATAAATCTCATCAGCAAACCCATATTCATAAATAAAAATCCAACTGAACCGGCAACACCATCCTGCCAGAAAATTCCCACAAAATTAAAATCTGCGGGCTTATTGAAATCTGCTAAAGGCAGCCTCCATTCTACAGGAAGTAAGTGCCAGAATGTATCAAATCCACCAACGTAACTAACGCCCATAAAGAATATCAATACACCGGTTATAATTAGTATTCCGCCTTGCAAAAGATCTGTAAAGATAACTGCGGTCTGTCCGCCAAAGGTTGTATAAACTCCGGTTATAAATGCAATAACAATTATTACTCCCATTAATGTAACAGGAATAGTTAATCCTAAAATTGTAAAAGCCTCCGGCAAAAGGGGAGTAAAAACTTTACCAAGTGTAAGTAAACCAATTCCCAAATATCCAATCATATAAAGCAACTGAAATACAGTAGCGATTAACCTTACAGTTGGGCTAAATCTTCTTTCAAAATATTCCGGTATTGATCGTATTTTTGTGTAAACAACAATTGGCAGCCATCCAAACAAAAAGAAAGGCATAAAAAACCAATCATTCATATAAGTCATTGTGGATGAAATGCCGTATTCAAATCCTTTTGCAGAGTATTTAACAAAACTGTGACTTCCAACTCCTGTTGCAACAATGGAAACAGTTATTAGCCACCACGCAAATCGTCTTCCGCCAAAGAAAAAATCGTTTGTGCTTCTGTTGTATTTGGCAAAGTAACTTCCAAAAAGCATAATGCCGATAAAGTAAGCAAACATTACTACCCAATCGGTAGTTGTTCCAAGCCCGTGTAATGATTCCATATTTTATTTTACCAGTAAATAGCAGCTATTATCAAAATTGTGTGAATTAACATGAAGTAGAAAAATCCGAAGATTAAAACGTTTCTCCATTTTCTGTGGGATTTTCTAGTTAATGAAAGTGCTTTTGCTCTATGGATTATGATTAATCCTGAAAGGAAAAAAAAGCCGCCAAATCCATATAAATATAGAAACGGAAGCCAGGAATGAGTGAAAGAAGGCATAAGAAATCCTAAAAAATTTAGATGTTAATATAACTTGTAATTCAAAAATATTCCTAATGCGTATAATAGAAATTTACTGATTTTTCACACTTTAATAATTTTAGCAGTTTGGTAACAATAACTTAACATTAGTTTAACATTGTCTTAACATTGAAGAACGGTACTTCATCTATATTTCGCCAGTCAAAAAAATATGAAAGATATAATATGAAAAAATTCTTACTCACTGTTACCTTCGCAATTGCCATTCACGGCTTTATATTTGCCCAGGATGAACAGGATTCGACTGTTCAAGTTCTCAGTGAACAATTATCCGAAGTTAAAGGGTCAGTTGAAGGTATTAACGAAACTGTTCTTGAAATGAAATCAGTTTTGGATGCTTTAAAAAAGATCAAAATCTCAGGATACATTCAAGGTCAATTCCAATCAGGCGAAAATGATGGAATAAAATCATTTTCCGGCGGAGATTTTCCTTCTAATACACATAATAGGATTGCGGTACGCAGGGGAAGATTTAAAATAAATTATGATAATGATTTGACTCAATATGTTATCCAATTGGATGCAACAGAAAGAGGAGTTTCACTAAAGGATGCTTACGTTTCTATTAAAGATCCATGGTTAAAGACTTTTGGTTTAACAGGTGGTGTTTTTGATAGACCTTTCGGTTTTGAAATTTCTTACTCATCAAGTATGCGTGAAAGTCCTGAAAGATCAAGATTATTTCAAACACTTTTTCCGGGAGAAAGAGATCTGGGAGCTAAATTAGAAATTATGCCACAAGATGGACCATTAAGTTTCCTAAACTTTAAAGGCGGTATTTTCGCTGGTAATGGAACAGCTTCCGAAACCGATAATGCGAAAGATCTTATTGGAAGATTAGGATTCCAACTTCCATTCTACGAAGAAAACCTAGCTATCGATGGTGGTGTTTCCGGATATTTTGGCCAAGTACGCCTTGATAATACTAAATTGGTTAATAATGTAGCCGTTCTTGCTAAAACTTATACCATAGACTCGCCGACGGCATTTAGTGTAGATTCAACAACAAGATTTATTGATAGAACATACATTGGTGCTGATTTACAAATTTATTATGATTTACCTGTATTAGGCGGCTTTACATTACGAGGTGAATATATTCAGGGTAAAAATCCGGGCACTTCATCTTCTAATGCGCCTTATAGAGTTTCACAAGGTGATATTTATTTAAGAAATTTTTATGGATATTACTTGATGTACGTGCAGAACATTGGTTTATCAAATCAGTTTATTTTCAAGTATGATGTATTTGACCCGAACAAAGATCTTTCAGCTGATCAAATTGGTATAGCTGCAAATAGAAGTTCTGCCTCTGATGTTAAATATACAACAATCGGTTTAGGTTGGGTTCACCACTGGGATGCAAATGTTAAATTTGTCCTCTATTATGATCTTGTAAAGAATGAAGAAGTTGCAAATCTCTCGTCGCTTAAATCAGATTTGAAGGACAATGTTATAACGTTTAGAATGCAGTACAAATTTTAATCATTAAATAATAATGATTAATTTTAATTAACGGATAAGAAAAAGATAAAGGATAAAAAATGAAAAAATTAATTTTAGCGTTTATTGTGTTAGCATTCTCTTTTGGTTTTACAAGTGATAATGTAATTACCGTAAAAGGATCTGATACAATGGTAATTCTTGCTCAAAGATGGGCTGAAGTTTATATGTCGAAAAATTCCGATGTTACAATTCAAGTAACAGGCGGAGGTTCAGGTGTTGGAATTGCGGCTCTTATAAATGGAACTACAGATCTTTGTAATTCATCCAGACCAATGAAACCGAGTGAAAGAGAAAAATTAAAACAGCGTTATAATACTCTTGGTGTTGAGATAAAAGTTGCAAAAGATGGATTGAGCGTTTATGAAAATGCATCTGGTTCAATAAATGAACTTACACTAGCTCAGATAAAAGACATATACACAGGTAAAATCACTAATTGGAAAGATGTTGGCGGACCAAATGCCAAAATAATTGTTTATGGCAGAGAGAACAGCTCAGGTACTTATGTATACTTCAAAGATAATGTTCTTGGTGGCGCTGATTTTACACCATCTATGCAAAGTCTGCCGGGTACCGCCGCAGTTGTAAATGCAGTCTCTAAAGACAAATATGCAATTGGTTTTGGTGGCGCAGCCTATGCTAAAGGAATTAAATTTATCAAAGTTAAAAAAGATGCTAACTCACCGGGCTACGAACCTACTGCTGAAAATGTTAAATCGGGTGTTTATCCAATTTCCAGATTTTTGTATGTTTACACTAGAAGTAAACCCACTGGCGTAACCAAAGATTATATTGATTGGATATTAAGCTCAGAGGGACAAGCACTTGTAACCAAAGTAGGATATTTCCCGGTAAAATAATACTTAATGGATAATACAGAAATTAAAGAAAATTCAGGCAAAAGAAACTCGCGAAGAAAGAAATTCTATCTTAGCGAGTTTCTTGCTGAATATATTATTAAATCAGTCGCATTCATTTCTTTTGCTGTTATTATTTTGATCTTCATTTTTGTTTTTCGTGAAGCTATTCCTGTATTTTTTCAGCAAACCACTACATCATCTAACGAAGAGTTCCAACAATCTGAAACCTACGGCGAAGAGACAACAGAAACTGAATCAGCACCTAACTTATCTGAGCAAAAAACCGAAAATTCTCAGAGTTTAGAAAGCTCTGGTGCAGGTGGTGAAGCTACGTTTTCAAATTTAACCGGAGATGAATGGCAGCCTGTTTCTTCTGAACCAAAGTATGGATTGCTGCCACTGTTTGTTGGAAGCTTTAATGTTACAATTGTTTCTATTTTAATAGCTGCGCCACTTGGCATTCTAGCGGCGATATTTTCTACTTTTTTTGCACCTCGTAAATTAAAAGAAGTTATTAAACCTGTTATTGAGCTTCTTGCAGGATTCCCTTCTGTGGTAGTGGGATTTTTTGCTTTAATGACTATCGCAACCCTCAGTCAACAATTATTTGGATATACCTATAGATTAAACGCCTTTATTGGTGGTGTTGCTCTTTCAATAGCAGTAATACCAATTATATATACTGTAACAGAAGATGCTTTATCTGCAATTCCAAAATATTTTACCGAAGCCAGTTATGCTTTAGGAGCAACTAAATGGCAAACAGCCTTTAAAGTTGTTGTTCCCGCTGCAACGCCAGGAATATTTGCGGCATTACTATTAGGAGTTGGCAGAGCTTTTGGCGAAACGATGATCGTTTTAATGGCTACAGGAAATGCGGCACAGATGACCTTCAATATATTTGATCCTGTTAGGACAATGTCAGCAACCATCGGTGCTGAAATGGCAGAAGTAGTTTTTGGTGACGTTCATTATGGGGTGCTTTTCTTAATTGGTGCATTTCTTTTTATTTTCACTTTTGCTTTGAATGCTATAGCAGAGTTTTATGTCAGGAACAAACTAATGAAAAAGTTTGGTGGTGATTAGTGAAAAACAAGATTATAGGAAAAGCAGCTGTAGTCGTAACTGGTCTTGCAACTTTATTAATAGTTGCAGTATTAGTTTATATGCTCACCGAAATTATTATTAATGGAAAAAATTATCTTACCTGGGAATTTCTAACACAATCTCCTACTGAAGGAATGACTGCAGGCGGCATTTTTCCTGCTATTGTTGGAACTGTTCTACTTGTTCTAATTATGTCTATTCTTGGTGTTCCCATCGGTACAATCACCGCTCTTTATTTAAGTGAGTATGCGAAAAGAAATTCAATATTTACAAAGCTAATCCGTTTTGCAGTCAATACTTTAGCTGGAGTTCCATCAATAGTTTTTGGATTGTTTGGATTGGGATTTTTCGTTCAGTTTATTGGCGGCGGTATGGATAAAGTGTTTTCTTCTCCCGATCAAGTGATATGGGCACAACCAAGTATTCTTTGGGCAAGTGCAACGATGGCTTTTTTAACAATACCTGTAGTGATCGTTTCTGTTGAAGAGGCTTTGAGATCAGTTCCGCAGGATTATAGAGCCGCAGGATTGGCATTAGGCGCAACGAAATGGCAAACTATCAGGAAAGTTGTAATTCCAAATTCAATTTCAGGTATTTTAACTGGTACAATTCTCGCAATAGGTAGAGGTGCCGGCGAAGTTGCTCCAATTCTTTTTACCGGAGCCGCTTACTTTCTGCCGCATCTGCCTGAGAAATTATCTGACCAGTTTATGAATCTTGGTTACCACGTTTATATAATGGCAACTCAATCAACAGATGTTGAGGCTACAAAAGGAATTCAGTATGCAACTGTGGCAATATTACTTTTAGTAACGTTCACTTTAAATTTTGCGGCAGTACTTATTCGATATAGAATCAGAAAAAAACGGATTACATAACTAAAAAAAATTATGGATAAAAAACCAAAAATAATTGTAGAGAACCTTCAGCTATTCTATGGTAAGAAGCAGGCACTTTCTAATATCAATCTAACAATAAATGAGAAATTTGTTACTGCACTTATCGGGCCCTCAGGATGCGGTAAATCCACATTTCTGAGAACTATAAATAGGATGAATGATCTAATAGATAATGTAAAGATTGAAGGTAAAGTTAAAATTGATAACGAGGATATATACGATTCTTACCAAGACATTGTAGCGCTAAGAAAAAGAGTTGGAATGATATTCCAAAAATCTAATCCGTTTCCAAAATCTATTTATGAAAACGTTGCATTTGGTCCAAGAGTAAACGGTATAAATAACAAGGCAAGTTTGGATGAAATTGTTGAAAGATCATTAAAAAGATCGGCATTATGGGATGAAGTAAAGGATGATTTAGGTAAAAGCGGATTATCATTATCTGGCGGTCAGCAGCAAAGACTTTGTATTGCAAGGGCTTTAGCTATTGATCCAGAAATTATTTTGATGGATGAACCGGCAAGTGCGCTTGATCCGATTTCAACAGCAAAGATTGAAGAATTGATTCACGAATTAAAAAAAATGTACACTATCGTTATTGTTACACATAATATGCAGCAGGCAGCAAGGGTTAGTGATTTTACAGCTTTCTTTTATATAGGTGAATTAATTGAGTACGATAGAACAACAAAAATATTTACCAATCCATCATTAAAACAAACTGAGGATTATATTTCCGGAAGATTTGGTTAAGATAAAATCGAACTTTAATTAATAATTTATTTTAAATAATTTATAAACTGATTGTCATTCCCACGAAAGTGGGAATCCAATATTTTTATTAGTTAGATTCCCGTTTTCACGGGAATGACAACGAGAACAATAAATATTATAAAGATTTGAGAGAACAAAGGAGCAAAAATGGAAAGATTATTAGACGAACATCTTGAAAAACTTAAAACCCGTGTTATAAAAATGTGCAGTCTTGTTGATGAGCAATTACAGCTTGCAATTAAATCTTTTAAAGATGAAAATATAGAGTTAGCTCAATCTGTTATTGATAGAGATAGAAAAGTAAACAAGTATGACGTAAAGATTGATAAAATTTGTCAGAAAATATTTGCTTTAGCTCAGCCTGTTGCAATGGATTTAAGATATATAATGTCATCACTTACAATTAACAGCAATCTTGAACGCATTGGTGATATAGCTGTTAACATTGCAGAGAATGTAGTACTGATTCAGAAAAAACCTGAGTTTTATCCAAAAACAAAACTTGAAGAAATGTTTAATCTTACTCAACGTATGCTAAAAAACTCAATCGATGCTTTTATAGGTGGTAATCCTGAACTTGCAAAAGAGGTTATTTTAACCGACGATATTGTTGATAAATTGAATACTGAAAATCACCAAATTCTAAAATCAATTATGAAGCAAAATCCCGATTATATTGAGGGTGCTGTTGCTTTATTAGTTATCTCAAGAGAGCTTGAAAGACTGGCTGATCACTCAACAAATATTGCAGAAGATGTTTTCTTTATTGTTGAAGCACAGATGATAAAGCACAAGTATGAAAAGTATATATTTGGTGAAGATGAGGGTGAAAATGATGAAGAAAAATCTGAAATAAATCCTAGTCAAGAATAGTTACTAAAGACTCAATAAATAATTCTTTAGTTTCATCTGCTTTAGATGTCTTTATTAAGCTATTTAGTTTATTTGCAAAAAACATTCCCCAGCTATTTAAGCACTATAAAGTTTGGAAAAACTGAACTTACTTTTTTAATCTTTTGTGAATAGTGTTTTGTTAAAAATTGTTTTAACAATTCTGCTTCTTTGTTTAACATCCAATTAATTATATCCAGTTCCTGCTCAAAAGATTTTTCATTAAAAAATGTTAATAATGATTCGTGAATAAGTTTATTGTTTTCTGATACAACTTCTTTTTGTGCAAAATATTCGGTTAACTTTTGAGGAAGTGTTAATTCGTTATTCTCTAAAACTACTCTTATCTGTTCGATAAAATTCTCACATTCCCATCTAAGTGTTGCAAAATATAAATCATCTTTCGAAGTGAAGTAATGATAAATCGTGGCTTTGCCGATACGTATATCACGTGCAACTTCATCAAGAGTTGTCTTTGCTAATCCATGTCTTGCAAATCTTTTTGCAGCAGCTTTTATAATTTGAATTTTTCTTTCGTTCGCCATAATTGTACTTAAAATCTTCGGTTAAAAAATAAGGATAACAGCATTTAACAAGTAAGTACTGTAAAATAATTTTTAGCGGTTTTCTTTTGAGGGTAAGATGGGATTAAGGATAAAACTTAATGCAATTACAATTACACATCCGATAACATTGTACCATAAAAAGGGAATAGACGTAAAGAAGAAGGAAAATATTACAACCGACTCTGCAATTATCGCACCTATAAAAACGGAATTACCAGAAATCTTTTTAGTGTAAAACGCTACTAAAAATATTCCTAAAATTGTTCCATAGAACAAAGAACCAAGAATATTTACAGCCTCTATCAAAGAGCCTAACTCACTTGCAAGTAGCGCAAATGCAACAGCATAAATTCCCCAGCCAACAGTTGCATACTTAGTAAATTTCAGATAATGATCATCGCTTCCTTTTTTATTTATCATTCGTTTATAAATATCAATAAGTGAAGTTGAAGCTAACGAGTTCAATTCCGCTGATGTTGATGACATTGAAGCAGCAAGAATCGCGGCAAGGAGCAATCCAATTAATCCAATAGGCAAATAGTTTACTATATAAGTTATAAAGATATAATTTGTGTCATTTATATCTGCATCAGAATTATTTTTCTTAATTATTTCTTTGGCACTATTCTTTAGTTCTTGCTCTCTCTTAGAAATTTTATTTAATTCATTTTTTCCAACTTCATTTGAACTTAAACTTGACCTTGAACTCTCATCAAGCATCTCTCGCAGTTTTATTCTTTTTTGATCTTGAAGTAATTTGAATTCGTTTTCAAGTTTTGAGTACTCACCAGCATAAATACTTGATTTAATTTTATCTGTTTCTACTGGATTAAAAAAGAGCGGGGGAGTAACGAATTGAAAAAATACAAATACCATTGCACCGATAAACAGGATTATAAATTGCATTGGAATCTTTACGAGTCCATTTACAAGTAATCCCATTCTGCTTTGCGTTATATTTTTTGCGGCAAGATATCTGGCAACCTGCGATTGATCAGTTCCAAAATAACTTAACATTAAAAATGTTCCACCAATTATTCCCGACCAGAATGTATATCGATCATTTAAATTGAAAGAAAAATCAATAGCATTTAACTTTCCAAATTTTCCTGCTATAGACGCCGCATCGACTACTGAAATATCCTTTGGCAAAAGAAAATAAATCATAAAAAAGGATGCGAACATACCTACTGTTATTATAACCATTTGCAAAACATGAGTTTTATTAACTGCATTAGTTCCGCCAATTGAAGTGTAAACTATTACCATCGATCCAATGAGAATAATTGTAATGTTTAATTCCCATCCTAGAATTACTGAAAGAATTAAAGCTGGTGCGTAGATAGTAAGTCCTGCGGCAAGACCGCGTTGAGTTAGAAATAAAATACTTCCAAGCACACGATTCTTTAAATCAAACCTCTTTTCAAGATATTCATAAGCTGTGTAAACATTAAGTTTACTGTAGATCGGAACTGCAGTAATCGATAGTATTATCATAGCGATAGGCAATCCTAAATAGAATTGTACAAAACGCATTCCGTCAACATAGGCTTGACCGGGGGTTGAAAGAAAAGTAATTGCACTTGCTTGTGTTGCCATTATGGATAGTGCAACAACCCACCATGAACTGCTTTTACCTGTTCGCAGATAATCATCAACATTTTTTGTTCTGCGAGTCTTCCAGGCACCGTAAAAAACGATGAAGCCTGTAAATCCGCACATTACTATCCAGTCAATCGCGCTCAACTAAAAACCTTTGTGAAGAAGTAGAAAAGAATGATCAGAATTATCAGTTCTCCGAAAACAAGTAAATATATTTTATTCCACGATCCAAGAAATGGCGGTTTATCTTCGATTATATTTTTTGAATTATCATCCATTTATTTATTTGCATAAAGTAAGTTGATGAAAAGTTTTATTGCCCCTTCTACACCTGCTGGTATTTCTCTGAAGAATGAAAGTCCTGTGTAAATAAAAGTTCCTTTTCCATACTTTGCTACTAATAATGAACCGGTCTTAGGATTTTCTCCTTTGTCATTCATAGATAATAATGCTTCGTAGTTTTTATCCCATTCACTTGGGAAGTATAATCCTCGTTCTTGTATCCAGTCCTCTGAAATCATCATTTGTGATCTTAAATGGATTGTTAAAAACCTTATGATTGATATTCAAGATTTCTACCTCTGAATTCTCATCTGTAACTCTATCACGTGATAATTTTAGCGGAAGAACTCCGGGCTCAATTATCAAATCACCGGTTGTATTGTATTGCGATATTAAAGTTCCGCCTTGCTCAACATATTTTACAAGCTCTTTATGGAATGCAGCAAGATTATCCCGAGTGTTGTAGGCTCTGATTCCAGTTATTATAACATCAAATCGATTGAGATTATTTGAGCTGAAATCTTTATCTGCTAGTAATGTTACATCGAAACCTAATTCTGAAAGAAAATCTGGAACCTTATCACCGGAACCATCAATATATCCAATTTTCCTTACTCCATCTTTTTCAAAATCAAATAATTTCAGTTTTGATTTGGCATCATAAAAAATAGTTTGCGGTAAGATATGTTTATATTCTATTCTTGTTAAGCTTTTTGAAAAAGATTTCTTGTCGAGATTAACCACGGCAGTCAATTCTGAATTTGAATTATTAGTTGTTGGAATGACTTTTATATAAAAATCCTTTTTTTGGAGTTTCCTATCGAATACAAAATCTATTTCTTTTGGTTGAACTTTCCATCCATTGCTGCATTCTAAAACAAGTTTGCCTGATGTTGAATTCTTAAACGATTGAAGAGTTACTTTTAATTCTCTTTCTTTTCGATTGTCCAAGAAAATTATATCCTTTTCAATGTTGACAGTTACAGGCGGGGTTATTACAACAGATTTATAAATTTCACCATCAACAGGGTCAGTTATTCTGTAATAAATTGGTGTAGATAATTTGAGCAAATGATTTTTGTATGAAACAATAAAATCACAAGTCAATTGAGGCTTTAATTCTGGAATTCCTCTCAATTCTTGTTCAGCAATAAAGTACATTCCAATCGTAGACTGACTTTGTAACCAATAAGGTTGAGTCCAGATCGGAAGATTTGGTAGATAGATTTTATGATTTCGGGAAGTGATTTCCCCTTTTTTTAAGGGCTCTGAATTTTGTTTTGAATTTTCTAAATAATTAAGATCAATTTTATTAAGTACAAATTCTAAATTACTCCGATTAACAATTGAAGTTTTTACATTCAAAGTATCGTCAATAGAAACGTATTCATTATCAGATATAGCCTCAATCCATATACCAGCACAGGATCGAATCAGTTCTGTTATTTCTTTAAGCTTGACTTGTTTCCAATATTCATCTTTTAAGTTTAATATTTTTTCGTAAATCTGAAATAAATTATCTAAACTCGATGAAGGATTTTCATCATCAAACTCATTTATTGTCTTTAGGATAAGAGAATGAATTTGATCTCCGCCCTCAACTTTATTCCAGCTTAAATCAATTCCTTCAAACATATCATTATTTACAGAATCACCTTTTAGAACCATAAAGTAATTAAGAATGTTATTTCTTATTCCCGAAGCACCAAAACCCTGGCTTTTATGCATCGAACGACTTAATGCTGAAATTTCAGTATAAGATTTTCCAAGAAGGGAATTGAATTCTCCAAGATTTAAAGAAGGAATCTTTGAAAGATCAACATTTGCATTTTGTAAAGCTGGAAGCCAGGCATTCCAGAAGACTCTTCTAGGCTGCCACGGACTTACATATTGTAATTGTTCAGCAAAAGCTGTTGGGTCATTAGCTAAATCAAAAGCTTCAAGTGCCAGTAAGGCAGAAGCAGTATGATGTCCGTGCCCACCTTCACCAGTTGCCGGAAATCTTGTAATAATTATATCAGGCCGGAATTTTCTAATTACCCAAACAACATCACTTAGTATTTTATCTTTATCCCAAAACTCAAAAGTTTCTGCAGGTGACTTGGTATAACCAAAATCTATTGCGCGTGTAAAGAACTGTTCGCCGCCATCTCGTTTTCTAGCTTCGAGCAATTCCTGTGTTCTTATAACTCCAAGCTGTTCAGATTGTTCAGGTCCGATTAAATTCTGTCCACCATCGCCTCTCGTTAATGACAAATATCCAGTTCTTAATAACTTACCTTTAGCAAAGTATGAAATAACAGATGTATTCTCGTCATCCGGATGCGCCGCTATGTATAAAACGCTGCCAAGCACATCAAGTTTTTTTAATGCAAGTTTTATTTCTGATGAGCTTAGTGTTGGCTGCGGCTGAGAAATTATTTGGATTGATAAAAAAGTCAGCAAAAGAAATAGATATTTTTTTGTCATAAAATAAAATGAGATTATTATTCAGTAAAAAGTTGAACCGATTATAGTACATTCGTAATAAATATCCAAGATAAAATGTTTGAACGGCTAAATGATGTGTCGAAAGTCCTGTAAAATAATATCATAACCAAAATATATTATTCATTAAGAGTTATATTTTTCATATTTTCACAGGTAATTAAAGAAAAAATCCTATGTCAATAACATTAAATCAAATAGTAATTGGTGATAACAAACCTTTTGTTTTAATTGCCGGACCTTGTGTAGTTGAAAATGAAAAAATGATTCTTGAGACTGCCGAAGCTATTAAAAAAATAACTTCTGAAATTGGCGTCCCTTTCATCTTCAAATCAAGTTTTAAAAAAGCAAACAGAACCAATCTAAAATCATTTACCGGTCTTGGTTACGAGGAATCAATAGCCATTCTTAAGAAAGTAAAAACTACTCTTAATCTTTCCGTTCTAACTGATATTCACACCGAGGCAGATATTAAAAAAGTTGGAGATGCTGCAGATATAATACAGATCCCTGCATTCCTATCCCGCCAAACCGACTTGTTGATTGCTGCCGGTGAATCGGGAAAGATTGTTAATATTAAAAAGGGACAATTCCTTGCGCCCGAAGATATGAAACATGCGGCTGATAAGGTTGCATCAACTGGGAATAATAAAATTATGCTAACAGAACGCGGAACAACTTTTGGTTATCATAATCTTGTAGTTGATATGCGTTCGCTTGTGATTATGAGAGAACTAGGTTATCCTGTTGTTATGGATGCTACTCACGCTGTGCAATTACCAAGTCAAGATTTAATTAGCGGAGGTCAGCCAAAGTTTATAAAACCGCTCGCTCGTGCTGCAATGGCGGTTGGTATTGATGCATTATTTCTTGAAGTTCATCCTGATCCTAAAAATGCTTTGAGTGACGCCGCAAGCCAATTACCACTAAGCGAACTGAAAGAATTATTAATTGAAATGAAACAAATCGATCAGATAATTAAGAATAAAAAATGATCGCAGAGGAAAAATTGAATTCAAATGAAATAATAGATAATGGCAAAGAAGTGATAAGAATTGAAGCGGCGGCAGTTGCTGATCTTCAAAATAGTATCAATGGAGATTTTGTAAGCGCGGTTGAAACTATTATTACTTCCAATGGAAGAGTTGTTCTTACCGGAATGGGAAAGTCCGGATTAATTGCACGAAAAATTGTTGCAACTTTGAACTCAACCGGAACAGCAGCAATTTATCTGCATCCTACAGATGCCTTACACGGTGATCTTGGAATGGTAAGAAGCGAAGATGTCGTTATTTTAATATCCAAGAGTGGTGAGACTGAAGAAATTTCAAATCTACTTCCGATGTTGAAAAGATTGAATGTAAAACTTATTGCTATGAGCGGTAATAGGGAATCCAAACTTGCAAAAGAGTGCGATATCTTTCTCAACATCTCTGTTAGGGAAGAAGCGTGTCCTTACGATCTTGCTCCAACGGCATCAACAACGGCTACATTAGCATTGGGCGATGCACTTGCGGTATCATTACTTAAGAAAAGAAATTTTACCAAAAAAGATTTTGCATTCCTTCATCCGGGTGGAAGTCTGGGTAAACGCTTATCATTAAAAATCAAAGAGGTAATGATAACAGGTGATAGAATTCCTAAAGTAACTAAAGACACTTCAATTAAGGATGTGATCATTGAAATTACTAGCAAACGACTTGGAGCTACTTGCGTATTGGACGAGAACGGAAAACTTGCGGGAATTATCACTGATGGTGATTTAAGAAGATTGCTTGAAATAACTCTTGATATAACTGGTCTGAAAGCCTCTGATGTTATGACTACAAAACCAAAAGTATTGAAGGCAGATTATCTTGCTTCATTTGCTTTACAGCAAATGGAAAATTTTAAGATTACCAGTCTTGTCATTGTTGATGACCAGAATATTCCGGCTGGTATAATCCATCTTCACGATTTAATAAATCTTGGACTGCAAAGCAGATGAAATTTAGTTTGCTCATTGTTGCAGTATTAATCCTTTTCCAATTCTGTTCATCCAAAAGAGTAAATCCTTCTATCGATGCTAATCTGAAGGTTGAAGAACTGCCCTCACAGGAAAGTTGGAATTCTACAATTACGTTTTCTGATTCAGGTAAAACAAAGGCGATACTTTGGGCAGGACATTTTAGAAAGTATGATGAGAAGAGAGAAACTTTTATGGAGGAAAATATTAAAGTCGATTTTTATGATCGGAAGGAAATTCATACCACAACACTTACATCGAAAAAGGGAAGAGTTGATGAAGCTACAAATAATCTTTATGCGAGTGACAGTGTGGTTGTTTTCAGCGATAGTGTAACAATCAAAACTGATGAAATGATGTGGAGAAATAAAGACCGCAAAATAGTTTCAGATAAATTTGTTACCGTTATTTCACCAAATGAAACCATAGAAGGCTATGGTTTTGAATCTGACCAGAATCTGAAAAATTATGTTATCTATAACATTACATATGTTACAAGATCGGATACAATTCAATGAGATTAATTATTTTAGTTCTGAATATCTCATTGGGCATTTCTATGATAGTCTTGCCGCAGCAGAATAAACTTATAACTGTTATCGGTGACTCGCTGGTTGGTAAAATGATTAAAGGTGAATCTACTCGTGAAGTTTTTGGAAATGTTATAATTACTCAGGGTGATGTTGTGATTACTTGTGATAAAGCCATTCATTTTATTTCCAGGAACGAAGCCGAGTTAATTGGAAATGTTGTTGCAAAACAAGATACACTTACGATTAAAACTCCACGCGGATTTTATTACGGCAATCTTAGCAAAACAAAAAGTAACTCTGGTGTTTACCTGGATGATAAGAAAGTTATATTAACTGCAGATAGCGGTGAGTATTACTTTAACGAGGATCGTGCATTTTTTGAATCTAAAGTAAAACTTTACGACACTACAACCACACTAACATCAAACCAACTGAATTATTACCAGCAGCAGAACAGGGCAGTGGCAATTGGTGATGTACTTATAATCGATTCTGAAAATGAGATATTGGCCGACACACTCGAACATTTCCGCAATACTAAAATTACATTTGCTTTTAGTAATGTAAGGTTGATAAATCTTAAAAATAATTCTGAGATTTATGGTGAGCATCTTGAAGATTATCGGGAACGTGGTTTTTCGATTATTGATGTTAAACCCCTTTTCATTCAGGTGGATACAACTTACTTCGAGCGTGCAGACAGTACCAGAGAAATGCAGCTTGATACTTTATTTATTAAATCAAGAATAATGGAGGCTTACCGCGACTCCACACAAAGATTTTTCGCAGTTGATTCCGTTAGCATACTTAAAGGTGAATTTGCCTCAAAAAATGATCTTACTATGTTTTATCGTGAGGATGAAAAGATCATAACTAAGAAAATAAATGAAGCGGCAAAGCAGCCTATTCTTTGGCACGAAACATCGCAATTAACAGGTGATTCAATTACAATCTATCTTGATGATAATAATTTAAAACAGCTTGATGTTGATGGAACTTCTTTTATGCTTTCCCAGAACGAAAATTATTTGGAACGGTATGATCAAACTTCAAGTGCACAAATAAAAATATTTTTTAATGATAATAAAATTTATCGTGCTGAGTTTTATGGGAATGTGTATTCAATCTATTATATGTATGATGTCGAAACTGCAAATGGTTTAACAAAATCAAACTCAGCAGAAACAACAGTTTTATTCGAGAACAATGAAGTGACAGAAGTGAAACTTTATAGAAATCCTGCAAGCGAATATTATCCTGAGCAACAGGTAAATGGAAATGAAAAATCGTATCTTTTGCCAAGGTTTGTAGTTTTGCAAAACAAACCGACTAAAGAAGAAATGTATAAACTTTTGAACGAGCTTAGATAAAATATATGAGTACTACATTAAGAAGTGAAAATCTTGTAAAAGTCTATAAGAAAAGAACCGTCGTTAACAAAGCTTCCATTCAGGTTTCTAAAGGAGAAATTGTTGGATTGCTTGGTCCAAACGGGGCAGGGAAAACCACAACTTTTTACATGATAACCGGGATGATTAAACCTGATTCCGGAAAAGTCTTTCTTGATGAAAATAATATTACAAAAGTCCCGATGTATAAACGTGCACGAATGGGAATTGGTTATTTACCCCAGGAAGCTTCAATCTTTAGAAGTTTATCAGTTGAAAATAATCTTCTTGCAGTATTAGAAATGACAAAGCTGGATGCAAAACAACGCAAAGAAAAATGTGAAAAACTACTTGAAGAACTTTCTATCGCTCACATAAGAAAAAGTTTAGGATTTCAATTAAGTGGTGGTGAAAGAAGAAGAACTGAGATTGCCCGTGCCCTTGCGACTGATCCAAGTTTTATTTTATTGGATGAGCCTTTTGCTGGTGTTGATCCGATTGCAGTTGAAGATATTATGAATATAGTTTCCAATCTAAAAAACCGTGGGATTGGTGTGTTAGTTACTGATCATAATGTGCACGAAACTTTAAGCATTGTTGATAAAGGCTACATTCTTATAAACGGATTAATATTTAAACAAGGCAGCGCTGATGAACTTGCCAACGATGAAGAAGTAAGAAAACTTTATCTTGGTGAGAAGTTTAAATTGGATAGGTACTCTTGACTTAATGAACTAATCAAGTAAAACTCGACTATTATTTTTTAAGAAGAATGGAATATAGCTCTTCAGCTTTCTGCAGATTATCAATCTTTCCAACATCAATCCATTTTATATCGTTGCTAATGTAAGCGTGAATATCTTCAGTCTCTGCAATTTTAAGATATGCTTTTATGATTGAGAAAGCTTTCTCCTTAGGAAATAATTCTATCATATGTGGATTAAGGATATGAATTCCGTCAAAAGCTAATTGCTTTAAGTTTGGTTCAGCTCTTACTATAATCTTCTCATCATTCTTTGTATTCTGCCAGCCGCAAAGAATATTCTCATCATTAAAAAGAAGATAACGACTGCTGGTTCTTCTGCTTACAACAAGTGATGCTAGAGCGTCATCATTTATGTGATACTGATAAAATTCTTTAAGATTAAGATTTGATATTATATCAACATTGTGCACAAGAATAGGTGAATCATTAAAAAACTTTTGCGCGTGTTTTATTCCTCCTCCAGTATCAAGCAGTAAATCAGATTCATCAGAAATAAAAATATCTGCGGCAAAAGTGTTTTTATCTAAAAACTCCTTAACCTTATCTGCAAAATGATGCACATTTATAATGATTTTTCTAAAATCATTCTCTATAAGATTTCTGATTGAAATTTCAAGAAGAGTTTTCCCATTCAATTCAACAAGTGCTTTGGGAATTTCATCAGTTACTGGTTTTAACCGCGTGCCTAATCCTGCTGCAAGAATCATTGCCTGCATTATTTTATAACCTCTTCTTTAATTCCTTGTTCTATGTGAGACAGAAAAAGATTTATATCATACTTGGTTTTTAAATGTTCAAACATTTTATCAGCGCAATAAACAGAACGATGCTGACCGCCGGTACAGCCGAAGTTTATCATTAAATCTTTAAAACCTCTTTCAAGATAAGTTTCAATAGTTATATCAACAATAGGAAATATATGGGACAAAAAATCCTCAGCTTCAGAATTTCCTTCAAGAAATTTAATTACTTCACTACTACGTCCATTAAGAAGTTTAAAATCCAAATGTCTGCCGGGATTATTTATTCCTCGGCAATCAAAAACAAATCCTCCACCATTATCAGCCAGATCAATCGGTATTTCGCGCTTGTATGAAAAACTCGTGATAGTAACAGAAAGTTTATCATTTGGTAAAACTCTGTCCTCATACATTTTAAATTCATTTGAGTTTATCAGATTTTCAAAAACACGATGAAGATGAGGAATATCAAAATCAAGTTTATCACTGTCTAATAAATACTTTAAATTCTTGGTTGCGGGAATAATACTTTTTATCAAATGTACTTTCTTTTCAAACAAGCCACGGAAACCATAAGCACCCATTGCCTGCATAATTCTAATCAGAACGAATGCGTAATAGGATTTCATAAAATCAGAACGACTTAAATTGTACTCAGATTCGAGTTTATTCAAATAGTGATTGAGTAGTTCTTCTCTTAATGAATTTGGAATTTCTGCTTTTGCATCGTATAGAAGTGAAGCAACATCATATTGCAAAGCTCCTTTTCTTCCACCCTGGTAATCTATAAAATAAATTTCATCATCTTTTACCATTATGTTACGCGATTGGAAATCACGGTAAAGAAAATAATCCGAATTAACTGATGAAACAAACTCCGAAAACTTCTGAAAATCATTTTCAAGTAATTGTTCATTAAAACCAATTCGTCCGAGCTTTAAAAAATCATATTTGAAGTAATTCAAGTCCCAAAGTATCGATTGGCGATCAAATTTTGAGCGTGGGTAACAATGCTTGTAGTTAATTCTTCTATCAGCTATGATTTGAAATTTAAGAAGTTCCTCAAGGGCTCTCCTGTAAAACATAACCAATTCAGGCGATGAAGAGTAATCGTGTTTTTTCATATGGATGAGAGAATATAAAGTTGTATCGCCTAAATCATTTAGAAGATAAACATTGTTTGCTAAATCTGTATGCAAAACTGTTGGTACATTAAGATTTAATTCTCTAAAAGATTTTGAGAAGGAAATGAATGCCTCATTCTCGTTTAAATCCTCATTTATTACACCGATAACAGTTTTCTGATCAAATGAAATTCGATAATACTCACGGTACGAAGCCGTTTGAGGAAGCTTCTGAATAAAATCCGCTTTGCTGCCATTCCAGTCTTTAAAAGTTTTCCTTATAAGATCAAGTTTAAGATGATTAGCCATCATAATTTAAAATCTTCCTTCAATAATCCATAAATGTATTGATCCAAATACTTATTTTCTTTAAAAACATTTTTTCGAAGTACACCTTCAAGAATAAATCCAACTTTTTTAACAACTTTCATAGATGCATCATTACCTTCATAAATTGAAGCAGTTAAATGATTGAAATTGTAATTAGCAAAAAGATAACCGCAAAATGTCCTAACAGCCTTTGTCATGAGCCCTTTATTCCAAAAAGGTTCAGCTAGCCAGTAACCAATTTCTGAAGTAAATCTATTAACGTCCTGGTTAGGCATTGCACCTATTCCGCCAATTAGCTCATTTTCATCAGCTATCGCAAATGCAAGATTAAGGCTATCCTGCGTTACAAAATTAATCCATCGGACAGCATCTTCTTGTGTATATGGATGTGGAAATGCATCACGCAAGAATCTTGATACTGCATAATTATTAGCATACTTAACTAAGGGAATAACGTCTATAGGCGAAAAATCTCTAATGCAATAATTATCAAATTGAAGTATCATTATTTATTACCAATTCCCACCAGGACCACCGTATGCACCCTGGTCATTTCTGGTCCCGTTAAAATCATTAAAAGATGAATCGGGATTACCTGCATTTATGCATGGTGACGAACCATAAAGTGTTAAATAAGTATCACTAAAGAATATCGGATCCATATTACCAAACGCAAGATAGTTATACTGTTCAAGCAAAGTTGTACTGTCATTAGAAGAATAATAAAAATTATTTTGACCTGAACGGGAAGTGTTTTTGTAAAAAATATTGTTTTGTAATTCTGTTTTAACTGGATTAAAAACTAAAACACCACCAACGCTGTTGTAAGAATTATTTTTATAAAATGTATTATTTATTATTAGAAGATCTGATAGTTCTGAAACAATTGCTCCGCCAAAAACATCAGCACTATTGTCACGAATCAAATTATTTTTAATAATCACCTTTGAATTAAATGTGCCTATTGCTCCCCCGTGAACTGCAGAATTCTTGTAAATAATGGAATGCTTTATTGTTAACTCTGAATTAGTAACCGAAATACTTGCAGAAACAAAATTTGAATCATACTCTTTTCTAATTCCTTTAATATTTGCATAATTAATCAAGGCAGGTTTATCAGCATAGATAATCTGAATTCCTTGCCAAGCTTTAGTTGTATCAAAAGCATCCAGAATAATCTGGTCATGATAATAATCTCCAGCGATCATTAACTCGCCATGAACAATTAACCTTGAATTTTCAGTGAAGTATATTTTGACTCCTCCACTTACTATTAGTGTTTTACCAGAATCAACTATTATATTTTCAGTTACTTTATATGGTGAGTCAGCAACAAGCAGCTGTCCAAAAACGCTGCCTTTGAGCTCTGTAAATACCCCTGTTATTCCAGGTCCATTAATATCATTATAATTTTCACGCTCTGCACAGGAAAAGAGTAAAAAAATTGAGATCAAAGATATGTGCAGTTTTAATTTCATTAAAGATTCTCCGTGCAAATTTACTATTTTTACTTTAAGAAATTAAAAGCAAATTTAATATGAAAAAATTACTGCTTCTTTTTGCAATCATTGTCTTTAATCAAGTACTTATTTCTCAAGTTAGAGTTGAGATAATTGTTGTAACTACACAATTAAATGAGAATGAAAATATCTTTATTGCTGGGAATGTACAGCAATTAGGAAATTGGAATCCCGGAATAATTTCCCTCAATAAATTAGATGACTCAACTTGGAGTAAAGTTTTTGTATTTCCTATAAACAGTGTATTAGGCTTTAAATTCACCAAAGGGACCTGGGAAAAAGAAGCTCTTGACCAGAATGGGAAAATTCCTGGAAATACAGTCATATTTGCTACAAAAGATACTATCTTGAGATACCGAGTGACAAAATGGAGTGAATCCAGTCCGGATATCACAGGAAAGATAACCGGACAAGTTAAATATCATCGATCATTTAATGGGAAGAATATTCTTCCTCGTGATATAATCGTCTGGCTTCCTCCAAGTTATGATTCGATCTCAAATAAAAGTTTCCCGGTGCTCTATATGAACGATGGACAAAATATCATTGATCCATATACTTCTGCTATCGGAGTTGAGTGGAAGCTTGATGAAACAGCCGATAGTCTAATCAAAACCAATGTAATTCAAGAGATTATAATTGTTGGAATTTGCAATTCTAATATGCGAAAAACTGAATATAAAAGTTCACCCGATGGAAATAACTATATGAAGTTTGTAGTAAATGAGTTAAAACCTTTTATAGATAATACTTATCATACTTTACCTGACCGTGATAATACCGCTGTGGCTGGCTCCTCCAGCGGTGGATTGATCTCATTTATGATGTTATGGGAATATTCAGATATTTTTTCTAAAGCCGCATGCCTTTCACCTGCTTTTAAGATTGATGATATTGATTTTGTTTCTACAGTAATAAAATATACGGGAGTAAAAAAAGATATAAAGATTTATATCGATAACGGTGGAATTGGAATTGAGAAAGATCTTCAACCTGGAATTGATGAAATGCTAACCGCTCTTGAGGAAAAAGGATATGAAGAGAACAAAGATTTACTTTGGATTAAAGATAGTTTAGCTGAACATAACGAATCCGCCTGGGCAAAAAGAGTTCATAAGTTTTTAAAATTTCTCTTTCCCTATAAAAACTAAAACTAATTTTTCTTTTCAAAGTGTTGATAATCTTTTGAACTCCGCCACAAACCACCCCATTGCCATCCCATGTTTCTAAACTCAGAAACAAGCTTAGAATCTCTTATTATTGTTCCAAGTGCTTTCACATCATACTTAGCATTTACAGGTTGGATTGTTTTCCCTTTAATATGAGGATTTTGCAAAGGATTGATATCAATAGCTAAACCATAAGAATGAGGAGAAAGGACCTTATATCCTTTAACTTTTCTATAATTAAATGATGATGTATTGTTATCAATCATAGATGCCTGATCAGACCAAGAATATTTTACAACGGGAATTACTTTTGCAACAGGGAAGTGTGAAGACTTAATAAATTCAAAAATATTTTTAATATCCTTAACTACTTTTTTATTTATAAGAACTTGTCCTTTGTGTAACAAATTATCAAAAGAATAATATTCAACTTCAATTAAGGTAATCTGATTTATAATTGATTTTGGAATTTCTGTTCCACTTATCGCCTCCTCGAATGTATAATTACAGTCAACAATAGGTTTCGGATCGTTCTGAATGATATATCCGATCGACCCATTGATTGAAGTCATTTGAAATACAATTACAAATAGTAAAACAAAGAATTTCACTTTAAAAGTTATTTATGTTTTGTTTACAAAATTGAATATATTCACGCCTCAATTTAAAGGAAATTTCATGAAAAGTATTCTTATTGCACTATTAAGTTTTGTATTTATCTGGGGTTGTTCAAACAATCCTGATGTTGTTACTCTTAAATCCGGTCTTAGATATAGCGATGTAAAAGTTGGTACTGGAGCTGAAGCTAAGGATGGATACCTCGTTGAAATTCAATTCAAGGGTTGGTTAATTAAAGATTCAACAAATCTTTTTAAAGATTGGGCTGCTGACTCTACTAAGAAATTAGATCTCATAGCCGATTCATATGCGATGAATCAACCAATGAAAATTGTACTTGGTTCTGGCTCATTTATTAAAGGTTCTGAAGAAGGAATGGTTGGAATGAAAATAGGTGGACAAAGAATTATAGTTATTCCATCTAATCTTGCATACGGACCTCAGGGAATGGGACCTATTCCACCAAACACAAATATTAAAGTTCTCATCGAATTGGTAAGTGCAAAAGAGGCGATTGTTGCCAAAATGTGGGATGTTGATTCTACTTTATTTAAGACAACTGCTTCAGGACTTAAATATGCGATTGTTAATGAAGGTGAAGGCGAACTTGTAGGGAAGGAAAAACAAATTACCGTTCATTACAGTGGATTTTTATTAGACGGAACCAGGTTTGATAGTTCTGTTGAACGTGACGAACCATTTACTTTTATTGCTGGGGCTGGTCAGGTTATTCCTGGTTGGGATGAAGGCGTACAATTAATGAAAAAGGGAAGTAAAGCAAGATTCATTATCCCATCAAACTTGGCCTGGGGAAATCGTGATCTTGGAAAGATTCCACCAAATTCCAGTGTAATCTTTGACGTTGAAGTATTAGATATAAAGTAGTTCAATCTTTTTATATCTACATAAATTTAATTGTCAGGCTTTGAACAACAACGTTTAGGCCTGACTTTAATTATAAGCTTACAAATAATATTTAATCAAACTTACAGCTTGCTGATAATATCCACTTCCAAACAAATTTAAATGATTAAGTACGTGATAAAGCTTATAAATATTCTCTCTATAATCATATCCATTCTGCAGAGGAAATTCTTCTCCATAAGCTGAATAAAAATTATCATCAAATCCTCCAAACAACTTTGTCATTGCAAGATCAGCTTCACGATTTCCATAATATACAGCAGGATCAATTAGGCAGGCATTGCCATTTTCATCTATAATATAATTACCACTCCATAAATCACCATGAAGTAAGGATGGTTTTTCATAATCGGATTTTAATATATCTTCAATTTTACCTTCTAATTTTGAAAAAGCTTTACTAAGTTCTATTCCAGAATATCCTTTTTTTTCAGCAAGGTCAAATTGAATTTTCAATCGTTTATTAAAATAAAAGTTTGTCCAAACGTTCTTTTCACTTTCATCAGGAATATTAAATTGAGGTGTTGATCCGATATAATTGTTTTCATAAAATCCAAAATATTTTTCTGAGTATTTATGCAATTGGGCAAATCTTCTTCCAAAATCCTCAAAGAAATTTTTAGGCTTTGAAGAAGATTTTATTGCTTCAAGTAAAATAAAATCTTCTTCCACATAAATAACCTTAGGAACTCTTATTGCATCAGCTTTTACTAACTCTCTTAATCCATTTGCTTCATTAAAAAACATTTTTGGCAGATTGTTATAATTCGTTTTAATAAAAAACTGTCTGCCTGAATCCATATGTAAAATCTTTGCATCATTGATACAACCACCCGAAACAGGATATATATCAACTATTTTTTCTTTTATGATTTCTTCAATTTTATTTTTGGTGAGTTCTTTCAATATCAGCTCGTATTTTTTCTAAGAGATGTTTTGTACTGTTTTCCAGAATATCAAGTACGTTCTCAAATCCTTCGTCTCCATCGTTATATGGATCAGGAACTTCTTTCACACTTTTATTAGAACAAAAATCTGCCATTCTAAGAATTTTATTTCTGTATGATTTGTTAGTGTCTAGTCGAATAATATCTTTATAATTATCATCATCCATCACAACTATATAATCGGACATTTCAAAGTCCTTTTTAGGATTAAATTGTCTTGCACGACTGACTAAATCGTAACCTCTCAGTAATGCGTGATTTCTCATACGGATATCAGGTAATTCACCCGCGTGAAAATCAATTGTTCCTGCTGAGTCAATACTGATTTCATTTTCCAGTTTTACATCACTAACCAATTTTCTAAAAATCTCTTCCGCAGCAGGAGAGCGACAGATATTTCCCATACAAACAAATAAAATTTTGGGCATAAATCAGCTTTATTTAATTAAACTTCACAAAGATACTATCGCAACTAAACAAAGTAAAAAATTTAATACAAACGAGGTGGTTTCCATTTTATGCTACACAAAGATGTTTCATTAAATAGACATAAGTTGTTTCTCGAAAGCTTTAATCAACCTTAAGTGAATTTTTATGCTGGCACTTAACTTGGCTGAATAGGAAATCAATTTAAGGTGAAATTATGAGACGAATATTATTCCTATTTGCGATCCTAGCAACCTCAGCCTTGGCACAATGGAATACAGGGGCTGTAAAATTAGGCTACTTCAATCCATCAGCCACTGATGGCGGTTTTATCATCGGATTTGAAGGTGGGCAGCATATTGATAAACTATTTAGCTGGAATTGGAGTATAGATTGGTTCCATCGAAATTATGTTGATAAAAAACTTGTAAGCGAACTAAATGAATTTTACCCCGGTGCAATTGGAGAACTTAATGAACTTCGGGCGACTACAAATATTCACGATTTTCCGGTAATGATTGGAGCTACAGCAAGATTTCCAATGTCTAACCGCGCGCAATTTTATGCTTTAGGATCTATTGGTGCCGAAATGCTTTTAATCAACTTTAGAAATTTTCAGGATCCTATACAGGATGATTTTGAAGCCGCTTTTGATTTTAATTGGCGTGTTGGTGTTGGAGCCGCTTTTGCCATCAGTCCCCGCTCGGAATTTTTTGGAGAAATAACTTATCACGAATCTCATCCAAGTTGGACGTATGATGATGATAAATTTAATTATCCGAGTGGAGTTTTGCAAAGATCATATAATATGAGCGGTTTTATGACAAGAGTTGGAATAAGATTCTTTTATTAGGATTCGCCATTGATGGTAATACATAGTTTTCTATTTCCTCCATAATTTCTATGTTCGCATAGATATATTCCTTGCCAAATCCCAAGATTTAATTTGCCATTTGAGATAGGAATGGTAATAGAATTTCCCAGCAAGGAGGATTTAATATGTGCCGGCATATCATCTGCGCCTTCTGATGTGTGTTCATAATAATTTTTATTCTCAGGTACAATCTCATCAAAAAAATTTTTCATATCAGTTCTAACATCAGGATCAGCATTTTCATTTAATGTTAAAGAAGCTGATGTATGTTTAAGCAGGAGATTGACTAATCCCATTTTGATGGTTTCAATTTCATGTATGCTCGATAAGATTTCATCTGTAATAAGATGAAATCCTTTATTGCGTGGTTTAAGTATTATTTCTTTTTGCAGCCACATTATATATTAAGTTAACACAGACTTTTGTTTGTGCTACGAATTTAACTTATTATCTAGATCCCAATTCAATTTCAAAAGTTAACTCTTCATTCCCTCGTTTGACTAAAACATTAACTTTATCACCGGGAACATGATCACCCAATGCATATGTAAAATCATAAATATTTGAAATTTTCTTCTCGCCAAATTTAATTATTATGTCTCCGGCTAATAATCCTGCTTTAGCTGCCGGGCTTCCATCAGTAACGCCGCCAAGTTTATATCCATCAACATCACCTGCAAAATCAGGAACAGTTCCAACATAAACCCGCGTTCCTGTCATCTTACCGGTATCTTTTCGTTCTACTGAGATGTAATCCGGTCTTGTATCAGAGTTGACGATTGTTGTTGCCACATCAGAGACATACTTCAGAACTTTTTCTTCCCCGGCTGAGTTTATTTTGTCAGCATCATCGGATGGTTTGTGATAGTCAGAATGTGTGCCTGTAAAGAAAAACAATACCGGTACTTTTTTTCCATAAAATGACGAATGATCACTCGGGCCAAATCCTTCATCGTTAAAAGTCAGATTCAAATCATACTCGTTTTTATCATCTAAAATATTTTTCCATTTTGATGATGTTCCTGTCCCGTAAACGATTAACTCATTTTTATCATTAAGTCTTCCAATCATATCCATATTAATCATTGTTATATTATTCTCAATCGGAAGTGGGAAATTGTTTACAACATAACTTGAACCAAGTAAGCCAAGTTCTTCACCAGAAAATGCAATGAATACTATTTTTCTATTTAGTTTATCTTTTATCGAAGCAAACTTTTCTGCAAGCTCCAATAATCCTGATGTACCTGAAGCATTATCGTCGGCACCATTATGGATTGAGGGTTCCCCGTTATATAATGAGTTTTGTCCGCCCCATCCAAGATGATCAAAATGTGCGCCGATGACTACATACTCATCATTAAATTTTTTATTTAACGGTTCCAGGTAAGCGCCAACGTTCACACTTTTACCTTGTACTTCAATTATTTCTGTTGAAATAGATATTGTTAGATGATCTGGTTCTACTAAATATGAATCTGGCGATAATGTAGAATCAATTTTATTTTGCAAATCTTTAAGCGGAATATATCCTAATAGATCCCTTTTAATACTGATTGCCGAAATGCCTGTTATCTTAGCTGCATTATCATATCGCAATTCAATCAATGGATCATCAGTTTTATCACTTGTATTAACAAAAATAATTCCCTTAGCACCTTTATCCCGTGCAGTTGTAGTTTTATATCTCAAACTAGAGTATTGTTCAAACTTAGAATGCGGACTTTTCATATCAGGATGATTTCTGAATACAACCACAATTTTATCTTTAACATCAATATTAGTATAATCATCATAGTTTAATTCCTTTGCTGAAATACCATAACCTGCAAACACTACCTGGCATTCTATTGAAAGATTATCAGTAAATGAAAGTGGTATAAATTCCTCTTTAAGTTTGGAGTAACGTCCACCAGGACTTTTTACTTCTCTGAATTCTGTACCCAATATATTCTCGCTGCCTAATTCCAATTTTTCCATAAATGGAAATTCCTGAAAGTAACTTCCTTTAAACAACGGTTTTAACCCATAACTTTCAAATTCATCTTTTAAATATTCTGCTGCTTTGTATAAAGCGCCCGTACCTGTCATTCTTCCTTCAAGTTCATCAGAAGCAAGATATGTTATATGATCTTTTATTTCTTTTAGCGTTATTTCCGGATTATTATTTTGCGCAATTATTATTGCGGATAATGCAACCAGTAATAAAAAGATTTTTTTCATTATTCTACCTTATCACTTATTAATTTTTGCTGTTTACTAATTACAACTAACTATTCAACCCACTCCGCAATAAAAATATTTGTATCCGTATCTTTTTTATTAAAACGATTGGATCCGAAAACTAAATATTTTCCATCTGGTGAGAACATTGGGAATCCGTCAAATGAAGGATTAAATGTGATTTGCTCTAATCCTGTTCCATCAATATTAATCATAAACAAATTAAAATCTCTTGGAGTGTTACCCTGATAATTTGAAGAAAAAATTATTTTCTTTCCGCCTGGATGAAAGAATGGGGCAAAGCTTGCTTTACCAAGATTTGTAATTTGTTCCATATTTTTACCATCAGCATCCATTACAAAGATTTCTAAAGCACTTGGTCTTACATAACCATTTTCAACAAGATCATTGTAATCAACTAATTGTTCATCAGTAACAGGTCTGCTTGCACGGAAAACTATTTTACTTCCATCTGGTGAATAGAATGGTCCGCCGTCATAACCTTTCTCAAATGTCAATCGTTTTTGGTCGCTTCCATCCAAATTCATAATATAAATCTCTGGATCGCCGTCACGAAGTGAAGTAAAAACTATTTTATCTCCCTTAGGTGAAACTGTGGCTTCTGCATCGTATCCGGGAGTATCGGTTAATTGTTTTAATTCGTAATTGTCCTTTAAAAAAATATCAAACGTTTCATATAATTTCCAAACATATCCTTTTGATCGATCGGGTGGGGGTGGACATTTTTTATCATGATGATGTGTTGATGCGTATAAAATTCTTTTCCCGTCTGGATAGTAGTAAGAACAAGTTGTTCTTCCATTTCCAGTTGAGACGAGTTCACGATCAGTTCCGTCAATATTCATTATAAATATCTGATCACATAGCATTGAATCAAATGTTGATTGATATACTAGTTTTTTCCCGTCAAAGGAAAAATAAGCTTCGGCATTTTCACCTGTGTTTGTTAACATCTTTATATTCTTAAAATGCTTCTCACCCTCAAAAGAATAATCATTTACTTGAGCGAATGCTGAAGGATGATTTAATAATGAGAATAGAGTTAGTAATATACATAGTTGTTTCATATTAGATCTTTTTTGTTGCTAAATTATGATTAAGAAATTGTTTATTCGGGAACGTGAACTAAAAAATATTCTTTGGCTGATTCACCAATTGATTTGGCCTCACTCAAACTCATATGCATTTCATCTGCAGTTTCATCATCGTGACCAGCCTCTAAAATGGCTAAATCCGATTTTAAAGCATGTCTTACTAACTCTTCACAATAAGCCGTATCTCCGCCGTAACAAATTTTTGTCCCATTAAAGGTAAATTTATATCCCAAAGCAGGTACTTGTCTGGTTAAATTATGATCACCAAAGTATTCTTTGTGAATAACAGGGAATGGTCTTACGATTACCTTCTTGCTTTTAAAGGATTTATTAACATTTATTTCTTTCAGAATAATCTTATATGAAAGATTATTACTGTAAACTTTATTAAATGCATTATAGATATGAACAATTTCAAGACAGCCTTTGGGATAATGAATGAAAAGCGGTGATTTCTTATTCATTACTCTTAAATACGTTAACAAAGACCATAGTCCACCAACATGATCGTGATGTCCATGAGTAACAAAAGCATCTGAAATATTGAGTATATCTGATATCTTAAGTTCTTTATTTAAGTCCCGTAAAATTCCATCACCTGGATCTACCACAAAATGGGCATTACCCGCTTTAATTAATATACCGGTTGCAATATTCGGTATGGAGCAAAATATTTTAATCGAGAAATTTTCTTTTGACCAGCTTAAAGGATATTTAGTTTTTTTAGTCGACATGCGTATTATTAGAAATGTTACCTACTGTTTTTTACAATCTCTTTGATTTTTACACCGGGCAAAAATGTTAAATGAATAACTGTCAATATCATAACCAAGTTTTTTAGTTATTTCTTGTGGAATTAAATTTAATCTTTCATCTGAAAATTCGACAATCTTTCCGCAATTAACACAAATTAAATGATCGTGAGTCCGCTTTTTAAAATTACTTTCATAACGTGTAAGATTATCTCCAAAATTTCTTTTACTAAGAAGGCCGCATTGTGCAAGCAATTCTAAAGTATTATAAACAGTAGCCCTAGATACTTTTGATTTTAAATTTTTTAACTGAATGAAAAGATCATCGGCACCAAAATGTCCTTCATGCTCAAGCACTGCGTCAAGAACTTCAAATCTCTCCGGTGTAATTCTGTTTTTGCCTTGCTTCAGATAAGTTTTAAATATTTCCGTTGCTTGTTCGTTTTTCACTTTATTATTCACTTCTCATTACGTCAAAATAATTTTATAGAATTCTAATTGCAAGATAATTTTAAATTGTGATATCAATTAAATCCTGAAAGATTAATAAGATTGACAGTAATAAATGTTAAAATATAGGCGGTAGATGTAAATATGATTAACTGTAAAATTGGTATTCGCCATCCACCGGTCTCTTTTTTTGATACGGCCACAGTTGATAAACACTGCATGGCAAAAATAAAGAATACTATTAACCCAATGACAGTGGAAAGTGAAAATAAAGGCTTGCCTGTTTCTTGAACCGTTGCTTTTCTCATAGCTTCAAGTAGTGAGGACTGTAAATCTTTTTCGTCAGTTACTTTAAATATCAAGGCTAGTGAACTTACAAATACTTCTCTCGCAGCAAAAGCAGCTATAAGTGAAACACCGATTCGCCAATCCATTCCTAATGGACTCATTGCGGGTTGGATTATCTTACCAAGTCCGGCAGCATAAGATGTTGATAATCTCTCAGCTTTTATCATTTGCAAGGTTTCTGCTTCTGTCAATCCCGTTTTAATTATTTCCGGACTGTGATTCGGAAAGTAAGTTAAAAACCAGATGGCCATTGATAATAATAAAATTATCGGACCGGCTCTAAATATATATTGCTTTACGTTTTCAAGCGAATTTCTAAGAACAACTTTAGCCTTCGGGAGCCTGTATGCTGGTAATTCCAGTATAAATGATGAATTGTCTTCTGATTTAATTATCTTTTTATTGAATTTGTTAACAAATGCCGCCACTACGATAGACCCTATAATACTGGATATGTAAATTGATGCTAACCCTATACCAGCAAGCCATAATTTATCCGAAGGGGTGAGAAATGCAATTAACAATACGTAAACCGGCAATCTTGCACTGCAACTCATCAATGGGATAATAAATATTGTAAGCAGTCTTTCGCGCCTATTTGAAATAGTCCTTGCTGCAAGAATTGCAGGTATAGCACAAGCAAATCCCGACAACATTGGTACGAATGATTTTCCATTTAGTCCGATCTTGGAAAGCGGTTTGTCTATCAACATAGCGCCCCGAGCTAAATAACCAGTATCCTCAAGTAGTCCTAATATTAGAAACAAAATTAAAATCTGTGGCAAGAATACTAGGACAGAACCTGTACCACTTATAATTCCATCAGCTACCAGATCACTGTACCAGGTTTGCCCTAGCAACTCCGTTGTTAAAGATGATAGATATCCAAACATCTGATCAACATATCCCATAAATGGGTCAGCGATCCAGAATATTGATGTAAAGGTAAGAGACATTATCAGAAAGAAAAAAAGCAGTCCCCATTTTCTACTTAACAATAGCTTATCAATCTTTAACGTCATTTCATCCGGCCTGTTACTTCCATATTTTAAAGTTGGATTAAGGATTTTAAGTTTTTCATTTACACTTCTAATTTTATTGTCGTCATTAGCAGGTAAGGGTACTATTACCTCTTTTTCTATTCTTTCTATCTCTTTATAAAGTTCAAGTAGTTTTTCTTTATTTATGTTTTCAAATATTCGTCTTGGTGCTTCTTCTGAAACCAATTCATTATCGTTCAGTTTGGGCTTTATGCAACTTAAAAGTTTGTCTAAACCAGCACCGGTTCTTCCATTAATTTTTATTATACCGCATCCTAATTCTTCCGCTAACTTATTTTCATCAACACCAAAACCACGCTTTGCAAGTATATCATTCATCGTAACTACAACTATTACGTTAAACCCCGATTCAATTAATTGCTTCGATAAAAGTAGATGTCGGGAAATCTGGCTTGCATCCACGGTTGTAATAATTAAATGCGGTACTCCGAATTCAGGATGATTATATAAAGAATTTATGGATATCTCTTCATCAGGGGAGTTTGGATTTAAACTTATAATACCCGGAGAGTCCAATACATTTGCAGCTACACCATACTTAGACTGAATTTTACATGATGAATATTCTACTGTTGAACCGGGATAGTTTACAGTTTTGAAATTTTTACCACTTAATAGATTAAAGAGAGTAGTTTTGCCTGAATTTGGTGGACCGACTAATGTAATTAAATGTAACTTTTCTGTGGGAGAACTGATCATGACAGAATAATACAATCGGCTTCGTGTCTTCTTATAGCTATTAAAGTTCCTCGTAAAGAAAATGCAAGCGGATCATTAAACGCTGATGAGTTAACTAACTCAATTTCTTGACCTGGTGTAAATCCAATTTCAAGTATTCGTCGGAAAGATGGGTGTGAATTATCTATATCTCTGATAATTGCTCGTTCACCAAAATTTAAATCTGAAGCTGTTTTCATTATTTTACTATTATTTAGATTTAGTCTATATAAAATTAGACTAAGTTCACTTCACTGTCAAGATATTTTTTTATTTTTCTTCGTTTTCACTCACAATTGACAAAAATCCTATTCTATTTATAATTCAGTAACCTTCAAGTTTAGTCACAATCATTCTAAAAAATCTATTCATTATCAGTAATAATCAATTCCATTATACTTTCATGTATGCAAAATTTTATCCAGATAATACGAAACATGGACATAATATAGATTCCTTATGTTAGCCAGAAACCAAACTCAATCTTATTTTCTCGGTAATTCTTTCAAAGATTGTAAAATTATTTACATCGGTAATCTTTTAACCACTAATTGTCAACTTCTATTTATAAGTAGTTAATGCAGGAAATAAACTCATGAAAAATTAAGTCATTACAATTTCAAACAAAGGATTTGAATTTCTTCGCTATTCAAATCTTTACACGTCATTATTGTCTCTTCTTAATTTTACTTAAATAACTTTTTTACTTCTTTTTAATAAATTATAATAATCTTCAAACAGGTCAAATGATGGCACTAATCTTGAAAATCACATCTCAGAAATAATCTTTTATTAATTTGTAATAACCGGAGATGTGAGATGGAGATCGCAAAAATAGCATTCCTTGAAACCTACACTTTAAGTGAAAATGGCGGTGTAATGGGAGCAATTTTAGTAACTGATGCTGAAACCAAACCTTTAGAATTCAGAGTCACCGCACCAATTCGTCCAACAAGTTTTCAGAAAACATTATATGGTGATGTACTGCTTGAACATATATTAGTTGAATTAATTTCGGTTCCGCTTCTGAATGCTGTGAATGAACAGATCGATTTGATTGTTGTTAAAGATCCGCTTTTCCTTGGTGCAAATAATAAACAAGGGATTAGAGTGGTTAGATTATTAGGTGATGAAAAACAGAAATCAAGAGGCAATACGGTTCTGGAAACACTTAATACTCCATTGAATGGTTCAGCTAAGGCATTTCTGGAAACATCTCAAAAGTTCGGGGAAGAGCTGAAAGGAATAAAAGGAAGTTTAGAAAAAATTGCCGAGGCTCGCAATCTTTCAGAGCCTTTTGAAAGATTAAAAGCGGCTTGTGAACAGGTTCAGCTTCAAAGAACTAACGACTAATCAGTCGTAATCAGATGATTCGAACAGCAAGAGAAAGAATTGCTTCAAAGGTTTCTAAATTTGAAGCCGCAGACGATTTCCATTTTGCGAAATGGCTCAGAGCACCACGAATATTTGCACCTCAAGTAAGAGAGATTGATCATTCTGAAACTGTTGATGACATTGAAATAGAAAAACTTAAAACTCCAACCTCAATTAAGCTGAAATTTAAATTTGCTAGAACTGAAAATCTCCCTGAAATACGACAAAAGTATCGACTTGAAAAACCAAAAGCATATCTTATCTTTTTTGGTTTAACCAAACCCCAATTGTTTACCATGAAAGAAAAACTTATCTCTTATCCTTCGATAAGAGATTTTAAATCAGAACTTCCACAAATCCCTGATGTTGTCGATCAGTCTTCTGTATTTATTGCAAAACCTGTTCCTCTGTTTGATAAATCAGAAGTATTTATTCTAAAACCCACTTCTGCATTGGATAAATCTTCATGCCTGAATACAAAGGCCCCTGAAACTTTTGATCAAAACATATATTTTACAAATGTTTCTGTTAAAGATATTCCATTATTAATTACTCCACCGCAAATTACAGATGAACTCTCAAACCTGGTTCCTGAAGTATACAATATAGAACTGCTTAACGTTGATAAGTTTGATCACAATCCAGTTATTTCGTATGAATATAAGATAGAAGATTTTGTATTACCTCAATTAAAAAAAATTGATGTGCCCGATATCGATAATCTAATTAAAACTACCACCACATCTTTTTCAGTACCTGTTGAAGAAATGCTCCCAGCTGATGTGAAGTTTTATTCTCCGTCTCTTGAAATCGCCTACTCAGTTTTTAAAGTTAAAATTAACATACCAAAAACTGTTGTTAAGAAAGTTGTTATAAAACAAAAGAATTTTGAACCGGTTGTTCTTGATGCGCTAAATGATGCCTCTTTGTCTGAGTCTGATAAAAATAATATCAAAACATTATTATCCTCTTTTAGAGAACTTAGCTGGTCTGAATATTCTAAGACGATTAACAATCTTGATGATTATCAGCTTGAATCGGCAGACTTCCTTACTGCAAATAATTTCGCAGTACTTTCAGATGAACTTGGTTATGATAAATTTGGTCAGGTTTCAGCTGCTCTTGGTTTCCTTTCTAAAAAAGCTAAGATTAAATCTGTTCTGCTTATAAGCGATAAAACAAGATATACTGAATACTGGTCGCAGTCATTAAAATCTTGCGTAAAAGAATTTAAACATAAAAAATTTGAACCCGGAATTACTAAAAAAATAAAAGGATCATCTGTTGTTTGGTTTCTGAATGTTGATGATTTAGGCAAAATCGAACTGAAGGATTTTGATAAACTGGACCTTGTTTTGCTTGATGAACTAGTTAATGTAAAATCAGCTTCAAAAATTATAGATGGAATAATCAATAAGATTGAACCATCATTTATCTGGTTCTTAACGGCAGTAAATAATCTTAAGTATAATAAAAAGTTTCTAGATGAATTTCTTTTTGCACAAAAAGTGGAATTTAATTTCTTTGGAAAATCATTAGCCGATATTCAGAGCGATTTACCTGTTACAAACATTAAAAATATCTGGCTAGACCTTGATGAGATGCAGATGTTTGAATATTCTGAAGCAATTTCACAATCCCGCGATGAACTAAATAAGATGTTCGATAGCCCTAATCCACTAAGATTTCAATCAAATATTTTTACAATCATTCATAAGCTGAAACAGATACTCAATTTTTCATCTTTCCGTAACATAAGTCCTAAAGCAAGTTTATTAATAGAGCAAGCCGAGGCAATATACAGAAATAAGAAAAAGGCTTTTGTTTTCACCCAGTATGACGTAAATGGAATGAAGAAACTTGAAAAAGCTCTCGAGATGAATAATATTAAATTTGTCACAGGCAGAAATGGAATGTCGGCGGAGGAATTAAGTCAATCATTAGATGCTTTCTATGAGAGGCGCGAGATAGCAGTATTTTTAACAAATTTAAAACCATCGCGAATAAAAATTAATCTTACAAAAGCTCCGTACATAATTAATTTTGATCAATGGTGGAATCCGGTAACCTTATGGCAGAATGATGATGAAACGGGGATAAATGATATGGTTTCTGTTCCGGTTACTGTTTATAATTATTTAATTAAAAATACTTTTGAAGAAGATCTCGAAAAAGTACTTCGTGAAAAGGGATTTTTAAACCGGTACTTGTTTGACAATCTCAAGAGTGAAACCCTTTCTGAATTAGTTACAATGGATGATTGGCTTGCTGTTTTTGGTATGAATGATCAGTTTAATAAAAATATTAACAGCGAACGAAATAAAATTCTGACTAAACTACAGGGAATCGATCTTAATAGTTATAAAACTTTGATGAAGTATTTCTTTGTTTCTATTGGATACCGCGACATCAGTGTTATGGATATTGACGATGAACCAATGTTCTACATTATTGGCACTGCAAAAAAAGGGACAACGCCTGTAAGTCTTTACGGTAAATGCCTGCTCACATCAGATCTTAAGAAAGAAGATTACGAGGAAATCATTCACTTTAAACCCGCTGCTAATGAAATCAAACGGAAATTTGTAATTACAAATGGACAGTTTACCGAAAGAGTAAAAAATGGCACGATGTACATCGATGGGAGGGATTTAGCTAACTTGGTCCTTACTCTTGATTTAAAATCACACATCATAAAAAAGAAATAAAATCCATTAGCAATTCGTAATTCATAATTTACCTTTTACTTCTTTCATCTATTCCCAGTTTATATTTCTTATAGCATTAATCTAATTTTATAATAATTATTAACCGATTTAGAATTAGAATATCTTTTAACTTTCATTTTTATTTTGTATACGATTTTTAAAATACTCCATCGTCCTGGTCAATCCCTCGGAACGATTAATTTTTGGTTTCCATCCAAGCACTGCCTTTGCTTTGGATATATCTGGCTGACGCACACGAGGGTCATCAACAGGTAGTGAATTATAAATTATTTTGCTCTTAGATCCAGTTAACTCAATTATTTCCTCGGCCATTTGCTTAACTGTTATCTCTTCAGGGTTACCGATATTGACTGGTTCCATTTCATCAGACATCAATAACTTAAATATTCCCTCAACCTGGTCATCAATGTAAATAAAACTTCTCGTCTGTGTTCCATCACCAAATACCGTTATTGGCTCATTACATAACGCCTGGTTAAAAAATGCAGGAATTGCCCTGCCATCATTTACACGCATACGAGGACCATATGTATTGAATATCCTTACTATCCTAGTACTTATGTTATGAAATCTTTGATAAGCCATAGTTAATGCCTCGGCAAATCTCTTTGCCTCATCATAAACCCCACGGGGACCAATTGGATTAACATTTCCCCAGTAATCTTCCTTTTGGGGATGAACTAAAGGATCACCATAAACCTCAGAAGTTGAGGCGAGTAAAAATCTTGCTCCTTTCTCTTTTGCCAGCCCCAAAGCTTTATGAGTGCCTAATGAGCCTACCTTGAGCGTTTGGATTGGTAGCTGATGATAATCCAGCGGGCTTGCAGGTGATGCAAAATGTAATATGTAATCAACCTTGCCTGGAACAAAGGTAAAATTTGTTACGTCATGATTAATAAAATGAAATTTTGGATTACCGAATAAATGTTGAATGTTATCTAAACTACCGGTTAATAAATTATCTATGCAAATAACAGATATGTTTTCACTGATAAGTTTATCGCAAAGATGTGATCCCAAAAAACCTGATCCGCCGGTTATTACTGCAGTTGGCATTTATTACCTTCAATTCGTTTTAACTGATATTATTAATTAAACTAAAATTACTGAAATATTTGGAATAATTGATTATTGAATTGCAGATTGTTTAGCTGCATCACGGCCAAAGTTAATTCCTTTTGAAATACTTTTTTGGATAATCAAAAAACAAAAAAGAGCCGCTTTTTCCCTTTATTTCTTTCCAATTATTCTCAAATGAAAGTCCGACAATTCCTGTTGTAGGAATATTATCAATCATAAAGTCCGATAGGTAATTAGAAAGATTTGTGATGCCGGGATTATGGCATACAATCAAAACATTATTGTAAATATTATCTATCTGATTTATGCACTTTAAAATTTCATAACTTGAAGCTTCATATAATTCATCTTTGATCAAAATATTTGATCCGAATCCTAGAGTCTCTGCAAATACCTTGGCTGTATCTACAGTTCTTTTTGCGCTACTTGATATAATAAGGTCAAGTTTAATATTTCGATTTAAAAATGTATCTGCCATTGTTGAAACGTCACGATTACCGCGTTTGTTTAAAGGCCTATCAAAATCATTTATGGATACATCTTTCCAACTAGATTTTGCATGCCTGAGAAGTATTAATTTTTTCATTCGCTACGTTTTATTGAAATCACAACTGTGATAATTGTCACCATTACTTAAAATGAACTGGTATAATTTCGTACCGCTTAAGTAAGAATCAATAACATCTAATTAATTTGAAAGTTATTACAAAAATAGTCAATCAAATATATTCATTTATAAGTATTACATTCTGAAAAAACTATGCTAGATAGTTTGATATTAAAAAAAGTTGAAAATTACGTTTTAGAACTATTTGCTAAAAAATCTTTAGCCGAAAATATTTTTCATAGTATTTCTCACACTAAAGAGGTTGTCGATGTGGCAGATAAAATTGGTACGACAGAAGGACTTGCAATGGCCGATATGGAAATTATTTTAATAGCGTGCTGGTTTCATGATACCGGTCATTTCCATTGCTGTCATGGTCACGAAGATCAGAGTTCTGAATATGCAAGATCATATTTAGAAAATGAGTCCTACCCTGAAGAAAATATTAAAAAAATTATTGGCTGCATAAATGCTACCAGGATTCCGCAGATTCCTAAAAACAAGCTTGAAGAAATCGTTTGTGATGCGGATCTTCATCATTTGGGACAAATTAATATCGAGGAAAGAGGAAAAATATTGAGGCAGGAATTTGAACTCAGGGGTGTAAAAACACAGTCTGATATTGAATGGCTAAGAACCTCAATTGAATTTTTCAAAAACCATAGATTCTTTACGGAATATGCCAGGCGTGAATACGGATTGCAGAAAAATGTTAATCAACAAATACTCGAAAAGATGTTAGAAAACTTAATCAACAGGCAGAGAAGAAAAACTGATTAATCGTAAGTTTAGATCCATATAAGAATACTTAATTATAATAGACTAACATAAAAAAACCCGAAGATGTTTTGTCTTCGGGATTAAATATTTATTCAATTGTTATTTTTGAATTTTCAAGCAGAACATTATAAAAATATCCCGCACCAAAATCCTTATCCTTAATAACCTTACCTTCCGCGACAATCGTCGATCCTACTTTTACAATCTCATCTGTGGTTACCAATAAATCGTGTGTTCCTTCTTTACCGGTCCCATCCTGAATATGAACCCAATTAGTGCCCATAATACCTTCGTTAACTTTAACAACTTTGCCGCGTACTTTTACGGTCCTAGAAACAAGTGAGGAAGATTGATTATAAATTTGCTCAATTGTATAGCCCCCTTTAATAGGTTCTACTTTTATTGATTCGTCTTTACCTGTGGCAACATTTTGATGAGTAGATTTTAATTCGCCTTCGCTTCCGCTTTTTCTCGCATCATCCACAAAAAGAATAGATTCAAAAGTCTTTTTCAATGCTTCACTTTTAAAATTTTTCATTTCCATCGATCTGGAAAAAATAACAGATTCACCTACATTTATGTCCATTCGACTTACAGCAATCCAAAATGAATTACCATTCTCTTTAACCTTTAAATAGCTGTAATTACTAGCGTCAGTTTTCTCTTCCACAACCACATTATGCACAGTATTATCACCTTGCTGCTTCATCATCTGATTTTCGTCTTGAACCTTAGGCTGCTCTTTTTCACCGCAAGATATAAATAATATTAAAGCTGAGATAAATAAAGAACCAATTAATATATTACGCATTCTTTCACCTTATTTTATAAAAAAATTTTTGTAAAGATAACAAACATTTTGTAAGATTTTAGTACAATAAATAATCGGATTTGTTAAATAATTTTTTCATAATAATTGGATGTTCAGACCATCTTATCTAATTTTCAAAAAAATAATTTTAGGAAATGATTAAAAGCTTAGTTCTAATTTCATCGTTTGTTATTCTTTCCTGTCTTACAAGTTTTGGGCAAGGTGATTGGGAAAAAATTAAAACACCCACAGATTATAACTTATTAAAAGTTTGTTACTTCGATTCACTGCATTGCTGGGTAGCGGGAGATAGTGGTGTGATAATGTTTTCCAGTGATCAAGGCGTAACCTGGGAAATTCAAAACTCTGGTGTATCCAATTACATCCATGATATATTTTTTCTAAATGATTCACTGGGTTGGGCAGTCGCTTTTGAACTTGAGAATTTTAATTTAAGAAGTAAAATTTTAAGTACTTCCAATGGCGGACAAAATTGGCAAGTAGCTAATTATAGGGCTTTAAATATAATTCTTAACACTATTTTTTTTCAAGATACACTAAATGGCTGGATCGGTGGTGATCCGTTCGAATTGTCTTTTACAAATGATGGAGGTTTAAGTTGGAGCCCGGCAAATGTGGATACTGGCTCTTTCGCATATTTTCCAATCAATAAAATCAGATTTTCATCTTCAATGTTTGGATTTGCCGTTGGCGGTGCAATTGATGTAGCTGGAGTAGTCTGGCGAACTAACGATGCGGGTGCATCCTGGAAAGCCTACGGTATAGCACCTGATAAATTTGATGATTTTATATTTTTAGATTCTACAACTGTACTCTCACTTTCTGCTGATATTGAAAGGTATTATCCTATTGGGGTACTCAAATTTGATTTGCAGAAGAATTTTTGGACATACAATGAATTGAATAAATATGGAAGGATAACTTCATTAAGTAGAAGAACGAACGAAGAAGTTTGGGGTACTTTAGGCTGCGACACAAGTTTTATCGTAAGTAAAGATACTGGTAAAACATGGGATTTTATTCCCACAAATGATTCGCTTTGTATTTTTGCTATAGGATTTTCTGATTCCCTTAACGGTATTGCCGTAGGAGAGGCTGGTTACATTTTTAAATATGTTCCTGATAGTGTTGTTTCTGTGAATGACCTGCAAGCCCAAGTTCCAAGTAGCTTTGTACTTGAACAAAATTTCCCCAATCCGTTTAATCCAGGCACAGTGATCCAGTACACTATAGGCAGTAGACAATTTGTATCTATAAAAGTTTATGATGTTTTAGGAAATGAAATCGCAAGCCTAGTTAATGAAGAAAAACCTCCAGGTTCTTATAGTTTACAATTTACAATTGAAGATATTTCAACTAGTCAAACAGGTTCACAATTAAGCTCAGGTGTCTATTTTTATCAACTTAAAGCCAGCAATTTTGTTGAAACAAAAAAAATGCTGCTCCTCAAGTAAAATCACTTAAGCAGCATCATTGGTTTTGTCTGATTAAATCCATTTGCAGAAAGCTTATAAAAATAAATTCCGCTTGATAAACCAAATTCATCAGCTTTAAAATTTATTTTATGATTCCCTTCATCTCGATTTTCATCTAGTAGAGTAGCAATCTCTCTTCCTGTTAAATCAAAAATCTTTAAAGTAACATTAGCACTAACCGGTAGGTTAAATTCAATAATTGTATTTGGATTGAAAGGGTTTGGATAGTTCTGCTCTAATTCAAAATCAGATGGAATATGTACTTTATTTTCATCGTCGATACCTACAGACAATATTTCAATCGGCACACTCCAGATCTGATAGTTTCCGCTTGAGTTATCCATCCAAACAGGAAAAAGTTTATTTCCAACTGAAGTTATATCAATATTATCACCCATATAACCCTGTCCTAATCCACCGATTGCTGTTGGTCTAAAATTGTGATCACTAATTTCATATTCATTCCATGTGTTTCCTCCATCAGTTGATCGTGCGAGAAAAACACCTGAGGAATCATTTGTAGTATTTCTGTCATCATAAAAGATGATATTTACACCGCCAAACTCATCCACAGTAATACCAGTAAAAAATTGAATTTTCCCGTTATTTAAATTGTCCTGGTTTACCCTAATTCCATCAGACCACGATTGTCCGCCATCTGTTGATTTTCTTAAAATTATATCAGGATCGCTTCCAGCAGGAGCCAGATTCTTTTGGGAAGTAACAATATAAATGTTTCCTCTCGTTGATGTAGTCGATAAATCAGCTGCCATTCTTGGTAGACCATTGACTCTTATACTTTGTTTTGTGGTTAGAATTCCAACAATGCCATTCATTGGAAATGCATTTTCAGTGACAGTCCAATTTCCGCCTCCATTGGTTGAGGAAGCGAAACCTACTTGGATCTCAGTAAAAGGAGAAGTATTTGTCACTCCTGCCCAGCAAACATATACTTCACCGTTTGGTCCAAGAGTTACTTCACCGCCTGCTCCGCGAATGGTTGGATTATTTAATTGGATTGGATTAGACCAGTTAGCAGTAATATCATTTGTATATGTAAATTTTATTGGATAGGGAGGGGGAGTCAGCATTGCCCAAACGCCATAAGTTCGACCATAATAAGCACTGTTTGGATCGGTATCGGAAACTATTGAGGCTCTTTCTAATTCGTCTGAAGAAACAGTTTTTTGAGATGACCAGGTTATTCCATTATCTGTTGAGTAGTGAGAGTAAACGCCGGGAAAAGATGTTGATCCTTTTCTAGTTAAAATAAAAGTTCCATTCTTATCAATCGAAATTGACGGATCACCTCCGTGGAAGAAAATATTGGCACCTTTGCAAGTGTCACTGCCATACCAACTTTCTCCGGCATCAGTAGAAACGTAAACTCCTTCACTTACAAAAAAGGATGGAGTAAACCTTAATGTGTTTGCAGATGAAAATAAAATATTTTGGTTTGTTGGATGCTTTGAAATAAATACTTCTGATTGAGAAGTTGTACTTGGAAAAATTCTGTAATTATCTCCAATAATTAAACCGTCTTCCTGTGGAAGGGAGACGGTATTAAACATTAAAGAACTAATTAATAGAAAAAAGATTTTCTTTATCATAAATCCCTTTGTTAAAAAACTAAAATACGTAACCAAATTTTAATGCAGCAAAGAATGTTTGTGGTTCACCAGCTTCATAAAATCTTCCATTGGCAGAATTAATATTGATAAATCCTACATAAGATTGATCTAAAATATTATTTACTCCGCCAGAAAGAAGTATATTAAAATTGCCCATAAGCAATTCAATGCCAAACGTTGAATTCAGGACTTGATATCCATCGGTTTCAGTTGAGTTTGCATCATTAACATACATTCCGCTAATGCTTTGATATGTCCCTTTAATGAAACCATTTAAATTAGAAGTAAGTCGATGTTTGTATTCCAATCCAAATAAAAGATTATGCTTGGGAACACTTGGTACAACATTACCGCTAAAATCTTCTGATGCTGTTGTTATTTCGCCTAACGAGTCAACATCAATCGTGACGGCTACGTACTCGTCATAAGAAAAATCAGAAAAAGTGTAAGAAAGAATTGCTTTTAAGCCCCTATAAGCTTCAGTTGTTATTCCAACTTCTAAACCTCTTCTGTTTGTTTTAGCAGAATTTCTAAAAAATGCACTGCCATAAACTTCGAATGGGACAATTTCATCTTCCACAATCGTATTGAAAAATGTGAATTCAAAAAGTGTATTGGTGAAAATTTCACTTTCTTCATTAAGTAAATTACCTTTTGTACCTAGTTCAAAATTCGTGGATTGCTGTGGCTTCAAATCAGGATTCAATAACGCACCTGGATCAGAACTTGTTGGATAATTATCAAGTTCATTTCCAGCCGGTGAATCAAAGCTGTACCCAAAAGATGTATAAACAGCTATGAAAGGTGTTACCTTATAATTCAACGCAAATTTTGGAGTAAAATCTTCAAATCTTCTGTTATCATCCTGGGCTCCTAGGAGTCTATTAATCTGATTGAAATAAACATTGTCGTATCTTCCACTCATTAAAAAATACAATTGTTTATTAAAGATCTCGAAATTATTTAAAATGTATATTCCGGTATTTCCGACAGTTTCATCGACGTAATTTAGAAGCTGATCTCCTTTCGCGCCTTCCACTACATTGAATTCTGAAACTGGACCTGTTTGATAGAATAGATCACCGCCAACAGTAAAACTGTTTTCTCTATCAAAAATAGTTGCCTTGTTAACATACTTTACTGATGCGCCTATACCATATCTATCAAAAATTCTGTAAGAGTTTCTAGCGACTCTTTCAAAATATTTAATAGTACCATAACCAGTAACTTCAATTTCGTGGTTTAGGTCTTCACCAAACTTTGTATCGAATCTAACGGCCACTCTTCCTTTTTTAGAGATTCTGCGGAAATCCCAATCAACCTCTCTTTGAGCTGCTTGATATGGATCTGCTTCAAATTCCTCCTTAGTTAAAGAACCGGGTAGGCGGATTAAACCCGTAGCAAAGTAACCAAGGAACTGAAGATTTGTGTTATCGCCGGGTGTTGTTTCAAGAATAGTGTTAAGGATATGCCAGTAGTCTTCGCTATGCGGTCGAAATCCTTTGTAGTTATGATAAGTGTATGTATTTAGTAAACCATAATTATCTGTTCTTACTCCGGCTTTAAAACCATTTCGTCTCAATTCGAATGAACCAATTTCATTAAATTGAGTAGCAAATGTTTTCGAGAAGTTTATATCGCTAATAAAATTTACAACCCCACCCGGTGCATTAGTATAAAGTGATGAAGAGTTTCCCTTAACTACCTCAATACTTCCGAGAGAATTAAAGTCTATCGCTTCAATTCTCGTCTGCCCATCCGGTTCTGATTCCGGAATTCCATCCAGTAGAATTCTTACGCCCCGTATCCCGGTATTAGAACGGCTTCCAAATCCTCGAATTGAGATTCTTACATCGTGATTACCATATCTGGATTGCATAAACACTCCCGGTACAGCGTTCAGTACATCATTTATAAATGAACTCTTGTCAAATTTATATTGAGTTGAATTTATTCTAACGACCGAGTAAGGTATATCAATTATTTTTTGATTAGTCCTCGTTCCTGTAACTATAACCTCATCAGTTTCATACTTGATTGAATCTAACATATCTGAACGAATTATATATAACACTGAATCTTTCTTTTGTGCATTAATACTTATACAGAATAATGCTAAAAGAAAAGTTATCAGTAAGATTCTTTTAAAAAGATTCATATACTTATCCTGTTAATTATTGTGTAATTCTCAGAGAATAAACAATTAAAAATATTTCTCTGAGATTTTGATAAATTATTGAGCGTTACACAATAATTCGGGGAGGTGGTGTTGGGACATCCTTAATTTGGTGTAATAATCCGGCTTCAGTTTTTTGAAGCGGCATGTTTGTAATTGTTCTATCTTGAAGATTAGAATTAAAATTTTGTATTTCCTCAGAAAATAATCCACATAATAGTATACGCTGGATAGGGTTTTGAGTTTTATCTTTTTTCTGATCATTAAAATGCAGAACAAAAATTTCTTCTAAAAGGTTTTCCCTATGATCATCATAACAATTGTAATAAACAGTATCATCTTTAACTAATTTGCCCTCGATATCATACATCCTACCATTAAACCTGAATTCTTTCTCAGGTTTTACCCAGATGAAATCATATTTACTTGCATTTAAATCGTTAATATTAAAAGCTAAAACACTTAAGTCTGCCGGATCTATTTTTTTTTCTTTAATTGATTTTTGGACAATATGTTTTATGATAGTTTTTGCAGGGTAGAAAAGTAATAAATATCCAAAGGAATTGTAGATAAACAAAGCCGTGAGAAATAGATAAATTATTTTTGAAAAATATTTAATATCAGACATTATATTGGATACTAACTGTTGATTTTTCGATAATTAAAAGTAAAAATAAATCACTTCAAATAAAATAATATGGATGGATATATCTTAACTGACAAAGATTCATCTTAATAGTAAAGATATAGATTGTCTGAGTATGTCCGACCAAAACTCAGATTTTTTTATAAGAATTTTAAAGTCCTTAAAAGTCCAAAATAATGGATTAATTCTTTGCGAATAAACGCTCTTTTAAAATCTTATCCCTGCCATAAACGTCCTCACGGTAGTTTAGTTTTCCATCCTTGTCCACCCATAGAGTATAATAATCTACAAAGAGGGGGATTGGGTTATTAAGTTTAACTTCAGTTGTCACTCCATAACTGGAATTTTTTCTTAATTCATTTCTCTTCTGTTTAAACTTGGCAATAATATTTTGATCATCTAACTTTTGTCCGATTTCAATCTTTAGATAATCAAGTATCCACTTTGAATTATCTTTAAGAAGATAATCAGCAAGTTGAATTGGTTTTTCAACCCTCATACATCCATGACTTACTGCTCTATTAACATATTTGAACGGCGCTCTTGTTGGAGTATCATGCAGATAAACCCCGAATGGATTTTTAAACATAAATTTTATTTTGCCAAGTGCGTTTCCCAGTCCAGGATCTTGAACTAACAGATAACTTTTTGAAGATAATATATCTTTTCCAGTCAGTCCGTCTAAACTAACCTGTTTGCCGGATTTATAAACTTTAAAATTTCTTTTCTTTAAGTAACTTGAATCTTTACGCAATCCACTTACAATTTCTTCCTCAACAATACTTCGCGGTACAGACCAGGTTGGGTTAAGAACAAAGTAAGCAATTTGTCCATAAAGATTTGGTGTTTCCCACTCAATTTTTCTTCCTGTACAGATTTTAATATCAAAAATTTCTTTTTCATTTTCCATTGCATATAGCTTGAAATCTGGAATATTGACAACAATATATTTAGCGGTATCTGAGTAATCAATCCATCTAAATCTTTCCAGATTTAATTTTATTTTTTCGATGTAATCTTTCGGCGTAATGTTTAATCGTTCGATTGTAGTTTTGCCAATTACGCCATCGTCAATCAATCCATTTGCTTTTTGAAACTCTTTGATTGGACCGGCAAGTAGAGAATCGTAAGCAATTAAATCTATAATTTTGATTTTAGAAGTGTCAATAAATCCCAGCGTTGTTAATTTTTGAATAACAAGATTTATTGATGAAAAACTATCACCTATTTCTATTTTTTTATCAGTAACAGGAATAGTTTTCCATTCAATGTCTTTTAATGAATAAAAATGTTTTAGCGTCGCTTGCATTTTTTTGTACTTAACGCTTCTAGGTTGGATTTTTAATAAGTACTGGATGATATCATTTTGTTTGAAAGGTTCGAAGAATTTTTTATTTAATGAATCAGTCACAGGTAAAAAATAACTATCTGAATAAAGTTCTCTTGGATTGACAACTCCATTCCGCATATCAGATGAGTATTTCAAAATTGCATCGCAAACAAGCAACTCTGCATTAACAAGATGAATGTATCTGCTGTTACTTTCTAAATTGGGTTTTATCGACTCGGAAAATTCATTTTTAATCGTTGTATGATGATATCTTTCAGGTTGTAGGCCATGCTCATAGGCACTTCCTAAAATATTTAGCAGGGAATCGATAAAACTTTTTACTTCAAAGCTTTTTATGAATATTGATTGATATTCTCGATTGGCATAAACGTATTTAAGAGTATCAATATTTTTATCTAATTCTCTTTCTAAAGGATTTGTTGAATTAATGGAAGTTAAAATATTTTTCAACTCTTTTTCATATTGGACATTGTCAAATTGTAATTTCTCATTTAAAGTAGATTCGGATTTCTTTTCGCAACTAACGACAAGTAAAAGCATAGTTATAGAAAAGATCATTGACAGTTTTTTTCGCATAATAATTCTATTACCCTTTGATGTTCATGTTTTTCAGATTTATGTTTTTTCTGATTTTGTTTGGTTAAAGCTGATTAATTTTTAATTGGGTAGGAAATTAGCAAAACAAATGATTAAATACCCAACGTGATGATGCAGAAATTTATTTTATTCATCATATTAATCCTTCAGTAGAATTAATAAAAATATATTTCTCTTTTAGCTGTTTCAATTTCTAAACCCAAATGAATGAAGTTTGGAATATTTTCAATAATAAATGATTAGTGGGAAAATAGGTTTAATAATTTAATAATCTTCGGGCAATTCCTTTAGTTGTTGATAACTAAAAACAGGTCCATCCTTACAAACATAAACACTACCGATATTACATCTTCCACATTTTCCCAAACCACACTTCATCCGGTTTTCTAGAGTAGTAAGAATGTTTTCCTCGGTAAATCCAAGCTTAAGCATTACAGGCATTGTATATTTAATCATTACCGGTGGACCGCAAATTATTGCAACTGTGTTTTCACTTTGTGGAGCTACTTTTTCAACTATGGTTGGTACAAATCCAACTTCGCCTTTCCAATCTGGTGATTGTCCTCCTGGATCAACAGTAACAATAGTTTTAACATCACTCATTGATTTCCATTCTTCAATCTCGTGCTTGTAAACAAGATCTGCTTCTGTTCTTGCACCATAAATAATTGTTATGTCATTAAACTCTGATCTTAGGTCAAGTACATTCCAGATTACACAACGAACAGGAGCTAAACCAATTCCGCCGGCAATAAAGACAACATTTTTTCCTTTCATCTCTTCAACAGGGAAATAATTTCCGTATGGCCCACGTAATCCTAATGTATCACCAACTTTTAGCTTTCGCATTGCGTTAGTTACTTTTCCATAAAGCTTAAAGGAACATTCAAGAAATTCTGGTCGTGTTGGTGATGAAGCAATACAAAATGTACATTCGCCTTCACCAAAAACAGAATACTCAGCAAACTGCCCTGCTTGAAATGAAAAATTTTTATTTAGCTGTGGATCTTTAAATTGTAATTTAAATGTTTTGATATCCGGTGTTTCGTCAATGATATCTTTAATCTCAACTAATTCTGGTTTATAAATATTCATGGTGCATTTAGTTAATTAGTGGATATACTTTCTTTTGCAAGTTGATTAATATCTTCAAGAATTATTCCGATGTCTGTTAAAACAGGACAGCCTCTCGTACACCTTCCGCAGCCTGTACAAAGTATTTCATCAAACTTATCTGTATAGTATTTAAACTTATGGGAAATTCTTTGTCTGTATCTTTTGTCCTGTTCATTTCTTGGATTATGGCCAGAAGCATGTTTTGTAAAAATTTCAAACTGGCAAGCATCCCAATTCTTGGCTCTTCTTCCGCATGTGTGGTTGCATTCTTCATCAACAATATCAAAGCAATGGCAAGTTGGACAAGCAAAAGCACATTGCGCACAACCAAGACAATTTTCTCCGAGTTCGTCCCAGAGTTTATGATTAAAATTTTTATCTAACCAGGTTTTTACTTCTTTTGGTTCAAATCTTTTTTCGGGAATTATTATATCATTTGTGTTAATTGATTGTTCGTCAATAGTTTGAGTAAAAATGTTTGAATGACTAGAAACAAATTTTTCTCCTTTTTCTGTTACAACTTTGCAGGCAAATTTATTTTCATCTATGGGGATCAAGAATAAATCAGAGCCCTTTTCAGATATTGGTGATAATCCTACGGAAGTGCAAAAACAATTTTCGTCAGCAAACTTGCAGGCTAAACCAACAATAATAGTATTTTCAACTTTTTTGTTGAAGAATTCATCTTTGTAATCCCAGTTAAAAACTTTACTTACGATTGGAATTGCCGAAGTATCACAGGGTTTTGCTCCAAATATTATTTGTGATTGATTTTCTTCGGCAGCATCAATTAAATCATATTCGTCTTTATTTCTTTTGTAGAAAAAAAGTGTTTCGGTTTTCGGGAAGAAAAATTCTTTCATCGAAACCGCAGATGGTTTTAGATTTGAATTGATCATCAGATCATCGGCAGATGAGATGGCTACAAACCTTCTTCCATCTTTTGATGGTGAGATAACTTTATAACCAGAGGTTAATAATTCCTGAGTTAATTTATTTAGTTGATCTTTTGACAAAACATAATTGTTCATATAAAAATCCTACAAGATAAAATCTTCTTTATCATTTACATTATAATTGCCAATTAATGTTGGTTGATTGACATCAGTACCGTGCCTGTAGTTAAATTCATTCATCGCCACCATTCCCATTTTACGATTTAGAAGTGAGAGTGGGATATCTGCAGGACAAGCTCTTTCGCATTCATTGCAACCAATACATCTTCCGCTAAGATGAAATGCACGAATCATATTCCAGGCAAAATTTCCTTTTACAGTTGCACTTGAGTCAATCCATCTCGGCATTGATTTATCAACAATACATTGTTCGCAATAACACAATGGGCAAACCTGCCTGCAAGCGTAACACTTAACACATTTTTCAAATTCTGCCTCCCAAAAATTCCATCTTTCTTCTGCATTCATTGATTCAAGTTTTTGCATTATTGCAAAATTTTTATCTTCAGGCATATCAACATCTTTTAATTCTCCAACAAGATAATCGTAATGAGCAGGTGTACGAACCTGGCAGAACTTACATTTAATTGCTGTATTGTCTTTTGAAAACCGCTCATCAATCTGATTAACAACACCATTGCAGTTTACACCAATTATAATCACATCATCTCGCTTGATTTGATTTTCCTGGATCAATGCAATTATAGATTTGATATCACAGCCTTTTGCAACTATACCAACTTTTCCTTCTTTTGGTTTTGGCAATCTTGTCAAATAAACGGAAAGATTATTAACCGAGTAATTATTGAACACAAATCGTTCTGTATCTGAAGATGAATGGGCAACAAACGGCTTTACTCTTTTAAATTTATCTTCAGCATATCCGATTATGTATCCAACTTTTTTAGATTCGAATAGTTCTTTTGAGATATCAATTAATTGTTTCATAATTTATCCGCATCACTTAACAGGAATTTCAATTTCTTTATTTAGCTTTTTGTAACCAAGGAACGGACCTTTTTCGCGAACAGAATTTATAACTCCATCAACAACATCAACCCATTTTTTCCCTTCTGAGGCTGAAACCCAAGAGAAGTATAATCTTGATGAATCAATTCCAACAAAATCTAAAAGCTGTCGGAAGAAAATCCATCTTCTTCTTGCGTGAAAATTTCCTGTGTTATAATGGCAATCGTTTGGGTGGCAGCCAGAAACAAGAACACCATCCGCTCCTTTTTCAAATGCTTTGATGATGAATACAGGATCAATTCTTCCTGTGCAGGGAACACGGATTAGTCTGGCATTAGTTTGCTGTTTTAATCTGCTTGTTCCTGCAAGATCAGCACCCGTATAAGTGCACCAGTTACAAACGAATGCTACAATCTTTGGTTCAAATTTTTCATTTTCCATTAAAACACCTCAGCAAAAGAATTTATTTGAGCATAGATCTGGTCGTCTTTAAATCCTAAAAGCTCAACTGATTTTGAAGGACATGTTGCATTGCATGTGCCGCAGCCCTGGCACAAACCAGAGTTTACGTATGCAACAACTTTTAAAACATTTCCTTGTCTGTCTTTTATTTCTTTCTGTTCGATTGCATTGTAAGCACAAACTTTTTGGCAATAAAAACATCCCGCACAATTTTCTTCGTTCACTTTTGCTACAACTGGTTCACGTTCAAGAACATCGGAACCAAAAAGCACAAGTGCTTTTGCTGCTGCTGCAGAAGCCATTGAAACAGAATCCGGAATATCTCGCGGTGCATTACAAGCTCCGGCTAAAAAGATTCCGCCTGTGCTTGTTTCAACAGGTTTTAATTTTGGATGAGATTCATTAAAGAAGCCATATTTATCATAAGAAACACTTAAGGTTTGAGCAAGTTTAACAGAATCATTCTGTGCAATCATTGCTGTTGCAAGAACAACCATGTCAGCATCAATCTCAACTCTAACTCCTGCAATTGTATCTTCTCCTTTAACAATCAGCTTTCCATTTTCTTCATAAATTTTTGAAACTCTTCCGCGAATGTATTTTACTCCATCTTCTTCAATTGCCCGTCTTACAAATTCATCATAATTTTTTCCGCCTGCTCTTATGTCCATATAAAAAACATAAGCTTCACCATCGTGAACTTTGTGTTTGTATAACATTGCATGTTTTGCTGTGTACATACAACAGATTTTACTACAGTAGGAAAATCCTTTCGATTCATCTCTTGAGCCAACGCATTGAATGAAAACAATTTTCTTTGGCGCTGTTTTATCTGATGGTCTTATACATTTCTCCGGATGATGGACCAGAAGCACTTGCTATTCTTTCAAACTGCAGACCACTTATAACATTTTTATATTTTCCGTATCCATATTCGCCGTAACCTTTAATCGAACTATCATCAGGTGTTTTATTATCGTGTAAAGTTTATATCCTGTTGCAACGATGATTGCACCAACATCTTCTTTTATTAATTGATCCTGCTGTTCAAAATCTATTGCTTCTCTTCCACAGACTTTTTTACAAAGCTGGCATTTACCAGTTTTAAAATATGTACAAACACTTCTGTCAATTACGGGAATGTTTGGAACGGCTTGTGGAAATGGGACATACATTGCTGGTCGTGTTGCAAGTCCTTCATCAAACTCACTTAGTGCAACTTTTTTGATCGGGCATTTCTGAACACACAAACCGCAGCCTGTACATAATTCATCTTTTACTGATCTTGCTTTTTTTCTAATCGTTACTGAAAAGTTGCCAATAAATCCTTCAACATTTTCTACTTCGGAATAACTCATTAATTTTATTCGTGGATGCTGATATACTTCAACCATTCTTGGTGTAAGAATACATTGTGAGCAATCAAGTGTTGGAAAAGTTTCTGAAAGCTGGCTCATATGTCCGCCAATTGAGGGTTCTTTTTCAACAAGAACAACTTCATATCCGGCATTTGCAATATCTAAAGAAGCTTGAATTCCAGAAATTCCACCACCGATTACCAAAGCACGTTTTGTAACAGGAACTCTGATTGGAATTAATGGATCATTGAACTTAACTTTCTCAACTAACATTCTTACAAGATCAATTGCTTTTCTTGTTGCTGATGGAATATCATCATGAATCCACGAACAATGTTCACGAAGATTTGCCATCTCAACTAAGTATGGGTTTATTCCAGCATCACTACATGCTTTTCTAAAAGTTTTTTCGTGCATATGAGGCGAACAGGAACCAACAACAACAGCATCAAGATTTTTGTCTTTAATTGCCTGCTTAATTAAAGTTTGTCCGGGATCAGAACACATATATTTATAATCTTCAGAATGAACAACACCTGAAAAGTTTGCACACGCGCTTGCAACTGAAGGACAATCAACTGTTCTTCCAATATTTTCACCACAATGACAAATGAAAACCCCTATTCTCATACAACAACCTCCTTCTCATTTAACGATGCAATTAAGGGGGCTGTGTCAATAAAGTGTAAATCCAAACCTAGGCTTTTGTTATCTAATCCCATTGATAGACCAATTAGCTGGCTTAAATACAAAATTGGGATTTTCATTCTTCCGGGATTATGCTTTATAATATTTTTTTGTCTCATATCTAAATTCGAATGACACATCGGACACGCAACAACAATTACATCTGCTTTATGATTAATGGCATCATCCAAAATCTTCATTGAAAGGTTCTCAACAATTTCTGTGTGAGCTATTGAATGTGCAGCACCGCAGCATTCGACCTTAAAATTCCATTCCACAGGTTTGGCACCAGCGGCTTTAACAACTTCTTCCATAGTAGTTGGATTTTCAGGATCATCAAACTTTAGAATGTCATGTGGGCGAACAAGTAAACATCCATAATAACAAGCAACGTTTAGTTTACTTAAATCTATTTTATTATTTGATTTAATCTTCTCTAATCCAATTTGCTGGAATAAAGAAATCAGATTTAAGACTTCCAATCCATCAGAGTATTTTGTATCAAGTAATTCTTCCGTTTTTGTGCGGAGGTGTTCATCTGTTTTCAATTCATGTTGAGCGACTTTTAATCTGTTAAAACAAGCAGCGCAAGGAGCGACGACTTCTTTCATCCCTTGTTCTTTTGCAAGGATTAAATTTCTTGCCGGTAATGCAACAGCAAGTAAGTGGCTTGCACTATGAGCTGATGAAGCTCCACAACAACTCCAGTCATTTATTTCCTGCAAATCAGTAGCAAGATTTTTTAAGACCTCTTTAAGCGATAAATCAAATTCCTTTGCCGTTCCGCTTAATGAGCAGCCAGGATAATATCCAAAATTCATTTTGTATTACCTTTAACAGCCTTATTAATAATCGTTTTTATTTTTTTTGTGTCTTTAATTTTATGTGGAGTAAATCCAATCTTACCTTTTAGAATTGCGGTTGGCGCAGCATCTATATCCTGAAAAACTTTTCCTGTTGCGAGTTTATAATCTCTAATCAAGCCAAGTTCAAAACTTCTTCCGTTATTTTTTATTTGATTTAAAAATGCTTTATGAAACTTCTGAACATTTTTATCGGATGGGGCAATACCTTCTTCAGCAGCAATTTCTCGAAGCGCATCCATAAATTTTGCGGGTTCAAAATTTTGAGGACATCGGCTTGAACAAGTCTGACATCCTGCACATAACCAAATAGCTTTTGACTTTAATGCACGATCATATAATCCTAACTGAATAAATCTTATAACTCTGTTTGGGGCATCATCAAAAAAATCTCTTACAGGACAGCCGGCAGAACACTTGCCGCATTGATAACAATTTGCTGGATCCTGATTTGTAAGATTAATTATTTTCTGAATTGTTGGATGTACATGATTAGTTTCCATGAGAGATAACCCTTAAGAAATGTGAACTGGCGAGAAACATAAATTGAGCAACTATAAAAGATTATTTTTTTCCTTATTCAAAATTAGAAGCAAACGAAATGATTTACTATTAACGAATATGAACACTTAATACCTGTCAAATAAAATTATATCAAATCTTATTAAAATCAGTTATTTCCTTCTCATAATCATTTTTGCAATCATCCATACAATAAAAAACCCTAATACCGAAGCATTAGGGTCTGCTCTAATAGAAGGCCTGGGGTGAAGCCTTAACTATTAACTGCAATGTAAAAATAGTTCAATTAAATATCGTTTCAAAATTCTTGCAGATAAACATTTATTTACTTTAAAACGAACGATTCCAAATTCATTTTATTTTTCGTTGATATCTCTATAGTCAAATGGAATAAAGAATAATAAATTGAACAAGGCTATCCTTTGTTGTGAAGCTGATGTTAGATGTTGTGTTACTCCTGAAGTGGATCAAAAAGTTTACAAACTAATATCAAAAGGAAGATTAAGATATTAACATTGAGAATGCCAATAGGATTAAGTTTATAAAAATATTTTGTTATTTTACAATAGAATTTTATGAATAAAGATAAATCAGCCCAAATGTTCGCTATCCGGCTTTCATTTGCGTTTGGGATATTAATGTTAATCATCAAATGGTACGCTTACCATCTTACAGGTTCAACGGCAATACTTTCTGATGCCGCTGAATCAATAATACATGTTATTGGTGTGGGATTTGCAGTTTTCAGTCTTTGGTATAGTTTTCAACCTGCTGATGAAGCTCATACTTATGGGCATCACAAGATAAATTACTTTTCAGCAGGATTTGAAGGGGCACTTATTATACTGGCTGCAATTTTTATTATTTTCATATCAATTAAGAGGTTAATATTTGGAATTGAAATTTCAAATCTTGATAAAGGTACTTATTTTACTTTTTCTGCATCGGTAATAAATCTATTCTTAGGGGGATACTTAGTTTGGAAAGGGAAGAAAAGTAATTCCATTATTCTGATAGCTAACGGAAAGCATGTTCTTACAGATTCGTGGACAAGTTTTGGAGTAGTTGGCGGGTTATTACTTACCTGGTTAACTGGCTGGCTGCCCTTCGATCCAATCGTAGCTATTGCAGCAGCAATAAATATTTTATGGTCAGGAGGAAAATTAGTTCGACAATCTATTGGTGGATTAATGGATGAGGGAGATAAAAGTGTTTCAGATTCTATTAAAAAATTACTTGATAAAGAAACTAGTACCGGCGGATTGGAATATCATCAATTAAGATTTAGAGAAAGTGGAAATGTGTTATGGATTGAGTTTCATCTTTTGTTTCCCAAAGGAACTCTTCTTGAAGATGCTCATAATATTGCTACAAAATTAGAAAGTACAATCAAAATAAATTTGAATGCTCAGGCTAATATTACTACACATTTAGAGCCTCTTGAATTACATGATGCGATACATACTGTTCCTCATGATTAATACTTAAATTTTATTAACTAATCTTTTGAATTTTTCTACTATGAAAAAAATAACCTTATTTATTGCCATATTAATTTTGCTTAACAGCTTAGATATACATTCTCAAAGAAGAATTGGCAGCATTACCGGAAAAGTTCTGGATAACGATTCTAAAGCTTTAATTGAGTATGCTAATATAGTTTTATTATCTATTAAGGATTCGTCTTTAATTACCGGGACTGTTTCAGACGTTAATGGGATATTTAGATTAAGTGAGATACCATTTGGTAAATACGGTTTGGAAATAAGGTTTATAGGATTTGATAAACATAGAATTGATGTTGATATTAATCCAGAAAAACCATTGGTTAATCTTGGGGAAATATTTATCAAGCCTGCAGCATTAAAATTAAAAGACGTTGTCGTACAAGGCGAGAGATCACCTGTATCCTACCAGATAGACAAAAAAGTAATTGATGTTGATAAAATCCAGACTGTTATTTCAGGAAATGCGGCAGATGTTCTTCAAAATGTTCCCTCTGTTACAGTTGATATTGAAGGGAATGTAAGTTTGCGCGGCAGTTCTAACTTTACAGTATTAGTTGATGGGAAACCATCAATAATGAGTGCACAGGATGTGCTTCAGCAAATCCCCGCAAGTTCTATAGAATCAATTGAGATTATTACGAATCCCTCCGCTAAATATGATCCTGAAGGTACAGCAGGAATAATAAATATTTTATTAAAGAAAAATCAGAATCTTGGTTTAAGCGGTATTATAAATGGTAATGTGGGTTTAAAAGAAAAGTACGGTGGAGATTTTCTTTTTCAATACAGAACTCCTGATATACTTTACACATTTGGTTTGGACTACAATAAAAGAAATTTTCCAGGTTCAAGTATTCAGGATAATAGATATTACTCCGGAACCTCAGTTTCTCATTTTAATTATAATGGAAATACAGAATGGGGGCGAATTGGTTTCGGTATAAGGGCAGGAATTGAATTTAATTTAACCAATAAAGATAATTTTAATGTTGTCGCAAGATATGGAACCCGCGAGGGAAACAGAAAAGGCACTCAAAATGTGATTCGGTTATCGAATGATACATTAATCTCTTCTTATGCTAATTTAAATAATATGGGTAGAGGCGGTGAATTTGCGGGAACTAATCTAACTTATACTCATAAGTTTGAGGGTAAAGGACATGAAATCAAAGGAGAATTTAATTTTAGATACAATGATGGTGATGACTCTTCATTAACAGAATCGAAAAATAATGGGTTAATATTTGACGGAAAAAAAACTAATGAATTTGGCCCATCCCGTGAGTTAGAGACCAAAATTGATTATACACTTCCATTTTCTGAAACCAGAAAATTTGAAGCAGGTTATCAAAACGAAATTGAAAACTCAGACGAAAATAATGAGCTTTTTGAATTCAACTCCTGTGACTTCGAAGTATGAATTTAAATCGTTATTTAGTAATTCAGCAAGATATAAGAATAATGATCAGGCTTTATATGCGATCTATACAGACCAGTTTGGTGATTTTGGAGTTCAGGGCGGTTTAAGATCAGAGTATACTTTTAGAACAATCAGCCTTATTAATCAGAACAAAGATTTTACAATTGACCGATGGGATTTTTTTCCAACTATTCACACATCATATAAATTTTCTGAAGGTACACAAATGATGGCCAGCTACACCCGCAGAATTCAAAGACCGCGTGGAGGAGAGCTTGAGCCATTTTATACCTGGATAGATGCTAATAATATTCGTACCGGAAATCCTGATCTTTTACCTCAGTTAATCGATTCCTATGAATCTGGAATTCAGACATTCATTGGTGAAGTATCCTTGTCAGCCGAAATTTATCACAGAGTTACAAATAATAAGGTAGAGCACATTCGATCTGTTTATAAAGGAGAAAATGTTAACCTGGATTCCGTTGCAAATATTGGTAAAGATTTTTCAACAGGCGCTGAATTGATGTTGATTTTTGATCCGGTTGAATTCTGGAATGTAAATCTGATGGCAAATCTTTATGATTATCGAATTGAAGGTATTCTTTATGATGAACCTTTTTCAAGAAAAAGTTTTAACTGGAATTCAAGAATTAATAATATGTTTAAGATAAGTCCCAATACACAGGTTCAAGTTAATATGAATTATAACAGCCCAACGGTATCATCACAAGGAAGATGGGAAGAATCATATTCTGTGGATGTTTCGGTTAAACAAGATTTTTTTGAGAGGATGCTTTCATTGACATTACAAACCCGAGATATATTTGGAACAGGCAAGCACGAATTTTCTTCTTCCGGACCAGATTTTTACACGTACAACTATTTTGAGAGGGAAGCACCGGTTGTAATTCTGAATGTAAGATTTAACTTTAATCACTTTAAACCAACCCGTGAAAAAGGGGAACCTGAAAACGGAAACGAAGGCGAAGAGTTTTAAATATACTTTATAGAGTGATTGCTTAAGGTTATTTTTTATGGGCGAGTCAGCGACTCGCCTTTATATATTTAATTCTCAACCCCACCTCGTTCCTCCCCTTTAATAAAGGGGAGGATGAAGGAGGGGTTATTTTTATTTCAGCAAAATCATCTTCTTCGTACTAATAAAATCTCCAGCTTGTAACCTGTAAAAATAAACACCACTAGAAAGACTAGTTGCATTCCAGCTTGCTTCATAAATGCCAACAAGTTTTTCTTCATTTACTAATGTTTCTATTTCATTCCCAAGAATATCAAATACTTTAATTAAAACATTAGAACCTTGCGGAACTGAATATTTAATCGTTGTTGACGGATTAAAAGGATTAGGGTAGTTATTCATCAGCCTAAATTCCGAAGCAACTGGATTACCTGTTTCTACATCGGTTGTCCATTCATAACCGAATAGCATTCTGAATGCGTTTTCCAAATTACCGTTTACCCAATCCTGCATTGTAATTATAGAATTGTTGCCATCACTATCATAAGTATAAGTATTAAGACCATCATTCTCCCAGTTGCCGGAAACATATTTCTCACCCAGTCTAGATTCTAATTTATTATTCCCGTCATAAGTATAATTTTCTCTCCTATCATCAACCCAGTTTCCTGCGATCCCAAGCCTTCTGTAAAGAAACTTCAATTAAATTATTTTGGTTGTAAGTTTCAAATGTCTTAGACATATTCATCCATGCACCCCCTAACCACATTTGGAAGGTAATTGTGGATCTTAAGACCTTGCTGGTTGTATTCATAAGTAGATCTATATCGATTTACCCATGCACTGCCATCCCAATTTTGCATTAACATTTCAGTTAAATTATCTCCCGTTATATGTATAAGTGTATAAACTCGAATTTTCCCAAACACCTCCTATGTTTGCCTCTGATAACCAAGTAAGCATTTTCCCCTGTCCATTATAAGTATGCGTTGTTCTATGCGTTTCAATCCAGGCACTGCCATCCCACTCTTCAATTAATGAAGTTTCAACCTGGTTATTTGCATTATATGTATATGAAGTTCTCATATTATCTTCCCAGGCAGTTCCATTCCAGAAATAATTCATGTCATTAGTCATTAATCCATTAGCATCATAAAAGAAATTTGTTTTTGCCATGTTCAACCAGTTGTTGTTATCCCACAATTGAGTAATCATCTCATTTTGTGCCCAGCCATCAAGCGGTGAAAAATATATGGATTCTCCGGGCAGTTGAAATGATGGATGATTTGCAAGGTTTAATTTTTCCTTCGTTAGTCCCTTGTTTTGTTTATTAAAAACTTTGCTTTGTGGAGTTAGACTAATACTAATTACCACTACTAAGAAGCATAAATAAATATATTTCATTGTTCTCTCCTTTTGTAAATTGTTTGTTTCTTTCTTTCAATTATTCTCACATAAAAATTGCCACACTCATTATAACAAAGTACGCCAACTGTTTCATTAAGTTTAATTTTAAAGAGATTCTAACTAGCACCCACAAGTAATTAATTACTATCAGAAATTAGTCTTTAGGTTAATTACCACTCAGGATAAAAAGTTTTATTTGACTTTTGATAATGTAGTTTTTAAAAAATATGTTGTCAAGAAAATAAAGCTGAACGGTTGGCAAGAATGGTTAATTAACAAAAAAATCCCTGCGAACCTGCCTATCGGTAGGCAGGCTTTCATTAGCAGGGGAGAAGTAAAATTTATTTAAGAAGAATCAGCTTTCGTGTTTGTACAAAATAGCCAGCCTGTAGTTGATAGAAATAAACTCCAGAATATGGTTGATGTTTAAATGATCGATGTATTGAATTCAACCTCATAACTTCCTGCAGGTTTGTATTCATCAACTAAAGTAGCAATTTCATTTCCAAGCACGTCATATACTTTTAATGTTTGCCAACTGCCGACTGGTGACTGCCAACTGATCTATTGTGGTTGGATTAAAAGGATTGGGATAGTTTTGTTCAAGTACGTATTGATCAATAATTAAAATATCTACTTCAATTACACCTGAATATTCATAACTTCCATTGTAATCAACTTGTTTCAGTCTGTAATAGTATTTACCATTAACTAGGTATTTATCAATGTAAGAATATTCTTTTTGATTTGTTGTCGTTCCTTCACCTTTAACAAAACCAACTTTTGCAAAATCACTTTCAGGGACTCTTCTTTGAATTTCGAAGCCATAGTTATTTAACTCTGTAGCAGTTGCCCAGTTCAGTACAACTTCCTTCCCATTTGTATTTGCATAGAAGGAGATTAGTTCGACAGGAACTATTTCGGTCAATTCAACTAATGTTGCCAAAGTACCCAATGACAGCCTGCTCATTTTGTGATAGTATGGTTGATTAAAATGTATAACACGGTCGTTAGTAGTGTGGTAATAAGAATTAAAATCTCCTCCCAAATATTCCTCAATCAACAAAATTGCACCATAACCATTATTCCAGAATGAAACCTGGTCGCTGCCGTTAATACCCGGATTAATAATGCTCGGAATTACACCGATGTTATAGTTTGTATTTACCTGAACCATTATATCTTTTATTTCGATAGAGTTCGCAATAGGTCTTGTATTAATTTCTCCTACAGAATCATTGTCTGAATCCCAGGAAATCATATCAATATTTATAACACCCATAATAGAATCTGCGCTATTAGCAGCTTGAAGTGCAAAATAAGCACTTCCTCCCATTCCAACTTCTTCCTCATCCCAAAGTGCATATATGATTGTGTATTTGGAATTATATTGTGTTAGTATTCGAGCAGCTTCAATAACTGTGGCAGTTCCACTTGAATTATCATCAGCACCGGGTGCAATTGTTCCTTCCGGCATGTCATCGTAATGAGCGCAGATAATATATTTTTTATTTGGATAAACAGAACCTAATTGAACACCGTAAACATTTCTACCTGTTGCACTAAACCATTGATCATAAGTAGCTAATCCATAACTGTTAAGTTTTTGTTTTATATAATCTGCAGCTTTGTTATGGCTTGGCTGGTTTACGTGCCTTGATAAAATAGTGTAAGGTGAACCACTGATAATAGTCTGTACTTCTCCAGATAACTCTTTGACAAAATAAATTAGCGAATCTAAATTAGTTTGGTTAATGATTGATTGGATTAGAGGACTCTGTGATTGTAAAACTGATTGCGATCCTAAAAAGATCAGAAGACCAAGTACAATTTTCTTCATAATTAAATCCTACTGATTTTATCTTTTACTTAATATAATACATTACTTCAGAAATATCATCTTCTTAGTATTTATATACTCGCCAGCTTTCATCTGATAGAAATAAACTCCACTTGGAAGATTAGCTGCATTCCAGTTTACTTCATAAGTACCAGCTGGTTTTAACTCATCTACAAGAATTTCTATTTCTTCACCAAGTGTATTAAATATTTTTAGTGATACCTGCGAAGATTGTGGAATTGAATATTTTATAACTGATGAACTATTAAACGGATTAGGATAGTTTTGAAATAGTCTGAATTCTTTGGGCAGAGCAGCATCGTGGTAAACTTCGGTGGATATAAAATGTGCACGAAAATCATCCAGGGCTATTGCGCCATTATCTTTTTTGGAGTCATTTGTTTCTACAAGATAGGTTCTGGTCCACTTAATTGGAAAAGTTAATATTGCATTAGGATTCACCCAACTGGGAATAGCATCATTCATATCCACTTCAAGATATTTCCAAATATTTATCCAATCAATGCCAGGATCGCCATCTGTAAAATTGATAAGGAATATTTCCTCATCAACATCTTTAAATTCACCGCGCAGCCAATGTTTTTTACCATCGCCGTAAACCTGAATGCTGAGTTTTTCTGGTGCGCCTGAAATCTGAATTTCTTTGTTCAAATATAGCGCACTTGTTCCGCCGGTAGTTAGGCTGTAACTAAGTTTACCTGAAGTTGGAGCTGAAATAAAATTTATTGTATCAATAACAAAACTGCATTGTGCAAGATTTACTCTTGTTCCAGTTAATGTATATCCGGAAAGATCAGAAAAATCATCAATAGTTATTGTAGCTGAAGTACCTACAGTAAGAGGTACGGAACCAATGATGGAATCGATCTGCGCAATAATCGCTCCACTGCCTGTGTTTATTGCAGTAAAATAGCCGCTGGGAGATATGCTTCCAAGATCGCCCACAACTGACCACAGAAAATCAGTCTGTTGAAGCTGGATTATATTGTTATAATTGTCATATGCAGTTGCAGACATTTGTTGTGACTGCCCTGGCTGCAGAATTACAGGATTTGGTTCTAAAACAATTTGTGAAATCTTCGTAAGATGCACTAATGCTGAGTCGCTAATATCTCCAACAGATACATAAATATAACCTGATACAGTATCGTATGCTGCTGTAAATATTCCGTTCTGAGATATGGTGCCTATTGACGGATCACAACTCCAGACAAGACTTCCGGAAGGAATACTTACGGGATTATAGTACTGATCAAATCCAGAAGCGGTAAGGTTAAAACTGGAGCCTCCAATTGCAAATATTTCTTTTGGTTGAATTCTTATATAGGCCAATGGTCCGGTCGGTGCGGTACTAATTAACAAAAGACTATTGGCAACAGATCTTTCACCGCCGATATCAGAGGGGCTATTAACTATTACTCCTCTTACAACCATTGTGGATGATCCTCCTCCGTCGAGATTCAATCCCTGATGAACACCCCATGTTTTCATGTAATCACCAAGTTCTTTATACGACATCCCTACGCTTAATCCAGGCTGTCTTCCATCCACAACAAACATAAAAAACATTGTAGAATCTTCGTTGAACCCAACAGCTGTGCGCGGATGACGGTCACCATTATCCGGATTAGCAATTCCATTCTGTACAAGCCATGTATTTCCGCCTATAAGCTGCTCAATTTTAGAAAGTGCTGGAATTAAATTTAAAACAATTCTTATTGTATCATCTTTAGATAGATTGTTAATCAAGAATGTCCCTGATATTCCATGACCGGAAAGTACAGCTTTGTTAGAACCGATAGACATGTTGCCAACACCTGACACTATTGTATCAACTATACCTCTGATCGTGTCGTTAACAAACCAGTTATCAATAGGAATAACCCGAACTTCAGTTCCAAATTGATTGGTGGATGTAGACCCGCCTTTGAATGAATTATAGAAAATTAATTCGTCTGTGTTACGAATTTTATTTATACCCGAAATACTTTTTAAACTATCTCCAGTTATTATAGAACCTGAAAAATTTTGCATTCCAATCATTGGATTTTTATCAATATCGAATGCTATGTTTAACCAATCACTTGTTACTTTCAACAGTTGGCCGTTTGCAACTTGAGTGCCGATCTGTTCACCAGTGCTTGTGTTATAAAAATCACCGTTGATAGCTGCTACAACTCTATGCTCCTCAAAATTATTACGCGCTGCCATAGAAGATGTCTTTTCAAAAGCCATTAGTTTATCACCAGCTTTCACTGATTGGAATTTTAGCCAAGGGTTTTGAATATCAATTTTTATAATATTTATATTCCATGGGCCGGAATCAATAATGTGATGGTATTGAATTACACCTGGTCCCACCAAAACACTATCAAGTGAACCGGCAAATATGGATGCTGCGAAAAGAAAAATTGCGAAAAGTAAAATCCTGATTTTCATATTAGCTCCACAATATTACAGAATGAAAAAAAACCGGAAAGTGTATATGCAAAAATAATAAATTGATGGCTCTTTGGAAGCTATAATCAAAAATGAAAAAAATATTTTTAATTTTTCTCGTTCTATTTTTCTGTACCTTTTGTAAAAAAGAACAAATCTCTGAACCCGTTAAACAAACTCCTTACAAATTATGGCGTTCAATAAATCTTCATAATATTTATAGTTTAGTTGGTTTGTTCTGTATTTGTACAAGTGAGTAACACAATCAATGATTTAAATTATTAATAGCGTACACTATGTAGCGTCCAATTAAATGTAATTTCGTTATCAAGCCGACAAAGTTTTTCTAACAGAGAATCAGCTAATCAATCAAGACTACTTCTTGCCATAACTTCTTCGTTATTATCTGTCTCTTGTTCTTAATCACATCATATTTCTATAATTTTTTTTTTGATTGATATTACCGTAAAATGGTTTCCCGCATATAGAAAACATAAAACAATTAAACAATCAAAAAGGAGACTTGTGAAATCATTATTTAAATTGGAATATAGAATGGAAAGAAACTCAATCAGAATTTACATATTAACATTTTTTGTATTTAGTATAATTATGATTGGATGCTCCCCGGCACCGACTTTTATTAAATCAGATTTTGAGCAAAAACAGATCAAGTTAATAGCGATAATGCCCGTGATTGATAAAAGAAATGAAGTTGAGGATACAGTCCAAACCCACGAAACATTATCAAAAATTGAAGAGTTATTATCGAATAAAATTATGGATAAAAACTATGATGTTTTATCAGCGGGTTCAGTGAAGAAAATCATAAAGGAAAAAGCAATTGAAAATATATCTCCGGAAAACTTGTGTTCAATACTAGAGGTTGACGGGATTCTTTTCAGTGAGCTATTCGATTACACCGATGTATTTTTTATAAATCATTCAATAAAAATGCGTTTTAAAATTTTTGATACAAAAGGTGACAGTTTATGGATAAATGATTTGGATGATGTCGATAGACCGTTTCTATCGGCACTCGGTGCTTCATTGGGTTGGGCAATTGGTGTATCTGTTGATAACAAAATATCTTCAAAGGATAAAGTACCGATAATTCTTGCTGGTGTGGCTGCCGCTGAATTAGTTTATGTTATAGTTGATGGTGTTAGTGATGAAACATCTCAGAGTATTGACGGAGCTTTCAAATCATTACCTGACGGAAAAAGAATTATAAAATGAGATATGTGCTTATTGACGAAACATAAAATATTTTTATTTTTAAACAACTAATCCACAAAATTAAATCATAAACAGATTGATTGAGAAATTAATATCTCAATCAATTAATGATAAAATATGAATAATCTGGTTTCCGAGTTATTTATTTCAATCTTTATTGGGCTTGGCGCAACTCTAACTTTTGATCTCTGGGCGCAGTTTCTGAAAATTGCCTTTAAGATTACTCCTTCCAACATCTGTCTTGTCGGGCGCTGGCTTCGATATATGCCGGAAGGAATTTTTAGGCATATAAATATTATATCTTCGAAACCCAAGAGTGCAGAATGTATAGTAGGATGGATTGCACACTACATATTTGGCATAACCTTCGCCATCGCTTTCGTTGCATTAGTAGGTAACAACTGGCTTCAGCATCCGACGTTGATTCCGGCATTGATCTATGGGATCGTGACGGTCCTAGCACCATTTTTCATTATGCAGCCTTCATTTGGGTTTGGATTTGCAGCATCAAAGACGCCAAATCCTACACAGGCAAGAATTCGTAGTCTGATGAATCATACTGCCTTTGGCGCAGGTCTTTACCTTTTTGCATTAATAATCAAATGAAGAAGTGCCTGTGGCTTATAATGCTTAAAAAAATTAAACAAATAATTCTTCGCTAAATCGAATAATAATTTATTTAACAGTTCTATAAAAAAGGAGAGAATACAATGACTACTAACGAAACAATTGCAAACTCACATAGAAAAATTGCTCTGAAGGCTGGCATCTTCTACTTACTCACATTTGTTTCCATACCAACTTTATCACTGTACAGTTCGGTACACGATCCGAACTATATTCTTGGTTCTGGTCCAGATACTAATGTCTTCATTGGCGTAATATTGGAACTCATAGTGGCTCTAACCGGTATCGGCACTGCTGTTGCACTTTATCCATTGCTCAAAAAGCAAAGTGGAAGTGTTGCATTAGGTCTTGTCGGATCGAGAGTCTTGGAGGCTGGAACAATCTTCGCTGGCACTGCATTCCTTCTGTCGATTGTAACTTTGCGGCAATCAGGAGTCGGTGCAGATGCACTAATCACCGGCCGAGCACTTGTTACTTTGTACGACCGAATATTTCTTGTAGGGCAAGGCCTGATACCTGCCGTTAATGACTTGTTGCTTGGATATCTTCTGTACAAATCTCGTTTAGTTCCTAGAGCACTCTCAATAATTGGAATAATTGGAGCACCTATGCTTGTTGCTGGACATCTCTTGGTAATGTTTGGTGCCATCGGGCAGCGTGACCCATCAACATTCATTTTCGCAGTACTTGTGGCACTTTTTGAGTTTTCGCTGGGATTATGGTTAATTTTTAAAGGATTCAATCCTTCAGCACCTTTAATACTATCTTCTAAAACTAATAACTAATAACTGATAAACATAAGGAAAAATAATATTATGAATGCAAATAGAAAGAGTGCAGTAATTGTCGGAATATTTTTTCTTTTTGGGTTTGCGGGAGCGATAACGCTTGCTCTTACAAAACCAATTCTCGATGATTCGGATTTTCTGAATAAAATTTCCGCAAATGCAAATCAAATTATATTGGGAGCGTTTTTTCAGTTTGTGATGGCTGCGGCGTGTGCGGGTATTGGAGTATCACTCTACCCGATTATTAAAAAGTACTATGCAGGCTTAGCTATGGGAGTCGTTACGTCCAGGGTTATCGAGTCAGTATTACAGATTGTTGCTTTTATCATCCTGTTATTATTAGTGACATTGAGTAATGAATTTGTGAAGGCTGGTGCACCGGCTTCATCGTTTTTTCAAACTGCAGGTTCATTGTTAAAAGCTGGGAATTTCTGGTTTAACCAAATGGCAGCGATACTTGCCTGGAGCATCGGGGCGCTGATGTATTATTATGTATTTTATCAAACAAAACTCATTCCCCGTTGGTTATCAGGTTGGGGAATTGTGGGAATCATATTGGTCGTCGTCGTAAGCATGTTACTTATGTTCCGTGTCATCACACCAATGTCGCAGATCCAGATCGTTTTGAGTATTCCAATAGCCCTGCAAGAATTGGTTCTTGCACTATGGCTGATCGTTAAAGGATTTAATTCATCTGAAATTGCTTCTGAGCCTGGATAAATGGATGGTTTACACTAAACCACTAATGCTTAAAATAGTATCCCGATTTCATCGGGATACGTACTTTTAATATTAATTAGAGAAATATTGAGTGAAAATCATTAATCCAGATTGACACCAACCTTTTCAAACCGTGTAGTTTAAAAAGTCCTTTTTAATTTTAAGATTTTGTACCAGGTCTATTTGCCAAATAAATATATGTGCTTAAAAGTATTGCAGAAATTACCTGGAAATAATAAGGAGTGGAAAACAAACTATCATCCAACAGAGCAAAGCTGATAAAAGTAAATTTGAGCAAATAATAAATTGCTTTACTTATTATAATGCTTGCAAGCATTGAGGTGAAAACATTTTTAATCTTTTCTTTTAAGAGGAAAAAGAAAGCAAGATTAAGTAATAATTCCGCACTTAGTAAAAATGATTTTATGAATTGCGGATGAGATGAAATTAAAAATGAAAACAGCGGAAGTGTTAATGCAATTAAAAATGAATTTTTCTTTGATGTATGAATAAGCGCCACTACTAATGCAATACGCATTGGATCGAGATAATAAACAGGGAATGCAAACAAATGAGAGATTGCCGGTAAGAAATAAATAAAAAGTAAAAGAGAAAAGTCAATCAAATAAGTTTTAACATTTGCTCTAAAATCTGCCAGACTTAATTACTTTTTCCATTTTCTTCCTTAATTAAAATTAACTGGAATAAAAATAGTTTAAATATTTTAGACCTCAAAGAATAAAATTACCCTATACTTTCTGTGCACAATTATTTATTTTTAGCCAGTCGATTTCATAATCATTTTTACCAAGAGGTATTATGAGAAGAAGAGAATTTATTTCTAAAACTGTTAAAGCCGGTTTGGTTACCGGTGCAGCAGTCTCAATTGGCGGCTACTCTCAATTATTCCCATCAACTCTTAGTTTATTTGCAAGCGATTATAATTTAGCTGCTATTAAGGGCGGTGAACCTGATACTATGTTCGATGAAGCTATTAAAGCATTAGGCGGCATGAGTAAGTTTGTAAAAAAAGGGCAAACTGTTGTTGTAAAACCAAACATAGGTTGGGATGTAGAGCCTGAAAGAGCAGGGAACACAAATCCGCTTCTTGTTAACAGAATTATAAAACATTGCTTTGATGCAGGTGCAAAAGATGTTTATGTTTTTGATCATACTTGTGATAACTGGAATAAATGTTATTCTAACAGCGGGATAGAACGTGCAGTAAAAGATGCTAAAGGAAAAATAGTATCCGGCGCAAGTGAAAGTTATTATCAGGATGTTACTGTTAAACAGGGAAAGAAATTAAAAAAAGCAAAAGTGCACGAGCTGATTCTTGAATCAGATGTTTTTATAAATGTACCAATATTAAAAAATCATTCATCTGCAGATGTAACAATCGGAATGAAAAATTTAATGGGCAATGTTTGGGATCGAGGCTATTGGCACTCAAATGATCTGCATCAATGTATTGCAGATTTTGCTTCATATCGCAAACCCGATCTTACTGTTGTTGATGCTTATTATGTGATGAAGAAAAATGGTCCGCGTGGTGTTTCCAAGGATGATGTAATAACAATGAAGTCGCAAATAATTTCTACGGATATTGTTGCTGCTGATGCCGCTGCTGCAAAGTTATTTGGAGTTGATCCTGCTAAAATTGATCATATAAGGATTGCGGATGAAATGAAAATCGGCACTATGAATCTGGATAATCTTTCTATTTACAGAAAAATTTTGTGATCAATTGAAAAACTATGGGCTGAGAAAAATAAGGATTGCAGTTTCAATTGTTTTCCTATTATTGACCGCAGCCTTGTTTCTGGATATAACAAATTACATTCCGACAAATTATTTTAATTATATCACATTCCTTCAATTCATTCCTTCAGTTATAAAATTTGTAAATGTATTAACGATCTCTTCAATTGGATTTATAATTGTATTAATTCTAACATTATTGTTTGGTAGAGTTTATTGTTCAAGTATCTGCCCACTCGGAACAATTCAGGATATATCTTCATATATCGCAAAGAAAAATAATAAAAAGAAAAAATTCACTTTCACCAAAGAATTCTTCTGGTTGAGATATTCAATACTAGCTCTAACTATTATCTCAATACTTTTTGGAACACTAATTATTAGTTAACCTGCTTGATCCATACAGCAATACAGGAAGAATACTTATCACAATTATTTAATCCGGTTGTAACTATCGCTAATAATATTGCGGCATTCACACTTGAAAAATTTAATATCTATCTTTTATATCCGGTTGAGATAAAAGCGTTCTATTTTGTTTCTGCTCTATTCCCATTAATTTTTTTATTGGTTGTGCTTTATCTTTCTTATAAAAGAGGGAGGTTATTCTGCAACACAATTTGTCCTGTCGGTACATTATTAGGCATAGTTTCAAAGTTCACAATATTTAAACTTAAAATTGATAAAGTATCCTGCGAAGGATGCGGTGTTTGTGCAAGAGTATGTAAATCGGAATGTATAGAGCCAACATCCAAAGAAATTGATTTTAGCCGATGTGTAGCTTGTTATAATTGTCTGGAAGTTTGCCCGAGTGAATCGATCAATTATCAATTCATTTCTTCTGGGGATATTCAACAAAGTACGGATGATTCCCGAAGAAATTTTTTGTCCAGAACTACATTTTTCTTTGTTGGTTTGGGTACAACAGCATTATCACAAATTAGGATAATTCCTAAAAAAGAAACAAAAGTAGAGGTAAAAAAGAATTTTGTTTCATCGCCGCCGGGTTCAGGATCAATAGAACACTTTACTTCCAACTGTACGGCTTGCCATCTATGTATAACAGCTTGTCCAACGAGAGTATTACAACCATCAATAATTGAATATGGAATATTCAGCATCTTTCAACCGTTTATGGATTATAAAACCAGCTTCTGCAATTTTGACTGTACAGCCTGCAGTGAAGTATGTCCAACATCAGCAATATTGCCAATTACAGAAGAGAAGAAACAACAAATTCAAATCGGTAAGTCTATTTTTATAAAGGAAAATTGTATAGTCGAAACAGAAAAGACTGCTTGCGGTGCTTGCTCTGAGCATTGTCCTACTAAGGCTGTAATGATGGTTGACTACAAAGGTAATTTAAAAATTCCTGAAGTAAACAATAAATATTGTGTTGGCTGCGGCGCTTGTGAGTATGCCTGTCCTACAAAGCCATATAAAGCAATTTATGTTGATGGAAACTTTATCCATGAAATTGCTGAAATAAATCCAACAGAAAAACTTGATCAAAAGATTGACTATAAAGAAGAATTTCCGTTTTGATTAATAAAGAATTTTAAAGTAGCCCTTTTACTTTTTTATAAGCCAAAACAAAAATAAAAGTTGTAAAGGCTAGTGCAACCGCCATTGGTCCGCTTGAAAAATCCATCTGAAATGCGAGTAATAAAGAAATTGGCGGTAAGATAGCTCCAACAATAATAGAAATTAAAAATACTTTAATTACACTTTTACCGAGCATAATGCCGATTGATGAAGGAATTATTAAGTATGCAAAAGTAAATACATCACCTACAAATCTGGTTATTAAAGATATGCCAATTCCAACAACAAGATAGAAGAGCAGTAACCAGAATTTCGAATTCATACCGTGTGCATCGGCGGAATCGGGATCGAAAATTACAAATTTGAATTGTTTCTGAAATATTACAAATATTGATATGACAGTTAATGCAATTACTAAAAGTGTGTAGAATTCCTTAGAACCAATAAATAAAATGTCACCTTTCAAAATAGATTCAATCTCTGAAACTTCGGCAACCGGACTTTTTTGAATGAACATTATTCTGATTGCAATTGCTACAACAAATACAATTCCTAATATGCCATCCTGTGTAAAATATTTTTGTTTGTGGGTTTGAGAAAAAATTAAGACAGTAATGATTGCAAAAAGCATCGAGAAAAATGCTGGTTCAATATTGTGTAAAAATGAATTTTCAGTTAGTTGGATTCCTAAAAGGGAAGAAAAAAATCCTTCGATATTTATCAGATGTAAAAAAGAAAATGCAACACCCGCAATCGATGCCTGGGTGAGCGCTGCACCTAAAAAGACAACTCTCTGTGATACTACAAAGACTCCTAAAAAAGAGCACACAATTCCTGCAAGAATACTGCCTAGAACCGCGTATGGAAATATTTCCAGCAGTTGATTAATTGCTTCCAATTTAACTCCTGTCCTTTAGAGGTGATTAAATATTCACCATTAATTTTCTTAACTGTAAATTCCGATGAATAAGCTTTTTGAAGATTGTCTTCTGAAAGCAATTCATCAATTTCCCCAAATTGAAAAAGTCCGTTATCAATTAAAATTAATTTCTTCACGTAATTAGCAACATCGGAAAGAAGATGGCTTACCATAATAATTGCAAGATGTTTCTCCTTATGTAAATTAGAAATGAAATTAAGTAATGAGTAATGGGATGGAGTATCCATCCCATTAGTTGGTTCGTCAAGGATTAATAAGTTTGGCTGAAATGCTAGCGCTCTTGCAATTAAAACTCTTTGCCGCTGTCCGCCTGATAGACTCTTATAGTGAAAGTTTTTGAGATCTGATATTCCGACTTGTTGTAAACTATCTGCAACAATTTCTTTATCAGTTTTACTAGGAGTTTTAAAATATCCCATCGAAGTATATCGGGACATCATAACAATATCGAAAACCGAATAGGGAAGTAATGGTTGTACAGTATCCCTCTGAGGAACATATCCAACTCTTAAATCTTTTTTGATTATAGAGCCGGATAAAGCTTTGATGTTTCCAAGCAATGTTTTTAGCAAAGTAGTTTTACCGGCACCGTTTGGTCCGACTAATCCTATATAATCATCGCTGCAAACAGAAAAGGAAAGTTCCCTGGCAATAACCAGCTTACCATATCCAATTGAAACATCGGAAAGAGTTATTATTTCTTCAGCCAAAATTTTATTCCTTATTTAATTTAATTCAGTTATACATTTGATAACTGATTAATGATATAATCCATCATTTGTATGTACGAATCTACTCCCTTAATTCCAAAAACTGCTGTCGGAACTTTAATCACTTTAATTCCCGTAAGCTCCGACAGCTGGTTTGGTGCAGAATCACTGTAGAAATTCTCCATCAAAATGGTTTTTATTTTTTTACTTTTTATCAGATTCACTAATTCTGCATTATGCGAAGGAGAAGGTGAAATGCCTGGTTTAGGTTCAACATAACCGGCAATTTTAATTCCATATCTCTCAGCAAAATAAATCCAGCTTGCGTGGAAGAAGATAATTGAATTATCTTTTAGCTTTGCCATTTTGTTATTCCACTCAGCAATTTTAACGTTTAACCGCTTTATAAAATCATCATAGTTTTTTTTATAAAAATCAGCATTGTTGTTATCTATACTTGCAAGATTTTCATAAATCTCATTTGCCATTACTTTAACATTTTCAGGATCTAACCAGTAATGAGGATTACCATACGGGTGTACATCTCCATGACTTGCATCGGGTTTAAAATTTGGTACTTCCTTTTTATTTATATCGGTTGAAAGATCAACGATTAATAGTTTATCATTTCTGGAACCATCTATTAATTGACTTGCCCACATTTCCAAACCCATACCAATCTTAAATAAAATATCTGCATTTCTAAGTTTCATCATATAGCTAGGAAGCACCTCAACAAAATGTGGATCCTGGTCACCTCTTGCAATGTAATCAATGGTTACTTTGTCTTTTCCAATTTCTTTTACCAGATCATATATTACTGTTGTTGTTGCTACTACTTTTAAATTGGCAAAACTGAGGCTGTAAAATAATATCAACATTAATAAAACTAACTTTTTCATTTTCAAAAACCTTTCATTTAAAATTAAAATGGATGCGCTTTATGTGGACCAAAGAAAACAACAACTGAAGTTTAACTAGTTGTCTCGCCATCTCTTTCAGTTCCATCATCGTACTTATACATTAGATGCTGAACACCTAATCTTAACGCAGTGGTTTCCTCAACAGGATAGTATGAAATCCATCCTTCAATCCCCTGAGTATTATTTTTATCATCATTCATTAGTGTAGTTAAAGTTGGTTCATCATCTATAATTCCAGCGGTGTAGTCATATTTTAAACCAATACTGAAGTGTTTTTCAAATTTATAATCAGCATATATGAATCCGCCGAAATTAGAAATCTTTTGGAGTTCATCTATATTCCTATCAACTCCGAATGTGCCTTCCTTTACTGCATCCCGATGATTTATGATTGCTTCTCCTTGAAAAGTAAGAGCAGAGTAAGAATCCGGCGAATATTTATATTTGAAATCAATTCCACCATACAGATAATTCAGAGGTTTTTCAGTCAACTCGGCATTGCTATCTCCAGTCAAATCTAAATTTGCTTTCGAATAGCACCCATAGGAACCGCTCAAACCTACTTCAAGATTTGTATAATCGCCTAAGTTAAAAAATGAATTTAATCTTCCTATAAAAATTGGATTGATTCCACGTTCGATAAAGTTTGTATCAACTAACATTGGAATTGATTGACCATTATAAATGCCAACCTCAAGGTTTGTGAAAAGATCACCGGTTGGTAATAAATAACTTAAACTTGCGCCAACTTCATTAAAACCATCCGGGCTAAAAAATACCTGGTGGAATAATGGTCTTTCTAAAAAGTACCAGGCGTGCGGATGAATGGTGTTTATTTTTCCGAACCCGACTAAATATTTACCTGCTTTTAATTGTAAATCTAGTGGAAGTCCCCGGACTATATTTGCGTACAATTCTTCTACTGCAAACTCGCCTTCTTCATAAGCAATATTGGCTGTTGCCCGGGCAAAGGGATTTAGATAACCATCAACAAACAATTCCATCTCAGGAGTTTCAAAATTTAATTTTCCATATTCAGGTGTACCTTTAATAAAATTTGTATAAGTATTGAAAGTACCGATTAAACTAATATCCGGGTTTATACTTGATTGAGAATAGCTGCTTGTAAAAAATGCAGCTATAAAAAAAAGCAAAAGGACTTTTTTCATAACAGATTCCTTAAATTCTTTTAAAATATGTGTAACACTTAATTAAAAGTGAATTTTTATAAGATTTACGAGACTTGAGGAGGGGCTCTAAGGGAATAGTGAAGAATGCATGATTTTAATGGTTTAGAAGAGAATTTAAGAATATCAATAACATCAATTTTCTTTTCATAAATTTGATAAGGATTGGAAAATGATATGATTGTATTTTGCAAAGCATTGTATGCTGTTTGAATTGGACAAAAATCGACAGAACCATTAAGATAAGTATGAAAGTTCTGGTTCTTCTCAGATGGATTTACAATCGAAGACAAATTTCCTAATGCTATTTTATGGAAATGAATAGCATTAGTAATAGTTACTATTAGATAACAAGCTAAAACTAAATATGCCGCGGAACTTTTTATTTTATGGTTTAATTTTATCACAGTTCTAAGATGATATAAATTCTAGAATTTAACAAGGTAAATTTCATCAAAAGCAAATACATCTTTTCATAAATGAAAAACAAAAACCCTGATACTGAAGCATCAGGGTTAGAATGATAAAATTTTTAGATTGTTATGTTTTACTTTAACAAAATCATTTTTTTAGTATTCAAATAATTATCAGCTGATATCCTGTAAACATAAATTCCACTCGGAAGGTTCTCAGCATTAAATTCAATTTCATAAATGCCTGGCTCTTTATTCTCATTTAATAATTCCTGAACTTCGGCTCCAAGCAAATCATAAATTTTAATTAATACCTTACATTCCGTTGGTAATTGATATTTAATTTTTGTGTTTGGGTTAAATGGATTAGGATAATTCTGATTAAGAGCGAATTCTGTTAGGATTAGATTAACTGCAACTATATCTGAGTATTCAAATTGACCATCACTATCTATCTGCTTTAATCTATATTGAAACTTAATTCCACCGATTGGGTTTTTATCTACATAAGAATATTCGTTAGGTGAGTTGCTGTTTCCGTTACCTTCTACAAAGCCAATCTTTTGCCAATTACCTTCTGTTTTTCTTTCAATCTCAAATCCATAATTGTTCACTTCTGTTTCTGTTTCCCAATAAAGATTTACAAAGTTATCTTTTACCTTTGCAGCAAAGGTTGTTAATTCAACCGGCAGAGGGAACTGACCACACTGGGTTCCTCCCCCTGTTAATGTGCCGGTAATATTCCCGTACGTTGTACCGCAGATATCCGCCCCTGCTCCGACATCTATTGATGCACCAGCATCAATAACAATACTTTGTGCAGTGACAAATTGAGTGACAAAAAGAAAAAACAACAAATATTTAATTGTTTTCATTTTAATTTCTCCATTACTTATTCAGAATCAATCAAGCTTAGTTCCTCAACATTTTCCTCTTTTACCCTCAATTCAGAAACAAGCTGTTTTAATCCGGCAATTTCCTCCTTGACAGATTTTAATGATTCTAACTCTGTTTTCAACTTCTCGTTCTCTTCTTTTAGCTCCTGGATTGCTTTGACCATAATAGGTAGTAAATTGCCAGGAGTTGCTTCTAATTTGTCAAGATTAGATTTGTAAACAAGATTCAGCCAATCTGCATTATTAATTTGTTGCGCCTCATCAAGCTCTTGTGCAATAAACCCGGCTGTTAATCTATTCTCTGTCTTACTGCCATCTGATTCGTTTTTTTCATACCATTCACGTTTATCCCAATTAAACTGACGCGGTTTAAGTTTTGAAATAAAATCTAAACCGAGAGATAAATCACTTATATTTTTTTTATCCCTGGCATCTGATAAACTTGTAATTGTTGTGGTATTACATCTTAGTGCATTTATCGATCCATTACCTAATGTTATTTCATTAGAAACAGAATTACTTGTGGCATCAGCACCAGATCCAATACAAATATTATTATTTCCTGATTCTATCGTGTTTCCCGCACCACTCCCAATACAGGTATTATAATCGCCAGTTGTATTATTATTTAATGATGAGCTGCCAGCGGCGGTATTACCAACGCCGTCAACATTAAAAAACATAGAATGGATACCAAGAGCAACATTTTGTGAACCTTCTGTGTTACTGAGTAGTGCATTTAAGCCTAAAGCTGTGTTTTCAAAACCAGATGTATTTGTACGTAAAGTACCTCCACCAATCGCTGTATTATTCCAGCCATTAATATTTCCATACATAGATATTGAGCCAACAGCAGTATTGCCGCTTCCGGTTGTGTTTTCGTGTAAAACCTCTTTGCCAACCCCGGTATTTTCACTGCCTTCAGTATTCTTGTAGATGGCATCGACACCAACTGCAACATTTTCATTACCGGAACTATTATAAGTCAAAGCGCCACTTCCTATTGCTGTATTTTTATTACCAGTGTTGTACATACTCATAGAATTCATTCCAAAAGCAGAATTATAATTCCCCATACTATGGTGTCGCATTGCAAAATCTCCAACTGCCGTATTCCCCAAACCAACATTTGACTGAGATTCCATAGCAACAAAACCGATTGCTATATTATCACTTCCGATTGTATTTGCAAATAAAGCGTTAAAACCCACTGCAGTATTATTATTACCATCCAGATTAGAATACATCGAACGAAACCCAATGGATGTATTATTATCACTATCAAGATTGCTAAATAAAGCTTCATAACCGATTGCTGTATTGTCATTGCCCTCCAAATTAGAATACATCGAACGAAACCCAACCGATGTATTATTTCCACTAACAAGATTGTTAAATAATGCCTTATAGCCAATCGCAGTATTGGCGAAACATTCTGTGCAATTAAATGAAGCACTTGAGCCTATTGCCGTATTTGCCGAACCAGTGGTATTTTTGTATAAAGTGTAGTCACCTACAGCAGTATTGGTCGTTCCTGTTGTTAACCAATACAAAGAAGAATATCCCACGCCGGTGTTGCTGCTGGATAAATCACCTGTTCCGTTCATACTTGTATTTCCAGCATTAACACCAAGAAAAGTATTGCGTCCAGTTGAACCAATAGGAGAGTAATTATGTAAAAAGAGGCTAGAATTTTTGTAAATGAATCCAAGTGTAGAACCCTGTAAATCTGCGAGAGAAATTCGTCCGTCATCCTGGTATAACGAAAAAAATGTTGTAGAATTATCTTTAATACTAAATACACCGTCAGTGCCCAAAGTATTAGTTATGTTTTGCGCGTAGGTGTTAACGGAAAAAAGAAAAAGGATTGCAAATACTGCTAATTTTTTCATAGCGGCACCTTAATAATTTGTGAAATGTTATTGTTAATTATTTCATGAGAATCATTTTTTTAACTTGTAAATAATTATCGGCTGATATCCTGTAAAGATAAACTCCACTCGGAAGATTCTCAGCTTTGAATTCAATCTCATAAATGCCTGGTTCCTTAGTCTCATTTAATAATTCCTGAACCTCTGCGCCTAATCAGATCATAAATTTTAAGATGAACTTTACACTCTTTAGGTAATTGATATTTAATTTTTGTGCTTGGGTTAAATGGATTAGGATAATTCTGATAGAGAGCGAATTCAATCGGTATTAAATAAACTTCAACTATATCTGAGTATTCAAAGTGACCATCGTTATCAATCTGCTTTAATCTATATTGGAATTTACTTCCTCCATATGGTTTATCATCAATAAATGAATATTGTTTAGGTGAACTGCTGTTACCGTGTCCCTGTACAAATCCCATTTTCTGCCAATCAGTTGATAATTTTCTCTCAATCTCGAATCCATAATTGTTCACTTCTATTGCAGTTAACCAATTTAGTGTAACCTGATTGATTGTCACTTCAGCAGTAAATGAAATTAACTCGACGGGCAGAGAGGATGCGCCGTTTTGACCTGTTAATGTATTACCATTGCCAGTGGCATCGGCAAAAGAAGTTGAACCGGAAACTTCATCAAAATGCCACAAAGCTCTTGTGTTACCATCGGAAACAAAGTTTGAACTGGGTACAGTATAGGGGTCTCCATATCGTGCAATATCAGAAATGCGTACTTCATCAATCTTATCTGTAAAATAATTCCAAGTCGCCCCGAAAAATCGTCCAAGATTATAGTTGTTATTATTTGGCAACAAACCGGGATTATAATAAAAGCTACCGGCAAAAGATGCTACTCTACTCCCATCAAGGTATAAATACATATAATCCCAATTCGTTCCGGTATTGTTTTCATAGCTTGCTGCTATGTGATGCCAGCCGGATGAAAGATGGGTATTCACTGCGATTGTTTTTTGATTTCCTGTTGGACCATTCTAAATTCAATATAATCTGTGGCAACAGGATTCATATTAATAAGAACTCTGAATACTTCGGACTTTTCGAATATCCCCATTATTGCATCCGAAGTTGTATTGGGCACATTAAAAAAACATTCGATAGTAAAATATTCTCCGTCTGTGTTTCCTAAATCAAGAAAACCGTCAACATCGGATTCCGATCTATACGCATAATCGTCGGAGCCGTCAAGTTCAAGCCAATTGCCCGAACCGGAATATGGCCCTTGAGCAAAACCAAACTGAAATAACAAGACAGCAAATAAAATTGGGAAAGTATATAAGGTTTTCATTTGATCTCCATTAATGTAAATGAAACGTTATTATTAAAATTTTGCTTCGGGAGAGTTATCGATTTGTCATCTTCAGGCATTAACAGTTAAATGGCTCTAACTTAGCCCTCTCGGAGTAAAGAGAAAAAAGACTAACTGTAGTTTGCAATTAATTTTTATAATAGTCAAGAAAATAAAAATGTACGATTAGCAAGTGTAGTTAATTAACAAAAAATCTTAGAGCAGCTTGAATATTTCTTTTATATATTGAAACTAAATTGACGAGTGAATGTGGTGAATTATGATGATCAACATTATCATACTAGTCGTATGAAAAGGGAAGGTCATCTTTTTGAATTATGGGATGGACGTGATTATTTTCCATAAGCGAGAAGTCAAGAGTATTTTTAACAAGCAAAGGAGTAATTCATTTATCTTCAAATAAAAAATGAAGATAAACGAATATGAACGATTGATTTCCATCTATAAACTAAAATTAATATTTTTTTATAATATGATTAAAAAAATTTTTACTACATCAGTCATCGTGTCAGCATTAGGGTACTTTGTAGATATTTATGATCTCATCCTCTTTGGAATAGTTAGGGTCCCAAGTTTAACTCAGCTGGGATTTGGTGGTGAAGACCTGATTAAAAATGGAATTTTTCTTCTTAATACCCAGATGGCAGGTATGCTTTTGGGAGGTATAATTTGGGGAATACTTGGTGATAAAAAGGGAAGAATATCTGTTTTGTTTGGATCCATCTTTTTGTACTCAATAGCAAACCTAGCAAATGCATTTGTAAATGATCTTACATCCTATGCGCTTTGCAGATTGTTTGCCGGTATTGGTTTAGCCGGTGAACTTGGTGCCGCAGTTACACTGATAAGCGAAATTTTGCCAAAGGAAGTTAGAGGATATGGAACTGCAGTTGTAGCGTCATTAGGAGTTTCTGGTGCGGTTGCGGCTGCAATAGTTGGAGATCTTTTTGATTGGAAAACTGCTTATATAATTGGTGGAGTATTAGGTCTGATGCTTTTAGTTATGCGAATTAAAATGTTTGAGTCAGGGATTTATGAATCAATAAAAAATTCAGAGATTTCAAAAGGAAATTTTTTGAAGTTATTTACCAACAAAAACAGATTGTTTCGATACCTGAATTGCATTTTAATCGGTTTGCCAATTTGGTTTGTTGTTGGTGTACTGATAACATTTTCTCCGGAGTTTGGAAAGGTACTGGGAATTACTGAACCGATTTCTGCAGGCAAATCAATTATGTTCACTTATATCGGACTGATCTTTGGTGATTTTACAAGCGGTTTTTTTAGTCAATATCTTAAAAGCAGAAAAAAAGTCATTGCTGTTTACATTGTACTGACATTTCTATTTATCCTGGTTTATCTGTTTAGTAAAAATTTAAGTCTGGAATTTTTCTATACAATTTGCGTACTGCTCGGTTTATCAATTGGTTATTGGGCTGTATTTATTACTATAGCAGCAGAAAATTTCGGAACTAATTTGCGATCGACAGTTACTACGACAGTGCCAAATTTTATAAGGGGTTCAGTTGTACCTATTACACTTTTATTTGAATTACTGCGTGGATCCATGGGAATGATTTACGCAGCACTTTTAGTTGGATTGTTTACAGTGATAATTGCAGTAATCTCACTTTATAACTTAGAGGAAACATTTGGAAAAGATCTGAATTTTATCGAAAATATTTAGATACTTTTTCCTCCATAACCATCTTTAATTCAATGTGGATGATCTTTGAACCAATCTATAAAATAAAATATTTAAATACGACCATAAAATAACAATTCTGTAAAGTCTCAAATTGCGGTAACTTTTTTTGGATTGGTCTATCAGAAAAAATGCTAAAAACTCTTAAAATCGAAATCTTCGCAAATATAAAAAAGGAGCGGAGAGGGCGAGATTCGAACTCGCGGTAGAGTTTAACCCCTACGACGGTTTAGCAAACCGTTGGTTTCAGCCACTCACCCACCTCTCCAAAGCTGAAAAAATTCAAGCCAAAGATAATATTTAATTCGAATTATTAAAAATTTAATCAGTCATCAATAGAAGATTTCTAGCTTATTCCAAGAAGTTTTGCAAAAATTCCGAATACTGCTAACTAAATTTTATTTCGAAATCAAACTGAAGAAAACTTATTACTTGCAAATGTGATTATTGCGGGAAATTTGGAGATGAAGCTGTGCTTCTCAATATAAAAATTGTATCTATACTCACCTTTTAATAATTTTCACTATTCAATATCAAAAAGAACTATGAAAAAATACACTGGAGTGGATTACTATAATTTGGAATCTCTTTTATCAGAAGAGGAGATAATGGTGCGAAATACGGTTCGTGAATTTGTAAGTGCCGAAATCATTCCTATTATAGAGAAATACAATCGGGAAGGTAAATTTCCAGAACATCTTATTCCGAAAATGGCCGAGTTAGGATTATTTGGTCCAACTTTACCAATTAAATATGAATGTGCTGAGTTAAATAATGTTGCCTATGGATTGATTATGCAAGAATTGGAAAGGGGAGACAGCGGAATAAGAAGTTTTGCATCAGTTCAAAGTGCTTTAGTTATGTACCCAATATTTACGTTCGGAAATGAAGAACAAAAAGATAAATGGCTCCCGGGATTGGCAAAGGGAGAAAAGATAGGTTGCTTTGGATTAACTGAACCCGATTTTGGCTCGAATCCTGGTGGAATGGTTACTAAAGCGGAGGAAGTTGATGGTGGATATTATCTTAATGGAGCTAAGATGTGGATTACAAATGGTACTATTGCCGATGTTGCAATCGTCTGGGCTAAATTAAATGGAATTGTTCGAGGATTTCTGGTTGAGAAGGGAATGAAAGGTTTTTCTGCTCCAGAAATGAAAGGAAAACATTCACTCAAGGCATCAATTACCTCAGAATTAATTTTTGATAATGTTTTTGTACCAGAGGAAAACTTGCTCCCAAAAACTATAGGATTGAAAAACTCGCTTATGTGTCTTAATCAAGCAAGATATGGAATTGCCTGGGGTGTCGTTGGGTCTATGATGGCTTGTTATGATTCTGCATTGAATTACGCTAGGTCCAGAATTCAATTCAGTAAACCTATTGCCTCATATCAAATGACACAAAGCAAGTTAGTCTATATGATTACAGAGATTACTAAAGCACAATTATTGAATTTACAATTAGGTAGATTAAAAGATAATGGAACATTGAAGTTTAGTCAGGTTTCAATGGCTAAAAGAAATAACTGTGAGATAGCATTAGAGATTGCACGTATGTCAAGACAGATTCTGGGAGCAAATGGAATTCTGGACGAGTATCCTGTTATGCGTCATGCAGCAAATTTGGAATCAGTTATAACGTATGAAGGTACTCACGAGATGCATACTTTAATTATCGGTGAGGATATTACAGGTTTCGCAGCTTATGAATAAAAGAATAATTTTTTTTGATATTCGAGGAAGAATAATATGTTGCCTAAAAAATTTTTAGATATGGGACTTACGTTCGATGATGTTTTATTGGTACCTGGAAAATCGAGTGTCCTTCCAAGAGAAGTCGATATTGAAACTTATCTTACTCCTGAAATTAAACTAAATATCCCGATAATTTCAGCAGCAATGGACACAGTAACTGAATCTGCAATGGCAGTTGCAATTGCAAGAGAAGGTGGAATTGGTGTCTTACATAAAAACCTTTCTATTGAAGAACAATGTAATGAAGTAGATAAGGTGAAAAGGTCTGAAAGTGGTATGATTAGAAATCCAATTACACTTACACCAGAAAAAACTATTGGCGATGCTCAAGAAATAATGAAGAAATATAGAGTATCAGGGATTCCAGTTGTTAATAATTTTGGAAAACTAGTCGGAATTCTTACAAACCGAGATTTGCGTTTTGAGCCAAATAAAAAACTTCTCGTTTCCGATTTAATGACTAAGGAGAATTTAATTACTGCCTCGATGGGAACTACTTTAGAAAAAGCAGAGATAATTTTACAGAAATACAAAATAGAAAAACTTCCCGTTGTGGATAAAAATAATAGTTTAATTGGATTAATAACATTTAAAGACATACTCAAAAAGAAGAAGCATCCAAATGCTTGCAAAGATCAACACGGAAGATTAAGAGTGGCCGCTGCAGTAGGCGTTACTTATGATATGATAGAAAGAGTAAAATCCCTAGATGATGCTGGTGCTGACGCTATTGTAATAGATACGGCTCATGGCCATTCCCAGGGTGTATTAAGAAGTGTCAAAGACATCCGAAAAAAATTTAAATATATACAGTTAATTGTTGGTAATATAGCTACTTATGATGCAGCACTTGATCTTATAAATTGTAAAGTCAATGCAATAAAAGTTGGAATTGGACCAGGATCAATTTGTACAACAAGAGTTATCGCCGGTGTTGGAGTTCCTCAGGTTAGTGCGATTGCTCAAAGTTATAATGCAAGTAAAAAATATGGCATTCCAATTATTGCAGATGGTGGAATAAAGCAAACTGGCGATGTTCCGAAGGCCATTGCAGCTGGAGCAGACTCAGTTATGATTGGTGGGCTTTTTGCCGGAGTGGACGAAAGTCCAGGTGATAAAATTCTATATGAAGGAAGAAGCTTTAAATCATATCGTGGAATGGGTTCACTTAGTGCAATGAAAAAGGGCAGTAAAGATAGGTATTTTCAAGATGCTGAAGATGATATTAAGAAACTTGTGCCTGAAGGTATTGAAGGAAGAGTGCCCTATAAGGGACCGCTTGAAGATACTATTTATCAACTGGTTGGTGGTTTGCGCGCATCAATGGGGTATACAGGAAATGCAAATATAAAGTCTCTCAAAACTAAGAGTAAGTTTATTAGGATTACACTTGCTGGTCTAATAGAAAGTCATCCACACGATGTTATTCTTACACAAGAGTCTCCAAATTACCAGAGTCATAAATAGATTAATATAAATAATGTTTAAAGTTCTCGTTGTTGCATATTATTTTCCCCCAATGGGGCTTAGTGGAGTTCAAAGAACTTTGAAGTTTGTTAAGTACATGAAAAGATATAATTGGGATCCAACTGTTATTACAACTGGAGATGTTGCCTACTTTGCCCATGACGATTTTCTTCAAAAGGAATTACTTGACACTGAAGTAAAAATAATTAGAATTTCGGGAAGTAGAGACCCTAATTCATTACTTTCAAAGCTTGGTACGGTAAAACTTCCAAGTGAGTTTTTAAGAAATTTATTTGATAAATTCAGTCAAACTTTTTTTATTCCTGATAATAAAATATCTTGGTCTCGGCTGGCATACAAAAAAATTAATGAGATACTATACACTGAAAAGTTTGATGCTTTGTTCATAACTTGTCCGCCTTTTTCAGCATTCGATATAATCTCCAAAATAAAGAAAGAACACGATATACCATTGTTTGCGGATTATAGGGACCTTTGGTATAAAAGCTATTTCTCTTTTTATGCAACACCGTTTCATAGACTACTCCATAAAAAGAAAGAGTATTGGGCTTTAAAAGCCGCAGATAGAATTATTGTAACAAATCGTAAAATTAAGGAGAAACTGCTTCACACTTATCCATTTTTAACTTTTAAAGACGTTGTAATAATTTCTCACGGATACGATCACGAAGACTTCGAAAAAATCCAAACTCAGCCCAAACCCAAGAATAAAATGGTATTAATGTATTCAGGAATTTTTATGGTTTACAATACGCCAATTTATCTTTTAAAAGCATTTAAACAACTAACAGTAGAAAGACCGGATATTGCATCTAGTATTGAGCTACATTTTGTTGGATTTTTAAGAAGTGAAAATCAAAAACTGATAAGAAAACTAAAATTACAAGCCTTCGTTAAGGATTATGGATATGTTAATCATGATGAATCCATTGCTAAGCTAAAATCTGCTGATGTTTTATGGTTTATGGTTGGCAGAAGAAGAAATATAGATGCAATTCTTCCCGGAAAAATTTATGAATATATTGGAGCCAAGAAACCAATAATTGCTTGTGTACCGGATGGTGCTGCTAAAATGGCAGTCGAAGAAACGGGTGCAGGATTTACCTGCAGCCCTGACAATATTGATGAAATAAAAAGTACAATCTTAAAAGTCTATGAACTTTATAAAAACAATTCTTTACCGGTTCCTTCTGAGGAACTTTTACAAAAGTTTAGAAGAGACTATCTAACAGAACTGCTTACGAAACAATTTCAGTTAAAATTAAGAGCAGATGTTTGATGAATGTTTTACTAATTGGTTCAGGTGGAAGAGAACATGCAATTGCATTAAAAATCAGACAAAGCTCAAAACTTTCCAAACTATATTGTTCACCCGGAAATCCTGGCACAGAAAATATTTCGCAAAACGTTTTACTTGATATTTCAGATCATTTCTTAATAATAGACTTTTGTTTCCAAAATAAAATAGATCTTGTTGTTATTGGTCCAGAACAACCTTTAGTAGATGGTCTCGCTGATTATTTAAGACAAAATGGTATAAAAGTCTTTGGCCCTTCTTCAAATGCATCGCAAATAGAATCAAGCAAGGTATTTGCAAAAAAAATGATGTATGAAGCTGGTATTCCTACTGCCAAATATATCGAGTTCTCTGAATCACAACTAAATGAATCTATTGATTACTTGAACAGCGCAACTTTTCCTTTGGTAATTAAAGTTGATGGTCTTGCTGCTGGCAAAGGTGTATTGATTTGTAATAATAAATCAGAATCTCAATCTGCCATAAAAGAAATTTTTGAAGAAAAAGTATTTGGAAAATCAGGAAGTAAAATTATCATCGAAGAATTTTTAGTTGGAGAAGAGGCTTCTATCTTTGCCATAACTGATGGAGAGCATTTTGTTTGTCTGCCTGCAGCTCAAGATCATAAAAGAATAGGTGAAGGCGATACCGGAAAAAACACTGGTGGAATGGGCGCCTACGCTCCAGCTCCAATTATTACTGAAAAATTACAATCAAGAATTGAAAAAGAAATCATTGAACCAATTCTTAAACAAATGAGAGAAACAGGTAATAATTTTATTGGTTGTTTATATGCTGGGTTGATGATAACTAATTCGGGACCAAAAGTTATTGAATTTAATTGTCGATTTGGTGACCCGGAAACACAAGTGGTTTTACCGCTTCTTGATGGTGATTTTCTTCAACTACTACTTTCTGCCGCTGATGGAAATCTAGATAAAAATGCAGTGCGATATTCTGATGGTAGTGCAGTTTGTGTTGTTGTTGCTTCTGCCGGTTATCCTGATGATTATAAGCGGGGTTTTGAAATTAGCGGTTTAGATTTTACCGATGAAGAAATTATAATTTACCATGCCGGAACTAAGAAAAAGAACAATAAGATATTAACAAATGGCGGCAGAGTTTTTGGGATTACATCTGTACTAAAATCATATGATTTAGTAAAAGCACAGAAAAAAGTGTATGAAGTTCTTCAAAAAATTTATTTTGATGGAATGTATTACCGAAGAGATATCGGAGAAAAAGCTTTTAAGTATTTATAACAAAACTCTGCTCTCAACCTGCTTTTCATAAATTTTTTCTTTTCATAACTTCCCAATAAAGATTTAAACTAAAATGATTCCACTTCACGTTCATACAAACTACTCATTATTGCAAGGAACTATTAGGATTGAAGAACTGGTAGAAACCTGTAAGGTTAATAAAATTAATTCTATCGCTCTAACTGATACGAACGCAATGAATGGGTTAATACAATTCGCAAAAAAATGTATTGAAGTAAATATTAAACCCGTTTTAGGATCCTGCATAACAGAACCGAACGATGAAAAAAAATATGTAATCTTTTTAGCAAAGAATAACCAAGGATATTCTGATATCTGCAAAATAATTACTCAAAGAAAACTGAATGACGATTTTACTTTGAATAATATATTAAATAATAACTGGGAAAATTTATTCATAATCACGCCATCAATTAATTTTCTTTCTCTCACGAACAAAAGTAATTCGTTGTATGCTGAAATTATTCCAACATCATCCAACAGGATAAATGCTTCAAAGACCTTTCAATTTGCAAAAGAAAATAAGATTCCCTTTGTTGGTACAAACCCAATTTATTTTCTAAATAAATCTGATTTTGAGCTTCATAAGCTTGTTACAGCTATACGTTTAAATAAAGTAATGGATAATTTAAAAGAAACAGAAATTATAGATGATGATTATTACTTTAAAACTTTTGAAGAGACAAGTAAAATTTTTGTTAAAATTCCTGAGGCTGTAAAGAATACTGACTTTATTAACTCACAATGCAATGTTGATTTAAAAATAAATGATTATAAATATCCATCATATCCACAATTGAAATATGAATCATCTATTTCAATGTTATCTCGAGTTGCACTTTATGGATTAAAAAAAAGATACGAAAAAATTGATGATAAAGTTTATAGAAGATTGGAATATGAACTTCAAGTAATAAATGAACTTAATTTTTCAGACTACTTTTTGATTGTTTGGGATATTGTTCAAGAAGCCAAAAAAAGAGGAATGTTGTTAATTGGCAGAGGATCAGCTGCAAATAGTTTAGTCGCCTATTGTTTAGAACTTACACAGGTCGATCCAATTAAACATAACCTTTACTTTGAAAGATTTTTAAATAAAGCAAGAACTAGTCCACCGGATGTTGATTTAGATTTTTCGTGGAAAGAACGAGATGAAATAGTTAAATATATATTTGATAAATATGGTTATGAGAGAGTAGCAATGATTTCTACTACTGTTACTTTTCGTGCGCGGTCCGCTTTTCGCGAAGTAGCTAAAGCATTCGGATTTTCGGATAATGAAATATCAAAGTATAGTAAAAAAATTCCGTGGACTAATGCATCAAATCTCACAAAAATTTCTGAAATGTTTCCTGAATCAAAAAATTTAGGATTTGATAGAGAGCCCTGGAAGACTATTGTACACTTTGCATCCAGGATCGCAAATTTTCCGCGTCACTTAAGCATTCATCCCAGCGGAATAGTAGTTACTCCGACTAAGATTACCGACTACTGTGCATTAGAGTACGCAAAAAATAAAGGCTTGGGATTAATAATTACCCAACCAGATATGTATTCAATTGAAGATCTTGGATTAATTAAAATTGATATTTTAAGTCAGCGATCGCTGGGCGTTCTGCGTGATACGATGGAAGTGATAAAAAAGAATTATAATTAAAAAAAAATTAATCTGATTTTAATTTTAGAAAATCAGATCCATAAACAATTAAAATCAGTAATCCAACAATCATTAATAAATTCTCTCCCAACTTCATTAATCCAATCTGAGTTCCTTTCCCAAAGCATCCGCAATCAATACTTAAACCACGAAAGAGACTAATGATAATTGCGACAGTAAATATTGAAATCATAGCGAATATGATTGTTGAATTTTCCTTAACGGCGATTCCAAAAAGCAGCAAAATTCCAGCAATGATCTCTAACCATGGTAAAATAATTGCAAAAAAGTTTATAGTTGAAACTGGAAGTAATCGATAATCAGATATTGAAATAGCAAATGCTTCAGTATCAGAAATCTTTACTGCTCCTGCATATACAAATATATAACTGATTGTGATTCTTATTAAAAATAAAAAATATTTATTTGTTAAAATTCTTTTCATTAATTATTTCTTAAACTCGTTGGATACTTATTTTTTATCCACTCTTCCCAACCGTCGATAAAAACATAAACCTTCTTAAACCCCATTTTAAATAATTCATCAGCAGACAAAGTACTAATATCGCACTCGTTGCTGCTGCAATAGGTAACAATTGTTTCATTCTTATTTAAGCCATTTATTACATCCAAATATTTTTCAGATTCATAAAATGGTATACTAATTGCACCTTTAATATGTCCTTCAGAAAATTCTTCTGTCGAACGTGCATCAACAAATTTTTCTCCGTCATTAAAAAGTTTGTAAGCAAAGTTTATTTTGATCGCTTTTGGTTGTTTGAATGATTCAATTTCATAGTTCTTGTTAAAATTATTAACTGAATCAATTGATTGTTTTGAATCAACCAAAATATCATCAGCTGCTAAAGAATCAAATTTATTAAGTGACACAAGAGAATCACTTTCCCAATCCAAGATTCGTGCTTTTCTAATCAACTCCAGTCCATTTGGATTAAAATGATTATATAAGAATGAAATCAAAATTGAGGTGAGTGAGATATAAAATATTTTAGAAAAATTTAATTTCACTTATTAATATTGTTATTGTTTTGTTATACTAGATCAAAATTTGAATGATAAATAAACTTCAAAAGATTTAACAAATATTGAAAAATTGATTAATATCGCTGGTCAAAATTTTCTCCAAGTGCTGCGTATAAAAATCTTCTAACTTTTCTAAAAATTTCTTCTTTTCAATTAACCTTTATCTAGAAAAGTCGAACCGATTAGGTCCATTTCTGTGAAACAAAAGTAATGAGGATGATTATGTAAATCAATGAAATTATTCTTTTTCTCAATATTCGTTTGAATTAAAAGCAAGGTCGTTTATCAGAAACAAATTTTGGATTATTGAAATGCTTTCTTCAGCAAATGATATCACAAAGTCTGAATTACTTCAAGTCGAACTACTTTTAAAAATATATTTTAAGGTAAATTATTTTTAACAGGTACTTGACAATACAATTAATTTATTATAGTTTAAATCCACAATGTAAACGTTTACATTATAATTCTAATTAACAAAATTCTAATTACATAAAGGAGAGTGCTATGAAACGATTGTTATTAGCTTTTCTATTCCTGTTCTCGATTTGCGTATCAGCCCAACCTGTTATTGATTTTGAAACCGTGGGTAATAACTGGGTGTGGAATCCTTTTGATCTTGGAACAGGTGGTATGCTTGATATAGTTGCAAACCCTAATCCGGGGGGATTAAATACATCAGATAGTTGTGTTATGTTCATGATCGCCGCTGATGGTAATCCTTGGGGAGGTGCTTGGTCTGCATGATTTCCCCGATATGCTTATAACTGCTAATAATTGTATAATCAAAATTTTAGTTTACAAGGATGGCATTAGTCCTGTTAATATAAAACTTGAGCCGCCTAATGCAGATCACTTCACCCCAAATACGTTAATTAATCAGTGGGAAGAATTGACATTTGATTATTCATCTGATATTGGCACAACTGCTGACAAATTGACTTTGATTCCTGATCAAAAGCCAGACTTTCCAAGAACTTATGCGAGTGTAAATTATATTGATTATATCCGATTTACACCTCAAGTGGTACCTGTTGAGTTAACATCATTTACCGGCGCATTTGTAGGTAATAATGTTGAATTAAAATGGTCAACTGCTACTGAACTGAACAATAGAGGATTTGAAGTTCAAAGAAGTGCAAATGGTTCTGCGTTTGCAACTATTGCCTTTGTTGAAGGTAAGGGTACAACTACTGAAATTCAACAGTATTCATTTACAGATCGTAATATTGAATCAAGAGTGAATTATGGTTACAGACTAAAACAAATTGATTATAATGGCGCATTTGAATATTCATCAGTTGTGAATATTGGTTTTACATTACCATTAGAATTTGTATTAGAACAGAATTATCCTAATCCATTCAACCCATCTACCAGCATTGCTTATGCTGTTCCAGTAAAATCTAATGTTACGCTTGAAGTTTATAGTCTTATCGGACAAAAGATTACAACCCTAGTTCAGGGTGATGTTGAAGCAGGTAAACATACTGCACAGTTCAATGCTTCATCTATGTCATCCGGACTTTATCTATTTAAACTCACAGCAGTAGGAGAAAATGGTTCTCAGTTTACATCCAGTAAAAAGATGACCTTGTTGAAATAGTGTTTGCGTAATTTCCTTTGGGAAGCAGAATTGAAACATTCTGCTTCCATTTTTTATTAAGAAAAAAAATGATTCCCACAATAAAGCAAATTGCAAAAAAAGCAAATGTATCAATAGCTACTGTTTCAAGAGCCTTAAACAATGATTCCAGAGTTACTTCTCATACACATGATAAAATCCTGCGCATTTCTAATGAATTAAATTATAAACCAAACCTGATCGCAAGAAACTTTGTAAAAAAAACATCGTACTCTATCGGTTTGATCTTACCCGATATCTCTGATGAATTTTTTACTGACATTATTCGTGGTGTGGATGAGATTACTTATAAAAACGGATATTACACAATGGTGGCAAGTTCTCATAAGCATCGCACTCTTTCGGATTCTATTACGACATTCTCACAGACAGGGTTGGTTGGTGGTGTAATTCTTCTAATGTCTGCAATGACTAATGATCTGAAAAATATTTTAGATCACACTAATATTCCGGTAGTATTAATTGGTAGTAGTAAGCAAGAGCATGGTTTTGATACTGTTGCAATTGAAAATTATGAAGGTGCTTTTAATGCAACAGAATATTTGATAAAAAAGAAAGGATTTAAAAAAATTGCTCATATAACTGGCCCGGCAGAAAATTACGATGCATTTCTTAGAAAAAAAGGTTTTATTGATGCCTGCAAAAAAAATAGTGTTAGCATAAATAAATCTTTTATTGTCGAAGGAAATTTTACCATAGATTCCGGATACCACGGATTTATCCAATTATATGGTTTACCCGAAAAACCCGAAGCAATTTTTGCAGCTAATGATATGATGGCACTTGGCTGTTATGATGCAGCAAATTATTTCAATGTTAAGATACCTGATGATATAAGTTTAATTGGATTCGATGATATATTTATTTCAAAATATATAAATCCCGGGTTAACGACAGTACGTGTTCAAATTGAAGAAGTTGGTAGAGCAGCTGCAACTCTATTGGTTGAACGATTGAACAACCCAAACGGTAAAGTTCATTCTTTAATCAAAATTCCTACAGAATTAATTATAAGAAATTCATGTTGAAAATCGATTACTCTTAAAGATAGATGGAAAATTTTTCTACAAAATACGGTCACTTTTCTTCTGATGGAAATGAATACGTCATCACCAATTTTAGGACACCAAAACCCTGGATTAATGTTGTCTCGAATGGAAAGTATGGATTAGTTATTTCACAAACCGGCGGCGGATTTAGCTGGGACACTCACTCAGAATTTAACAGGCTCAACCGTTGGCATCAGGATTTGGTACAGGACAATTGGGGAAAATATTTTTATGTGAAAGATAATTTAACCGGTGATGTTTGGTCTCCAACCTGGATGCCTGTTAAAACAGAACTTGATTCTTACCAGGTTGTTTATGGTTTTGGATATGCAAAATTTATCTCAGAGTTCAAGGGAATAAAAATTAAGTTAACAGTATTTATTCCTATAGATTCAAATCTTGAAATCTGGAACTTCTCAATAGAAAATAAAACTGAACAGAAAAAATCACTTTCTATTTACACTTACTTCGAATGGTGTCTTGGTTCATCAGCGGATCATCATAGAGAATTTCACAAAACTTTTTTAGAGACTCATTTCGATTCGCAAATGAATTGCATGACTGCAACAAAAAGGTTATGGGAAATTCCCCTTGGAGATAGAGGGCATTGGAACGTGGAATATCCTTACTTAGGATTTATTTTCATGCTCGAATCAAATTTCTGATTACGATGGCGATAAGGATTCATTTATAGGACAGTATGGTTCATTACAAAATCCTGTTGGTATAAATGCAAAATGTTTGAGCAAAAAATTAGGTAAGTGGAATGATTCAGTTGGAGTAGTTAAAACCGAAATTGAAATCAATCCAAATGAATCTGAACAAGTAAACTTCTTTATAGGGATAGAAAAAAATAAATCTGCAATAAACTCATTATTAAAAAAATATTTAATCCCTCAAAATGTCGATTCAGCTTTGATCGATCTGAAGTTGTTCTGGCAAAAAATATTTGATACCCTTGTAATCGAAACACCTGATAAGGCTATGGATCTTTTGGTAAATAAATGGTTAAGATATCAGGCAATTGCAGGAAGACTGTGGGGAAGGACAGCTTATTATCAACAAAGTGGAGCGTTTGGTTTCAGAGATCAGTTACAAGATAGTTTGGTTTTTCTGCCTATCGATCCAAAGAAAACTGAAGGATCAAATCCGCTTACATGCAAGACATCAATTTGAAGATGGAACTGTTTTGCATTGGTGGCATCCTATTTCTGAAACAGGTCTCCCTACAAAAATGACCGACGATCTTTTATGGCTTCCATTCGTTTTGATGAATTACATCGATGAAACAGGTAACTATAAAATTTTATCTTCAAAAGAACCTTACTACGATAATAAAAACAAAAAGGATACTTTGTTTGAACATTCTGTTGCAGCTATTGAAAAAGTATTAACAAGAATGAGCAAACGCGGTTTAACACTTATTGGTGCGGGTGATTGGAATGACGGACTTAGTGCGGTTGGTCTGGATATGAAGGGTGAATCAATCTGGCTAACAGAGTTTTTCTATTTGATATTAGTCAGATTTTCGGAGTTGTGTAAAGAAACTGGCAAGGATAAACTTCATAAAAAGTATGCTAAGAAAGCTGCAGAACTTAAAAAAGCCTTTGATAAAAACGCATGGGATGGCGAATGGTTTTGGCGGGCAACAAAAGATGATGGAAAAAAAGTTGGCAGCAAAACATCTCCGGAAGGAAAGATTTATCTTAATGCTCAAACCTGGTCTGTTATCAGTGGAGTGGCAGATGTTGATAAACAGAAAAAGGCAATGTATTCAGTTTCAAAAAATCTTTTAAAAAAGAATGGATGCTTGTTGCTAAGTCCTGCTTATACAAAACCTGATAAGATGATTGGATATCTTTCCAGATATGCTCCGGGAAGGAGAGAAAACGGTGGAGTTTATTCTCACGCTGCCACTTGGGCAGTATGGGCATTCTCATTATTAAAGCAAAATGACCTTGCTTTTGCAGCATATAAAAATCTTTGTCCTGTTTATAACGGAATGAATCCAGACGAATATGTTGCTGAACCTTATGTAACTCCAGGAAATATTGATGGGCCTGAATCACCAAATTACGGAATGGGTGGTTGGACTTGGTACACTGGTTCTGCATCATGGTATCAAAAAGTTATTGTTGATTGGATACTTGGAGTGAGAACAACAAGCAAAGGATTAGTTATTGATCCATGTATTCCTGAAGATTGGAAAGAATACAAAGTTAAAAGATTATTCAGAGGAACAACTTACAATATAACTGTATCGCGAAAATCAAAGCCAGATAATCAATTAGTAAAAATCATAATGGATGGAGAGGGAATTGAAGGTAATGTGGTTCCATTCGTTAAAAAAAGTGAAGTTCAGGTAGTGGTACATTTTTAAGAACATTAAAAGGTTTTCTCAAATACGGATAAATAATAATTATTAAATAACTAAATAACCTAAGGAGACACTATGAATAAAACACGATCAATAATTTCGGTTCTTGCAATTGTATTGCTGTTACAAGCAATAACTTTTGCTCAATTTGCCCCAAGGCAAGATGTAATGTGGGCAAGAACAGTTCCTGCAGGTACAATTACTATGGATGGTTTACTCAACGAAGCTGCATGGGCACAAGCAGAATCTATAAACATTGTTTATGGACAGCAGGGAACTTTACCGACAAGCGGTTGGAGACCAGAACAAAATCCGGATGCAATAACAGACCCAACTAATGCAACTGTTAAATTTCTTGTTTCAAGTGACAATCAATTGTGGTTAGCCTTTGACATTCCTGATTCTTCAATTAATGGTTCTGGCTGGCCAACATGGGATGGAATACTTATGTCCATTAAAGATAAGGCAGATTTAGATCCGCTTTCGACTATTGCAAAAGCAGCTGAATATTTTTATACTTTTTGGACTGCAGGTTTACCAAGTGAATTGCCAGTAGTTGGTTCCTATCCAAGATTTATTGGTAAGTATGGTAATTTTACTGATACAACCAGAACTCCTGAACAAAGAGCCGCGTGGAATGCTAAAACAATTATTAATGGGACATCAAACGATGCTGGTAGGGATGTAAGCTGGATTACGGAAATGCGTATTGATTTGGCTTCGGTTGGATACGATGTGACTGGTGCTGATGGCGATCTCATCGGTTTGAATTTTAGTATTTGGGATTGCGATTATTTATTTGAAGGTGATCCATTGAAAATTAATGCTTCAAGGACTCACTATCAAAGTCCCTGGGGTAATGCCAATGCAAATAATGTAGTACGAGTTTATGCAAAACCGGATATCGGTTTAACATCTACATTGCCAACTATCATGCCAGATTTGGTAATACCAAATGGTGCAGCATTTTCTAATCCTGTTATTGATGGTAATCCAAATGAGGCAGTTTGGGCTGGGGCATATACTTTTGAGTTAGGTTGGGATATAGAAACTTTAAGACAAAACTATTCCGGTGTTGGAAAATTTATGAGTGCACATTTTCAACCTGAAATAGGAGGCAATCCAAGACCACCGATTCTTGATCCTTCTTTAGCCCAAGTTAGAATGTTTTTCAAAGATAATTTTCTTTATCTATCAGCTACTATTTCAGATGGAAGAGTTCAGGGAACTGAAATCTATGATCAAATTGATGGTTTAAGAGTTATGATAGGTCATAGAGCTTTAAATAATGATGATAATAACCTGGTATTCAAGCAGATGCGTGTTAACTTTAATGCTGCAGGTACTGCAACAGCCTATGAGTATTTAACAACTCTCATAGACTCAGGTAAAGCAGAATTTGCTTTTGCATTAACGGGTTCTACAACCGTAAATGTTAATACGGATTTAGATGAAGGATACTCTATTGAAATGAAAATAGATTTAACCGGTTTAGGTTATCCTGCTGATTTAGGTGATAAATTAATTTTCTGTGGAATTATGCTTGCGGATGGTGATTCATTTGAAGACCCGCTCTCAAACTATGGTACTCGTGCCTGGTGGTTTAGAGAAACCGACGGTGGACCAGTTACAACCTGGGGTGTGTTAGATCCAAACACTCCGGTCGGTATTGAGGATGAAAATGTTACATTCATTCCAAGTTCAATTGAACTTTATGGAAATTATCCAAATCCATTCAATCCTTCTACAACCATAAAATTTGCTATACCCGAAACAGGCGATGTAAACATAAGCATCTTACAACACTGTTGGAGAAGAAGTAAAAAATATTAATCTGATTAATAAAAATGCCGGAGAATTAGATTATTCATTTAATGCCTTATCACTTTCATCCGGAGTTTATTTCTATAAAATTTCGCTTAATAGCTCTGCCTCAGGAAAGAATTACCTAAGTGATGTTGGTAAAATGATTCTACTTAAGTAATCATTAAGAGCGAAGAGCTGAAATATGCTCTTCGCTTTTTTTTATAACCTTAAGCAAAAGAATGGACAGAATTAAATGAAAAAAATAAATACAATTAAATTCTCTTGTAACTCAAAAAAGCTTAGTCTGATTTTTGTTTTTAGTTTACTTTTTTTATCTGCAGCAAATCTTTTTCCTCAGACATCCGGTAAACTTGTTGGAAGAGTAACAGATCAAAATGGTGAGCCAATGATTGGGGCAAACATAATCCTTGATGGCACAACAATGGGTGCTGCCACTGATATTGAAGGATATTACAGTATCATAAATATTCGCGCAGGTGTTTATAAAGTTAAATTCAGATTTTTAGGCTACAAAACTCAGATTGTTGAAAACATTAGAATTTCTGCAGATCAAACAACAAATCTTGATGCATCTTTGCAGCTTGAAGTGATTGAGGGTGAAGAAGTAGTTATTGTTGCAAAGAAGCCATTGGTTGAATACAACCAAACCAGCTCTGTTTCTTCAGTGAATAAAGATGATATAAAAAACTTACCAGTGCAAAGTTTAAGTGAAATTGTAAATTTGCAAGCCGGAGTAATTGACGGACACTTTAGAGGCGGCAGAATTGGTGAGGTTCAGTACCAGGTTGATGGTGTTACTGTGAATAACCCTTTCAGCAATAGTTCTATGTTAGAGATTGATCGTTCTGTTATTGAAGAGGTTCAGGTTATCAGCGGTACTTTTGATGCAAAGTACGGGCAGGCTATGTCTGGTGTTGTAAATACGGTATTAAAAACCGGTACAGATAAATTTGAATATTCACTTGAAACATATTTAGGAGATTATTTTACTACCGATACTGATCGTTATCCACACAATGATAGTTACAGTCCAACTACAATTCAGAACTATCAATTATCCATAAGTGGTCCAATCGGGATTCCACAAACAACTTTCTTTATCAATGGAAGAAAATATCTAAACAACGGATATTTATTTGGCACTAGAAGATTTACCCCATTTGATAAAAATAATTTTGAAGGACAGGTCTATCGCCCAACCGGCGATAATGAACTAGTTAGTATGAGTACCGCTGATGAATGGAATGGACAATTTAAAATTACAAATCAATCTATTGAAGATTTACAATTCAATTATCAGTTATCATACAATTATGCAGAGCGTACTGGGTACGACCATGCATTTCGTTTGAATCCAGACGGAATAAAAACCAATTATACTACTTCGCTTAGCCATGGGTTGGCAATCACGCATACCCTTTCACAAGAAATGTTTTATAAAATAAATATCAGACAAAATTTATTTGAATACAATGATTACAAATATGAAGATCTTATGGATCCGAGATATTTGGAAGCAGGCGAACCTAAAGAGTGATGCGAACTATGAAGATGGAGCTATAGTTCAGGGAGTTGACCTTGGAAGGTATAAGCAAAAGACTAACTCATTGATTCTAAAAGCTGATTATACCTATCAGGCAAACAGATTTAATATGATTGAAGCTGGTTTAGAAGGGCAATACTCAGATATACTTTTTGGCCCGCCTGGTTTCTTTATTTCGTACTTTGTCCTACAACAAATGAGCAAATTTTAGTACCGGTTTATGAAGATGCTTTCAATAACAAGCCCGGATTAAGATCTTACTTTCCAAAACAATTAGCAGCCTTTCTGCAAGATAGAATTGAGCTTGGGGATCTTGTAGTTAGAGCAGGAGTACGATTTGAGTATTACGATGCCGCAGGAAAAGTTCCAAGTGATTTACAAAATCCTGCAAACTCGATTGAAGGTGCGCCACTTTCAACTTATGTTTCTACAACTTCCAAAACAGCTATTGCGCCACGGCTTGGATTAAGTTTCCCATTAACCTCATCCGCATCTGTTTACTTTTCTTACGGACATTTTTATCAAATGCCTGCATTAGATCTTTTATACAGCAATGCTGATTATTCTATACTTGAGGATTTACAAGCAGGTGGTGTAAGTTATGGAGTTATGGGCAATCCAAATTTAAAACCAGAATTTACAATTCAGTACGAGTTTGGTTTGAAACAATCCGTAGCTGATTTTCTTGGAGTTCAATTATCGTTTTTCTATAAAGATATAAGAGATTTATTGGGAGTTGAGTTTATCAGCACATATACTGCCGCAGAATATGCCAGATTTGCAAATGCAGATTTTGGAAGTGTTACCGGATTTACTTTATCACTGTTTCAAAGGAATCTTAGTTACTTCAATACTATCGTAGATTATACGCTTCAATATGCACAAGGTAACTCAAGTGATCCGAGAGAAACTGCTAACAGAGCAAAGGCTGGTGCTGATCCACGTCCAAGAGATTTAGCTTTTAGCTGGGATCAGAGACATACATTAAATCTTTCTGCTATTTATTCTGTACCTGATGATTTTTCAGTGAGTGCTATTTTTAGATTTGGAAGCGGTCAACCTTATACTCCGGAAATAGGAACTGGTTTTGGCGCAAACCTCGAAACTAATTCCGGAAGAAAAGACAGCTACTTTTTGCTTGATTTACGTGCAGAAAAATATTTTGATCTTGATTTTATAAATCTTAGTGTCTTTCTCAGAATGTTTAATGTACTTAATACAAATTTTGCTAATACATTTGTTTTTAATTCTACCGGTAGCCCTGATTATTCCTTGAATCCCACCTCTGATCGTGCAGCACTGTATGATCCGTCACGATATTATCAACCTCGCAGAATTGAATTCGGTATTTCTTTGAGGAGCAATTAATTATGAATAAAAATAGTTATACGGAAATAATTAATATTTCAGAAAATCTATTCTCAATTGTTAAGCTTGTCTGCTTGCTTTTCTTTTTATTAAGTCTCATCTTATCAGATGCACACGCTCAAATTCTACCGGATCCAGTACCACCTGAATGGAGAGGTAAAATTGATGCTGAAAGAGAAGGTCAGCATGATGCAAATCTTAATTACGCACAGTATTTCTTAAATTATGGAATGGTGGGCGATTATCCTGCTGATCCGGGGAATGTTGATCTATCAATATTTCATTCTGTAGAAATTCCAAAAGGTTCAGGCGAGAATTACAGTGATGGAACAACACCATTTGTTCTTGCGAATGTTACTATGTTAAATGGAAATCCCGCATTTATAATGGAAACAGGTTATCGGGAAAGGCAAGGCACCAGTCCGATTACGGGTAAAACTATGCGTTTCGAACCCCGTTTCGGATATTTTCAGATTGATCCAATATATTAATAAAGGCAGATCAGTTGCTATAAGTAACGATTCAAGGACATGGCCGGATGAATGGTATGATAAGTTGAATGATCCAGATGATCCGGGCTGGAGCGGTTACTGGAATGGTTTCTTCGGTAAAGCGCCTAAAGCTGATCAGGAAAGTTATGTTGTTTATGATGATAACTTTTATGATGCCTGGAATTATTTTCCAGACAGCAGAGATAATACAAGGCGCGGACTTGGAATGCGTGTTGAACAGAGAGGATTTCAATGGGCAAATCCACAAGCTGGATTAGTCATTTTCTTTCATTATGATATTACGAATGAGAGTACTACTTCATATGATAATAATGTAATCTTCGGTCTTTATATGGATTCCGGGGTGGGAGGTTCGGCATTAGGTCCAAATGGTGTTTATGAATCTGATGATGATAACGCTTTCTTTGATAAAGAAGCAGGACTTAATCTTGTTTATACATGGGATAATTATGGAAACGGACACATTGGTCCAACAGGGTATCTTGGGTATTCTTACTTGGAAACTCCGGGTAACGCCATCGATGCTGCTGATAACGATCAGGATGGAATATGGGATGAGAAACGAAACAGTGGACCCGGTCAGCAGATCATTGGTCAGGAAGCTATTTTAAACTATGTAAATGCAAATTATGACTTGGCTAAATTTGAAATCTACAACGGATCTGTAAATTCAAGACCAGCATACACCGAAGGTGTTTGGTGGACGGGAGATGAAGATTTGGATTGGGTTGCTGAGTATTATGATACCGGCGCTGACGGAATTTTCGGTACTAACGATACAGGGGAACTAGACGGAATTCCAACGAATGGTGAAACAAACTTCGATAAGACAGATATTGATGAATCAGATCAGATTGGTTTAACAGGATTTAAACTCAACAGAATTAAAGCTGGTGCGGGCAATCCAAACACAACCGTTGATCAGATTGTATTCTTTGATGACGGCAAACAGTGGCCCAAAAGATTGTACAATATTTTTACAAATCCAGATAGTGCCTTCGATGTACCACTTGCACTAAACTACAATATCGGTTTTCTATTTGCCTCAGGCCCGTTTTACTTAGGTTCAGGTGAGAGAGAAAGATTTAGTCTTGCTTTAGGTTTTGGAGCAAATCTAAGAGAATTAAGAGTTACAACAAAAGTTGTTCAACAAATTTATAAAGCTAATTATCAGTTTGCTATTCCGCCCCCAATGCCAACTGTAAATGCATTTACCGGCGATGAATTTGTTACATTGACCTGGGATAATGCAGGTGAACGTGCATTTGACCCGATTACAAACAACAACGACTTTGAGGGATATCGAGTTTATCGAAGTACAGATCCATCATTCTTAGATCCCCAAGTTATTTATACTGGAACAGGTACACGACCGTTTGCATTAAAACCAATTGCACAGTTTGATTTGATTAATGGCATTGCAGGATTTTCAACTACCACAGTTGAAGGTATTGCATATTTTCTTGGCGAAGATACAGGCATTAAACATACGTTTAAGGATACTACAGTAGTTAACGGACAGAGGTATTACTATGCTGTAGTTTCATATGATAGAGGTGTAGATTCTTCACAAATTTATCCTTCTGAAAATGCTATTGCTGTTAGTCAAACATTACGCGGCGGAACAATCCTTCCGCAAAATGTGGTGGAGGTTTACCCAAATCCACCTTCAGTTGGATTTCAAGATGCACAAACTTTAAATCTTGTTCAATCTGAAGGCAGAGGAACAGGACTGGTTAGTTTGCAGGTATTAAACTCAGCCTCTGTTCCCGAGAATCATACTTTTGCGATTAAATTTGAAAATTCTTCAGATAGTGTTCGTGCTCAATCTTATTTTTTAGTTGATGAGACACGTTCCGATACACTGTTTACACTTGGTGAAGATTTCTCAGGATTAGGAGCAGGTCCTTCCGGCAGCGGTATTCTGCCCATCATTTCCACTCCTTCAGTTACTGAAGTTGACAGCCAAAATACGGGTTTGATTGCTGGCAGTGGAACAAATATACCTCTAAAGATCAGGTATACTGATGTTCTTCCCATTAATCTAAGAAGACCAGGATACCCGGAAAATCTCGATATAGTTTTCAGTGATGTTGTTGTTGATACTTCAGTAGCAGATCCTATAAATTTTATTCCTGCAAGACCAGTTAAGTTTAGTGTTATTGCAAAAACTCAAAATGGTGATCAGAAATTAAAATTTACTTTTTATGGCGGTAGTAATAGTACAAGTGGAATTTTAGATGCACATGGAGATTACATATCCATACTTACAGCTGCAAATGAAACCCCAACTCAACGTAAAGCAACCTGGAGGTTAGAAGTTGATTCAGCGGGATTAAATGGAGTGCCCATTGTTCCACCAACAATTAATGACAGATATGAACTTAGATTATTCTTTCCATACTCAAGTCAGGATAAATTTACATTCTTAACAAAAGCACAGTACATTGATCCCAACCTGGCAAAAGCACAATTTGAAACAGATCCATATGTGGTTCCAAATCCTTATGTCGGTGCTGCAAGCTTCGAACCTCAAAGATTTGCCGTTTCAGGCAGAGGTGAACGAAAAATAGAATTTAGAAATTTACCTGCAAATTGTACCATAAGAATATACACGCTAACAGGTGAATTTGTTCAGATTCTAAAACACGATGGAAATATAAATGAAGGAATTGTTGTCTGGGATTTAAGAAATTCCAGTAATCTTGAAGTTGCACCAGGACTTTATATCTACCATGTTGATGGTGCTGATGTTGGTACTTTCGTTGGCAAATTTGCAATAATTAAATGATGAAGGTGGAAGTATGAAAAAAATAATAATAAATAATCTAAAAGTTGTTTCAGCCTGCTTTCTATTTATTTTAATTTTTGCAGGGCAAATCATTGCACAGAATAAAACCGGTACAACTATCGGGCAATTTTTAAAAATTGAACCAAGCTCCAGAGTAGTAGCTTTGGGTAATGCCGGAACTTCACTCTCAGGTGAAATATCAAATATCTTTTATAATCCGGCAAGCTTAGGAAGATTGCAGGGTACAGATATCCAATTTACTTTTAACAAATGGCTGGCGGACATAACTTATAATTATATGGCTGCTGGAATTAATGTTGAGGGAATTGGAACATTTGCACTTGTTGGTACTCTTCTTAATTCCGGCGAGATGGATGTTAGAACTGTTGAAAATCCTTTGGGAACCGGCGAGCGTTTTACTGTAAATAATTTTGCTCTTGGCTTAGGTTATGGTTTGATGTTGACTGATAGAGTTTCAGTTGGTTTCCAGATAAACTATATCAACGAAGCGATCTGGCATAGTTCACTAAGTACATTTGGCTTAAACTTTGGAGTTCAGTATCAAGTTATTGAAGGCGGATTAACACTTGGAGCCAGTGTGTCAAATTTCGGAACCAGATCAGCTTACGATGGAAGAGACCTTTATCTAAACTATGATTTTGATCCTGATAAATATGGAGATAATAACAAATTGCCTGCAGAGTTAAGAACCGATTATTTCAATCTTCCTACATTGTTCAGAGCGGGAGTTTCCTACTGGCTTGATTTTGGGGACGATTACAAAATGCTTATCGCTGTTGATGCAGTTCATCCGAATGATAACGATCAATACATTAATCTCGGTGGTGAATTTAACTTGTTAAAAATGATTTCAATCCGAGCTGGTTACAGAAACATGTTTATGCCTGATGCTGAAGGCGGATTGGTTCTTGGCGGCGGTGTTCAAACCAATTTTAATGAATCGAACAACATTCGGTTTGACTATGCATATGCTGATTACGGAAGATTGGCAGAAACACATAGAATAACTTTAAGTCTTGGGTTTAAATAATTTAATGGAACGGTATATGAGTCGATACTTTGAAATTCAGATAATTAAAATAATTCTCCTTGTTGTGTTTGTGTTTGTTGGATGTAAGGCTCAGCAGGATAATATTGTCTATAAATCAAAAGGAAAAGTTGACTATCCTATCTCTAATGATGAGAATAAACTTTTAGATTCGATTCAGTACCGTTCCTTTCTTTTCTTTATTGAAGAAGCAAATCCAACAAATGGATTAGTTAAAGACAGAAGTGCAAGCTGGGCACCCGCAAGTATTGCAGCTATAGGATTTGCACTACCATCATATGCAGTAGGTGTTGAGAGAAATTGGATTAGTCGTACTGAAGCTGCAAAAATAACTCTCAATACACTTACATTCTTTTTTAATTCTGTTCAAAGTGAAGACACAAATGCAAGTGGATACAAAGGATTCTATTATCACTTTTTAAGAATGAATTCAGGCACACGCGAATGGAATTGTGAACTTTCATCTATTGATACTGGCTTATTAATGATGGGAATTATCTTCGCAAGAAATTATTATAATCTAAATAACGACATAGAAAATGAAATTCGTTCCGTAGCAGAAAAATTAATTAACAGACTTGATTGGGAATTCTTTAGAATGCCTCCAGATGGGGAATATGCAAATACTATTTCAATGGGCTGGACACCTGAAAAAGGAATGCATTTTATGGGATGGAGCGGTTACAATGAAGCTTTATTCCTTTACATTTTAGCTGCTGGAAGTGGGATGAAGAATGTTGAAGCATCATATAATTCCTGGTTAAACTCTTACGATTGGAGAACTCCGTATCCTGATCTTTCACACGTTGCATTCCCTCCATTATTTGGTCATCAATTTGCTCATACCTTTATTGATTTTCGTGGTTTAGTTGATAAATACATGAAGGAAAAGCGAATTGATTATTTTGAAAATTCTCGAAGAGCAACATTAGTTCAAAGATTATATGCAATTGATAATCCTTATAAATGGGTTGGATATGATTCTTTATGCTGGGGAATTTCAGCAAGTGATGGACCGACAGATAAATATAATTTTGATGATAAGAAGTTTTTAGGTTATGCAGGTAGAGGAACCAGTGGTCCCGATTTAAACTATTTTGATGATGGTACAATTGCACCTTATGCTGCAATATCATCTATTGTGTTTGCCCCTGAAATTGTTTTTCCAACAATTATTAACTTCAATGAAAAATATGCTGATAAATTATGGGGTCCTTACGGTTACTTTGATTCATTTAATCCAACACTAAATTGGTTTAACAAAGAGTATATTGGAATCGATCAAGGTCCATTACTTTTAATGATTGAGAATTTTAGGACTGGTTTAGTATGGAATTATGTAATGAAAGATCCGGTTATCCAAAATGGATTAATGCTTTTAGGCTTTGAATATCTTAAATAATATTTAAATATCTTTTACAATTATCATGTTTCATAAATATTTTTCACTTCTTCTCTTCTCATTTATTTCATTTAACGAACTAAACATTGCACAAATAAAAACACTTGATGATTTTGAAAACAACAATGGTTGGAAAGAATTCATAGCTGATGGAGTTACACTTAATATATCATCCGATGTTGGATTAAATGGAAATGCTATAAGATTTGATTATAATTTTACAAAAGGCACAGGATATGGCGGCATACAAAAATTCTTTCCAATTGATTTACCTGAAAACTTTGAGTTTACTTTTAATGTAAAAGCAGAATCACCATCCAACAATTTTGAAATAAAATTTATTGACAGTACCGGAAACAATGTTTGGTGGGTTAACAACCGTAGTTATGATTTTCCTAAAGAATGGAAAAAGATTCGAATTAAGAAAAGACACATTAATTTTGCGTGGGGACCAACAAACGATCAATCTTTAAAACGGATAGACAGAATTGAATTTACAATCGCTTCTCACATAGGCGGTAAAGGAACTGTCTGGATTGATGATTTGAAATTTGAACCACTTTTACCGGAAACAAATATTTATCCTAACCCGCTAGTACTGGCAAAGTCGCAATCTTTTGATTTGACTCCAAATAATATTGTTGATGGTTCATTAGAAAGTTACTGGAAAAGTGTCGGTATCATTAGTCAATCAATTACAATTGACTTCAGAACACGAAGGGAATTCGGCGGGCTAAAAATTGATTGGTTGAAAAATTTTCATGCAAAGTCATTTGATATTTCCTTATCTGAAGATGGAAAATTTTGGGATAAAGTTTATTCAGTATCTTCTAATAGTAGTGATGTAAGTTTTATAAAGCTTTCCGAAGTTGAAGCAAGACTTTTACGAATAAATTTAATGGAAAGTAATTCAGAAGAAAGTTTTGGTATTAGTGAAATAAAATTTCTGGATATTAAAAATTCTCTGACACCAAATGATTTTCTTCGCTTCACTGCTATGAATTCACCAAAAGGTAATTACCCAAGATATTTTTTAGATGAAGCATCTTTCTGGACTGTGCTGGGGGTTAACAACGATGTTAAAGAGGCTATGATAAATATAGATGGAATGGTTGAAGTTGATAAATCTACTTTTTCAATAGAACCGATGCTGAAAGTTGGAAATGACTTTTTTAATTGGAGCAATGTTATCACAACTCAATCACTTGAAGATAAATATCTACCAATACCAAAGGTTGAATGGAATTGTGGGGATATAAATTTTAATGTTGAGGCTTTTGCAAATGGAGAAGCAAATAAAAATTCTACATTATTTATTAAATACACTCTTACAAATAATTCTTCGTCAGTAAAAAGATGGAAAGTTATTTTTAATGATTCGTCCTTTCCAGGTTAATCCGCATTATCAATGGTTAAATGATCCGGGTGGTGTTGGCAAAATAAGTTCCTTGTATGAAACAGATGGTAAAATTTATGTGAACGAGGACAAAGTTTTAATCCCATTAGAAAAATATGATTCGTTTGGTGCGATTTCTTTTGATGAGGGAAACCTTGTAAAGTTAATTAAAGAGAATATAACTCTTAAGAACAAATCAGTTATAGATGATAATAAACTGGCAAGCGGAGTTTTAGAATACAGTTTTAATCTTAAATCAGGTGAAGAAAAAAATATTTATCTCGCAGTACCTTTTTATGGTGAAGCATCAGTTAAAGAAAATCTTACTAAAGAAATTGTTGAATGAGAAATTAAACGAAACAATCGATTTCTGGAAAGAAAAAACAAATCATATAAAATTTAATCTTCCGGAATCTGCAGATAGAATTGTAAATACCTATAAATCGAATCTTGCTTATATATTAATTAATAGAGACAACGTCGGAATTCAACCTGGCTCACGTTCTTATGAAAGAAGCTGGATTAGAGATGGTGCATTAACCTCCTCGGCATTGTTAAAATCTGGAATTGTAAAAGAAGTTAAAGACTACATTGATTGGTACGCATCACATCAATATGAAAATGGCAAGGTACCGTGCGTTGTTGATAAAAGAGGTCCGGATCCAACACCTGAAAACGATAGCCACGGTGAATTGATTTATCTGATTCGTGAATATTTTAATTTTACAAAAGATACTGTGTTCTTGAGATCAAAAAATGAGAATGTAAAAAAAGCAGTTGATTACATTGAATCATTAATAGCAGAAAGATCAACAGATCATTTCAAAAATGGAAATGACAGCGTTCGGGCTTATTATGGATTGGTAACAGAATCGATAAGTCACGAGGGCTATTCAGCAAAACCAATGCACTCTTATTGGGATAATTTCTTTACGATGAAAGGATTAAAAGACGCAGCGGAGATTCAAAAAATTCTTGGTGAAAAAGAATCTTATGAAAGGATAAAAAAAGTAAGAGATACTTTTAAAACAAATCTTTATAACTCAATTAAACTTGCAATGAAAATTAGAAAGATAGATTATCTTCCGGGATGCGTTGAACTTGGCGACTTTGACGCAACATCTACGACTATTGCTCTTACACCTTGCAATGAATTTTTTAATCTGCCAAAACCAGAAGTTTATAATACATTTGATAAGTACTTTAAATTTTTTACAGATAGACACGATGATAAAATTGAGTGGGTAAATTATACTCCATATGAAAACCGATTGATAGGCTCATTTATTTTGCTGGATCAGCCTGAGCGTGCTCACCAATTAATAGAATTCTTTTTAGATGATCAAAAACCTCATAACTGGAATCATTGGGCTGAAGTTGTTTGGAAAGATGATAAAACTCCTTTGTTTATTGGCGATATGCCGCACACATGGGTTGGTTCTGATTTTTTAAATGCAATTCGTTCAATGTTCGTTTATGAAGATGAATATGATGAATCATTGGTACTGGCTGCAGCATTATATCAGTCCGCCGAAGGCGGATGGATAGATTCACCAAATGGAATGTCAGTTGAAAATCTTCCAACTTATTATGGTGAGATTTCTTATTCGATCAAAAAAGATAATGAGAAATATACATTCTCAATTTATGGAGATGTTGATCTTCCGAAAAATGGAATGAAGATTAAAAATTTTAATAAATCAACTCTACCTGTTAAAGTAACTGTTAATGGAAAGAAAATAAATTCATTCACAAATAATGAAATTGATATAAAAGAATTTCCTGCGATAGTTGTAATTGATTATCAGAAATAAAATTGGTTTATAGTTTTTCATTCAGTGTCATGCTGAGCTTGTCGAAGGATGACATTACTTAATGATGTTGCCACACTTCAACAAGCTCGGTGTGATGTACAATTATTGCAAATAATTTTAAACAATCAATTGAAATTGTTGAATATTATAAATTGTAAGTTGAATATGGATAAAATAAAATGAGTTTCAGCGCATCAAAAGGATATTTTCTTAAAAACGGTAAGCCGGTTTTTATAATCTCTGGAGAGATTCACTATTTTAGACTTGAACCAAAACGATGGGAAAAACACTTAAAACTACTTAAAGACTCCGGTGCTAATACCACATCAACGTATATTCCCTGGGATTGGCACGAGTACGAGGAAAATAAATTTGATTTTACGGGTGAAACAAATCCTGCTAGAAATCTTATTAAGTACATAAAGCTGTGCAAAAAAGTTGGTTTGGATTTAATTGTAAAACCAGGCCCATATATTCTTGCTGAGTATGAAGGACAGGGTTTACCACAATGGCTGTTAAATAAAATTGGTAAGAATGCTCACGCGTTAGATGAAAATGGAAATGTAATCTCTCCGGACTTAATGTCTTATATGTCTGATGAATATCTGAAATATTCTTTTCTCTGGTATGATAAAATTATGCCTATTGTTTCAGAGTATCAGGTAAGTAACGGCGGACCAATTACGATGATGCAAGTCTGTAATGAAGTTGGTGTTTTTCAATGGCTTTCCGGTAAGATTGATTACAATGAAAGAGTAATAATATTATACAAGGAATTTCTGGTTGACAAGTACAAATCAATTGAAAAATTAAATAGTACCTATGGAACAAAATATTCTTCTTTTGAAAAATTATCTGCACCGATTGGAAAAATCGAAAACAAGCAAGACTATTGTTCTTATTACGATTTTCATCTTTTCTATCGTCACTTTTATGCGTTGTACTTAGATATTCTAATTAAAAAGATTAGGGGCTTTGGTGTAAAAGTGCAGCTAACGCATAACATTCCAGGATGGATTTATGGAAATGCCGCAGAACTTCCAATGCTTATCAGCACTTATGAAGAAATAATGAGAACACGTGATGATATTGTATTTGGTCTAGATCATATTCCAGAATTCGTATCATTTAGAAATGCCCATTCTGATTTGGCATGCAATAAAATTCTAGAAGCTATGCAGCCTTATGGCCCTGTTTGGGCGGCTGAATTTCAGTGTGGAACTCGTGAACATCATGTTAAAAGCGATGCAAATGATTTGGAAACATTTTATTTTGCATCACTTGCGCACGGTCTTAATAGTTTTAATTATTATATGTTTTCTCAGGGAATAAACCCGAAAAGTAAGGGGTTTTTCGGCAAGACTTTTTACTATCAAACCGCTCTAACTGCTAAAGCCGAAAAATCATATTTGTACGAATCGATAAATACTGTTAATGATTTTATAAAAAAAGAAAAAGAAAATTTATTACTAAGTAAAACAAAATCTGAAATTTGTGTTGGACTATATAAACCATATTTCTATACTGAACTAACAACATCACAAATGTTAAAAGATAAGAGACTTGATGTTGAAAAACTTGGATTACAATTTGATCCACGTTTTGTTCGTGAAGAAATTTTCTTTAATGGACTGTTGCGCGGACTTCAGACACTAAATTTTAGTTATGATATACAAGATTTAGAAAACACTTCAATTGAATCTTTATTACAGTTTAAGCAATTGTGGATAACAACCACAGAATTTATGGATGCTGGTACACAAACCCTCTTAGCAACATATGTTAAAAGGGGAGGACATTTGATATTATATCCAGTAATTCCAACATTGGATTTATACCTAAATGAATGTACTATTATAAAAGAAGAACTTAATATTAACTTTAAGAAAGTCGCCAGTCCAAATAAAGTAACAGTATTCGGGATTGAAGACTTATTTACAGTCTTTAGAGAAAAACAAATTTTTGAATCAGAGAAAAATGAAATAATTGCACTAACTGAAGCAGAAGAAACTTGCGGAATTAGAAAAAAAGTTGGTGATGGAACTGTAACAATACTTGGATTTGCATTTGGCTACACAAGTGACGAACATCTACATCTTTATGAAAAAATTATTTCGCTAGATGGTATAAAAAGAGCAGCAAAAATTTCTGATCCCGATATCCAGTTTGTTGTTCGAAAGGGAGAAAAATATTCTTATATGTTTCTGTTAAATTATCACAACCAGAAGAAGATATTTAAAGTCAATTCAGTGAAATACACATTAAAACCTTTTTCTTGTAAAATTATAAAAATGAAGTGAATCTGGTTTCAAAGAAATTCGATATTGAAAAAGTAAGGAAAGAAAAATGAAAACGAAGTTAGTTTTTACAATTTTGATGATTGTTACTTTGTTATTTAGTGTTATCCAGGCTCAGGCAGATTTGATCGCGCCAGTGGTTCCTCAAGGGGTACAAGCTTTTGGATATGAAAAAAATGTGGATGTTGAATGGTACAATAATAGTGAAACAGACCTTGCTGGTTATAAAATCTATAAATGGGATGGTAGTCAATATACTTTCTATACGAATGTTGCAAAAGAAAAAAGTTATCTGACTTTAAATGTTGGTGTATTGGGCGTTAGCTATTCATTTAAAGTAAGTGCATATGATTTAAGTGGAAATGAATCCGCGCTCAGTGATAGTGTAGATGCAACAACTCATGAAATGACTGATGAAGAATTCTTGGATATGGTTCAGCGTTCAACATTCAGATATTTTTATGATTACGGTCATCCCGTATCCGGACTATCAAGAGAACGTTTGGGATCAGGAGAAACAGTAACAAGCGGTGGATCCGGTTTTGGTGTGATGGCATTGTTGGTTGGCGTTGAAAGAGGATATATTACTCGTGAACAAGGTATTGAAAGGATGCTAAAGATTTTAAACTTTCTAAAAAACAATGCCGATAAATTTCATGGGGCTTTTTCACATTGGTTAAATGGCACTTCCGGAGCAGTTATTCCATTCAGTCAATTTGATGATGGTGGAGACTTAGTTGAGACTTCTTTTATGATTCAGGGAATACTCAGTGTGCGTCAATATTTTAATCAATCGACTACAAGTGAAGAACAAATAAGGAATCTATGCACAGAAATATGGGAAGGTGTTGAATGGAGTTGGTATAGAAGAACGAGTTTCAGCGATTATCTTTATTGGCATTGGTCACCTAATTACGGCTGGCAAATGAATTTTAAATTAGTTGGCTGGATGGAAACAATGATAACTTATATGCTCGGGATTGCATCACCAACTTATAATGTTCCTGCAAGTTTATTTCATGAAGGTTGGGCAAGTTCAAACTATACGAACAACAATTCATATTATGGTTTTAGGTTGTGGGTAGGTCCAAGTTATGGTGGTCCGCTTTTCTTTGCTCATTATTCTTTTCTGGGATTCGATCCACGAGAAAAGAAAGATGATTATTGCAACTACTTTATGAATAATAAACATCACACGTTAATAAACAGAGCTTATTGCATAGCAAATCCGTATAATCATCCAGGCTATGGCCCAAATAATTGGGGATTAACTGCAAGTGATGAGCCCAATGGATATAGCGCACACGCTCCTTACAGTAATGATAATGGAACAATTACTCCAACTGCAGCGATATCATCTATACCATACACTCCAACTGAATCAATTGAAGCCTTAAAGAATTTTTACAGAACTTATGGAAGTAATGTTTGGGGTGAATATGGTTTTAAAGATGCTTTTAATCCAAGACAGAATTGGTTTGCAAACAGCTATATTGCTATAGATCAGGGGCCTATAATTGTGATGATTGAGAATTACAGAAGCGGTTTGTTGTGGGAAAAGTTTATGGCGAATCCGGAAATTCAACCAATGCTTGATTCAATAGGATTTGTACCCGATACCATAACAAGTGTTGGTGATGAAGTTAATACTGTTGATGACTTTGAATTGTTGGGCAATTATCCGAATCCATTTAATCCTTCAACAACTATCGTTTTTAATCTTAATGCTAACGAAAATGTTTCAATTGAAATATTTAATCATCTCGGTGAAAAAGTTAGGGGATTATCTGATCAAGAATTTTCTACAGGTGAAAATAAAGTTGTATGGAACGGATTGAGCGACAATAATAAATCGGTTAGTTCCGGAATCTATCTCTACAAAATTAGTACAACAGAAAATACTCTTTACGGTAAAATGATTTTACAGAAATAGCTGATGAAATTAGTCCCTAAAATAATATTTACTATCGCTTCTTTTTATTTATTTATATCCTGCTCATCAAATGATTCTTCAAAAATTACAATTAAGTTTTGGGCAATGGGTGCTGAAGCCGAGTACGTTACTAAACTTGTTCCGGAGTTTGAGAGATTAAATCCTGGAATAAAAGTAAAAGTTCAGCAAGTTCCGTGGACAGCGGCGCAAGAAAAATTAGTTACAGCATTTGCTAGTGATAATACTCCGGATGCCTGTCAGCTTGGCAATACGTGGGTTCCACAATTTGCAGCCTTAAACGCAATCATACCGCTTGATGAATTTATCAAAACATCTAACAGAATAAATAAAGAAAAATATTTTACTGGTATCTGGGAAACAAATATGCTTGATAATTATACTTATGGTATTCCCTGGTATATGGATACAAGGGTTATGTTTTACAGAAAAGATGTTTTTGAAAAAGTCGGTTACAACAATCCACCGAAAACCTGGGCAGAACTTTTAGACTTATCAAAAAAAATAAAAGCTATGTATCCCACTGAAGAAAAGTATGCTATCTATCTTCCGACAAATGAATGGGCACCTTTCGTAATGTTTGGTATGGAAGCTGGTTCAGCTTTGCTGAAAGATGAAAATACACTTGGTGATTTTAGCGGTAAGGAATTTAAAGAAGCATTTAACTACTCGATCGATTTTCATAGACAAAATCTTGCACCAATCGGTATATCTCAAGTAACAAATGTATATCAGGCTTTTGCTGATGAGTATTTTTCTATTTATATCTCTGGTCCCTGGAATATTCCTGAGTTCAAAAAATGGATGAAAGGAAATCTCTCGGATAAATGGATGACCGCACCAATGCCGGGCTGCTCAAATGATTATCCAGGTGTCTCACTTGCTGGCGGATCAAGTCTAGTGATATTTAAAAACTCCAAACACAAAAAAGAAGTCTGGAAGTTTTTTGAATTTTTATCACAGGCAAAAACTCAAATTGAGTTTTATCAAATGCTAAATAATCTTCCTTCGGTTAAAGAAGCCTGGGATAATCCAATTTTTAGAGATGACCCATATATGCAGGCGTTTTATACTCAGTTTACAAACGTAAAAGCAACACCTAAAATTCCTGAATGGGAACAAATAGCATTCGCAAAAGTTCAGCAGTATGCAGAATTAGCTGCAAGAAATTCTATGGGTATTGATGATGCATTAAAAAATCTTGATAAAGATGTGGATAGAATTTTGGAAAAGAGAAGATGGATTGTTGAACAGAAGAAAATCAAACGATGAGTTTAAACAATCACAAACAGCCGCATATTTTTTTCTTGCGCCTGCAATAGGTGCAATCTTTGTTTTCTTTTTCCTTCCGGTAATTGCAGCTTTTATTATGAGTTTTACCGATTTTGATATTTATGCTCTCGGTGATTTAAGCTCGGTTAGGTTTGTTTGGTTTAACAATTACATAAAATTATTTGATGATCCATTATTTTTTACGGCACTTAAAAATACATTTTATTTTGTTATTGTAGCTGCACCACTTTCAATCGGAGTTTCACTTGGCGCTGCTTTACTGCTCAACTCAAAACTTATTAAATTAAAAGCAATTTTTAGGTTAAGTTATTTTATTCCAGTTGTAACAACCTTAGTAGCCGTGGCAATAGTCTGGCGATTTATTTATCATCCAAAGTTTGGGATCATAAATTATATTTTAAGTTTAATTGGAGTAGCGCCTATCGATTGGCTTGGCGATACAACAACAGCAATGCCCGCAATTATTCTTATGTCTGTCTGGAAAAGTTTTGGATACAATATGATAATATTTATCGCCGGGTTTGCAAAACATACCAGAAGATCTTTACGAAGCCGCATCAATAGAAGGTGCAAATGGATGGCAAAAATTTAAATCCATTACACTCCCGATGCTGGCACCCACAACAATTTTTATTTCGCTCATAACTATGATCGGTTATTTTCAGTTTTTTGCCGAACCATATATAATGACACAAGGCGGACCATTGAACAGTACTTTAAGCGTTGTTCAATATATGTATCAGGAAGGATTTAGATGGTGGAATATGGGGTACTCAGCCTCAATAGCATTTGTATTTTTCTTTATAATTATGATTGGAACACTTATACAGCTTAAAATTCAGAAGAGTACAGAATGATTAAGAAAATATTTTTATATGGTTTTCTAATAATCACATCCATACTTACACTCATTCCATTTATCTGGATGCTTGGTGCTTCATTTATGTTTGATGGTAAGGCGAGTGTTTTTCCTCCAATATTTTTACCTGATCCATTTACATTAACACAATATCAAATTCTTTTTGAAAGATTAAGTGTCTGGAGAAATTTCTTTAACAGTTTGCTGCTTTCAACGATAGTAACACTGCTTTACATAACTTTTACCTCAATGGCTGGATTTGCTTTTGCCAAGTACAGATTTGCAGGTAAAAAAGTTTTATTTAATGTTTTATTAAGTTCAATGATAATTCCAAGTCAGGTAACTATGCTGCCTTTGTTTTTATTGTTAAAATCAATGGGATTTATAAACACGTATATGGCTATTATCATTCCTGGGTTAGCAAATATATTTGGAATCTTTTTAATTAGACAATATTGCATTTCAATTCCCGATAGTTTAATTGAAGCAGCAAAAATAGATGGTGCGACAGACTTCCAGATTTACAGAAAAGTAATATTACCGCTGGCGATACCAATCCTGGTTACACTTGCTATTTTTACTTTTCTTGGTACCTGGAATGATTTTCTTTGGCCTTTGATTGTTTTAACGGATGACTCTATGTACACCTTACCTGTCGCACTTGCTAATCTTATGCTTGAGCATACAAAAGATCCCGAGTTAATGATGGCAGGATCTGTTGTTACTATCATTCCTGTTATCATTGTCTTTCTTGTCCTTCAGAAATATTACATCAAAGGAATTATGATGGGAAGCGTTAAGGAATAATTAAGAATTAAGAATGCAGAATATTACTTTGATAAAAATATTGGTGATGTTAATTGTGTTTTATCAAGTTGCATTTTGTCAGGATGAAAACAAAGTTCTTGCAATAATTGGATCTGATGAAATTACGGTTGGGGAGTTTAAAGACCGGTTTGAGTTTATGCCACATCTTAATTATTCAGATTCGAACATTGATTCAATTAAAATGGAATTTCTGTATTCTTTGATCGCAGAAAAACTTTGGGCATTGGAAGCACTGCAATTAAGGATTGATACTTTTGAAACAATTAAGCATTCACTTCATTCTTTACAAAATCTTTTTGTAAAAGATGAATTGTATAAACAAGAAGTCGAATCAAAAATAGTTATCACAAATGATGAAATTTCAAAAGGACTCTCCAACATAAACCGGATAATTAGCGTATCTATTATTACATCTCCAGACTCAATAGAAATCTGGAATCTCTTTGATGCTTTTCAGTCCGGACTTAGGTTTGATTCAATGCTTGTTGTGATGGGTATGCCTGAAAAACGATTTGAAATTAAATATGGTTCTCTTGAGGATGAAGCAGTTGAAGATATGTTATACTCTTTAAATTTAAACGAAATTGCAAAACCAGTTAAATCAAAAGACCACTGGTTCATTTTTAAACTCGTTGGTGATCATAAGGATACATCGATCGATCTATCAAATGATCATTCTAAAAATATTGTCCTTAAAAAATTAAAAGATAGGAAAGCACAGAAACTTGGAAGAAACTTTTTAGATAATTTACTTGGCGGGGAAAGTATTACCGCAGATAGAAAATTATTTGATGTATTTACTGAGAAGCTGATCGAAGTACTCAAACGAAGATCGGAAAAATCAGAAAGCGATTCACTTGTGAATATTCAACTACTTGAATCTGATATTCTTAAGTTGTTAAAATTAATTAGTAAAACGGAGTTGATTGACCCGTTTATTAAGATGGAAATATACCCGGCAACTTTAGAAGACTTTATGTTCTACCTGATTTATCAAAAAGTTTATTTCAATTCATTAAGCATAAATAAAGTCAGGCTTGTATTGAATCGTGCAGTAAAACAGTTTATAGAGGATGAAACTTTGGCTAGAGAAGGATACAAGCGTGGATTAGAAAATTTGACATCAGTAAAAAATGATTTAAAGATCTGGCGTAATTATTATCTTGCTGAAGTACTAATGAATAGTTATTCAGATTCAATAATAATTACAGATAATGAGATTGAACCTTATACTCAGCAAGAAAATAATTTATCAGATACCGGTTTTCAGCTAAACATTGTTGAGATTCTCACTGATGAAATAGATGACATTGAAAAAATTTTTAGCGAGCTTAATACAGGGAAAGATTTTAAAGAACTGGCTTCTGTTTATAATAAAAGAGAATGGACAAAACAGAGCAATGGAGAATGGGGTCTTTTTAATGCAAGCAGTGCAGGTGAAATTGGTAGAAGAGCTTCTGAATTAGAAGTAGGTGAGATATATGGACCGTTAAAAGTTCCGGGTGGTTACTCAATTTTTAAGCTCATTGAAAAGAAAAAAAATGTTTTGGGTAAGAATAACTTTACTGATAAAGAAGAAATAAAGTTTGCCCGTATTAAAATTGCCTTGGGCAAGATGGATAAACTTATTAATGACAAAACAGTATCACTGGCAAAAAAATTTAGTGTTAATGTTAATAAACAATTGTTAAGTTCAATTCAAACTTCCGAATTAAATACATTTACTTATCGTCTTATTGGATTCGGAGGAAAGATTGCGGCCTTTCCCATAACTGTTCCTATGTACGAATGGTACAAACAATATGAGCAAAAAAAAGAAATTCCATAAAGATTAAATTACATCGGAAGTATTGTTTGTGACATTATTTAGTTTCTGAGTGCTAAAAGAGTATTGGCTGGGAAGTAATTCCCCAGCCTAATGAAAAGTCGATTCAAATGATCACTTCATTAGAATCATCTTCTTTGTTTCAATAAAACTTCCTGCCTGAAGTTTGTATAGATATATTCCACTTGTTAATTTACTCCCATTAAAATTAATCTTATAACTTCCCAAAGCTTTTTCCTCAATAACTAAAGTTTCGATTTCGTTGCCTAACACATCATAAATTTTTAATGCTACAAACGATGATTTTGGCGCTGAGTATTTTTCACTTCCGGCAAAAATACCCTATGCAATTGAAGCGAAAGAAAAAACCAAAATATTACTTACGGTTATCAAATAAGTTCGTCATAGTTATTATTTTATCTTCATTAATCTTAGATTAAATTAGATCTAAATCAGGTCTACAGTTCTATAAAAGTATTATAAAATAATTAATATTTGATTATTAAATTTTATTCTAACTTATTCTTACTGTACAACATAATACCAAATGTAATGATCCCCGCTGCAAGTAAACCAAAATCCTCGTAGATGCCAAGTTTTATTGCGGCTGTAAACCCGATGAGAGACCATAATAAGGGGATTAGAAAAATTATTTTTTTTGGTTTTTCAAGAAGTAATAATATTCCAAATGTAAAAATTGTAGTCGGACAGGGAAGTCCAAATGTTGGTGTGCTTGGATAATAATGAGTGAAATGATAACCGAGCAGTGGATAGAATATTAATGCATAGAGGAATAAAATAATTGCGGTAAGTCTGTTGATATTGTTATGGTAGTTAAAGTGTAAGGTACGTTTTATAAATCCATAATAGAAAAATAACAACGCCTGCCCCACAAATAGCACGGAAAAAACATAAGCGGCATTATTAATTTTTGTAAAGAAAATAAAATGATATACAACTCCAATCCAGAGCCAATAAAAGATAAGTGATGCAGTAATAATGGAATCAGAGAAATTAGTTTTATACAAGACTAAGAAAATTGTAAAAATTGCAAGAAGCACTAAAAATATTTGTGCAGGCCAAACAGAAATATTATATGACTTGAAAACATCAAGAAATTGTTCGGCTGTAAAAGGAAGATTCATTACATTTTCTCCTGAAAGTTCAAGATTATCATCCCAAACTTACCAAGACTGAAAATATTTGCATAGTAAAGAATCTTTAACCCTGTTTTAAGGTAGGCTAATTCTAAAAATACATTTCTAGAGAATACACGATTATAAATAAAAAGTGAACATTTTTGATTGTAAAATCATATTTTCTATAATTGTAAGAATAAATAAAAAGATGTGAATAGAGAACTAAACTAAAGTGAATAATAAACAGGGATACTATATAATCTGGAATTGACTTTTTATTTAGATAACTTTGATAATTAAAATGTTGAGGTCTTGATGATTCTGATAGATTTGATATATAATCTGTCTGTTTTAGTTGCACTCAGTGTACTTTCAGGTTTTATTGATACTAGGTTTAACAGAACAAAACTTGAAGGTAGAATATTACAGGGATTACTTTTTGGAATTACTGCAATAATAGGCATGTGGCATCCGTTTCAATTGGTTGAAGGAATCATTTTTGATGGAAGGTCTATTGTATTAAGTCTTTGTACATTATTTTTTGGCCCAATATCAGGAGTCATCGCATCAGTATTAGCCATACTTTTCAGGATTTATCTCGGAGGCGGAGGATCATTAACAGGTGTAATTGTGATCACGTCATCTTTTCTAATCGGACTAATTTTCTTTCTCAAAAAAAATAGAGTTCCAGAAGTAAAAATTACCAAATTACAATTGTATGCCTTCGGAGTACTTGTCAATGGCGTGATGCTAATACTGTTTTTAACCCTCCCTTATAATGATAAACTGGAAATGTATAAAATTTTAACTCCTACCATTTTAGGAGTATATCCATTTGCAACCCTCTTGATAGGTAAAATACTTCTTGATCAGGAAGAGAACTACAACTTTATAAAAAAAATAAAAGAAAGTGAAGAACTTTTCCGTACAACTTTTTACAGCATTGGCGATGCTGTAATTACAACTGATAATCGGGGTAGAATCCAACAAATGAATTCCATAGCTGAGAAATTGACAGGTTGGAAAGAAAATGAAATAATTGGCAAGCAGCTTGAAGAAATATTTGAAATAAAAGATGAGATTACTAAAAATAAAATTGAAAGTCCTCTCAAAAGAATTTTAAAAGATGGAGAAACATTAGGGCTAACCAACCAAACTGTATTATTGTCAAGAAATAAAAAAGAGATTCCAATTGCAGATAGCGGAGCTCCAATAAAGAACAGTATTGGTGAAACAATTGGCGCAGTCATTGTTTTCAGGGATCAATCAGAAGAAAAAACAAAGCAGAAAGCAATGATAGACCGCGATTTTTGGTTGAGAGAGTCTCAGCGGGTAGGTAGAATTGGATCCTATGAATTAAACATTAAAACTAATGTCTGGATATCATCAGAGATTTTAGATGAAATCTTTGGGATTGATAAGAATACTGAAAAAACTTTATTGAGTTGGAATGATATTGTACATCCAGATAGCAGGGGAGAGATGCTTGACTACTTTTAAAGTATGTCGTTGCCGGAAAAAATTTATTTGACAAAGTATATAAAATTGTTCGCGTAAACGATGGTGAAACAAGATGGGTATGGGGGCGAGGAGAATTAAAATTTGACAATGATGGAAATCCTGTACAAATGATAGGAACTATACAGGATATAACGGAGCGTAAACTTGCAGAAGAGGCATTGCATGATAGCGAAGAAAAATTCAGGACAATTTTTGAAACAGCAAACGAAGGAATTTGTATTGTTAATAAATCTGATGAAATAACAACTGTTAATCCGAAATTTTGTGAAATGGTTGGATACACAGGTATTGAAATGAAGGGCAGAAGTTTTCAGATGTTAGTGCCTGAAGATGATTTGATTGAATATTTGAAAAAACAAATGAGTAGGGATTATAGTAAAAAAGAAAGTTATGAAAGAAGATTACGCTGCAAAGATAGTTCTATAATATGGTCTTTGGTAAAAGCCTCACATCTTTTAGACGATACAGGAAATTTTATCGGTTCGTTTGGCATGTTTACTGATATTACAAGTCGTAAAAGAATGGAAGTAGATTTGATTGCTGCGAAGGAGAAAGCAGAAGAGAGCAATAAACTTAAATCAAATTTCTTAGCCAGTATGAGTCATGAATTAAGAACCCCCTTAGTTGGTATTCTTGGATTTGCTGAAATACTAGAAAACGAGCTTGAAAAAGAGTTAAAATCAATGGCAACCACAGTGTTAACAAGCGGAAAGAGATTACTCGAGACTCTTACTTCTTTGTTGAATCTATCCAGGATAGAATCCGGTAAAGAGAAGATCGTTAACAAACTGACTGATGTTAACTTAATAATAATCGAATTGGCTAATCTATTTTCAGCAGCTGCCAATAAATATAATTTATTTATTAAAACTGAATTAGAAAATAATTTTAAACTTGAAATAGATGAAAGACTATTTCGTGATACGATTATTAATCTTCTTAATAATGCAATTAAGTTTACTAGTAAGGGCGGCATAATCGTGAGAACATTTTATGAAAAAGAGGATGGAACAAATTATGGAATTATTGAAATACAAGATACAGGTATTGGAATTCCAGAGAACAAAATCGAAATGATATTTGAAGAGTTCAGACAAGTTAGTGAAGGTATTGGACGAAATTATGAAGGGTCGGGATTAGGATTAACTTTGACAAAAAAATATATCGAATTAATGAATGGGAGAATTTTTGTTAAAACAAAAATGGGAGAGGGGACAATCTTTAGGATATCATTCCCATATGAAAAATTAAATATTAATGAACTGGTTAGAGAGCCCAGTGAACTTAATACTGCTATAATGGTAAAACAGTCTGAATATACATCCAAAGTGAAATTTAAAAAGGTGTTGATTGTTGAAAATGATGAGGTTAGTAGAGAGTACTTATTGCGATGTCTGGATAACACCATAGAATACAGATTAGCAGTTGATGGTGATGAGGCATTAAAGATAGCTTCAAAAAATAAATTTGATGCTGTATTTATGGATATCAACCTCGGAGGAAGGATTGATGGAATCGAGGCTGCACAAGGAATAAAGAAATTGGATGGTTATTCAGATATTCCGATAATCGCGGTTACAGCTTTCGCAGATGAAAAGGATAAACAAGAATTCTTATCCAGGGGATGTACACACTATATATCTAAACCATATTTTAAAGGAGAAATTATAAATTTATTGAATGATATTTTTAGCATAAAGTCGAACTAATTGATTTTAACTATCGGGCGCTTTGTATCAATTACAGTTATCCCAAACAAAGGATAAATAAATAAAGGTAGCAGGCCAAAGATATTAAACACACAATCAGATTTTAATATTTAACGCAAAATTAAAAAAAATGAATTGTTGTAATATTGATTTAGTTGATTACACGAATCTGAATTATCACTGGTAAATATTAATATTAAGCTTAATGTATTTAATAAAGTCCTTGATAATCGGTTCATTTTCTTCATTGAAGGATTTTGATGAAACTATAAAATCTGCTGTGGCTCTATTGCGAGCTGTGGGGATGTCATAGATAACACAAATTCTTAATAACGCCTTAACATCAACATTGTGTGAATGAGGTTTCACATTAGATCCCGTAAAAAAACAATTATATCAACTTTTCCTTCTGCAATTAAATCTCCCAATTCCTGACCATCTCCTAAATGTCTGGATTTTAAATTGCCATAATTAGCCTTCCGATTAATATTTTACAATTCAATATAGATTAAAAATCTAGACCATTATTATTATAAAATAATTTTGATAGGTAAAAAACTTTATTAAACAATTACTTTCACTAATTTATAAACCAAAACAAATCAAATAATGAATTATAACTAGATTTATACATAATGCCTGAAAAAATCATTTACATTGACGGGGTTGGTAATGTTCTATTCAAACATAGCAATAAAGCAAAAAGTTTGAATATCTTAGTAAAGCCTTTTGGTGGTGTTAAAGTTTCGGTTCCTATTGGAATGAGTTATTTAAGTGCGGAGAGATTAGTAAGCGGAAGAAAAGATTGGATGAATCAACATCTTAAAAAGATGAAAGTATTTGAAAATCAGCAAACGATATTTGATGAAAATTCTGTTTATATTACAAAACAACATCAACTAAACCTAAAAAGGGGAGACAGAAAAAATATTTCCGTGAGAATATTAAAAGGGGAAATAAATGTTATCTATCCTACACAATTAAATTCTAATTCAAAAGAAGTGCAAATAGCAATAAGAAAGGGAATTGAAAGAGCATTAAAGATTGAAGCGAATGATTATCTTCCTGGTAAAATTAAGCTACTCGCTGCAAAGTTTGGATTCAGTTTCAATAAACTTTCGATTAAAAATATTAAATCGAGATGGGGAAGCTGCTCAAGAAAAAATAATATAAACTTAAGTATTCATCTTATGCGATTGCCGGAACATTTAATTCAATATGTAATTCTGCATGAGTTAGCGCATATTGTACATCATAATCATAGCAGGAGGTTCTGGGATTTATTGGAAGATCTTACCGGTGGTGCAAAGAAACTTGATAAAGAATTAAGGAATTATAGGATTACAATTTATTAGCAATTCAAAAATTCACTTCTTAATTCTTACAAGTTTATATAAACTATAAATATGCTCACTGTGAAATCCAAAAATCTTTGGCTCAACAAATGTTCTTTTTAATCCATTTAAAGGTCTCTTAGTTTTATTTGAACAAACTTAAAATGTTGGTAAATTTATTATAGAATGGCGATGAACAGAGTTAATTTTAACTATTAAATTTATTTAGGAAAATATCAATGAAAAATCAGACTGAAAGTAAATTACAAAATACGATCGCAGTCTTTATTGACTTTGAAAATTTATATTATTCCTCGCTTAATAATTATGGCGAAGAACCGGATTTAATGATTGTAAGGAAGCTATGTGAAAAAATTGGAGGGATTGCATCGATACAGGCATTCGGAGATTGGGTTCGTTTCAATGATCAAATTAACAATCTACAGACGACTGGTATACAACCGGTTTTCACGCCTCTATCACGTGCTGAAAAGAGCAGTGCTGATACATTTATTTGTGTTTATGCAATGAAGTTATTTATGCAAAATCAAAACATAAACACACTAATATTGGTTTCGGGAGATCGTGATTTTATACCACTGCTAACAGAGTTAAGATCACTTGGTAAGAGCACTTTTTTAATGGGAGTCCCGGGTTCTATATCACGTGATTTAGTAAATGTTGCAGATGGACAAATAGAATATCAACCTGCGAAAATTAAACATCAGGAATCGAAATTATTGCAAATGCCACAAAAGAAAGTTAGTGAAGAAATAGAAAACAGTATTATATCATTTTTAAAGAAAGAGAATCGCAGAATAAATGTTGCAACTATTGGTATAATGATAAAAAAGCAACATCCATCTTTTAATCACAAAGAGTTTGGATATGATAAATTATCACATTTTCTCGATGGATTTTCAAAAATTAAAATAGAGTATGATGAAGATAAGTTGGTTGCCTTTGCTAGTTTGATTAAATAGGTTATAAGAGAAAACAACATTATTCGCAATTCTATATATGGATTTTAAGTATTATGTAATTACTGAATTGGCGATTTGATAATTGCATAAAGATCTCATAAATTAACAATACCCTAATTTGAATATCGAATTTATTTGGCAAAAAACATTTTTATTGCCATCATTAAAAGCACGATACCAAAAATTTTTTGTAAAATCTCCTTAGGTAGTTGTACAGCTATCTTTGCTCCAAACCAGCCGCCAAAAATAAATCCAATACAAATCAAACCTGCAATTTTAAGATCAACATATCCGTGTTGATAATATGTATAAGCCGCTAAAATTCCTATTGGTGGAACCATTAAAGCCAGAGTTGTTCCTTGTGCCTGTTGTTGTGTTAGTCCAAATAAAAAAACTAAGGCTGGTACAATTATTACACCTCCGCCTAATCCTACTACTCCGCTAAACGTTCCTGCAGCCAGACCGAGAATTACAAATAAAATTTCCTTAGGCATATTTACCTCAAATTGTTAAATCAACTATTATTAACTTTTTTATTTTTTGAAATTCGCCAGAAGTAAAAAGGTAATCCTAATAAAATTAGTAATGAACCCATCGCAGCATTTTGAAAATCAGAAACCAAAGTGTTTATTAAAAATAGAAATGAGAATAAAACAAAAATTAAAGGAGTATATGGATATCCCCAAACTTTATAAGGTCGAGGGGCATCAGGCATTTTCTTTCTAAGCACGATTACGCCATATGCACCTAGCATATAAAACAGCCAGGCCGCAAATATTACGTAGTCGGTAATCGTATCGAATGTACCTGATAGAACCAATAAACAGGACCACAAACCTTGCGCAATAAGTGATGTATGAGGAGTTCCAAATTTTGGGTGAATATCACCAAGCTTTTTAAAAAACATATTATTTCGGGACATTGCAAAGCAAACTCTTGCCGTTGATAATATACTTCCATTCAAAGCTCCGAAAGTTGATACAATTACTGCTATTGAGATCAATGAAGCTCCATAATTACCAAAAATTATTTCAGCTGCTGTAGCGGCAACTAAAGGAGATTTTGCCATTTGATCAACCGGTAGTACATAAAGATACGCTGCGTTGATAAGCATATAAACTATGATTACAATAAGGGTTCCAAAAAGCAATCCGAGCGGAACATTTCTTTGCGGTTGCTTTATTTCTCCTGCAACAAAAGTGACGTTATTCCATCCATCATAAGCCCAAAAAGCTCCGGCTAGTGCTAAACCAAGAAGTGAAATTAAATTTGAAGAGGTTGCCTCAGGAATAGAAAATCCGGTTGATATATTATCAAAACTTCCCGTGCTTCCAAGAAATAGAAAAATTGACAAAAAAATTATTGTAAATATTTTGATATAAGTTACAATAGACTGAACAACTCCGCCAAAAACCACTCCGGTATAATTAATGAATGTAAGAAATAAAATAGAAATAATTGCACCAGATTTTGCTCCAAACTCAACAAAAGGAAAAATGTTTCCAATAAGGGGTATATAAAAAGAAAAGTCTTGCATTGTTTGAGGTAACTGTGGAAATTGAACAAAGTAGCCAAGATATTCTCCAAACACATAAGCTATAGCAGCCTGACTGCCGGTTTGAATAACTGCGAAGACAGACCATCCATAAAGGTAAGAAGTAAAATTGCCGTACATTTTCTGAAAATATACATACTGACCTCCTGTTGCATCAATCATTCCAGCAATTTCGGCATTACATAAAGCGCCTATGAAAGTAACAATTCCTGCAACCAGCCAAACTATTAAAAGAAGTTCCGGCGACATTAATTGTCCAGCCATTGTCGCTGGCTTTCTAAAAATACCAGAACCGATCATTGATCCAGCTGCAATCATAATTGCTGCAGTGAGCGTTAACCCACGTACTAATTCAGTTTTAGGTTTAATCATATGGCAGGATTTTGTTATTAATAAATTATTATTTCAGTTGGGGTAAATCTTTATAATTAATTACGACTGAACATAAATAAGTTTTTTAAAAGGAACAATCTTACTTACAACAAATTTCATAACTGGATTTCATTCAAGATTAAAATAAAATCGGTTCTCAATATCATCACTATTGATTATTTTTGTGTAAAGTTAAAATCAGTTTACTTGCAATAAAATTTATGAACGACATACTTAATCAAATAAGCTTGTGCATAGAAAAGGGAAGAGTCAATCAAAATTCTAATTTTCCATCAGATATGAAGGGATTGAAAGGAGCAGTTGAACTAACCAAAGATGCATTACTTATGGGAATCTCTCCTCACGAAGTTTTAAATATTGGATTTTTAACTGGAATGAAAATAGTTGGAGAAAAATTCAAAGAAGGCAAAATATTTCTTCCGGAAGTTTTAATTTCTGCCAAAGCTATGAGCAGTTCTATGGAGTTATTAGAACCTTATTTTAAATCTGGTGAGATTAATTTCAAAGGTAAAGTAGTGATGGGCACTGTTGCCGGAGATTTACATGATATTGGAAAGAACATCGTAAAGATGGTATTGGAGGGTGGCGGATGGGAAGTTATTGATCTTGGTGTAAATGTAACAGCAGAAAAATTTATTGATGCTATCAAATTAAACTCTGTTAAAGTAGTTGGTTTAAGTGCTCTTCTAACTACAACTATGCAAAATATGAATAGCATTACAGCTAAGATAAAAGCGGAAATGAAAGATGTAACCGTAATTGTTGGTGGTGCACCAGTTACAAAGGCATTTGCAAACTCAATTAATGCCGACGAGTACTTCCCTGATCCGCAAGGAATGCTTGATTATCTTAATAAAAAATCATTAACAACCAGTTTTTGACTAGATTAAATTTCAAAAGAAGACAAAATGCATAAAATATCGGAATTACTTAATACAGGAAAAATATTAGTTTCTGATGGAGCTTGGGGGACATATCTATTTAAGAAAGGATTATTAAGTGGGACCTGTCCAGAAGAATGGAATCTTACTCACTACGATGATGTTTTGGACATTGCACAAAGTTATATCGATGCCGGGTCAGATATCATCTCAACAAATAGTTTCGGAGCAAATATCTTTAAATTATCTCAATATAATCTTTCAGAAAAGTTAGTTGAAATTTGCAAAACTTCTGTAGAAATATCACGCAGTGCCGCGGGTAAAGATAAATTTGTTATGGCTTCGTTGGGACCAACAGGAAAGTTTTTGATTATGGGAGATGTTACTGCAGATGAGTTGTACACTTCCTTCAGGCGACAAGCTATGGCATATGAAGAGGGTGGTGCCGATGCAGTTTGTGTTGAAACATTTTATGCAATAGATGAGACTGAACAAGCAATAAAGGCAGTTAAAGAAAATACTTCTTTAGATGTTCTTTGTACTTTTACATTTGATAAAACTAAAGATGGATTTAAAACATTGATGGGTATAACCCCGCGGCAAATGACTGAATCACTAATATTGTGTGGAGCTGATGTTGTGGGTGCTAATTGTGGCTCCGGCTTTGAAGATATGATTGAGATTGTTAGCAATATTCGTTCAGTATCATCACAAATTCCGATTCTCGTTCAAGCCAATGCCGGTTTGCCAATTATACAGGATGGAAATCTTGTTTACTCTGAAACTCCCGAAAAAATTAAAGAGATTATTCCAAGGATAATTGAAGAAGGAGTGAATATCATTGGTGGCTGTTGTGGAACGACACCGGAACATATTAAAGTAATTTCTGAAATTGTTAAAAGTTATAATAAAAAGTATCGATACTGAAAAATTAGGATTTAGAATTTATTTCTTTAACAGTGTCAAGCATAGCAATATAGTTTTCTAATTTTACATATTCAGGAATTGAATTACCTGAACCAATACAATAGCCTCCATTATATCCAGCTTCCAGAATATTCTTTATTACATTTTTTCTAATCTCATCAACTGATCCTCTGGCTAGCAAATCAACATCAATATTACCAATCAAGCAAAGTTTATTACCATATCTTAGCTTAACTTCTCCAATATCCATAGCTTTTGGTTCAATTGGATGAATTGCATCAACGCCGGATCCTATAATTCTATCCATTACATCATACAGAATTCCATCAGTGTGGTAGATTAATGGTTTATTAAAACGTGTTGCTAAATCTCCAATTTTTTTTAACCACGGGAAAAAATATTTATCAAGAACATCTGGAGATACCAGCAAACTATTTGTGTAAGCAATATCATCACTGTACCAAATTGCGTCTACGGCATTTGATTGAACAAAGTATTCAAACATACTCAGCACAAGTTCACCCAAACGAGTATTCAGTTCATTTACAAGTTCTTCATTTTCAAATAAAGCTAATGAGAATGTTTCGAATCCCATCATCTCCCATGTCATAGTAAAAATATCACCATACTGTCCAACTACCCCCATATTTTCGGGCAGCAGAGATTTAATATTTTCAAAGTTGGAGTAATCAATATCGGAGGGAGATGGAAATTTGTATTTCTCAAAATCATCAAAATCACTAATCACTCCATTACTTTCTGAAGCCCATTTTCTAAATATTGTCCCATCATCGTTATAAGAGATATTTTTATCAGCACCGATTTTCAAAGGATTAAAATCTGCTTTTGGCTGGAGTTTAATATAATCGTAACCAGCACGATGCCAGAATTCCACTTCATCTTTTAGATTTATTATTTTTTTGGATAAGAACGCTTCTTTAATTTTAGGATGTACTCCTAATTCTGCTAAAGGAAAATAATTAACGTTTTCCCTTTTTAAAGTCTTTAAAAATAACTTGATGTTAGGAGAACTATTTTTTAGCATTTTGTAGTTAATTGAATTTTGACACACAAAAATAGTTAATCTTAAATAAAATAGACTTATAAGTATAAATACTATCAGATTTTATGTGAATTGTAACATTTTATTGAAAATTACTTAGACAGGCTATTGATTTTAAGTCTAATATTATTCAATTTTCAATAGAGCTAATCAATAAAAGAAAGAAATGTATGTTCCGGATATTATTATCTTTTATCCTGATAGTGTTTTTATATGCTGGTTTGATTGGAACAGCTAACGTTTTTTTGAAATCATCTAAGACAAGTGATCAAAATGTAATGGCTCAGCTGTCAGAAAGGAAAGATATAAGACTCTCAATAAAGGAAATTGAATCTATTACTTCAGCCGGTAATTATTCTTTTACTTCAGCAAATGCATTAAAATAGTTTTCAGGTAAGATCTTTACTTATATTATTTTTCAACTTATCATCTCGTTCCACCTTCTATCCTTAAATGATTTACAAGCCATCGTTTTAGTTATATAATTGCCTCAGTTATTAAATTTATTTTTCATAGAGAGGCAATAAAATGAAAACACGATTATTATTAAGTGCATTTTTGGTTTTAGTTATTACTGTTACTTCGTTTGGAATCATTGGACCTCATCCGGTAAAAAAAAATGTTTTGAATAGGGATTTGGTAATTACCAATCTAATGAACGGAATTAATTCTGGTAATCAAGGATTAAGAATAAGTTCTTCTTATTTTCTTGGAGAGCTGAAATCAGATGAAGCTGTTATTCCTTTGATGAGAATCCTTAAAAATGATGAAAATGAAGAAGCAAGAATTATAGCCGCATTATCTCTTGTTAAAATTGGTGACGCAAGAGGTGTTTTTGCGATTAAGCAGGCTATAAAATTTGATAGTAGCGAGAGAGTTAAAAAATTGTGTTCAATTTTTTATCAAGATTATTCATCCCAAAAGTGATATAATAAATTTCCCCCCAAATTCCTCATAAGTGCTCCTGGTTGGTTGAAAAGCCCGGTCGAAAGATCGGGTTTTATTTTGCATTTCTTCTTTCTTAATAACTCAACGAATCCTATTTTATAAAGCAAATTATTCTCATATATGAAATCAATAAATTTAAAAGCTTTAAAAGAGGAAGTGTTTAAAACTTTCTCACTTGCATATCCTGTAATTATTGGGCAACTCGGCATAATTATGATGGGTGTTGTTGATAGTATTATGGTTGGACAGCTTGGTCCTGTGCCGTTGGCAGCAGCTTCATTGGGAAATAGTTTAATATTTTTAATTTTAATTATTGGAATTGGCTGCTCAATAGTTGTTAGCCCGATAATTGCAATTCTTGTTGGCGGCAAAAGATATTCAGAATGCGGTACTTATTTTAGACAATCATTGCTTGTGAATTTTGTGCTGTCCTTAATAATGCTGGGAATAATTTTGCTTGGGGTAAACTTTATCAAATATCTAGACCAGCCTCCGCAAGTGGTTGAGCTCGCAATTATTTATATGACAATAGTCGGCTTATCTGCAGTTCCTTTGATGATTTATCAAACTTACAAGCAGTTTATCGAAGGATTATCAATTATGAAACCTGCTATGATTGTTGCCATTCTTGCGAATCTTATTAATGCTTTTGCTAACTGGGTTTTTATTTTTGGCAAATTTGGATTTCCCGCACTAGGAATAGCTGGTGCAGCTTGGGCAACTTTTGCATCAAGAGTTTTTATGGCCTTGGCAATTATGTTTTATGTTATGCGAAATGAAAATTTAAACAATATGATGTGAATTTTCATTTTCGGGAACTTGATTTTCCTATCATAAAAAAAATTCTAAGCCTAGGTTTGCCAAGTGGATTTCAATATTTTTTTGAAGTTGGAGCTTTTTCCTTAGCTGTAATTATGATCGGATGGATTGGGGCAAATGAGCTTGCCGCACATCAAATAGCTATAAATCTTGCTTCAATTTCTTTTATGGCTGTTCTGGGAATTTCACAGGCGTCAAGTATTCGTGTTGGTAATGCAATGGGAGATAAAAACATTACTAATGTCCGTAAAGCTGGATTTACTGGAATTATTCTAGGTGCTTCAATTATGTCTCTTGCAGGATTAACTTTTATCCTTCTTAATAACTTTTTGCCAACATTATACATCAATGATAAAGCTGTGATATCAATAGCATCAAGATTAATAATTATTGCTGCATTGTTTCAACTCTCAGATGGTACACAAGCGGTTGGCATTGGAGTATTACGAGGTTTAACTGATGTTAAAGGTCCCACGATTATTACGTTTATTGCATATTGGATTATCAGTCTTCCCATAGCTTATTTATTAGCATTTGATTTTAAATTTGGTGTAGAAGGAGTTTGGATTGGGTTACTAGTTGGGCTCACAGCGTCTGCATTGATGCTTACACTAAGGTTCAATTATAAAAGCAAACATCTGATTGAGATTTAATCGGTAAATATTTTTGTTATTAATTTATTTTCAATTTCTTCAAAGATTTCATTTCTGGATTTTATTCTTCTAACTCTTAACGGTGCAATATCATATTTAGCACGAATTTTATTTTTACTGATTTTTTCATTCACAATTTTATCTGACGATGCCAAAATAACTACAGGAATTCTATGATACTTTGCCAGAATAGCCAGCATTCTGCTTCCAGTTTTATTAATAATACTTCCATTCTTCAAAATCTGATCAGCTCCTAGGACTATTAAATCAATTTCGCTGATTATATTTCCGGACATCGCTTCAGTTATAATATTTGTTTCTATTTTCAATTTATAAATTTCCTTAGCCATCAATTTACCTTCTTGATTAGGGCGGGATTCACAAACAATTACTTTTAAATTCGGATTAGACTTTTTCCAGAGTTCCAAAATTTTAATAAGAGTTCTGCTGTGCGAGATGGTTAGGACAGTTTCATATTTCGATAAATATTTCTCAGCCTTGTCAAATATTGTTTGGTAAACTTCATTTTTCTTCTTACTAAAGTCTCTTAAATAATCAGTTAATGATTTCTTCTTTTTTCCATTTAGAATATTCTGAACGCCTTTTGTGAAATTTGCGATAACAGGGAAGTGGGATAAATTTTTATTGATTCTATTCAGAGCATTTTTAAGATAATCAGTATTCTCACAATTTTTTAATAAATGCCGGCAAATCAAATTCAAAAGTTCAGAAGAACCATGCAACTCATCATTAAGTATTATTTCAAGTTCTTTATCAGGTATTTTCATTGGTCAAAAATCATAATCGTATTTGGGATCTTCTTTTACCTGGATAACTTTTTCTGAATGAGAATAGATTTTATCCGATGATCTTGATATATTTTCATAAAGATCAGCTTTTGATAGATATTCCTTTAAATAAAAAACTCTGACTTGATTTCTATTCTTCACAAGCCAATTTAAGGTAATCTTCATTTTCTCAAGATCCTCATCTGTAGGATTAGAATCTGATTGGATGGTGTTACTATAATAATCATCAATTCCTTGTTCAAAAGTTTCCTTCTGATCATGTAAATACTTTTTGATATAAAACTTTCCTTCGAGCATTAGCACATAATCATTTTCAAAACGAGAATTAATTTCAAATAAAACATTTGCACGATTTACTGGTTCGGCAAGAATTGAAGATTTATGTGTTTGATCTAAAATAAAATCAACTAATTCTTTTATCTCAGCCGCTTGTTCATATTTCTCTTTTATTGAAAATTCTTTCATCTTGTTTAAAAGTCTGTCCAATGCAAATTGATTTTTACCATAAAGAAATCCATAAACTTTTTCTAATTCATCTTTGTATGAATCTTTATTTAGTTTTACATCAGTACAAGGTCCTGTGCATCGATGAATATCATACAAAAAGCAGGTTTTGCTTTTCTTGAATTCTTTATCTGAACACTCTCTGATAGCAAAAGCTTTATTAATAAACTCAAAAATCTCAATTGCTTTTCTTCTAGAAATAAATAATCCGAAATAATCGTTACCATCAAAGTCAAAATGATTTGTAATCTCTATTCTTGGCGCTTGGTGCGTTCGTGTAATTCTAATAAAATATTTGTTTCCGAACTTCTTTAACTGTGAATTATGCTTGGGTGATAATAACTTAATTGTTTCAGCTTCCGTAAGCAAAGCAGTTAACTCACTGTTTGTAATAATATGTTTTAATCTTGCTGCCTGTTTAACAATTTTCTGGGCTTTTCGCGGAGTCGAAGGAGAGAAGTACGTTTTAACTCTATCACGAATTGATTTTGCTTTGCCAACATAAATTATTTCGTCTTTTCTATTAGTGAAATAATAAATACCCGGTGCGTTTGGTAGTGCTCTAAAATCTTCTTGCAATTCTTTTTTAACATTTAATAAAGGAGTTTCTTGAATTCCTTTTTGGTAGGAAAGTAATTCACCAACAGTGGTGATGTTATTTTTCTTTTGCAGTTCTTTAATCATCTTTAACAGAACTTTAGCAGTAATTTCTGCATCGCCCAAAGCTCGGTGAGCATTTAAGTCTTTAAATTTAAAGATTGAGCAACAGAAGTAAGTGACTTGCTCTTAAGATTTGGATAAATATTTCTCGCAAGTTTTAGAGTGCAGCAAGAATGCTCAGTAACAAACTCACGTCCTGAAATCATAAACTCTGAATTCAGAAAAGATGAATCAAATGAAAAATTATGTGCAGTTAAGATTGTTTTATCAGTAAATGAAACTATTTCTTCAATAATATCTGAAAAAATTGGTGCACCTATTACATCATCATTATCGATTCCGGTTAATGACGTTATAAAAGGAGGAATATAGGTTTGAGGATTGATTAGATACTTCAGTTTATCGCTGATCTTTAAATTCTCAATCTTTACCAATGCAATTTCTATAATACGATTTTTTGAGGCCGATAAACCTGTTGTCTCCACATCCACAACACTGAATGCAGCCTTCTCTAAGGGAAGTTCTAAAATATTATTGTATTGCATATTTAAATCTAACGTATAAATTCAAATCATTCAAAGTATTCTTGTTGTTACTTCATTTCTCCTTTACTCTCAATTTAGATATATTTCTCACAAAGATTTAGGAAAGTATGGCTTCAATTAATTTACTTTTTGTTGGTGATATTATCGGTCAGCCCGGCATGGATATTGTACAAACATGGCTTCCGGGATTAATCCAAAAATACAAGGCAGATTTTGTCGTTGTTAACGGTGAAAATCTTTCTGATGGGAAAGGCTGCACTGATAAAGAAGGACCAAAACTATTTAATCTTGGAGTTAATGTTATTACCGGCGGAAATCATACCTGGGATAAACATCAATCTCAAGATTATTTGAAAGTTGAACCTCGCTCACTTCGACCCATTAACTATCCAAAAGGAACACACGGAAACGGCTATCACATTGCTGATACTAAAAAAGGAAAAGTTGCTGTCGTTAGTTTGCAGGGCAGAACTTTTATGACACCGATTGAATGTCCATTCAGAACTATGGATTGGATTCTTACGCGAATTAAACAAGAAACTAAAGTTGTATTTGTAGATTTTCATGCAGAGGCAACTGCAGAAAAAATGGCCATGGGACAATATCTCGATGGCAAAGTTAGTGCTGTCGTTGGAACTCACACTCATATTCAAACTTCCGATGAAAGAATCTTACAAAATGGCACTGGTTATATTACCGATGTTGGAATGACCGGACCTTATGACTCAGTTATCGGAATGAAGTCAATTGCGGCCATTAATAGATTTTTATTCGCAACACCACAGAAATATGAAACCGCAAAAGACAATGTTCACTTAACAGGAATGTTTTTTAAGATTGATACCGAAACCGGAACGACTTTAGAACTTGAAAGAATATTTTTTCCAGAATTCGATAAACTTACTCTGATTAAAGATGCTGAATCATCCGCTGCCCAGAATTGATAAAGATGAAATACTTAGAAAAATGCTTCTGCCTTATTGCAGATTCAAAGAGGGAACGATTTGGATTGATGCGAAAGAGCGGCATAAAATTGCTTGCATAAACGTCAGTAATAAAGATGAAGTAAAAAAGATTTTTGGAAAAACCAAAGTAATTCTTTCGGTTCAAGATCCTCCATACAACTTTATTGCTTTCTCAGAAAAACAAAATGATGAATTCATAAAGTGGTGTCTTGAATGGATTAGACTGAATATAGAAATCTCAGATAAAAATTCGTCTTTCTATTTTTGGCTTGGTGCTGATCAATCAAATCATTTTGAGCCGTTTGGCAGTTTTATTGAAATAATGAAATCTACCGGATTAACTTCACGAAGCTTTATTACAATGCGCAATCAAAGGGGTTATGGTACTCAGTATAATTGGATGGCTATTCGGCAAGAGCTTCTCTATTACATTTCCGGTACTCCAAAGTTTAATATTCAATCTGAGTACACCGATATACCAAAAGTGTTAAAAGGATATTATAAAGAAGTTGGCGGAGCTAAAACTGAAAATTTGGAAAGAAGTAAATCGCAATTTATTCGTGCCGGTAATGTTTGGATAGACGTTCAACAAGTATTCTATAGAATGGAAGAAAATGTTAATGGTTGTTATGCTCAAAAGCCGTTAAAAGCAATACAGAGGATTATAAAAGCTTCATCCGATAAAAATGATTTAGTAACAGATTTCTTTTCTCATTCTGGAACTACCTTGATTGCCAGTGAAATGTTAAATAGAAAATGTATTACTTTTGATATCGATCCTGTCTATTGTGAAATAACTTTACGAAGGCTGGAAAATTTTAGAGGAAATAAAAAAAACGGCTGGCAAAATTCAAATCCATTTTACAAAGAGATAAAAAACGACAAAAAAATATTAAATCACTTAAAGAAAAAATATAACATAACTTATAATTGAGTTAACAATGATTTTAATCGATGGCAAAAAGGTTGCTGCAGAAATTCGTACTGAATTAAAAGAAAAAATTTCTCAGCTTAAAGCTGATGGAAAAAATGTTCCCGGTCTTGTTGCAATTATAGTTGGAGATGATCCTGCTTCGCACATTTATGTTGCAAGCAAAGGAAAAGCATGTTTAGAAATTGGAATGAGAACAAAAACTGAAACATTTGATGATGATATTGCTGAAGATGAATTGTTGGAAGTAATTAAATATTATAACAGCAATAAGGATTATCATGGAATTCTTGTTCAACTTCCATTGCCTAAACATATAAATGAAGACAGAGTAATCGAAACAATCTCACCAAAGAAGGATGTTGACGGTTTCCATCCGGTTTCGGTTGGAAATCTTGTAATTGGTAAAGATACTTTTGCATCTTGTACCCCTGCAGGAATCCAGGAATTGCTAAAGCGATACAAAATAGAAACAAAGGGCAAGCACGTTGTTGTTGTTGGAAGAAGTAATATTGTTGGAAAACCAATTGCGAACATAATGCTTCAAAAAGCTGAGGGTGCAAATTCAATTGTCACAATAGTTCATTCTGCTGCAAATGATATTTCTTATTATACAAAGCAAGCAGACATATTAATCGCAGCTATTGGCAAAGCTGAAATGATTAAGGCTGATATGGTTAAAAACGGGGTTACAGTGATTGATGTAGGAATAAATCGAATTGATGATTCAACAAAAACAAAAGGCTACAGATTAGTCGGCGATGTCGATTTTGAAAATGTTTCTAAGAAAGCTTCATTCATTACTCCAGTTCCAGGTGGAGTTGGACCAATGACAATTGCAATGTTGCTAAGCAATACATATAAAGCTTATAAATTATACGGTGAATAAATGAGTTGGAAAGATTTAGTTACAGAAGAAAATGTAAAAAAAATATTAAATGATTTTTCTGATTTTGAAAAATCAAATAATAAACCTATTGTAAAGTTATCTGTTCAAGAATTAGCCGGAATGATTGACCACACACTTTTAAAACAGGATGCAACATTTTCTGAGATTAAACAGCTTTGTGAAGAAGCGATGCGGTTTAATTTTGCATCTGTTTGTGTAAATCCTTCTTACGTTGAATCCTGTTTTAAATTGATAAAATCTTCAAATGTTAAAGTCTGTACAGTTATCGGATTTCCACTTGGGGCAACAACAACTCAAGTAAAAACTCTTGAAACCCAAGAAGCAATTAAAAATGGTGCAGAAGAGCTTGATATGGTAATTAATATCGGGAGATTAAAAGATAGAGATTATGATTTTATTTTTAATGATATTAAAACAATTGCTGATTTATCTAAAAAGCATCTCTGCACATCAAAATTGATTTTAGAAACTTGCTTGCTTTCAAATGAAGAAAAAGTTGCTGCCTGTTTATTAGCAAAAGAAGCTGGATTAAATTTTGTTAAGACCTCCACTGGATTTTCCAAAAGCGGTGCAACTGTTCACGATGTTGCATTAATGAAATTTGCAGGTGTTAATAAGTTGCAAGTGAAAGCCTCGGGGGGTATTCGTTCTTATGAAGGTGCAATTGCAATGATTAATGCAGGTGCAACAAGATTAGGTGCAAGTGCTGGAGTTAAAATTGTATCAGGACAAAAATCTGAAAGCAGCTACTAGTTAATGGTAATTGATCTTATTATAACAAAAACTAATGACGGATACACTGCTGAAGTACCATCCATTAAAGGTTGCGAAAGTTGGGCACACGATGAAGATACTGTCTTAGAAAAAATATTTGAACTAACTTCATTCTATCTGCATTTAGATGTGAAAGAAATAAAACTTGACAAAGCCCGAAGAGAAGAAAATAAAACTATTTACAAACTAATTTTTAATAAATAACTTTTTTGAGAAGCACAAAAACAGAAAAACGACTCGAAAAAATTACCAGAGTCATCAAATCCCGCCAGCAATCCTTGACCGTTGTAATGGAAAATATTCACGATCCACATAATGTTTCTGCTATCTTTAGAACTTGTGATGCAGTTGGAATTCCTAAAGTAAATCTAGTTTATAACTTTGAATCATTCCCGCATATAGGTAAAAAGTCTTCAGCTTCCGCATTTAAATGGGTGGATAAAGAAAAGTATAAAACTATTGAAGAATGTTATGCTGATTTAAGGAAAGATGGTTATAAAATATTTGCTTCTTCATTAAGAGAAAATTCAAAGAACCTTTATGAACTTGATTTGACACAAAAAGTTGCGATTGTAGTTGGCAATGAACATCGCGGTGTTTCTGGGATTTCGGCAGAATTGGCTGATGAAGTATTTTTAATTCCACAGTTTGGCATGGTGCAAAGTCTAAATGTTTCTGTGGCAACAGCAGTTATACTTTATGAAGCAATGCGCCAGCGAATCAAGAAAGGCATGTACAAAAAAAGCGAACTTGATGACAAAATACTGGATAAACTGATTGATAAGTGGTGCGAGAAATAATTGAAAAAAAGATTTGAAAAAATAAATAGAGTTAAAGGTGAACTCAGTTTGCCCGGTGATAAATCGATCTCTCATCGAGCTGTAATATTCTCAGCAATGGCTTCTGGAAAATCTTCTATTCAGAATATATCTCTGGGTGAAGATGTAAAATCTACGATGAATATAATGAAGCAATTAGGTGCAAATATTGAATCTAAGAATGGAAACATTTTTATTGAGGGATGTGGATTTAAAATATTTAAAAAACCTACTGCAGATTTAGATTGTGGCAACTCAGGCACATCAGCACGATTAATTATTGGATTATTAGCTGCTCAAAATTTTAGTTCAAGACTCATAGGAGATGAATCACTTTCCAAACGCCCGATGAATCGTGTTATTGAACCATTGAAAAGAATGGGAGCAGAATTTAAGGTAAGTGAGCCGTTAACTTTACCATTAATTTTTATTCCAAAGTCAGGAATCAATCCAATTACTTATGAAATGTTAGTTGCTAGTGCTCAGGTTAAAAGCAGTATTTTAATTGCCGGTTTGCATTGTGATGAAGAATCAAGCGTGATTGAAAGAGAACAGACCAGAAATCACACCGAGATAATGCTTGGTTTACCCATAACATTTGAAAACGAAAGAATAATTTCTTCTTCTTCAAGAAAATATTATCCGGAAACTAAAGATTATTTTATTCCAGGTGATATTTCATCCTCGGCATTTCACATTGTACTTACCTTAATCACCCCAAATTCAGAACTGATTATTAAAAATGTTTCCCTTAATCCAACACGAATTGGATTTTTAGAAGTACTTAAAAAAATGGGTGCCAATATTTCTTTAGAGGATATCAGATCTTCGAATAATGAAAAATATGGGAACATATTAGTTAAATCATCCCAACTAAAGAATATTAAATTTGATCCAAATATTATCCCAAATATCATTGATGAAATCCCAATTTTAGTAATCGCCGGAATATTTGCAGCAGGTGATTTTATTATTGAAAACGCAAAAGAACTGAGGGTTAAAGAATCAGACAGAATAAAATCTATTTGCTCAAACTTAAAACTTCTTGGATTGTATGTTGAAGAAACTGAAGATGGATTTAGCGTGAATGGATCTATAAAATTTTCAAATCCAATCTTTGAAAGTTACGGTGACCACAGAATTGCTATGTCATTTGCCATCTTGAGCATGGTTTTGGATAGTGGGGGAGAGGTTAATGGATTTGAGTATGTTAGAATTTCAAATCCACAATTCGAAAATCAAATTGAAAAAATTATTAATTAATCATAAAGAAATTATCTGGTGTTCAAATTCACTTATTGAAATATCATCATAAATTTTTCTGATAAAATCTTTTCCATACTTGTTATAAAAATAAGTAAAGTTTATTTCTCTCTCCTGAAGATTGCCTAGTGGATAAAGCAAATTTGAAATGCGTGTTAACTGTCTGATTGTCGTTTCGTGCTTCGCTTCCTGAGCTTTGGCAGCCTTTGTTTTTAATTCATTGACTGATGAAATGACCTTTTCTTTATAACGCGAACTTGCATCGACCAAAGATTTGTCAATTGCGAAAAGATTTTCTTTTAACCTATCAAAACTTAGTTCAATCTCAGTCGAAACTTCTTCAAAAGCTTTTTCGATGTTGTTTTCAGAAAGCTCTGAAATAACTTTTTCCTTAAGTTCATCCAGACCCGGAAATATATCATACATAGTCAAATCATATTTGTCCAAAGCTGCCCCAACATTTTTTTCCAGAATTGTCACGGATGATCTCGGGAACACTATTGGAGGTATTAAATCATAAAAATCATAAAGCGGAGTAATTTGAGCAAAATAGGAAATTTCACTCGGACCTGCGATATAAAACCCTGTCGGAAATAAATAATCCTGGCAGATTGGTCTTAATAAAACATTTGGACTAAAATTTTCGGGTGAATTTTCTATCTCTGTTAGAATTTCTTCTTTGGTAAATTGTTTTCTTTTTCTTCTCAGTTTAAAAATATAATCGACGGGTTCTACAGAGTATCTACCGTCATCAGTATGATAAAATAGATTAACCGGTTTTACTTTAACCTGCGCGTGATATGATTCCTCAAGCTTGGCACTAACTTGAATTAGCTTTTGAGTCTGTAAAGAAAAATCATCAATTTCTTTTTGAAATATCGGTTTTAATAATAATTTTACTTTTGGATCCTGAGGGTCAAATATTATCAATCCATATTCATCAAATAACCAAAACAATAATTCTTTGAAACCTTGTTTGAAAGATTTTCCAACTTTATAAAACTCTTTGAGTTTTATAACTAATTCATTTTTAAAATCGGTGTCCCTTAAACTACTTTCATAATTATTGAAAAATTCATTCACTGATTCATCAAAATTAATTTTGCCGATGCTTTGCTTTGCATCATCATCACTAATTTCTTCCTTGTAACCAAGATTTATAATCTTGTTTTCATTATCAAACAAATTTATCGAGCGTACTTCATTAAAATCATGATCATCACCTTCTAACCAAAACACAGGTACAAACTTAAACTCATCATACCTTTCTGTAAGTTGATTTGCCAGTCGAATCGCTGTTATTATTTTGTAGATTGTGTATAATGGTCCGCCTAAAATTCCAAGTTGTTGTCCGGTAACAACAGCGATTGTCTTATCCTTATCAAGTAATTCGATATTCCTGTTAGTTTTTCCGGATAAACTATTAAACGAAGAATATTGATTTTTTAATATTGATGTGAGATTTAATTGTTTAGATTTCCTTGATTCAGAAATATTTTTGAATAATGGCAAATAGTTCTCTTTATTGCGGAAGTTGTGTTTATAATATTCCTGCACATTTTTGAATTCATACATGTAATCGAGAAATAAATTCTGATGCTTAGGAATATCGCCGAAATTTATAAACATTCTAACCTCAAATATTGAAAAAGTATAAACAAAAGTAAGAAAAACCATTAAGCATCACAATATTATCAGTATAACTAATCCACGATAAGATTTGCCATTTCTGTCTTAAGGGGATCCGAAAGAATATAAAATGTTGATTTCCAATAGAGTTTATTCAGATATAGATTGCTGTGGGAATAACTAACAAACTATATAAATTGTGATGAAGACTTCAAGTTATCTTTTATCAAACTAAAGCATTGTTTATCTTCACAACTAAAAACAAGAGCAATTGGAAATAAATCTATTTAAATACTTTACCTTTAAGCGAGCATTTAATGTTATTAAGATTGTTGCATCATTTTTGATTTCCAGATTTATCAGAAAACCGATCGTATGGGGAATGCCAATTTCTTATTCAATCGAACCGACAAACCATTGTAACTTAAAATGTCCTGAATGTCCTTCAGGCTTAGGTGCACTTACACGTCCGCTGGGGTTATTAAACTTTGGTGATTTTAAGAATTGGATTGACCAGATAAAAGATACTGGATTTTATGTGCAATTATTTTTTCAAGGTGAACCATTCATAAATAAGCATCTTCCTGAAATGATAAAATACGCACAGAAGAATAATGTTTATATCTCGATAAGTACCAACGGACATTTTGTTAATGAAAAGAATGTGGATCAGGTTTTAGAAAATGCACCGGATAAATTGATTTACTCTGTTGATGGTCTTGATGAAGAAAGTTATCAGAAATATCGGGTTGGCGGGACATTTGAACAAGCGGATAGGGGATTGAGACTTTTAATCAAACGCAAAAAAGAACTGAAGAAAAAAAATCCTTATGTTGAATTCCAATTCATTGTGATGAAACAAAATGAACATCAGCTTGATGATGTAAGAAGATATTGTGATGAAGTTGGTGTTGATAAACTTGTATTTAAAACAATGCAAATTTCTTCTTATGATAACGCCTTGAAGTTTCTTCCGGATAATCCAAAGTTTAGAAGGTATTTAGTTAAGGATGGAAATTTTTCAATTAAAAATAAATTAAAGAATCATTGTTTTGCCTTGTGGAGAACCTCTGTAATTACCTGGGATGGTAAGGTTGTACCTTGCTGTTTTGATAAAGATGCCGAATACACTTTGGGAATTTTAAATGGTAATAAATTTTCGGATATTTGGATATCAGATGCGTATCAAAAATTCAGAAGCTCAGTGTTAGCTGATAGAAAACATATAAGTATGTGTACAAACTGCACAGAAGGATTAAAAATTAATATTTTAGAGATAGAGCAATAGTAAATTGACAACTCAGGAAGTAAAAAATATTCTGCAGCAAAACAGTTTTATCAGCAGGTATAAAAATATTATTCTAGTTTCTGCAAAGATCATTATTGCATTAGGTTTATTAATCTATTTAATCTTTGCAGTCAACTTTCGAGAAATATTAACGGCAATAATAGAGGCTGATATCTATCTGATTCTTTCAGCTTTCCTATTAAGCTTTGTAAATATTTATCTGCAGTTTTATAAATGGAAAATCACTGCAAATGTAGTTCTACGGGAACATCATAATTCCAAGATTTGGCTTTCTTTGTTTTATGGATTTTCTGCGGGTGTTTTTACTCCTGCAAGAATTGGCGAGTACTTTGGCAGAGCGTTGGTATTTAAGAATCATTCTTTATTAAGTGTAACACTTGCAACATTATTAGATAAGTTTTTTCTTTTGGTGATAGTCGCATTCTTTGGTTCTATTTCAAGCATACTTTTTATTCATTACCACTATCACATTACATTTTATTTAACAATTGGATTATTCATTCTTGTATTTGCATTATTCTATTTATTCTTTTGGTTGATATTCAATGACAGATTTTGGGAAAATATGTTTTTCACAAAGTTAAGAGAATCAATAAAACTTCACTGGCTATTTGAAAAGATTAAAGTATTCCGCAAACTTGATAAGAAATATGCAACAAAAATGTTTGTTGTTTCCTTTTTGTTTTATTTATGTTTTCTATTCCAATATTCTTTATTAGTTGCAGCATTTTCAAATCATTATCAGTTTTCGGAGTACATTTGGGCAGGCAATCTTATGATGTTTGCCAAAACAATTATTCCTCCGGTTTCAATTGGTGAACTTGGAATTCGTGAAGGAGCATCGGTATTTTTTATTACTCAGCTTGGTGAATCTGCTTCAACAGGATTTAATGCTTCAATATTCCTTTTCTTTATAAATGTTTTAATTCCTTCTTTAATCGGAATGACTTTACTTCTTAAGAAGAATAATGATTGAAAATATTCTTTTCATAATCATATCACTGCTTTTAATCCATTATTTAATATTTTTATTCAAAATCTATTTAGGATTAAACAAACTCTCACCCCAAGAAAAAGAATTTATTCCACAAGAATTTGTTTCTGTAATTATTCCCTTTAGAAATGAAGAGAAAAACATTATTAATACTTATACTTGTCTTGCTAAACAAATTTATCCAGCAGAAAAATTCGAAATAATATTTGTTAATGATTCTTCAGACGATAATTCTCTGCAGTTATTGGAAAGCATTCCTAAAAAGGGAAATATCTCAATCTATTCAGTTCCAAAAGATTATTCTGTAAATGCTCACAAGAAAAAGGCTATTAGATTTGGAATTGAAAAATCAAAAGGGGAGATAATTGTTACAACTGATGCCGATTGTTTTCATCCAACAAATTGGCTAAAAAATCTTCTGAAGTTTATGGATGAAAAAACCGGATTTGTTTCAGGTCCTGTCGAATTTAAATCTGATAGAAATATTTTTGAAAAAATTCAAAGGCTTGAATTTGCCGGATTGGTAATCACAGGTGCGGGACTGATTGGCTCCCAAAATCCAATTATTTGTAATGCAGCAAACATCGCATATCGTAAAAAAGCTTTTGAAGAAGTTGGCGGATTTACATACCAGATGAGTCTTTCTTCAGGTGATGATGAATTGTTGATGCAAAAAATTCATCGTGATACTGATTTTAAAATAAAATTTGCTTTAGATAAAAATACCATTGTTGCAACTGAAGCAAATCCATCAGTAAAAGATTTTTATCATCAGCGTAAACGATGGGCGAGCAAAGGACTGTTTTATGCCGATCGTCTTCTTCTAATCAAATTGATTTTGATATTTTTGTTTTACTTATCACTGCTTGTACAACCAGTGCTCGGTATATTCCTGTCAGTTAACTTTTTCTTAACATTTTTTATGTCATTAGTTCTAAAAATCTTAGTTGAATATTTAATTCTTAAAAAAGGTACTGCTTTATTATTTGATTCAGTTATTCTGAAACCATTTCTTATTACAGAAATTCTTCAGGTGCCGTATATTCTGGTTTCAGGATTTATGGGAATGTTTGGAAATCTTGTTTGGAAAGATCGAAAGATTAAACGTTGAAATTTCAATAATTTCTTAAACACCTCACTGTATACACAAATAGACAACTCATCTCAATAATCTTTCTTTTTATGCAATAATGATACTTTTTTTGATGGCATAAAGCTTGGCTAACTGAAGCAAGACACAAAGGAGTATGTCATGAAAAAGTTAATTATAGCAGCAGTATTAATAGTTTTTGGTTTCTCAGCAAACGCTGATGCAAACACAGACTATGCAAAAAGAGTTGGAGGATATTTTTATACTTCACTCGCACCACACGGAACCTGGATTGAAATTGGTTTCGGAACACCCGTTTGGCGTCCTACAATGATTAGAAAAAGCTGGGCTCCATATAGAATGGGACAATGGATTTACACTGATTATGGCTGGTACTGGGATTCGTACGAAGATTTTGGATACATAGTTTATCACTACGGTAGATGGTACTATGATGATTACTATGGCTGGATTTGGATTCCTGACTATGAATGGGCACCTGCATGGGTAGATTGGAGATATGATGACGATTACATCGGTTGGGCTCCGTTATCACCTTATGCGCTCTTTGACATAGTAATTGGAATACATTATTCTTATGACTATTACGTTCCTTATAATCACTGGAACTATGTAAATTATAATCATTTCTGTGATGATCATGTTTACAATTATTATGTTGCTCCTAAGTACAAATATAGAGTTCATAATAGAACAAAGATGAGAACTAACTACTCATATTATGATGGACGAGTAAGAAATGATGGTGTTGAGTTTGATAGAATTCGCGAAAGAAGCGGAAGAAATATTGAAAGAAGAAATGTTGTTTCTGTAAACGATCCTAATGAATTGACCAGAGACAGAAATTCTAAAAATCGTGATAAAGAAATCAGAACTTACTTTGCAAATCCTGATGATATTTCTCGAGACGGTTTAAGAGATGTTAAGATTGTGAAAAAAGATAGAAAATCTACTTTGGAAATTTCAAAGTTCGAGCTGGGTAGAGATAGAAATCTTGATAGAACTAAAGACACAAGAAAAGACGAGAATCGGGAAGTAATCCAAAAAGAACGCGAGAAGACAAATCTTGATAAGAATGATAGAAGTAAGGATACACGAAAAGATACTAATAACGATGTCATTCGTAAAAAAAATGAAGATGATAGAAAAATTCAAGAAAGAAAAGAATTAGATAAGCGGAACTCTGAAATTGAAAAAAGAAATAATGATCAGATTAAGAGAAATGAAGAAATAAAAAGAACTGAAGAAGTAAAGCGTAACGATCAGAATAAAAGGAATGAACAAATTGAACTTCAGAGAAAAGCCAATGATGAGATGAAAAAGAGAAATGAAGTAACAATTCAGAAACGAGAAGAGAAAAAATCTAATACTGAAGTCTTCAAACAGAATGATGACAGAAAAGTGGAACAAAGAAAAGAAACACAAAAGATTGAACAGAGAACTCAGAATAATCAAAACAATAACAATACAGTTAACAGAAATACTGAAGTAAAGAGAAACGACACTAATAACAGAACTCAAACTAAAGAAAACACAAGAACTTCAGAAAAAGAAAATAGAACAAAAAGCAGATAACCTGATTCAACTCTCTCCCTAAATAAAGGCGGTTCCGGAATTTCCGGAGCCGCTTTTTTGTTTTAATCAACAATTAGAATAATTTCCCATTAAAATTTGAGTAAAGTATGAAAGATAAATCATCAATACTGTTCTATATTCTCGGGTCATTTTTTATTGCAAATGCCTTACTGGCTGAATTTATTGGCGTAAAAATTTTTTCACTTGAGTCAACAATCGGATTAGAGCCTTTGAATCTCACAATTCTTGGAATAGAAAATCTTTCATTTAATCTTACTGCGGGAGTAATACTTTGGCCAGTAGTTTTTGTAATGACTGATATTATTAACGAATACTTTGGCCGAAAAGGTGTTAGGTTTATGTCATTCACCGCTGCTGCTCTTATCACTTATGCTTTTTTAATGGTTTACTTTTCTATTGGATTATCTCCAGCAGGATTTTGGATTGAACGAATTACACCTTTAGGAAAAGTTGATATGCATTTGGCTTTCAATACAATTTTTGGACAGGGATTATGGATAATAATTGGTTCTCTCACAGCATTTTTAGTCGGGCAATTAGTTGATGTTACTGTTTTTCATTATTTCAAATCATTTACAGGTTCATCCAAAATTTGGTTAAGAGCAACAGGTTCTACTCTCGTTTCTCAATTAGTGGATAGTTTTGTTGTACTATTTATTGCTTTCTATATTGGTGCAGGTTGGGATCTTAAACTAGTGCTCGTAATCGGTTTAGTGAATTATATATATAAGTTTATAATTGCAATAGTTCTAACACCATTTTTATATCTGCTCCATTCAGCTAATAGATAAATATCTTGGGAAAGAACTGTCTGAAAAGCTCCAGCTTGAAGCAATGTCCAAAAAGTAGTTGTATTTTATGTGGTATTAACAACACTTTTGTGTAGCACTACAATTTTATTTTCCCTAATTTTGTACCAGCTAAAATTAGTATAGTTGATTTTTTGCTAAAAAAATCTAAAAATTCTATTCCGGATAGATGATAATTTATCATTACTTTGAAATGGTTTTGAGAAAAATAAATCTTATGAATTATCTCAAAGTATCAGAAATACAGATCATATACTTACCAAAGCAATATCTAATTGGCCATATCTATCGTTTAATAAAAATTAATCAAGTTTCAAATCATAATTTAATCTTTTTCAAAGGAAATATAAAATGAAAATAACTAAAGAAGATTCACTTAATTATCATAGCAGCGATCGAAAAGGAAAGATCGAAGTTATTGCCACAAAACCCTGTTTGACTGCACGAGATCTCTCAATGGCTTACACGCCCGGAGTAGCTGAACCCTGCAGGGAAATTCATAAAAATGTTGAAGATGTTTATAAGTACACTGCTAAAGGTAATTTGGTTGCTGTTCTTTCAAACGGTACAGCGGTATTAGGATTAGGTGATATAGGTCCGGAAGCAGGCAAACCAGTTATGGAGGGTAAAGGAGTTTTATTTAAAAGATTTGCTGACATAGACGTTTTTGATATCGAAGTGAATTCACACGATCCAAAAGAGATAATAAGACTAACTCAAATGTTGGAGCCGACTTTTGGCGGGATAAATCTTGAGGATATCAAAGCACCCGAATGTTTTGAAATCGAGGAAACTCTAAAAGCCACAATGAAGATTCCCGTATTTCATGATGATCAGCACGGTACTGCTATTATTTCCTGCGCGGCTTTGATCAATGCGGTTGAAGTTGCCGGAAAAAAACTTAGTGATATCCGGATAATTGTAAATGGCGCAGGTGCGGCAGCAATTTCCTGTTGTAATCATTATGTACGCGCGGGTGCAAAGAAAGAAAATATTTACATGTTCGATTCCAAAGGATGTATAACGACTGATAGAAAAGATCTTAATAAATACAAAGATGGCTATGCTCACGCAAAAGGATTCCCATCTCTTGAAGCAGCGTTTAAAGATGCTGATGTTTTCATTGGTTTATCAATTGGCGGCGTTGTTAAAAAAGAGTGGGTAAAGTCTATGGCTCAAAACCCTATAATTTTTGCAATGGCTAATCCTGATCCTGAAATCTCTTATGACGATGCAACTTCCGTTAGAAAAGATTTAATTATGGCTACCGGAAGAAGTGATTTTCCAAACCAGGTTAATAATGTATTAGGTTTTCCTTTCATATTCCGCGGTGCGCTTGATGTAAGAGCAACAGGCATAAATGATGAAATGAAAATGGCCGCTACTTTGGCTCTTGCAAGATTAGCAAAGGAAAAAGTTCCTGAAATGGTTATGAAAGCCTACGGCGGTGAGGAATTCGAGTTTGGAAGAAACTACATCATACCAAAACCATTCGATCCAAGAGTGCTTTGGTACGTTGCTCCGGCTGTTGCACGGGCTGCTATTGAAACGGGAGTTGCCAAAGTAAAAGAAATGGATTGGGTGGCATACGAGGAAAAACTAAAAGAACGCCTGGGTCTTTCAAAAGAAATTGTCAGGGTTATGATTCACAAAGCACAAAAACAGCCAAAGAAAGTTGTTTATCCTGAAGGTGAAGAAGAAAATATTATTCGTGCAGCTCATGCCGTTTACAGCGACGGACTTGCTTTTCCAATTCTTCTGGGAAATGATAAACTGATCAAAAAGGAAATTGAAAGAATTGGTTTTGATGAAAAGGAATTTCAGATAATTGACCCTGCCGGTTCTGATAAATGTGATGCTTATGCTGAAGCATTCTTTAAGAAAAGACAAAGAAGAGGAGCCACGATCTGGGATGCAAAAAATTTAATACACAACCCGAATTATTACGGCTCAATGATGGTGGAAGTTGGTGATGCGGAAGCATTAATAAGCGGTTATACAACAAGTTATCCTATTACAATTAAACCGGCATTACAGTGTATAGGTGTTAAAGAGGGATTTAAAATAGTTTCAGGTTTGTATATCGTTATCGCAAAAAAGGAAACATACTTCTTTGCCGATTGTACAGTTAATGTTAATCCGGATGCAGAACAACTGGCTGAGATTGCGATCTCTGCTGCAAACGCAGTTAAAGCTTTCGATGTTGTTCCGAAAATTGCAATGCTGTCCTTCAGTAACTTTGGCAGTGCACCTTATCCTGAATCGATAAAAGTTAAAGAAGCCGTTAAGATTATAAAATCAAAGATGCCGGATCTTATTATTGATGGTGAGATGCAGGCTGACACTGCAGTTGTTCCGGATATACTTGAAAAAACATTTCCATTTACAAATATTAAAGGCGGTGCAAATGTTCTGATTTTTCCTGATCTCAATTCAGCCAACATAGCATACAAACTAATGGCAAGAATTGGACAGGCTACGGTGATTGGACCAATATTGATGGGAATGAGAAAACCCGTTCACGTTTTACAGCGTGAAGCCACGGTCGATGACATCTATAACATGACAGCAATTGCGGTAGTAGAAGCCGGGCAGGCTAAGAAGTAAAGTCAAAAAGATTTTAAATTTAGATGCGATGGGTGAGTTTATTATTCACCCATTTTAATAAACAGTTAGAATAAATAGAGAAACTTATAATTCAGTTACTCAGACGGATTTGAACTTTTAAAGCATGCTCCATTAAGTTTTTGGAACATGATATTAATTGAAAAAGGAAATTTAAGAAGAAATAATTACCTTAGCGATAACAAGACATTACTAAAACTTTACTTTTTCTTTACCATCTTTTATCTAATGTATTGTTAGATTAATTGTATAACTAATTCTATAATAATATATTACAAATAATAATTAAAGTTAAATATAGATCAAGATATGGCAGCGAATATTGAAAAGCAGCAAAAATTTATTGAATTAAGAGCGGAGGGATTATCTTTTGATGAGATTGCTAAGAAGGTGAATATTAGTAAACCAACATTAATTAAGTGGAGCAAGGAATTAAAAGATAAAATTGAAGAAGTGACACAAATTATTGAGGAGCAATTTTTAGCAGAGCAACGAATTAAAAATATTGCCAGAGCTCAAAAAATCTCAGAGGAACTTGATAGAGCATATGAAGCATTGAGAAAAACAGATTATGAAAATATGAAGAAGAAAGATTTGATTAATATTATCAAGATTCTTGAAGAAAAATTAAATTTGAAAATGCAAGGAAATAAAGAGCCAGAGGAAGATCAATATGATATACAAATAAGGAGAAGTATAATTGGAATGGCTACAAAATTACCCGATGTACCAGATGGAAGTATAGCTCCGAAATGATGAAGAAAATGAGGAGCATCGTTAATAGCAAAACTGTCTGATGGAATTAGTTGAGCGAATTATATTTTGATTTTATAATTGAACATTGCAATTGCGATTGTCTAGATAAATGCAAAAAGTCTTTGTGTATTCATGATATAATTCAAAACCTGTCTGCCAAGAAGAGATATCAAAAATTAATAATAAATTTTATCGGTTATCTAATAAAACTTTTAGTCTCTTATCGTTAGTTCTACTAAGTTCAAAATTATTTTTTTCAAAATAATCATCCAGCGGCATTGCGGATAAGTGGTTATGATTTGCCAAGGCAGCATTTCAATATCACAATAAGGCTTGCTGATGATAACAAGCCCTCTGTAATCATGCAATCTATAAAATATTATTTTATAAGGTAAAATCAGAAATTGTTTTTTTATACATAATAATTCTACAAAGAGCTTCCAATTTTTACTCTTAGATTCAAGAACATTGATGTTAATCCTATACCGCCGCTTTTAAGCCTTCCCACAATAGCGCTGGGTCCGATAGCGATTGAACTGTAAGCCCAATAATCAAATATCTTCTGTACACTAATATCAATTACAAACTGATTTTGTCTTATCGGGCTGTTGAACATATAGTCCATTCTCAAATCAAATACACTGCCTGCAAGTGTTAATTCTCTGCCTGTATATCCTGCATGCAGTTCACCAACAAATCTGGCAAAATAAAACTTACCGCGTAATGCTCCCAGTACTTTTACGGGATAACGCAACTCCCAGTTTAAAAACCCCCCCTGCAGTAAATATGGCTGGTATTTTATAGTTCCATCCGGGTTGAGTACGATATTATCCTTGTTTACTGTATTTGTTTTGTATTTTTCTAAGAAAGTTTTCGAAAACTCCTTAGATGAGTTTAAGTAACCTATTTCAAAAAAGTTTCCAAATGGTATCGTGTAAGTGATTTGAAGACCATTGGTTATATACAGGTTATTATGATTTTCAGAACCCTTTAATTCAACCATTGCATCTACTGATAAAAATACACCTGCCTTTGCCCCAAGTATGTGAAAGTTTACTTCGGTGAAATTTGTTTCAAGCGCTCCCGAATAAGGGGTTCCGAATCCTATTGAAATTCCAATATCTTTCTTTAATGGGATCCCAAATCTTTCACCACCCATTATCTGTACATAAGGATTGATATATCCCAATGTAGGGGAAATTTGAAAAACAGTTGGTGGATTCAGAATATTGTTGAATCTTAATTTATTTATAACCCTTGTAAAAAGACTTCCATAATTTATAGTTTCTTCTAAATTAAGTTTAAATGGATAAGTTATTATTCTAGCACGAGTTTCCGGCTTTAACGCAAGCAGAGGATAGAGACTTCCTTTAACTGAGATTGTCTGATCAGTAGTCTGGCGCAAATCCACAACAATTTCAGCCTTGGGGTCTGGCGGATCTATAAAAAGAGCTTCCTGGATATGTATAAATAAGCTGTCATCTAAAGGTTCCATCTGGTAGTATAAAACCGGTTCTTCTTCCTCCTGTGCATATAAATAATCGAAGTTAACTAAAACTAGAAAAAGGAACAGGCAAAGAAATACACTTATATTTTTTGTTTTCATCATAATGGCTTTTGTTTTTGGATAATGCAAAGTTAAACAAATATTCCACAGAAAAAAGTACTTATTTTTTAGAAATGTTTATAGGGCTATGCTAAATCTTATAATCCACAAACAAATATAATTCTTGTTAAATAAATAATACAGCTACAATCCATAGATCAAAATTCGATCTTAAAAAAGATTATAACCTGATTTTAATCCTATTGAAAAATATTTTATTACATTCTGGATTGCAGAGGATAAGTAATAGACTCTTTAAATTAAATTGACGGAATATCTAATTGTCTTTTAGCTCAGGATTAAGCATTTAAATGCTAAAAAAGATACAGATTATAAAACAAAAATTAAAAACCTAAACAGCAAAAAATTTACTTTTGGTGAAATGAATAAATAATTCAAGCCACCTTTCTTAACATCACATTCATTCTTCTTTTTATTTAAACTTAATCCATTCATTCATCAAATCTGTCCTTAACTTTTTTTAATTCATCAACGGAATTAAAATACCCAACGCGTACCCTATACCAGATCCCGCCAAGTTCAGGTAAATCAGCCATTACTATGAATGAATTGTAACCGTTTGATTCAAGACGTTTTGCTTCGCTTTCCGCTTTTATTCTTGTGCGCCAAGATGATACTTGAAAGCAGTATAGATATCCATCAGTAAACATCATATTTCCAACATTTTTTTCGACTTCTGGATTATAATTTCTGCTTAGATTGGCATTTGCATCTCTAACAACTTCCGGATTAGCATCAGAAATTAATATTATCGCAACCCTTCTATTTAAAGTTTTTCCGGTTTCTGTATTATTATCGGCAATCGGAAAATCCGGACCATACCCATTTACAAATAATCTTTCCCCGTTAATTCCGTTCTTTAAAAAATAGCTATAAACAGATTGGGCTCTCTTTAGGGATAGTACCATATTGACTTTATATGATCCTGTGTTGTCTGTATGCCCTTCAATTTTCCATTTAGTCACAGGATGATCTTTCATCACCTTTAATACTTTGTCAAGCTCGGGATACGCATAAGGTAATAAATCAGATTTGCCTGATTCAAAATTAACTCCGCCGCTTAAAATAAATTCTATTTTCTCAATCGGTGCAGCAACGCTTTCCTTAATCGGGCATCCCGATCTATCCACTTCAGTTCCTACCGGAGTATTTGGGCACATGTCCTTAACATCGGGAACACCATCCTTATCTGAATCTAAGGTACAGCCATGAGAATCAACCTTGACACCTATCGGAGTATCATCACATAAATCGATATAATCAGGTACACCATCGCTGTCAACATCAAGAGGGCAGCCGTTCTGATCAACAGTAACATTTTTAGGAGTATTCAAGCATTCGTCCTTATAATCAGCTACACCATCTTTATCCGTATCAGCAGGACAGCCAAATTCATCTACATCAACATCAGTTGGTGTATCAGGGCATAAATCATCTTCGTCTTTTACTCCATCGTCATCAGTATCACTTGTGCCGCCGAAGTAAAAAGAAAAACCAGCACGACCGGTAAAAAACATATCATTTTTAGTACCATTTGTAATGGCATTATCAACATCATCAAGATTATCGGCGGGTAAATAATGATATGCAGCAGCCAAATTAAAACTGAAATTACTGAAGATGAAAAATCTGCTGCCAATTTCGCCAACAACCGACCACTCAAAATTAGTATACCAATTTTCCTTGTTGCGCGGCAATTCAATTCCATTCTTATCTTTAGGATTGAAGTACATATAATCAGCACCAAGAAAAACATACGGATAAAATATTTCTGAGATATTAAATGTATAAGTTAGCCCAGCACCCAGTGCGGCAATTTCCGTGTAATACGCCGGTATTGTTGGAAAGGAAGACATATTACGGTAATTACCGGAACCTTTTAACTGACCGTAATAACCCGAACCTCTTAAACCAAATACACCAACTGAGCTGCCAGGGAAAAAGTAATCCAGCGATAACTGACCAAAATAACTTATTTGATCATCTGTAAAATCTGTTCTTGGGTAGGCTACGCCACCCTCTAGAGTTATGGATATCTTGTTAGATAAAGGATTAATTGGTTTGGTATTGCTCACTTGGGAAAAAATGCTGTGATTAACTATTAGAACAATAAAACAAAGTGTACGAGTAAAAGTTCGCATAGCCTCACCCTCCGCGGAAGTGAATAAAATTAAATACCGTTTGAAATAGTAAAAGTAAAATAATGATTATTTTGTAAAGTGTGATCTGTTTTCATTAAAAATTTCATCTAAAGTATAATAATTTGAATGAGTAACAGGCTATAACTTTTATAGAGTCATTCAATAATAAAATTAAAATATTGATTTTATTACTGCCAGTGCGGCAATTAAAAAAGAGGTATAATAAAGAGAAAAATGCAACCCGGGCTTAACAGCAATTATAATTTTATAGAACAGATATACTAAAAAACTTCTAAGTAAAGTATCGCTTATCAAATATGAGTAAGGCAGATCTATAAACTGAACGGCCAGGTATATAAACGTAATCAGTACTGCTAATATTAGATCAGTACCTGTTAAATATTGCTCTTTTATATTGTTTATCCGCTCTTTAAACAAAGCAAAAAATATTATAATCCCGGACAGAATTATTATTGTTATCTGGTTTATATTTATTTGGTTAATGATAGGTACCGGATATAATTTATAGAAAAATTCGTTCATCCCCGTAATCGTGAGAAATAGAATTATATTAATTAAAACAAGCAGTTCAGCATAATAATCTTTCTTCTTTAAAGTTGTAACCGAATACAAGAATGAGGGTATTATAAAAAGAAGATAATAACTTTGATACTGTAAATTTACATTCACTTTGTTAAAGAAAAGAAATATGAATAAAATAATCAGGGTAAATGAAATTATAGGAAGCAGAATATTCTTGTAAATTTTTAGTGCCAGAAAAGGTATATTATTATATACTCTACTGTAAGCTATCAGAACCCCTTTATTTAATAAAAAAACCAAGTATGTACTGGATAGAAAAAAATATAACCAGCAAAGCTGCAAACACTATCAATGCGTTCGTTTTCGAATATTTGGCATAATATATAGCTAGCAATACAAAAGTTATTGAAAACAGATGTATCAATAGGACAACAGTTTTATGTCGTATATTTTTACTAAAAAGAATATGGTGAAGGTGATTTGTATCCGCTAAAAATAAATGTTTTCGTTGCTTCAATCTGATCAGCATAACTCTAATTGTATCTGATAACGGCAGGGCCAGAACAATGATAATAAAAGTCAGATCGATTGTATCGGAATAAGCCTGGACGTTGTTCTGCGGGTTTATTGAAACTTCACCTGATATTAACACTACCAGGCCGGATATTAAGTATCCCAGAGTTAAAGAACCGCTGTCACCCAGAAATATCCTTGCAGGATTTGCATTAAATTTCAGAAAGCCTAAAGTGGTTCCGACTATTGACGCAGAAAGATAGCCGATAAAAATAAACCCGCTGCCCATATTCAACAAAAAACACATCGCAGCTACTATTAAAGAATAACCTGAAACCAGCCCATCCAATCCATCCATAAAATTAAATGAATTTAATAATCCCACTATCAGTAAAAACAGAATTATGTAGTTAATACCAGGCAGTAATGTAAAACCCAGAAATTTAAATACTGTTAGATTGTCAGCATGAAAAGATAAAATTAACAGAGCTGCTGCAACTGACTGAAATATAAATTTTATTTTCCAGGTTACTTCTCTGTAGTCATCTACTAATCCGAGAGCAAAGGCAATTATTGCGCCTGAAATAAAAAATATTTTTGAATAAATGTCATGATAAAATGAAAAGGTAATAATAATAACCACCGTAAAAATTATTATGCCGCCCATTCGAGGAATAGAACTGGTGTGTATATGTCTGTCTCCATCTTCTGGTTTGTGGACAATATCTTTTTTAATCAGATATTCAATAAGATAAGGTGTTGATACGATAGTGATAAGAAAGGAAAGAAAAGCTACAATTAAATATATCAATTGAAAATTCCCCCCATAAAATTAATCCAATATATCCGTATTGATAAACGGAATTTTATCTGCTTGAAAGTTCATTAAAAAAAATATCCTCTAAAAGTTATTTGAAAATTAACACATAATATTATCAATACAAAAATGGGCTCTACCATTTTAATTTCATAAAAATAAATAATATGCTTAAAATCCGTAATTAACCGAGGTTGAAAAAGATGAGCCCTTTAATAGATTAAATTCATTTATATATCTATCATCCGCACTTATTATATTACGATAATCAATACTAAAATATAAATCGTGATATGGATTATAAGTTAATTTTATTCCTATCTCAGAGTACGTACTTACATATCCCGAAGAGCAGGGGATAAGTGGAAGTTACTCTATTGTAATATTCATTTATATCTTCTTTTGAGCCCTTCTTTATCAATTGAAATATAGTTTCAAATTTTAATGGCTGAGATAAATACTGCTCAAATAAAAAATAATACTGCACTGAATTAGAACCTATCCAGTGACCCAACTGATATCCTGAACTAAAATAAGTTTGTGCCGGATCACCGTTCATATAGCTATATGGTTTTATTGCTGTGTACTCTAATGTTAAATAACTGTCCTTCCAAAAAGGATTTGTAAATTTGCCGCCTAAAGTAAGAGCATAAACCTGTGCATTATCACCGCCGCTAAAAAAGGATTCCGGTGAAAGCTCATCTATATATACTGAAAGATAAAATTTACTTTTTATCTCTTCCCAGCGGTAAGAAGTGTTAAAAAATATCTGGGCATTATCTCCGGTATCACCGCCGCCCATACTATTATAATGATCAGCAAGCCTGTAAAAAACAGGAAGGAAGTATATAAATTCCAACTGATCGCTGTAAATAATAGATTCCCCTAAGGTCAGCCACCAGTTATCCAACGGCTGAAAGGAAAGTGAATGACTTACATAAAATTTTTGCCTTCTTGAATAGGATAATGACCTGTCTAATAATGTTGAAGTGACACCTGTGTATCTTATAGTACTTGAATCAATTAAACCGGAATTAAGCCAGGCATGTATAAAATTATAACGGAACCATTTAACAGGATGAATATCGAGCCTGATAAAAGGGAAGCTGGGTGCTTTTGAAGAAAGAATAACAGGGGATTGATAACTGGAACCGATATTAATAAAATCCTTAGCCATAGTAAATTCACCCCACTCCCAGCCGAATGTCAATCCGCCCCTTGTTTCGCTGTACTCGAATTTTGTTCGTGCCGCTTTTTGAAATAATCACGCCTGTTTCGGGAGTAAATAACTTTCTGAAGTCTAAATTATCGCCTTGTTCCAAATTATCCCTGTAATCAAAATAAAAACCGAAAAAATTACTTATCCTTCCCTTAAATTTTATACCGCCGTACTGATGATAATTTTTCTTTACAACATCATATCCTAATCCTAAAACCGGATCAACATCAAATGTAAAATTATTATCATAATATTTGAATAACTGTAAACCTGTTAACATAACCAAACCTTAAAAATTCGTTTATTTCAGTTGTATCCTTTTCAATAAATTTTATTTCAAAAGCATATTCTTTTTTGTGAAAGTCCAATTGCTCCTTTTCTGTATTAGATAAAGCAGAAGCTTTATTTGTAAGTTCTATTAACTTCTCAGCAATTGTAAGCCGGGTGTAAGGGCGAATTGCATCAAAAATTTTAATGTTGCCTTTTAATGATTGGTTATCAAGAAAAAAATAGATCTCTTTGTTATAAACCGGTTCATCAGTCGATTGAGAAAATAAGTAAACAGAACAAACAAAAAACATTATTATCAAATATTTCAAAGTCGAATTAATCCTTTTATTGTACTGCTAATTTTTATTGCAATTTAATCTGTGTCTAATTTGTGCTACCCGCCTGCCGGACGGGCAGGTTCGTGTTACCTGCCTGAAGGCAGCCAGGTTCTCTCAGATTATTGTTCACGGATTCCTACAGAAATCAATTCCATCCTCTTTGAAGCGTAGTTCCTAACGAAGTTGGAACTAATCCTCGCTTCGCCGCCGCAGACTTCTCTATGCTCTTTGTTCCTTGCTCATTATTCCTCAACCTAAAGGATTCCTCAACGGGCAAGTCGTTCAACCATCAACCCGTTTCCATGTCTAAATAATCGTTAAGTTTGGAACACAGATAAAAAGGAACATTTAACAATTTAAATTTCGTGCCCGTAACATTTGATTCTATTGAAGAAGAATATTTACCGGAATAAAATCTCACAGCAAGTTTATTATCATGTATATTCATAAATATTTTTAATGAACGCATTTTGCCGCTCGAGCCTGATTTTACCTCGACTGGTACAACTTTTCCATTATGATTAATTAGATAATCAATCTCAGCGTCTGACTGTCTTTTTTCTCTAACCCAAAAGATAAGAGTTCCATCAGGTGATCTATCTTTTGCTAAAAGCTCCTGCCCAACAATATGTTCTGCTATTTTACCTTTATAAACATCTGATAACTCATCTTGTAAGAAAACTTCTTTTTCTATTCCGCTAATTAGATTTACCATCCCTGTATCCAGTAAATGTAATTTTGGAGACATCTTTTTATTTGTTGTTAAAGGCAGATTTGATGATGTTGTGGGATAAACTAGTCTGAGCAGCATAGTTTTTTCAAGTATTCTAAATGCTTCTGAAACTTCCCTTGAACGATAGTTTGAGCCACCGAATTGATTAAATGTTATTCGTTCCGAAGCATAACTAAAAGCGTTATCAATAATATGCCGTATAATCCTGCCTAAATTTTCATTACGCGCATACTTTTCAACATCATCTTTGTAACCAATTATCAAATTTCTTATTGAATTTTTTATCTGGACTATATCATTACCTTCAAAAACTAATTTTACAATTTCAGGCATACCGCCTGTCAATGTATACTTTCTAAACAATCCAAGTAATTTATCGTGTGCATAATCGGGAAAAGGGATGGTATCAATGGCTTTGAGCTCATTTATGTAATTTCCGGCTGAAAGAAACTCCTTAAAGGAAAAAGGTCGCACAGCTAAATACTCAACCCTGCCAACGGGAAATGAAGTTTCATTATCTATTAATGTTTCAAGCAGCGATCCCGCTGCAATTAGGGGAAGCTCACTTTTATTTTCATAGAAGTATCTTAGGTATTTTATTGCTGCAGGCGAGTTTTGTATCTCATCAATAAATACCAATGTATCTTTTTCATTTTTGGAAGCATTTTTTATAAAAAAAATTGCCTCTATGAGCTCATGAAAAGACCTAGCATTTTCAAAAATTGCCTTTTCCTCTGGTAAATCCATATTTAGATAAATATACTGACGAAACCGCTCTGAAAATTGGTGGACTAATGTAGTTTTGCCAACTTGCCTTGCACCTCGTAAAATAAGCGGTTTTCTGGTCTTTTTAACTAACCAATTCTCTAATTCAGTGTTTATTTCTCTTTTATACATTTAATAGTGTACCATTGTCAGGCTAAAATTATATAAATATTGTACTGATGTCAACCTAAATTTGATGATTTTTTGTAATGAAGTAACCCTATGTTTTCCAATTCTCTATAATACGACAAAGAAACTCCTAAACAGAATATTCCTTTCAAAATTTAATCTGTGTTTAACCCGCCTGCCGGACGGGCAGGTATGTGGTTAAATGTTTTTCTTTACTACTCCCATAGGGATGGCTATGCTAAGATTCTCACAAAAATTTAATCTGTGTTAATTTGTGGTTTGATGTTTTATTTTCTACCACTCCCATAGGGATGGCTATGCCAAGATTCTCACAGATTGTATTCAACTATTCACACAAAATTTATTAATTAATTCAGTTGATTGAACAATATTTTTTTTTGAAGACGCACCAAAGACTATAGAATCAATATTCTGTTTACCGATAAACTTAAATGCTTCCTCAGGTTTAACTGCACCGGATGCCAGTACAGACATTGCCATTACCTGGTATTTATTTCTGTCATATGAAGCCAGGGCAATTTCATATTCCGATATACCGGGGGACATTAAATACCCTATTTTATTTATTGAAGAGCAAATAACAGTTTCCTCCAGATACCACTCATTGAATTTTTTCAGCATAAACGGTAAATTCATTGTTAAAAAACCCGGCAAAACATTATACTTTTTTTTCACGTATTCAGCAAATTCAATAAAAAATATTTTAGCATTTAAGCCTAACAGCAAATCTGAAATAATATTTTGAAGAAAAATAACTTTAATATTTAATCCGCTAAATGCTCTCATTTCAATATCAATCAGCATCTGCATCACTTTAATCATATCTTTTCCCAATACTGCCGCGCTGCCTTTAGTTAGAATGTTTAGCAGACCGCCTGCAGTATTTCCCGTAAATAAAACTTCATTTATCGCAGGTACAATTCCTTTTTCTGCAACCAGGTTTGCATACTTATGAGGGTAGGGAAGTGATGGATACCAATTAATATCAGAATACTTTGATTTGTTCTCTCTGAAGTAATCCGTTATTTCTTTTGCCCTGTCATTGCTGTTTAACATTATTGAATTTATACCGCACTCAAATGCATACTCATATACTTTAATTATACTTTTCAGATCATGGAAATTTTCGGATAATTGCTGGGCCTTATCCTGAGACATGTGGTTAATGCCAAAAAATTGATTATCACCAAAGACAATTTTGTCTATTTTTTCCATTATTTACCACCCATATTTATTTTTGCATCAGCTCTTATTTCTTCGATTACTCTCTGTGTAATTGAAGCGTCATCAAATGAGCAGATATCTGACATTGATTTATCCAATATTTTATCTGCAAAATAAAATAGCTGGGATGTAAACTCATTTCCTCTCACGTAAAACGGAACATTCTTAAATACATCCGTAATGTAAATAGTATTCCATCCTTTATTAAGTTTTAATCTTTGATTCTCAGATTTTAGATATATTTTTAATTCATGCTGACTTACTAATATTTTACCCTCACTGCCGAATATTTCTAATTTATTTGAAGGTTTTCTGTAAGTAGGGTCGCACCAGTTTACATATAAAGTTCCTGCAATTCCATTTTTATAGTAAAATGAACTTGATACAGTATCTTCAACAGTTTTTGAAAATACATTGCTCAATAAACTGCCTGTAACTTTATCAGGGACCCCAATTAAATAATTTACCAGGTCTATTGCATGTGATCCCATCTCAAATAAACAGCCTCCGCCCGATTCAATTGTCCCTCTCCAGCCTTCGCCATCATCCGGTTTGCTTATGGTGTAACTGAACATTTCCGATTTGAATCTCAAGACATTACCTATAACACTTTCATTTATTAATTCTTTAGCTTTAATAAACATATCATTAAATCTGTAAACATAGCCCACCTGACCTACAAGGTTATGCTTACGCATTAAACCAGATAGTTCGCTGGCATCATTAAAAGAAGTTGTGAAAGGTTTTTCGACAAATAAATTTATTTTCTTTTCGATTGCAGTTATACAAATGCTTTTGTGCAGATTTGGCGGAGTGCAAACAAGCAGCCCGTCCAATTTCTCCTTTTTCAGCATCTCATTATAATCTGAATAAACTTTAAAGCCGGAAAAATATTTTTCAAATAGACTTCCTATTAACTTACTCGGTTCGCTTACTGCTGTTATTTCAATTTTTGGGTTAGGGCCTAATATAGACATATGAGTTATACCCATACGGCCTGCACCAATTATTCCTATTTTTATTTTTTCCATTAAAATAACTCTTTATATTTTCCTGAGATTATTTTCCACGTATATCTTCTGGATGCAATCTCTTTCATAATTGAAGCAAGTTCATTTTTATTAAAATTATCAATCGATTGTAATATCCTTTTCAATTCTTCTGTATCCTTAAAGTATATTGCTCTTCCTTCGGTTGTAGATCTGTTTGCAGGAACATCAAATGAAATAATTGGAAGTCCTAAAGACATTCCTTCAATTAGTGATGGTGCAGAACCACAGGCTGAATGGGTATGAATATACCATTCAGCATTACTACGTATAACATCCAGTTCATTCTGGTCATATACCGCATCTACTAATTTTATATTTGGGTAATTACTGTAATTCTTTTTGAGATTTATTCCATATGTACACGACTGCCAATTTGAAATTACAACTAAATTATTTCCCGGTGTTTTAACAAAAGCATCTAACAGAATATGTATATAGTTATCTTCCTGTGCGCGGGAAACACTTAAAAAGTAATTTAAGTAGTTAATCCCGTGTTTCTGTAATACCTTAGTATCCTTTGATGGAATTACATGATCGCCGCCGTATTCTATAAGCTTACTTTCTAACTTGTACGTGTTTCTTACATACTCTGCAAATACATCATTATCAACTACGGTAGTGTCAGCATATTTCACTCCAAAGGCTTCCGATAGTTTTAAAAACTTTTTCGCTGCAAAATTCCATTTTTCACGCTGCCAATCCAGACCGCCGAAATTAAAAACAATTCTTTTTTTGAATAAGATGTTTAAAGGTAATACTACTGTGCCTGATGAACCAAGTACCAGTAAGGTATCCATTCTAAAAAACGAATGAAGTATGCATAAAATATCATATAATACGCCTTGCATACCATTTGCACTTAGCGGCAGGTGGACCAATTTTGCTCCGTTGAACTCCTTTAATTGTTTATTCTTGTTAAGCTTGCTGCAATAAACTGTCAGTTCAAAATCGAGTGATAAATCTCTCACAAGGAAATTGGTCCACCTGCCGCTAAGTGCAAATGGTATGCAAGGCGTATTATATGATATTTTATGCATACTTCATTCGTTTTTTAGAATGGATACCTTACTGGTACTTGGTTCATCAGGCACAGTAGTATTACCTTTAAACATCTTATTCAAAAAAAGAATTGTTTTTAATTTCGGCGGTCTAAATTCACGTATGAAAAATGGAATTTTGCAGCGAAAAAGTTTTTAAAACTATCGGAAGCCTTTGGAGTGAAATATGCTAACCACCGTGATTGATAATGATGTATTTGCAGAGTATGTAAGAAACACGTACAAGTTAGAAAGTAAGCTTATAGAATACGGCGGCGATCATGTTAATTCCATCAAAGGATATTAAGGTATTACAGAAACACGGGATTAACTACTTAAATTACTTTTTAAGTGTTTCCCGCGCACAGGAAGATAACTATATACATATTCTGTTAGATGCTTTTGTTAAAACACAGGGAAATAATTTAGTTGTAATTTCAAATTGGCAGTCGTGTACATATGGAATAAATCTCAAAAAGAATTACAGTAATTACCCAAATATAAAATTAGTAGATGCGGTATATGACCAGAATGAACTGGATGTTATACGAAGTAATGCAGAATGGTATGTTCATACCCACTCAGCTTGTGGTTCTGCACCATCACTAATTGAAGGAATGTCCTTAGGACTTCCAATTATTTCATTTGATGTTCCTGCAAACAGATCTACGACCGAAGGAAGAGCAATATACTTTAAGGATACAGAAGAATTGAAAAGGATATTACAATCGATTGATAATTTTAATAAAAATGAACTTGCTTCAATTATGAAAGAGATTGCATACAGAAGATATACGTGGAAAATAATCTCAGGAAAATATAAAGAGTTATTTTAATGGAAAAAATAA
>CAVOPZ010000035.1:0-212840 GCA_963698205.1 uncultured Ignavibacteriaceae bacterium | reverse complement strand
TTGTAGCCCTTCTTAATGAAGGCTTTGTTCTTTGAAAGAGTGAGAAAATATAAGCCAGTTAATTCCATAGTTTAACTTGCGTCTAACGCCAAGATTACAATAAAATTAAACTCTACAACGGAGAGTTTGATCCTGGCTCAGGACGAACGCTGGCGGCGTGCTTAACACATGCAAGTCTACGAGAACGAGGTAGCAATATCTTTAGTAAAGTGGCGCACGGGTGCGTAACACGTAAGCAATCTACCTTTGGGTCTGGAATAACTTCGAGAAATCGAGGCTAATACCGGATAATGCAGCGGCACCGCATGGTGATGTTGTTAAAGTTTAAGTAATGCCTATAGATGAGCTTGCGTCTGATTAGCTAGTTGGTAGGGTAAAGGCCTACCAAGGCAACGATCAGTAGCTGGTCTGAGAGGATGATCAGCCACACTGGAACTGAGACACGGTCCAGACTCCTACGGGAGGCAGCAGTGAGGAATATTGGGCAATGCCCGCAAGGGTGACCCAGCAACGCCGCGTGGAGGATGAAGGCCGTAAGGTTGTAAACTCCTGTTAGAGGAGAAGAATAGTACCGATTGGATCGGTATTTGACTGTACCCTCAGAGAAAGCCCCGGCTAACTACGTGCCAGCAGCCGCGGTAATACGTAGGGGGCAAGCGTTGTCCGGATTTACTGGGTGTAAAGGGCGCGCAGGCGGGATAGCAAGTCAGAGGTGAAATCCTACAGCTTAACTGTAGAACTGCCTTTGATACTGTTATTCTTGAGTTCGGGAGAGAGAGACGGAATTCCAGGTGTAGTGGTGAAATACGTAGATATCTGGAAGAACACCAGTTGCGAAGGCGGTCTCTTGGTCCGATACTGACGCTGAGGCGCGAAAGCGTGGGGAGCAAACAGGATTAGATACCCTGGTAGTCCACGCTGTAAACGATGAATACTAGGTGTTGGGTTTTTAACTCAGTGCCGCAGCTAACGCATTAAGTATTCCACCTGGGAAGTACGATCGCAAGGTTGAAACTCAAAGGAATTGACGGGGGCCCGCACAAGCAGTGGAGCATGTGGTTTAATTCGATGCAACGCGAAGAACCTTACCTAGGCTTGAAAGGCAAGTGACAGGGTATGAAAGTACCCCTCCAGCAATGGCACTTGTACAGGTGCTGCATGGCTGTCGTCAGCTCGTGCCGTGAGGTGTTGGGTTAAGTCCCGCAACGAGCGCAACCCCTACTATTAGTTGCCACCAGGTTATGCTGAGCACTCTAATAGGACTGCCTACGCAAGTAGTGAGGAAGGTGGGGATGACGTCAAGTCCGCATGGCCCTTACGCCTAGGGCTACACACGTGCTACAATGGATGTTACAATGGGTAGCTAAACCGCAAGGTGGAGCCAATCCTCTAAAGGCATCCTCAGTTCGGATTGGAGTCTGAAACTCGACTCCATGAAGTTGGAATTGCTAGTAATCGTGGATCAGCACGCCACGGTGAATACGTTCCCGGGCCTTGTACACACCGCCCGTCAAGCCATGGAAGCCGGGGGTACCCAAAGCCAGTATTCTAACCGCAAGGAGGAAACTGTTTAAGGTAAAACCGGTGACTGGGGCTAAGTCGTAACAAGGTAGCCGTACCGGAAGGTGCGGCTGGATCACCTCCTTTCTAAGAGTAATCTTAAATTATGAGATTACTGGTTTCTCACTCTTTTAATTTATTGTTCTTTTTATTCTGATGCTCAGGCCAAATTATCATTTTCTTTCTGGAAATGATTTTTTGTTGTCTAAGATATTTATTTGGGCCTGTAGCTCAGATGGTTAGAGCGCACGCCTGATAAGCGTGAGGTCAGTAGTTCAACTCTACTCAGGCCCACTTGGGTTGTGTGTAAGTAGATTTTAAACCTAATCCCAATTACCCTAAGAAGTTTTTGGGGCTATAGCTCAATTGGGAGAGCGCCGCCCTTGCAAGGCGGAGGTTATCGGTTCGATCCCGATTAGCTCCACATTTTTTTGTTCTTTGAAAATTTGAAAGAGTAAAAACAATGATTCTTTGAATCAACGTTTTACTGAGCCTGAAAATAAAATGATATATTTATGTTATTAAATATTAAGAGAGCATAAATCTATCTGTGTATAAAAATTTTTGGATAAGTTACTAAGGGCATATGGTGGATGCCTTGGTACGAGAAGCCGATGAAGGACGCGACTACCTGCGAAATGCTACGGATAGGTGGAAATAACCTAAGACCCGTAGATCTCCGAATGGGGCAACCCGTCTCGAGTAATGTCGGGATATCCACAACTGAATTCATAGGTTGTGTGAAGGCAACCCAGGGAACTGAAACATCTAAGTACCTGGTGGAAAAGAAAACAATAGTTATTTCCTTAGTAGTGGCGAGCGAAAAGGAAACAGTCTAAACCATTTAACGTGTTAAAGGAAGCAACCGTTGCGTTATTGGTGTTGTGGGAATTGATCCGACTGAATTGCTGATAAGTCGAGGAGTAAAAAATTATATTTCTAGCCGAATGTTCTGGAAAGTTCAACCATAGAAGGTGATAGTCCTTTAGGCAAAAGTTATATAACTCTTTGGATCAGCCTCCCAAGTACCACGGAATAAGTGGAAGTCTGTGGGAATCTGCCAGAACCATCTGGTAAGACTAAATACTCTCTCGTAACCGATAGCGCATAGTACCGTGAGGGAAAGGTGAAAAGAACTCCTATTAGGAGAGTGAAATAGTACCTGAAACCATATGCTTACAAGCAGTTGGAGTCTCGATTTATCGGGATGACAGCGTGCCTTTTGGATAATGAGCCTACGAGTTACTCGTACGTTGCAAGGTTAAGTTTTTTAGAAACGCAGCCGAAGCGAAAGCAAGTCCTAACCGGGCGATTGAAGTAACGTGCGGTAGACGCGAAACCGTGTGATCTACCCTCGTCCAGGATGAAGTGAGGGTAAAACCTCATGGAGGTCCGAACTAGTGTGGGTTGAAAACCGCTTGGATGAGGTGAGGGTAGGAGTGAAAGGCCAATCAAACTCGGAAATAGCTCGTATTCCCCGAAATAGCTTTAGGGCTAGCCTCGAATAAAAATGTAACGGAGGTAGAGCACTGATTGGGCTAGGGCCGTCACAACGGTACCAAACCCAGACAAACTCCGAATTCCGTATACATGTTCTTCGGGAGTCAGGCCACGAGGGATAAGCTTCGTGGCCAAAAAGGGAAACAACCCAAACCATCAACTAAGGCCCCAAAATGATAGTTAACAGAGAAAGGATGTTGAGTTGCTCAGACAACTAGGATGTTGGCTTAGAAGCAGCCATTCATTTAAAGAGTGCGTAATAGCTCACTAGTCAAGCGACTTGGCGTCGACAATACTCGGGACTAAAACTATCTGCCGAAGTTATGGATTGCTGATTTATCAGCAGTGGTAGGGGAACATTCTATGTGCACTGAAGGTGTGGTGTGAACCATGCTGGAGCGCATAGAAAAGCAAATGTAGGCATAAGTAACGATAAGATCGATGAAAAATCGATCCACCGAAAATCTAAGGTTTCCTGAGCAATGTTAGTCATCTCAGGGTTAGTCGATCCCTAAGCCGAGGCTGAAAGGCGTAGGTGATGGAAAACAGGTTAATATTCCTGTACCTGGTAAAAATCGTTTGACTGTAAGGAGGGACGCAGGAGTGAAGGTCAGCCACCTGTTGGATTAGGTGGTCTAAGCAAGTAGGCTGAAAGTGTAGGCAAATCCGCACTTTCTTAAGGCCGAGATGCGAACGGGAGTCCTTTGGACATAAACTGACCGTAATCATACTGCCGAGAAAATCTTCGTACAGAAGAGTTTTATCAGATCGTACCGCAAACCGACACAGGTAGATGGGATGAGTATTCTAAGGTGCTCGAGTGAGCCGTGGTTAAGGAACTCGGCAAATTAACCCCGTAACTTCGGGAAAAGGGGTGCCCCAAGTAAGTGAGATTTTTTCAAATTTAGCTGAAAAGGGCCGCAGTGAAATGGCCCAAGCGACTGTTTAACAAAAACATATGTCTCTGCGAAGTCAATCAAGACGATGTATAGGGACTGACACCTGCCCGGTGCTGGAAGGTTAAGAGGAGTGGTTATCGCAAGAGAAGCTATGAATCGAAGCCCCAGTAAACGGCGGCCGTAACTATAACGGTCCTAAGGTAGCGAAATTCCTTGTCGGGTAAGTTCCGACCTGCACGAATGGTGTAACGATTTGGGCACTGTCTCAACCACGGGCTCGGTGAAATTGTGGTACCGGTGAAGACGCCGGTTACCCGCATATGGACGGAAAGACCCCGTGCACCTTTACTGCACCCTAATATTGGGTTCGGATAAAGCATGTGTAGGATAGGTGGGAGGCTTTGAAGCCGGGGCGCTAGCTTCGGTGGAGCCAACGGTGAAATACCACCCTTGTTTTATTTGGATTCTAACCTCGACCCTTGAATCAGGGTCAGGAACAGTGTTAGGCGGGTAGTTTGACTGGGGCGGTCGCCTCCTAAAATGTAACGGAGGCTCTCAATGGTTCCCTCAGCATGGTCGGTAATCATGCGGCGAGTGTAAAGGCAAAAGGGAGCTTGACTGCGAGACTTACAAGTCGAGCAGGTGCGAAAGCAGGACTTAGTGATCCGACGGCTGCGAGTGGAAGTGCCGTCGCTCAAAGGATAAAAGGTACGCCGGGGATAACAGGCTGATCTTACCCAAGAGTTCATATCGACGGTAAGGTTTGGCACCTCGATGTCGGCTCATCGCATCCTGGGGCTGAAGAAGGTCCCAAGGGTTTGGCTGTTCGCCAATTAAAGCGGTACGTGAGCTGGGTTCAGAACGTCGTGAGACAGTTCGGTCCCTATCCTATGCGGGCGCAGGATACTTGAGAAGGGTCGCTTCTAGTACGAGAGGACCGAAGTGAACGTATCTCTAGTGCACCAATTGTCACGCCAGTGGCATAGTTGGGTAGCTACATACGGTTGTGATAAGCGCTGAAAGCATCTAAGCGCGAAACACGCTTCAAGATTAAGTATCCCTTACGTAAGTAACTAAAGACTCCTCGGAGATTACGAGGTTGATAGGCTATAGGTGTAAGTGCAGTAATGCATTCAGCCAAGTAGTACTAATAGGTCGTGAGGCTTATCCATTTAAATTTTTATATACAGATTTGATTTTCTCTTACAGGCTCACTCTTTCATTTTTTCATTTTATTTTTTGATACTGATTTAGTCAGTCATAAGTTTAAATTTTGGTGGTTTTAGCCTGGGTGTTACACCTCTTCCCATTCCGAACAGAGAAGTTAAGCCCCAGCACGCCGATGGTACTGCATGCGCAGGTGTGTGGGAGAGTAGGTCGCTGCCAAGATTTATTTTAATCCCGATCTTTGATCGGGATTTTTTTTATCTATCCTTTTATGCACTTCTTTGCTTTGGGAAATCGTCTCTTCAAAAATTTCAAACAAAAGAAATATTTTTTTTATAAGAGTTTATTTTTGTGCAAATATAAACCCTTCTAATAGTTTATATTTGGCACGTTATTTTTGTTTATGATTAATTCGATTAATTCCTATTAAACTATATTTACATTAATGGCTGTTGGAGAGATATTAAAATCTGAAATCATATGCTATCACTGTGGTGATAATTGTAAAGATAAATCTATTTTTATTGATGAGAAGGTTTTCTGCTGCTCTGGATGCAAAACAGTTTACGAAATATTAAATCAAGGGGAACTTTGTACTTACTATAGTTATGAACAGAATCCAGGAATTTCACCGAAGAACTTCGAATCAAAAAGATTTGACTATTTAGATGACGTTTCGACAGTAAGTAAGTTATTAATTTTTAATGATGACAAAATATCAATAATCACTTTCTTTATTCCGCAGATGCATTGCAGCTCTTGTATCTGGCTCCTAGAGAATCTTTTCAAATTAAATCCTGCAATAACAAACTCCACAGTAAATTTTGTTAGAAAAGAATTAAGTGTAAAATATTTTCACGAAAAAGTATCCTTAAAAGATGTTGTAATTTTGATATCATCAATTGGATATGAACCGCAAATAAATTTAGACTCAGCTGAGAAGAAAATCCAAAAAAAATCTAACAAAGATCTATATTATAAAGTTGGAGTTGCAGGATTTTGCTTTGGTAATATCATGATGTTCAGTTTTCCTGAATACTTTTCTATCACTGTGTCTGATGGACTACTTAAAAGTTTTTTTGGATATCTCAATCTTGTTCTTTCCTTGCCGGTTTTCTTTTATTCAGCTTCGGATTATTTTATTTCGGCATATAAAGGTCTTAGAAAAAAGATAATTAATATCGATGTTCCGCTTTCGTTGGGAATTTTGGTCTTATTTATTAGAAGTGCATATGAATTATTGTTTCTTAATCAAGCAGGTTATTTTGATTCGCTTGCGGGGTTAGTTTTCTTTTTGCTTATTGGAAAGATATTGCAGGAGAAAACTTATGATGCCATGAACTTTGAACGCGACTACAAAGCGTATTTTCCACTTTCAGTTACCATCAAGCAAAATGAGATTGAGAAATCTATTCCCGTTGCAAATTTGATGGTTGGAAATAGAATAATAATAAGACAAAATGAGATTGTACCCGCAGATTCTATATTAATGAACGGTGATGGTTTTATTGATTATAGTTTCGTTTCAGGTGAATCTCATCCCGTAAACAAAGTAAGTGGAGAAATGATTTACGCCGGCGGCAGACAAAAATCCGGATTGATCGAACTTGAAGTAATCAAGGAAGTATCGCAAAGTTATTTAACACAGCTTTGGAATAATGATACTTTCAATAAAAAATCTGAGAGCCAATTTACAAATTTTTCAAATGCAGTTAGTAAATATTTTACAATTATTGTTTTGTTGATTGCTGTTCTTGCGGCAGCTTTTTGGTATCAAGCAAGTTCTTCTATTGCAATAAATGTTTTTACATCAGTGCTTATAGTTGCTTGCCCTTGTGCACTTGCTTTGTCAACTCCTTTTACGCTTGGCAATACAATGAGAATTTTTGGTAGAAATAAATTATATCTAAAAAATTCAAACGTAGTTGAGATGATGGCAAAAATAAGTTCAATTGTTTTTGATAAAACCGGGACTATAACTGAGTCAGGAAAATCTGATATTCTTTATTCCGGAAGAATATTAAATCCAACAGAATTAAAGTGTATAAAATCTTTAGTGCGAAGTTCGACACATCCATTAAGCAAAAAGATTTTTGATTCAATTGATGTTAAAGAATATTTTCCAGTAACAAAGTTTAGTGAGCCAACGGGCAAAGGTATTGAAGGTGTTATTTATGGACATCATGTAAAGATTGGTTCATTGGATTTTGTTGGGTCTAAAGCAACGGAAGATGACAATGAAAATATAAAAACCAAGGTTTATATATCAATTGATAATGAGATCGTAGGAAAATTTACTTTTTCAAATTCTTATCGTGAAGGAATTGATACCGTTATAAAAAAATCATCTTCAGATTATCAACTCTCTTTACTATCTGGAGATAATGATGGGGAAAAAGAAAATTTATTAAGAATATTTGATAATGAATCTCAACTGCACTTCAAGCAATCACCAGAAGATAAATTGATATTTGTAAAAAGATTGCAATCCCAAAATAAAAAAGTATTAATGATTGGAGATGGATTAAATGATGCTGGTGCATTAAGCCAAAGTGATGTTGGCGTATCAGTAACTGATGATGTAAGTAATTTTACCCCTGCTTGCGACGCAATAATTGATTCGGGACAATTAAAAAACTTTATAAAATATTTAAATTTTTCAAAAACCAGTTTATATATTATCCATCTAAATTTTTTAATTTCATTTATCTATAACCTTATTGGTTTGAGTTTTGCGATTCAAGGATTACTTTCCCCATTAATCGCTGCTGTGCTTATGCCTGTAAGTTCAATCACTGTAGTTTTATTTGCAACATTGGCAACAAATTTTATTGCTAAGAGAAGAGGTTTGTTATCTCAGTAATTGTTGTGCTAATCGGATTTAGTTTACTTGTAGCAATTGGTTTTTTAATTGCGTTTTTGTGGAGTGTAAAAAGCGGTCAGTATTCAGATACTTATACTCCGTCCGTACGTATGTTATTTGAAGATGAAAAATCAAAAAAAGAAAAAGAATCTTTAGAAAAATTAAAAGAAGAAAAGAAACTTGAAAATTAAATTACAACTTCAATTAAAGGAGCCCTTATGCAGTTAGAAAAGTTCAGCTACGATAATAAAATCGTTAGAGACTTTACTATAGCATCATTGGTATTCGGTGTCGTGGGTATGCTTGTTGGTGTGCTTATTGCAACTCAGCTATTTGCCCCTGAACTGAATTTCAGTATTCCGTTTTTAACATTCGGAAGAATTAGACCATTGCATACCAATGCTGTTATTTTTGCTTTTGTTGGAAATGCGATTTTTGCCGGAATTTATTATTCGCTTCCAAGACTTCTTAAAGCCCCTATGTTTAGTACGCTACTAAGCAGAATTCATTTCTGGGGCTGGCAACTAATTATTGTTGCCGCTGCCGTTAGTCTTCCATTAGGAATTACTACAAGTAAAGAATATGCTGAACTTGAATGGCCAATTGATATTGCGATAACACTTATCTGGGTTGTTTTTGGTATCAATATGATTGGTACTATAATTAAAAGAAGAGAAAAGCACATGTATGTTGCAATTTGGTTTTATATTGCAACTTGGGTAACTGTTGCTGTCCTTCATATAGTTAACTCGTTTGAAGTTCCTGTAAGTTTATTTAAAAGTTATTCTTTGTATGCTGGTGTCCAAGATGCATTAGTGCAATGGTGGTACGGACATAATGCAGTAGCATTTTTCTTAACTACACCTTATTTGGGGTTGATGTATTACTTCTTACCTAAAGCTGCAAACAGACCTGTTTATTCATACAAACTTTCAATCATTCACTTTTGGGCTTTGATATTTTTGTATATCTGGGCAGGCCCACATCACTTATTATACTCCGCTTTGCCAGATTGGGCACAATCATTAGGAACGGTTTTTTCAGTTATGCTGATAGCTCCTTCCTGGGGCGGTATGATTAACGGGCTTTTAACTTTGCGTGGTGCCTGGGATAGAGTTAGAGAAGACCCAATTTTAAAATTTATGGTTGTTGCTGTTACAGCCTACGGTATGTCCACATTTGAAGGTCCGATGTTATCCTTAAAGAATGTAAATGCTATTGCACACTTTACAGATTGGATAATAGCTCACGTTCACATTGGTGCACTTGGCTGGAATGGATTTTTAACTGCTGGAATGTTTTATTGGTTGATCCCAAAAATATTTAAAACGGAACTTTATTCTAAAAAGATGGCTAATGTACATTTCTGGATCGGTACATTAGGAATGGTTTTCTATGCATCAGCAATGTACTGGTCTGGTGTTGCTCAATCATTAATGTGGAAACAATTTACTGATATGGGAATGTTGCAATATCCAAACTTTTTAGAAACCACTTTACAAATTATCCCAATGTATATCATTAGAGCATTTGGTGGTACTTTGTATTTAGTTGGAATGCTTTTGATGGTTTACAATCTTGCCAAAACAATGATGGCTGGTAAACTTGTAGCAAATGAAGAAGCAGAAGCTGCTCCAATTCATAAAGAAGAAAAAGAAAAAGTTTCTCATCGCTGGCTTGAAGGAAAACCAATTTATTTTATGGTAGTTGCTCTTGTTGTTGTTTTAATCGGTGGAATTGTTGAATTAGTTCCAACATTTTTAGTTAAATCAAATATTCCAACCATAGCTTCTGTTAAACCTTATACTCCTCTTGAGTTGCAAGGCAGAGACATTTATATAAGAGAAGCTTGTAATAGTTGTCACTCACAGCTTGTTCGTCCTTTCAGATCTGAAACTGAAAGATATGGTGAGTATTCCAAAGCTGGTGAATATGTTTATGATCATCCATTTTTATGGGGTTCTAAACGGACTGGACCAGATTTGCATCGTGAAGGCGGAAAATATCCAAACCTCTGGCATTTTCTACATATGGAAAATCCAAGATCAATGTCACCGGGTTCAATCATGCCGCCGTATCCTTGGCTGCTAGAAAACACACTTGATGTTTCATTAATGACTAATAAGATTAATGCAATGAGAAGTCTTGGTGTTCCTTATCCTGAAGGATATGAAAATCAGGCAACTGATGATTTGATGAAGCAAGCAGAAGCAATTGCACTGATTTACAAAAAAATGGTGCGCCTGCCGAGCCAGATAAAGAGATCATAGCTTTGATTGCATATCTGCAAAGATTAGGCACAGACATCAAAGTCAAACCAGTTGTAGAAAACAGATAGGTATAAAATTGATTAAAGAATTATTACAATCAGTAGAAGGAGTTTCGGTTTATCCGATTATTTCTCTGATTGTTTTTGTTTTGTTCTTTGTCATCATCCTTGTTTGGATGTTAAAAGTAGATAAAAATTATATAAAAAAAATGGAAAGTCTTCCTTTTGAAAAAGAGGAAGAAAATAATTTTAACAATACAGGTGATTTATATGAGAAAAAAGTTTAGTTATTTCTCGATTTTTTTAAGTTTGTTATTAGTCTCATCGAGCTTTGCTCAAACGACTACAACAACTGCACAATCTGATTTTCCGCCTTCATATTATGATATTGTTGCAATGTTTCTGATTGCAGTTATCATAATCGGGTTTATTGCAATAGTATACTATGAGGGAAGAAAAGGTGTTTCAGAGGAGGAAGAAGTTTTAGTAAAACAACCCTCTGCCTTTGCTAAATTTAGAAGAGTTATTACAAAGACAACTCCGGTTGAATCTGAAAATGAACTATTATTAAATCATAATTACGATGGAATACGTGAACTTGATAGCCAGATTCCGCCATGGTTTTTATGGCTGTTTTATATAACAATTTTCTTTTCAATAGTTTATATGCTTGATTATCATGTTTTTAATTCAAGTCCTTTACAGGATGAAGAATATCAACTACAAGTAAAACAAGCTGAAGTTGAAAGAGCTGCATTAATGAATTCGGGTGCCTTTCTTAATGAAGAATCAGTCACTTTGTTATCAGACCAAGCTTCTTTAGATGCTGGAAAACAAATCTTTGCAACAAACTGCGTAGCTTGCCATGCCGCAGACGGCGGCGGTTTAGTCGGGCCTAACCTTACTGACGATTATTGGATTCACGGTGGTGGAGTTAAGAATATCTTTAAAGTAATTAAGTATGGCGTTACTGCAAAAGGTATGATTAGCTGGCAGACTCAATTAAATCCTAAACAGATGCAGGATGTTGCCAGCTATATTGTTACCTTACACGGTACAACACCGGTAACTCCTAAACAACCCGAAGGAACTGTTTGGAAAGAATCTGATTCAACTGCTGTTGCATCGAACTAATGGCTTGAAAAAATAGAGTATTAAATGGAAACTAATGACAAGCAAGTTGATGAAGAAAAACAAGAATACAGAAACCAGCTTGCAACAGTAACTGACGATGGAAAAAGAAAATGGGTTTACCCGAAGAAACCTTCGGGTAAATTTTATAATGCAAGAACAATACTTAGTCTTTTTCTGCTTGCATTCTTAATCATTGTTCCTTTCATTAAAGTTAATGGTCATCAGTTTCTTCTATTTGATTTTCTAAACAGAAATTTTATTCTATTTGGTATTCCATTTGGCCCGCACGATTTCCATCTTTTTGTTCTTGCAATGATATCCATTATAGTATTTATAATTCTCTTCACTGTTGTATTTGGAAGAATCTTTTGTGGCTGGGCTTGCCCGCAAACAATTTTTATGGAAATGGTTTTCCGTAAAATAGAATACTGGATTGAAGGTGATGCAAAAGATCAGCGTAAACTTGATGCTGAAGAATGGAACAGTAAAAAGCTTTTAAAAAAAGGATTAAAGAATATTATATTCTTTATCATATCTTTTTTCATCTCACATATCTTTCTTTCGTACATTATAAGTTTAGATAAAGTTATTTCAATCATTACACAACCGCCAAGTGCTCACTTAAGTGGTTTTATAGCCATCATCGCATTCTCATTAATCTTTTACTGGGTATTCTCATATTTCCGTGAACAGGCTTGTACAATTGTTTGTCCTTACGGAAGATTGCAAGGAGTTTTACTTGATCAGGATTCTATTGTTATTGCTTATGATTATAAACGAGGTGAACCGAGAGGCAAGCTTAAAAAAGGTGATGAATCATCTTCGAAAGGTGATTGCATAGATTGCGGATTATGTGTTGATGTTTGTCCAACTGGAATTGATATAAGAAATGGAATTCAGTTAGAATGTGTAAACTGCACTGCTTGTATTGATGCTTGCGATGCTGTGATGGAAAAAATAAATAAGCCCAAAAATCTCGTCAGATATGATTCACTTAATGGGATTGAAAATAAAACTAAGCTAAGATTTACTCCAAGAATGATGCTTTACTCAGTTATTCTTGTTATCCTCATTAGTGTACTTGGCTATTTATTATCTGTTAGAACTGATTATTCGGTAAATATTTTAAGAACACCGGGAATGTTGTTCCAGGAACAACCCAATGGAAAAGTAAGTAACGTTTATGATCTTAATATTGTAAATAAAACTTTTAACGAAACTGCAGTAAAGCTAAAACTTGAAAATCCAACCACAGGCGAATTAAAATTGGTTGGAAAAGATATTACTTTAAAATCACAGGAAATTGTAGAAACAAAATTTTTAGTTTTCCTTGATAAATCAAACTTGAAAAAAATGAACACCTCGATTGAAATTGGTGTTTATGATGGAGATAAATTAATTAAGAAGGTTAAGACATCGTTCTTAGGACCAGTGGAACAAAATGAACAAAAGTAAATTTAATTGGGGAACAGGAATTTTAATTACAATAATTGTTTTTATGGTAATTACGATTGGTACAGTTATTTTTTTAATGAATCAGGATGTTGATTTGGTAACAAGTGATTATTACAACAAAGGTATTCAGCACCAATCGCAAATTGAAAGAGTTAACCGCACAAATGAAATGGTTGAAAAAGTTTTAATTAATCCCGGAAACGGTTTTGTTATTTTTATTTTTCCAAAATCATTAGCTCAAAAAAGTTTAAAAGGCACAATTCAATTCTATCGTCCATCTGATTCAAAAAAAGATTTTTCTATTCCACTTTCTGTTGATACAAACGGACAACAGGTTATTTCAACTCAAAGTATTGCTAAAGGTTACTGGAAAGTAAAAGTTGATTGGACTCAAGATGCAATTGAGTATTATAAAGAAAGTTCTTTTGTAATAAATTAAATTAAGTCATTGAGAAAACGTTAATTATTGTCTTTACGAGAGAGGATATTCCCGAAGTAATCTATTACAACGTGGAAGATTACTTCGTTCGAAGACTCACTCGCAATGACATTTAGGAAAAATGTCACCAGAAATTTTAACAGCATTCTTCGTAGGTTTATTTGGTAGCTTCCACTGCATCGGAATGTGCGGACCAATCGCGATTGCTTTACCTATTCCCAACTCAAATAATTTATCTTTTGTTGCCGGAAGATTGTTATACAATCTTGGCAGAGTTGTAACTTATTCATTTCTTGGTGCAGTATTTGGGCTGCTTGGCTCTCGGCTTGTCATTTCAGGATTTCAGCAAAGTGTATCAGTTATACTTGGGATTGCAATTGTTATAGCTGTTTTAATTCCACCAAAGTATAAGGCTAAAATTACTCAGCATAAAATTATTCAGAAAATTACTTTACCATTAAAATTAGGAATAAGTGATTTATTTAAACGCGGAACTTTTTCTGCAATGTTTTTGATTGGAATATTAAATGGATTTCTTCCCTGTGGATTAGTTTACGTTGCATTAGCTGGTGCAATTGCAAGCGGAGATGCGATTTCTGGTTCTGCTGTTATGATATTATTCGGGCTGGGAACAATTCCAACAATGTTTGCAGCAACGATATTTGGAAGATTTATTAATCTCAACATCAGAAGAAAAATTACAAAAGCTGTTCCTGTTTTTGCATTAGTGCTTGGCTTACTTTTTATACTTCGTGGAATGGCATTAGGAATACCTTACATCTCACCCAAGATCTCAGCTCAAGTTGTTACTGAATCAAATATGGATTGTCATTAGGTCTAATTCATCTTCTTTTGATAAAACCCTATCCGTCTAAAATAATTCTTATATTTGTTTATAACTTTTCAATCATACTATATGCGTAAGTGGAAAAAAATATTTATTGGTTTGTCTTTAACATTCTTAATTACTTTTGTAATTGCTGGTTGGATATTTTACAAAATGCTATCATCGTCTTTACCACAATACAACGGAGAAATCTCATCATCCAAAATCAATTCCAATATTGAAGTTTACCGTGATAGTTTTGCTGTTCCGTATATAATAGCAGAATCTGATGAAGATGTTGCATTTGCTTTAGGATATTTACACGCTCAGGAAAGATTATTTACGATGGATCTTATTCGCAGAGCTGGTGAAGGTAGATTAAGTGAAATTCTTGGCGAGAAAGCAATTCCATTTGATAAAATGTTTCGCACAGTTGGAATAAAAAGAAATATCCATAAAAACCTTTCTAAGTACGATACAACTGTAATGAAAATTTTGCAAGCATACTCAAATGGAGTTAATGAATTTCTTAAAGAGCGTAAAGGAAATTATGCGATTGAATTTGATGTGCTTGGATATCATCCTGAACAGTGGAAACCACTACACAGTTTGATCGTAATTAAAATGATGGCCTGGGAATTAAACATTAGCTGGTGGACTGATTTATCTTTTGCAGAACTAATACAAAAGCTCGGCACAGAAAAAGTTTTAGAAATCTTACCTGATTATCCGCAAAATGCTCCTACTATTATCTCAGATAATTTCAAATATCTTCCGGCAATAAATTCTACATTGGTAGAAACTGATAAATCTTTTCGCCAAATGATGGGATGGACAGGTACACATATTGGATCTAATAATTGGGTGGTTAATGCAAATAAATCTGTTTCCGGTAAACCCATTATTGCCAATGACCCGCATCTCGCTTTTAGTGCACCGGGTAAGTGGTATGTTGCAGTAATAAAAAGTAAAAATTGGAATGCGGCTGGTGTTACTTTACCTGGGGTTCCTGGGATTGTAATTGGTAGAGGAGACAACATTTCCTGGGTGCTTACAAATGTAATGAATGATGATGCCGATTTTTATGTTGAAAAACTTGATTCATCTAAAACAAAATATTTGATAGATGGACAATGGCAGAATTTAAAATCATTAAAGACACGATAAAAGTTAACGACGGCATAGATCAGATAATTACAATTAAAGAAACTCATCGTGGTCCGATCATTTCGAACATTCATCCTTATAAGTTTATCTATAATAAAAATAATATAGATATTCCGCCAATAAGTATGCGATGGTCTGGAAGTGAATTTAGTGATGAGATGCTTGCGTTTTATAAACTTAACAAAGCAAAAAACTGGAATGAGTTTCGTGATGCAGTAAAATATTTTGGAATTCCCGGACAAAATTTTGTTTATGCTGATGCGCAAGGAAATATTGGATATATTATGGGCGCAAGGATTCCACTTCGCAACAGTAACAACCCAACTTTAGTTTTTGATGGAACAACATCGGAAAATGATTGGAATGGTTTTATATCAACAGAAGAAATACCAACAATTCTAAATCCCGCAGAAAATTTTATTGCATCTGCCAATAATAAAACATTAAAAGATTTTAAATATCACATATCAAATCTCTGGGAACCTTCTTCACGCATAGATAGGGTAAGGGAATTATTAACATACAAGCAAAAACATTCTGTAAATGATTTTAAAAATTCTCAAATGGATCAAGTATCACCTTATGCAAGAACAATCACACCGTACATTCTAAAATCGTTTGAAGGTATAAAAGTAAAAGACAGGAATCTCAATACTTCGCTTGAGTTGTTAAAAAAGTGGGATTTTGAAATGAATAAATCCAGTCAAACTCCAGCAATATATTCTGTCTTTTTAAAGTACCTGTTAAAAAATATTTATTATGATGAAATGGGAGATGATCTTTACAATCGATTTGTGTTTCTTGCAAATGTTCCTTACAGAAGTTTGCTTCAGATTTTACAAAAACCCGAATCAATTTGGTTTGATAATCTTAATACCCAGAAACGAGAAACTCGTGAAGAGATTATAAGAAAAAGCTTGGCGGATGCCTTAACCTATCTTGAAAAAAAGTTTGGAAAAGATTTAACGAATTGGCAATGGGGCAATATCCATAAAGTTACATTTAAGCATGCATTTAGTGGTAATTTTTCTCCTCTGGATAATTACATAAACATTGGTCCATTTAAAGTTGGTGGAGATGGAACTACTATCTTTAATACTGAATACCCCTTTGCAGAAAGTATAGAAGAGTTTTCGATGTTTCGCCACAATGAATTCGATAACGTTCTTGGTCCATCAATGAGATTTCTTTATGATTTTGCAGTCCGCGATGAGTTTTATTTGATTCTTACGACGGGTCAATCTGGAAATGTTATGAGCCCTCACTACAAAGATCAGAATCCATTGTGGCAAACAGGAAATTATATGAAAATCAGAACTGATGAGACATCAATAAGAAAAAATAATAAGAATTTTTTAAGATTTGTTCGTAATTAATTTTTACAATGTTATTTCACCCGACTGAAGAAATCTGCTTCTTATTTTTTAATAGATTTCTGAAGAAGTAAAGTTGAGTCCGAAATATTAATCGCAATAAATTAATCTGAAATCTAAAGTCATCAAATTTTCAACAAGTATTATTATATTAGAAATGTAGTCATAAATAAATTGAGAATGTATGAAAGTAATTGAGCATTTAGAGAAAGCCCGAAATCCGTTGATTAGTTTTGAGTTGATTCCACCAAAACGCGGGGGAGATATAAAAGGCTTGTTGTCTGTTTTAGATGATATAACAAAATATAATCCTCCATTTATAGATATAACTTCACATGCTGCCGAAGTTATTTATGAAGAAACTGCGACAGGGATTCAGAAGAAAATAAAAAGAAAACGACCAGGCACACTGGGTATCTGTGCACTTATTCAAAATAAATATAATATTGATGCCGTACCTCACGTCTTAACAAAAGGCTTTACACGTGAAGAAACAGAAGATTTTTTAATTGAATTAAATTATTTACAAATTCAAAATGTGCTTGCAATTCGTGGGGATGATTCGGGTTATGAAAAACCAATACCTGAAGGAAAAAGTAAGAATCCTCACGCGGCAGATTTAGTAAAACAAATAATGAATATGAATCGTGGTAAATATTTGGAAGATAGTTTACTTGATGCACGCCCGACAGATTTTTGTGTTGGTGTAAGCGGTTATCCTGAAAAACATTTTGAAGCACCGAATCTTAAAACTGATGTTAAATTTGTTAAAGAAAAAGTTGATGCAGGCGCAGATTATGTTGTCACGCAGATGTTTTATGATAACAAATACTATTTTAAGTTTGTAGAATTATGTAAAGAGATTGGAATTAAAGCCCCTATCATTCCCGGATTAAAAATAATAACTTCAAAGGCTAATTTAACCTCGGTACCAAAAAACTTTTACATCAATATTCCTGATGAGCTGGCGGACGAAGTAATGGCTGCCAAACAAGAACAGGTTTTGGATATTGGAGTCGAGTGGGCAGCAAAACAAGTTGAAGAATTATTAAATAAAAATGTTCCAAGTGTGCATTTTTATATAATGCAAAATTCTAAACCCATCATAAAATTAATGAAAAGATTAAAACTATAATCCAATGGTTAAAAAACTTTATAAAGGTAAAAAAATAAAATGGGGAATAGCCGGCTGCGGCAGATTTGCAGAAAATTCTTTTTTACCTGCAGTTCGATTGACAAGAAGAACTGCAGTAACTGCCCTTTACAGCAGGGATATTAATCGTGCTAAATCTCTTGCAGAAAAATTTGGGATACAAAATTCATTTGATAATTATGATGATTTTCTAAAATCAGATTTTGATGCACTATTTGTAGCAAGTTCAAATGTTCATCATTATGAGCAAGTTATAAAAGCTGCTAAAGCAGGAAAAAATATTCTTTGCGAAAAACCACTTGCAATTACTTCACAGCAAGCTGAAGAAATGGTAAAGGTTTGCAAAGAAAATAATGTTTTACTTGCAGTGAACTATGTTCATCGTTTTCATCCTCTCGTAATTAAGGCAAAAGAATTACTTGTTGATCAAAGATTGGGAAAACTTGTTTCTATTGATGTACACTTTAACATGGATTTTCCACCCGACAATAATTTTAGATTTAAAAAGATCTAAGCGGCGGCGGAGCTTTGCGTGATATTGGAACACATATGATTGATTTGCTTAGGTTTTTTGGCGGTGAAATTGAAAATATTGATGGCATTGTAGGAAATCTTGTTTATCAAAGTGAGGTTGATGATTTTGCACTTGGTACGGTTAAGTTTGCAAAAAGTGGTTACGGAACTTTTAATGTCTCTTATAACAATAAAAAAGCATTTAACAGAATTGAAATTCTTTGTCACAAAGGTGCGATAGCAATTGATAATCTAGTAGGTAAAAAGTTGTTGGCACCAAAACTTACAATCCTTTTGGAAGATGAAACAAGAAAAAGTTTTCGTAAACGCGGAAACAAGATGTTATATGTGGTTAAATCAGTTCAAAAATCTTTTTTGAAAAATGAAGCACCACATGCAAAAGGTGAAGATGGATTGATTAACTTAAAACTTATGGAAGAACTGGAACAAAAATGTCTCCAAAGAAAAAGCTAATCGAGGTATGTCATAAAGTTTACGCTAAGGGATTTGTTACAGCCTATGATGGAAATATTTCCTGCCGAACATTTAACAATACTATACTAATAACCCGTTCAGGAATTTGCAAAGGTGATGTTTCTGAAAAAGATATTGTTGAAATTGATATGGATGGTAAAAATATACTTGGTAAACAAAAAATCTCAACTGAAAATAAAATCCATTTATATGCATACCAAAATAGAAAAGAAGTAAATGCCGTAGTCCATTGTCATCCTGTTTATACAACAGCATTTGCAGTAGCTGGTAAAGGGCTGGATAAACATTATTTACCGGAAGTATTTTTAACTATTGGTAAAGTTCCGTTATGTAAGTATGCAACTCCCTCAACAGACAAAGTGCATAAAAGTTTAGATCCATTTATAAACTATTCATGGGCCATGATGTTAGAAAACCACGGTGCCATAACATTAGGAAAAAATTTGGATGATGCCTACTTCAAAATGGAAAAGTTAGAGCACGCAGCTAAAATAATTTTTTTAGCAGGATTGATTGGTAAGCCAAGAGAACTTACTAAAAAAAATATTAAGGATATTCTGAAAATTGCTGAAAGCACTTACGGAATTACTCCTGATAAAAGAAATATTTAATTATTCAGATGTCACACTGAGCCAAGTCGAAGTGTGATTACTTTTATACAAATATCATCCTTCGGCACCGCTCAGGATGAGCAATTGAAACGAAAATAAAATGAATAAAAAACTAAAGGTACTTTTACTTCTCGGCGGTACATCTCCAGAAAGAGAAGTCTCAAAATCAACAGGGAAATCGGTTTATCAAGCGTTAATTAACCTTGGGCACGAAGTTATTATCCTCGATCCTGCTTACGGAATTAATCAACCTCTTGAGGTTGAAGATTATTTTAGGGAAGATGATTATTCAGAAATATTAAATGAAAATTATCTTGATGCAGTTAATCTTATTTCTGAAGATCAAATTAATGTAGCATTTCTTGCACTTCATGGAAAGTATGGTGAAGACGGCACAATTCAATCATTGTTAGAATTAAAAGGAATTAAATACACTGGCTCAAAAGTTTTATCCAGTGCCATTGCTATGGATAAAATTATGTCCAAGATTTTATTTGAAGAATATCATATATCCACTCCAAAATGGTTCCACTTTAAAATCGGTGAACGTACTACTGAAGAAATTAATGAAAAAATTGAACAGCAATTTGGTTATCCTGCAGTTGTAAAACCTAACGATCAGGGCTCGACAGTTGGATTAACTATATGTAAATCATCAGAGCAGCTTGTTGAGGCTATACACAACGCATTTGAGTACTCGGATAGAGTATTAGTTGAAGAATATATTCCTGGGAGAGAAATAACAGTGGCCGTAGTCGATGATGTATCATTACCTGTTCTCGAAATCAGACCAAAGCATGGTATATATGATTACGAATGTAAATACACTTCCGGAATGAGTGAATATATTGTGCCTGCTGAAATTCCTGCAGATGTTTCAAAGGAATTGCAGGACATTGCTGTGCAGGCTTGCAAATCATTACGATGTGAAGTATATGCAAGAGTTGATTTTCGAGTAAGTCCAGAAAATAAAATTTATGTATTGGAAGTAAATACACTTCCTGGAATGACATCTTTAAGCCTTGTTCCTAAAATGGCAAAAGCCGTTGGAATTACTTTTGAGCAGCTTGTTGAAAAAATTATTAATCTAAGTCTGAAATGAAATTTATAGAAAATAAAAAGACAAGATTTTATATTATTGCAACAATAGTTGTTATTGGAACAATGTATCTTTTGTTTAATAACTATGGTGTTGTAAAGTATGCAAAGGTTAAAGGTGAATTGGAAGAATTGAACGACCGCATAACTCAACTTGAAGAGGAAAATAGAAAGTTAGAGGCAGAAATAGATTCACTTAAAAGAAATGTACCTGCGAAGATAGAAAAGATTGCCCGTGAAAAGTATAATATGATTAGACCTAATGAGAAAAAGATTGAGTTTAAGGCTGAAGAATAGAAGTTAAGTTCAGGTTCAAGTTCAAGAATCGAACAAATAATACTAATGAATAACAAAATAAAAATTCCCACCACTCCACTTGCAGAAAGAATTCGACCCCAGACAATAATTGATTTCTTTGGGCAGCAGCATTTACTTGGTTCAGGCAAACCAATTCGTTTGATGATTGAGAATGATACTCCATCATCGTTTATATTGTGGGGACCTCCGGGCACCGGAAAAACTACAATCGCAAAAATTATAGCAAATCAAACACAAGCTGAATTTTTTAAAATCAATGCAGTATCAAGCGGGGTAAAAGATATTCGGGCTATTATAGATATTGGTACACGTAATATAGAAATTGGAAAACGTACAATACTTTTTATAGACGAAATTCATAGATTCAATAAGGCGCAACAGGATGCATTGCTGCATTCAATTGAGTCTGGTGTTTTGATTTTAATTGGTGCCACAACAGAAAATCCATCGTTTGAAGTAATCCCTGCATTACGATCACGTGCAAGAGTTTTTGTTTTAGAAGAATTATCCAAGCAGGATTTGGTTGATATATTAAAATCAGCCATGGAAAAAGATGAGTTTCTTAAACAGCTGAATATCAAATCAATTGATGAAGATTTCTTAATTTATCTTTCCGGCGGTGATGCAAGAATTATGTTGACTATTCTTGAGGCTGCAGTTATTCAGGAAATAAGTAAAGATGAAATTGTTTTGACGAAAGAAATATTTGAAAACATCGTTCAAAGAAAAAATGTTTTGTATGATAAATCAGGTGAAGAACATTACAATGTAATATCGGCTTTTATTAAAAGTATTCGTGGCAGCGATCCTGATGCTGCTTTATACTGGATGGCTAGAATGCTGGAAGGAGGAGAAGATCCACTTTTTATTGCTAGAAGATTAATCATTCTTGCTTCAGAAGATATTGGAAATGCATCTCCAAATGCATTGGTACTGGCAGAAGCTGCGTTCAGTGCAGTTGATAAAATTGGTATGCCGGAAGCACGAATAATTCTTGCTCAATGTGTTACCTATCTTGCATCATCACCAAAAAGCAATGCCTCATATCTTGGGATTGAAGGTGCATTAAATGAAGTGAGGAAAAATCCTCTTGACGGAGTTCCAAATCACTTGCGCAATGCCCCGACTAAATTGATGAAAGAAATTGGTTACGGAAAAAATTATAAGTATGCTCACGATTTTGATTATCATTTCGTTGAAGAGAATTACTTGCCGGAGAAGTTAAAAAACATGCAATTTTATTTTCCAACAGAAAATGGACAAGAAAAAAAGCTGAAAGATTGGTTAAAGTTTTTATGGAAGACGAAGAAAAATTATAAATGATGATAGAATCATCAACTTACCTGCGAAATTTGTAACAACACATACCAATAATCAGATTCTTAAAGTTCGTGAAATGTATTTTGGAACGCGGGAAGAGTTTGATTATTTGGAATGCCCAAACTGCGGATGTCTCCAGCTTATTAATCCACCAAAAGATTATTCGGTTCATTATCCGAATGATTACTTCACATTTCAGCAAAAACATGAAGGGAAAATTAAATCAAAACTAAACCGCTTTCGGGACAGAGCAGCAATGGGATATGGTACTCTAATCGGAAATATATTACTAAGAAAGTTTGGTGAGCCAACTTATATAACTAGAATCAAAAGCGTTGATGTTGGATTAAAAGATTCCATTCTTGACGTTGGCTGCGGAAAAGGTATTCTATTGCACAAAATGAAAGAATCAGGTTTTGAAAATGTACTAGGAATTGATCCATTTATCGAAGAAACAATCATTTATGAAAACGGATTAAAAATCCTAAAGAAGAAGTTTGAAGAACTTGAAGGTAAGTTTGATTTAATAATGTTCAATCATTCGTTTGAACATATGGAAAATCCTTTGGCAGTAATTAAACACGCCGATAAACTATTGAATGAAAATAAATTTCTGCTTCTTAGAATTCCTGTTGCGGATTCTTATGCTTTCAAGCATTACAGAGAAAATTGGTGTTCGCTTGATGCACCCCGGCACTTGTTCTTGCATACAAAAAAGTCGATTGAAATTTTGGCTAAATCATCCGGATTTGAAATTAAGAAAATCATTTATGATTCTCGCAGCTGGCAGTTGTGGGGAAGTGAGCAATACTCAAAGAATATTTCGTTGATGGATGAAAGATCGTATTATGTTAATCAAAAAAAATCAATCTTTACACAAAATGAGATTTATGAATTTGAGGAGCGAACTAAAGAATTAAATCAGGATGGAGAAGGAGATCAGGCGGAATTTTATTTGCAGAAAATAAATGAGATCACATAAGCATAAACATTTTACCGGGAAGCTGCTTTACCATCCCTTTAAACTCCAAAGAAAGTAAATTAACAAGGCAGTCGGAAGTTGATAGATTTGTTATCTCCGCAATCTTATCAATCTGTAAAGCTTCCTTGAGTAAACAATTGTAAATTTTCTCTTCAAATATTGTTAAATCTTTTTGCTGTTTAGGAATATTTTTCCCAAGTATAGGTTTTAACTTCAATTCAAGTTCAGCTAAAATGTCCTCAGCACTTTTAACAAGTTCCGCTTCACCACGCTGAATTAACATATTTGTACCTTCAGATTGCTTTACACCAAGATTACCGGGAATGGCAAATACTTCTCTGTTTTGATCAAGTGCTAATCTAGCTGTTTGCATTGCACCACCTGTAATTGCAGTTTCAATCACCAGTGTTCCTAAAGTCAAACCGGAAATATTTCTATTACGTTTTGGAAAATTTTCTGCGTTAGGAATAGTACCCAAATTAAATTCAGAAATGATAACACCTTTTTCACGAATCTCATTAAATAACTTTTTGTTTTCTGCAGGATAAATCACATCCAAACCAGAACCAATTACAGCGATAGTCCTTCCATTATTTTTTAAAGCAGATGAATGGGCAATGGAATCTATGCCTCGGGCTAAACCACTTACGATTGTAATGTTCTGTACTACTAAATCCGTTACGATTTTCTCAGCCTGGATTTTACCGTAGTTAGTTGGCTGCCTTGTACCAACAACGGCAATTGAGTATTTATCTTTTTCATCAAACTTTCCAAGAACATACAGAATCAATGGCGGATCATAAATTTTTTTTAATAATGGCGGAAAATCTTCATCCCAAACAGTAATTATCCTTGCACCTATTTTATCCAAAGCTTTTAATTCTTTTTCAAGAAATTTTTGAATGGAATCTCTTTGTGAGGAAATTTTGCGAATGCGTGAGGCAAGTTCTTTGCTTATCCCTTCGGTCTCAATTAATTCTGGAGTTGCAGCGGAAAGTATGTTGGAAAGTTTTTTAAATCGTGCAAGCAGATTTCTAATCTTTGCAGGACCAATTCTATCTACTGATAAAAGAAGATAAAGATCAGTTAATTGTTCAAAGCTTAGCTTGCCCAAGATGAAATTGTTTACTATTTAAGAAATACAGAGCAATAGATTATTTTTCTGTAACGCTGCTGCTAATTTGTCCTTCACTTCTTTTTCGATACAAAATAGAAACAGGCATCACAACAACAAATCCCAGAAAAAGTAAAATTGGTGAAATCACAAGTGAAGATGAGCTATCCCACTCACCTTGACCCATAAAGTAGAATCCGAGAATGATTAATAACATTCCAAGTCCAAATAAAATATAATTAGTTCTTTCCCAATACATATTAAAAGGAGAAGGAAGAGATTTACCGGAAGTTTTTACATTTTTCTTTTTAGTTTTAGTTGCCATTACTACTCCAAAATAAAATAAAAACCCGGTGAGGGGGATTCACCGGGCCTGACTCGTTTTCATCAAAGGGCAGGGGAGAACCCTTTGAAAGAGTCAATTGTAAAATAAAATGATAAATGGTATTTGTCAAGTATTATTTGCTAATAATTATTTACTTATCTGATACACTATTTTTCTAATCGTATCAAACTGTAAATATGGATATTCAGCGCGAATCGCATCAATCGCGTCGCCGGCGCTAAGTTTGCCAGATCTTAGTTGTTTAAATTTTTTCCTTATCTGATAATCTCTAACAGCTTTTTCGTCTATCAAGCCGTGAGAATCAAGAAGATCAAAAATATCATCACTGATCAGTTCAGATAATGGATTGTCGATTTTTGCTTTTATTTCTCTCATCACGTTTTCCTTATATTAATGTTAGTGATTGCAATTACCTAAAAGTGACGTATCAAATCGTATAATATATCTCCATTATAAGTTTATGTAATGATAACAAAAAACCGACCAGAGAAATTCCCTAAATCGGTACATTTACTACTCTGGTTAATTTTCCAACAATTTAATATTTAGACGAACGAAAATTAAAAATGTAGCAAATCGGTTATAAATTTTTCCTTTAATAATTACTAATGCAAATATTGACAGAAAAAAGTAAAATGTCAAGGATTTTTTTTGATAATCTTAAAACTAAAAAATCATCTCTTTACATTGAATAAATAAAAGGTAATTTAGAATCAAGTAATTCTATTTATTTATTTTTTCATAGGGGCTTATTATGAAAAAGTTAGTTTTCGTTCTATTTACACTTTGTTCATTAACTTCAAATTATTCGCAGCAATTTCATTCTTTAGATGGAATTGAAAGTCCGACAGGACAAACAATTTTATTGTATCGTCTGGGTTCAGAACAATATCATAGCAATCCAATCTTTAAGTTCAATGTACAAACTGGATATGAACAGCAAATAATGGATGCCCATTCGATTATCTATCCTGTAGGTGCAGATATCAAAACTGTAAATGACTTTGAATTTTTTCCTGGTGATACAGTGAACTTTATCAATGTTGGAGACCGTATCTTTATGGATTATGGTTCATATATCGCCAGAAATGATAGCTTAGTTTTTGGTTTTCATTCGCCACTCTATGGAGTTGATATCTCAAAACAAAATCCATTAAAAGTATTTGTTTTTGGTGGTGGTGGACCTGTTCGAAGCTGGGATGGAGGTTATACTTTCCCTGAAGATTCAATTTATCCTGTCACAAATTTGATCCCGATTGCATTAGCAGATTTTGATGATAATGTTCTTTTTGGATTTGATGAGGATCAGCGGCTTGCAAAAAATGGCGGTTTGTTGATACTTCATCTGATTGGTTTTGATCAATACTCGAAGTTTTTCTATGATATTAATCAGTTTCATGTTTATCGAGTTAATTGGACTTATGGAGGCTATTCACTGAATGTATCCAACAATAAAGGTGATGCTTTTACCTGGACAAAAACATATCAAAGTGAAAATCCAATTTATGTTAGTATTGATTCAACACAATCAGGAATAGTTTATCTTGCCGATGGAAGAAGAATTTATAAATCGCTGAACAATGGATATACTTTCTCTTTATATAAAACTTTACCGAGTAAACTAGTTGGAATTTATAAAAAACCAAATTCAGAAATTCTTTATGCAGCAAGAAGTATAAATTTATAAGATTAACTCCTGATTCAATTATAGTTATAAAATCTTTACCTATTCCTAAGGATGTTTTTAATTATTATCCACTTGCAATCGGTAATTACTGGGTTTATAACGTTTTTAACTTGATCATACATATATTCCATGTAGATATATTGATAAGTTTTATCAAAAGAATATATTGAGTTAATAAGGATACAATGAATATTATAAAATGGAAAAAAAACATCAAAGTTATCCGCACATAGTTTACGAATATGTTTATAAGAATTGATTCGGCAAATGGTACTTGTTTATAGATTTGATAGTGAATGCACAAATCCAGATCAAGAAAAAGTTATTGATGATTTTAATGCCGAAGTTGGTGACAGTATTCCAATACTTAAGATCCACATCGTTGCATATGATGAAGATTTCTTTTTGTAAATGAAGATGGAATACAGAATATTTTTGGAGACAATAGAGAATTAAGAACTTTTGAATACGCTGTCTCCACCTATTTGAACATACATTGGTAAAAGATATTGGGTTATTGAATATTAGACGATTAGTTATGATTTTGGAAGATACTGCATATACGTTAAAGGGCTGTGTTATAGATGGAAATGTTTTCGGTGATACGACATTAACTGATGTTGAATAATGAGCAAAATCCAATTCCAACAGAATTTAAACTAGAACAAAACTACCCAAACCCATTTAATCCAAGTACAAAAATCAGTTGGCAGTCTCCAGTAGGCAGTTGGCAAACATTAAAAGTTTATGATGTTTTAGGAAGAGAAGTTGCAACTTTGGTGGATGAATACAGAGATGCAGGAAGTTATAATGTAGAATTTAGAATTGAGAATTTAGAATTAAGTTCCGGAATATATTTCTATCAGCTTAAAGCTGGTGATTATGTTGAAACAAAAAAAATGATGGTGATAAAATGAAAAATATCATTTTAGTTTTTTTATTTCTCAACAATCTGTTGATTTCACAAATATCAGATGATGCGGTAATCTTAACACTCAGACAACAGCAGGGAATCTTTCTGGATTCAAGTTATGCCATCAGGATTGATTCGGCGATTATTGAAGCAAGAAGTCTAGTTGATACTTTAAATTCAATCCACGCTTTTCCGGAGTATATGATAAATGAGATTTTGATTATATCTCAAGCAGATTGGACTTCGAATTGGAGTCAAGGAAATCTTACTACCGGTGAAGCTTTCATAGACTCAATCAATCAATTATACAATTTAGTTACGGTAGCACCAGGACTTTTCTGGTTTAAACTTACATATTCGCAGCCATTAAACATTCCACCCCTTGCTGAGATTTTTATGCAGCATCCTGATATTGAATCTGCTGAGCCTAATTATTATTTGATAGTTTATTTACCTGATGATATCACTCTTTATGATAAAGACTCATCATTACTTTTTGGCTTCTCAACTGCATATGACTGGGGAGGTACAACACCACATTGCTGGTATTTATCTCTTGATTATTTAAATGGATCTTTGCAAGCGACATTTGTGGGGGAACTAGAATTGAATTATTCAATTCCATTCATATATAGATGGAATATTCCTGGAATTTATGCTATGACGATGTTCGAGAATGTAAATTCTATTATTGACTCAATTCATTTTGCTGAAGACTGGTGGATTAGACGTCATGCCATAGAAGGTGTTGGGCGATTTGTGGAAAATGACAATCCTTGGGCGCAAGGGGATCAAGTGCAACATTGGTATGATTTGAAGAATGAAGTAATGCTTCGGGTAGAAGATTTAAAATCTACAATACTATATGCAATAAATGATCCTGATGAAGATGTAAGGACTTCAGCGCAAAATGTCCTTCAAAAAATACTTTTACTTTCTGTTAGAGATGATAATCTATTTGAAGGCTTTTCATTATCTCAAAACTACCCAAACCCATTTAATCCAAGTACAAAAATAAGTTGGCAGACTCCGGTAGGCAGTTGGCAAACTTTAAAAGTTTATGATGTATTAGGAAAAGAAGTTGCAACTCTTGTTGATGAATACAGAAATGCTGGAAGTTATGAAGTTGAGTTTGATGCCTCAAATATAACCAGTGGAGTATATTATTATCAGCTAAGAGTTGGTGAGTATGTTGAAACGAAGAAGATGGTTTTATTAAAATGAAAATTTATTTACTCAATCTTATCAGGCTAATAAAGGAATTTTATGAATAAAGTTTTTCTTTTCTTGTTTGTCTTTTTATTTGTAAGCGTAAATTTTGCACAGGATCTTCCTCATCAAATGACCGAAGAAGAAAAACTTATCTGGCAAACTTATCAGCCGCAATTATTTCCTGAATTTTCTGATCCGCCGCCAACACCGGTAAGAACTATGGCTGAGTGGGAAGAGCTCCAGGGCATCCTGATAACCTGGACATCACATACTTTCATTCTCAGACAGATTGTTGATTACGCACAGGATGAAGGATTGGTTTACATCGTTTGCAGCGATTCAAATAGTGTTAAAAGCTATCTTACTTCCGGCGGTGTACCTCTGATCAATCTAAAATTTCTTATCACTTCATTTAATTCCATCTGGGTAAGGGATTACGGTCCGTGGTGTGTTTATGCAGGAGTAACTGATACCTTAAAAATTATTGATTGGATTTACAATCGCCCGCGCCCGCTTGATGATGCAGTGCCTGTTTACTTTGCAAACTATTCCGGATTACCTATCTATCAAACTACAACCCCGCCATATGATCTTGTTGCAACAGGCGGAAATTTTATGACAGATGGGCAGGGAACAGGCTTTTCATCCAAACTGATCCTGAATGAAAACTCCGGAAAGACAGAAGCGCAGATCAACTTGATAATGAATAAGTTTATGGGAATTGAGCGATATATCAAAATGGAAACGCTTCCTTATGATCAGATACACCATATAGATATGCATATGAAACTACTTGATGAAGAAACTCTGCTTGTAGGTCAGTACCCGGCAGGCGTTGCAGATGGTCCGCAGATCGAAGCTAATCTACAGTACATCTTAAATAATTTTTTAACTTGTTATGGCAGACCTTACAAAGTTGTGCGCATACCAATGCCGCCTGAAAGCGGGCAGTATCCTCCATCAGGAGATTACAGAACATACACAAATTCTATCTTTGTAAATAAAACAGTTATCGTTCCAACTTATGAATTGCAATATGACACCACAGCGTTAAGAATTTACAGGGAAGCAATGCCTGGTTACAGAGTTGTTGGAATTAATTCTAACAGTATAATTCCATCTTTAGGTGCGATTCATTGTATAGCTAAAGAGATTGGTGTTAGTGAACCTGTGTACATTTCACATCCAAAACTAAATGGAATTATTACTTCTGCAGATCCTATAGAAATAAATGCCTACATCAAGACAAAACCCGGAATTGCAAATGCTTTTGTTTACTGGACAGCAGATACAACCTTAGCATACAACCAGCTTACTATGACTGAAGTAAGCACAGATACTTTTAGTGCATTTATTCCGGCACAGGTTAATGGTACAAAAGTTTTTTATTACATTTCAGCCACATCAAACAGCGGAAAAACAATTACCAAACCTTTAACTGCACCGGCGGGGTTTTACAATTTTGAAATTTCCAATACTGTTCCTGTTGAATTAATTTCGTTCAATGCGAATGTGGAGAATTCAACAGTTATGCTTAGCTGGGTTACTGCATCCGAGATAAATAATTCGGGATTTCAAATTGAGAGACGAAAAACGCAAGACGAAAGAATTTCTGAATGGGAAGCTATTGGTTTTACTAATGGTAGCGGAACAACATTAGAACCACAGGAATATTCTTATTCAGATGACATTTCAGATATTGCAGCATCAAAACTCTACTACAGATTAAAGCAAATAGATTTTAATGGGGCATTTGAATATTCGGATGTTGTTGAAATTGAAATTGCACCAATGGCATTTTACTTAGAGCAAAATTATCCAAACCCATTTAACCCAAGTACAAAAATTAGTTGGCAATCTCCAGTTGGCAGTTGGCAAACATTAAAAGTATACGATGTTCTTGGAAGAGAAGTTGCAACACTTGTTGATGAATTTAGAATTGCAGGGAGTTATGAAGTTGAGTTTAATCCAGAATCCAGTATCAAGAATCCAGCATCAGGAGTTTATTTCTATCAATTAAAAGCTGGTGCGTTTGTTGAGACGAAAAAAATGTTGTTTGTAAAATAATGGAACGTATTTAATGAAAAATATTCTTATCGTACTAAGCATACTACTACTACAATATAGTTCTCTTTCACAACAAAAATGGGTATATCAAAATCCAATTGGGGCACCTGAAAAACTTAATTCAATATTTTTTATTGACGAGGTTACAGGGTGGGCATGTGGCGACTATGGTACAATCATTAAGACAACAGATGGAGGCGTAACCTGGGAAAACAAAAACAGCGGCATTACTAATGAAATCTTATCAATCTTTTTTATTGATGATAATAATGGTTGGGCAGCTGAGATACTAGGTATTATTAAAACAACTGATGGTGGCGAAAGTTGGACTCCTGTTTCACTAGGAAATTCTGTTTATCCAAGTTCAGTTTTTTTTAGAGATAATTCAACAGGATGGGTGGTCGGCTATGGAGGATTTCCTAATACCCAAGCCTTAATTGTAAAAACCACAAATGGTGGAAATAATTGGATAACTCAGAATTTGCCAACCGCAGATGAATTGTCTTCAATTTACTTTGTAAATTCAAACAAAGGATGGAGCGTTGGTTATTTGGGAGATTATGGTATTATTCTAAATACAACAGACGCAGGTAATAATTGGTATTCAAAAACGATATTAGAGACAAGTTGGTTATTTCAAATCCAATTTGTTAATGATTCAACTGGATGGGCTGTTGGTCAAGGGGGATTAATATTAAAAACAGATGATAGCGGAGAAAATTGGAATATACAGTTAAGTGGTGTCGAGAGTTCTCTTTATTCAGTTTATTTTATTAATGATTCCATAGGTTGGTGTGTTGGTAAATATGGAGTTGTGATTAAAACAACCAATGGGGGCACTGATTGGTACAATCAAACAAGTGGTACAACTGAAACTTTAAATAGCATCTTTTTCACATCAGAAAATGATGGATTTGTTGTTGGTGGAAAATACCAGACACCATATTCTTTTGGAATTAACATCAAATCATCAAATGGCGGACTGGATTGGGAGAAGAATATCTGTGTAACTCAAAACAATCTAAAAGATGTTGATTTTATAGACTCGACTAAAGGTTGGACAGTTGGTGAAAATGGCTCATTACTGAAAACCAGTGACGCAGGTAATAATTGGATTTTAATGGAGCAATTGCCACTTGGAAATTTCTCATCTGTTAAATTTATAGACGAACTTACCGGATGGGTTGCCGATAATGCAGGAAAAATCTATAAGACAAATAATGGCGGTGATACATGGATAACTCAATCAACAGGAATCAGCTCAGCTATCAAATCAATATTTTTTTACGATACTAACACCGGATGGGCAGCGGGAGATAATGGTATTATTCTTAATACAATCGATGGAGGAGTACACTGGCAGATTCAATCTAGCAATACCTCAAATAATTTAAAAGCAATATCTTTCTCAGATTCTTTTAATGGATGGATTGCCGGTGAATCTGGTACAATATTACGAACCACTGACAGTGGGATTACTTGGATTATACAGAATTCTCAGTCAACAAATTCAATCAATTCTATTTTTTTTATAAATGATAATATTGGTTGGGCAGCAGGAACGGGTTATATCCATTATCCTATCCCGATTTTTTTTGCCAGAGTTTTTAAAACTACAAATGGTGGGCTAAATTGGACTACTCTCGATCTTCAATCGATTAGCCCACTAAATGATATCATTTTTCTTGACTCATCAAATGGATGGGCAGTTGGAGAATATGGTACTATTCTCAAATCAACTGATTCCGGACAATCGTGGACTAATGCAACAAGTTGCACCAAAAAAGTTTTAAGTTCAATCTGTATGATTGATTCAAATAATGGATGGATAGTGGGTGACGGAGGTATTATATTATCAATACAAAAAAATCAAATAAGTGATGTAGAAAATATTTTCTATTATTCTAATCCAAGTAATTTTATACTCTCCCAAAATTACCCAAACCCATTTAATCCAAGTACAAAAATAAGTTGGCAGACTCCAGTTGGCAGTTGGCAAACATTAAAAGTATATGATGTTTTAGGAAGAGAAGTTGCAACATTGGTTGATGAATACAGAGATGCAGGAAGTTACTATGTTGAATTTATCCAGAATCGAGAATCAAGAATTAAGTATCTGGAATATATTTCTATCAACTAAAAGCTGGCGAGTTTGTTGAGACGAAAAAAATGATTTTAATAAAGTAACTTAGAAAATTATATTTTATTGAGTGATGTATTTGAGTGGTTATGTTTGAAGTAGCAATTTATTTATAAAGGATGTTCAATGACCGATAAAATTAGATGTTTATTAAAATCCCAAAAACTTTTGTTCCTGGTTCCTATTATCACTTTCATTTCTTTGGGATGGGGGTATATTGGACACTCAATAATAAACTATAACACAATTCTTACTGCTTTACCGGAAATGGATTTCTTTGAATACTGGGCAGATTCACTTGCAGCACACGGCTCCGATGCAGATGACAGAAAATCAATTGATCCCAACGAAGGACCAAAACATTATATCGATATAGATAATTACCCGGAGTTTATTGCAAACGGAACTATTCCGCAAAACTTTGATTCTATAGTTGCACTGCACGGTTATTCATTTGTAATTGAACAGGGAATCCTTCCGTGGGCAATTTTAAATACTACTGATTCACTACAAGCTGCATTTGAAAACAATGACTTGCACAAAGCAATGTTATTAGCTGCTGATCTCGGGTCATTATATTGGAGATTCACATATGCCATTACATATAACCAGGAATTATAATGGTCAGTACACAGGTCAGTATGGAGTTCATTCCCGGTACGAGTCAAGTTTGATTCAAAGATTTCAGGATCAAATTATTTACAGCGGCGATAGTCTTCAGTTCATTGATAATTTACCTGATTACATTTTTAATATGATCTATGATAATTATTTATATGTTGATTCTGTTTTAGCTGCAGATGCTGCTGCTAAAGCTTTTGCCGGCAACACTAATAGCACTGCCTACTACAATAAGTTCTGGGAGTTATCAAAAAACTTTACGATAGGACTATTCAAGAAAGCTTCCTATAGATTAACCTGTGTAATTTATACAGCGTGGATTAATGGAGGTGGTTCCTCAACTGGAAATTCTGAAAACAACAATAATTTGTTATCAGATTTTACTTTATACCAGAACTATCCGAATCCTTTTAATCCGGCAACCCGTATTGAGTATGCAATAAGCAGTAATCAATTTGTAACACTAAAAATTTATGATGTGCTTGGTAAAGAAGTTGCTACTTTGGTTGATGAAGAAAAACCTGCAGGAGTTTATGAAGTTGAATTTAATCCGGCATCAAGTATCAAAAATCCAGCATCAGGAATCTATTTCTATCAACTAAAAGCTGGTGAGTATGTTGAGACTAAAAAAATGTTGCTGCTTAAATGATTTTTGAAATATAGTTTTAAATAGAATCCGCTTCATCATTAAAACATTCTATTAAACAATTAGATATTAGTAAATATTTTTAACTAATTTTGTTTTGGATTTTGTGATGAAAGTTTATGCCAAAAAAACTATTAAAGGAAATTAAGACTCGTAAAATCCCAAAGTGGATAGCAATTCATTTAAGCACTTCTCTAACCACTATCGGTGCAATCAATCTTATTGGATCAAAATATAATTTTCCTCCCGAAATTTTTGATATTGCTGTTATTATTGCTTTATGCGGATTGCCAATTACATTTGTATTTGCATGGTATCACGCTTCTCATCAAAATATAAAATTTAAAAACGGTGAAATTGTTTTTTATGTCGCGATGTTTGCAATTATATCGTTTTTGATAATAAACATTCTCTTTCTGTCAAAAGAAAGCATTGTTTTTATTCAGGAAAAATCCATTGCAGTTCTTCCTTTCAAAAATTTCAGCGATTCTAAAGAAGATGAATATTTTTCTGATGGCGTTACGGAAGATATCCTCACTCAGCTCTCGAAAGTACATTCACTTAAAGTAATTTCCCGAACCTCTGCTATGAAGTATAAAGATTCAAAAAAAAATATAAGGGAAATCGCCAAGGAACTTGGAGTTGAATCAATACTTGAAGGAAGCGTAAGAAGATCAAACGGACGTGTTAGGATTGTTGGTCAGCTGATTGATGCACAGTCTGATAAACATATATGGGCAGAAACCTACGACAGAGAAATCAAAGATATATTTGAAATTCAAACCGAAGTTGCAAAAAAAATAACGGACGCTTTGATGGTTACTCTTACAAAAAACGAAAAAGAGAGTATTGAAAAAAAATATACGAACAACATTGATGCATATACATATTATTTAAAGGGCCGCGATTATCTGAATAGACTAACTCCGGATGATGTTAATATTTCCGTGGAATTTTTTAAGAAAGCATTAGCTATTGATTCAAATTATTCATTAGCTTATGCTGGACTTGGAGAGGCATATGCTCAGAAGTTCAGGGCATTTAGTATGGGTGATGAATGGTCTGATTCTTCTAGGATGATGAGTGAAAAAGCAATCGATCTTGATCCGGATATTGCAGAACCTCACATAGCGCTTGGTCTCAATTTATTCTACTCGGGTAAACTTAGGTTAGCGCTTAAACATTATCTTAAAGCGGTGGAACTAAATCCAAATTCAATTGCTGTAGTAGACGTAGGACAGGTTTATTACCTTTTAGGAAATTATGTTGAAGCAATCCCTTGGCTGAAGAAAGCTATTGAGATAGATCCAACAAGATGGATGGGATATAGAAATCTGGGATTCACTTATTATAGTTTAGGCAGATTTGATGAAGCTGAAAAATTATTCTTTAAAGTATTAGAATTGATGCCTGAGCATACTTATGTACTGAAAGATTTAACTGAATTGTATATTGTTACAACGCAATATGAAAAAGCTGATTCGTTATTATTAAATATTTTAAAAGAAGGAACCCGAAAATCTAAGAGTGTTATTCTGTCTGGGTGAAGTCAGATTGTTTAAAGGAGATTTATCAGAAGCAAAAAAATATTTTCAAAAGGTAATTTCAATTACAACTGTTGAGTATGGGCCTGCTATTGAGTACGGTTATATTTTATTTAAAAGAGAAAAAGTATAAAGAAGCTCAAAAGATTTTTGATATGTTAATTAAAATTGATGAATCTGAAATTAAAAAAGGAATGGAAAATCATAATTATCCATATGAGCTTGCAAGAATTTATTCTATTCTTAATAAAAAAGATCAAGCTATTGATGCATTAAAAATTGCTATAATGAATGGCTGGAAATACTATCTGTTTACTATTGCTGATCCGCTATTGGAAAATATTAAAGATGATGCTCGCTTTAAGTTTTTAATGAATAACATGAAAATTGACCTGGAACAAATGAAAAAGAAAATTAGAGAAAGTAGTATTTAATAATCGTCTAATCATTTTAATATATAAATTTTAGCCTAACCTAATAGATAATCCGGAGACAAATCAATTGTTAATGATTGCCAACTGTCGCCTAACATCAAATTTAGTTGCAATTTAAAATTTAATTTCTTTCATTTCATCCGAGCATAAATTTAATTATTAAACTCCTTTCTTGAAGAAAGAGTTTAGTCATTTCACTCCTGCAAAAATTCAAGAAAGATTGTGAAGCACTTATTTAAGTGGAATACTTCATATGTTATATAATTATCAGTTACCAGTTAGAAGTAAGGCCACACTTAAAGTTTATGATGTATTGGGAAAGGAAGTTGCAACATTGGTTGATGAATACAAACCTGCGGGAATGTACAATGTTCAATTTTCAATAAACAATTTAAGCACAGGAATATATTTTTATCAATTAAAAGCTGGTGAGTTTGTGGAAACAAAAAAAATGTTATTAATTAGATAAAGGAAAAGCAAGATGAAAAAACTATTTCTGTTTTTAATTCTTAATTCTGCATTCTTAACTCTTAATTGTTACAGCCAGCAATATGGTTGGATGGATATAAGTAACAATCTTCCTTCTTCAAACGGAACTTCAGGTTTAAGTGATTTACATTTTATCAGTGATGATGAAGGCTGGATATGTTCTAATACGCTGGGTGAAATCTACCATACCACTGATGGCGGACAGACGTTTTCAACTCAAACAACCCAATATTACACCTGTGCCATTTATATGCTTAACTCAAGTGAAGGTTATGCAGGTGGAGCAAATGGAAGGGTCTACAAAACCACCAATGGCGGTACCATCTGGTTAGTTCATGGATCTATTGGAGGTCCGTTACGTGATATGGATTTTCCTCCAAACTCAGATTCTGGATATTGCTGTGGAGATCAAGGGAAAATCTATATGATAACTCCAACCGGTGTGACTTCTATGCTCAGTGGAGTTTCTTCAAATCTTAAGTCAATAAGTTTCCCCGGAAGCGAGGGGTTTGTTTGTGGTCAATCAGCTATTTTGCATTTCGATGGATCCTGGCTGCTTGATCAGACTTATCCCAGTGAATCCTATAACGGGATCTGTATGATCAATGATACTACCGGCTGGGCTGTAGGTGATGCTGGTGTAATTATTAAAACTACGAATGGATTAAACTGGAACTACCAGACAAATCCGGATACATCAGACAGAACCTTATTTGATGTATTTTTTCTGGATGTCAGTGAAGGATGGGCTGTGGGAATTAGCGATTGGGCACAAGTTGACAGTGAATGGGTATGTGTAGACAGCAGTATAATACTGCATACAACAAATGGAGGAGCCTTATGGACAATAGAAGCATCAGGTATGACGACAAATTTGCTCACAGCAGTCCAGTTTACTTCTTCAAAAAATGGTTATGTCCTTGGAAATAACAAAACATTACTTAAATATACTTTGCTTACAGATGTTGAGGAACAATCAACTCAACCAACAGAGTTTAGGTTACAACAGAATTATCCCAACCCATTTAATCCCTCTACAAAAATAAGTTGGCAGGCTCCAGTGGGCAGTTGGCAGACTTTAAAGGTATATGATGTATTAGGAAGAGAAGTTGCAACGCTTGTTGATGAATTTAGAATTGCAGGGAGTTATGAAGTTGAGTTTAATCCAGAATCCAGTTTCAAGAATCCGCTTCAGGAGTTTATTTCTATCAACTAAAAGCTGGAGAATTTTTGAAACAAGAAAGATGATTTTATTGAAGTAAAAAAACATCTCCCTTAATTAGGCTGTCTCATAACTCTATTTTTTATGGTAGCCGCAAGCTTCAGCTTGCGAAAATATAACAAATACGCAACTTGAAAGTTGCGGCTACCTTGTGCTTAAAACTATTGAGACAGCCTCATTTTTATTTAATACCTTGTTTTCATTTTCCAAACAAAGTGCTAATTTCCTTTAAGAATAAGTTGCCATTTTCTCAAATGAAAAAAGAACTACTAAAATATATTTGGTTTTCAATCATCCCCATTACAGTCTGCATTTTATATATTATAGGTTTAAATAAATTTCCCGTGGGGGGATATGAAATAAATTATGATTCAAGTATTGTTGACGTAATTTATCCGGATGGTTCTTTTGCAGCTGCAGGAATAACAACAGGTGATAAATTGATTTCAATTGATGGAAACGTTGGTATTTATCAACCCCATTGGCTGGAATCAGAAATCCCGGTAAACGTGGTTATTGAACGTGATAATTTAATGCTTACAAAGATTGTTACGTTAAATTTTCAGGATGAGATGAATTATTTAACGATATATATCATTCTATCTTTCTGGTAGTGTTTGCAGGTATTTTTGTTCTCATTAAAAAACCTGAAGATACAACTGCTAAAGTATTTTATTTTTTCTGCATTATATTTGCAAATACTTTACACACACGTTTTTTTATGTGGTCATATTTCCTGGTTCCTTCAAGTTTTATGACTTTAAGTTATCCATTATTCCCACCTTTGTTTTTTCATTTTCTTACAATCTTTCCTTACCGGCATGAAATGGATAGAAGATTTAACTGGATGAGAATTGCAATGTATGCAGGGGGTATATTCTTTGATCTACTAGTTTCAACATTTTATATCAATTTCATGTCGAACCGAACAGATGAAAATAATATTCTCAGAGATTCTGTAAGGATAGCCGCAAATTACTGGATGGGTATTTCAATTCTATTCGCCATAGTCTATGGATTTATAAAATATATAAGGATAAAAGAATCATATTAAAACCTACCCTCAGTATTAAATTGCTGAGGGTTTTTTTATTTTAAGATTGACAAAGAATTCTAATTTCTAATTTACAAGAATTTATACATTAAAATACGATATTGTTTTATGTATAAATCGTTTAGGAACTCCAATTATGCTTACCTGTTTCCTGTTTGCCATAATGAAGTATAAAGTATGTGATATTGAGCTAATCATAAAAAAAGGATTACTCTATTCCGGAATTACTTTTACAGTAATCAGAATCTTTTCTACTTATTTATTTTATTGAATCTTTTCTCAATGAATCATCTGGAACTGCTAAAGTAGTTGGTTTGAGTGTTGCTGCTTTATCATTTATACCCGTAAGAGAAAAAATTCAGAAAAGAGTAGATAGAATTTTTTATCGAGAAAAGGTTGAACCTGCCGAATCCATTTTTCAATTCGAGAATAACCTACTGGGAATTTATGAAAAAGAAAAATTATACCCGGCAATCTTTAATGAATTGAATAATATTTTTCATTTTAGTCGTTGTACAGTTTTTTTTATCTCAGGAAAAAACACTTTCCTGTATTTTAAAGCAGGACTTGAAAAAAACGAAAGCGGAAATGAATTAACAATTGATGACGACCTTTCCGAAAAGTTGAGTAATGGAAAACCTGTTGCACTACATTAGTATACACACAATCTGATTTTCCAGATATGATTGCCAAAAACTGATGGAAAATATTATAATTGATAAATAATCTGGGGCAAAAAAAATCAGAGGAGATGATTACACTGACGGTTATTATTTGGTTCAGCTTCTTGCACGGAGAATTGTGAGCTTTTTAAGTTGCCGGATCGGACCAGGAAAGAACTTGCGAGGCAGTTCCTATTTGAGAATGAATTTGATTCGTATATCTAGAGATATGCACGATGAAATAGGCTTTAGTTTATTTCGATGCCTTCTGGTAATCAGCGACATAGCAAAAAATATGACTGAAAGCTATTCTGAGCTAAATGAACAGCTTGAAGATATTGCTCAATCCTCACGATGAATGATCTTAAACATTAAGCGAAAAGATCTGGGCAATAAATTCTAACAATGATTCATTATTTAACCTGGTCATTCCTATCGTGAATCATTGTGGTTCACAGTTTATGGAAGGCACATCAATCAATTATAAATTTTGTGCACCTGAAAATTTCCCCGATTTGAAATTAACATCTGAACAGCGAAGAAATGTTTTCCTGACTCTTAAAGAAGCCTTAAACAATGCAGTTAAATATTCTGAACGGATTTAAGTTATACTTAATTGGCAAGAGTGAATCTGTGTTTCATTCCAATCAAAGATAAGGAAACGAATTCTCCGTTGAAGAGAAAAATTTGGGAATGGATCTAACCAATATAAAAAATAATTTAAGAGATTTATGGTACTTTTTCAATCAGTACTTCGCAGGTACATGGTACAACCGTTAAATACAGTTTGGTAGACACATACAACATTTGTGTAATGGAACAGTGAGAATTTTTTGGGTATATTTTAATAATCAGAATTTGAACCTTTAAAAGATGTAATGAATTATTCGCTGGAAGCAGAGTTTATAAATATTTAGATGATCATGAACATTAAAATAGCTATTATCGAGATGTTAAAAGAATCCGTGAAGGATTTACGACATTCATTGATGGCTCTCCGGGTTTTGATGGAAAAGCAGTTATGAGACTTCCGAAGAAGCCATTAAAAAATATTAATAATGAAATTGATGTTTACTTAATGGATATTAACCTTCCTGTAATTTCCGGATTTCACTGTGTATCAATTATTCGTGAGAAAAAGCCGAATGTTCAGATTGTAATGCAGACAGTTTATGAAAATGATGAGGAAATTATCCGGTCAGTTCTCGCAAGAGCAAACGGATATTTACTCAAAACTACTCCTCCTGTAAAACTTTTAGAAGCAATAATTGATGTTTATAATGGCGGTTCTCCGATGTCAAGCCAAATAGTAAGAAAACAAGTTAATGCTTTTTCTAAAATGGAAAAACCTCCAGAATCGATTAAGAATTATAACGGCGCGAAGATGATGATTCTTTCCTTACTTGCAAAAGGATTCAAATTCAAAGATATAGCCAGAGAAACTTTTTATAAGTGATGAAGCAGTTAGAAAACATATCCACAATTTCTATGAAAATCTCCACGTCCGCTCAAAAACCGAAGCAGTCCTTAAATATCTCGGAAAGTAAAAACACACCTAAACTATAATTCATATTTACTCTTTGAACCATTGTAATCTACACCTTCTGTTAACATTTTCGTGTTATAAAAAAGCTCTACTTTCCTATTAAATACGACTTTTGTGTTATTGATAAATCTCAATCAAATAAAATTCATAAAACATTTTATCTCACAAGTTATTCACTAAATTATTTATCAGAGTTAATTTGAAAAGTTTATTGTCAGTCTGTATTTGTTTATCATGCAATTTCATTGGAACGTTTTGATTTATCCGCTCAAACTAACTGGGTGAAGTATCCTGTGAACCCCATTCTAAGTCGAGGGAGAGCGCCAGGCTCCTGGAGTGACGAAGGATTTCCTTTCATCTTTACGTTATGAAAATTAAAGATACATATGCCAATGTTGTTTACGGCCTCTGATCAGATCTAACGATCGGATCGGCTATGCTGCTCTCCACTCGATGGTATCAGCTGGAATCTTCATACTGATACTTTATTGGATGTTGGTCCTGTAGGAACATTTGATGAAGAGGGCGTTTTTGGCGCCAGATAATGTTTATGATAGTCCTCCTGTATGAGAATGTGGTACAATGGCTATGATACGCAGCCGTATTATACAGGCAATCTTAGGGTCGGTTACGCTACTTCGTCGGATGGTATTAACTGACAAAATATGGCAACACCCCAGTGCTGATTTAGGAGCTCCAGGTAGTTGCGACTCTTTTTGGGCTTATGTCAATACTGTGCTTTATGAGGGCGGGGAGTATAAAATGTGGTATTCAGGTTTTGATGGAGTGCAGGGCTTGCGAATTGGATATGCAACTTCTTCTGATGGAGTTAACTGGACAAAATATGCCGGTAACCCTGTGATTACCAATGGCTCTTCCGGAGTATGGGATGCGGTTCATGTGCAAAATCCCCGCGTGAGTTCACAATGGCTCCATTTATGAGATGTGGTATAATGGCAGTAATGGAAGCAATCGCAATGCAGTGGGATATGCTACTTCGAGCGATGGAATTAATTGGACGAAACATCCCTGATAACCCAGTTTTGTCCAGTAGGCTACTACCGGATCATTTGATTCCCAATGGTTATGGTCGCCATGCGTTTTGCTAAATGGAAATGTTTAACAAATGTGGTATCCTGGTAACGATGGAAGTATCTACCAGATTGTCTATGCTACCGATTCCACACTTGTGAGTATTGCGCCATTATGAAAACCAGGTCTTAAATAGTTTTGTGCTCAATCAAAATTATCCTAATCCTTTTAATCCAACCACAATATATCCAGTTATCACATTACGGCTATTGCTCTTTGTTTCAAGCAAAGTATATAATGTTTTGGAAATGAAACGGACAACACTTGTTAATGAAGAACAGAATGCAGTAAATCATTCAATTTATTTCAACGCAGCACAATTAAGCAGTGGAGTTTATTTCTATAAACTCCATGACTGGTAAACTTTTCTGAAACTAAATCAATGATATTAATTCAGTAATAGTAAAGGAAAAGTATCGTGAGAGCTTTTATAATTATGTTGCAACGAGATTGTTCAGTTTTGCATTCTTTCTGAACAGCACTTAATCTCATTCACGATAGGTTTATTTTTGAAAATGCCATTAGTTTTATAAGTTAGTAACCTAAAGGAAATATTCAGCGCAATGAATACTTGCTATCCTTCGGATGATTTCGTTTTATTCTTGGACAAGCACAGCAATATTTGCCCAATGGATGCAAACCAACGGACCCTACGGAGGTTCTATCGTAAGCTTTGCCGTCTCCGGCACGAATCTCTTTGCCGCGACTGGCAGCGGTGGCTTTCTTTCCACCAACAACGGCACAAGTTGGACAGAGGTAAATACCGGCTTGCCGAATCTTACATCCAGTAGTTCTTGCCGTCTCCGGTACGAATCTCTTTGCCGGAACCCTACGAAGGCGTTTTTCTTTCCACCAACAACGGCACAAGCTGGACTGCGGTCGAATACCGGCTTGACTGACCACTTATGTCAATGCTCTTGCCGTATCGGGTACGAATCTCTTTGCCGGGACTAGTGCGCGGTGTCTTTCTTTCCACTAACAACGGCACAAACTGGACTGCAGTCAATACCGGCTTGCCGAACACTAATGTCTATTGCTCTTGGCTGTTAGTCGGGCACGAATCTCTTTGCCGGGACTCAGTGCGACGGCGTTTTTCTTTCTACCAACAACGGCACAAGCTGGACAGCGGTCAACACGGCTTGCCGATCATCAGATTTCTCTGACATCTTGCAGTCTTCGGCACGAATCTCTTTGCAGGGACTAATGGACGGCGTGTTTCTTTCCACTAACAACGGCACAAGCTGGACTGCAGTAAATACCGGCTTGCCGAACACTCCATGTCAGTGCTCTTGCCGTCTCCGGCACGAATCTCTTTGCTGGGACTTGGGGCAGCGGTGGCGTCTTTCGTTCCACCAACAACGGCACAAGCTGGACTGCGGTCAATACCGGCTTGACGAACACTTATGTTTTTGCTCTTGCCGTCTCCGGCACGAATCTCTTTGCCGGGACCTAAGGCGGTGGCGTCTTTCTTTCCACCAACAACGGCACAAACTGGACTGCGGTCGAATGCCGGCTTGACGAACACTTGGGTCAGGGCTCTTGCCGTCTCCGGCACGAATCTCTTTGCCGGGATCTGAGACGGCGGCGTCTTTCTTTCCACCAATAACGGCACAAGCTGGACTGCAAGTCAATACCGGCTTGACGAATACTGATGTCTATGCTCTTGCCGTCTTGTCGGCACGAATCTCTTTGCCGGGACTAATGGCGGCGGCGTCTTTCTTTCCACCAACAACGGCACAAGCTGGACTGCGGTCAATGCTGGCTTGCCGAACACTTTTGTCTATGCTCTTGCCATCTCGGGTACGAATCTCTTTGCTGGGACTGGTGCGCGGTGTCTTTCTTTCGACCAACAACGGCACAAGCTGGACTGAGGTCAATACTGGCTTGACGAACATGCAGGTTCAGGCTCTTGCCGTCTCCGGCACAAATCTCTTTGCCGGGACTGCGGGCGGCATCTTTCTTTCCACCAACAGCGGCTCAAGCTGGACTGAGGTCAATACTGGCTTGACGGACGCTAATGTCACTGCTCTTGCCGTCTCTCCCGCTTCATCGGGAAATCTTTTTGCAGGGACTGAGCGCGGCGTCTTTCGTTCCACCAACAACGGAACAACCTGGACTCAAGTCAACGCTGGCTTGACGAACACTGGCGTCCAAGCTCTTGTCCTCTCAGGCACAAATCTCTTTGCCGGGATATCTCTGGATGCGACGGCGTTCTTCCTTTCCACCAACAACGGAACAACCTGGACTGAGGTTAATCCCAACGATTGACGGACACTTATGTCAGTTCTCTTGCTGTTCGAGGCACAAATCTCTTTGCGGGGACTTGGAGCAGCGGCGTATGGTTTTTTTTTTTTTTTTTTTTTTTTTTTTTTTTTTTTTTTTTTTTTTTTTTTTTTTTTTTTTTTTTTTTTTTTTTTTTTTTTTTTTTTTTTTTTTTTTTTTTTTTTTTTTTTTTTTAATAGTAAACTAAAGGAAATATTCAGGTTCAAAAATGAAATTCTTGAGTGAGTGTCTCTGTAAAAACGGATTTTTGTCAATCACTTAAAACTGATGCTCCGATGAATTGAAATAAATGTTGTTAATAAATTTATTCTAACATTACAAAGAAATTCGCTTTATTAGAAATGATGAAAAGCTCGATTGATGAGCTTTTTTCATTTCTATTATATCCCAAATTCTATGAATAACCAGATTTAATTCCGTCATTAAAAGAAAAATTCCTTAGTAATATTAAATAAAATTTGATAAATGACTTTAATTATTTTAGATTCCCGCCTAAAAAAGGTAAGAATATGAAAAAATTCTGGTCGGCTGCATTTGGGCTTCTATTTATTGTCTCACTCTTAGGTGCCTTCTGGCCATATACAACTCGAGTTGTTACAGGCGAACCTGCAAGTCCAGCAGATATTGCATGGATGTTAACCGCTACCGGTTTAGTTTTATTAATGACACCTGGACTCTCTTATTTTTATGGTGGAATGGTAAGTTCAAAAAATGTAATCTCTACAATGCTGCAAAGTTTTATTGCAATGGGAGTGATAAGCATACTTTGGGTTGTTTTTGGATTCAGTCTTGCATTTGGAGAAAGCATTGGTGGATTCATTGGAAATCCCTTTACCTATTTTATGCTAAATGGAGTTGGTGCTGAAACACATCCGGCGTTATCGCCAACAATCCCGTTATTGTTGTTTGCAATGTTTCAATTAAAATTTGCTATCATAACTCCAGCTTTAATTACAGGCTCGTTTGCAGAGAGAGTTAAATTTTCATCATACCTATTCTTTATAGTTTTATTTAGCATTTTTATTTATGCGCCATTAGCCCATATGACTTGGCATCCGGATGGAATCTTAAGAAAAATGGGAGTTCTGGATTTTGCCGGCGGAACAGTGGTTCATATGTCTGCAGGATTTGCTGCTCTTGCGGGTGCAATAATTCTTGGAAGAAGAAAAACACATCAAAAAAATGAAAAGCATGAACCAGCGAACGTACCCTATGTTCTACTAGGAACAGGTTTGTTATGGTTCGGCTGGTTTGGCTTTAATGCAGGATCAGCTTTGGCCGCAAATGCAACAGCAGTTTTAGCATTTGCAACAACTAATACTGCCTCTGCTGCCGCTGCAATTGCCTGGATATTTTTTGATGCGATGCGTGGTAAAAAACCTTCTGCTCTTGGTGCAGCTGTTGGAGCTGTTGTAGGATTAGTTGCGATAACACCCGGCGCTGGATATGTAAATATCGGGCAAAGTATTTTTATTGGAACGGTAGCATCCTTAATAAGTAATATGGCAGTTAACTGGAAGGCTAAATCTACAATAGATGATACATTAGATGTTTTTCCTTGTCATGGTTTAGGTGGAATTGTTGGTATGTTTTTTACCGGTGTTTTTGCGAATGGCGTGGGTTTGATTTATGGAACAACAAATACATTTATGGTTCATATCGCTGCATTAATTGGTGTTAGTATTTTTTCTTTAGGTGGATCCTTTATCCTTTTTAAATTTATTGATTTTATAATTCCACTTCGTGTTTCTGAAGAGCAAGAATTACTAGGCCTTGATTTAAGTCAGCATGGTGAAGGTGACTTTACTTATCAAGAACCAAATCAAATTATAAATAAACATGTTACTCAAACAATTTTGCAATAGTAAATAATTATTTTAGGAGCGCAGGACTCCAGTCCTGCGTTTGTTTTTTTTCATTCATTTAATCTTTCTAATCTTTAAATTTTTTCATCTGCTTCTAATCCTTACTGGATTGAGATAAAACCCTTAATCTACTTTTAGATTTGCTCGCCATATGATCGATTGTATTGCAGCCCCAATTTTTATTCCTAGTGAATACAACGACCATTCTGTGGATCATTATTCAAAACAAAAAATTGCACGTATGGTTCTAGCATCGGATGGGAAACTTACCTTTTGAAATTGATGCTAAGCTCAAAGAAGCAAAAGTTATGATTGTATAGAAAATAAATTCAGGAAAGAGTATTAAGTTAAATTATGGAATAATCCCCGCACAATCGTATTTTAATATTGAATAATTATCACATCTTTCTGGAAATGGCTTATTACAATTTATAGATATCCCATATACCCGTTTATTTATTTGGCTTGGAACACTAATCGTTTAAACTTTGATGATTCTGAACTTAAAATCTCAAGAATAATGTAAAATGAAAAACATTATTTTTATAATTCTAACCGTGTCTTCATTTTGTAACGCACAAACCACATCACCACTTCTTCCAACAGAACAATTTCGCAAGTTTCATAAATTAACCGTTGATGATGGACTATCGCAAAACCTGGTTCTGTTTATACATCAGGACAAACAAGGATTTTTATGGTTCTTCAGCGCAGGAGGTTTTGATCGTTTTGATGGAATTGAAATTAAAACTTACCGCAATATTAATGGTTTGAATAAACAGCCCGTTTATTTTTTTTCATATATCCAAAACCCTGACTCCACATTCTGGATAAGCACTGAAATTGGATTAATACTATTTGACCCAATCACTGTTACCGCAGAAATGTTTATTCCATCTCACTACCCAAACTGAAGGTTTGAGATCTAAAGCTATTCATTCTATTACTAAAATAAATGACAGCACTCTGCTTCTGGGAATTACCGGGAAAGGATTATTTCAAATTCGATATAAATTTAAAAAACTTTTTCTTTCTTTACAATATTAACTCAGCGATTGGAAGAGCGGTAACAGATATTTCTGCTATCATTCCCATGGATAAAAACACTGTACTTGTGATAACATATAATCAGGTTTTGTTGTACAATAATAATTCGCAAAGTATAAAGTTGGTAGCAAAATTTCCTAACGGCATATTGGCAAATTGTGCAAGGATTAATAAAGAAACCGGTTCAGTTTTGATTAATACAACAAATCGTGTGTTTCAATTTCAAAATAATATTCTTGCACCTTTAATTTTTCCTTATATGAAATATTTAAAACACAAGAGTGTATCTGTTAGTGCAATCTATGAGGATTCAAAAGGTACTTTGTGGATCAGTACAGAGAATGAAGTTATAGCAATTAATAATGGTAAAACAAAATCAGTTCTTTATAAAAATAATCCTTCAGATCCATCAAGTATATTGCAAGGAACAGTTCTAGGATTTTTTGAAGATCTATCAGAAAATATTTGGATAAGCATTCAGGACTGTGGAGTATGCCGTGTTAATTTAAAAAATGAAAAATTCTCTACGATTACCAACCATCCTGGATATCCAAGACAACTTGAAGATGAAATAGTAAGAGATATAACCATTGATAACAACAACAATCTGTGGATTGCCGGCAACGGTATAACATTTATTGATCAATTAAATAAAATAGCAGAATTTCATTCCTCATTATCAAAAAATAATTTGTATGCATACGATACAAGGCAAATCTATTGTTTGAAAGATAATCTATTAGCCATTCTTGCCAATCAAAAAATATACATCTATAATACATTAACATTGGAAGCAAAAGAATTAAGAATAGATGGTATTGATATTAATAATGTTTACCGTGCATTTGTCCTCAGCCGCACTGGAAATTTATTATGTGTTACAAAGGAAAGTATTTTTGAAATTGAGCCCATCCAAAAGCGTTTTATAAAAACACTAATAAATTTTTCTGAACAATTATTTGTTCCTTCCATCGCAGTTGTTGATGATATTATTGAAGATGCAAATGGAAATGTATAGATTGGAACTAGCCACAGTCTACTATACTGGAACGAATTAAAAAATTCATTTCAGTTTTTTTCAGACACAACTAAACATACAATCATATTGCCTGAACCAACAGTTACATCACTAGCCTTATCAGACGAAGAAATTTTATGGATAGGCACCACAGCAGGATTGTACAAGTATGATCTTCATAAAAAAATAATCAAAGGATTTCATATAAAAGACGGATTGCCGAATGATAAAATCTGGAGTGTTGCTGTTGACCGGAAAAAAAGAGTTTGGGCAACAAGCAACCGTGGGTTATTCAGATTACAGGAACTACAGGATGGAGAATTTGCAATCCGTTCTTACACAATTGATGATGGACTTCCTTCAAATGAGTTCAGTATGGCAGTAGTAACATCTGACTCTAAAGGTGCTCTCTATTTTGGAACGGTAAACCGGGTAGTTTATTTTCATCCTGATTCAATTGAAGATAACCTAAACATACAGCCAATTGTTCTTACTGATTTAAAATTTACGGAGTTTCTGTTCCCACAGAAAGAGAGATTTCTTTTACTTCAGTAATTAATATTCCTTATGAAAATAAAGTTTTTTCTTTAAGGTATGCTGCGCTTGATTACACCTATCCCTTGAAAAATCAGTATGCATACAAATTCGAAAGGTACAGATGGCCATTGGATTGAAGCAGGCATAAGGCGTGAAGCAATTTATACCAATCTTGATCCCGGTAAATACACGCTACTTATCAAAGCAGCTAACAACGATGGAGTATGGAATGAAAAGCCGCTTTCTGTAACCATAGAAATTATACCACCGTTTTGGATGACCTGGTGGTTTCGCGTGATAATAATTTTGAGCTTAATAGTTGCTGTTGGCAGTTCTGTTCGATATATCGAATTAAAAAAAATAAAACAAAAAATAAAAAAGCTTGAAGAGAAGCAGGCACTTGAAAAAGAACGGGCAAGGATTGCGCGTGATATGCACGATGAAATTGGCGCTAATCTTACACGTATTTCTCTGCTAAGTGGTATTATTAATTCCCGTGCTGATAAAGAAAAAAACACAATAGCATTAAATCAAATTACTGATTCGGTAAATGAAACAATTGAAAAGCTTGATGAAATTGTCTGGGCAGTAAATCCATCAAATGATAATTTAAAAAATCTTACTGCTTATATTTGTGAACATGCTCGAGATTTTTTTTGAAGCTTCTGATATAAAGTGTCGTTTTAACTTGCCTGAAATAATCCCCGAAAAAAGTTTAGCTTCAGAAAAAAGACATCACCTTTTTCTTGTGGTTAAAGAAGCATTAAATAATGCTCAAAAATATGCTGAAGCTAAGCGAATAACTATTTCATTAACTGTTGACTCTTCATTTTTTAAATTGATTATTAAGGATGATGGAAAAGGTTTTTGTCCTGATGCTGTTTCAGCAACAAGTAATGGAATTAAAAATATGAGGGAAAGAATAAGTTTGATCAACGGCGAGTTTGAGTTAAAGAGTAATATTGGAGAAGGAACAGAGATTGGTTTGAAGATTTTCACATTGTAGGACTTAGAATGGACGAATATCAGAATTCATTCATTGGCAAATCCGGTAATTAATTTGTTAACTCAAAATAGCATCTTTATGCGATTGGCAGAAAAAACCGATAATAATATCTTTACAGAAACAAAATATGTGTAAAATTGGAAATCAAAGTAGCAATAGTTGAAGACGATGATGGGATAAGAGATAGTCTCTCTATACTGATTTCCGGTTCTCCGGGCTTTAAATGTACCTCTGTATTTAAAAATTCTGAAGATGCGATCGAAAAGATTCCTGCTTTTAAATGTGGATGTTATACTTATGGATATAAATCTTCCTAATATGAGCGGGATTGAATGTACGAAGATTCTAAAAGAAAAAAATCCTAACCTTCAAATAATAATGCAGACTGTTTATGAAAACAGTGAAATGATTTTTGAATCATTAAAAGCAGGTGCAACTGGCTATTTATTAAAACGTACTACTCCGGTAAAATTGCTTGAGGCTGTTGAAGAAGCTTATAAAGGCGGATCACCTATGTCCAGCCAGATTGCAAGAATGGTAGTTGAATCATTTCAAATAAAACTTAAAGGGGAGAATAACCTGCCCCTATTAACTCATAGGGAAGAAGAAATTCTTCTTCATCTTTCTAAGGGATACAGGTATAAAGAGATTGCTGCTAAATTATTTATCAGTATTGATACAGTTCGCAGCCACATCCGGAATATTTATGAAAAACTTCAAGTCCGCTCACGCACAGAAGCCGTTCTGAAATACTATAAGAAATAAAAATTATTTATCACATTATGTCTGCCTAACTGAGACAGTTGTCTTTTGATAGTTAATAAGCTTTATAATTTATTTCATCCATCAAAAAATCACACAAAAGTGCTATTGATAACCGCATAACCAAGCACTAAAATTCTCATAAATATTTTTAATTATTAATCATAAAAAAGGAATCAAAATGAAAAAGTATATCTACATACTTTCTTTTCTCTTGTTTGCCATAACAATGAATGCTCAAATTGTCTGGGAACCAACAGGTCTTTCAGCTTTATGTCCATCACTTTATATTAGTGCATCAGGCGTTATATATGCAGGGACTTCAACAGGTGATGTTTATAAGTCAATAGATAATGGAACTAACTGGACTGTGTCTAATATCGGTGCAGCGTACAATATCTCTGATATTGAAGTTACATCTAACGGTTATATGTTTCTGTCAACTACCCAAAACGGAGTTTACAGGTCAACAAATGATGGTATCAGTTGGCAGAATCTTGCAATGACTGCAGGGATTGAAGCAAGAGATATAGAAATTAAATCCGGTACCATCTTCGTTTCGTCAAAAGATAACGGGTTAGGAAAATCCACAGATAATGGTGATACCTGGACAGGAGCTAGCAGCTCAGTTCCTGAAAGCAATGTAGGCGCATTTACAATTACTAATAATGGTACGTTGCTCCTTGGTGTTAAAGGTTCAAATGGTCTCTACCGTTCAACAGATGACGGTGCTTCATGGACTCTCACGAACTTTCCTATGAATTACAGAGTTTATTCACTTACTGTAGCTTCTAATAATATATTTGCAGGAACCGGAGAATATCTTGATGGTATTTATAAATCGGTTGATGATGGAGCTACGTGGCAAAAACTTAGTAATGCATCAACCAGTTATGAATATAAATCAAATGGAATTTATACATCTAATGGTACACTACTGATTGGGGTCTTAGGTATAGGTATTTACGGTTCAACCGATTTGGGAAACACTTGGCAGTTGTATAATGCAGGTTTGCAGAGTTTGTACGGATTTATTCTTGCGCAGGCACCGAACGGAATAATTTACGCTACATCAGGTGACGGAGTTTTTAAAAGCACAGGCACAACTGATGTTGGGAATGACGGCACTGCAGTAAATAATTTCCAATTGGAACAAAATTATCCAAATCCTTTCAATCCCTCAACAAAAATCAGCTATAATCTTCCAGATCAACAACACGTTAGTTTAAAAGTTTATGATGTTTTAGGAAATGAAGTTACTATACTGGTTAATGAAGTAAAATCTGCGGGAAGTCATTCAATTGATTTCAATGCATCCCAATTAGGCAGTGGGGTTTATTTCTATAAACTCCAGGCAGGAAACTTTTCTGAAACCAAATCAATGATATTGATTAAATAAAAATAGGAGAATTGAACAGTGAAATTTATTCTATCATTCATTTTTGTAATACTGACCTTTTTGCAAACTGGTTACTCACAATGGGTAGACATGATGCCGCCGCAAATAACCGGCGAACCGATGCAACTGACTATTCAGGGAGAGTATCTTTATTCGGCATTGCGTGCTGGCTCTTCTGGAGTAGGAGGTATCGCATACACAACAAACGATGGTGTTTCCTGGACTGATATAAGCGGCGGGCTAACTAACACAAGCGTTTTGTCATTTACTGCTAATGAACAGATTCTCTTCGCAGGTACGGAGAATGGTGTCTTTCGTTCAACAGACAATGGTTCGTTCTGGACTGCAACTGGTGGAGGATTAACAAATCCATACGTCTATTCAGTCTATTACGACAGCACCATTCTATTTGCAGGTACCGGTGCCGGTGTCTTTCGTTCTACAGACCTTGGAGAAACCTGGGATACGTCAAGTACCGGTTTACCTTTTGCATCAGTATTCTCATTCCTAAAATGGAATGAAATGTTTTTGATCGGAACAAGCGCAGGAGCTTATCGCTCCAGTGATTATGGAATGACATGGGAGGGACCCAGTTCTGGAATGGACTATGGCTACGTGGGTGATTTTGCGACAAACGGTAATAATATTTTTGTGATTCTAGCAGGTTTATCCTATGGTTCTGTCTATCGTTCTATCGATGATGGTGCCTCTTGGACGCTTGTCAGTTCCAGCTTTCCTCAGACGGGTTACGTCAATGCTCTTATCTCCTATAACTCAGAGGTCTTTGCATCGGTAGGTGGCAAAGTTCTTTACTCCACAGATTTGGGTACTACGTGGACAGATATGAGCGAGGGTCTCCAAAATCATCTTGTGACAGCATTAGTGACTGACGGGACAGAGATTTACCTTGCTGCATATACAAGATCGATGTGGCGAAGGTCATTATCAGAAGTCCTTGCAGTTGAAGATGATCAACTAAATCCTAACAATTTCAGTTTGAGTCAGAGTTATCCAAACCCATTCAACCCTTCAACGGTTATCAGTTATCGGTTACCTGTAAGTGGTTTTGTATCGTTAAAAGTTTATGATGTTTTAGGAAATGAAATTGAAACACTCATAAATAAAGAAAAGCCAGCAGGTACTTATGAGATAAATTGGGATGCAAGCAATCTATCCAGTGGAATTTATTTCTATCAGTTAAAAGCGGAAGGATTCGTTCAGACTAAAAAAATGCTGCTTCTAAAATAATAAGGGGAGCTTCGGCTCCTTTTTCTTTTCTGTTTGAATGTAAATTACTAAGAGACTAACTTTACATTAGTAATAAATCCATTCTGTTAAATGAAAAATAAAATTGAATTAACTTCAGAAATTAAGTATCAGTTACTTCGGGATATATCACATAAAATCCGGGAGACACTCGTATCTCGATAAAATACTTAACCTGCTTTTAGATTTACTTGCAAATATAATTGAATACGATGCAGCGGGAATTTTTATTCTTAGCGAAGACATAAATCATCCCGGCTATCATTTCTCCAAACAAAAAATTGCAAGTATGGTGCAGCGCGGATTTCGAAATCTTACCATTGGAATCCGATGCAATGCTTATGGAAGGCAAGGGGATAATTGGTCAAACTATTAAAACTGGAAAAAGTATAATTCTTAATGATGTGACTAAAGACAAACGATATATTGCGGGAAGAAAAAAAACCAAATCTGAAATAACGGCTCTCTAATACTGCGCAATAGTAAAATCTATTGGAGCATTAAATGTTGAAAGCGATAGAATTGCTCTGCTTTTGATCCTGCAGACATAGAAGTATTAGACTTTTTTGCTGAGGCTTCAGCAATTTCAATTGAGAAAGCCTTATTACATTATCAGATTCTGGAAAAGAAAAAAATAGAAGAGCAACTTCAGCTCGCTAAAGATGTACAGCTAAGTTTACTTCCAAAATTCAGAACCTGAAATTCCGGGATATTCATTTGCCAGCGTGTGTATTCCAACTTACGAAATTGGCGGTGATTATTTTGATTATATTCCTATTGATGAAGACCGGATTGCAATTGTAATTGCGGATGTTTCCGGAGACGGTGTTCCGGCAGCTTTAATAATGGCAGCATTCCGTGCGTTACTCCGATACAATGCAAAACTTTTTTTGAATCCTGCTAAGCTGATGCAACTAATGAATCAACATGTTTCTGAGTTTATGCGTAAGCGTGATTTCATTTCAATCTTTTACGGAATACTTAATAATAAAGATCACTCTTTTAGTTATTGTAATTGCGGACATAATCCTGCACTACATTTTACTTCGACCGTTACAAAATTTTTAGAAGGCGGAGGTCCATCTTTAAACCTTCTAAAAGATGCTGAGTTTAAAACGTTCGAACTAAAATTAAGAAATAATGATCTGATACTTTTTTATACAGATGGAGTAGTTGAGGTTTTTAGTAAAGATAGAAAGCAATTTGGCTTAGAAAGATTAATTGATATCTTTAATTCCAACACTGATAAATCTCCAACTGAAATTATTAAGAAGATCATTTCTTCAACCAAAGAATTCAGTTCATCTGATTTTTATAATGATGATTTTACATTGCTTCTGTTAAAAAGAAACTCTTCAAAATCCCATCCGTATAAACCCCATTTTGTCTTAACACTCACAATTATTTTTTTTAAGTTTGATATAGTAAATTTTATTTACTTTTTACGGAGCTTAAAATGATCAATAAAATAATTCCTGCAGTTAGAACTGAAAACATAACATACGCAGTTAGAGATATTGTTGTTCTTGCAAACCAGGTTGCAAAAACCGGAAAAGAAATGTTGTACTTAAATATTGGCGATCCCAATCTTTACGATTTTGTTCCACCAAAACATCTTGTTGATGCAACATATCAGGCAATGTTAAAAAACTTAAATGGTTATGCACCTTCATCAGGAATTGGCGAAGCTGTAAAAGCAATTGAAGCCGAAGCGGAAAGAAAAGGTATTACAAATGTTCACGATATTTTTGTTACAACCGGTGCAAGTGAAGCAATTGATATTTGTTTAACTGCTCTTGTAAACGATGGAGAAAATGTTCTTACACCAACTCCAGGCTACCCGCTTTATACAGCAATTGCAAGCAAACTTATGATGATGGAAAATCCATATTACCTTGATGAATCAAACGGCTGGCTGCCGGATATTGAAGATATAAAATCTAAAATTAATAATAAGACAAAAGGGATTGTACTTATTAATCCAAATAATCCAACAGGCTCACTTTACACAAAAGAAAATTTACAGCAAATTGTGGATTTAGCTCTTAAGCATAATCTTGTAATCTTTGCTGATGAAATTTATGACAAGCTTTTGTTTGATGGAAAGAAACACATTTCTATTGCATCATTAAATAAAGATGTTTCCTGCATTACATTCGGTGGATTATCAAAAAATTATATGGTTCCAGGTTTCAGAATTGGTTGGGGAATTGTTAGCGGAAGAAAAGAAGTTCTTTCAGATTTTATTGAAGCAGTGAATAAAATTCTTCGTGCAAGATTATCTGCAAATCATCCTGAACAATATGGAATAAAACCTTCACTCGAAGGAAATCAGGACCATCTTAATTGAAGCAATGAAAAAACTTACACGACGCAGAGATTTAACAGTTGAAATGTTAAATGCAATTCCGGGAATTACTTGCGTAAAACCTGAAGGTGCATTTTATGCTTTTCCAAAATTGGAGATGAAACAACCTGATGCACATTTTGTTGGTGAGTTGATTCGTGAAACCGGAGTTGTGATTGTTCCGGGCAGCGGATTTGGGCAGGTTCCCGGCACTAATCATTTTAGAGTTGTATTTTTACCAAACGAACAAATTCTGGAAAAAGCTTACAAAGCTATTGGTGAGTTTTTTGTTAAGTACCAGGAAAAATATCCTGATTTGGTGGAAGCTTAATTTTCAGAAAATGGTACACTGATTTTTATGATTTAATAAGATCAGTTAAGATCATAAATAATCTTAATGATCAGTGTACTATTGTTTTATTTTCCTCATTTTCTTTTCTTGATTGGCTAAACCTCTTTATCTATATTTGACCCTCATTAAATTCATTATTAATAGATGGAAATTGTGGATAATTGTAAAGTAACGACGCTTTCAAACGGTGTAAAAATTGTATCAGAATTCATTCCTTATTTAAAATCATTTTCACTTGGATTTTGGTTTAATATTGGTGCGCGTGATGAAAATTTACGTAATAATGGAATTTCACATTTCATTGAACATATGCTGTTTAAGGGAACCAAAACCCGCACTGCAAAACAAATTTCTGATGAAATTGAATCTTACGGCGGCTACTTAAACGCTTTCACATCTAAAGAACAAACCTGTTATTACGGAAGAGGATTATCAGAAAATTTTAAGAAAACTTTTATTGTTCTTTCAGATATGATTCAAAATCCTTCGTTCAAAGAATCGCATATCAAAAAAGAAGCAGGTGTTGTAATTGATGAGCTAAAAGATATCGACGATAATCCGGAAGAATTGATATTTGATAAGTTTGAAGAATCAATTTTTAATGGTCACAGTTTAAGTTATCCGATTATCGGAACTGAAAAAAATATTCTCTCTTATAACTCAAATATTCTTCATCAGTTTCATAAAGCAAATTATCGGTTGGATAATTTATTGATTTCAGTATCCGGTGCAATTCATCACGAAGAAGCAGTAGCACTTGCAGAAAAATATTTTAAAGGTAAGAAATCAACATCAAATCAAAAAAGAAAAAATTTCGTAAAGCAAACAGTTAACCACACTTTTATTGAAAAGGAAATTCAACAGGTTCATTCAATTGTAGGTAGAACAACGTACGGATTTAATGATCCACGAAGACACAAATTAAAAGTACTGTCTACTTTACTTGGAGATGGAAGTTCATCAAGGTTATTCCAGGCAGTTAGAGAAAAACTTGGAATGACATACCAGATAAATACTTTTTTAAATTCTTATTTAGATGTTTCTGCGTTTGGAGTTTATTACTCAACAAACGATAAACAAGCGGGTAAGGTAAATGAAATTGTACATCGTGAATTTAGCAAGTTGAGAAACAATGAAGTAAAATTGAAAGAATTAAAGCGTGTTAAAGAATATATCAAAGGCAACACGTTAATGAGCCTTGAAAGCACAACTAACCGAATGATACGTTTGGCAAATTCAATTTTACATTATGGCAAGATTGTTCCGATTGAAGATATACTTTATAAAATTGATTCTGTTACAAGCGAAGACATTTTAAAACTTTCAAAAGAAGTATTAAATGAAACAACACTAAGTAAAATTATTATTTGCTCAAAAGATAATTCAATAAAAAAAGCAGCTTAAAAATTCGAAGTAGATTATGCCTAAAATCAATATTGATGGAAAAGAATTAGAGTTCAAACACGGTCAAACGATTATCGAAACCGCAAGAGAAAATGAAATTGAGATACCCCATTTTTGCTGGCATCCCAAACTATCTGTTTCAGGTAATTGTAGAATCTGTTTGGTTGAAGTTGAAAAAATGCCAAAGCTTGTTATCGCTTGTTCAACCATGGCGGCTGAAGGAATGGTTGTTCATACTGGATCTGATAGTGCAATATCTGCCCGAAATGCCGTGATGGAATTTCTTCTTATCAATCATCCGCTTGATTGTCCGATTTGTGATGAAGCAGGTGAATGTAAATTGCAGGACTATGCTTATCAACACGGTGTTGGCGAAAGCAGATTTGTTGAAGAAAAAGTTCATAAAGATAAACGAGTTGAGCTTGGTCCTAACGTTATGTTTGATGGGGAAAGATGTATTTCGTGTTCAAGATGCATTCGTTTTTGCGATGAGATAGCTAAAGATCCTGAACTTACATTTGTTAAACGAGGTGATAAAGTAACCATAACAACTTTTCCCGGCGAGCAGCTTGATAATCCGTACTCAATGAATGTTGTTGATATCTGTCCCGTTGGCGCACTTACAAATCGTGAATTTAGATTTAAAGCACGTGTTTGGGATATGGCTCACACAAATACAATTTGTAACGGCTGTGCTCGTGGCTGTAATGTTGAAGTGTGGACTAGAAATAATGAAGTGTTAAGATTAGTTCCAAGATATAATGAGGAAGTAAATAGCTATTGGATGTGTGATCACGGAAGATTAAATACTTTCAAATTTATAAATGCAGGCGATAGAGTTGATGGCCCGCATATGCGAGTTGAGGGCAATTTAATAAATGTCGGCTGGGATGAAGTTTTTGCTAAAGCGGCATCAAGTTTAAAGGCATTTGGCAAAGATGAAATAGCTGTGCTCGGTTCTGCTTATGCAACGGTTGAAGATAATTTTGTTGCAGCAAAGTTTGCTAAGTCTGTTTTGGGAACAGGTCATTTGGATTTTATTCGTCATATTAATAGTTCATTCGGTGATGATATTTTAAAAAATGAAGATGTTACCCCAAATTCTAAAGGTGCCGAATTAGTCGGTGTTAAACCATCTAAAAATGGTTTTGATTTTAATGGTATTATAAAATCAATCCGCGAAGGAAAAATAAAAGCACTTTATGTTTTAGAAGATGATATTTTAAATGACAATCCTGAATTGGAAAATGTTCTGGCAAAGCTTGATTTATTAATTATTAATGCAACTAATTTTAATAAAACAACTACCCTTGCCGATTTAGTTTTCCCAGCGGCAACTTACGCTGAAAAAAATGGAACATTTGTTAATTTTCAAGGAAGAGTGCAAAGAATTCGTCCCGCACTTGCAACACAAGATGTTGATCGAGCTTTAGAAGGAATGGCCATGAGTCGGTTGGATAAATTTGGAACAAAGTACGATCGTTGGGCACAGGGAAAACATTATGATGCCAGATCTAGCTGGAAAATATTAGTTGGATTAGCATCTGCAATGGGACAAAAATTAAAATACAATATGGCTGAAGAAGTATTTTATGATATTTCAAATTCAATTGAAGCATTTAAAGGATTAGATTATGATGTATTAGGTGAACTTGGTGTGCAATTAAAATCGGTAAATTCAAAATCTACTGCGAAAATTTAGGTTATAAGGAATAAAATTTTAATGGATGCAATCTGGAATTTTCTGTGGTCAATTATAAGTTTTTACAATTTTTTATTGATAAGGATTGTAATTGTTCTCGTGTTGATGTTTTTAACAGCAGCTTATCTTGTTTACTTTGAAAGAAAAATAAGTGCGTGGGCACAAAACAGACTGGGACCAAACAGAGTTGGCTGGTACGGATTACTTCAATCATTTGCTGATGTATTTAAGCTTTTATTTAAAGAGGATATTGTTCCTGACATTGCCAATAAAAAGATTCATGCACTCGCACCGATGATTGCATTGTTAGTTGCATTCACAACTTATGCAGTCATTCCAATCGGTCCGGGAATTACAATTGCCGGCTATCGAAATTCCAATGGTTATTGCAGATGTTAATATTGGTATTCTTTATGTTTTGGCTTTAACTTCAATAGGAGTCTATGCAATTACATTTGCAGGTTGGTCCTCTGGCAGTAAATATTCTTTGCTTGGTGGAATCAGATCTTCTGCACAAATGATTTCTTATGAAATCTCAATGGGCTTTTCTGTTGGAGGAGTTATTCTGTTGTCAGAATCTTTAAGACCAATGGCAATTGTAGAATCACAATCAGGCTGGATGTGGAATGCATTAGTCCAACCGATTGGATTTATAACTTTTTTTGTATCTGCCTTTGCAGAAACCAACAGACTGCCATTTGATTTACCTGAAGCAGAGCCGGAACTTGTTGGTGGTTATCATACAGAATATAGCAGTATGAAATTTGCAGCATTCTTTTTAGCAGAATATGCAAATATGCTTATCGCGAGCACCCTCATCGTTACACTTTATCTCGGAGGATGGCAAATCCCGTATATAGAAACTTTTGGATTGCCCTCAGGATTGGTGATAGCTTTACAAGTTGCCGGATTTTTTGTAAAAGTAGGAGCGCTGTTATTTTTCTTCATCTGGGTTAGATGGAGCATACCAAGATTTCGATATGATCAACTTAATGAATTTAGGCTGGAAAGTGATGTTCCCATTATCATTATTAAATATTATTTGGGTTGCAGTTTTAATCATGATCTTTAAATTATAGTTTAACATTGTTTGATTGTTGTGAATAAAGAAAGAAAATATTACAGGAGTTTTGATGTCAGGTAATAATATACCCGCAAAGAAAAGAATAAAAGATTTAACTTTTTGGGAAAAGATTTACATTCCTGAAATAGTGAAAGGTTTGTCTCTCACGCTAAGAACGATGTTCAAACCAAAATTTACAATGGAATATCCTGAAGAAAAATATGTTCCGGCTGGTTCGTATCGCGGCAGACCGGTACTTGTTCAAGAAAACAATGGAGAAGAGCGCTGTGTTGCTTGCGGATTATGTTCAAGAGTTTGCCCGGCACTTGCAATTGAGGTTCAAGCTGCTGAGACAGAACGAGAAAAAGAAAGATATCCTGAAAAATTTGAAATTAATATGTTACGCTGCATCTTCTGTGGTTTCTGTGAAGAAGTTTGTCCTGAAGAAGCTATCGTAATGAGTAAAGATTACGAGTTAGCTTTTTCAAACCGGGAAGATGCGATTTATGGAAAAGATAAACTTCTGGTTCCCGTAAATCAGTTACAGGATAGAATAGATTTTTTAAGAAGATACAAATAAAAAATTTTTATAAATTGTTTTTAGATTGATGGTATAAAAAAATTGGTTATCTACACGTACTCCTTTTTTTAGTAAATCCAATTAATATTCTGGATTAAAATCATGTTATCCAAAACACTAACGAGTGCAACATACGGTATTGATGCATACCTCGTTGAAGTTGAAACTCATGTTGAAAAACAAATTCCAGGATTTATAATTGTAGGATTACCGGATAACGCAGTTAGAGAAAGTCGTGAACGGGTAATTGCCGCGATCAAAAATTCAGATATAAAATTCCCGCTCAAAAAATTTACTATCAATCTTGCCCCCGCCGATATTAAAAAAGAAGGAAGCTCGTTTGATCTTGCAATAGCAATTGGAATTCTTGCCGCTGAAGAAATTGTAAGCGATGTGTTTTTAAAAGATTCGATTTTCCTTGGTGAATTATCTTTGGATGGAACTTTGCGTCACATAAAAGGTGCACTGCCAATCGCAGTGGAAGCCAGGAAAAAAGGAATTAAAAGAATCATACTTCCAAGAGAATCAGCCAATGAAGCAGCTATCGTAGATGAAATTGAAGTATATGGATTTGAAAATTTAAATGGAGTAATTTCTTTTTTAAATGAAGAATCAAATCCTGAAAAAACTATTACTGATAAGAATGAATTATTTTCTGCTATTAACAACTATCAGTCAGATTTTTCTGATGTAAAAGGACAGGAGAATGTAAAGCGGGCATTAGAAGTTGCTGCTGCCGGTGCACATAATATTTTAATGATTGGTCCTCCCGGATCAGGAAAAACAATGCTTGCAAAGAGATTACCATCAATTCTTCCCCCTCTAACTTTTGATGAAGCATTAGAGACAACTAAGATTCATTCAATAGCAGGTATATTGCCAAAGCACATGGCAATTATAACCGAAAGACCATTTAGAAGCCCACATCATACTATATCTGATGCAGCTCTAGTTGGCGGCGGATCATTTCCAAAACCTGGAGAAGTTTCTTTTGCACACTTTGGAGTTTTATTCCTGGACGAGTTACCTGAGTTTAAAAAAAATGTTCTAGAAGTTTTACGTCAGCCATTAGAAGATTCAAAAGTAACTGTTAGCAGATCGAAATTATCATTAGAATTTCCTGCAAATTTTATGCTTGCAGCAGCTATGAATCCCTGTCCATGCGGGTTTTACACAGATCCAAATAAAGAATGCACTTGTGCACCACCGCAAATACAAAAATATATGGCGAAGATTTCCGGACCACTATTAGACAGAATTGATATTCACATCGAAGTTCCTGCAGTCAAGTACAAAGATCTATCATCAAAATCTTATGGAGAAAAATCAGAGGACATTAGAAAACGTGTAATAACTGCACGAGATATTCAATTACAGAGATTCAAAAATTATAAAAATGTTTTTAATAATGGTGATATGGTTTCCAAAGAGGTAAGAACATTTTGTAAGTTAGATGATCAGAGCGAAGAGTTATTAAAAATGGCTATGACAAAGTTAGGACTATCGGCCCGAGCCTATGATAGAATACTAAAAGTAAGCAGAACAATTGCTGATCTTGAAAAATCTGAAAGCATATTACCCCAACATATCAGTGAGGCAATACAATATCGAAGTCTTGACAGGGAACTTTGGAAACATTAAAAAAGCCGAGTCAAAACTCGGCTTTTCAATATAATTTTTATTTATTATTTATAAATTAGTTACTCACCTTCCATAACTGTGTGGTATCCAAATAGTTTTAATCCACTAACCCCATAGGTACCATACTGAGGAATAATAAATGAAGTTGAACTTGGTCTTTGCAAAAAGACTAGCCTACTTCCGGTTTTTGAATCTATTTCAGCATAAACATATTTTAGACTGGATGGCCATGTTCCTGAGCATTCTACCTTTATATTACTTTTCTCTAATTTCCAACCTTTTACAGAAACTTCATTCATTGCTGAGTTATTAATGAATGGATAAATACCTTCTGATGATCCGTTAAGCTCAAATCCATATACAGATAAATTCTGTACTTGATCAAGTCTTATTCCTTCAATTTTAAAGGATGTTTCAAAAATCTGATCTATAAAATACATTTTTGGTGCGATAGGAAGTCCTATACCCTGGACAAAATTTACCACTACATATAAATGAGCAAATTTTGCAGATCCTTCTGGAATATAGAATTCAATTGCATTGCCACCTTCAGATGAGACATAAGATAACTTTTCGACCTTTGAAAAGCTATTAAGATAAGGATATGGAGATACTGGCGAAGGTGTGATTTCTTCATTTGACGGTAAAGAAGATTTTTCCATCACAGGATTTGTTAGTAACGAATTATCATTTACATCTGAACAAGATGTTAGGCCAAATAAAAAGAGAACAGTAAAAAGAGCAACTAAATTTTTCATGACTGATTCCTTATATTGTTTATGATCAAGTGATCTATGTTTTTCAATTGGTCATTTACACGACAATAACCGTTCCTAATGTGGCAGTGTCAAAAATTTACGTTTAATTATAGTATTTTAGTGCTTAAAAATCGAATGGCAGTAATTTTTACCCGAAAATTTTGTCGTCGGAAATAATTACAAATACCTTGTATAAGGTTATTTAGGACGTTCTCTGTCTAAACTATAAAATATTTGCATTTTTGTGTGAATAAAAATATATTTGTCGCTCGCTTTTATTTTAGCAATATTCCGGGCGGACGCCGGAGTTGGAGAGCCGGGGCGGACTGTAAATCCGTTGGCATGCGCCTTTGGGGGTTCGAATCCCTCGCCGCCCACATACAAACTAAGATTAAACTAAGGGTTTTTGTTCAACTGTTTTGTGGGATTTTGCGGGAGTAACTCAGTTGGCTAGAGTCACAGCCTTCCAAGCTGTTGGTCGCGGGTTCGAGTCCCGTCTCCCGCTCTAAATTAGATCGGAATTTTAAGTCATAATCTTCTAATTATTGTTTTTCGCATCTCTGCTGACGTAGCTCAGTTGGTAGAGCACATCCTTGGTAAGGATGAGGTCACCGGTTCAATCCCGGTCGTCAGCTCACTAGTAATTGGTTTAAATTGTTTATAGGAAAAAAATGGCTAAAAGTAATATCAGACAAATAATTGTTTTAGAAAGCACTGCTGGAACTGGGTATAGATATTCTACTACAAAAAATAAAAGAATACATCCTGCTCGAGTGGAATATAAAAAATACGATCCAGTTGCTCGTAAACATGTTATTTTTAAAGAAACCAAATGATTTATACGTCAGTGGCTCAATTGGTAGAGCAGCGGTCTCCAAAACCGCAGGTTGGGGGTTCGAGTCCCTCCTGACGTGCAAAAACTTGAAAGGTTTATATGAAAGAAAAAATTATCACATTCTTTCAGGATGTGGTTAAAGAAATGAAAAAAGTTACTTGGCCAACAAAGGAAGAATTGATTGAGTCTACCAAAATTGTAATTGTTGTATGTATTGTACTTGCTGTTTTTACATATGTAATTGATATGATAATTAGTCAAGCTTTTAAAGGGATTTTTTAGGTGCAGAATTAATGGAATTTAGATGGTATGTAGTCAGAACTTTTTCGGGTCATGAAAATAAAGTTAAAACTTTACTAGAGGCAGGCTTGAATGACCATGAGCACTTAAGAGCTAAAATAATGGATATTTTGGTGCCAATGGAAAAGGTTTTTGAAGTCAAAGATGGCAAGAAAAAAAGTAAAACAAAAAACTTTTTCCCTGGATATATTTTAATTAATGCTGATCTCGATAATCAAGTTAAAGATTTTGTATTATCTACTCAATCTGTTATGGGATTTTTAGGTACTGGAAACAATCCTAATCCACTCCAACCAGAAGAAGTTAGAAGAATTGTTGGACGTCTTTCTCAGGATAGTTCTACAGAAAGGCTTGAAACGATTTTTAGAAGTGGTGACCTTGTTAAAATAGTTGATGGGCCTTTTAACAATTTTTCAGGCACTGTTGAAGAGGTGAATGAAGAAAAAATGAAAATTAAAGTGATGGTGTCTATTTTTGGTAGAAAAACACCAGTTGAGATAGATTTCGTTCAAGCTGAGCTAGAAAAATAATTATTGATATTAATTAGGTAAAAATATGGCTAAAAAAATTGACTCTTATATAAAATTACAAATTCCAGCAGGTAAGGCAAACCCTTCACCGCCTGTTGGTCCTGCACTTGGTCAAAAAGGTGTTAACATCATGGAGTTCTGTAAGCAATTCAATGCAAGAACACAGGATAAAGATGGTCTTATTATTCCAGTTGTGATTACAGTTTTTAGTGATAAATCATTTACTTTTATCACAAAAACTCCACCCGCTTCCGTTCTTCTTAAAAGAGCCGCAAAGCTAGAAAAAGGGTCAGCAGAGCCTCATAGAACAAAGGTTGGCAATGTTTCTAAAAATCAAGTAAAAGAAATTGCTGAAGTAAAAATGCCGGATCTAAATGCATTCGATATTAATCATGCAGTAAGTATGATTTCTGGGACTGCACGAAGCATGGGCATTACTGTGGATGAATAATTAAGTAAAATATTGTGCAGTAATAAATTTTTTGGTGGTTTATATGCAAAAAACAAAGAGAAATAAAGAGATAATTAAATCGGTTGATCTTGAAAAAGAATACACTATATCTGAAGCTGTTGCAGTATTGCAAAATCAATCTAAAGTAAAATTTGTCGAGTCATTAGATTGTGCAATAAGGCTTGGTGTTGATCCAAGACATGCTGATCAAATGATAAGGGGTACAGTATCACTTCCTCACGGTACCGGTAAAACAGTAAAAGTTTTAGTGATTGCAAAAGGTTCGAAAATCCAAGAAGCTTTGGATGCCGGAGCCGATCACGCCGGATTTGAAGATTATCTTGAAAAAATTAAAAATGGCTGGGCAGATGTTGATGTTGTTGTTGCTACCCCGGACTCGATGGCTGAACTTGGCAAACTTGGTAAGGTTTTGGGTCCTAAGGGGCTTATGCCGAATCCCAAAAGTGGTACAGTAACAATGGATGTTGCCAAGGCTGTTAAAGAAGTTAAAGGTGGAAAGATTGAATTTAGAGTAGAAAAGACAGGTATCGTTCATACTTCTTTGGGCAAATTAAATTTTGGAACAGAGAAATTAGTAGATAATACAAAAGCTTTTCTAAATACAATTATTAAAATGAAGCCATCATCAGCAAAAGGGCAATACATCAAAAGTTTATTTTTATCTAGCACAATGGGACCTGGTCTCAAAGTAACTAAAGATGAATTAGAAATTAAAAAATAAAGATTTTACGCACTCAAAATAAATAATGCTTCTAACCGACCCGAAATAATAAATTGTGATACGGGAGAAAAATGAATAAGAACGAAAAAGCAGAGATAATTGCACAAGCAAAAGAATTGATTGAAAATTCTACCGCATTGTATCTAACCGATTACTCTAAAATTAATGTATCAGACATTAACGAAATTAGAAATCAGTTTAGAAAAGATGGAGTTAAATATAGAGTATTTAAGAATACTTTATTCAAACGAGCTTTGGTAGAATCTGGTAAATTCGAAAAACTTGCTGATCATCTTGAAGGAATGACCGGATTTGCATTTGCTTCAACAAATCCAGTCGCACCTGCAAAAATAATTAAGAAGTATAATGATACTTCACAAAAGTTACCTCTTAAAGCTTGCTACATTGAAACACAGTATTATGATGGAAGCAAACTTGCTGAGTTAGCAGTTTTACCTACAAAAGGAGAATTGATTGCCGGAATTCTTGGCAGCTTAAATTCACCGGTGTCGGGTATCGTTGGTTCTATTGCTGCGGTTATTAGAAACTTAGTTAGTGTTGTTGATGAAGTTTCTAAAAAGAAAGCAGCTTAATAAATAAAGAAATTAAATTCAGGAGAAATGAAAATGTCAGAAAAAGTCGCACAAGCACTCGAATTAATAAAAGGAATGTCTCTTCTAGAAGCTTCAGAATTAAAGAAAGCACTCGAAACAGAATTTGGAGTTACCGCTTCAGCACCAGTTATGATGGCTGGACCTGCTGGTGGTGGTGCATCTGCTGCACCAGTTGAAGAGCAAACAGAATTTGATGTTATTCTTCAGACCACTGGTGACAAGAAGATAAATGTTATTAAGGTCGTTAGAGCTCACACCGGGCTAGGTTTAAAAGAAGCTAAGGACCTTGTTGATGGTGCTCCAAAAACTGTAAAAGAACAAGCATCAAAAGATGAAGCTGAAAAAATAAAGAAAGAACTTGAAGAGGCGGGTGCCACAGTTACTTTAAAGTAATTATTAAATAATTGCTTTATTTTAATCTTTTCCAAGTGATAAGACGGGAAAAATCTGTCTTATCGCTTTTGTTTTATATAGACAACGTTGTTTAGGTTGCTCATTTCAAAGCATAAGATAAATTTTAGGAGGTTTTCAATTGGATAATAACCGTATTTCCTTTGGCCGTATACCATCAGTAATTGAGATACCGGATCTTTTAGGAATTCAAACTGAAACATTTGAGGATTTTGTTCAGCTTGATACCCATGCTCTCAAAAGAGAGGTAAAAGGTTTACAGCAGGTTTTTTTAACTAATTTCCCGATTTTTGACAACAAAGAAAATTACCGCTTAGATTTTTTAGAGTATTATGTTGAGAAACCAAGATTTTCTGTAGAGGAATGTCTTGAACGCGGTTTGACTTTTGCTGCTCCGTTAAAAGCAAAACTGCGCCTTTCAACTAAAGACCCTGAAACTTCAGAATTTATAAACACGGTTGAACAGGAGGTGTACCTCGGTAACCTTCCTTTTATGACTAACAAAGGTACCTTTGTAATTAATGGTGCCGAAAGAGTAGTTGTATCTCAGCTTCACAGATCACCCGGTGTTGCCTTTGCGCAAACTCTTCATCCAAATGGTACTCCGATATATTCAGCTCGAATAATTCCCTTAAGAGGATCCTGGGTTGAATTTGCAACCGATATAAACTATGTTATGTATGTATATATTGATCGTAGAAAGAAATTTCCTGCAACTACTTTATTACGAGCTCTTGGTTACCAATCTGATGAAGAAATATTAAAATTATTTAATCTGGTTGAAAATGTTTCAGTAAAAAAAGCTAAGCTGGAAAATTATTTAGGAAGAATGATTGCCAGTGATATTTTTGATATGTCTACTGGTGAAATATTTTTAACCCGCGATTCAATCCTTACAGAGACCGACCTTGAAAGAATTAATGATGCTGAAGTAGACGTACTTAAGTTTATCAAATCAGATTCTTCAAATGAACAGAACTTAATTGTTAATACGTTAAGAAAAGACACATCGCACACACGTGAAGAAGCTCTATATGCAATTTATAGACAATTAAGATCTGGCGAAGCTCCGGATCTGACAACTGCTGAATCTCTTATTGAAAAACTTTTCTTCAATGATAAAAGATATGATTTAGGTGATGTTGGTCGTCATAGAATGAATCACAAATTACAACTAAATGTTCCCGAGACAACAACGGTATTAACGATTGAAGATATTATATCAATTATGAAATATATAATTGATCTTAAAGAAGGTGCCGTTGCAGTCGATGATATCGATCATCTTGGAAATAGAAGGATTAGAACTGTAGGAGAACAGTTAGGGCAGCAATTTAACGTTGGCATGTCGCGTATGGCAAGAACGATAAAAGAACGAATGAATATGCGAGATACTGAAAATTTTACTCCTCAGGATTTAGTAAATGCAAGAACTATAAGCAGTGTCATCAATGCATTCTTTGGAACTAATCAATTATCACAGTTTATGGATCAAACAAATCCTTTAGCTGAAATGACACACAAAAGAAGAATGTCTGCTTTGGGACCCGGTGGTCTAACAAGAGAAAGAGCAGGATTTGAAGTTCGTGACGTTCACTATACACATTACGGTCGATTATGCCCTATCGAAACGCCTGAAGGTCCAAATATTGGACTTATTTCATCACTCACTATTTATGCAAGAGTTAATAGATATGGGTTTTTGGAAACACCTTACAGAAAAGTTTTAAAAGGTAAAGTAACTAATGAAGTGGAATTTCTCACAGCTGAAAATGAAGATTCTTTTACCATAGCACAGGCAAATGCACCAATAACTGAATCGGGTAAATATGTTAATGATAGAGTAAAATCGAGATCAAAAGGTGAGTTCCCAATTGTGCATCCTGAAGAACTTCAATATATGGATGTTGCCCCAGCTCAAATAGTAAGTGCTGCGGCAGCTTTAATTCCATTCCTTGAACATGATGATGCTAATAGAGCATTGATGGGCTCTAATATGCAGCGTCAATCAGTACCTCTGTTAAAGCCCGAAGCTCCTATTGTTGGAACAGGCATGGAGAGAAAAATCGCATATGATTCCAGAGCATTATTATTAGCAGAAGATAATGGAGTTGTAGAGTTTGTTGATGCGAATAAAATTATTGTTAAGTACGATATTAATCCCAATAGTTTTGAAGCACTCACTAGTTTTAATGAAATCAGGGAAGTGACCTATTATCTTACCAAATTTCAGGGAACGAATCAGGAAACATGTATTAACCAAATACCGATAGTAAAAGAAAATCAGAAGCTAAAAAAAGGGGATGTTCTAGCCGATGGTGCTGCAACGGATGGCGGCGAATTAGCATTAGGAAGAAATGTTCTTGTTGCATTTATGCCTTGGAGAGGTTATAACTTTGAGGATGCTATTATTATCAGCGAAAGGGTTGTAAGTGAAGATGTTTACACATCTATTCATATCGAAGAATTTGAGCTACAGGTTAGAGAAACAAAGCGTGGTGAAGAAGAATTGACTCGTGAAATACCAAACGTTAGTGAAGAAGCGGTTAAAAATCTTGATGAGGATGGTATTATAAGAGAAGGTGCTGAAGTTAAAGAAGGTGATATCCTAATTGGTAAGATTACTCCTAAAGGAGAAACAGACCCGACACCCGAGGAGAAATTGTTGAGAGCAATCTTCGGAGATAAAGCCGGTGATGTAAAAGATGCATCATTAAAAGCACCACCAGGATTAAAAGGAACTGTAATAAAAACCCGACTCTTTAGTCGCAAGAAAAGAGATAGTGATTCAAAGAAACAAGAAAAGATTGCCTTTGATAAGCTTGATCAAGAGTATAAGAAAAAACTTCAAGCTCATTATGAAAAATTAGTTGAAAAACTTACTAAGATTACTAAAGATCAATCTACCACAGGTATTAGAGATCTTGATGGCAGCGTCGTCCTTAGAAGCGGATCTACGATCAAGGAAGAGACATTTTCGGGAATGGAAGATGTTACTAAATTTGATTACACCCTTGATTGGTTTGAAACAAAAAAATTAAATAATCTTGTAAATACATTATTCAAAAATTACTTCACTCTCAAAACTGATATAGAAGAGGATTTTAAGAGAGAAAGAATTAAAATACAAAGTGGTGATGAGCTGCCTCCGGGAATAGTACAGCTTGCTAAAGTTTATGTGGCTAAAAAGCGTAAGCTATCGGTTGGGGATAAGATGGCGGGAAGACACGGAAATAAAGGTGTTGTTGCAAAGATAGTTCCAATGGCTGATATGCCTTATTTACCGGATGGAACTCCTGTTGATATTATCTTAAATCCACTTGGCGTACCCTCTCGTATGAACTTGGGACAGCTGTATGAAACTGCACTTGGCTGGGTTGGAAAAAAACTTGGAGTGAAGTTTGCAACTCCGATTTTTGATGGAGCAAAAGTAGAAGATGTTGATGAGTGGTTAACGAAAGCTGGGTTAGAAACCGGAAGTAAGACGGATTTGTTTGATGGAAGAACCGGTGAAAAAATGCATCAGAAAGTTACTTGTGGATACATCTATATGTTAAAATTAAGTCACTTAGTTGATGATAAAATTCATGCAAGATCCATTGGGCCATACTCACTTATCACGCAGCAGCCACTTGGCGGCAAAGCTCAATTTGGTGGTCAGAGGTTTGGAGAAATGGAAGTATGGGCTCTTGAAGGATATGGTGCATCCCATATCTTACAAGAAATTCTAACTATAAAAAGTGATGATGTGGCTGGTAGAGCAAAAGTATATGAAGCAATAGTTAAGGGTGAAAATTTACAGGAACCAAATATTCCTGAATCGTTTAACGTTCTTATTAAAGAACTCCAGGGCTTAGGTCTGGATATAAAAATAAGGTAACGTTAAAATTTTTTCACAAAGAAATTAGGAGATAAAAAATGGCTTTTAGAGTTCAAGAAAATGCGATGAGAGATATTAACAGTATCACTATTGGATTAGCAAGTCCGGATGATATTTTGTCAAGATCATATGGTGAAGTAACAAAACCGGAAACAATTAATTATAGATCATTCCGTCCTGAAAAAGATGGATTGTTCTGTGAAAAAATATTTGGGCCAACTCGAGATTGGGAATGTTTTTGCGGTAAGTATAAAAGGATTAGATATAAAGGTATTATCTGCGATCGATGTGGTGTTGAAGTTACTCAAAAAAGTGTTCGACGTGAAAGAATGGGGCATATCGGTCTTGCCGTGCCAGTTGTACATATATGGTTCTTTAGAACACAACCATCAAAGATTGGGAACATTATTGGCGTAAGTTTAAAGGAACTTGAAAAGATAATTTATTATGAATCTTATGTTGTATTAAATCCTGGAATAACAGGATTAAGTCGTTTAGATCTAATTTCTGAAGATCAATATTTTGAAGTAATGAATTCTTTACCTGATGGAAATGAAAAACTTGATGATTCTGATCCCAAAAAATTCATTGCAAAAATAGGTGGCGATGCTGTTAAAGAAATCCTGAAGAAAACCGTTGTTGAAGAGCTTTCAAAAGAATTAAGAGAATTGGTAAAAGTAGAAACTTCACAGCAAAAAAGAGCGGATTATTTAAAGAGATTGCGTGTTCTTGAGGCTTTCAAAGAAGAAGAAGGAAAAGTTCCAAATAAACCCGAATGGATGGTGTTAAATTATATCCCGGTAATTCCACCTGAACTTCGTCCACTTGTTCCATTAGAAGGTGGAAGATTTGCTACCAGTGATCTTAACGATTTATATCGTAGAGTTATAATCCGTAATAACAGATTAAAAAGATTAATAGATATTAAGGCTCCGGAAGTCATTCTTCGAAACGAAAAAAGAATGCTTCAGGAAGCAGTAGATGCTCTGTTTGATAATTCCAGAAGAGGTAGTGCAGTAAGAAGCGATAATAATCGTCCATTAAAATCTTTGAGTGATATGCTTAAAGGCAAACAAGGAAGATTTCGCCAGAACCTTTTAGGAAAGAGAGTTGATTATTCAGGTCGTTCAGTAATTGTTGTAGGACCTGAATTAAAGCTTCATCAATGTGGTCTACCAAAAGATATGGCTGTTGAATTATTCAAACCATTTATTATTAGAAAATTAATTGAACGAGGACACAACAAAACTGTAAAAAGTGCAAGAAAAGTAGTGGACAGAAAAGATCCGATAATTTGGGAAATACTATCAAAAATTATTGAAGCACATCCCATACTTTTAAACAGAGCTCCAACGTTACATAGACTTGGTATTCAAGCATTTCAACCTACGTTGATTGATGAAAGAGCAATTCAACTTCACCCGATGGTTTGTACAGCATTTAATGCTGACTTTGACGGTGACCAGATGGCAGTCCATGTTCCTCTATCCTATGAAGCTCAACTCGAAGCTTCTCTATTGATGCTAAGCAGTCACAATATTCTTTCACCTCAAAATGGAAGCCCAATTGTTGTTCCAACACAAGATATAGTATTAGGTTGTTACTATCTAACAAAATTAAAAGAAGGTGATAAAGGAGAGGGAATGGCTTTCTCATCACCTGAAGAACTAATAATTGCATATGACAATAGAGTTGTTGGACTTCATGCAAAAATAAAAATTAGAATTGATGGTGATTTGATTGAAACTACCACCGGTAGAGTCATTTTCAATCGGATCGTACCGAAAGAAATGGGATTCATTAACCAGTTGCTGATTAAAAAAACTTTTGGTGGTATTATAGGCAAGATGTTCATGAAACTTGGTAATAAGGTAACAGCTAAGTTTCTAGATGACCTTAAAGACATAGGATTTAGATATTCGACAGCTGGCGGGCTTTCAGTAAGTTATTCGGATATGATAATACCCGAAGAAAAAGAAGCTTTGATTACGAAAGCAAATAAGAAAGTTGAGGGTATTCTTAATGAACACGAAATGGGTGTTATTACTGATGCTGAAAGATATAATAAAATAATAGACGTGTGGACGCATACAACAAACGATGTTGCACGCGCACTGATGGAAAAAATCAAACAGCATAATAGTGGATTTAACTCACTGCATATGATGGTAGACTCAGGTGCTAGAGGTTCACAAGAGCAGGTAAGACAATTGGCAGGTATGCGTGGGCTAATGATGAAACCTCAAAAAACTCTTTCTGGTCAGGCTGGTGAAATTATTGAGAATCCTATAGTTGCAAATTTCAAAGAGGGACTTTCCGTTCTCGAGTACTTCATCTCAACTCATGGTGCAAGAAAAGGTTTAGCTGATACTGCATTAAAGACTGCTGATGCTGGTTATCTGACAAGAAGATTAGTTGATGTTTCACAAGATGTTATAATTTCAGAAGTGGATTGCGGAACAATCCTTGGCATCGAAATTAAAGCACTCAAAGATGTAGAAGAAGAAAGAGAACCATTAGCTGAAAGAATAACCGGCAGATTTGCACAAGAGGATGTATATGATCCCCGGACTGATGAGATTATTATTGAAGCTGGTAATATGATTTCTGAAAGCATTGCAGAAAAAATTGAGGATGCTAGCATTGACTCAGTGTACATCAGGACGGTTTTAACTTGTGAATCAAAACGTGGAGTATGCTTAAAATGTTATGGAAGGAATCTTACCACAGGGAAGCCCGTTGAGATTGGTGAGGCAGTAGGAATTATAGCTGCACAATCGATTGGTGAACCTGGAACCCAGCTTACTCTTAGAACATTCCATCTTGGCGGAACTTCTTCAAGAATTGCTTCTCAATCACAGGTTGAGTCTAATATTGAGGGTATTGTTAAATTTGAAAAAATTAACGCAGTTGAAAAGACTGAAAAAGACCCATTTGGTGGAACAGATCTGAAAGTAAATGTGGTTACCGGACGAAGAGGATTAATTGAAATTTATGATGAAAACAATAGACAGTTGAAGAAGTATGATGTTCCTTATGGTGCTGAATTATTAGTTAAGGACGGTCAAAAAATTAAGAAGAGACAACCTCTCTATAATCACGATCCTTACAATGCCGTTATTCTTTCAGATATTTATGGCAGAGTTAAATTTGTAGATCTTATTGATGGAATAACATTACAACAGGTAACTGATGAACAAACAGGACACGTTCAAAAAGTAGTTATAGAATCAAAAGACAAAAACTTAACTCCAAGCATTTTAATCACAAATGACAGTGGTGAAAAAAAATCGTTCAATTTACCAGTGCGTGCATATTTATCTGTAGATGAAGGTGAAAATATACTTGCAGGTACTATTCTGGCAAAAATTTCTAAACAGACAACAAAAAGTAGAGATATTACAGGCGGGCTCCCAAGAGTAACGGAATTATTTGAAGCTAGAAGTCCCCATGAGTCAGCAATTGTTTCTGATATAGAGGGATTTGTAAAATTTGGTGTTCGTAAAAAAGGTTCCAGAGAAATTTTAATAAGCGCACCAGATGGTTCAGATGAGAAAAAATATAATGTTCCATTGCAAAAACATATACTTGTTCAGGAAGGTGATGAGATACCAGCAGGTGAAAAGATAACTGATGGTCCAATAAATCCACATGATATACTTGCCATCAAAGGTACAAGTGCTGTTCAAGAATATCTTGTTAATGAAATACAGGATGTTTATAGACTTCAAGGTGTAAAAATCAATGATAAACACATTGAAGTCATAGTTCGTCAAATGTTACAAAAAATAAAAATAGTGAATCCAGGTGATACTAGATTCCTTGAAGAAGATATCGTTGACAGAATTGAGTTTATCGAAGAGAATAATAAGATAGTTAATATGGTATTTGTTGAAGATAAAGGTGATTCAAAATTTAAAAACGGGCAGGTAATAACTAGATTAAAAATGAGAGAAACTAACTCTGATCTTAAGAAAAAAGATAAGAAGGAAATGATCGTTAGAGATGCAGAGCCTGCAACTTTTGAGCATATACTGTTAGGAATTACTCAAGCTGCTCTTTCTACAGAAAGCTTTATTTCTGCAGCCTCATTCCAAGAGACTACTAAAGTACTAGCAAATGCAGCAACCGAAGCCAAGGTAGACCATTTACTGGGCTTAAAAGAGAATGTAGTTATGGGTCATTTAATTCCTGCTGGAACGGGACTTAAAAAATATCTAAATATTATTCTTGAAGAGGACGATATCCAAAGCTCTGAGGAAATAAGTAGTGAAAAAGAACTGTCCACTAAAACTGATTAAGGAACATTAAAAATAATGTTCATTTATAAAGTCTTTTAGCTATATAAGCTATTAAAAATAATAATTATTTCAGTTTTCTTGACAAAATTTGAATGGAAAACTATATTTGAAATCTGAATTTTTTTGAAAACGTAATTTTTAGGAGATTTTTGTGCCCACAATCAATCAACTGGTAAGAAAAGGTAGAGTTAAAATTTTATCTAAAAATAAGGCTCCAGCACTTGATGCATGTCCACAAAAAAGGGGTGTGTGCACAAGAGTTTATACGACTACTCCTAAAAAGCCAAATTCGGCGCTTCGAAAAGTTGCAAGAGTTCGGCTTACTAAAACTAATGTTGAGGTAACAGCTTATATACCAGGTGAAGGACATAACTTACAAGAACATTCAATAGTAATGATTCGCGGAGGCAGAGTTAAAGATTTACCAGGAGTTAGGTATCATATTATTCGTGGCAGTTTAGATACTAGTGGTGTTGCGGATAGAAAAAATAGTCGTTCAAAATATGGAACGAAAAAACCAAAAGCGAAATAAAAGATGAGAAAACGAAGAGCAGAAAAGAAATATCTTAAACCAGATCCTAAATTTAATGATGTTCTGGTGGCAAAATTTGTTAATTGTGTTATGTTAGATGGTAAAAAAGCCGTTGCACGAAATGTAATTTATGATGCCTTTAAGATTATTGAAGAAAAAACTAGTAAACCTGGTTTAGAAGTATTTAAAAAAGCAATCTCAAATGCACAACCCTTAATAGAGGTAAGAAGTCGAAGAGTTGGTGGGGCTACTTATCAGGTTCCTACTGAAGTTCGCCCGGAGAGAAGAATTGCATTGGCAATGAGATGGATAAAAACCTATTCTAGAGCTAGGGGTGAAAAATCAATGTCTTCCAAATTAGCTTCTGAATTAATATCTGCTTCAAATGGCGAAGGCTCCGCCGTAAAGAAAAAGGAAGATGTTCATAAAATGGCAGAGGCTAATAAAGCATTTGCTCACTTTAAATGGTAGTAAAAGAATAAATCAAGATTAATGGCAATTAAAGTTAAAATAGATAGAGTTCGTAATATTGGTATAATGGCTCATATTGATGCTGGTAAAACTACCACAACGGAGAGAATATTATTCTATACAGGTAAATTGCATCGAATTGGAGAAGTGCACGATGGTGCTGCAACGATGGATTGGATGGAACAGGAAAAAGAACGTGGAATTACAATAACAAGTGCTGCTACAACTTGCTATTGGGAAAATCATCAAATCAATATTATAGATACGCCTGGGCACGTGGATTTTACTGTTGAAGTTGAAAGATCTTTAAGAGTATTAGATGGCGCAGTTGCATTATTTTGTGCTGTAGGTGGAGTCGAACCACAATCTGAAACAGTATGGAGACAGGCAGATAAATACGGTGTTCCCAGAATAGCTTTTATCAACAAGATGGATAGAACAGGAGCTGATTTTTATCATGCAGTAGATATGATGAGAGAACGATTGAGTGCTAATGCGATTCCAATAAATCTGCCAATAGGCGAAGGAGATTTATTTGTCGGTGTTATCGATCTTATCAGATTTAATGCTAGAATGTTTCATGAAGAATCTTACGGATCTACGTTTGATGAGATTCCGATACCACACGATTTAGTGGAAATTGCAAAAAAATACCGGACACTAATGTTGGATGCTGTTTCTGACGTAGATGATACTTTGTTGGAAAAGTATCTTGATGGAAAAGAAATTAGTGAAATTGAGATAAAAGATGTTTTAAGAAAAGCTACTATCGAATTAAAAATCGTCCCGGTTTTATGCGGATCGTCTTTCAAAAATAAAGGTGTTCAAAAACTTTTAGATTCAGTTATTGATTTTTTACCATCACCAATAGATACGATTCCTCTAGAAGCTCATCATATTGGATTAAATGATTCAGTGATAAGAAAAATTGATGAGAATGAAAAATTTACATCATTAGCTTTTAAAATTATGACTGATCCGTTTGTTGGTAAACTTACTTTTTTCAGAGTCTATGCCGGTACTTTGAAAGCGGGGTCTTATGTTTATAATTCAGTAAGCGGTAAGAAAGAAAGAATAAGCAGACTTCTTCAAATGCATGCCAATCATAGAGAAGAAATTGATGAAGTTAAAGCAGGTGATATTGCTGCCGCTGTCGGTTTGAAATATACCCGCACTGGCGATACATTATGTTCTGAAGATGATCCAGTTGTTCTTGAGAGAATGATCTTTCCTGAACCGGTTATTCAAATCGCAATCGAACCTAAAACTAAAGCTGATCAAGATAAACTTTCGGATGCACTGTCGAGATTATCAGATGAAGATCCAACATTTAAAGTGAAGGTAGATGAAGAAACAAGTCAAACACTAATTAGCGGAATGGGCGAACTTCATCTTGAAATTTTAGTTGATAGAATGAAACGCGAATTTAAAGTAGAAGCTAATATTGGTAAACCTCAGGTAGCTTATAGAGAAACAATTACACGAAGTGTTCAAGCCGAAGGAAAATTTGTAAAGCAATCAGGTGGTCGTGGAAAATTTGGACACGTTTGGGTTGAAGTAAGCCCCAATGAAGTTGGAAAAGGATTTGAGTTTATCAACGGTATAGTTGGTGGAGTTGTTCCTAAAGAATATATTCCTGCTGTATCTCATGGAATCCAAGATGCGATGAAAAATGGTATTATAGCTGGTTTTCCTATGGTGGATATAAAAGCAAAATTATACGATGGTTCTTATCATGATGTTGACTCAGATGAAATTTCATTCAGAGTAGCAGGATCCATGGCTTTTCAGGCAGGTGCTAAAAAAGCGAATCCTGTTTTGCTTGAACCTATTATGGGTGTTGAGGTAGTTACACCTGAAGAATATTTAGGTGATGTAATGGGCGATTTAAATTCCAGAAGAGGAAAGATAGAAGGATTTTCTGCAAGAAAAGATGCCCAGGTAATTAAAGCGTTCGTTCCGTTATCAGAGATGTTCGGATATGCCACAATACTAAGATCAATGAGCCAGGGAAGAGCTATCTATTCAATGCAGTTTGATCATTACTCGTCTGTTCCAAAATCAATTGCAGAAGAAATTTCTGAAAAAACATTAGGAAAAAAATCAACATCAAACTAATAAATTGATTTAAAAACTTAAAAAAAATTATTAAAGGAGAATTCGATGGCAAAAGAAAAATTTGATAGGAGTAAACCTCACGTTAACATAGGAACAATTGGTCACGTTGATCATGGTAAAACTACATTAACAGCAGCTATAACTATGGCTCTTTCAAGAAAAGGTTTATCAGCAGTCAGATCATTTGATAGTATTGATAACGCTCCTGAAGAAAGAGAAAGAGGAATTACTATTGCAACGGCTCATGTTGAATATTCTACCGCGAACAGACACTATGCGCATGTTGATTGTCCAGGTCACGCTGATTATGTAAAAAACATGATCACCGGTGCTGCACAGATGGATGGCGCAATATTAGTTGTTGCTGCAACTGATGGTCCTATGCCTCAAACTAGAGAGCATATTCTCCTTGCTCGCCAGGTAGGTGTACCAAAGATAGTTGTATTTATGAATAAAGTTGATATGGTGGATGATGCTGAATTAATTGAGCTGGTTGAAGAAGAATTGAGAGATTTGTTAAAAAAATATGAATTTCCTGGTGATGAAATTCCGATCATCAAAGGGTCTGCTCTTCACGCATTAGAAGCAGGAACGGATCTCAGCACTACTATTACAGATGAAAGGTTCAATTGTATTTGGGAGCTTATGGATGCTGTTGACACTTATATTCCAGTTCCAGAAAGAAGCACTGATAAACCATTCTTAATGCCTGTTGAAGACGTTTTCTCCATTACCGGTCGTGGTACAGTTGCTACTGGTAGAGTTGAAAGAGGTCAAGTAAAGATTCAGGAAGAAGTTGAACTTATCGGATTGGGCTTACACAAGAAAACTGTTGTAACAGGTATCGAAATGTTTAGGAAAGAATTAGATGCTGCCATGGCAGGAGATAATGCAGGTATTCTATTAAGAGGCGTTGATAAAAATGAAATTGAAAGAGGAATGGTTCTTGCAAAAACCGGATCAATCACTCCTCATACAAAATTTGAAGGTGAAGTTTACGTTTTATCAAAAGACGAAGGTGGAAGACACACCCCATTCTTTAATGGTTACAGACCACAATTTTATTTCAGAACGACTGACGTAACAGGAGTTGCTACACTTCCGCAAGGAACAGAAATGGTTATGCCTGGCGATAACGTCAGATTATCCATAGATTTAATTGCGCCTATCGCTATGGAAGAGAAATTAAGATTTGCTATTCGTGAAGGTGGTAGAACTGTGGGTTCTGGTGTCGTAACAAAGATTATTGAATAGTTATTGAATAATTATTGAATGTTACTTTTGAAGAGGAAGGTAATACTTCCTTTTCTTATCTAATTTAATATAAGGAGTTGACTAAGTGCCCGGGCAAAAAATAAGAATTAAATTGAAATCGTACGATCACATTTTGATTGATAAATCTACTGAGAAGATAATTAAAACAGTAAGAAGTACGGGTGCGGTTGTGTCCGGACCAATTCCTCTTCCAACAAAAAAAACTATTTACACAATATTACGTTCTCCTCACGTGGATAAGAAATCTAGAGAGCAATTTGAAACTAGGGCACACAAAAGAATAATTGATATACATAACTCAAATAACAAAACCGTAGACTCATTAAGTAAACTTGATATTCCTGCGGGTGTTGATATTGAGATTAAGCTTTAATGAATTTTGGAGATAAGATGTCTGGCATAATTGGTAAAAAATTGGGTATGTCTAATATCTTCGGGCAAAACGGAGAAATTATACCTGTTACAGTAATACAAGCTGGTCCTTGTAAAATTTTGAATATTAGAACTAAAGAAAAAAATGGTTACGAAGCTTTGCAATTATCTTTTGGTGAGAGAAAAGAAAAACACACTTCTAAGCCATTGGCAGGGCAATATAAGAGCAGCGGAATCAAACCAGCCACTCTGTTAAAGGAATTTAGAAATTTTAGTTCAGGTGATTATAAAGTTGGTGATCAAATAGGTGCTGATTTTTTTGTTGAAGGTGAAAAAATAAAAGTACGCGGTAGAAATAAGGGCAAAGGTTTTCAGGGTGTAATGAGACGCCACAATTTTGGTGGTGTTGGCGGTGTAACACACGGACAAAGTGATAGACTTAGAGCGCCAGGTTCTATTGGTTCAAGCTCTTATCCTTCAAGAGTTTTTAAAGGTATGAAAATGGCGGGCAGAATGGGGTATGAAAACGTAACCATAGATGGTTTGAAAGTAGTTAAAGTTATTCCAGAACAAAATTTAATTTTTGTTAAAGGCGCTGTTCCCGGTGCTGTGAATACAATTTTAGAATTGATTAAGAAGTAATTCGGTTAAAAAATGACACTTGATGTTTTAAAAATAGATGGATCAAAATCGGGTGATACAATTGATTTATCCGATAGCATTTTTGCAATTGAACCCAACGATCACGCTATCTACTTATCCGTAAAAGCTTTTTTAGCTAATCAGAGGCAAGGTACATCCAAGTCTAAGGAAAGAAGTGAAGTTAGAGGCGGTGGCAAAAAACCTTGGAAACAAAAAGGTCGCGGCGGTGCCCGTGCAGGTACATCGCGCTCACCATTATGGGTAGGTGGTGGAACTATATTTGGACCACGACCCAGAGACTACCGTCAGGATTTACCAAAGAAGGTGAAAAGATTAGCACGAAAATCTGCTTTTAGTTACAAAATTAAAGATGAACAACTTTTGGTGGTTGAAGATTTTAACATCGAACAACCAAAGACAAAAGAGTTTCTAAAGATTCTTAATGCATTAAAAATTAATGGCAAAAAAGTTCTATTGCTTACTGAAGCAAACAGCCCAAATATTTACAAATCCGGAAGAAATATTCCAAAAGTAAAAGTTTTGGAAGCCTCAAAAGCTTCAACTTATGATTTGTTGAATAATCAGGTATTAATTTTACAAAAGAGTGCTGTTAAAGAAATAGAAAAAACTTTTACCGCAAACACAGAAGTGGCAGGTTGATTATGAATCAGATATTAGTGAGACCTCTTATAACAGAAAAAATGACTAACATAAGTGCAGCACAAGCTGGCAAATATGGTTTTTTGGTTAGTCCAAAAGCAAATAAAATAGAAATTAAAAAAGCTATTGAAAAAAAGTTTGATGTGCATGTAGTTGATGTTAGGACCATAAATCATCCGGGAAAAATAAAATCTCAGTTTAGAAAAAGTGGAAAATTTGAAGGAAAAACTGCACGCTCCAAAAAAGCCATAATCACACTTAAAGAAGGCGAAAAAATTGAACTCTTTGAGCAAGTATAGGATAAGAAACAGGATTATATAATGGGAATTAAAAAATTAAAACCAACTTCTCCGGGAACTAGATTTAGATCCAATTCTACTTTTGAAGAGGTTACAAAATCAACTCCTGAAAAATCGCTGACTGTGGCAATTAAAAAATCAGGCGGAAGAAATAATCTTGGACATATTACTACAAGATTTATTGGCGGCGGACATAAAAGACGATATAGAATAATTGATTTCAAGAGAAACAAACCCGGTGTGCCTGCAAAAGTTTTTTCAATTGAGTACGATCCAAATAGAACTTGCAGGATAGCACTATTACATTATGCTGATGGTGAGAAAAGATATATCCTTGCACCGGAAGGAATAAAAGTTGGAAGCAAAGTTGTATCGGGTCCTGGCAGTGATATTCAGATTGGAAATGCACTTCCGTTAAAGGAAATGCCTCTTGGCAGTTTTGTTCACAATGTTGAAATGAAACCTGGTAAGGGTGGACAATTGGGAAGAAGTGCAGGTGCATCACTTCAGTTAATGGCTAAAGAAGGTGATTTTGCTCAGTTAAAAATGCCGTCGGGTGAAGTTAGATTGATTAGATTGGATTGTATGGCTACATACGGTGCTGTTGGAAATGCTGAACAGGAAAATCTTAGTCAGGGCAAGGCTGGAAGAAACAGATGGCGAGGTATTAGACCAAGTGTTAGAGGTGTTGCGATGAATCCCGTTGATCATCCGATGGGTGGTGGAGAAGGTAAAACTTCTGGCGGCGGTCATCCCGTTTCACCCTGGGGACAAAAAGCTAAAGGCTTAAAGACCAGAAAAAGAAAAAAAGAATCTAATAAACATATTATTAAAAGACGCAAGTAGTAATTAGAAAGTAATATATGCCAAGATCGGTTAAAAAAGGTCCTTTTCTAGATTATAAATTAGCTGAGAAAGTTAAAAAGCTAAACGATACAAATCAGAAAAAAATAATTAAAACCTGGTCACGCTCTTCAACTATATTTCCGGATTTTGTTGGACACACAATAGCAGTGCACAATGGCAATAAAATGATTCCTGTTTACATCACAGAAAATATGGTTGGTCATAAACTGGGTGAGTTTGCGCCTACAAGAATATTCAGAGGACATCCAGGGACAAAAGCAGAGAAAGCATCTAAAGCATAAAAAATAGGATTTGAATTTAATGGAAGCTAAAGCAATAAATAGATATATAGGGTCATCACCAAGAAAAATGAGACTGGTAATAGATCTGATTAGAGGTATGCGGGTTGATAAAGCTTTGGAAGTTTTGCACTTCTCATCAAAGCATTCATCAAAAGATGCTGAAAAAACTTTAAGATCAGCTGTTGCAAATCTGTTAAATTCAGATGATACTGCCAGAGTTGAACCGCAGGATTTAATTGTAAAAGAAGTGTTTGTAGATCAAGGACCTACGATAAAAAGAATTTCACCGGCACCTATGGGACGCGCATACAGAATCAGAAAAAGATCATGTCATTTAACTATTGTTGTTGCAAGTAAAGTATAAATAAGGAGATAGATATTTGGGACAAAAAACACACCCAGTAGGTTTTAGAGTTGGAGTCATCAGAGGATGGGATTCTAACTGGTATGAAAATAAAAGTTATGCAGTCAAATTGAAAGAGGATGATTCACTTCGTGCTTATGTTAGAAACAGATTAAAAAAGGCTGGTATATCAAGAATAGTTATCGATAGAACTTCAAAGAATATTATTCTTACAATTCATACCTCCAGACCCGGTGTTGTAATTGGTAAGAGCGGAAAAGAAATTACTCAGCTTGAAGAAGAATTAAAAAGGATTACAAGCAAGGATGTTAAAATTCAGATATCAGAAATTAAAAGACCCGAATTAGATGCTTTCTTGGTTGCAGAAAATATTGCAAATCAGCTTGCAGGCAGAGTTTCATTTAGAAGAGCAATGAAAACTTCAATAACAGCTGCTATGAGAATGGGTGCTGAAGGTATAAGGATAATGTGTGCAGGAAGACTTGGCGGTGCTGAAATGGCCAGAACTGAACAGTATAAAGAAGGCAGAATCCCACTTCACACTATTAGAGCTGACATAGATTATGCAAATGGCAGAGCTGAAACAATTTATGGTTCTATTGGAATTAAAGTTTGGATTTGCCGTGGAGAAATCTTAGGCAAGAGAGTTACAGAATAAAATCGTTTAGGAGTTTTTTCTTATGTTAATGCCCAAAAGAGTAAAATACAGGAAGTCACAGCGTGGAAGACGAGCAGGAAAAGCTTACCGAGGTAGTTCAGTGGCATTCGGAGATTTTGGACTAAAAGCTATGGAACCTGCATGGATTACAAGCCGTCAGATTGAGGCTTGCCGTGTTGCTCTTACCAGAAAAATGAAGAGAGATGGAAAAGTTTGGATTAGAATTTTTCCTGATAAACCCGTTTCAAAAAAACCATTAGAAACGAGAATGGGAAAAGGGAAAGGTGGACCTGAGTTTTGGGTTGCTGTTATCAAGCCGGGAAGAGTCTTGTTTGAGGTTGCTGGTGTTACACGGGAGTTAGCAAGCGAGGCATTGAAATTATGTTCACACAAACTTCCTATTAAAACTAAAGTTGTAAGTAGACCAGATTACGAATAAAAAAGAATTATATAAAAATGAAATTATACGAAATTAAAGAAATGACAAGCGATGAACTTGTTAGGAGAATTGAAGAAGAAGAAAAGAATTTAGTTGATCTTCGTTTCTCTCATCAACTTAAACAATTGAATAACACCGGCAAGCTCAGTCTTGCTAAAAAAGATATTGCCAGAATGAAAACGATTTTAAGTGAAAGACAAAGAGCAGAGAAATTAGCTCAAACAGATAATAAGGAAGGAGCTAAAGCTTAAAGATGGAACAACGTACTTTAAGAAAAATCAGGATTGGTGTTGTTGTAAGTAATAAAATGGATAAAACTATTACAGTAGCAATTGAAAGAAAAGTTCCTCATCCTATCTATAAAAAATATTTTAAGAAAACTACAAAGTTAATGGCACATGATGAAAAGAAGGAATGCGGCTTAGGTGATAAAGTTAAAATTATGGAAACTCGCCCGCTCAGTAAGAATAAAAGATGGCGTCTTGTAGAAATTGTTGAAAAAGCCAAGTAAGGAGATTTTAAAAGATGATTCAGGAAGAAACTAATTTAATTGCAGCCGATAATTCCGGCGCAAAACGAGTGAGATGTATCCGTGTTCTTGGCGGCAGTGATAGGAAATATGCAACTGTTGGTGATACAATTGTAGTATCAGTTAAAACTGCAATGCCCAACGGCACTGTAAAAAAAGGTGAAGTTTCACGGGCAGTTATCGTAAGAACAAAAAAAGAAGTTAGAAGAAAAGATGGTTCTTATATTAGATTTGATGAAAACGCTGCAGTATTAATTAATAATCAGAATGAACCTAAAGGAACACGCATCTTTGGACCTGTTGCAAGAGAACTAAGAGAGAGACAGTTTATGAAAATCGTTTCTTTAGCACCCGAAGTTATATAAGGATTTTAGATAAATGAAAATTAGAAAAAATGATAACGTAATGGTTATTGCCGGCAATGATAAAGGTAGGACCGGAAAAGTATTAAAAGTTTTTCCCAAAGTGTCAAGAATTATTATTGAAGGAATTAACCTTAGAAAAAGGCACACAAAGCCTACACAAAAATCACCTCAAGGTGGAATTCAGGAAAAAGAAGCACCGATACATTGCTCTAATGTTATGATTCTTGATCCCAAATCAAATGAGCCTACAAAAATAGGCGCAAGAATTATTTTGGACGAAAAAACAGGTAAAAAGAAAATTGCCAGAGTTAGTAAAGCCTCTGGTGAGATGATTCCTTAAGTAAATTTATTTTAATAGAGTTGTACAGAAATGGCTGAAAAGAAAACTACAAAATCAGATAAAGAACCGCAGAAAAAAGAAGCTCAGAAAAAAGGAGCGCCCAAAGAAGCACCTGCTGCGAAAGAAAAAGAAATCAAGATAAAATCAAGACTTGGTGATATATATAAAAATGAAATTGTTCCGGCTCTGGTTAAAACTTTTAATTATAAAAGTGTAATGCAGGTTCCTAAGATAGATAAGATTGTTGTAAATATGGGCGTCGGTGCCGCTGTTGCTGATCAGAAGATAATGGATGAAGCAGTTAAAGTTCTTGAAACAATTGTCGGACAGAAGGTGAGTGTTAGAAAGTCAAAAAAAGATATTTCAAATTTTAAGCTTCGCGTAAATACAAACATTGGCGCAATGGCTACTTTAAGAAAAGAAAGAATGTATGAGTTTCTTGATAGATTAATAAACATAGCGCTACCACGTGTTAGAGATTTCAAAGGTTTATCAGATAAATCATTTGACGGTAGAGGAAACTTTACGCTTGGTGTTAAAGAACAAATTATCTTTCCGGAAATAAATGCAGACAAGATTACACGAGTTATGGGTATGGATATTACTCTTGTTACAACTGCAAAAACTGATAGCGAAGCTTTCGAACTATTAAAAGCATTCGGTATTCCATTTAGAAAAAAAGAAGTTAATTAAGGTATTAAAGGAGATTTAATGGCAAGACTAAGCATTATTGCCCGGGACCAAAAAAGAAGAAAGCTTAATGAAAAGTATAAAAAGCTTAGAGAAGAACTTAAAGAAAAAGGTGATTACGACGCTTTGCAAAAGCTGCCCCGTAATTCATCTCCTGTAAGATTAAAAAATCGTTGCATGTTTACCGGTAGGGGCAGATCATACTACCGTAAATTTGGCGTATCTAGATTAGTCCTCAGAGAGATGGCTCTTAGAGGTGAGATTCCAGGATTAAAAAAATCAAGTTGGTAGGAGTTTATATTTATGCCAGTAACTGATCCGATTTCAGATTTTTTGCTAAGAATTAGAAATGCTTCGAAGGCAAAGAAATTAAGAGTAGAAATACCTGCCTCTAAAATTAAACAGGGATTAGCGGATATTTTGAAAAGAGAAAGCTATATTCACGATTATTCAATCGTTGAGGATAGCAAACAAAGTGTAATTAAAATTCAACTTAAGTATCGTGAAGGTTCTTGTGCAATATCTGGATTGAAAAGAATAAGTAAACCAGGATTGCGCATCTATAAAGATTCATCACAACTTCCAAGGGTTCTAAATGGATTAGGTACTGCTGTTATTTCAACTTCTAAGGGATTGATGACAGACAAAGAGGCGAGAAGCAAATCCGTTGGCGGTGAAGTAATTTGTTATATCTGGTAATATTTTTGATGGAGTATTAAAGTGTCGAGAATCGGAAAAAAAATAATTGATATCCCAAATGGTGTTACTGTTACACTTGAAGGCGCTATTGTTAAAGTAAAGGGTCCCAAAGGTCAACTTCAGCGGGCAGTTCATCCTAACATTAAAGTAGAGATGAAAAATAATCAGATTGAAGTAAAACGACCGGATGATTTTAAAGAGAACAGAGCTTTGCATGGATTAACGCGTGCATTGATTCAGAATATGATACTTGGAGTTAACGAAGAGTATAAAAAAACATTGGATATAGTTGGTGTGGGTTATAAAGTTGAATTAAAAGGGGAAAATCTTTTGCTTAATATGGGATATTCACACCCAATTTATTTTATGCCACCAACAGGAATAAAACTAGTTGTTCCAAGCCCGACTCAAATTGTGATTTCAGGAATTGATAAACAATTAGTTGGACAAGTTGCTGCCAAGATCAGATCTATTAGAGAACCAGAGCCTTACAAAGGTAAAGGGATTAAATATTCTGATGAACATATTTTGAGAAAAGCCGGCAAGACTGCGGGTAAATAATTCAAATGGAGTTTAAACTAATATGATTAAGAGAAATACGAAACCAAGATTAAGATCAAAAACCAGAATTAGAAAGAAAATTTCTGGAACACCTGAAATGCCAAGACTTACTATCTACAGAAGTCTTAATCAAGTTTATGCTCAGATCATAGATGATTCAACTGGAAACACTTTAGTTGCTGCATCATCATTGTCTAAAGAGCTTGCTGATGAAATAAAAAATTCTAAAGGAAAAGTTTCTAAAAGTAAACTTGTAGGAAAATTGGTTGCTAAGAAAGCATTAGAGCAAAAAATATCCAGTGTAGTGTTTGATCGTAATGGTTATAGATATCACGGACGAGTTCAAGCGATTGCCGAAGGCGCTCGTGAAGCCGGATTAAAATTTTGATAATTGCCGGATCGTCTAATGGCAGGACTACGCCCTTTGGAGGCGTCTGTAGAGGTTCGAGTCCTCTTCCGGCAACCAAAGTGTTAAGAAAATTTATTTTATTAAAGATTGTTTGGAGATTTATTTGAAAGCTGTAAAATCAACTGAAACTGATGGACTTAAAGAAAAAGTTGTTCACATTAACAGAGTAGCTAAAGTTGTTAAAGGTGGACGTAGATTTAGTTTCAATGCTATTGTTGTTGTTGGCAATGGAAATGGCGTTGTCGGAGTAGGTCTTGGTAAAGCCAATGAAGTTACCGATGCGATTTCCAAGGGAATTGATGATGCCAAGAAAAATGTAGTTAAAGTTTCTATCATTAAAGGAACTGTTGCTCACAAAATTATTGGAAAATTTGGTGCTGGTAAGGTTTTGCTAAAACCAGCTTCCCCTGGTACCGGATTAATTGCTGGTGGTGGAGTAAGAGCTGTTTTGGAAGCTGCTGGTATTACTGATATCCTTACAAAATCACTTGGCTCAAGCAATCCTCATAATCAGGTTAAAGCCACACTTAATGGATTATTGCAGCAGATTGATGCGAAAAAAATGGCTTCAAAAAGAGGCGTAACAATTAATGATTTGTTTATTAGCGCGAACTGAGAATACTATGGCAAAAATTAAAATTACACAAACTAGAAGTATTATCGATAGACCAAAACCTCAAAAGAGAACAATAGAGGCTTTAGGATTAGGTAGACCTAATTGGACAAGAGTCCATAACGATACTCCCCAGATACGAGGAATGGTTAAAAAAGTAGTTCATTTAGTTAAAGTTGAAGAATTAAAAGATTAGTAAGGTTTTATAATGGATATTTTAAGTAATCTTAAATACGCAAACGGTTCAAGAAAAAATCGGAAAAGAGTTGGAAGAGGTGAAGGCTCAGGACACGGCAACCAATCTACCAGAGGTATGAATGGTCAAATGTCTAGATCAGGTGCAAAACATAAAGCCTGGTTTGAAGGCGGACAGATGCCCTTGCAAAGAAGAGTTCCCAAATTTGGTTTTACTAATATATTTAAAATTGAATACCAGGTCGTTAATCTAAACTCACTTCAAAGATTAATCGACTCCAAAGCAATAAAAGATCAATTATTGAATGCCGAAGAATTAAAGAATTTGGGATTAGTTTCAAGTTCAAAAAAACCAATTAAAATTTTGGGTAAGGGTGAGCTTAAGTCAAAAATTAACTTAACAGTTACTGATTTCAGTAAATCAGCTCAACAGAAAATTGAAGCAGCTGGTGGAACTATAAACAAAGTATAGCATAAAAACAGATGTCAAGACTTACAGATACTTTCAGAAATATTTTTAAGATTCACGAACTTAGACAGAGAATTTTATACACCTTAGCACTTCTCTTCATTGTTAGGCTTGGATCTCATCTAACAATTCCAGGGGTTGACGCTGTGCTTCTTGCCGAAAGTACGAAGAATGCTTCTTCTGATAATCTATTTGGATTGTATGATCTCTTTGTTGGCGGTGCTTTTTCAAATGCAGCCATTTTTGCATTAGGAATTATGCCATATATTTCCGCCTCTATCATCCTTCAATTGATGGGTGCAGTTGTTCCTTATTTTCAGAAACTTCAGCAGGAAGGTGAAGAAGGAAGAAAAAAAATTACTCAGTTAACCAGATATGGAACCGTAATTATATCTGCAATGCAAGCCTGGGGTGTAACAGTTAAATTACTTAATACACAATTTCAAGGATTATCAATTGTGCCTGCACCTATCCAAGGAATTGGCTGGGTTATCTCCACAATAATCATTCTTACATCAGGTACAATGTTTATGATGTGGATGGGTGAACAGATAACAGATAAAGGAATTGGCAATGGTATATCTTTAATAATTTTTATAGGAATTATTGCTCGTTTTCCTCATTCAATTTTTGATGAAATAAGATTAATATCTGCAGGACAAAGATCGATTATTATAGAGATAATAATCTTTGCCTTTATGTTCTTCATAATTGCAGGTGTTGTGTTGGTTACTCAGGGAACAAGAAAAATTCCTGTTCAATATGCTAAGAGAGTTGTGGGAAGAAAAGTTTATGGAGGAGTTACTCAATATATTCCATTAAGAGTAAACACGGCTGGTGTTATGCCAATTATATTTGCTCAATCAATAATGTTTATACCGACTACTGTACTTTCTTTCTTTCCTGACAATGAATTTTTACAGATGGTTGCAGGTTGGTTTCAATATCAATCTCCTATTTACTCAACCATTTATGCTTTGATGATCATATTCTTCACATATTTTTACACAGCAATTGCATTTAATCCAAAAGATGTTGCTGATAATATGAAGAAACAAGGTGGATTTATTCCAGGTATCAGACCCGGCAAACAAACATCAGAATTTATTGATAATATTTTAACTAAAATAACTCTGCCCGGTTCAATATTTTTAGCCATTGTTGCAATTTTACCGGCGTTTGTGTCTGCTTGGGGAGTCTCGGGATCATTTGCACAATTTTTTGGCGGAACTAGCTTATTGATTATTGTTGGTGTTGGATTAGATACTTTACAGCAAATTGAGTCTCATTTGTTGATGAGACATTATGATGGATTTATGAAATCGGGAAAAATTAAAGGTCGTAGATAATCTTTTGTGATTTTAATTAAATCAAAAAAAGAAATTGATTTTATAAGAGAGAGTTGTGTGATTGTTGCAGAAACTCTACAACTTCTTAAAATGAATGTTAAGATTGGGATTACAACTTTAGAGTTGGACAAAATTGCTGAAGATTATATCAGAAGTAACAATGCAACGCCGGCGTTCAAAGGTTATTCGCAAGGTGGAGCACCGGGTTTTCCCGGATCAATTTGTTCTTCAATCGATGATGAAGTTGTTCATGGTATCCCTGGTTCCAGGGTTCTAAAAGATGGTGAGATTATATCAATTGATATTGGTGTTCTTAAAAACGGATATTATGGAGACGCGGCGATTACAGTTCCTGTTGGAGAAATTGCTCCTTATAAAAAAAAGTTATTAGAGGTTACTGAGCGTTCTTTATATATGGGAATTGAACAGGCATCAGCCGGGAACAGAGTTCACGATATCTCAAACGCTGTTCAGGCTTATGTTGAAACAAATGGGTTTTCAGTTGTTAGAGATCTGTGTGGGCATGGAGTTGGAAGATTTTTGCATGAAGATCCTTCAATCCCAAATTTTGGAAAAAAAGGAACTGGACCCAAATTAAAGAATGGAATGACGCTGGCAATAGAACCTATGATCAATGCCGGGAAGTATGAAGTGGTTACGGCTAATGACGGCTGGACGATAATTACAGCAGATGGTTCAACATCTGCACACTTTGAACATTCGATTTTGATAACTAATAATGAGCCGGAAATACTAACAATTTGTTAAATGGCAAAACAAGGACCGATAAAAATAGATGGCATTATCACGGAAACATTACCAAATGCCACGTTCAAGGTTAAACTTGATAATGGACATGAAATTCACGCACACATTTCCGGTAAAATGAGAATGCACTTTATAAAGATTTTAGTTGGTGATAAAGTTTCGATTGAATTATCTCCTTATGATCTGACAAAAGGCAGAATTACATACAGGTATAAATAGGAAATAGAAAAATGAAAGTTAGAGCATCTGTTAAAAAGATTTGCGATAAATGTAAAATTATTAAACGTAAGGGTGTTGTAAGAGTTATTTGCAAAAACCCTAAACACAAACAACGTCAAGGTTAATAATAAAGGAGTACATCATTGGCCCGTATAGCTGGAGTTGATTTACCAAAAAATAAAAAAGTGTTGTTCGGTTTACAATACATATATGGAATCGGGGAGTTTACCGCCGCAACTGTTTTACAAAAGGCTAAGGTTAATCCCTTAAAAAAAGTAGCTGAGTTGACCGAAGAGGAAGTTGCCGAGATCAGATCAATTATTACCGCTGAGTATAGAGTAGAAGGAGCCTTGCGATCTGAAGTTCAGCAGAACATAAAAAGATTAATGGATATTGGTTCCTATCGCGGTATCAGACATCGTAAGAGTTTACCAGCAAGAGGACAAAGAACAAGAACTAATTCCAGAACTAGAAAAGGAAAGAGAAGAACTGTTGCTGGAAAGAAAAAAGCACCTTCTAAGAAATAATATTTGATAATACGGAGAATTAAGAATTGGCAAAAACTGTAAAAAAAGTTAAGAAAAAAGCACACGTTGATTCAAACGGAGTTGCACATATAAAAGCAACCTTTAATAATGTTCTGGTTACAATAACTGATATTTATGGAAATACAGTTTCCTGGTCATCTGCAGGTAAGAATGGATTTAAAGGATCAAGAAAAAATACACCATTTGCTGCACAAGTTTCTGCTGAAGCAGCAGGTAAAGAAGCTTATGATTTGGGAATGAGAAAAATCGAAGTTTTTGTTAAAGGTCCTGGTTCCGGAAGAGAAGCAGCGATTAGAGCATTACACACTGCTGGTTTAACTGTATCCTCTATAAAGGATGTTACACCAATTCCTCATAATGGATGCAGACCACCTAAGAAAAGAAGAGTTTAATTTATGGAGATTCACTAAATGGCAAGATACACCGATTCAGTTTGTAAATTATGTAGAAGAGAGAAACAAAAACTTTTTCTTAAGGGACAAAAATGTTTTTCAGAAAAATGTCCTATTGAAGTAAGAAACTATCCTCCTGGGCAGCATGGATTGTCAAGAAGATCTAAAGTTTCAGAGTATGGTGTTCAATTAAGAGAAAAACAAAAGATAAAAAGATCATATGGGTTATTAGAAACTCAGTTCAGGAATTATTTTGAAAAAGCAAATAGACAAAAAGGAAGAACCGGTGAAAATCTTATAAAACTTCTTGAACGCCGTTTGGATAATGTTGTATTCAGACTTGGATTTGCATCTTCAAGAAAACAAGCAAGACAACTTATTACCCACAGACACATTATAGTAAATAATGTTCTGGTTGATATTCCGGCATATCTTTTAAAAGCTGGTGATCTAATTCAGGTAAAAGACAAAAGTAAAAAATTAGATGCAATCCATAATTCTCTAAAAAGAGTAAAAGATAATACTTACGGCTGGCTTACCGTTGATAAAGCTTCTCTCTCTGGAACATTTGTTCAGGTTCCGGAAAGAGCTGATGTACCTTTAAATGCCAATGAACAATTAGTTGTTGAGCTTTACTCGAAATAAAATTTTTAATTAGAATAAGATAGAGGATAAATAATGAGTGTATCATCTTTAAAGATGCCTGAAGCCGTTGTTCTTGATGAAGCCAATTATACGAATTCGTTTGGAAGATTTACTCTACAGCCTCTTGAAAGAGGTTATGGCGTAACATTAGGTAATTCTCTTCGTAGAGTTTTATTATCATCACTTCAAGGCTCAGCTATAACATCTGTAAAATTTAGCGGTGTTCTACACGAGTTTACTACCATTGAGGGTATTGTTGAGGATGTTTCTGAAATTATATTAAACCTCAAACAAGTCAGGATGAAATTTCTTTCCAAAAAACCAAATAAGATAGATATCTCTTTAGCCGGTCCTGGAGAATGGACTGCCGGGGATATTCAAAAATCGAGTAATGAAGTTGAAATTTTAAATCCTACATTACATATCGCTACTCTTAATAAAAATGCCAAAGTTGAAGTTGAAATAAGAGTAGGAAAAGGTGTTGGTTATGTTCCTGCATCTGAAAATATTGTATCAGATCAAACCATTGGGGTAATACCTATCGATTCGATTTTTACACCAATTAAGGTTGTAAAATATGATGTTGAAAATGTTAGAATAGGGGATAAGAATGATTTTGAGAAACTCACTCTTGAAATAAGTACTGATGGTTCTATAACTCCTGATGATGCACTTACACAAGCAGCAAAAATCCTTAGAGAGCATGTTCAATTATTCATTAACTTTGATATTGAGCAAGAGGAAGAACAAAATGTTAGTCAAAAGGACAGTGAAACTGAGAGGATTAAAAAAATACTTTTAACTCCAGTAGATGATCTAGAATTAAGCGTTAGATCCCACAATTGTCTTAAAGCAGCTAATATCAAGAATTTAGCTGAGTTGGTTAGAAAAGATGAGCAGGAAATGCTCAAGTTTAGAAATTTCGGAAGAAAGTCCTTAGCTGAGTTAATGGAAATTGTTGAAACTCTTGGTCTTGATTTTGGAATGAATGTAGACAAATATATTAAAGAAGATTCTGAATTACATTAATCTAGATAGGTTGTTCAATGAGACACAGTGTTAAAGGAAGAAAATTAGGTAGAACTGCAAGTCATCGCTCAGCATTGCTTAATTCTTTGACCACTTCCCTTTTAAAGTATAAAAGAATAAAAACTACAGAAGCAAAAGCTAAAGAAGCCAGAACTTTTATAGAAAAATTAATAACCAAAGCAAAGAAAAATGATCTACATGTTCGACGCCAGGTTATAGCGCTTATTAACGACAAAGAAGTTGTTAAAGAACTTTTTGGAGAGATTATTCCCAAAATTGGTCAAAGACCAGGTGGTTACACAAGGGTAGTAAAACTTGGTAATCGTAACGGAGACGCTGCACAAATGGCTATCTTGGAATTAGTTGATTATAACGATGTTGCAAATAAAAAAGCTGAAGAACACAAAGAGAAAAGAGAATTAAAGGCTAAAGGAAAAGCTGATAAAAAAAGCGACGAAGTGATTGAAGAAGCTACCGTAGTTGAAGAAAAATCTAAAAAGAAAAACAAATAAAAATTTAATTATTGTCTTTATGAAAGAGTAATCGGGTTTCCGGTTACTCTTTTTTATTATGTTTGAACATCAAAAATTTATAGCATCGGTTTATAATAATTCAGAAATACCGAACGAAAGACTTCCCGAAGTAGTTCTTTGCGGCAGATCTAATGTAGGGAAATCTTCCTTTATTAATTCTTTGTTCAATAGAAAAAATCTGGCAAAGATCAGTTCAACTCCAGGTAAAACAAAATCAATCAACTATTATAATATCGACTCTAAATTTTATATTGTTGATCTTCCTGGATATGGCTATGCAAAAACAAGTCAAACCGAAAGAAAAAAATGGGGAAAACTAATAAGCGATTTTTTAGCATCCTCAAATCATATACAATTAATAGTCCATCTTTTAGATAGTCGTCATCATCCAACGGAATTAGATGTAAAATTAAATGAAATGCTTCGTTCATTAAATCTACCGTATATAATTTTATTAAATAAATCTGATAAGTTAAAGCAATCTGAGTATTCTAAAAGTGTGAAGAAAGCTATAGAATTTTTTCCAGAGCTTACCTTAAATGAAAATCTTTTCTTTTTCTCCTCTGTTAAAGGAACAGGAAATAAAGAAATTAAAAAACTATTATCCGCATTATTTTATTAAATAGTTTATATCTTTGCCATACGAAGTTTGTAATTTTTTATCGTAAATTTATTTAAATATTTATTAAACATCTGTAAGTATTAATTTCAATGGATAAAAGACAAAAAAAAAGAATCCTAATATTTTTACTTGTACCTATTCTCGCTATAATTCTTTTTATTACAGATGATCTTCTTATCAGAGTTATAACGATTGCAGTAATCGTTATTTATGTTGCATTTATTATTTTCTTAAGAGACTCAATACGATTTGATGGACGTTATTCTATAAATGAAAAAGATGAGATTGATGATGATTATAATTTACCTCCGGTAAGTGATCATGATGAATCCTTTAAAATTGTTTCTAAAGTTTCTAAGGTTGAAGTAATAACTGCTGAAAATTACATTCCTGATTCAAAGACCCCAAAAACAACGCTAATACCTCCTGATTTAAGAGAACGATTTGAAGAAATCGCAAACGAATCTTTACCTCCCGAAATTGGCCATGATGGGCAATTTGCGTTTGCGCTTGAGAAAATGCTGACAGTTATAAAAGATGCATACTCTGCACACACGGCTATTTTCTTCTGGTATAATAAGAAAAAAGAAAAACTTACGATAGAAAAATTTGTATCGTCTTCTCCAAACGAAGTTGCCAAAAGAAAATTTGATATTGAAGATGATATCTTAAGCAAGATTGTACAAAAAGGTGAACCCGAATTGCTTAGTGATATATCCCCTGCGGCAGAAGCTGATGTTATACGATATTATGAAAAACCGCAGGGAGTTAGAAGTTTTGTTGGTGTTCCATTATTTTATGAGGGCTCACTGATTGCGATAATAGCGGTAGACGCAAAAGTTAGCGATTTATTTGGTATAGAAACTATTTATTCCCTTGGAAGATTTGTTAGAGTTATCACCATGATAATTCAAATCTTTGAGGAAAAACACTCAGATTCAATTTCACAGCAAAGATTAAAAGGACTTCTCAATCTTATCGGACCGGAAACTAACTTTGATACAGAAGAAGGCGTTTTAACTTCAATGCAAAATGCTCTTAGTGATTTAATTGAATGGGATGCTTTTGTTTTTGTTTACTTTAAACCGGTGGAACAAAAGTTTGAAGCCTTCAGGGTTAATAACAAAACTTCTTTAAAATATATTGGTCAAGGATTAGCGATAGATCTTTCAGGAACTCTGGTTGGTAAAGCTATTTTGACTGGCATCCCCGTAAAAATAGATGATACTGCTGTGGATAGTTATAAAAGGTTTTCAAAGAGTGAAGATTTAACATTTGATGGCTCTTTTCTTGCCGTACCTCTGATGTACGGCTCGCAAAATTTTGGGGTGCTATGTTTTGATAGTCTTAAAAAAAATGCTTACACAAATTCGGATGTAAAATTTTTAAAAAATTCAGTTCACATAGTATCATATATTATTTATTCGCATTCATCACAAACTCTCATTAAAAGTCTAATAGCATTGGATTTAGAAACACGGGCTTTAAATCTTGAATCATTTAAAGAGAGATTAAGTTCGGATCTTTATAAAGCTCATTTGCTAAATGTTCCAGGAGCACTTGCTCTTATTAAAATAGATGAATTTCTTGAACAGGAATCTTTATTTGATGGTGATCCATTACCAAAAGTATTAAAGGTTGTTGCAGAAACCATCGCTAAGGAAATGACTCCACTAAATATTTTTGGTCGTATAGATGAAAAACTTTTTGCAGTTTATTTCTTTAATACGGATGCAAAAAATGTTTTTATCTGGGCTGAAAAATTTCGAGTTAAAATTGCAAGAAAACCTATAGCAATAGTTTCTAAGCAAAACACATATACTGTATCTGTCGGTGTTGCCTCAACTCATGGAAAGCTGGATACTGACGAAGTTTTTAATAATGCCGAATTAGCATTACAAAAAGCTGTTGAAAAAGGCGGTAATGCCGTTAGAAATATTAACTAATCGTTTCCCTCCCTACTATGAATAATTTTTTTATCATCGTACTAGATGGCGTTGGTGTTGGTGAATTACCGGACGCTAATCTATATAGCGATACAGGCAGCAATACCCTCGGAAATATTTCAAAAGTAGTTAATGGTTTAAAACTTGATAATTTGAAAGAGCTCGGCCTGGGAAATATCATTTCTATTAATGGGATTGATGGAGTAAGTGAACCCAAGGCTTCTTTTGGTAAAATGAATGAACTATCAAAAGGGAAGGACAGCACAACCGGGCATTGGGAATTAGCTGGATTATTTGTCGATACAGATTTTGATTATTTCCCAAATGGATTTCCCGACAATATTTTGAAAAAGTTTTTAATACTAACAGGATGTAAAGGTTATCTTGGAAATAAAGCCGCATCGGGTACAGAGATTATTAATGAATTAGGTGATGAACATGTTAAATCCGGGTTTCCTATTATTTACACTTCTGCTGATTCTGTTTTTCAAATTGCAGCACATCAGGATATTATTCCATTAGAAAAACTTTATGAAATTTGTTTTAAGACCAGAACAGAAGTCTTAGTTGATCCCTTAAAAGTTGGAAGAGTTATAGCCAGACCATTTCTGGGTACAAGCGAAAATTATAAGCGAACAGTATATCGCAGAGATTATTCATTGGATCCACCATCAGAGACGATCTTGGATATTTTGTTCAATAATAAAATTCAAACAATTGCAATTGGAAAAATAAATGATCTTTTTAATTATAGAGGTATCAAAGTTCAAATAAATTCTAAATCTAATGAAGAGGGTTTTGAGCAGCTACTTAAAAGTACAACAAAATATAAGAATAGTTTAATCTTCATTAATCTTGTTGATTTTGATGTTTACTTTGGGCATAGAAATGATGCCCAAGGATTTGCTAATGCCCTGAGGAATTTTGATGATTTTTTGCCAACATTTATAGACAAACTTCATTTGACTGATAGAGTTATATTCACTGCTGATCATGGAAATGATCCAACTACGACAAGCACCGACCATAGTAGAGAATATGTACCTGTGTTATATTTTGGAAAAAATAAAGCTGCGACAAACTTAGGTACCAGAAATACTTTTGCAGATGTTGGTAAAACTGCTGCTGAATATTTTAATATTAAAAATGATTTAAAAGGCATAAGTTTTTTAAATGAATAAATCATTCAATCCATTTTAGAATGATTTAATTACTCATATTCACCACGCAATAGAAAACCTAAAGGTTTAGCGATTTAAATAAGGTGCGTTAGTAATTAATCCAAGGGTACTAAATTTAGTTCGCTCTTTATTTTAAAGAATTTCATCTCTATTTTTAACCAAGGTAAACAATCGATAGTCACTTAAATTTTAATTGTTACCAGTTTAATAAAAACTATGCCCGCAAACTCGATTATTTATTTGAGTTTTAGAGATGAAAATTGTTAAGCAATTTACGAACAGAGAAAGTCAGTCATTAGATAAGTATCTGCAAGATATAGGTAAAGTAGATCTACTTACACCTGAAGAAGAGATTGAACTTGCGATTCGAATAAAAAGGGGAGATCAGTCGGCAATGGAAAAACTTACAAAAGCTAATTTGCGTTTTGTTGTAAGTGTGGCCAAACAGTATCAGAATCAAGGATTATCTTTGGGCGATTTAATTAATGAAGGAAATTTGGGGTTAATTAAATCCGTCCGCAGATTTGATGAAACTAGAGGTTTTAAATTTATTTCCTACGCTGTTTGGTGGATTAGGCAGTCAATTTTACAAGCCTTAGCTGAACAATCAAGAATTGTCAGATTACCATTAAACAGGGTTGGCGCATTAACTAAAATTGGAAAAACTTATTCAAATCTTAAACAAGAGTTTGAAAGAGAGCCAAGCGCAGAAGAAATGGCCGAGGCATTGGAAATGGATGTGGAGGAAATTGCCGATGCAATGAAATTATCCAGTAAGCAAGTTTCAGTGGATGCGCCATTTTCACTCGGCGAAGAAAACAGTTTATTAGATGTCATTCAGAATGATCAGCAACCCTCACCTGATAATGAGCTTATATCCGAATCACTTAAATCTGAAGTAAAAAGTGTATTGGCAACTCTCCCTGAAAGAGAAGCTGAAGTTATAAGATTATATTTCGGGCTGGATGGTGAGTATCCTATGACTCTTGAAGAAATTGGAGAAAAGTTCAATCTTACAAGGGAAAGAGTTAGGCAAATAAAAGAAAAAGCCATAAGAAGACTTAGACATAATTCCAAAAGTAATATATTAAAATCATATCTTGGATAGTAATGAGTATAACTAAAAAGTTTTTTATTATTACGATCATTTTGATTAATGCATTCGTTTTTATCGATTGCTCGAGCAGCTCGGGTTCTTTAAGATATGATGAGAATAATAAATCCAAAGAAATAGAAAAATCCGGTAGATACGAATCCAACAATATTTCCCAATCTGATGACTCCACTTTCATATTTGAAGATGAAGATGTTCCTGAATTTCAAGATCCCAGTGATCTACCTGAAGATGAGATAAAGATTGATTTAACTTCTGTATTAAAAAAACTTGAAAATAGTTCTTCCGGTTCGGATAGAGAAGCAATTCTATCCAGCAAAAAAGAATTGATGTTGATGGAGATTATTAGATACCTGAATACTCCTTATAAATATGGCGGCAATTCTCTTAATGGTATTGATTGCAGTGCTTTTACACAAAATGTTTATCGTGATTCGTGGCTGCTTGATCTGAACCGTTCTGCAAGGGATCAATATCAACAAGGCATATCAATTGAAAATCGCTCTGAGTTAAAATTTGGCGATTTAGTTTTTTTTAATACACGAAGAAGAGTTAAACCAGGTCATGTTGGGATTTATATCGGTGAGAATTTATTTGCTCATGCCTCATCAAAATTAGGAGTAACAATATCTTCTTTAGAACATACTTATTATGATAAGAGATATATGGGAGGAAGAAGAATTGAGGAAGAGTAGATTTTAGTTTTAAATAATAAAAAAGCTGTTCAGATGAACAGCTTTTTTAAATTTGTATATTTAAATTTTAGCTGCAACCTGTCGTAGAGCCGCAAGTCATACACTTTAAACAGGTTCCATTTCTTACCATGGTAATACTCTGGCATTCGGGGCAAATATCGCCTGTGTAACCATTTTCTATCGCTTGTTTAACCTTTGTGGTCATTTGGTTAATAGTTTGCGTTGATCTTTCTTTAGTAGCTGTGCCTTTTGAGCCCGGAGTGAAAGTAAAAGATTCGGCATTATTGTTATCTAATTCTACAAGTCGTTCACTGATGATCTCTTCACTTTCATATTCTGGTTCGGCTAATTTTTTTACTATTCCTCTAGACGCTTTCGATGATATCTCATCAGTATCAACGTGGGAAAGGTCATTTCTTCCAAGGTACGTTACCGCTAATTCTCTGAAAATGTAATCAATAACTGAAGTTGCCATTTTAATCTTATCATTTCCTGTAACAATTCCACTAGGTTCAAATCTTGTAAACACAAAAGCATCTATAAATTCTTCGAGGGGTACGCCGTGCTGTAATCCCAGAGAAATGGAGATTGCAAAACAGTTTATTAAACTTCTAAATGAAGCACCCTCGCGATGCATATCAATAAAAATTTCACCTATCTGCCCATTATCATATTCACCGGTTCTTATATAAACTGATTGCCCATTTATTTTAGCTTTTTGTGTATAACCGGATCTTCTATCTGGTAATCTTCTTCTCTTTGCAATGTATCTGTGGATTATTTTCTCAGCCACTTTCACAATATCATTTTTATCCTTATCCTCCATTAAAGTCTCAATATCTTCATCGCTCATAGTGTTGAGTGGTTGAGACAGTTTTGAACCATCACGATATAATGCATTTGCTTTTATACCAAGTTTCCAACTTTGCATATAAGCATCTTTCATATCCTCAACACTGGCGCTATTGGGAAGATTTATTGTTTTTGAAATTGCACCGGATATAAATGGCTGTGCTGCAGCCATCATTTTTATATGTGCAAGCGGCCGAATAAATCGGGTTCCTTTTTTACCACACTTACTTGCACAATCAAAAATAGAATAATGATCATGTTTTAAGAATGGTGCGCCTTCAATGGTCATCGTTCCGCATACATAGTCATTTGCAGAAGATATTTCTGTTTTAGAAAATCCAAGTTTGCCTAAAATATCAAAATCATAAGAGTCAAATTCATTTTCTTCAAATCCCAGAGTTTTAATTAAGAAATCAGTACCAATTGAGAATTTATTGAATGCAAATGTGATATCAAATGCGAGTGGCAAAGCTTTTTCTATCTTTGAAATGATTTCATCTGTAAACCCTTTTGCTCTTAATGATTGAGGATTTATGTAAGGACAACCCTCTAATGAACCAGTACCTTTTGCGTATCTTACAATCTCGGTTATTTGATCCTTATTATAGCCTAATTTTTCTAGAGCAGGTGGAATCGATTGGTTGATAATTTTAAAGTAACCGCCACCAGCCAATTTCTTAAATTTAACTAAGGCAAAATCGGGTTCAACACCAGTGGTATCGCAATCCATAACAAGACCAATTGTACCTGTTGGAGCAATAACTGTGACCTGGGCATTTCTATAACCATAAAGTTCACCCAACTCAACAGCTCTGTCAGAATCTTCTCTTGCAGCTTTTAGTAAATCCGAAGGGCAATATTGTGGATTTATGCCAACTGGATGAATTGATAATCCTTCATACTCTTCATTTGGTACATTATAAGCTGCTCTTCTATGATTTCGGAGGACACGGAGCATATTCTGCTTGTTCTCTTCATATCGTGCAAAAGGCCCGGCTTGTTTTGCAATTTCAGCTGAAGCAGCATAAGCAATCATATGCATTATGGATGTTATTGCACCGCAAATTGCGAATCCTTCTCGGCTATCATAAGGTATTCCCTGAAGCATTAATAACGCTCCAAGATTGGCATAACCTAAACCAAGAGTTCTGTAATCGTAGCTTAACTGAGCAATTTCTTTGCTGGGAAATTGTGCCATCAAGACACTTATTTCAAGAACCATCGTCCATAATCTGGTAGCGTGCCTGAAAGCTTCAATATTAAACTCGTGTTTGTTAGAATCGTAGAACTTTACGAGGTTAAGTGAAGCCAGGTTACAAGCTGTATCATCCAAAAACATATATTCGCTGCAAGGATTGGACGCCTTAATTTCTCCACCAGCCGGACAGGTATGCCATTCATTAATTGTTGTATGATATTGGATACCAGGATCTGCACAAGCCCAAGTTGAATATGAAATTTGATCCCATAAATCTCTGGCTTTTAAAGTTTGGCAGGGTTTAGGATTTCTTTTTTCTTTCTTTGATTTTCTTTTCTCGATTCTCCAATAGAGATTCCAGTTTCCATCATTAAGAACCGCTGTCATAAATTCATTAGTAACACGAACCGAGTTATTAGAATTTTGACCTGATACGGTTGCATAAGCTTCAGAATTCCAATCGGTATCGTAAATAGGAAACTCAATGGATTTAAATCCTAATTTCGCTAAATGAATTACACGCTCAATAAAATTATTTGGTATTTGTGCTTTTCTTGCCTCTAAAACAGCGTGACTTAATTTCTTATTAAGTTTTTTGTTAAATCTATCGTTTTCAGGATGTTCATCATAACAAGATTTTATAATACTGTTAAGATGAAGATTGCAAAGTTTTGAGCCTGCAACAATTGCCGCAACTTTTTGTTCCTCAAGAACTTTCCAATTAATATATTCTTCAATATCAGGATGATCAAGATCAAGAGTTACCATTTTGGCAGCTCGTCTTGTTGTACCACCGGATTTTATTGCACCAGCGGATCTATCGCCGATTTTCAAGAATGACATCAAGCCAGAAGATTTACCCCCGCCACTTAATGACTCATCAGATCCTCTTAATTCAGAAAAGTTAGACCCCGTTCCTGACCCGTATTTGAATAACCGAGCTTCACGAACCCAGAGATCCATAATACCGCCTTCATTTACCAGGTCATCACTAACTGACTGGATAAAACAAGCATGCGGCTGTGGATGAGTATAGGCGTCACTAGACTTAGTAAGTTCACCTGTTTGATAGTCAACATAAAAATGTCCTTGTGATGGTCCTGTAATTCCATATGCCCAATTTAATCCTGTGTTAAACCATTGCGGGCTGTTTGGTGCTGCCATCTGATTTGCAAACATATACATTATTTCATCATAGAATGTTTTTGCATCTTCTTCAGACTCAAAATAATTAGCTTTCCATCCCCAATAAGTCCAGGTTCCAGCCAAACGATGAAATACTTGCCTGGAATCAGTTTCGGAAGTCAGTCTATCATTTTCAGGTAGTTCTTGCAACCTTTCTGTATCTGCTGTAGATGTTTGTAACCATTTAGGCACACCTTTTTCGTTGACCTTTTTTAGCAGTTTTGGAATGCCCGCTTTTCTAAAATACTTCTGGGCAATAATATCTGTAGCAACTTGTGACCATTGTTTTGGTATCGAAACGTTTTCCATTCTAAATACAACTGAACCATCCCGATCTTTAATCTCGGATATTCTTTTCACAAATTCAAAAGATGATAAAGGATCCTTTCCCTGTTCGGTAAAAAATCTGTTAATGTGCATCCAACTCTCCAAAGGATAAACCTGCCTGGGGTCAGCAGGTCATTTAATAAAAAAACTATTTATTTTAATTCTGGTAAGAAGCGAGCTCTGTTTCCTGAGTAATTCAAAAGATGAAAAAAAATCTTAATTAAAATATCACTCATTTCAATTCACATCAAAAACTATTAAAAAAAAATTATAAATAAAAATGAAATGCGCAGTAAAAAAAACTTTTTTATGATCACTTAAATTTCAAATCGAAAATGAAAATATTTTGATAAAAAAACAAATTAAATTTTATCAAACTAACTCTTGACTTTAGATTAATTTTAGCATCATTAAGAATTCTATGTTCTTCATCAAAAATATTTACCACTTAAATAAATATAACTTTTAATAATGGATAAGTTGTTATCTTTAAGCTAATATTAATTAAATATTGGAAAGATTTACTTGAACGGAAACAAAATAATTGAGATTAACTCATTAACTAAAGACTTCAAAGAATTACGTGCAGTTAACAATCTTAATCTAAATGTCTTTGAAGGTGATATATTTGGTTTTTTAGGTCCAAATGGTGCAGGTAAAAGTACTACTATAAGAATGTTGCTGTCACTTATCAGACCTACTGAAGGTACCATAAAATTGTTTGGCAAATCCTTACAAAAGAATCGTATTGAGATTTTAAAAAAAATTGGTGCGATAGTGGAAAAACCAGATTTTTACAATTACTTATCCGCTTATAAGAATCTTGAGATACTTGGTAAAATATCGGGAAAAGAAATTCCTAAAAATAGGATCATGGAAGTTCTTGAACTCGTCGGATTAAGTAATCGTTTTAAGAGTAAAGTAAAAACTTTTTCACACGGAATGAAACAACGACTTGGATTAGGACAAGCATTGCTGCATGATCCTGATTTAATAATTCTTGATGAGCCCACAACTGGTTTAGATCCGCAAGGAATGAAGGAAATTCGTGAGTTGATCTTACATCTTAGTAAAGAAAAGAATAAAACAATTTTTCTATCTTCACATATATTGCATGAAGTTGAATTAGTTGCAAACAGGATGATTATAATTGACAAAGGAACAACTAGAGTTGAAGGAGAAGTAAATGACCTTTTAAATGCTAAAAAACTTAAGGTAACTTTTGAAACTGATGATGAAGAAAAAGTTAAAAATCTTTTATCTCAATCTGGCTGGGGCAGTAAACTTGAATCAAATGCAAAAACGGTTTTTATTTTTTCATTGGAGAACAATGAGATTGCAGAGTTGAATAAGTTTCTTGTGCAGAATGAGATAGAAGTCAACGCAGTTATCCCAACAAGATCGCTTGAAGATTATTTCTTAAAAATTACAGATGAGGTCGTATGATGTTTACACTTATTCAAATAGAGCTTTATAAAATTTTTAAGAAGTGGCGTACATACATAGGGTTTATTGCTATTGGAATTTTAGTGCCAATTATTCATATAGCAATGATTTTTGAGGGATCACATACATTGAATTTTATGACGAGAAACTTGCAGCAGTCTTTTATCTTTGTTGGAAATTTACTGAATGGCTACTTAGTATCTTACCTTATTTTAACCAGTCTTGCTGTTCATATTCCATTTTTAATTGCATTAGTTGCTGGTGATTTACTTGCCGGTGAGGCAACTGCCGGCACTTACAGAATGTTAATTTCAAGGCCTGTTTCCAGAACACAAATTGTTACCTCAAAATTTCTGGCGGGGATTATTTACACTCATCTTTTAATTATTTGGCTTGCTGTTATGAGTCTTGTTGTAGGATTAATAATTTTTGGAACCGGTGAACTTTTAGTATTCAGTAATCAGACAATTATAGTTTTTGAAGAGAATGATGTTCTTTGGCGATTTTTACTTGCTTACGATTTTGCTGCATTGGGAATGTCAGTAGTTGCAAGTCTTGCATTTCTTTTTTCGTCTTTAGTAGAAAATGCTATCGGTCCAATTGTTAGCACAATGACGGTGATAATTGTATTTATTATTTTGTCTGCAATCAACATTGATTTTTTCCAAACTATAAAACCATACCTGTTTACAAATTACATTCTTTCATGGCGATTATTTTTTGATGATCCTGTTGATTTTGCAGAGATCATAAAAGCAACATTAATATTAGCAGGGCATATAGTCTTTTTCTTTTCGCTAACGCTAGTTTTATTTAAACGAAAAGATATACTTACATAATACGAGGATGAGATGAAATTATTAATCTGTTTGTTTTTATTATTGGCTCAATTAGGTTTTTCACAATCTAAAGATCCTGATGCAATTATCAACAGTGTAATTACAAACTTTAATATTGTTAAAGATTACCAGGTTGATGTTAATATCAAGATTGATGTTGAGTTTTTGAAAGTGCCTGAAACCAAGGCTAAAATTTATTTTAAGCAGCCGGATAAAACTCATCTTGAAGCAGAAGGATTTGCGATGCTGCCTAAAAATGGAATGGAATTTTCTCCTTCATCATTACTAAAGAAAGATTACACAGCAATTTATGAACAGGATGTTGATTTAAATGGCGTTCAGACTTCAATAGTAAAGGTTATACCCACGGGAGATAAAGGTGATGTTATTCTTTCAACTTTGTGGGTCGATCAAAAAAAGCAATTAATTAGAAAAGTTGAATCAACTACTAAAACTAATGGAACATTTACTATTGATTTTAGTTATGATGATAAAATTAAATATCCATTACCAACTAAGATAATTTTTTCATTCAATCTTGATAAGATGAACATTCCTGCTACGATTAGCGGTGAAACAAACACAGAAAATACTAACAAGAAAGATAAACACTCCGATTCCAGAACAAAGGGAAAGGTTATAGTAAATTATTCAAACTATCAGGTTAATAAGGGTATACCGGATTCAATCTTTGAGGAGAAAAATAAAAAACAAGAGTGAAAAATTTTTATAATGTCCGCGGAGGCTCGAGTTTTTAAAGGAAATAAATAATTCTCTTTCTAAGCATTTCGGATATCTTCCATACTTACCAAGCTAAACCTGACGATTTCACTGTAAAAAAAATTATTAAATACAATCAAGGAAACTGAGTTAATAGTTGTGGCTATGAAATGTGATAGTAAAGTTGGTTTTACTTGATTAAAATTTCCATCGATTGATTTTCTCTATCAAATCTAAATTTTGCATCCTCCCAACTTGGCGGACCAAACATACTGCGTGCATTATTTGAAAATCCATAATCTTCTATCGGAATTCCAAAAATATTTGTATTCAAATCAGCGTTTGCATCTTCATCATGAAAGGCCTTTATAGCGTATTCGCCAAATGGAAGTTCTTCAAATTCAATTTTCGCACGATTATTATCTATTGAAGTAAATTTTCCGATAAAAGGAGATTTGTGATTATCATAATTTTCCAGGTTGTTACACAGAGCAATTATTACCTTGCCATTATCGGATTTTAATCCTTTAAATTCTATAACCAATTTACCTTTTTGCCTAGGTCCATCGGACGAAAATATAGAAAAAGAAAAACTTAAAAGAAATATGTATGTAAAAAAGAAAACACGCTTCATTAATAATCCTAACAATTGTTACTCAAACTTTTTAAATATTACAGATGTATTGTGTCCGCCAAACCCAAAAGCATTACTTAATGCATAATTAACTTTTCTATCCTGCGGTTTATTAAAAGTATAGTTCAAATCACAATCAGGATCAGGGTTTGTAAAGTTAATAGTTGGCGGTATCCGATCATTTACAACAGCAAGAATTGTTGCTATTGCTTCAACTGCTCCAGCTGCACCTAATAAATGCCCTGTCATACTTTTGGTTGAAGATAAATTTATTTTGTATGCATGATCTCTAAACACATTTTTTATCGCTTTAGTTTCACCGATATCACCCAAAGGGGTTGATGTTCCATGCATATTCACATAGTCGATTTCTTCTCGTTTGATTCCAGCCAGTGCAATTGCCATTTCCATCGATAAGATTGCACCAGTACCTTCAGGATGCGGGGCCGTAATATGATGAGCATCTGCTGATAAACCTGCTCCAACAATCTCACAATAGATTTTTGCATTTCTTTTTAATGCATGTTCAAGTTCCTCAAGGATCAAAGCTCCGCCTCCTTCGCCCATTACAAATCCATCTCGAGTCGAATCAAATGGTCTACTTGCTGTTTCGGGGGAATCATTTCTTGTTGATAATGCTCTGCTTGAATTAAATCCACCTATTCCTAATTCATTAATTGATGCTTCACTGCCGCCGGTAATCATAATATCAGCCATACTATTTTTAATCAACAGATAACTATCTATCATATTATTATTTCCTGTAGCACAAGCAGAGACTGTACAGTAATTTGGACCTCTAAATCCATATTGAATGGAAATATGTCCTGCAGCAATATCTGGTATAAGCATAGGAATGAAAAATGGAGAAATTCTATCTGGACCTTGTTCACGATTTATGACTGCCTGATCGTAAAAAGTTTGTATTCCACCTATGCCACTTCCAAAAATTACTCCGATTCTATTTCTTTCCTCAGAAGAAAGGTTTTCAGGTTTTAAATTTCCATCTTGGATAGCTTGCCCTGCAGAAATAAGAGCGTACTGTGCAAAGGGATCCAATCTTCTGGCCGCCTTTTTGTCTAGATAATTTAAAACATCAAAATCTTTTAATTCGCAGGCAAATTTGGTTTCAACTCTGGACGTGTCGAATTGTTTTATCAGAGCAGAGCCACTTTTTGATTCCATCATCGAATTCCAAAAATCACTTACAGTCAATCCAATAGGAGTTAAAGCTCCGATTCCAGTTACAACTACTCTTCTATTTGTGTTAGACATTTATTTCCTCTTTAACTTGAGTTTTTAAGTACGAATTTAAAACTTTGAGACGTAAAAATAATGAAAATTACTTAAAAGCATTAGTGAAGATTGATACACTGAATTGATTGAGATGACAATAATTATTTGTCAGAATTTATCGGAAGTTAATCTAAAAATCTTCCATTCGTCAAGTTTTTTGGCTCCGATTTTTTCATAAAATTCTATTGCAGATTCATTCCAATCAAGTACTGCCCATTCAACCCTTCCATAATTTCGCTCTTTAGCCAATGAAATTATTTTATCGAGTAGAGCTTTGCCAATTCCTTTGTTTCGCATTTCAGGTTTTACATAAAGATCTTCAAGATATATTCCGGGTTTACCAAGAAAAGTTGAAAAGTTTTTGAAAAATAAAGCTTGCCCAGTAATCTGTTCTTCATACTCAGCAACAAGAATTTCCACAAAATTATTTTCACCGAACAAGACTTTTTTTAATTCATCTTCTGTGGCAATAACTTGATCTGAAAGTTTTTCATAGTTAGCCAATTCTTTTATCAGACTTAAAATAGCTGGTACATCTTTTTCAGTTGCAGATCGGATTAAGATATTGTTTTTCATATGATTTAGTTTGTCGGGAAAGGAAGATTATCTTTTAAGATATCTTTTATTTTGTCAAATGGAATTTCAGCAACTATCTCACCCATTGCATAAGGTCCTACTTCATAAGGATCAAACTGAATTACCAACGCAGCTGGAGTTATGTAAAAGTCCTGATCTTCCGGGATAACTAATTCATTTTCGAATGTTCCAGCTTCAATTAATGAATTTGCTTCATAAGTTTCTAAAATTGCTTGCTCACACTCGTAGGTTAACAAATCGAATGAATCTTCTTTAATAATATCCTTTAATGTTAAAACCTTTCCATCTTTCATATCAATATTATAACCAAGAGCAAAATAATTTCCGTGTGCCCCACCGGTAAATTGATAATGATTTAGGACAATACTTATAAACCTTTGTGAATTAAACTGGACTTGAAATCCGGTCTCAAATGAAAATCCGATCTCATTTGGATACTCACTATATTCCGCAGAGTCTGAAAGAATTTCTTCATACCATGGAATTGATTGTTTAAACTCTTCTTCTAAAAATGCATTAATCTTAGTTTCACTAACAATGTTCTCTAAACCACTAATTTGTGGATACTCAATATTTATAGTGACACTGCTATCTGCAGGACTATTTGAATAATTTAATGCTTTGATTTCGAGAGTGTCTGCTTCTAAAATAATTAGATAATTCTTATAAGAATTTGATGCAAATATTATGTTTGTCGTGATCAAAATGCAGACTATAAAATATAGTTTTTTCATCTGACCAATGCCTTTCATTTCAATTAAGATTCAGAGTGTTTAAGTTTTTTATCATTTAAATATTTTTCTAAGTATAAAACCCCTAAAGCAAATAAATATCCAAATGCGACTCCAATTATTGCACCACCCAAAATATCTGATGGATAATGCAATCCGAGATAGACCCTTGAAATTGATACTAACGAAGCACCAATAAACAAAAACCATTTAAGTTTTGGAAATAATTTGTAAAAAAACATTGCTGCAGCAAAATTATTAATTGCATGATTTGATGGAAACGAATAAGTTCCTGTTGGACCCGTTGGCAATATTACGTCTGAAAGAACATCAAATGGTCTTGGACGAGCAAAAAACTCTTTAAGCAATTTATATCCGGCCTGATCTGTAACGATAATTAAAAGAATTAAACCGATTACTGCTAATTTTCCCTTTAATCCGCCTTTGACAAAGCATAATCCAAGCAACACAACATATGTTATATACCAATTTTCTTTGTTAGTTATTATCGAGAAGAATTTATCTAAAAATGACGCTGAAATAGTATGATTGAAGAAATAGAATATTGCAAGATCGATTGAGTACAAAAAATCCATATAGTAAATTGTCTAAAAATTGTTATGCTTAAAATAGAAATGATAAAGCAATTTATCACAAAAATTATGTAAATTTATTATGTATTTTATGAGTAAGAAAACAAATAGAAACAATTCACTAGTTGATTTTATTTTTGTCCCGGATTTGTCTTATTTACAAAAGAGGTATGATATTATAAAAGAAGAAACCGGAAAATATTTAGTTACACCACTTAAAGTAATAGCATTGATGGTTGCAATCTCTGGCATCTTTGCAATGATATTTGAAGTACGTCACCATGCCGAGTATTCATTTGAGATTTATTTTGTAAGATTGTCAGCTACTCTTGTTTCCTTTGTTATTTTGGTTTTTCTTAGCTCTAAGAATGCTACCAAATATTCAATACTACTTGTACATATTTTATTGTTAACGATCATCAGTTCATCTGCATTAATGATACTGCTAATTCCAAACTCGCTGATTGTAAACTCTCAAATAGTTGGCTTGATGATATTTACCTCTGCTATGTTTCTTAATTGGGAAATTAAAAATCAAATACTTGTTGCAATTTATTATAACATCGTGTTTGCTGTTGCAATTCTATTTAATGATCAGAAAATATATTTCTTACCGAATATGTTCGAATCACTGATTTTTGTTTTATTTCTTAGCTTACTTTCTGTTGCTGGAAGTGCAATAAATTTTAGAATGCGATTACAAGTTGCAGAAAATGCTTTGCGTGTAGAACAATCAGAAAAAAAGTTTAAAGCAATATTTAATAATTCATCAGATGGTATTTATCAATCAACATTCCAGGGTGATTTCCTTACAGCTAATCATGCTATGGTTAAGATGCTTGGATTGGAAAAACTCGATGATTTAATATTTACACGGATTCCGGAGTATTATAAAAATCCGACGGACAGAGAGAAATTATTATTGGAGTTAAGAAAAAATGGTTTTGTAGAAGATTTTTTAATTAAAATTGTCAATAAGAATAAAAAAGAACTAACTGTTAGACTAAACGCTAAAGTTGTATCAAACGAAGTTGACAACGAAAGTTATATAGAAGGAACGGTGCGTGATGTTACCCAGGAAATTTATGCACACGAACAAAGAAGACAAGCTGAATTAGCGCTTAAAATTGAAAAGGAAAAATCTGATGCTCTTGCAAAAGAAGCAATGAAGTTAAGCACGGCTAAAAGCAGATTTCTTGCTACTATGAGTCACGAAATAAGAACTCCAATGAATGGCATTATCGGTTTTTTGGATTTAATTCAAAACGAATCATATAGGAGCCAGGAAGAACTTAAACAATTTGTACATGATGCAAAACTTTCTGCTGAATCTCTCTTAGAGACAATTAATGCGGTGCTTGATTTATCAAAGATTGAGGCAGGCAAAATAGAGCTAGAGCATCTTAATTTTAATCTTTCAAAAATTTTAGATCAAGCAGTTTCAATTGTTAGCCCAAAAGCGAAAGAAAAATTATTAAACATATCAATTGAATTACCCAAAGCCCAAAGCCTAAACTTTGTTGGGGATCCAACCAGAATCAGGCAGATTTACTTAAACCTTCTGAGCAATGCAATTAAGTTTACTAAAGAAGGTGATATTAAAATTGTTGTTAAGGTTGATCAAATTGAGAATAATAAAGTTAAGATTGCTACCAGTATTTTAGATTCAGGTATTGGTATTCCGCCTAGTAAAATTGTAGAACTCTTCAAACCGTTTTCTCAGGTTACTGGATCTGAAGTTTCAAGTCTCGGCGGTACTGGTCTGGGATTAGTTATTTGTAAAGAATTCACAAGCTTAATGGAAGGTGATATTTCAGTTAAAAGTGTTGAAGGTGAAGGAAGCAGATTTGATTTTAATATAATTGTGCAGAAACAGGAAGAAGGCAAATCCGAAAATTTATCAGAAGAAAAAATTGAAGAGCCTGATTTTGAAGAAATTCAATTTACTGATGAATATATTAAACTTCACATTTCCAAAAGAAAAGGATATAAACTCCTTCTTGCAGAAGATAATCTGATCAATCAAAAAATTACAATAAGAACATTAATCTCTGCAGGATACCAGGTAGATGCCGTAATGAATGGCGAACAGGCTATTCGTGCTCTTACGCAGCATAACTATGATTTAATCCTTATGGATGTCCAAATGCCGGAAATAGATGGTTTTGCCGCAACAAAAATGATAAGAGCGATGAGCGAACCAAAAAATAAAATTCCGATTATCGCTATAACAGCACATGCTCTGATTGGTGATAGAGAAAAATGCATTGAAGCTGGTATGGATGAATATATTTCTAAGCCTGTTGTTGCGAGAGAAATTATTCGTATGATAGATCATTTTTTAAAAATTGATTACAACAATGATAAACATGAAAGTACAAATAATGATTTTAGATTTTTTGATTTTGAAAGGTTAAAACAAATTAGTCTTGGTGACCAAGTTTTCGAAAAAGATCTTTTGAGTGATTACCTTATAGACATTGAGCATAAATTGGAATTACTTCGTGAACAGCTCATGTCTAATGATGTACAAAAGATCATCGATACAGCTCATACACTTAAAGGTTCTAGTTACTCAGTTGGTGCAAAATTAGTTGGTGATGAAGCATTAGGCATTGAACTTTCTGCAAAAAATAATGATCTTGGAAATGTTGAGGAAAGATTAACAAAACTCGCTAAATCAATAAGAGAAACACGCGAAGTTCTAAAGAATAAGATTTAAATAGCACTTAAGCCTTGTGCGTCATTCCCGTGAAAACGAGAATCCATCATCCTATAAAAAATAAATTCCCACTTTCGTGGTAATGACAATTCAAAAGTCATTGCGAGGAGTCAACGACGAAGCAATCTACTAATTGAATCAGTATATCAGATCACCTCGTCCCGATTTCTCGCGTCTCTTGATGACAATACAATTCTAATTAAAATCCTTTAAAACTTTTCTTATAATACTTATTGCAAAATCAATTTCATCTTTTGTTATAACAAGCGGCGGAGCAAATCTTATTATATCACCGTGAGTTGGTTTTGCCAGCATACCGTTTTCTTTTAACGCAACACAAACATCCCACGCAGTTTTTCCGCTCTTAGCAGGTTTGATTACAATTGCATTTAACAATCCTTTGCCGCGTACTAAAGTAAGATGTTCAAATTCATTTACCATTTTCTGAACTTCTGATCTGAAGTAAGCACCCATTGCAAAAGCATTTTCCGCAAGTTTTTCTTCAATTAAAACTTTTAAAGAAGCAACAGCAACTTTGCAAGCAAGTGGATTGCCGCCAAATGTAGAACCGTGTTGACCCGGTTTTATAGTAAGCATAATATTATCATTAGCAAGTGCTGCAGAAACAGGCATAGTTCCACCGGATAATGCTTTACCAAGAATTAAAATATCCGGTTTTACTGCTTCATAATCTGAGGCTAACATTTTACCGGTTCTTGCTAATCCTGTTTGAACTTCATCGCAGATGAGAAGAACATTTTTAGCTTTGCAAAGTTCATGTGCTTTTTTTAAGTATCCATCATCGGGAACAAAAACTCCGGCTTCACCTTGAATTGGTTCTACCATAAATGCAGCAACGTTCGGATCTTCTAAAGCTTTTTCTAAAGCAGCGATATTGTTGTAAGGAATTTTTTCAAATCCAGGAACAAACGGACCAAATCCATCATAACAATCCGGATCAGTTGAAGCAGAAACAGCCATCATTGTTCTGCCGTGAAAGTTTTCATTGGCTACAATAATTTTTGCCTCATACTTTTTTATTCCCTTAACTTCGTAAGCCCATTTACGTGCAAGCTTAACTGCTGTTTCTCCACCTTCAACGCCTGTGTTCATAGGTAAAATTTTATCGTACCCAAGAAGTTCAGTAATAAACTTTTCATACTCACCAAGTACATTATTGTAAAAAGCACGGGACGTAAGAGTAAGAATGCCAGCTTGTTCAACCATTGCTGCGGTTATTTTAGGATGACAATGTCCCTGGTTAACTGCAGAGTAAGCAGAAAGAAAATCAAGATATTTTTTGCCTTCAACATCCCAGACCCAAACACCTTTACCTTTTGCAATTACAACTTCAAGCGGATGATAATTATGAGCACCGTATTTGTGCTCTAAATCCATATAATATTTTGAGTTCATAAGCCTTCCGATTTGTTCAAATGATTAAAAATTTATGCAGAAAAATTAGCCGTTATGTGTTGAATATACAAACCCAGTTCCTTTGAGGAACTGGGTTTGTTTTCGTTTACATATAACATTTAAGCACATTTTAATTGACTTTAACAGTTTTATTTCGTTCGTTTGAAGTGAACTTATTTTATAATTTTTCATTACGGGGCTTTTATGAAAAAGATAGAACTGCTCTTAGTCATTCTACTTAGTGTTGTAGGTTATTCACAAAATAATCCTCAGTGGATAATTTATGATACTACAAATTCCAGTGTGCCTTCTAATACCGTAGGTGATATTGTTGTTGATCAGTTAAATAGAAAATGGATTTCATTTTATGAATCTGGAATACTTAAAATAGATACTACTTCCTGGACAGTTTATAATACAAGTAACTCAAATATTCCTACAAATTCTTTTAGTACAATTAGTGTTGATAATGAGTTTAATTTTTGGGGTGGATTAGGAAATCAATTAACAAAGTTTGATGGTACTGATTGGTATGTATATGGTATTCCAGACTCAACACCTCCAGGTCATAGTATCTCTTCAATTGTTTTTGATAGTCTAAATAATCTATGGTTTCTAAAAAATATTAATCAGTCAATTGGATCAACTCATTATTTAGTAGAATTTAGAGATGATAGCGTTTGGGAAACACATCTTTCGTTACAATTAGCAAATGGTTATCGTCAGTTATTATTAAATGATCAATCAATTTGGATTGGTGATGGGGAGGGATTATACTTATTTGAAAATGATTCGTTACAATATTTCCAACCGCAAAATGGACCAATTGGTCTTTATTGTACTGATGTTAAAAATGATTCCTTAAATAACATTTGGTTAGCTACAGGATTAGCAGGGTGGGGTAGTCTTGTTAAATTTAATGGAACAAATTATTCTGGCTTTAATTTTATAGCTACCGCAATTGAATTTGATAATGATGGAAATCTTTGGATTGGAACTGAATCGTTTACAAATAATGCAGAGCTAATAAAATTTGATGGCACAAATTGGACTGTATTTAGTACTTCGAACTCTCAATTACCCCAAACGATTATTATTAGAGATCTTGCATTTGATAATTTGGGAAATCTTTGGATTGCAACTGAAAATGCAGGTTTAGTTGTTTTCAATGAGAATGGAATCGTTCCTGTTGAACTCGCTTCCTTCACTTCATCAGTTTACAGATAACAATGTAACTCTAAACTGGCAAACTGCAACGGAAACAAACAATAAGGATTTCAAATAGAAAGACGAAAAACGAAAGACGAAAGAACTGGAGGAATGGATAAATATTGGTTTTGTAAATGGAATGGTACAACAACAGAACCACAATCTTATTCTTTTCGTTGATGAAAATTTGCTAGCAGGAAAATATCAGTACAGATTAAAGCAAATAGATTTTGACGGAACGTTTGAGTATTCAAATACAATTGAAGTTGAAATAAATTCACCAACAAAGTTTTCATTAGAACAGAATTATCCAAATCCGTTTAATCCAAGTACAAAAATTAAATATGCAATTCCAACCCCTCCTTCATCCTCCCCTTTGGCAATGGGGAGGAACGAGGTGGGGTTTGTTACTCTAAAAGTTTTTGATGTTTTAGGTAAAGAAGTTGCAACACTTGTAAACGAAGAAAAATCTGCAGGAAGTTATCATGTTGATTTCAATGCATCTCATTTAGCAAGCGGTATTTATTATTACCAATTAAGAGCGGGTGATTACAGTGAAACTAAGAAAATGATCTTGATGAAATAAATATAGGGATCGGACTCTGTCTGATCCGAAATAAAAACAAAATGCAAGGAATGGCAGGAAGACCATTCCCTACGAAAACATTCAACATCTTTATTCCCTTGATTATCGAAAATCTGCAATCTATTTTTCTATCAAACCAAAAGTTGATTCTTAAGAATATTATGAATTTTAAAATAGAAACACATACAATTGCATTAAAGAGCAAAGGGGATTGTGATATTATTAACATCACAAACAAAGTTAATGATATAATAAGAGAAAATAATTTTACAGAAGGAAGTGCTCTTTTATTTGTTCCCGGCTCAACTGCAGGCATCACAACTATTGAATATGAACCCGGTTTGTTAAAAGATTATCCCGATTTCTTTGAAAAAATCATCCCAAAAGATCAAAATTATCATCACGATGACACCTGGCACGATGGAAACGGGCATTCTCACGTTCGGGCTTCTTTGCAGGGTGCATCTTTTACAGTGCCGTTTAAAAATAAATCGTTAATTTTGGGAACCTGGCAGCAGATAATTTTTGTTGACTTTGATAACAGAGCGCGAAACCGGGAGATTATTGTTCAACTAACAGGAATTAAAGAGTAGTTTTATGAAAAATATGTTAAAAACCTTTTTGTTTACTATAACGGTATACTCAATTTCATTTGCACAACCGGTTACTATCGATCCTGCAACCCCAACACAATATGACAGCATTGTGGTTTTTCTTAATACAACTCTGACCGGCGCAAGTGAGTTATTAAACTATACGGGAACCATCTATGCTCATACAGGAGTTACAACAAATTTGGGTATGTGGCAACACGTTATTGGAAACTGGGGAAATAATACAAATCAACCTGCATTAACAAGATTGGGTGCTAATCTTTATAAGCTTACTATTGGATATCCAAGAACATTTTATCAGTGTTATCAAATCCTTCTGAACAAATTACACAGCTTGATATAGTTTTTAGAAGTGCTGATGGATCAAAGCAGACTCGTCCCGGATATTTTTATTGATCTATATGAACCGGGTTTAACAGTTGTTGTGGAGAATCCCGAGGTTTCAGTTTCTTATGGTGATCCTCAGCGGTCGCCTGCATTTGTAAAATTTGGAGAAACAGTTCCAATTACCGTTACTGCTGTAGAACTCGGGACAAAGGTTTCTTCGCTAACTATTTCTGTTGATGGAAACCAGGTTGCACAGACAAACACAAAAAACTTAACATATAATTTTGTTCACTCTAACTTTTCTGTTGGCGCTCATACTGTAAAAGTTGTTGGTATAGATACAACAGGCATTGTTGATTCAACTTCGTTTATGATGTTTTCAAATCCGGCATACATAAATGCACCTTTGCCAAATGGATTAAAACATGGTATTAATTACACAAGCGTTACTAATGCAACACTTGCGTTGTATGCTCCGTATAAAGATTATGTTTATCTGCTCGGTGATTTTAATGATTGGAAAGTTCAGACTAATTACATGTTGAACCGTCATTTTGTAAATTCAGATAGCGTTATATGGTGGATTGATTTACTGTAAGTCCGGGAACAGAGTACGCATTTCAGTATCTTGTAGATGGAAAGATAAGAATTGGTGATCCATTTTCTAAAAAAATTTTAGATCCTTGGAATGATCAATATATTCCTACAACTACTTATCCCAATTTAAAACCATATCCTTCAGGTAAAACTGAAAGCATTGTAAGTGTACTTCAATCAGCACAAACAGAATATCAATGGCAGGTTACTAATTTTCAAAAACCACCAAAAGAAAAATTAATTATCTACGAACTACTTGTAAGAGATTTTTCAACGCAAAGAAATTACCAGTTTTTAATTGATACTTTATCATATTTAAAATCGCTTGGTGTAAATGCAATTGAGCTTATGCCTGTAAATGAATTTGAAGGAAATTTAAGCTGGGGCTACAATCCAAGCTATCACACTGCACTTGATAAATATTACGGCACTCCAAATAAGCTGAAAGAGTTTATAGATTTGTGCCATCAGAACGGCATAGCGGTTATATCTGATATAGTTTTAAATCACGCTTTTGGATTAAACCCACTGGTTAACATGTATTTTGACGGTTATTATACAATCGGGAATAATTCCGGTATAAGAACAACAATAAATAATCCTTACTTCAATGTTACTTCCCCAAACACCAATTATTTCTGGGGTGCAGATTTTAATCACGCTAAAACAGCAACACAGTATTATGTAGATAATGTAAACCGGTATTGGCTGGAAGAGTTCAAGTTCGATGGTTTTAGATTTGATTTTACAAAAGGATTTACTAACACTCCTGGTGATGGCGGAGGTTTTGATCAGGCAAGAATAAACATTTTAAAAAGAATGGCTGATAAAATCTGGGAATATGATTCAACAGCTTATGTAATACTAGAACACTTTACTGCCAATAATGAAGAAATTGTTCTTTCAAATTACGGTATGATGACTTGGGGAAATCATAATTGTAATTATAACCAGGCAACTATGGGATATCCGTCAGGTAGTTGCGGCAGCTGGGATTTTTCAGGTATATCATATAAAAACCGCGGATGGACAAATCCAAATTTAGTTGGATACATGGAAAGTCATGATGAAGAAAGATTGATGTTTAAAAATTTAGCGTATGGAAATTCATCCGGCAATTACAATATCAAAAATTTAAATGTTGCTTTAAACCGTATGAAACTCGCAAGTGCATTCTTCTTCATAATTCCAGGTCCAAAAATGATCTGGCAGTTCGGTGAACTTGGTTATGATATAAGTATTGATTCCAGCGGAAGAGTTGGTAATAAACCCGTTAAGTGGGATTATCTTAATGATGACAGAAGAACAAATCTTTATAAAGTTTATTCCTCATTGACTAAACTAAAAACTGATTATGATGCTTTTAGTACAGGTAACTTTACGCTTGATGTTAGCGGAAGTATGAAGAAGATTAATCTTTACCATTCTTCTATGGATGCATTTATTGTTGGAAACTTTGGAGTTACAGAACTTACATCAAATCAAAACTTCAGTCGCTCAGGGTGGTGGTACGATTATTTTAGCGGTGATAGTGTTAACGTAACAAACCTTACAGCAAGCATAACATTACCTCCGGGTGATTTTAGAATTTATACGACAACAAAACTTCCGACACCTGAAGCAGGAATTCTTTTGGATGTTGAACAAATTGATGAGCAGGTTCCTGTTGAATTTACTCTTGAACAAAATTACCCGAATCCTTTTAATCCAAATACAGTTATCAGATACAGTATTGTTACACCTTCGCTTGTGTCATTAAAAATATTCGATATTCTTGGCAGAGAAGTGAAAACTTTAGTAAATAAAGAACAAGTAAACGGAGTTTACGAGGTTAACTGGAATGGTGACGATGAATTTGGCAATAAAGTTAGTACAGGAGTTTATTTCTATCGCATCGATGCCGGGAATTTTGTTCAAACCAAAAAGATGATGCTGATAAAGTAATTAACAACTGTCACACTGAGCGAAGTCGAAGTGTGACCTTATTAGAATATTACTAGGCACGATTAATCGTGCCTTTTGTTTTGTAGTGACTTAGTCCATTTATTCTTTTATTATTTATTAGGTAATTCAGCAAGTATTAAAATGAAACGCATAAAAATCTTCGGCAGAGAAATAATTGATGAGAAATCAATTGCTCAGATTGAACGATGCACATCTGAAAATGATATTGGTGTGCTTACTGCTGATGCACATTATGGATATGGACATCCAATCGGTGGAGCAGTTGCATATAAAAATAAGATTTCTCTTTCCGGAGTTGGGTTTGATATTGCTTGCGGAAACAAAGCTGTAGGAACTGATATCAAAGCTGATGAAATACAACTGCCGAAAATAATGGATGAGATTTATAATCAAATTTCTTTCGGTATTGGCAGAAAAAATAATCAGCCTGTTGATCATGAAGTTTTAGATAAAATTGCTTCTGCAGAATTTAAACCACAAAGAAAACTTATCTCATTAGCAAAAGAACAATTAGGAACTGTTGGTAGCGGAAATCACTTTGTAGATTTATTTAAAGATGATGATGGATATTTGTGGATTGGTGTACATTTCGGTTCCCGTGGATTCGGACACAGAACAACAATGGGATTTATTGCTCTTTCACAAAATAAATCTTTTGAGGACAAAGCAAATGAAGGTTCAATGGATGCGCCGCCAATTTTATTTGATATAAAATCCGAACTCGGACAAGGTTATTTAGAGGCAATGCATCTTGCAGGTGAATATGCGTACGCCGGCAGAGATAAAGTAGTTGAACTGGTTTTATATATTCTGGGTAATCCTAAGCGAACTTTTGAAGTTCATAATCATCACAACTTTGCGTGGAGAGAAGAGCATTTTGGTGAAAAGTATTGGGTCGTTCGTAAAGGATGCACTCCTGCATTTCCAAATCAGCTTGGTTTCATCGGTGCAAATATGATGGATGATTCAGTTATTGTTGAAGGCGTTGATTCACAATTATCCAAAGATGCATTGTATTCAACAGTTCACGGTGCAGGCAGAACAATGTCCCGCAACGAAGCAGCAGGAAAGAAAAAATGGATAAGAGACAGAGATGGAATTAAGAAACCTGTAACAGTTGGTCGTGGCAAAGTTAATTTTGAAAAAGTAAAAACATCTGTAAAGCAAAAAGGAATTGAGCTGCGTGGTTCTGGTGCAGATGAAGCGCCGGAATGCTATAAAAATCTTGATGAAGTTTTAAGTTATATGGGCAACACAATTAAAGTGCTGTACAAACTGCATCCAATCGGTGTTGCGATGGCGGGATCTGATATTTATGATCCTTATAAAGATTAAACCGTGTAGGTACTGATAAAATTACATTTCATTCACAAGCCGGGAAATAATTATTGCTGCTGCGGATGAAACATTTAAGGACTCAGCTCTGCCTTTACCCGGAACTGTGATAAAATCATCTGCAAGACTTTTAATCATATCTGATGGACCGTTAGATTCATTAGAAAAAGTTAAAACAGACTTTTTACTTGTCTTATACGAAAAAATATTTTTGCCTTTTATATCAGAACAAATAATCTGGTAACCATTTGATTTTAGATTTGCCAAATCATTTTCAAAAATTTCATCATAAATATTTAAATGAAAAATTGATCCCATTGATGCTCTGAATTACTTTTGGATTAAGATATTCAACAGATTGATCTGATATTAAAACATTGTACAGTCCAAACCAATCACAGGTACGTAAAATCGTTCCAAGATTTCCGGGATCAGAAATGTTATCAATTAGAACAACAATCTTATCTGTAAGTCTTGAAACATTTTTTTTAGGGTAGTGCTTGTTAAATACTGCAGCAATGCCTTGCGGAGATTTTGTGTCGGATATTTTTTGAAAATCAATAGACTTTATCTCCAGAATTCTCTCACTTTTCTTTTTGAGAATATTTATCACTTCCGGAAAAGAATCTATAAAAGCAGGAGTAACAAAAACGACATCACACTTATAACTGCTGTTTAATCCTTCTTCAACAATCTTCAAACCTTCAACAATAAATTTTTTTTCCTGCTGGCGGAATTTTTTGATTAAAAGAGAAGAGAAGTATTTTAAATCGTTTTTAGAAATCATATTAATGTGTCATATTTCTGCTGTATGTTATTGTTTTCTCCAGATTCAAGAGTTTTAAGATACTCCCATGAATAAATTCCAGTGTTATGGCCATCTTTCCAAACTATTTGAATTGCATATTCTCCAACCACATCTATGCTTTTTATCTTATACATCTCAGGAGATATCATCGTTGGTTTTGGAGGACGAAATGTTTTGAATAAAATAGTCTCGCCTTTGCAAGTTGCACAGGGACACTCATCCCGAAGATATTTAAGTGAAATGATACTTAAAGCATCATCATTCCAACGCAGTGAAAGCTTATTCTTATCACTTATTTTTATTTGTTTGGGTTTCATTGGTTAAAATTACTTAATATTAATCACCCATAAAATAACATATTAGAAAAATGTAATGTAAATTAAGTTTATCACCATTATTTTTACTTATTATTATTAGAAAGGACGGGTAACTGACTTTAGATGGAATTACTGATTGTATTTATTTTAATTTTGTTTATTAATTTCCTACTTGCTGCCGCAGAAATTGCATTAGCTGCTTTTGGTGAAACAAAAATTGATGAATTAAAAGAATCTCGTGATGAATATGTACCATATTTTGAGAGATTAAATGAAAATCAAGAACAAGTTTACAGCAGTATTCACCTTGCAATTACATTTTTAACTGTCCTTATATCCATCATCGGCTACTTTCAATTTTCCACCTGGATATATCCAAACATCATCATGTTAACAAACTTATCAATGATAATCTCAACCGGAGTTTCAATCCTTGTGACATCATTGGTAATCACGGTGATAATATTAATTTTTAATGTTCTCGTTCCTAAGGCTATTGCCTATAGGTATTCGGACTTTATAGGGAAAAGATCAATAAAAACAGTTTTATTGCTTTCAAGATTCCTGAAATTTTTTACTCACTCAATAACAGTTTTAAGTAACACAATTCTTCTTCCATTTAAGGAAAAAATTAATTTCTCGCAGGAACGTCCTTCAGAGGATGAGATTTTAGACATAATTTCAGACGGTGTTAAATCAGGAACAATTGATGAAGCTGACCAGGCGATTATCGAAAATATATTTGAGTTTAATGATCTGAAAGCTGATGAGGTTATGATTCCAAGAACTGAAATGATTGCAATAAACTTAAATGATAATGATGACAAAAGTATTGCCGAGATATTTAAAACAGGGCATACATTGATACCTATTTATGAAAATTCATTGGATAATATAATTGGAATACTTCACACAAAAGATGTGATGAAATCAATAATTGAAAAACAAAAATTTACTATGAAAAGTCTGTTGCGCCCTGCACACTTTGTGCCTGAAACAAAGCTTATCTCCGAAATATTAAAAGATATGCAAAAGCAAGGGGAACGGATTGCAGTCGTAACAGATGAATATGGCGGCACAGAAGGTGTTATTACAATGGAGGATATTCTAGAAGAAATTGTTGGCGAACTTAAAGACAAAACCAAAAGCGAAATTCAAAATTTCAGTAAGCTTCCTGATGGGAAGTTTTATGTATTAGGGACGATGAACATTGATGAATTTAATGACACTTTTAATTTTGAATTGGAGGAATCAGATGAGTATAATACTGTGGCTGGATTTGTTGCTGATAAATCAGGTAAGATTTTAAATGCAGGTGAAAAATTAGAATACAATCAGTTAACATTTGAATTAATTAAAAAGATTCGACAGAAGATGGTTCAGTTTAAAATCTTCGATGAGAAGGGGAATTTTGGATTGAAAAAAGAGCCTGAATAATTTATTCCGAGTTGATATAAAACCATATTGCTTTGAAATTGAATAAACACTATTTTTCGCTCATAAAAATATAAATGCTGGCTTAGCTCAGTTGGTAGAGCAGCTGATTTGTAATCAGCAGGTCGCCGGTTCGAATCCGATAGCCAGCTCTAAAAACCTCGAAAACGAAAGATTTTCGAGGTTTTTTAATACCCATCTTTTTATCAGCTGTCTATTTCCACCTATAAAAATCGGCAAGTTACATCAAAGTGAGTGCAAGTTATAAAGCTTACGGATTTTTGATTTGCTCTTTAATGGAAAAGATATCATACTTCAAAATCTGCATAAAGTTAATACTTCGCAGTATGACATTAAGAGATTATAAATCTAAAATAATAAAATATACTTAACTTGAAGTTCTTGATCATCTGTAACAAATCTAATTTAACAACTAAATTCAAAAAAGACAGACAAATGCTGTTAAATTAAAAAGTTGAACTAATACTTGATAATAATTTGTACTGATGAAAGATATTTACATCCACTACAATATAAAATTTAATTAAATAAGAATATTTCTTTATTTTAATTTTAAGGAATTAGTTGTCGGTCCTCCAATCCCAAAGTTTAAACTGAATACAGATATGAGATTGTTATTAAATTCACTATCTAAATCAAAACCTTGTCCAAATGAATATGACAATATTAAATTGTCTGCAATTTTATAATTAACATTGATAACTGCTTTCAGGTCGTTTGAATTAATTTTTTGTGTCGTGGTTGTATCATTTACAGTTTCTTGAAATATTGTTGCAGTTTGATATCTGCCAATGCATTCTGCAGACATAGAAAATTTACCAAGCTGGTAATTAATCTTTGCCCCAAAATCGTAATTATCAGAGAATAGAGAAGGAATCTCATTTTTTATAAATCGCATTAGACCGACGAACTCAAATGATTGGTCTTCTAAACGATAAGTAGGAGTTAACCAGATTCCCCATTTGGGTATTTTTGAATATTGAAATGTGCTTGATGGAAAATCTAAAACAAATGCGCCAGCAAATTCAAGGAAAAATCCAACATTATCTTTGTTAGCATTTTCAAGCTCTGATGCTGCATCTTTAATGATATTATATTCTTTTAGTTCGGATAATATATCCGGCAATTCTTGTAAAATTATTTCGTTTCCAGTTTCGTAATCAAATTCTGTTTTGTTTTTCAAATATGGAATGATAATCTCATTAACAATATTCATTCTATCCTGAATTTCCTGCGGAGATTTATCATTCCAAAATAATTCAACGTTGTTACTTATTGAATCTATCAATTCCGAGATGTTTTTGCATATAAATGAATAGTACGGTACTATATTATAAGAATCTACAAAAAAACTCTGATTTAAGGTGATTAATTTAATGCTCTCTATCAAATCTTTATTTCTCTTTAGTGGTTGTCCGTTAAAAATCATTGTTCGGTACCCGATCCCGATGTTAGTTGAAATGATGTTTGTATCAATATTATTATTAATCCTAATTGTACTTATAGATATTGAAGAGCTATATAAAATATTGTCTCTAATAGATGGATTAATGTATTTTTCAAATGTTAGGTTTGGATGTGGAATTAACCAATACGGAGTAAATTCAATAGCCAAATTATTCGATAAGTTAAAATTGCTTTCCTGAAGAAAAGAATTTAATAGGCTCGCCTCCAATGCTTCATAAGTCTTTGGTCTCGCGATCTCATCTGGCTGTAAACCTAGGATTGTTAAAGCAGGGAAAGATGGGGGTTTCAATTCTGATAAGTCTATTGCTTCCTGTGGTGTGCCTTTAAAAATAAAAAAACACACACATAAAATTAATTTTGGAAAAAATTTCATATCATTCAAATTTTATATAAGTGGTGTAATAAATAGAACTATTGTTGGACTCAACCTCTTTGGTTACAGTCTTAATATCATTATCGTTGATGGTATAGGTGATGCTTGTTAAATCCGTATTTGGATTAACATCTGTCACCATCGAAGTAATAATTATTGTTTTACCCCTGATTTTCTCTCCTTTACCTATGGGATATAAAATAATATTGCCGGAGATATATTTTCCATCAAGGTCTTTAAAAGCAGAATAACCAATTTGTGCTTCACCAACCTTTATAGTCAAATAGCAAATTATTTTATCTTCAACTTTGTGCGATAGTTTTGTGATTATGTTTCTCATCTTCTATTTCCTCCAAATATTGCAATATTTTTTTTGTTAAAAGAATTAAAGAATTAAAAACACTTTAAATTTCTTTTTATATCTAAAAGTTATGTTCATTGAACAAAAACGATATCTTCATCAACAAACTTTGATAATTCTATAACTTAGTGAGATTTGCCAAATGTTCATCAGCCATTTTTTTATAACGATCATTCCCTTTAAGATTGCTTATAATTTCCCATTGAGTTCCCGATTTATTTATATATTCTTTTTTTAATTTTAAATCAGATAAGGAATTAGCATAATTTTCATAAGCAACAGCTAGACGACTGTGAAATTTTGGTTCATTCAAAAATTTTGATAATGTTTTTTCAAGTAATTTAATTGCTAACTCATATCGGTTAAGATTGAAATAGATCCATCCGGCAGTATTTTCCATCTGTGAAATTATTTTTTCCTTTTCTTCCGGATCTAGTTGTTCTATGATGTCCTTTGCCTCGGAGATATAAATTTCTGCACTATTAATATCTGCACCATTATCTGCATAAATATCTGCAAGTTCAGTTAGTGCAATATGCCGCATTTTTTGAAAATTTATTTTGTCCAAATTTAAAGCGGTACGAAATTCTTCAGCAGCTTCATCAAGATCATTTTTTCTTTTTAATGATTTACCCAAGAGTATGTGATACTTAACTTTATCAGGATGAACGTTTACAGCATCTCGTAAAATTTTAACTTCTCCGTTCATATCTCCTAATTTTTCTAAGCTCATGGCAAGAATTTGGTAAGCATCCGGCGAATTCATATCATCCGGGGAAGTATATTTTGGATCCAGTTTTAAAACTGTTTGAAATGCTTTACTAGCCTTCTCATATTCCCCCATATAATAAAAACATAAACCAATATTGTAATGAGTTGCCTTTTGACTAAAATTCAATTCAACTGATTTCTCATATTCCGGAATAGCTTTTGCGTACTGTCTTGAACTATAATATGTAGTCCCCTTAACAAGAAAAGTTGAAAAATCTTTATTGTCAATTTTAATTGCTTTATCACATTCTATTCTTGCTACAGTATAGACCTTGTCTCGTTTAATCTGATAAGATTCTTTCTTTAAAAGGAATTCTGCATTATTAAGATGAGCTTCAACAGCTTGTTTTAAATATCCGGCATTCTGGTAGTTATAAGAGGCATTTTGAAAAGCCATATCTGCGTCCAAGAAAATATTGCCGATAACCCGGTATGATTCATCTGCTTTTTTAGTGGCCTCCATTAGTTCCTTCTTTACCTCATCGGTTGGAATCATTCTAGCTTTTTCCTTTAATATCGATTCCAAATATTCATTGTGACGAAATTCATTGAATAATTTTTGTATTAAATTAGTATATCCGTTTGCTAAATCACTGTAAGCCTTTGCAAGATCAAAAAAGCGCTCATCATTTTCATCATTATTATAAATTAATATTGTATGATTAATCCTATTAATAGTTTCTTCATAATTGTTAACTTTAAATAGAGCCTGAGCAAAGTGATTTAATAATTCTGCATCAATCATAGATTTAGTATTATCATAAAGAGGTTGAAATATTTCATTAAAAATTGCAATTGAATCATTAAATAAATCCGGATTCTTATTACTATCACAAAAAACATTTAAAATACAAGCTAGAATTCCTTTACATAATTTCGTTTGTTGGAGTGATTCATAATCTTTTACTAATGCTTCTTTCAACTTTAACAATTCAGTTCCGTTTTTTAGCAAAATATCACTTACTTGTAAATATATTTCTGCTTCATCCAGTTTCTGCTTTTGAGCAACGAGGCATTCAGCAATTTTTTGGTAAGCCATTGGGTCTTCTGGATAAATCCTGATTACTCTTCTAAAAATTTGCATTGCATAATTATAGCTATTTAATTTAATCAACGCATTTCCATATCCTGATAATAATCCCTTGTTCTCAGGATCCTTTAATAAAACTTCTTTGTAATATTTGACTGATTTTTCAAATTCAATTTTAGCGATAGTACTATTTTTAAATTTCTCTGAATTTTCTCCTTTTTGATAATGAATCTTGGCCATTGTTTCCAATAAACCAATAAATTTTTCTTTTTCTCCATAAAATTGATAAGATTTTTCACCAGCGGCTTGGGCATCCTCAAGTTGGTTCAGATAAAATTTAGCAATGCATAGATTGGAATAAAAAACCGGAGGTGCATTTTCTTTATTTAAGTCAATGGCTTTTTGATATAGCTCAGCTTCTTTTGAATAACTTTCTTTTTTGTTAGAGTATGCTAATCCTTCAAGATTGTAAATTTCAGGAATATTTGGATTTATCTGCTTTGCTTTTTCCAATTCACTTAGAGTGCGGGTCTCATCTTTATAGTTTTCCCAGAAAAGCCTTGCTATATTAAAATGAGCTGCTGCACCTATTAATTCCGGGTTTAAGCTTATCGCCTTTTGATATCGGAATAAAGCATCTTCTATATTTCCGTCCCAATCATTTGCTACACCCAGGTTATAATGCGCTTTGGCAAATTCCGGGTCAGACTTTACACTTTCACGCCAAATAGAAATTGAGTCTCTTAAAAGATCAATCCTGGTTCTATTCTTTTCGAAATCACTAAACAGTTTACAACCATCCAGGAAATACTTATAGGCAAGCCAATTGCTTGTTCCAGCATCTTTAGATAATTCAAGGATTAATTTATAAGCTAATTCATCTACAATAGCCGGGATTCCTTCAGCCAGGTTTGAACCCATGATGTTATCTGAACCCCAGCTTGCTTCAAAGTATTGAACTGGCAGAATATCCGTTTTCTTTTTTTAAATGTCAATAATGAAGGTTTTCTATCAAGTCGGAGGATTAATTTGTTTTGGCTACCATATTTTTGAAGTGAACCGGATACGTAATTTCCACCGAATAGTTTTAAAAGTATGCCAGAAATTGAGCCAAACGGAATTTTGACCGGCCCAATTGATACATCGCCAATTTTTTGCAAGTCCATTGAGAATTCTCCCCCTACAACATTTAATCTTTGAATCTGATGTTTTTCATCTTCATTCCAGTTCTTTACTCCGCTAGATCTTGATAACCAGTATTCCTTTACACCTTCTTTATTGCTCAATCTGGATATTTCCTGCAGTCGATAAATTAGTATGTCGTCAATCCCTTCAGCTACTCCTTTAAGTTCATCATCTTTACCTGTTTCGTTAACTACTTGCAAAACATTTAGTGAATTTTTTTTCTCAGAAAAAATCATCTTGAAAATAAAAATGAAAATAAAAATCAGCAGAACAACCTGAATCAGATTCCAAATAAGTGCAAAGAAATTGTTAAGGATCCAATTTACCACATCCTCTAACCAAACGAATGAACTTTTAGAAGGTGCGATTTCAAATGGCAAAGTTTCCTTAACAGGTTCAGTATTTGCACCTGAAATAATCATTGTCAGTGAATATTTTCCCGAATCTAAATTCTCAATTTCCAAAGAATCAAATTTTATTATAAATAATTTTCCTGTCGTTGAGACAGATATATCCGAAGTATCTGGTTCAATCCTATAATTAATTACTCTCAACCTGCCATCAGAAGTAATAATATTTGGTATGTCCAGATGAACCGAATTAACTGTGGTTTCTGATGCTGCAATCCATACCGGCAGGGAGAAATTATTCTTGTCCAACACGTAAGATGTTTTATCAGTCAAATAGAGTAATGATTTTTTCTCTTGCGGGAAGTGGGATAAAGTGAACAAGTAAATAAAAATGATCGCAACTTTCATTTCATGTTTTCCTTAAAAGGTTTTGAAAAATGTTTCATTAGATCCTTCTGATTTACCATATATACAGTTTTTAATATCGGTAAATCTTCGTCTGATGATTTTTATTGAAATAATTAAAGAATATTCTTCACTCTCGAATTCAGTAAGTATTGATTCCAGAACTTAAAGATTCATTCGCAAGTAATATTATTTTTAGTAAAATTATTTCTAACAAACTTCTGGAAATCTATTTTCCAGCTGCAAGATATTTGGTATTCGAATTAGTAATGTGGACTTAACCTAACAATCTTTATAAATATATCCAAAGCAGCAATAACATTTTTTTGTATAAGAAGGATGGTATTTACGAAGTCAAAAGTTTCATCTTTACAGAGATCTTATCTCACTCCATTTCAATTTCAATAATTTAATAACTAATAATTCCTAAATTCTTGCGTTTAGTTTAAGACAGAACAGGACTGTTTAGTAATCAGTAAACCATTTTTAAGATACACTAACTAATTTATTATCCCGAGGGCAGCTAAATAATTTAATCCCTACTTCATAAAACCTACACAGCTATTTCGATCCAAGAAACTATAGTTCTGCAATTTTTTATTCAGCTTATATTGTTATATCAAGTTTCTTGTCAAAATTAAAACAAAAGTCTTCCCATTTAATAATTCAACAAGGTTTGGGTCGATGAAATTAGAAATATTTGCTATCGCAAAACACTTGACATTTATTATATATTTTTTACTATATTCACTTCGAAAAAGAAGTTAATGTATTTAGCACAAGAAATTAAGGAGTAGAAGATGCATAAAAATATTGTTGTATTTTCTGACGGGACAGGTCAGGAAGGTGGTTTGGGGAATAACACAAATGTATATAAACTTTTTAATATGATCGAAGATCGTACAGAAAATCAAATGGCATTTTACGATAGAGGTCTAGGAACTGGCTGGAGGAGGCTTACGGGTAATGTTGCAGGTGGTGGTATATCACAGAATATCTATGAATGTTATAGATTTATTTTTGATAATTATATGGCGGGTGATGATATTTTTCTTTTCGGTTTTAGCAGAGGTGCAACTACAGTAAGAAGTTTATCAGCATTTATTCATTTGTTTGGAATATTGCCTAAATCAAGACCTGAATTAATAAAAAAAGCTTACAGAATTTACAAAATATCCGATAGTGAAAAGCGAAAGCAACGCGCTAAAGCTTTTGTAGCCCGACATCATAATCAGTGGGCCAGGATTAAATTTCTTGGAGTATGGGATACTGTTGATGCATTGGGTCTACCTTTAAAAAAATTAAACACTTTTATCGATTGGATGCCGATGTTCAGGCATAAATTCCACAATTTATCTTTAAGTGGAAGTGTTGAGCATGCTCGGCAGGCACTTGCAATTGATGATGAACGCTTGATTTTTCATCCGAAGATTTGGGACACAAGAATTAAGGATTACCAAACATTAAAGCAAGTCTGGTTTTGTGGTATGCATACTGATGTTGGAGGTGGTTATAAAGAACAAGAGTTATCAGATATTCCATTACTCTGGATGATTGACGAGGCGAAAAAAGTAAGTCTCAGAATCTATCCAGAGAATGAAGTAAAGATTAGTCCTGATCCGAATGGTTTGATGCATGACTCCCGAAAAGGTTTTCCTAATAGTTTGTATGTCAAAAAAGTTAGGGAATGGACTCAGGCAACTCATGGTAAACCTGTGGTGCATGAAAGCGTACTGCTGCGAAAATTAAACAAACAAAATTCAACATCCACACTATATAACCCTTGGATATTAAATATGGATCATGAAGTTGAACCCTGGCCTGAATCCCTAAGGACCGGGTATAAAGTTGCCTAAAGATTAGCTTATTAACCTGAAACAATTCTTAGATGCTTTTTATGTTATGATCATTGAGTATCAAGGAAAAATTAAACTGAAACAATTTTATTTAAGACTACTTTGATGTGGAGAAAATTATGTCAATAGATTATTTAATCGGAACCGGGATTTATGATGTAACCGGACCTGCTGCCGAAGTTGGAATGTTTGGGATGGCAAGCATTCAGCAAAGAACTGAAGGAATCGAATCAAGACTTTTTGCACGATCCTTTATTGTTTGTGATCAGCATTCAAACAGACGAGTAGTAATTTTATCTGCAGAAATCTTGTCATGCACACAGGCAGTAAAGATGGAGGTGGTTAAAAGACTTAAACGCATCTATGGAAATGATCTCTACAGTATTGACAATGTTTTGCTTAGCGGAACTCATACTCACAGCGGTCCCGGCGGCTACTCCCATTACGCACTTTATAATTTATCTATCTTAGGATTTGATCAGCAAAATTTTGAGTGCATCGTAAATGGAATGGTGCAGTCTATTAAAAAGGCACACGATAATTTAGCTCCAGGTAAGATATTTATAAACAGTGGAAATATTGAAGACTGTGGACAAAATCGTTCAACGGTTGCTTATGATAACAATCCACCAGACGAAAGAGCAAAGTATAAGGGCAATACGGATAAAGAAATGCTTCTCATCAAATTCGTAAAGAACAATGGAAAAGAAATCGGCTGCTTGAACTGGTATGCTATTCATCCAACAAACCGCGGAAATAAAAACAAACTTATTTCCGGCGATAATAAAGGATATGCTTCTTATCTTTTTGAAAAAGAAAAGGCAACTACCATTCAGGCTGATGAAACTTTCATCGCTGCATTCGCTAATTCCAACTGTGGCGATATTTCGGGCAACGTAAAATATGGAGTTCCGGATCTTGCTCATGATTTTATGTACATGAAAGAATTCGGTGAGAAACAATACATAAAAGCTAAGGAGATTTATAATTCTGCGAACATTCAATTAACAGGAAGTGTGGATTATAAACATACCCACGTTAATATGTCGAATGTTCAAATTGAAGGCACAAACAACAGAACATATCCTGCAGCTTTAGGCGCATCTATGTTTTCCGGAAGCACTGAAGACAGTGCATCGGAGTTTGGAATTGTTGAAGGGATTAAAGCAGGCATCTCCGGAGATTATCCTGCCGGGCAGAGAAATATTATCCTTGAAGCAATTAATTTACTTTCCGGCTTGTTGACCGGATTTAAAGTTCCTGGAATTTTAGACGATGAAATGAAAGAAGGGCATAGACCTAAACCCGTAGTGTTTGCTCAAGGATTGGCAGAACCATATCCTTTGACACCGGAAATTTGGCCTTTGCAAATTATTCGGATTGGGAATTTAGTTTTACTGGGAATTCCTGCAGAGATAACGACGATGGCTGGAAGACGATTGAAGGAAACTATACTGAAAATTTTAACTGAATCGGGAATTAATTATTTAGCTATGACTGCATATGCTAATTCTTATTCCGGATATATTACGACCAAAGAGGAGTATGATGTTCAGCACTATGAAGGAGCCTCGACTCATTTTGGTCCCTATACTTTAATGGCATTCCAACAGGAATTTGTTAAACTAGCTAAAGCAATGAAAGAGGGAAAGAAAGTTCCAGCTGGGCCTACTCCTAGAGATTTATCCTCCAAGCAAACAACATTGCAGACGCCTATTGTTACAGATACTCAACCCTGGCCATGGATTCCATTTGGTAGTGTTCAAACAGATGTTAATTCTTTTTACAAAGCAGGAACTACTGCCAAAGTTATTTTTTGGGGTGCTCATCCAAAAAATAATTTGAGAATACAAGGAACTTTTCTTGAAGTTCAAAAAAAAGAAGGCGATAAATGGGTAACTATTTTTGACGATCATGATCCCTGCACAATATATCAGTGGAAGAGAGATTTTATTGCAAACTCAAAGATTACCATTACTTGGAATATTCCTTCTGATACAATGCCCGGAGAATATCGAATTTGCCATTATGGAGATGCAAAAGATATTTCTGGTAAAATAAATCAGTATCAGGGAATTTCAAGTACTTTCAGAATTGGCGAAGCTTTGTCCATCAATGAAATCAATTTTATCAATTCTTACGGGAAACAAATTGATCTTTGGTTTTATCATCCACAAGATTGGCTGAAGTGGAGTGCCTATGCAAAATACATTTTGCAGAAAGATGAAAAGTATGCCTGGAAAATTCCAACTGGATGGGGGAAAGTTCAGGTCAGGTTTTCAGGACCAGGTAAATGGCGGACTATATCTGGGGGTGAATCAATTAAAATTAAACCAAACGGTGAAATTGAAAATGTAGTTTAATTATAGTTTGAAAATCTCAGACGAGATTAATCAATATAAATTTGTTTTAGATATTCAAAAAAGGAGGCAACCTAAATGTTATCAGAAACCAATGTGGGTTTAAAAAAAGTTGAATGGTGGATAAGACTCTATTCATATATTACTTCTGCCGCAATTCTATATGGTATAGCTGCTGCACACGTTCCGGCAATAATTGGAGTGCCCTGGTCTTCTTGCGAATTCTGCAATTGTAAATTTGTTTGTGTTCTTGTATTCCATCTCTATGAAGTACCGCTTGTTGCTTTTAATACCTTTTTCGCCTGGTATGGATTCAAACGATTTTCTGCAGTTTCTATACATAATTACAATTCGCTATTGACATTTGCCATTGTTTCAAATCTATCTTTCTTCACGTTTGAAACTTTACTACTATTTGAGAGTGTAAAAAGCGATGCACCTGCCTGGGAAAATATTGGGCTAAGTTCAGTTGCATTAATATTGGTAGGAGGGGCTGGATTTGGATTGTACGTAAAACAAAAATTAGTTTCTTATTTATATCAAACTAACAAAGATTAAGGAGATTCTTAATGGATTGTGAAATAAAGAAAGCACCTGATGGTTTCTATCATCCGGATACGGAAGAACAAATTGTCTGTCTTGTAAAAAAAGCATATGAAGACGGATTACAAATTCGTGTCAGAGGTGCTACTCATTCAATAGCCCACGCAATCTATACTGATCCGGGTACTGGTAATAAACCCATACCAAATAAAATTTCGGTTGAAGAACCTCCAGAAGGTCCCAACATTAATCTTATGCTTGATAAATACAGAAGGCTTGTTTGGGAGGATGATCAAAACGGTATTGTTTTAGTTGATTCAGGAATACATCTGAATATGGATCCGCATGATCCTACGGGCACATCTGTGATGGAAAATGGTTTGCTATATCAGATTTTTAAAAAAGGATTTGGATTTAGCGATCTTGGTGGTATAACTCAGCAGACTGTAAGTGGATTTTTAATGACAGGTTCAGCAGGTGGTTCGATGATATATGATCTTGCTGAGAATATTCTTGGCTTTAAAATAGTAGATGGAACCGGCGATTGTAAATGGATTAACAAAGATGATGAAATATTTCCTGCTGTATCTCTTTCTCTTGGTCTGCTTGGAATAATTACTAAAGTTAGATTTAAATTTGTAAAAACTTATAACATTTATGGACAGGAAATTGCCACTCCAACCAGTTTCAAAGAATGTCCAATCGATATGTTTGGTCCCGGCAGAGATGGCAAGCCAAGCATGAGAACCTTCCTGGAAAAGACACCTTACTCAAGGGTTTTGTGGTGGCCTCAGAAAAAAGTTGAGCGGATTGTAATTTGGCAGGCTGCCAGAGGTGATGATATGCCTTTGCTGGATCCAGTAACTTATGTCCTCTTCGGAGATCTACCATTCATTAATAAGCTACAGCAAATTGCCGGGGCAGTTCTATTCACACTATTAGGGAATAAAGGTTTCTCCACAATCTGGGGCAAGCTCTATAATGACTTCAAAAGATTCAGAATGTTGATGAAAGAATTATGGCAGAAGAAAGTTGGAAAATTTTTCGGATGGCTTTTTTCTGGTTTTGTGACCTTGCTTTTAGAATTGCTATTCATAGTTCCAGTATTCCTGTTGAGCATTTTCAGATTTGTTCTGAACATGCTTCTGCCTGTTGTGATAAGATCACTTCAGCCATTAACTAAAAAAGGGAAGGGCAATTTGTTTATGGATTACTACTGGCGAAGTCTTCCGATGGACAATGAAGCAGATGAAATTTTAATGGGTACTGAATTCACTGAAATATTTATCCCGATAAAATATACAGAACATGCAATGCAATTGTTGAATGATATTTATATAAAAAAAGGGTACGAAGCAACCGGATTTTACTCCACAGAAATTTATGCAGGGTATCCAAGTAAAAGCTGGATTCATCCCGGCTACGAAGAAGGAGAGTATGCAAAAGGAACATTCCGTGTAGATATTTTCTGGTATGTAAATAATGCCGGTAACCCGGCTTGTAAGGGTGGTTACTTTCAACAGTTCTGGGATTTATTTAGAAACAACAATATTCCATTCCGGCTACATTGGGCTAAGTTTATTCCGGATTATGATTACAAGGAATGGGCTGCTTACTATCAAGCTCAATATCCTAAATGGAATGATTTTCTAAAGCTTCGGGAGAAGCGGGATCCCAAAAATATTTTTCTTACTTCTTATTGGAAGCTTCGTTTTTATGGAGTAAAATAATTCTAAATTATTATTGAGATTACTAAAGAAAATTTAATTCAATGGAGATGAATACATGAAAAGTACTAATAACGGTTTTACACTTTCAGTCACTTTACTTATTCTTTTGCAGATTGGCTGTACTCATTATCCGGCTATTCAGGAACCCGATTTTCAGATGTTCAATAAGATTGTTTATTCTGAATCATTACGAGATAGTCTAAAGGAAGGAAAATTAGCAGAAGGTATGCCGTACTTTGTTGTCAGTCAATTATTTAAGAACTGGACTGATGGTATACAGGAATTAAAAATTCCTGTTGCAACTCTTGGCAGTAAACAACGGTTGGAAGAAGAAGAGGGTTGGAGCAGAAAGTTTGTTGATCCCAACATTAAAGTATTTCTTGATGAGTACGAAACATCTGATGGAAAATTATATGTATGGTACCAAAGACCTAATTTTTACAATATGGATGTTTCAGCTCGCGATACACTTTATATTTTTCTGGAAGATACAGTCTATTATTCAACAATAAATTATTTAAACAAATCATCAGTGCTTACCATAAAAGATTCTTTGCCACAGATACCCTTGCAAACAAGCATCTATGCTGAAGTGCATTACAATGATCATCCCTGGCGTAAGTTTTCTAATTGGTACAACATCGAAATCCTGAGCAATGGAAAAACTTTTAAGCTTGGCGATATTAATTATGAATTGTATCCGATAGAGTTATTAGAATTCAGTAAAGAACCTGTAAAATCATATAAATGGAGAGAGGTAAATAAAAATGAAAATTAAAAAAGATTTTATTAGAGGCAATAAGAAGATTAAAATCATTTCTAATGATGGAAAGCCTTACCCTATTCCAGAAAGCTGGCAGCCGGTTCTAAGCAAATGCGATATGCTTGTGGTTATTCCTGATATTCATATGTACATATACAATTCACATCTTGATAATTTTAAATTCGGTGCTGACACGATGCTGAAATTCCTGAATCATCTTAGCACGCTTAAAGAAGAAATGGAATTGGAAGATCAGACTTTGCGCGTTTACCAGATTGGTGACTTATACGAACAAAGGTTTCCCGGTCTGCAAAGTGCAAACGCAACCGCAATCGAAATCCGTATGTCGCATCCAAAGTACGACCAGATTGTGAATAAAATGAATGATATGCGGACTCACTTTCTTTATGGCAATCATGATTTTGAGCTGAGACATTTTCCCGGATTCCGTTTCGCAGCTCTTGAAGGTAAAGTTTATATTGAACATGGATTTACTCCCGATAGCTGGAAGGATTTTTCGAATCCCAATGCACCGCTTTGGGAGGTAAGTCAGTTTCTGTTTTTAACTATCAGAGAGATAAATGAATTTTTTGCTCATCTGCTTGTGAAGGCAAGTGTTATTGAAAAGGATGAACATTACTCTTGGGGTGTTCCATCAGGTAAAGAGCCGGTGTATGATTATCCGTCTGAAAAGGAATATATCAAAAATTATGGACATTGCCTGGATTATTTTGCTGAGCGAATGAAAAAAAATCCTGAAAATAAAGAAACAAAGATTACTGTAATAGGCCACACACACCATCCGTATTTTAAGACAAATGTAAATGGCGGTAAGCATATTTTTATTGATGCAGGTGCCTGGACTTCTGGTCGGTCTGATTTTGTAGTCATTACAAATGAGGAGCTAGCTATTTGTTGTTATGAGAGATAGTGTGGACACATTAGAATCAAGTTCCCCTTTCCTTGGGTTCAATATATTTTTAATTGATGATGATGTAAACAACTCGCCACAAAAAACTTATTTACGAAGCTAGAAAACTTAATAGGTAATTCTGATGCAATTAATAGATATGCTAAAATAACGGAGGATTATTATGCCAAAACCGCTTTGCTTTATACTGATGCCATTTGGAAAAAAATCTAATCTATCCGGTTCGGTTATAGATTTCGATTCTGTTTATAAGGAACTTATTGCTCCTGCAATTGCTGAGGCAGGATTGGAGCCATTGAGAGCAGATGAAGAAATGGCTGGAGGAATTATCCACAAGCCAATGTATGAAAGACTTATCCTGTGCGAATACGCTGTTGCTGATCTGACAACTGCAAATGCAAATGTATTTTACGAGCTAGGAATACGACATGCGGTACGTCCTTCCAGCACGTTACTCTTATTTGCAGAAGGAGGAGGTCAGCTTCCGTTTGATGTTGCGCCATTGAGAGCAGTTCCATACCGCTTATCTGCTGAAGGTAAACCTACAGACATACCTAAAACAAAAGAAGTTTTAGTTCAATTACTTAACGAAGCAAAAAAAGACAAAACTGATAGCCCTCTCTACCAGCTTGTCAATGAATATCCTGATATAGACCACACCAAAACAGATGTATTTCGCGAGCGGGTAGAATATTCCTCTGATATGAAAAGAAAATTAGCGTCGGCGCGAAAAGAAGGTATAGAAGCATTACGCAATTTAGAAAAAGAGTTTGGTGAAATTAAAAATATAGAAGCTAGTGTCGTTACAGATCTTTTTCTTTCCTATCGGGCGGTAAAGGGTTGGAAAGAAATGATCAGCCTTTCAGAGAAGATGACGCCACCTTTGGCAGCAACAATAATGATACAAGAACAGCTTGCACTTGCATTTAATCGTAATAACCTGGGTGAAGAAGCTGAAAATATTTTACTAAATCTAATTGAAAAGCGTGGACCAAGCAGTGAGACTTATGGAATTCTTGGAAGAGTTTACAAAGACAGGTGGGAACAAGCTGAAAAATCCGGAGAAAAAATTCTTGCTAAATCCCTGTTGAACAAAGCAATCAATGCTTATTTAAAAGGGTTTGAAGCTGATTGGCGGGATGCTTATCCGGGAATTAATGCAATAACTTTGATGGAATTAAAAGAACCACCCGATCCGAGAAGAGAAAAATTGATTCCCGTAGTAACTTATGCAGTTGAAAGGCGTGTTGAGGCAGGTAAACCTGATTACTGGGATCACGCAACACTTCTTGAACTTGCTGTGCTTGCAAAAAATGAGGATGCAGCTTTAATAGCATTAGGTGATTCATTAGCTGCAATTCGCGAAGTATGGGAACCTGAAACAACAGCCCGCAATCTAAGGCTTATCAGGGAAGCTCGTGAAAAAAGAAGTGAAAAAATTCAGTGGGCAGATGATATAGAAAAGGAACTTGAAAAACGAACAAAAAAATGAAGTAAGAATTGTTTTTAATTTCAACAGGAAATCCTTTACAGTATCCTCACACAGAATGGTGTAGTTCACCTGTATACAAATGAGTCTGTAGTCTGACGTTAACTGAGTCGGATTAACCAAAAATATGTTCTTACTTTGCAATTTTCACATAGTAGAGTTGCTGCCACTCAGTTTCGCCCAACTCATTGTTGCCTAACTGAAGGCAATAACCGTCAACTGTTGGTAATGCTAAAGACATACCTCGAGAAACATCTTCGATATAGATATAATCCGAATCTCTGCTTTTTTCTTCGAAAGTAAATGTCGCTGTAAGAGGATTTCCTCCATATTCTATCCATCTTTTCCCATCGCGCTTAAATGCGCCATTGTTGTGTTCATAATAATCCGGGGAATTAACGACGTCATAAACCGGCTCTGTTTTGATAGTCTCGGTGGACTGTTCATTTGAATTATTCTCAAGAGGCACAGAATCGACAAGTTCACTATCTTGTTTTGGTGAAGTAGTATTTTCATCTGGTCCCATACTAACAATAATGATTATAGCTAAAACAACAACAATCACACCCGCAGCTGCTATTAATTTCATCGGACTTTTCTTCATACCTGAAACCTCTGCCGGTGTATTTTTATCAGAAGGAGATTTTATATTCGTATCTTGCATTACTCTTTCCTTTTGCTTTTGTTCTGCCTCTCTTACTAACTTTTGTTTTTGCTGCTCTTCACTTGATGTCTGACTAAAACTTGGTTTCTCTGGCTGACCATTTAAAAAGATTTTAGAATCATTTTCTTTCTCTGCCGTCTTTTCAAGAGTTAATGCTTTTGATAAATCATTAAATCCCGCTGCATAATTACTTGTAAAATTTAAGTACTGTAATCTTTTCAGCCGAAATGGTATTTGGCAATCTTTATGTAATATCGGTATCACATGTTTACCTTTTTCCAGTGCATAAGAAACCTCATCCATAACATTGTTCGAACCAACTGATGAAGGAGAAAGTATAACCAACTGAACTTGAGCATTTTCTAAAGCTTGTTCGATTTCTGCATCCCATCGTTTTCCGGCTGGAATGTCAAGTTGATCAAGCCAAATATCAGCACCTCCAGCTCTAAGATCCTTTGCAAGTTTCAGAACAAACTCTGAATCATCACGTGAGTAGCTAAAAAAGATTTTTCCAGATGCCATTATAACTCCTTATAGTTTATTCTTTGTCTTTTTGGTCTTCAGTCTTTTTCATAATTTCACCCCAGCTCGAATTTTCTTTTGATATTAATATCTCAACTCTTTGCACAAGCAAGTTAAAAGCATTTTTTCCGCGATAGGGTTCAGTTTTTGTCAGATATAGATATTTCTCGTGCCGCAGTGATTCGCATGTTGTTCTGTAGGAAGTCCAGTTCTCCTGAAACTTATACAAGCTGAGTATACCTGTAATCGCTGCAATCAAAACACCAATTGCACCAAGCAGATATTGCAAATAATAGAAATCATCTACAAATCCGGATATAAACGGAATTGATGCAGCAGAAATAATTAAAATAAACTGCAGCCGCTTGTAAGACTTTTGGTTTTGACTACTCTTTCTATCATACCAATCAATTTGATCGTCGAGCCGATTTTTTAGATATTCTTCTTCATTCATAAATAGTCCAACTATTTTTATTTGAAATGGGTACGTTTCTTTAGGGTTGACTTATGCTCATTGTTAAAATATGAATTAATCAGATTTGAAAAAAATAAAATAGTATTTTTTTATTATTACAAGTGTTACCGCATTTTAATGTTATAGACAACAATTATCTATAACAATCTAGCAATGAAAGTTTTAAAAATCATAATTTGATTATAGATGGGATTACATGCATATTATAATAATCTTTCATTTATATTCAGCACTAGGTTCTTCAACATTTAGAATTCTAATTATTAATAATCAATACAAGGAGGCAATTTAATGGATGAATTAAAAATGGGTTCTAGGGGAACTGAGGTTAAAAATCTTCAAAGGAAATTAAAAGAACTGGGATTTAATCCTGGTGCAATAGATGGTGATTTTGGTCCGGGTGTTCAGGCGGCATTGTTAGCATTTCAAAAAAGTAAAGGTTTGTTAGCAGATGGCGTTGCAGGCCAGAGCACTCTTTTTGCTCTTGGACTCGTAGAAAAATCAGACCTTCCATCAGTTGTTGATAAGGTTACACCTACTATGGTTTCAAAAATGTTTCCATATGCACCTGTAGATAACATAAAAAAATATTTGCCATCAGTATTAAAAGCTCTCGACGATCAAAAGTTGGGAGACAAAAAAATGGTGCTAATGGCTTTGGCTACTATACGCGCAGAAACCGGCAGGTTCTTACCTATGGATGAAGGTAAATCAAAATATAATACTTCTCCTGGTGGTCACCCTTTTGATCTGTACGATAACAGAAAAGATTTAGGTAACAAGGGCAATGGTGATGGCGATAAATTTAAAGGGCGTGGATTTGTACAGCTTACAGGCAGATCGAATTATACTAAGTACAGTAAGGCACTTGGATTAGGTACTCAGTTAATTAAAAATCCTGATCTGGCTAATGATCCTGAAATTGCTGCAAAGATATTAGCAAGTTTCTTAAAAGATAAAGAAAGAAGAGTTAAAGAAGCATTGCTGGATGGGGATCTTAGATTGGCAAGGAGATTGGTAAACGGAGGAAGTCATGGACTTGCTGATTTTACCGATGCTTTTAATATTGGTAATAGCTTGATAGCATAAAAATTAATTTGTTTTTATTGCAACAATAAAAGGGAGCAGTAGCTCCCTGAATTGTTATTATTTTTTATTTCATACAATATAATAGAATTATATAAGCCACTGTTAATTACATCAATAAAATTATTACTCTATCCTTGATATTTTATTCTCAATGTGTCGTTTCAAAATGAATCTCCTAATATCTTAATTATTCGAACTTTGTTTTTTTCTGAAATGGATTTACTTTCTATATTTGTGATACTCAGGCAGTTTATTTAATTGCAATAAAACAATTCGATATTATGATATAAATGGATTGAATTATCTTTTTTAATATGACTTATCCTACCATCGGGCAATAAACTTACAGAGATATGCTTTTATCCTGAAAGTTTCTTTCAGTTTTAGAATCTTATCTATTTTATATTTTTTGGAAAATAAAAATAGTCTGAAACAATTCTGCACTGATAGACTTTGATTAATGGGCGAGAATGGAAAAATGTCTTATAAAAATCAGTTTACAATTTTTTATTCAGATTTTGGTTTGAGGGTTAACTAATTATTATTCAAATTATATTTTTTGATTTTCGAAATCAAACTTACACGCGAAATTCCAAGGATCTCCGCCGTTCTGGTGTTATTATGATGAGTGTACTCCAATACTTTTTTAATTTGCATTCTTTCCATTTCTTTTAGAGAATGAAGTACTTCTTCCTCTTCAAGATTTTCTGGCAAATTATTATTCTCTAAAAAATAATTTGGCAATGATTTTTTAGTAAGTACGTTTGATGATTCAACAATTATTGCACTATTAATTATATTCATTAATTCTCTTACATTACCGGGGAAAGAATACTTTTTTAAACTGTTTAATACCTGATCTGAAATATTTTCAATTTTCTTTCCATATTTCATATTAAAGATATTCAAAAAATAATTGGCAAGAAGTTCAACGTCTTCCTTCCTTTCCCTCAACGGAACCAAACTAATCGAATTAATATTTAATCTAAAAAAAAGATCCTTCCTAAAACTTCCCTTTTGAATTTCTTCAAATAAATTTTTATTTGTTGCGGCAATAATCCTAATATCTGTTTTAAGATTTTTTGTAGAGCCGAGCCTATAAAATTCTTCTTCCTGTAATACACGAAGTAGTTTTACTTGTATTGATAATGCCAATTCTCCTATTTCATCAAGAAATAATGTTCCTCCTTCAGCCTCTTCCAGAAAACCCGCTTTGTCTTTTGATGCGCCAGTAAATGCTCCTTTTTCATACCCAAAAAATTCAGATGAGAATAATTCTTGTGCGAATGTACCAGCGTTTACTGCAACAAACTTTTTATCTCTCCTGCTGCTTATTTGATGGATTGCCTTTGCAATTAATTCTTTTCCTGATCCGCTTTCACCCCAAATTAAAATACTATTATCTGTTTCAGCAAACATTTCTGCTAAATGAAAAGCTCTGATCATCTTCTCATCATTAGTAATGATGTCTTTAAAAGCAGCTTTATGTTTCAAACCTACTAATTCAACTTTACTTTCAAAATCGATCTTCTTTTTATGGAACACGTTTTGCTCAAATGCAGCATCAATAGTTTTAAACAACTGAACTTCATCTACTGGTTTAAGCATATAATCATAAGTTCCCAATTTCATTGCAGAAATTGCAAGATCAATATCTTCAACACCAGTAAGAACAATTGTTCTGATGCCTATATTATTCTGTTTAATAAATTTTAATATATCAAGGCCTGTTACATCCGGCATATCCATATCCAATAATAATACTTCGTACCTATTGTTTTTTATGGCATCATATGCCAATGTGCTATTTTGCAAAATATCTATTTCATACTTATTACTTTGCAAGATTAGAATTTTAAGAAAATTTAGTACAGCCTGGTTATCGTCTATTGCTAATATTTTTCCCATCTAATTCTCATTTTTTGTCGGAATACGAATAATAAAGGTAGTTCCTTCGCCGACTTTAGATTTGACTTCTACTGTACCTTTATGATCTTTTATAATACCGTAGGTGATTGACAAACCTAATCCAATTCCCCCAGTCTGTCTTTTAGTCGTAAAGAAAGGATCAAAAATATTTTTAATCATTGTATCACTTATCCCGCAGCCATTATCTGAGACCATTAAATAAATTTCATCCTTTTGCTGACTTAATTCCGTTTTTATTTTTACAAGCCCTTTCTCGTGCTCAATTGAGTCCACAGCATTCATTATCAGGTTTAACAGAACTTGTTCAATTTTGTTTGTGTTACCCTGAAACTTTGGAATATTTTCATCCAATTCAACTTCAAGATGAGCGTGTTTTTTAATTTGCTTAGTAGTTATGTCCAAATGATTTTTTATCAAATCGTTAAGGTCAACAATATCTATTAATCCACCTTCATCTTTTCTTGCAAAATTTCTTAGATCTCCCACAATTTTTTTGGTTCTGTTTGCCCCGCTTATCATATCGTTCACAAGCACACTTATATTATCTTTGAATATTTCGTAGTTCAACCTGGCAATTTTTAAATTTTTATTTTTCTGATGGTATTCATCAAGTATAGGGAAGATATCTATAAGAGACTCCTGCAATATTTTTAAGTTTCCTAATATGAAAGTGTTCGGATTATTTATTTCATGTGCAACACCTGCAACCAGTTTACCCAATGAAGCCAGCTTATATGATTGGAGTAATTGGGTTTCCATTCTCTTCCGGTCAGTTACATCCGTACATACTTCAAGTATACGATCAACTTTTCCTTCGATTCCCATTATCGGGTGAAGATTAAGATTATAATGTTTATCATTTAATTCCATTGTATGTATAGAATTAGTTTTAGTACTAAACACTTGTTCAGCAGTACACTTTTTACATGGAGAGTCTAGATTAAATAATTTGGTATAACACTTCCCGGAATTGCCGATATCATCTTTGTTGGACATGATAATATTGAATGCATTATCAATTACAACTATTTTATCTAACATAGCTTTAAAGAAGGTACTTAATTCTTCTCTCTTCTGATAGCATTCTTCTGTCATTCTAATCAGAGCTTCATTTTTCGACTTCAGTATTTTTTGCTGCTTTTTTGAGTCCCTTTCAATTCTATCTTTCTCAATTAAGTGAGATATCTTTGAAGAAATTTCATTTATCAAATTTTCTTCTTCTTTAAGGAAATCCAATCCCTTTTTAAGGTGAACATTTATCTGACCCGGTTCTTTTTCATCCAATAATATATCAGCTGTAAGAAGTTCCGCAGCCCCAGGCTGAAATTCATTTTCAGTACCGTAATTTTTATCACCTATTTTAATATTTACTTTAGTATGCTTTGGATATTGAAAACCAGCTTCAATAATTTCGGGACATTTATGTAGAAAATCCTCGAGATTATTTGTCTCATCAGATTCTTCACTGATGCTGTATAAGCATTCAAGTTCTTTAACTCTTTCCTGAAGATCAAGCTCAATTCTGGATAATCTGATTATTTTATTTTTTAGACCGAAGAAAAAGTTTCCATTTGTTGTAGGCAGGATTATAAACTCATCTTGTATTCCTGGCAGTTTGATTTCAGCAACTTGTTTTGACAAACTTACAGATTCTAAACTTTCAATTAATGAGATTAATCCGTGAGACTTTGAGCGTACATGGTTTGTGAGAAGTTGTAAATCAATTTGATTATCAAGCAGGAGATTGTTTAAAGAAGCACCCTGACTAATTAAGTGCAAATCAGGACTGAAGATTGCTATATTATCAAGCAGATCATTTACTAACCGCAGCGCATTTTTCGAAACCATTTTTAAAATAATTTCTTTTTAACACTATTAATATAATAATTCTCCGGGTAATGTATTGCTGGTTTGGTAGGATTAAATGTTGAAAAGTCGATCTCATATTTAATGAATGATAATTTTTGATTTTTGAAACCGTTGTTAAAATAATTAGTTATCCATGAATTGTTAATGCTAGAATATTTGTAATACTTATTGACGGTATTAATTTCTTTTAAGATATCTTTTGATGACTTATATTCAAATCCTTTAGTAAAAAGCGAAGCAATATTTGAAATTGTCTGCCAATTTTCAGAATCAAGAGGATTATTAATAATTTTTGCTGATTGTTGAACAGTACCATCGCAACGAGTGAAAGATCCAGCCTGCTCGAGGTATGTTGGTGACGGGATTAAAACATCGCTTTCTTCTGTTGTACTCGTATAAAATGAATCGCAAACCACCATAAACTCAACACCATTTAAGTATTTTCTATTTTCTTTTACCGCTAAAGGATCCTCACCAAATATCAATACTGCCTTTATTTCTCCCTTTTGTAAACGCTTTGCAAGATTAACAGGTTTGAATATATTTTTTAATTCTGAATTCCATTGGTGACTTATTCTCTTTACTTCATTTTTCTCATCAAATTTTATAAAACCTGGCAAGTATGAGGGATCAACACCCATTTCTAATAGCCCTGTGGAGTTGTTAAAATCACGCACTAAAATAATTCCATTATTAATTTTGCCTATTCGTCCGGTCATTAAAAGGAAATTTCCCACAGACTTAAGATCGTTAATTGATTTATCGCTTGTCGAATCTATATTGTAAATAAAAACAATATTGGAATTCATATTTTTAAGATGAGTGAAGAGCATCTCAAATTTTAAATCATCTATTCCTGAAAACTTAATTGACTCCTGAACATTAGTTTTCTCAATTTTGGTTTTAATTTCATTAAAATTAGTTGTTCGATTTTTTATAAACTCAGAGTCAATAGAACCACTATTAAGACATCGTTTCATAATTCCGTTTAACAAATAGGTGTTCGTCCCTTTTTTGCTATCAATCCAGAGATCGGCGTACTTTGTTAATCTTCCTTCTGCTGAACTAAATAAAATTAATTTTGCCCCCTTTTTTTGAGCTTCTTTTATCTTTAGTTCAAGGCCAAGATTTTCTTCAGAGAGATTAGAATTAAGTACAACAATTACATCGGCTTTATTAATATCATTCATCGATAAGGTGGAATTAGTAAATCCCAGCATTTCATCAAGGCTATTCTGTTCATAACAGTACAAAAGATTTGAAAAGCTTGAAATGTTATTTGTCCTCAATCCGGTTCTTGCAAATTTTTGCAGCAGATAGAGTTCTTCATTGGAAAGTTTAGGTGATCCAAATACAGCCACTGTCTCTGAACCATATTTATCAATAATGGATTTTAATTTTTTATGAACATACTTAAAAGTTTCAATACGATTTACGTCTTCAATAATTCCGTTACGCCTGATTGTATAATTAAGAATTCGATTTTTACTAAATAAATATCGATGTCCAAATCTACCTTTAGTGCATAAATAACCTTTGTTATGAGAATCTTTAATATCATCCGTTGTATTAGAAATATAGAAAATATCCTCATTGATTTTTTTAAAATTAACTTTGCATCCAACTGAACAAAAATTGCAGATTGTTTCAAAATTTACTTTTGGTAAAGTACCTAAAACTTTAAAAGGATATTTTTCTCTGATAGCACCTGTAGGACAAGCATCTACACAATTGCCGCACGCTATACAATTTGTCTCGATTAATGGTTTTTCCATAGCTGGTTTTACCACTGATTTAAAACCTCTGTAAACAAAACTCAAAGCTGAAACTTTTAGTATCTCGGCACACGTTGCGACACATCTTCCACAGTTTATACATTTGTTGGGATCAAAAAATATAAACGGATGTCTGCCGTCAGGTAAATATTTTTTTACTTCTCCAGGTGAGGAAGGTTTGTCTATTTTATATTCATCGCAGTATTTTCGTAAAACGCAATCATAGTATTCAGAACAACCGCATTCCAGGCAACGACCTGCTTCACAAATTGATTGCTGCTCAGAAATTACATGCTCAACTTCTTTAAAATTTTGAACTCGGTCGGTTACAGCAAGTTCTTCCATTTTAGTCCTTGCTAATTTGCTTACGTTTTTAAACTCCCTTTCGGATAATTTTGTAAGATTCTCTTTGATACTTATAAACTTTCCGTTCCCTGATCCCGCATGACCGGTTTCAAAATATTTAATTATAGATTTTGCCGCTTTTTTACCGTGAGCAATAGCCGTAATTGCAGTTAATGGTCCTGTTACAATGTCACCACCTGCGAAAACACCGGGTATCGAAGTTGCCATAGTTTCTGCATTTAAACATATAACACCTGATTTCTCAAGTTCACAATTTTGGTCTAATTTTGAAAATGAAGGATCAACCGATTGACCGATAGCACTAATCAAGTAATCGCACTCAATTCTAAATTCTGATCCTGGTATCGGAACGGGTCTGGGTCTTTCTCCTAGTTTTCCTTCAACAAGTTCCATCTTTAAACATTCAATTGCCTTAAGCTTGTTGTCTTCCGCTATTATTGATTTTGGATTTGTTAGGAATAGAATTTCAATTCCTTCTTTTTGCGCTGCCAAGACTTCTTCCCTACTTGCAGGCATTTCATTTAGACTTCTTCTGTATACTATCTTCACATTATCAGCGCCGCAGCGTAAGGCCGTTCTTGCTGCATCCAATGCAGTATTACCACCTCCAACAACTATAATTCTCCCTTTTAACGTTGGTATATAACTTAAATGAATCTCTCTTAAAAAATCTATTCCTCTAAATATACCGCAAATCCTGTCCTCGCCATCCAAACCTAATTTAGCTGCCTTGTGAGCACCAACTCCAAGAAATACAGAATCATATCCAGTAAGTAATAATTCGAGTATACTAAAATCAGTACCAAGTTCGATTCCGGTTTTTACTTCAACACCAAGATCAAGAATCCATTTAATTTCGGAATCCAAAACTTGCTTTGGCAGCCGGTATTCTGGAATTCCATATCTTAACATACCACCTAACTTTGGCAGCTTTTCAAATATTGTAACCGAATAACCTTCAATTGTAAGGTAATATGCGCATGATAATCCTGCAGGACCACCACCTATAATAGCTACTTTTTTATTTTTCTTTTCTTTTATTTCAGGAATCCATTTATCCGAAAAGTCGTAGTCAGCTATAAATCTTTTTAAAGCATTTACAGCAACTGGTTCATCAACGTAATTTCTTCTGCAGGCAGCCTCACAATCCCTTACACATACCCTGCTAATAGAAAGGGGGAGTGGATTGTTTTTTTTAACAAGCTTTATTGCTTCTTTATACATCCCCATAGAAATTAAGGCTATATAGGATTGAACATCCACACCTGCAGGACAATTTGTTTTACAAGGTGCAACGCAGTCTGCGTAGTGGTTCGACATTAATAATTCAAGAGCAGTTTTTCTAGTTTCAATTATGTTTTGAGTTCTTGTCCGTATTTTCATTCCATTGTTGACAACAGTAGAGCAGGATGGAACCAGTTTGTTCATTCCTTCAACTTCAACTACACACAGAAAACAGGAAGTGATGTGGTCAATTCTTTTATCACTGCACAATGTGGGTATTGTGTCAAGTTTATTTTCTTGTACTACTTCAAAAATTGTTTTTCCCGGAGTAGTTGAGACATATTTATCATTAATAGTGACAGTTATCCGTTCCATGATAGCTCCTTAAGATTTAATTCTTTATGATAGCATCAAGGTTGCATGCTTCATAACACTTTCCGCATTTATTACACAAGTCGTAATTTATAACATGAACTTCTTTGAGTTTTCCTGTAATCGCGCCGGTTGAACATACCTTAATACACACTCGACAACCTTTACATAGTTCATCAACTACCTTATACGTAATCAGTGAAGAGCAACTATGAGCAGGGCATTTTTTATAATTTATGTGCGCTTCATATTCCTCTCTGAAATACTTCAGAGTTGTTAATACTGGATTTGGTGCGGTTTGTCCTAATCCGCAAAGACTTGTAGCTTTTATTTTTTTTGCCAGACTTTCGAGTAGTTCAATATCTCCACTCTTCCCATTTCCTTCAGTAATTCTCTCAAGTATTTCCAGCATCCTTTTTGTTCCGATTCTGCAAAAAGTACACTTACCACATGATTCCAATTGAGTAAAATTCAAAAAATATTTTGCCAGATCTACCATGCAAGTGGTTTCATCTAAAACTATCAGTCCACCCGAACCCATTATAGCCCCGGTATTGGTTATTTCATCATAATCAATTTTTAAATCTCCCATACTTGCTGGTATACAACCACCAGAAGGGCCACCAATTTGTACAGCTTTAAATTTCTTGTTGTCTTTTATTCCACCGCCTATATTATAAACTATTTCGTTAATTGTTATCCCCATCGGAACTTCCACCAATCCCGTTCTTCTTATTTTTCCAGCCAGAGCGAAAACTTTTGTTCCCTTACTTTTTTGTGTTCCTAACGCTGCATAGTTTTGCCATCCATTTAATATTATCCAGGGAACATTTGCAAAAGTCTCTACATTATTAATATTTGTTGGATTGCCCCATAAACCTTTTTGTGTTGGAAATGGGGGACGTAATCGAGGAACTCCTCTTTTCCCCTCAATAGAAGACATCAATGCGGTTTCTTCACCACAGACAAATGCTCCTGCCCCTTCTTTGATGCTAATATCAAAACTAAAATCAGAACCAAGAATATTTTTGCCCAAATATCCTTTCTCACGAGATTGTCTTATTGCGATTCTTAATCTTTTAATTGCCAGAGGATACTCCGCACGGCAATAAATAAATCCTTCATCTGAACCAATCGCATAGGCTGCAATCATCATACCTTCAAGAACTGAATGCGGATCGCCTTCCAAAACGCTTCTATCCATAAATGCGCCAGGGTCTCCTTCATCAGCGTTACATATTAAATATTTTTTATTTGCTTTTTCATTGTATGCTAATTTCCATTTTAATCCAGTAGCAAATCCACCACCTCCTCTGCCTCTTAAGCCAGATTTTATTATTTCCTCAATAACATCTTCACGCGAAAAATTCTTAAGCACTTTTTCGAGTGCCAGGTAGCCATCTTTTAAAATATATTCATCAATTGAGGTTGGATTAATTATTCCGCAGTTTCTTAAAACAATTCTAATCTGATCTTTAAGGAAAGACTCTTCCGAACAAATATCTTTACTTCTGATTATCCAGTTTTTTACCGGCTGATTATTAATTAGATGTTCGTTAACAATTCTTCCAACTTTATCTACAGAAACCCTTGAGTACAGATAGCTGTCATTCTCATCTTCGATCTCCACTAAAGCTTCTTCATAACACATTCCCATACAGCCTGTTTCAGATAGTTCTACCTGAAGATGTTTATCCTGGATTTCCTCTTTAAATTTATTAAAGATTGAGACACCACCTGCAGACAAACCGCAAGTACCTAGTCCTATTTTTACTTTTTTCATACCGCAACTTTAATTTGTTCTTTACTGCTGAATGATTTGATTGCTTTTTTGATTTTATCTTTATTCAGATTACCGAATGTTTCATCATTTATCATCATTACCGGAGCTAATGAGCAGCAGCCCAAACAAGCTACAGATATCAGCGAAAAATTGTTGTCATCTGTCGTCTCGCCTATAGAAATACCCAACTCATCTTGAAGAGTTGAAAGAACTGATTTAGCCCCGTTTACATGGCAGGCAGTACCTTCACAAATTCTTATTAAATTTTTTCCTATGGGTTTAAGTCTAAACTGCGAATAAAATGTTATCACACCGTAGATTTCCGCTGCAGGTATATTTACTAATTCGCTGATATAATAAATTATTTTTTCAGGAATATAGCCATAAGAATCCTGTGCTGATTGAAGCAATGGAATCAAAGCACCGATTTGATGTCTTTTATTTATCAGATCAACTTTGAACCCGAGGATTTCTTTTTTATTATCAAGTACGTGTGTTTCTGTCATTATATTTACTCAATTAATTATTCAATGAATACTCGTACATTTTTTATGAATTTAAAATTCAGCCAACACTTTTAATTGAACAAATGCATCTGATTTAACCGATATAGCGTTAGGAATAATTTTACATTTCAAAAACATTTATTATCGGATATTCTTTTAGCTTTAATACTCCGCCAAGATTAATAATTTTATTCTCGATTATTTTATCAATTTCGCTAAACTGTGTACCATAGATTAAAAGGATAAGATTATAATTGCCTTGAGTGTAATCACAGTAAAGGATATTGTCCGTAAGCTTTAGAATCGGATAAACTTTATCAAGTTTTTCTCTGTCCACATCAAGCAGAACATATGAACATACAGATTTATTTGAGTTTCTAACTCTGCTCATTCCTTGCATATCTTCAAATAAGCTTATACCGGCTGCCTGAACGATTTCTTTAATGTTATCATTAAGAATAGGAGTACTTACGGGCAGAAACTTTGATTCATTAATTCCATCCAGGTTTTTTATATTATTTTCATAGAAATCTATACAGTTATCTATTGAATCTGATTGAAGAAGTAGAAAGATATCTATGTCACCACGTGTAGCATCGCAATAAACTACATTATCCATAAAATATAGATTATGGTAGAGCCGTAGGTACTCAGCATTTTCTTTTACTTTAATTAAAACATAGGCGGTAGAAACTTTCGTTTCTTTTTGTTTTGAAGTTTCGGGTAGAGCAACTTTTTCGTGCTTTCCCAATATTTTATTAATTTCTTCAATAAGATCATCCGCAGTAAAAGGTTTTTCAAGCAATCCTTCATCTTTTAGATCTTCTATATCGGTTAAATCTAGTGTGTCAGCATAGCCGGTTATATACATGAGAGTTGTGTCTGGATACTTTGATTTAATAATTTTACCAAGTTTTATCCCATTTATATCCGGCAAATTCACATCAACAACGATCGAATCAAGATTAACCTCATTCTTGCTGTATAGATCTAATTTATTAAGAGCAGTAAAACCGCAGTCGCATGGTTCAACATCATAGCCCAATTGATTTAAGCTTAGTGACAGTGAACGTCTGATAGATGAGTCGTCATCGATGAGTAAAATTCTTTTAGTCATGTTATTCTCCTTTTTTAAACTTATTACTTACCTGAAGGAGACAAGTACAATGCCACGAAAAAAAGATTCAAGTTCAGATTAAAAAACGATTTTATTATTCTGGAAAAGTTTTAGCTATTAAAGAATTAAACAGTAAATATTAAATACTTCAATTTTGGGAAGTTTGATGTTAATATTTTTAACGGCGTTTTGAACAACTGGAAAGAAAATAATCATTTAAAAGAGTGATGGTTAAATTGTTCGATAGATACTATGAATTTTTTAATATGATATGGACTTGTAGGGATATTTGCTTGAGTATAGAATTTACTACAAATCATCATATTGATAAATGTGGTAGTATTGAGGGTGTTAAATAAGTCAGTTTAGAATTTCACTAATTCAAAAACTAGAGTCAAATTTCTAATTTCGGGGTGATTTCTGATAATAATTTTTTCTTCGAGAATTTAATCTGAAGGCCGGCTAAATCATTACAATCAAACAAAACCCCAGTATCCATAACCATGCCCTAATACCAGCATTAATCAAGTAGTACAACCGCGCAGTAACTCTAAAATCTACTTACATTATTAAAAAAATCTTATATGCAAATGCAATTTTTATTGCTTGCCGACAATTAAGTATTTTTTGATTCTGGAAATAAAATTTGCAAATTTATTTTGTAATTAAGATTTTTTTTCGAAAAATACCATTGTTAGATGAAAATATGAGTAAAAATAAAACTGCAAAAATTCTTGCCAATATTACATTTCACTTATTAGCAAGGTACCAGGAACATAATACCCGGTTAGCTAATGAGCGCGGACTAACTGAATCAGAATTCCGTTGTCTCCGTATGTTTGGGTCTGATAATGGACTGAGTAATAAAAAAATTGCAGCACGAATGAATCTAAGCGAAAGCAGGTTAACAAGAATAATAGATGGACTGGTTGAAAAAGGATATATGACGAGAGAGTCTGATCGAAATGATTGGAGACGTCTTAATCTAACATTATCCAGAAAAGGTAAATCATTTGCTAATAAGTTAGTTAAGCTTAATGATGAAATACATTTAAAGATTTTAAATAATATTAAAATTTCTCAGCACAAACCTTTAATAAGTTTAATGGAAAATCTTTATTCTGCTACAGAAAAATGGCTGCTGAGAAGCAAATAGCAATCTTTTACCATAAGCTAGTGATAGTACGAAAAACAAACTCAAGATCTAACAACTGCACCCTCACTTCAATGTTTATTTCTAAGTAATATGACTTTCAGAATTTTTAAAGCTGATTAAAATTATTTATCGTACATTACCATTCTTTGTATTAACTCTAATTGGAATTAAATGAACTACTGCGCAAGGATTTTTTATCTCATCTGTTATTGCATAAATATAGACAACAACTCTTTTAGTAATCCTATACCAAATCCAACAGAATGCCTATCTTAAGCAAATTTCTAAAAAAAATGGGAGCTATGTTAGTTTATTTATAAATCATTAATAATATTGGTATAAATAATAAAAAACCTGAAGTAGCTAAAAAAAGAGGTTAGTGATCGATGGGCGCAATGGAATGAATATTATAATCATAAAGTGATTTATCTAAAGTAGAATTTTTAAGTTCCAATAATATTAATAAGGAGGTTTTATGCTTCAATGGCTTGATACTCTTATAGGGTTAGTAGTGATTCTTCTTGCGGTAAGTTTAGTAGTTATGATTCTCACCCAAATAATTGTTGCAATACTTAATTTGCGCGGATTCAACTTAAAGAATGGCATTGAGATATTACTTAAAAATACCGGCAATGATGTTAGTGCTTATTCAGAAAAGATCAGCAGCGCTGTACTCAGTCATCCTCTAATATCTGATAAATGGAAAAATTCTGGTCGTTGGAGTTTAGCAACCACCATTACTCAGACTGAACTGATTAATATTCTGCAAGTTATTGCAAAGAACGGAACTGAAACCTGGCATGTTCAACTAAACAAGTCTTTAGAAAATATTAACAATAATGTTAACCAATGGTTTGATAGTGTTATGTATCGAACCAGTCAGGCTTTTGTCAGGCAAACGCGCATCTGGACTGTTATCTTTTCAATTATTATTGCATTCATTTTGCATCTTGATTTTTTAAATCTATTTGAACAGATTTCCAGCAATGCAGAACTAAGAGCAAGCCTCGTTGCGAGCAGTAATGCGATACTTAATCAGGCTGAAGAAGTTATTGGAACGTCTAGTATAATTCCTGCAGTGTATAATGAATCTATTGCTCAACTTAAACTTAAAGACAAAACCGGAAAAGCTAGTGAATTAGGAGATCCACCAGCATTCAAAAGTCGTGAAGAAGGTGAAAATTGGATTAGTGAACAATTAGGTGGGAATGAGCAAACGGATTCATTGATCATTCATTATGGAAAGATTATTAATACAAGTCTATCAAACTCAGTAGAAAAAATGAAAGACCAGGCATTCTCTATTAAAAATGAACTGGATAAGACAAAGCTCCACCTAATTCCCCGTCCTTATCCTGGTCTATACTATTCACCGGGTGACAGACATTTTTGGGGAGTAATAATTATGGCGGCTTTCCTAAGTTTTGGAGCCCCATTTTGGTTTAAGGCTTTAAAAACAGTAAGCGCTCTGCGTCCAATTTTGGCTTCAAAGGCAGACAAAGAGAAAAAAGAAAGTGCGAATAAATAATTCACTGGGAGTTTTAAACCCTAATACTAATGTATCAGTTTATAATTTCAAGTTTTAATTTTAAGAGCCAAGCCCTATTTTATTAAATAAGATTTGCCATTTATAATAATTAATATAATTTGTAAAGTGTATTTTTATCGGCGGCTGAATTTTATTTATGATTTATTGGAAGAAGTTTTTAATAAGCAATAAAATGGACTAAATAGATGATTGGATTAGTCGAAAGCCTGTTACTTGAAAGGAATTGGATATGAATGCCATCAAAGATAGAAAAAATAATATGTATGAATACCGACCCAGGGCTTGGGAGAAAGTTTTTAGATGGCATTTAGGTCAAGTGGAGAACAGTGATCCTTCAAAAAAAAGTGCAATATATGTTGTGCATGGAATGGGTAAACAAGCATGGGCTGAAACTTCTGCAGTTTTACGCGCCGGTATTGAAGATGCATTAGAAACTCCGCAAGTAATATTAAAAACTTTCGAAATTCTTCCGGCACCTTTTATTCAAGATGGCTTCTGGGCAGATTATGACGATCTTGAGAAAAGTTTTCCTGAAGAATGGAATCGATTAGAGGAATCAAAACATAGTTTCTTTAATATGCTTTGGAAATCGAGAAGTATTTCCAGCATTAGAACATTTCGTTGGTTTTTTGGGCAGTTAATAAGGCTCGTCTTTGATCCAAAAGTATTTAAAGAAGTTTCCTTGCTTGCCTGGTTTATTTATTTGATGATGTTAGTCATTGTTCCATCTCTATTCTTAATAATCTTTTTATTTCTTCCTTCAGTTATGTCAAGTATTCTAAATGATGTACGATTATATTGTTCGCCAAAAGGCATAATTGAGCGAGCAATCGTTCAGCGAATTGATTGCAGAGTTGGTGCCTCTTTGCTTAAACTGATGGGGATGGATTGGGATTTCAGGAAACTGAAAATATACGATCAATATAAAGTTGATGGAAAACCAATTACTTTCGACAGAGTGTTTTTTGTTGCGCATAGTCTTGGAACAGTTGTCAGCTATAATGTGATGTCTGATTTATTTAGCCGGGCTGATGAGCTTGCAATTAATGGGGATGAAGAACAAAAAGAAGGCGTAAAAAGATTTTGGGAATCTTTAGAGCGTTTTGTAACTTTAGGCAGCCCACTAGATAAGATAGCGGTCTTGTTCGGTAATAAAGTGCTCCGCAAGTGGCCTGATAGAATGTTTGATCCGGAAAATGAGAAAAATATAAAATTAAATGAAAGGCTTAAACATTTTTTACCTAACTGGTGGATTAACTATTATCATTTTCTAGATCCTGTTTCAGGTGCACTTTCACACGATTATATTTGTCCGAAGAATCAAATGCCTAATAATCACCACTTGAGAAAGTTTAGTTATCTACCTGGATTAGCACACGTAAAATATTGGAAAGATAAAACAGTATTAGGTTATCTGCTCTCTCGATTTTTTGGCAAAACGCGCATTGAATTTCCAAGAAAAGAATCAATGTCTGCAACTACATTAACCTGGTTTGCAATTGCAGGATATTTTATTTGGTTTTGTATTATTCTTGTTCCGGTAGCTTTGGTTCTTTGGTCACTAAGTGTTTTTTAAATTATTATAATTACAAAATGAAGAGGAATTAAAATGGAAACGAAAGGTAAATACACTCTGCTATCTGTAAATGAATTCGACAAATGGTTAAAGAATCAGATTGTTTCAAGGAAGATAAATTTTATTCAACATCATCACACCTGGAGTCCTTCTTACAAGCAGTTTAAAGGGAACAATCATTTTTTATTACAGGAGTCTATGAGGAACTCTCATCTGGAACGCGGATTTTCTGAAATTGCCCAGCACTTTACGACCTTTCCAGATGGAAAAGTTTGTACCGGTAGATCATTAAATCAAATCCCTGCCGGGATAAAAGGTGCTAATACGGGTGCAATCTGTATTGAGAATGTGGGAAATTTTGATACCAATGGTGACTTAATGAACCCGCAGCATCGTGAAAGTATTATCGCGTTAACGGCGGTTCTTCTAAAACGATTTGGAATCAATCCTGATGCAAAAGGAATAATATATCATCATTGGTATGACCTGAATACTGGTAAAAGAACTGATGGGACAGGAAGTACAAAAAGCTGTCCCGGTACAAATTTTTTTGGTGGAAACACAGTAAAAAACTTTAATGATAATTTCATTCCACCATTATTGTCCGCTCTTAAATCAACTACGATTAAAAATGATACTGCTAGCGCAAAAATTCTTCAAACAGGAAGTGTTGCTGCTGATGATTTAAATGTTAGAAGCGGTCCGTCTTCACAAAATAATATGTTGGATATTTTGTACCGTGCTGTAGAAGTGAATTGTTATGAAGTGAAGGGAAACTGGTGGCGGATTCATCCAACTAAGAGCCACTGGGTTTATAGTAAATATATTGCAGTTTCAGCTTGAAAAGATTATAAAGTATTTCAATTTATCTTTAGTAATGCTGTTTAACTATTTTAAGTACTAATAACTTTAATATTATTCGAACGTTTTTCAAAATTAGAGTATCTAGAAATTATTAAAGCTTAAACTAGTTATCTATTATCTTGCGTAGAGTAACTTATTTAGATTAATTTAACTTTATGATTAATGAGATACTTCTCAGACCAATTGGCACTCTTCATTCCGAACTTAAACAGCGTTATGAAACTCCAAGACAAGGGGTGCTTGCAAAGGAAAATAATGCTGTTGTTCATCTTATTCCAAAAAATAATTTTGAACAAGCAGTAAAAGATTTAGAAGGATTTGATAGAATATGGATAATCTATCAATTTCACTTAAATAAGAACTGGAAACCGCTTGTTTCTCCGCCAAGACATACAAGAAAAAAAGTTGGAGTGTTTGCAACTCGGGCACCATACAGACCAAATCAAATTGGATTGAGTTGTGTTAAACTCAAGAAAGTGGATGGATTAAAAATTTATATCTCTGAATCTGATATTCTTGATGGCTCGCCGGTATTGGATATCAAACCTTATTTGCCATACTCAGATTCGTTTCCTGATTCTAAAACAGGTTGGGTAAAAAGCGAAGTTGAGAATATTTATGAAGTTACTTTTAAAGCGAAAGCAAAAAAGCTAGCTGACAAGTTGCGAAAAGAAAATGTAAACTTAATTAGTTATGCTCGAGTGCAGCTTGAGTTTAATCCCACCGATACAGCAAGAAAAAGAATTTCGCAATCAACAAAAACAAATAAAAAAGGAAATCAATTTGTGCTGGCTTATCAACACTGGAGAATCAATTACTCTGTTGATGAGAGCACTAGACATGTTTATATAACAAATATCACTATTGAAAGAAATAAAATCAGATGAAATATTTATTATTCATATTGACCTCTGTTTTCCTTCTTACATTATCAGGCTTTTCACAAACGGAAAACAAATACAAAACATTATTAATCCGCTGTGATGATTTTGGTATGTCTCACGCTGTTAATATGGCATTTAAGGAATTGATGGAATCAGGATTAAAATTTTCAGCATCAGTAATGTTTCCTTGCGCCTGGTATCAGGAAGCTGTTGATATCCTAAAAGCTAACCCGCAAATAACAGTAGGTATACATTTAACTTTAAATGCTGAATGGAAAAATTATAGATGGGGACCAATCGCAGGAAGAGATAAAGTTCCTTCACTTTTAGATAAAGATGGATATTTCTTTCCGTCACGATCAACATTTTTTGCTAACAATCCAAAATCAGAAGAAATAGAAATTGAATTAAGAGCACAAATTGAACGAGCGATCAATAGCGGAATAAAAATATCTTATATGGATTACCATATGGGTACAGCAGTAGATAGACCTGAACTTAGGGTTATTGTTGAAAAGCTAGCCCATGAATATCATTTAGGCATTTCAAGATATTTTAATGAGATAGATACTCCACTTATTTATGCAGTTCCTATTCCAGAAAAAACAGATTCTTTAATTAGGCTGGTTGAAAATTTAGATCCAAACAAAATTAACCTGCTTGTATGTCACATTGGAAAGGATCAGCCTGAATTACAAGCAATGATTGATATGAATTCTTTTGGATTACCGGAAATGAGCAAACATCGTGATGCGGAATTGAATGCTTTAATAACTGCAAAACAGCAAAAAATATTTGAAAGTAATGGTATCAAATTGATTAACTATTCCGATTTGATAAATCAATTGGGGCTTGAGAATATGAAATCACCTCTTGAATATGGTTATTGATTAAAATTAAAATGTATTTAAGTGTAATTAACAAATATTTAATTGCACGATAATTGATATTCAAACGCACTTAGTTTAATTTTGATTTACACAAATCACTCTTAGGGGAGTTATATGTGTTCTGAGTCCGGTTATTTTTGCACGCAAATAAATTCTTTTCCGACAGCTACAAAAAGTGTAGCAATCGCATTCTATTATTCAATCCACTTTCCGCAAATAAATTTCAAAAATCTAAAATTAAATCCAACAAAAGGTGAATTATGAAAAAGCTTACTACCACAATTTTATTCTTTATAATTGCTTCTTTTGCAATTGCTCAGGGCTCACTCGATTCAGGGCTTGTTGCATTCTATCCTTTTAACGGAAATGCAAATGATGAAAGCGGAAATAATAATAATGGTGCTGTATCAGGTGCTTCACTAACTCAAGATAGATTTGGAATTAATAATAAAGCTTACAGTTTTAATGGAACAGATAATTATATAAATATTGCAGATAATCCCAATCTGTTTTCTGATGAGCTTACCATTTCCTGGTGGTATAAATTAACTGAAACTCCTGGTCCTGCATCAGTTGTTATTGGTTGGGTAGAAGGCGGGCATAGATACCAGCAATTTTTTAGCGGGGGACAGTTATCATACTTGAATGGATACAATGTTGCACAGCCCGGAATGTACTTTAACCCAATTTATAGTTTGAATGATTTAAATGTTTGGAAGAACGTTGTTGTAACTTATCAAAAAACAAGTACATCAACTTCAACTACTTTAATTTATGTTGATGGAGAATTAAAGCAGACTGATAATCATACACTTGCAATGGATTATGTTCCGGGTATTGATTTATCTATAGGTAAGAATCATAATGGAAATTTCTTCAAAGGTTATCTTGATGATTTTAGAATTTATAATCGTAACCTTAATGCTTTAGAAATCTTAGCTTTATACCAGGATTCAACAACATATCAGCCTGAACTAATAGATAGCGTTTATCCTCATCAAAATTCTAATTATTTAAGTGTTGGGGAAAATATTAAAGTATTCTTCAGTCAGCCTATGATTGAATCTACATTTAATTATAATAGTATTTCAACTCATGGCAATTTAACTGGCAGTTATGAATTAATTTTCACATATCAATCCTCAACAAATTCTCTTGAAATACAGCCAACCGCACCATTTAAATATGGTGAGCAAATATCGGTAACCCTTGATTCCTCAATTCAATCTGTCAGTGGATATAATCTTTTACCGTTTATTTTTCAATTTAATGTAAAACCAGAAAAAGGTTCTGTTAAATTTGCTGTTGCAGATTCATTCCAGTTAAACTTTCCTCCAATAAACATAGTAAGCGGAGATTTTAACAATGATGGTAAGGTTGATGTTATCGTAAGCAATTATGATAGCTCAAAATACACTATACTATTAAATAATGGTTCTGGTGGATTTACTCTTGGTGAAGAATTGGCTGGACCTTTTAAACCATACTCAATTTCATTTACAGATATAGATAATGATAGAGATCTGGATATGATTGTTTCTACCAATGAACAAAACCAAATCAGAGTTTTAAGAGGTACTGGACAGGGAATATTTTCGTGGATTCTACCGTATATAGATGTTAATGCACCAATAGCCACCTGTCCTGGCGATTTTGATGGCGATGGTGATAATGATTTTATTGCTCTCTGTAATACTGGCAATGCAATATTTTATAAGAATGAGGGAACCGGTGTTTTTACTCCATCTGGCAGCACAGCGATAAACGTACCTGCTGCTATTCGAAATATTGTAGGTGATATTGATAACGATGGTGATCTTGATATTATTGGTGGTACAAGTGATTACTCTGGTTTGTTTAAGATTCTAGAAAATGATGGAAATGGAAATTTTACATTTACAGGTGGGCCATATCTTGGTCCATATCCGGATGAGCTAGCAGGTGGTGATTTTGATGGTGATTATGATCTGGATTTTATAAAATGTGATTGGTACCAAAGTGGTCTTGGGATTGGATTGAATAATGGATTAGGTGAATTTCCTGCTCAGAATTTTCTAAATCTTGGTAATGTAGGTGGAAGTCCACGAAATCCTGTTGTAAATGATTTTGATGGTGACGGAGACCTGGATGCTATCAATACCAATGGAAATATTATTCAAATGCTTTCAAATAACGGAACCCTGAATTTTACACTTGATAATTCTTATCCAATTGAACCATTAAAAGGACTTGCATGCGCAGATTTTGATAATAATGGTAGTATTGACTTAGTTGGAATTAACAACACAACAAATCAAATAAAATTCTTAAAAAATTGTTTAGACAGCTTAGTTGCTTATTATCCATTTTCAAGCGATACTAAAGATGCTTCAGGTAATATCAACGATGGCATCAATCACAATGGACTTTTTGTAAAAGACAGGTATGGTGTTAACGATGCTGCAATGTACTTTGATAGTTTAACCAGTTACATTGAAGGAATAAATCCGGGAAATAATTTACCAACTGGAAACTCACCAAGATCTTTTACAGCATGGATTAAAGCTCTTTCTTATGATGATTATGGAAATAATATATTTCATTATGGAACAGCTCAACCAGCACCAACCAATTTTCATTTTTTAATTAAACAAAGTGTTGCAATGGGGAACGGTTATGGATATGGAGTATTGTATGGTAATACAAATGTCGTTGATTCAAAATGGCATTTTGTTAGCGGTGTTTATGAAGGCGGTGCTGAAAGAATTGCAAAACTGTATGTAGATGGAAAACTTGACGTTTCCGGTATAATTACTTCAGAACCTAATACTATTTTAGGATCAAATTGGAGAATTGGCAGATTTATGGAAGGCGATGTAAGATTTAATGGCAACATTGATGAATTAAAAATTTATGATATTCCTCTAACAGATCAGCAGGTGTGGGAAAGGTATAAAGCGACCACAACAGCACCAACACTCTTATTTCCAGGGAATGATTCAACTCTCATTAATCCTTGGCCAACAGTCATTTTAGATTGGGATAGCACAGTTACAGCGACATCGTACAGATTAGTAATTGCAAATGATTCTTTGTTCAACACAATTGCTTACGATACAATCTTAACAATCTCTTCATTCAATTTTGATGATTGGACTGTTATAAACTTAGATGATATTAATTGGAAAGTTAGTACGATTAACGATGGTGGTACGGGTCCCTGGTCAGAGGTAAATCGTTTTAATATAATTTTAACTGATGTTGAAGATGAAACTCAACTTCCAAAGGAGTTTGCATTGTTACAGAATTACCCAAATCCGTTTAATCCTTCTACCAGTATTCAGTATGCAATAGCCAGTAGGCAATTTGTTCAATTAAAAGTTTACGATGTACTTGGAAATGAAATTGCAACTCTTGTTAATGAAGAAAAACCAAGCGGAATTTACAATGTACAATTAACAATGAACAATTTAGGCTCCGGAATTTATTTTTATCAGCTTAAAGCCGGAGATTTTACTAGTACTAAAAAGTTAGTCTTATTAAAATAAGAGGAGGTTATATGAAAACCTGTTTTCTTATCGCAGTATTTGTATTAATCCTTTCTGCTTTTTCTGCATACCCTCAATGGATTGAGCAGACTGTCCCAGGGGATATTGACGTCACACTTGGAATCGATTTCATCGATCAAAATCGTGGTGTAACAGGTGGCTGGCACTTAAACTTTGCCGGGGAGTTCATTGGTAATGCATTTTATACGACAGACTCTGGAACTAATTGGATTGAATCAGCTATACCGGATTCAATGAGAGTAATGGTCAGCACTCAAATAATTAATAATAATATCGCTTATGGAGCAGGTGCATATAATCGATCAATTACTAACAATAAACAAAATAATTTTAAGAGAAACCAAAATGTTAACCCTGATGTTAGAAAATATTCTGAAATGATTGGAATGAACATCAGCAAGCAGGAAGAATACCGTGGTTATTTTATCGAAACGTCTGATGGTGGATTAAGCTGGCATCCAAAAGGAACTTTTGAAGATTCAGTTTATTACCTCGTTGGTTTGCATTTTCTTGATATCCAAACAGGTTTTGTTCTTGCTACAGGTCCATCAAATAATACTTTTGCTGCAATTCTTAAAACCACGGATGGCGGTATTAACTGGAATTATGTTTACGATTTTGAAGCTTTTCTCTTTTTAAATGACATCAAATTCTATGATCAGATGAATGGAATTGCTGTTGGAACATTTAATGATATGACTAGTCACTATTCTGTTTTACTTAAAACTAGTGATGCCGGGAATAACTGGAACAAAATTTTACTACCATCGATAGCTTCAGTTAATAAAGTTACTTATCTGACAGGCAATACGCTTCTGCTCAACGGAATTAATTTAGCAGGACAAGCTGTAACTTTTAAATCTATAGATGGAGGATTGAACTGGCTGGAGTATAGAAACTATGGTAATTTTGTTTTTATAAACGATGTCAATTCACTTACAAATCAAGGGATAATTTTAATTACAGGACAATATGAATCAACCGGTGAAATGTTTTTGTTTCTTGATATATCTACAGATAACGGAGTGTCGTGGAGTTCTGGTCTGCCTCAATCATTCCAGGATTATTATCCCACATTTTCTATTTTGATAAATGAAATGAATTGGTATATAACTGGTTCAATCACATCATCATTGCTTCAGGGATTTGTTCTGTTTACGAATAATTCAGGAGGTGTTCCTGTCGAATTAATTTCCTTCACTTCAGAAATTGTTAATGGTAGGGTAAATCTAAGCTGGACTACTGCGACCGAGTTAAATAATCAGGGATTTGAAATTGAAAGAAAAAGTGATAATGCAGATTGGCGAACTATTGGTTTTGTTGAAGGAAAAGGAACAACAACTGAAATGCAAAATTATAATTTTATCGACGACCTATTCAGTGTTTCTGATTCAAAAATATCTTACAGATTAAAGCAAATAGATTTTAATGGCACGTATGAGTATTCGGAAGAGATAGAAGTTGTAAGAGCTCCTACTTATTTCAGTCTCAAACAAAACTACCCCAACCCATTTAATCCAAATACAACTATTAGATACTCAGTACCAAATCATTCTAATATTACAATTAAAGTTTATGATGTTTTGGGAAATGAAATTGCTACTCTAGTTAATGAAGAAAAACCCTCAGGTAGTTATGAAGTTGAATTTGATGCATCAGGAATGACAAGCGGGATTTATTTTTACAAATTGCAAGCAGGGGATTATAATCAAACAAGAAAAATGATTCTAATGAAGTAGGAAGTGTGTATGAAAAAATTTTCTCCAGCTTTTAATTATAAATTATTCATTCTTAATTATAAATTGCTACGCCCAACAGTCCGGTTGGGAAATAGTTCCTTCCGGAATAACTACAGAGCTTAACTCAATCTTCTTTTATGATTACGAAGTCGGTTTTGCTGTCGGCGATTCAGGAACAGTAATTAAATCTATTGATAGTGGAAAAACCTGGCAAGTCCTTCAACCACCTACTACTTATGATTTAAACGATTTATATATGTTTCATCGGGATAACGATATTAGTTGTCGGCGATTCAGGAACAATGTATTTCTCCGAAAGTGGTGGAGCCACATGGTCCGGGGGTTCAAACTATTTACCTGAAGATATTCTATCCGTATCTTTTTCAGATGGTGAAGGAATATGCGGATGCATTTCTCAAACAATTTTGTACTGCAGCTACACGGGTACAGCTTTGTATTGTGCAACATGCGCAAACAGGTTTCTTCGGTGGCGGCTTTTGGGGTGCATATATGTTAAGTCCTCAAATTGGATTTGTTGCCGGTGAGAATTCAATTTTTCAACCTCTCTTTGGAGTAAGTCAACTGATTCAGGAGTCTAATTGGGATTTCAATGCATTCTATCTTAATAATAATGAAGGCAAAGCAACCGGAGTTGATTTCACTGATATTAATACCGGTTATGTAAGTGCAAGTGTCTGGGATGGAACTGGTGCAATTGCAAAAACAACAGATGCTGGTTCAAATTGGATATCAACGATGTTTACGAATCCGTTGTGGTCAATTGATTTTCCGATTAGTGGTGCAAGTCAGGTTGGATATGCTGTTGGTAGTCAAGGAACAATTCTAAAGACTTATGATGCAGGAATGAATTGGCTGCCGCAGCAAAGCGGAACAAATATAAAATTGAATAAAGTTCACTTTAAAGATTTTGATTTTGGCTTTGCAGTTGGGGACGGAGGAATAATTCTAAGAACAACAGAGGGCGGCGTACCTGTAGAGTTAACTTCATTTTCTGCAATCGTGAATGAGAGAGAGATACTTCTTAATTGGACTACAGCAACAGAAACTAACAACCGCGGATTTGAAATTGAAAAATTATCTGGTCATAACTGGGTAGTTATTGGATTTGTGGAAGGAAACGGAACAACAACAGAACCGAAATCTTATTCTTTCAGGGATGAAGATCTTGAAACAGGAATTCATAAATACCGATTAAAGCAGATTGACTATGATGGAACGTTTGAGTATTCAGAAATTGTGGAAGCGGAAGTTACAGCACCGGTTGAATTTGAATTAAGCCAGAATTACCCAAACCCATTTAATCCTTCTACCAGTATACAATATGCAATAGCCAATAGGCAATTTGTGCAATTAAAAGTTTACGATGTTTTGGGAAATGAAATAGCAACTCTTGTTAACGAAGAAAAACTTGCGGGTACTTATGAAGTTGAATTCAATCCAGAATCCAGTATCCGGTATCCGGCATCCGGAATTTATTTCTATCAGCTAACTGCGGGTGATTTTATTCAAACAAAAAAAATGATTTTAATTAAGTGAGGACTCAATGAAAAAAACTAACCTAGTATTACTGACATTTCTTCTTGCTGAATTTTCATGCAATTTATTTGGGCAGACAGACCCAACAATTACAGGACAAGTTGTTGGAGAACCAATTGAGTTTTATTCAGGTGTTTTATGGTATCAGATGAATTCTCCCGGAACAAGCTCTATTACATCTCAGAATTTTGAAACTGTAAATGATATCTATGATAGTTTTGCTGCTGATGATTTTGGACTTATGGATGATATCTGGTCAGTCACACAAATTGATCTTCTTGGAGCATATTATAATGGTTCCGGTCCAGCCTCATCCGTTAATGTATGGTTTTATTCTGATTCTGTCGGCTTACCGGGTCAAATAATTTACTCTGCGCTTAATATAATTCCTGTTAATGGACTAACTACAGGATCCTTCTCAATTATGTTACCAAATCCAGTCGTATTATTTGAAGGTATGTATTGGTTTTGTGTACAAGCGAATATGGATCAGAATCCTTATGGTCAATGGGGCTGGACAGAGAGAACTATAACGGATTTTAGCGAATCTGCCTGGAGAAATCCCGGTGGAGGATTTGGTACTACTTGTACTTCGTGGCAGCATCGCGTTACTCAATGCGGCGTTGGTACAGGACCCGATTTATGCTTTAACATAATTGGAGATATAATACCCGTGGAACTAAGTTCGTTTGAAGCAAAAGTTATCGGCAGCAAAGTAGAGTTACGATGGTCAACAGCTACGGAACTAAATAATTTTGGTTTCGAGATTGAGAGGAAAGAGCGGGATATCGAATATAGAAAGATAGGATTTGTGTCCGGATTTGGCACTACTGCAGAAAGCCATAATTACAATTATACTGATGAAGATTTAGGACCTGGTAATTACACATTTAGATTAAAACAGATTGATCTGAGTGGGACTTTTGAATACTCCAATTCAATTGAGGTAGAAGTAATTAACGAATTAGTTTTTTCTATTAAACAAAACTATCCAAACCCATTTAATCCGAGCACCAATATTCAATATGCAATAGGCAATAGGCAATTTGTGCAACTTAGAATTTATGATGTTCTTGGAAATGAAATAGCAACTCTTGTTAACGAAGAAAAACCTGCAGGAGTTTATGAAATTGAATTCCAGTCCACAGTTGTCAGTCATCAGTTGGCAAGCGGAGTATATTATTATCAACTAAGAGCAGGGGATTTCTTAGAAACAAAAAAAATGACACTAGTGAAATAAATAATATATATTAACACTAATGAATTTACATCAACTTATATATTGAAAGATAATATGAAACGCATATCTGTTTTTATGATAATTACTTTGTCTGCAGCAATAGGTTTCTATCTCAATTCAGATTTAAGTATTAAAAAAGAAAAGTTACCATCATTTGTTCCAGCAGATGATTGGTTTGAACGACAGCGTGCCTATCCTTTTGATGAAATTCCAAATGAAGAAAGATTGAAGGCAATTGAATATGTTAAGATGAATATGCGTAATACTTCTGCTGTTAAATTTGGACAGACTTTGGTATGGGAGTTAGCAGGTCCCACAAACATAGAAGGAAGAATTACAACAGTGGCTATCAATCCAACAAATACTCAAATAGTTTATGTTGGAACAGCCAACGGTGGTTTATGGAAATCTACAAATTTCTGCCAATCTTATACTCCTGTTTTTGATAACACAAATACGACTTCAATCGGCGATATTGCGATTGATCCTATTAATCCAAATATAATTTACTGTGGAACTGGAGAAGCTAACTCATTAAGAAGTTATTATCCCGGAACAGGTGTTTATAAATCTACTGATGCAGGGATGACCTGGAATTATACAGGTCTTGGAGAAACAAACAGTATTGGAAGAATTGCAATTAATCCTTTTAACACAAATGAAGTTTATGTTGCTGCACTTGGTGCTTTACGAAAAAAGAATGATCAGCGAGGCTTGTTTAAATCTACAGACGGCGGAGTTACATGGAATAATATTATATACCTCGGGGATTCTGTCGGTGTTGTTGACGTAGTGATTGATCCTAATAATCCTTCTAAAGTTTTTGCAGCCAGCTGGGAAAGATTAAGAAGAGAAGATTTTATAAAATACGGCGGACCAAAAACTGCTTTGTATGTCTCTACTAACGCGGGTGCAACTTGGTCGGCAGTTAACGGCGGCTTTCCGTCGAATAACTCAGATCTTGGCAGAATATCAATGGATATTTCCAAATCTAATCCAAACATAATCTATGCACTTACAGCTTATGCAAATGGCAACAGCAGAGGTTTATACAAATCAACTGATGGTGGAATATCCTGGGTATTAAAAAATTCATCTGTCGCAAACTCAAGTAATTATGCATGGTTCAATAGAATTTGCAGAGTGCATCCAACAAATCAGGAAATTGTTTATTGCGGCGGATTAGATATGGAAGTGTCAACAAATGGAGGTACTAACTTTAATTATGTTAATGATTCTTATGTAGATCATCATGCAATGGCTTTCAGTTTATCAAATCCTTCCTATGCTGTAATTGGAAATGATGGAGGAATAGATTACTCAACTAACAGCGGTGCTGTATGGATATCAAGTGCAACTCTTCCTATAAGTCAATTTTATGCAGGAGAAATAAATACTCAAAACCCAGAAGATATTTTAGGGGGCACTCAAGACAATAGCACAATTAGAACTATTAATGGGAGCCTAAACTACTGGCAGGTTATTTATGGCGGAGATGGTTTTTATTGTTTAGTTGATTATCAAAATCAAAATAGAGTTTATGCATCCTACCAGTATGGCGGTTTAGGAAGATCGACTGATGGAGGTGATTCTTTCTTAGATGCTACTTATGGATTAGATCTTTCATATACTAACTGGATGACTCCTTTTGTAATTGATAAGAATAATCCGCTTACTCTCTACTGCGGAACTTATAGAATTCATAAAACTACAAATGGAATGCAATCCTGGACCCCGATAAGCCCAGACTTAGCAAATGGACATATTGTAAACCTGGGTACAATTACTACCGTTGATGTATCTAAATCAAATCCAAATGTTATATACTGCGGGACTGATGATGCGAATGTGTGGGTTACAACTAATGCTGGCACTAACTGGACAAAGATCATAAATGGACTTCCAAACCGCTGGGTAACAAGAGTTTCGGTTCATCCCGATTCTGCTAATGTATGTTATGTTACTTTATCGGGATACAAAATTGATTCTAAGGGTGCGCACATTTTTAGAACAACTAATTTTGGAAATTCTTGGATTCCAATTAATGGTAATCTTCCTGATGCACCTATCAATGATGTTATTATTGATCCTTTAGATTATAACTCACTCTACATTGCCACAGATGATGGAGTTTTCTTTACAACAAATCTAGGCTCATCCTGGGGTATCTTAGCAGATGGAATTCCAGCCGCGGTTCCATGTCATGATCTTACACTGCATGCTGCTACACGAAAGCTTGTTGTTTGGACACATGGGCGCAGTGCATACAAATTGACTTTGCCAAACCCTCCGGTTCCGGTTGAACTTTCTTCATTTACAGCAGAGGAAATTAGTAATGGTGTAAAACTTAACTGGTTTACTTCCTCTGAATTAAATAATAATGGTTTTATAATTGAAAGAAGATATTTTGGTTCCGAGTTTATTGAAATTGGTTTTGTGAAAGGAAAGGGTACATCCACCGAAATAATTGAATATTCTTTTATAGATAAGAATAGTCTCCCGGGCAATTATTCCTATAGATTAAAGCAAGTAGATTATAACGGCAGCTATGAATATTCACAAATTATTGATATCGAAATAAAGGGTGAACTTGAATTTAATTTGTCTCAAAATTACCCAAATCCATTTAATCCAAGCTCAACTATTATATATAAGATACCAATCAATAGTAATGTAACATTAAAAATGTATGATGTGTTAGGTAATGAAGTTGCAATATTGGTGGATGAATACCAGACAGCGGGAATTTATGAAGTTGAATTTAAATCTACAAGCGGCGGTCTTTATTCGGCAAGCGGAGTTTATTATTATCAGTTAAAAGCAGGTGAGTTTGTTCAAACTAAAAAAATGATTTTGATGAAGTGAGTTGAGATGAAAAGGTTTTTGCAACTAATAATTCTGAATTTTATAGTTAATGTTATTAATTGTAATGCACAACAGCAAAATCATTTTACTCACTTTACCACAGAAGACGGACTTTCACAATCATCAGTCTTCAGTATCGTGCAGGATGATATTGGTTTTATGTGGTTTGCAACAGAAGATGGTTTGAATAAGTTTGATGGAAAAAAGTTCACAGTCTATAGACCAATAGAAAATGATTCAACTTCACTGCCGGATCTTGGAATAAGAAAAATTTATAAAGATAGATCAGGAAAAATCTGGGTGCTAACTTTACGCGGCAGACTTTGCAGATACAATCCACATAAAAATAATTTTACCAGGTATTATTTTAATCTTGATAATAATAATATCATCCCTCCTAAAATAATAACTCTTACTGAAGATAATGAAAACCATCTATGGGCAGTAACAACAAAAGGTGAATTTTTTATTTATGATCAGAAGAAAAATATTTTTAGCTATAAAAAATTTAATGAAAATACAGAAAAACAATTTCAATCAATTCATTTGCAATGTCTGTTTGTTGATAAGGATAATACATTCTGGATAGGAACCTGGGAAGGACTTATAAAACTTAACATAAAAACTCAGCTTGTTAACCGGTATAATCATTCCGACTCAGATGTAAATTCTCTGGGCGGGGACATGGTATTTAATCTTGCCGAAGATGATAATGGAAATATATGGATAGCAAGCGCCAATGGCGGTATAAGTGTCTTTAACAAAGCGACGTCAAAGTTTAAAGTTTACAGGAATGATCCAGCACAAAAAAAATCTATAAGCAGCAATCGAATAATGTGCATTTTGATTGACAGCAGTAAAAGAATATGGATTGGATCATTTGATAAAGGATTGGATTTGTTTGATCCTATAACTGAAACATTTACAAACTTTTCCCATAACCCTTCAATTGCAAGTTCTTTTAGTATAGGCGCCGTTATGTCCATTTATGAAGATAAAAGCGGAGGAGTGTGGTTTGGAACCGGCGGCGGAGGCTTAAATAGATTCGATCCATTAAATCAAAATTTCAATCACATCCAGCATATTCCTGGAGATCCATCAAGCATAAGTCCAAACCCGGTACTCGCAATTTGTGAAGACCATCTTGGAAACTTATGGATTGGCTCTGACGGCGGTGGAATAAATGTTAAAGAAAAAAACTCAAAAGAATTTAAAAACTATTTGCAGAATCCTGAATTTGGCAGCAACGCAATTACAGTTATATATGAAGACAGTAAAGGAAATATTTGGATTGGCGCTGATCCCGGTGTGAATTCACCAGCTGGTGTAATTATTAAATATGATAGAAAAACAAAATCATTTTATCCCTTCAAAAATATTTCTCCAAAGTTTGGCGGAGTCTCGGCAATTCATGAGGATAAATATGGAGAACTTTGGATAACAACACCATCGGATGGAATACATCGCTATAATCCTCAAACCGAAAAAGAGATTATTTATAGATATAATCATGCTGATTCCACTAGTATAAGCAGTAACTCGATATTCAGCATATGTGAAGATAGTTACGGCTATTTATGGTTTGGATCAATATCTAATGGTCTAAATTTATTTAATAGAGAACAAAATTCCTTTGTAAGATTTAATAATCAACCAAAAAATAGATATAGTTTAGGAAGCAATGCAGTTTGGTGTATTAAGGAAGATAAAAACAAAGATTTATGGGTCGGAACCTGGGGAGGTGGTATTAACAAATTTGTGAGAGAGAAGAAAAATTTTATTAGATACACTGTTGATGATGGACTTTCAGGCAATGTTGTTTATGGAATAATCCCGGATGAGCAGGGAAATTTATGGATTAGTTCGAATACAGGGTTAACAAAATTTAATCCGGCAACTTCAATATTCAGAAATTATAACAAATCAAACGGATTACTGATTAATGATTTTTCTGCAGGAGCTCTCTTCAAAGCGAAAGACGGTACTTTGTACTTTGGAGGCAGTGCCGGAGCAATATCATTTGATCCAAAAAATGTAAAGGAAAATTCATTTATCCCAAATGTTGTGATAACAGATTTTAGAGTTTATGATAAACCTTTTCCTTCAGATAAGTCTATTTTATTTACTGATGAAATAAATCTTAATTACGATCAAAATTTTTTTACAATAGAATTTACTTCACTCGATTATACTTCTCCTGAAAAAAATATTTTTGAATATAAGCTGGAAGGCGTTGATAATAATTGGATAAAATCTGATGGAAGAAGATTTGCGAGTTACACAGATATAAGTAACGGTAACTATAAATTTAGGGTAAGAGGCTCGAATAGCAGCGGCAAGTTTAATCCAGAAGAAGCTATTTTAAAAATTATTATTGCGCCGCCATTCTGGAAAACTTGGTGGTTCAGATTACTTGCCGTTGCAGCAATACTGTTATTATTATACTCAGCACATAAGTATAGGCTAAACAAACTTCTGGAAGTTGAAAGGACAAGAAACAGGATTGCCCGTGATCTTCATGATGAAGTAAGTGCCAGCATTACAGGTATTGTATATTTTGCTGATGCTGTTAAAACTGAAGTTAAGGGAAAAGAAATTCCAGTTTTAAATAAACTTATTGGGTTAATAGGTGAAAGTGCAACGCAAATACAGGAGTCTATGAGTGATATAATCTGGTCTATCAATCCGGATAATGATGATTGGAATGTTGTGCTTCCGAAGTTTCGCAGATATGCATCCGATCTCTGCGAGAGTAAAGGAATTAAAGTACAATATTGAAATACCGGAAAGTTTTTCCGGAAAATCTTTAAAAATGGAGCAGAGGCATGATCTTTGGTTAGTATTTAAAGAGATTGTAACTAATGCAGTCAGGCATTCTCAATGCAAAGAAATAAATATTAAACTATTTACTGATTCAGATTTTCTACATTTAAATATATCTGATAACGGAATCGGTTTTGATTCTGAGATTCCAAGCTCGAATAATGGAGTGAAGAATATTCGATCACGCTCCAAAACTCTAAATGGAACCTCAGAGTTAAATACTTCGGTTGGAAATGGAACTGAATGGAAAATAAAAATTCCACTAACTGTAACAAAACAAAAATGATATTGTATGAATAACAAAAACACAGCAAAACAACAAAAGCCTTTTAATGAAAACTCAATAATTAAAATCATGATTGTTGAAGATAACCGTTTTATAAGAACTGGTTGGGAAGCTGTAATCCAGGCAAATAAAAATTTTAGCCTTGTCGGATCATTCGCCGATTGTGAAACAGCATTTAGTTCTGATGTGCCCACAAAAATAGATTTAGTTTTAATGGATATTGGCTTACCGGGGATGTCCGGTATAGAAGGTGTGAAGTATTTAAAAGAAAAATATCCTGACATAATAATTGTTATGTGCACGGTACACGATGACAGTGAAGAAATATTTCAGGCTATTTGTGCAGGAGCTGTTGGATATCTAACTAAAAAAACTTCACCTGATGAATTGATAAAATCTCTTGTGGAAGCATATAACGGTGGCTCACCAATGACTCCCAGTGTTGCAAGAAAAGTTATTAGCTCCTTTCAGAATGTTAAAGAGTTCGAGAACGAAAATAAAACTTCTGACCTAAATGAAAGAGAACAGCGGATATTAAATCTTATGGCTCAGGGAAAATCATACAACACAATCGCTGACGAAGTATGCCTCTCTGTTGATGGAGTTTATTATCACATCAGACATATCTATGAAAAACTTCATGTCCACAGTCGTGCTGAAGCAGTTGCAGCAGGAATTAAAAAACGGATTATTCAAATAACCAAATAACCAATCTCACAATCGAATAATGAGTATAAAACAGAGAATTTAGATTTATGAAGTTTTAAAACTTCATTATTCTATATTAGCTATTCCTAGTTCATCAATTAAAAATTTCTCTAATATTCGGAATTGTTCTCTCCTAAAAAAACTACAGGTTTACGTAGTGCCAACCTTTAAATTTAAAATTAGTTTTTAAGCAAAAATACTCGAAAGGAATATTTTTGTGTCGTTTTCATTAAGCCAAAGTATTATCAAATATTTCAGAAAAAAGAAATACAGGATAATCAATCCTGATCAGGAATTAAGCATAATTGAGAAAAAGATACTTGAAGAAATATCAGTGGGTAAATCTTATCATAAAATTGCAGATGAGTTATCGATCAGCAGGGAAGAAGTGCAAAAATATATAAGAATGATTTATGAAAAGCTTCAGCATAAATCAGTAATCAAGAATTTATAATAATTAATATACAAGTAGAGGAAGTAAGAGTTTGAATTTTGAATGAAGATTATCGATGAGAATTTATTTCTGTCAGCTTAAAGCTGGTGATTATATTCAAACAAAAAAAATGATACTGTTAAAATGAGAAGTTGTTTATGTTATTCAAAATAAATAATGTTCGAAATTATCATTAACAAAATTACAGGAGTCCAAAATGAACTTAAAAAATTTAGTTGTGCTTTTCATTCTGGTATTTGTATTAATGCCATTTAGTACTTTTTCACAGGATGAAAAAGTCAGCGTCAAGTTAGAAAACAAACTTGAATATAATCTAAACGGAGTTTTCAGTGGAGCCGGAGGCAAATACTACATAAGACAACTTGGCGATGAAATTTTATGGTATGGTGAAGAGGATGCAGTTTCACCAACCTGGTCAAACGTTGCGCACGGAATAATCAAAGGAAATATTATAAAAGTAAAGTGGGCTGATGTACCTAAGGGAGAGATTATGCAAAGCGGCAGTCTTGTAATAAGAATTGATTCTAATGATGAACTTGTATTACTTGAACAAGAAGGGGAATTTTTTGCAACTGATGCTTGGACAAGAATACCATAAATGTATCTTAATCGAATAAGTGCTATATGTAATTTTTAAGATCAAGTTTATTTTTATTTAAAGAAAGGTTCTAAAATGAAAATATTTATAAGAATTTTATCATTTATCATGTTTGTTTCTTTTTTATCTGTTTTCGGGCAAGAGCCTGGCATAACCTGGTCTAAATTTTATAGACCTAACAGTATCTTAGGCATAGAAACAGCAGGGTCAGCATATGATGGACATCAGTTGCCCAACGGAGATTTAATTTCCGTTGGTGTTAGCGTCAATCCATGGTTAATGGCTTACATAGTTAAGACGAATTCTGATGGCGATACTCTTTGGACGAAAGAATATTTTACCAATGTAATCAACTACGGAAGTTTTACTGGGACCGATATTGAAAGAACCAATGATGGCGGCTACTTTATTGTTGGATATGGAACAAGACAGGCAACTATGGGAATATGGATTTTAAGAGTAAATGCAAATGGAGATTCACTGTGGTCAACATACTACACGGGGGGAAATGTTGATACTGCATATGTTACAAGAGACATGAAAATAACTCCAGATAACGGAATAATTATACTTGGTTCTTTAGCTGGGGGAATAACTTATGATGATAATGTTTTTGTTATGAAATACAGCCCAACAGGAATACTTCAGTGGTATAAAATATTTGGCAGTGTGGATGTAATAGATATGGCAATATCAATTGAGAACGCAATTGGCGGTGGGTATATATTTATAAGCCAGTACGATTCTTCAGGCTTCGATCAACTAAAGATTACTAAAATTAATGATGCTGGTGAATTTGAATGGAGTAATATTTATATGACCCCTCCTGAAAATGCTGATGAGTGGGGAGAAATCCGCAAGACAAATGATAATCACTATATAATTTGTGGAGAAGATTTTGGCAATTTTTTCTTAACAAAAATTGACCAAAGCGGTGGAATCGTTTGGTATCATACTTATGGATTTGAAACTTATGAGGAATCTGCAATGAGTGTATATCAGACAAATGATGATGGGTATATTTTATGTGGCAATAAAACTCCTGATTATGATACTGATCATATTATTTATGTTGTAAAAACTGATGCGAATGGGCAGGAACAATGGAGCAAACTTATAGACTACAATACTTTTGGATGCAAAGTTGAAAAGATTGAACAAACAAATGATGGTGGATATGTGATGTTTGGTCAGGCTAGATTAGAAGATGGCGGAATGGATCATTTATTAATAGTAAAATTAGGTGGAACAACAGATGTGGAAACTGATCCTAATATCCCGAAAGAATTTAAACTTTATCAGAACTTTCCTAATCCTTTTAATCCATCTACAGTTATTAGTTTTCAATTACCAGTAAGTAGTGCAGTATTATTAAAAGTTTATGATGTACTTGGAAATGAAGTAGTAACTCTTGTTGATGAATACAAACCAGCAGGCACATATGAAGTTGAGTTTCAGTCCGCAGTCATCAGTCATCAGTTGGCAAGTGGAATTTATTATTATCAATTACGAGTTGGAGAATATGTCGAAACAAAAAAGATGTTGCTGTTAAAATGATTTTGAGAAATTGAATTTCTTTACAGTTAACAATTAGTAGGAGGATACAACATTTGTTAATTATTATGTTTACTTGAAAGTGGTTATAAATAATCACTAATTATAATAGAGGAATTTCTAATTTATTAGCAATGATGGATTATTTTTTATTAATTCTCAATTGAATTTATATCTTATATTTATTTGAATGGCAGTAAAGTATGGTTCATTTAAAAGTCGCAATTAACTTTTTTACTATTTAAAACTTCAGAGGAGATTTAAAGATGAAAACCTTTGTTAAACAATTTACCCCTTTTATACTTGTTATGATTTTTATTTATAGTACTTCGACAAGTGCTCAATGGACTCAAACGAGTGGAGCAAATGGTTCTTTCATGTATTGCTTTACTGTAAAGGGAACAGACATATTTGCTGGTTATGGTAGTGGAGTAAATAGCGGAGGTATTATTCGTTCAACAGATTACGGTGTAAACTGGACTGATGTTAATACAGGTTTACCATCTGTGCAAATAATGGCGCTTACTACTTCTGGTAACAATCTCTTCACTTCACAATATGATGGAGGAATTTATATTTCAACAGATAATGGAGCAAATTGGAATATAACAGCTTTAACTGTTGAGTATATTCTTGGATTTGCAACAATCGGTAATAATCTTTTTGCTGCAAGTAAATATAACGGAGTCTATCTCTCAACAGATAATGGAACAAGTTGGAATTTGGTTAATTCTGGATTAACAAATTTAGATACACGTTCAATTTTTTCCGATGGTTCAAGCTTATTTGTTGGAACACATGGAGGTGGTGGAATCTTTCGCTCTACAGATAACGGTTCTAATTGGTCAGTAACCAATTCTGGTTTAACTATGAAGTACGTTTATTCTTTTACATCAATTGGTACTAATCTTTTTGCAGGAACCTGGAGTGCAGGTGTATTTCGCACAACAAATAATGGAACAAACTGGACACCAGCTAATACAGGGTTACCTAGTAGTGCTATTTATGCACTTGTAGCGAGTGGTTCAAATCTTTTTGCAGGAACTTTTGGAAGCGGTGTTTATCTTTCAACAAATAATGGTGATAGTTGGTCCGAAGTAAACAATGGTTTAACCGCTTTATCTGTAAATGCACTTGCTATATGTGGTTCATATTTATATGCAGGTGGTGATGCTAGTGGAGTTTGGCGCCGTCCATTAGCTGAAATGATAACTGATGTCGATGACAATCAAAATGATTTAGCAACAGATTTTAATCTTGAACAGAATTTTCCAAATCCTTTTAACCCAACAACAACAATAAGTTATGAACTACCATTTGCTAGTAATGTAAAATTAAACGTTTACGATGAATTAGGAAAAGTTGTGGCTTCGTTAGTGGATGAACAACAAAATGCCGGAGCGTATTCAGTAGTTTTTGATGGAAGCAAATTGTCAAGTGGCATTTACTTTTATCGGTTTCACACAGACAATTTTACTCAAACAAGAAAATTGGTGCTATTAAAGTAATTAAAATCATTTAACACTTACTTAAGGTGTAAAAAAATGAAAAAGTTAATTTATTCTGTAGTTATCGTATTGAGTTTAGTCTGTTTTAATGTAAATGCACAATGGTTGCAAACAAATGGCCCGTACGGCGGAATCGTAAATTGTTTAACCGTTCAAGGTGCAAATATTTTTGCAGGAACTTACCACAATGGGGTTCTTCGTTCAAGTGATAGTGGGGCACATTGGACTACTGTTAATAATGGGTTGACTGATACTAGGATCCTGTCTTTTGTAGTTACAAATAATAATATCTTTGCGGGCACCGAAAACGGACTTTTTCTTTCCACGGATTCCGGTGATAATTGGACAGCAGTAAATTCTGGGTTTCCAGGGCCACCGATGCCGGCTAGTATAAAAGCTCTTGCTGTAAGCGGAACTAATCTTTTTGCGGCTGATTTCTATTTTAATGGTGGAGGTGTTTTCATTTCTACTGACAATGGTACGAACTGGACAAATACAAATTTAATAAACCCTTTTACTGAAGCTCTTGCAGTTAGCGGTTCAAATCTTTTTGCGGGAACCAATGGATATGGGGTTTTTCTTACAACAGATAATGGGAATTATTGGACACAAGTTAATTCTGGTTTAACCGATACTGTTGTCTCTGCTCTTGCAGTTAATGGTAATAATATTTTTGCCGGAACATCTACCGGAGTCTTCCTTTCAACGAATAATGGAGCTAATTGGACCGCCATTAATTCCGGTTTACCAGCTTCAAAAATCTCATCTTTTACCATAAGCGGCAGTAATATCTTTGCAGGAACTTTAGGCAAAGGAGTGTATCTCAGTACTAACAATGGCACAGATTGGAATCCAGTAAATTTAGGTTTGATCAATCCTACAATTCACGGGTTAACTGCAAGTGGTACTAGTATTTTTGCTGGCACACACGATGGTGGCGTATTCCTTTCCACTGATAATGGAGGAAATTGGATCGCTGTTAATACAGGTTTTCCAAATACAGATGTTTATTCTCTTTATGTGGTAGGAAATACTGTTTTTGCAGGAACTGAAGGAGGTGGAGTATATTCATCTTCAGATGGCGGAAATTATTGGGATGAGACTAATTCTGGATTAACACATCCATATATTTCTTCTTTTGCTAGTAGCAGTACAAATTTGTTTGTCGGTACTTCTGGTGGAGGTGTCTTCCGTTCCAATGATAATGGTGCAACCTGGCATTCAGCAAACTCCGGAATACCAGCAGTTCAATCTTACATCAATACGATTGCCATTAATCAACCCAAAATTTTTATAGGGACTAAGTATGGAATTCTCCTTTCAACCGATGAAGGCACAAACTGGAATTATGCCGGTCTTTCAAATTATTCTATCTTATCTATAGCCATAATTGGGGAAAGTATATTTGCAGCAACACCAAACAATGGCGTATTTCTCTCTACAAATGATGGGATTAACTGGACCAATGTGAATAATGGTTTAACAAATATTCATATGTTATCACTTGCTGTCAGCGGTGGGAATATTTTTGCAGGAACTTTATGCGGCGGAGGCGTATATAGTGGTGGAATCTTTTACTCTTCTGATAATGGGCAAAACTGGAACACGGCAGGGCTGGAAGGCCGATCAGTGTTTTGTCTTCTCGTCAGAGGTATATATCTCATCGCAGGAACAGACGGCTATGCATTTGTATCTTCCGATGGTGGAACAACATGGAATAACATTAGTGATGGCCTAATGTATGCTTGGGTTCATGCACTTGCAGTAACCAATACTGATCTGTATGCCGGTACCGGTTATAATGGTGTTTTGAGGCGAGCTTTGTCTGAGATTGTGTCAATAAAAGATCCTTTTAAGATAAGCTAAAAAGTTTTGAACTTCAACAAAACTATCCAAACCCATTTAATCCAAGTACTAAGATAAGTTATCAGTCTAGTCACTTAGCAGTCGAAGCTAACATTAAAAGTATATGATGTACTTGGAAAAGAAGTTGTCACTCTTGTTGATGAATACAAACCAGCAGGAAGTTTTGAAATAGAATTTCAGTCCTCAATAGGCAATAGGCAATTGGCAAGTGGAATTTATTATTACCAATTACAAGTCGGAGATTTTGTTCAAACAAAAAAAATGCTGCTACTAAAATGATGAAGTAATTAGTGATATAAAAAATAATTAGAGTCCTAAAAATTTGTTAACAATAATATCGGAGACTGAAATGAAACTAACCCATTTATTTATTTTTTGCATTTTTGTAGTAACATTATTTCCGGTTGCTTCTTTTTCACAGGATGAAAAAAATATTACTAAAGTAAGTGGTAAATCTGATTATGATTTAAACGGAGTTTTTAGTGGAGCAGGAGGTAAATACTATTTTAGACAGCTTGGTGATGAAATACTATGGTATGGTGAAGAGGATGCAGTTTCACCAACCTGGTCAAACGTTGCACACGGTATAATCAAAGGAAATATTATTAAAGTAAAGTGGGCCGATGTACCTAAAGGTGAAATTATGCAAAGTGGTAGTCTTGTTATCAGAATTGATTCGAATGATGAACTGGTTTTACTTGAGCAGACCGGAGAGTTTTTTGCGACTGAATCCTGGTCAAGAATACCATAAAAATATTTGTTGGTGGCAGTTTGAAATAGAAAATAAATTTGAATATGAAATCGTAACATTTATTGATGAATATGGAAATGCAAAATGAAATGAAGTTGAGTTTAATACTTCAATCATTTTCGGGAGTTTATTTTTGCAGACTTCAAATGGATAATTATATTAAAGCAATTCAAATGTTATATCTTAAATAATCAAAGGAATAAACTATGAAAACTATAGCATCAATAATTACACTTTTAATTTATTGCTCTATTTCCTTTCCACAAGATATCGAGGACAGCAAAGATCACCCGATGTTCAACAGGATGTCCGGATTTTATATAAATGAATATTTAGCTGAAGATTTTGGTACCCATGAATTCTATTACCTTGATAAAAATGAAATTGTTGAAGGAAAAAAAACTACCATAACTTATATAAGTGATAAAGAAGTTGGTGCGCTTAAAATTATCCGGAATTTTTCAAATGCTATTAAGAAAATAGGAGGACAGGCATATGAGGAAGGTGAAAATAGGGTTGTTCTATTTGTGAAAAAAGGAAATGCTGAAACCTGGGCAGAGGTTTATTCTTATAGCGACAGTTATAACCTTACGATAATTGAAAAGGGTGAAGTAGAACAGGAAATAACAGCAAATGCTATTCTTGATGAACTTAATAAAACCGGCAAAGCTATACTTTACATTAATTTCGATTCGGGTAAATCAACTATTAAAAAGGAATCAATGCCGATTGTTGAGCAGATAATTGAAATGATGAAACAAGCTGCTGATGTTAAACTTAGTATTGAAGGACATACCGACAGTGATGGCAGTAATGAATCCAATTTAAAACTTTCAGAAGGAAGAGTAAAAGCTGTTGTTGATGCAATTGTAAATGGTGGAATTGATAAATCGCGTTTAAGTTCTGCAGGTTTCGGGGAAGAAAAGCCTATTGCTGATAATAATACTGAAGAAGGGAAAGAAAAGAACAGGAGAGTTGAGCTAATAAAAAAATAAATCTTTCGAAAACAAATAAAATTTTATCTTTCACTAAATCCAAAGGATGGTGTGATGAAAACATATATACAAATTTTATTTATGATTCTTTTAATGTCGGAAACAGTTATACCGCAGTGGTCAGTACATAACCAATCCACAGACATAAAAGATTTATTGGGAACAGTTAGTAATAATCCAGCTTCTAATAAATCCAGTAGTATTGGTATTAGAGCTGGTATAGGCACCGATATTAATTTGGGTTTAGCATATGGCGGCGGATTAAATTATTTATTTAACCTTAATAGTAACGCATTTGAGCTAGGCTTTGTTGTCTTTGGCGGACACTCTGAAGAGACAACAGAAGATTTTAATACATACATTGAAAAAACAGATATTATGGTTTTTGGTGTATTAGCAAACTATCTCTATGGATATAAACTTAAAAAATCCGGACTCTTTGGTGTTATTGGACTTGGGTTTGCAGCCATCAGCGTTGAGTGGGAAGAATCGAGTCCTAATGATATCAGTCTTGGAACACCGCTTCCAGGTGGAGGAAGCAAACAATCATCTGACGGCACTGGCGCAGGATCAGTCTTCAATCTGGGATTTGGGATGGCATTTAATGGAGGATTAGATATTAGAGTTGAAGCACCTGTAATATTTATATTCGGACCACCAGGAGGTGCATCTTCAATCATTCCAACATTTATGGCAACTATTGGTTATCACTTTTAAAACCAATTTATTAAAGGTTAAAAGCATAAGAATATTTTATCTAAATAGTTCTTATAAAAAAACAGAATTAACAAAGTTCATTCTGAAAAGTCTTCGCTAATTTAGTGTAGGAGATTTTTTATTCAGTTTTTGATTTTCGATGTCTAATTATATCATAAAAAAATATAATCAGAAACACAGCAATACCAACCAAAAACCTAAATGTATTATCCATGCGATTTCTCCATAATATCTAATCAAAGATATTGCTGGCATGTTAAGTTATAATTAAACAAATGTTAACTTATTGTTAATAAATTCAATATATATTAAAATCAAAATTCAAATTGCACTAATTCTTTTATATTTTTGACAGGACATTATAAAAGGCAACAAAATGAAATATAGAAAACTAGGTAAATCAGATGTAAAAGTTTCTGAAATAAGTCTTGGCTGCTGGACTATGGGCGGACTTAACTGGGTAGATGGTACTCCAAATGGTTGGGCGAATGTAAATGAAAGTGAAGTTGCCGAAGCGATTGAGTACGCAATCGATCATGGAGTTAACCATTTTGACAATGCTGATGTTTACGGCAATGGCAGAGCAGAAAGAATGCTCTCAAGAATTTTAGGTAAGAGGACAAATAATTTTGTAATTGCAACAAAAATTGGCTGGTTTCCTGGAACAGCAGAACACGCTTACGAATCGAAACATATCCGCCATCAATGTGAGCAATCTTTAATCAATCTTAAAAGAGACTATATCGATTTATATTATTTTCATCACGGGGATTTTGGTGAGAACGATAAATATCTTGATGATGCCATTGAAGTTATGCATAAGTTGCGTGATGAAGGAAAGATTAGAATTATTGGCCAATCAGCATACAAACACGACGATTTTGTAAAACTGATTCCAAAAGTAAAACCTGAGGTTTTGCAAAGCAGATCGAATGCAATTGATGAAGGAGTTTTGAAAGATAACTCTCCAACAAGATTATTAATGGAAAAAAATAATATTTCATTTGTTGCCTTCGGACCTGTTGCACAAGGATTATTGCTTGGGAAATATCATCAGGGTAATCCGCCTCAATTTGAGCCTGGTGATCATAGAGCAAACCAGGAAAGATTTAAACGCAGTAAGTCTGGCAAAGCTTGAACCCAAAATAGAAAAACTAAAAAATAAATTTGGTCCATCAAATCAGGAGCTATCTCGTGCCGCGTTGCAATATCTTTTGCATTACAAACAAGTTGGCTCAGTAATTCCAGGATTTAGAAATCTTGATCAGGTAAAATCTAACTTGAGCGGAATGGATAATCCACTTACGGACGAAGAATTTAATTTTATTAAAAATATATTTGCTGAATAATCTTTTATCACATTAATGAAAGATGAAAAATGAAAAACATATTTACTGCTTTGATTATATTAATTTCATTTTTAACAACAATAACAGTTTCAGGGCAGGAATTGGGTAACAATATTAACCTCATACCAAAGCCTAAAAGCCTTGTTTTAAATGAAGGGACATTTAGGTTAAATCAAAATACAAGGATATTTTTTGATCAGAATTCTAAACAAGTAGCTGATTACCTTAATAATATACTTAGTTCTCCTACAGGTTTTAATTTATCAACAGTGATATGGAATGGAAGGGTTGAAACCAATTCGATAATCCTATCTTTAACCACATCTGATAATTATGGCAAAGAAGGATATTCGTTGATAGTTACTCCATTCAATGTTATCGTAGAAGCAAATGAGTTAAATGGATTATTCTACGGGATTCAAACGCTCCGCCAACTTTTTAATCCATATATTAATTCTGTAGCAAGAGTTGAAGGTATTGACTGGGAAATTCCTTGTGTCGTAATTCTTGATAAACCTGAATTTATTTGGCGCGGACTAAACCTTGATTGCTGCCGTCATTTTATGACTAAAGAATTCGTAAAGAGATACATCGATCTTCTTGCTTATCATAAATTCAATGTTCTTCACTGGCATTTAACAGAGGATCAGGCATGGAGAATTGAAATAAAGAAATATCCTGAGCTTACTAAAAAAGGTGCCTTTAGAACTTATGATGATGGATCTGTTTATGGCGGCTTTTATACTCAAGAAGATATTAAGGAAGTTGTTGAATATGCACAAAGCAGGTTTATAACAGTTGTTCCGGAAATTGAAATGCCAGGACATTCGACGGCAGCAATTTCTTGCTATCCGGATATTTCCTGCACAGGTGGACCTTTTGATGTTGGTACGCTATGGGGTATTTATTATGATATTTATTGTGCTGGTAATGAAAAAACATTTCAGTTTTTAGAAGATGTTATTACAGAAGTAGTAGAATTGTTTCCTTCACAATATATTCACATCGGCGGTGATGAAGCTCCAAAGAATCGTTGGGAAAATTGTGCAAAATGTCAGCAAAGAATTAAAGATGAATATCTTAACGATGAACATGAATTGCAGAGTTACTTTATTAAAAGGATGGAAAAGTTTATCAATTCTAAAGGTAAACAGATTATTGGCTGGGATGAAATTCTTGAAGGAGGACTTGCACCTGAAGCAACCGTTCAGTCCTGGCGTGGAGTAAAAGGTGCGATTGATGCTGCTAAACAAGGACATGATGTAATTGTTTCACCTACAAGCCATTGTTACTTCGATTATCCAGTTGAAGTAACTGACATGCAAAAAGTGTATTCATTTGATCCTGTTCCACAGGAATTAACAGATTCTGAAAGAAAGCATGTACTTGGCAGTGAAGGGAATATGTGGACAGAATATGCACCTCAGGAATTAATTGATGATAGATTGTTTCCACGTATGCTGGCACTTTCAGAAGTTGTCTGGACTTATCCTGCAGAAAGAGACTTTGAATCCTTCAGACAAAGAGTTCAAAAACATTATGAAAGATTAGATTTACTTGGTGTCAAATATGGATTGGAAACAAAACCATTTGAGATTACTAAAATTTATAATCCAAATAAAAATGTTTTTGATGTGAATATAACTCAGCTTCAAAAGGATATTGATTTAAAGATTGGTGCTTATGGCCAGGAAGTTATAAGTTGAACAAAAATCAGAAAATCAATTTGATTCGTTGATCCCTAAATCAAGTCTTGTTCAGATGTTTATTCGAAAAGGGGGTAAGCAAGTTGGAAAAACTTTTCATACAAGGATTTACATTTAACAATGCCACAAGAAAAAAAGTAAAGGTAACTTATCCGTATAGTGAGAAATATTCTGCTGGCGGAGTTGAAGCATTGACAGATGGAATTAGAGGTTCAGATAGTTTTCGTGGTGGTGATAGATCTTGGCAAGGTTACCAGGGAACTGATTTTGAGGCCGTAGTTGATTTGGGTGATTTAAATAAAGTGAGTAAGATTTCAGTTGGATTTTTTCAAGCTACATCTTCGTGGGTAGTTTTTCCTCAATCGATAGAGTTTTATACTTCAATAAATGGAATTGATTTTGTGAGTGTTGGAAAAGTTGACATTCCTTCAACACTGAGAAACCCCGATTGGGTACAAAATGATTTTAGTATCGATTTACATAACGCAGATGTAAGATTTGTGAAAGTCTCTGCCAAGAATTATGATGAACTTCCAACATGGCATCCGGAAGCTGGTGGGAAACCATGGCTAATGGTTGATGAAATTATAGTTGAATAAGATTTATGAAAACTGCTTTAGTAATAGGTGCAACAGGTTTAGTTGGAAGTTTAATCACTCTGAAACTCCTTGATGATAAAGGTTATGAAAAAGTAAAATCTTTTGTTAGAAGGTCAATTAAGATTAATAATCCAAAACTTGAAGAGCGTATAGTTAATTTTGAAGAAATAGAAGTTTGGAAAGATCAATTAATTGGAGATGAACTCTATTCAGCATTAGGCACAACAATAAAGAAAGCAGGAAGTAAAGAAGCTCAGTATAAAATTGATTATACTTATCAATATGAAGTAGCAAAAGCAGCTGCCGAAAATGGTGTAAAAAAGTATTTGCTTGTCTCATCCGCAGGTGCAAATTATAAATCAGGTAATTTTTATCTTCGTACAAAAGGAAGTCTAGATGAAAAAGTTCAACAATTGAATTTTGATCAGATTTGTATATTCAGACCATCATATTTAGTCGGTGTACGAAATGAAAAAAGATTGGGTGAAACAATAGGTATAAAAATAGCCGGAACAATTACTAAATTAATTCCGGCTTTAAAAAAATATCGTCCGATTGAGGCTTCGCGGGTTGCAGAGGCAATGATAAAATCTGCAAATCAAAACCTGTCAGGTAAAATTAAAATTTTTCAACCTGAAGAAATTTTAAAATTTAAACTTATTGTTGTGCCAACTTACCAAGATTAAATCTCTTTCTGTCATGCGTATCCAGATAGAGTTTTCTTAGTCTTATTGATTTCGGCGTAACTTCAACCATTTCATCATCTTCGATGTACTCCAAAGCTTCTTCCAGAGAAAATATTATCGCCGGAGTTATCTTTACAGCTTTATCAGAACCGGAAGCTCGCATGTTAGATAATTTTTTACCGCGTTGAACATTTACTTCAATATCATTTTCCTTAGTGTGTTCGCCGATAATTTGTCCTTTGTAAACAATATCTCCCGGATTTATAAAAAACTTACCTCTGTCCTGTAATCCATCTATTGCATAAGCAGTTGATGGTCCTTCTTCCATTGAAATTATAACTCCGCTTTTAACTGTGCCAATTGATCCTTTAAAAAACTCATATTGGTAAAACCTATGGTGCATGACCGCTTCACCTTGAGTTGCAGTTAAAACTTTTGTCCTAAGACCCATAATGCCACGAGATGGAATATGAAACTCAATCTTATTCATATTGCCTTTTGTTTCCATCTTCATCATCTCGCCTCGACGCTGTCCAACGAGCTCAATTACTTTTCCGGCAAATTCTGCAGGGACATCAACCATAAGAACTTCAATCGGTTCAGCCTTTTTTCCATCGATAGTTTTATAAATAACTTTTGGTTCTCGTATTTGAAGCTCATAACCTTCGCGCCGCATATTTTCAATCAGAATTGAAAGATGTAAAATTCCTCTACCCGAAACCCTATATGCATCGGGAGAATTAGTTTCCTGTACACGAAGAGCAACGTTATGTTCAAGTTCTTTAAACAATCGGTCACGAATCTGACGAGAGGTGACAAGCTTTCCTTCTCTTCCATAAAAAGGAGAATTATTAACTGTAAATGTCATACTAATTGTCGGTTCATCGATAGAAATTATTGGAAGTGGTTCCGGATTTTCTGCTGCTGCAATTGTATCACCAATATCAACATCCTCAATTCCAACAATTGCACAAATATCACCACACGAAACTTCGTCAACCTCAATTCTAACCAATCCTTCAAAAACAAAAAGTTGTTTTAAAGTTGCCTCGTGTATTGTTCCGTTGCGTTTAATTATAGAAAGTTTCTCTGATTTTTTTAATTTTCCCCTAAATACTCTTCCAATTCCGATTCGCCCAACGTAATCATTATAATCCAAAGTCATTATTTGAATTTGCACAGTCCCTTTTTTTGAAGGAGGTGCTGGAAGATCATTAATAATTGAATCAAGTAATGGATTTAAATTTTTATGTTCGTCTTTCAGATCTTTAACTGCCCAACCGTCCCTACCACTTGCATATATCACTGGGAAATCCAATTGATCTTCATGAGCATCTAGCTCAATGAATAAATCATAAATTTCATCAAGAACTTCTATTGGGCGATTATCCGGACGATCTACTTTATTTATTACAACAATCGGCTTTAAATGAAGTGCTAATGCTTTTTCTAAAACAAATCTTGTTTGCGGCATAGGTCCTTCAAACGAATCCACTAGAAGCAAAACTCCGTCAGCCATCTTTAATACACGCTCAACTTCACCACCAAAATCTGCATGTCCTGGTGTATCAATAACATTTATTTTATAATCTTTGTAAGGTATGCTGATATTTTTAGCAAGAATAGTTATACCGCGTTCTCTTTCAAGATCATTCGAATCTAGAAATCTTTCTCTAACAACCTGATTTAATCTGAAGACAGAGCATTGTTTTAATATTTGATCAACAAGTGTAGTCTTTCCGTGATCAACATGTGCAATAATTGCGATGTTTCTAATTTTTTTCATCGTTCTCCAAGTGATTATAATATGCAATGCTAATTTACGGAAGTATCGTCAGAAGTCAGAATGATGATTTTATGGACAATACCGGTATCTATGCGCTAAATAAGTTTAAGTAAACATTAATTCCATCTAATGATATTAAACATTTAATTTAACTATTGATTCTTTTACATAATTTATCTATTTAATTAACAAGATTTTAAACTTTTATCTGAGTAATATGCGTTCTGCCAGCTTGTTAATCATCTCAATAGTTTGCTTCTTTGGATTCTCAAAAATCACATACTCACAACAAAAAGAAATTTCAATTTCAGGATTTGTTTATGATAATATTACGGGTGAGACTTTAAATGGTACAAATATATTAGTTTATAAAGATTCACTTACAAAGAATTCTGAAACACATTATAGTACTTCAGCAAATAATTTTGGATTTTATATCTTACCAAAATTAGTTCCTGCAAAATATTATACAATCTTCAGCCATATCGGTTATAAAGCATTGATTAAAGAGATTTCTTTTAAATGCTTATGATCAGGATCAAAATCTAAACATCCAACTTATTCAAGAACAAATTAAACTCAATGAAATAATTGTTGAAGGGAAGAAAATTCAAGAAGAAGTTTTAAGTACTATTGATATAGCTCCCGAATTATTGAGCAAACTTCCTTCATTTACAGGTGAGATTGATTTATTCAGATTGCTCCAATTACTTCCAGGAATAAACAAAGGTTCAGAACTATCAAATGGATTATATGTTAGAGGAGGATCACCTGATCAGACATTAACTTTGGTTGACGGTGCAATTGTTTACAATCCATCACATATCGGAAACATTGCCAGCACTTTTAATTCAAACGCAATCAGAGATGTAAAATTAATTAAGGGTGCATTTCCTGCTGAATACGGCGGAAGGCTGTCAAGTGTATTGGATATTAAATTAAAATCAGGAACAAAGGAAAAGGAAACTGAAACTTTTGGACTCGGGATTATTAATTCTTTTTTCTCATTAGAGGGACCAATAAAAGAAGCCGCTACTTATATGTTTGCGGGAAGGTGGATGTATTATGATGCACTTCAACGAAACTTTGATAAAAAAAGTTCGATTCCAAGGTACAATTTTTATGATATGAATGGAAAAATTAATTTCAATATTTCGCAATCAAGTGCATTTTCAATAAGTGCAATTTTTAGTAACGATAACTTATATAGTCCAAACAATGATGATATCGCTTATGATATCAATTGGAAAAATTTGGATTTGACTCTAAATTGGCTTCAGATAGATTCTAAATCATTATTCCTCAATTCATCCATCAGCTATGTTGATTACGAATTTTCATCAAAAATTGGAATTGGTACTTCTTCGGTCAGCTCTTCATCATACTACTCAAATCCTAAAATAACTGATTTGATTCTAAAGCAAACTGCTGAAATCAACTGGGCAATGAATCAAAAATTAAAAGCCGGAATAGAAGTATCATTTCATAATTATGATCTGCTGTATAATGAATTTTATGACTTGGCATATGAGCAAAATCCGTACATTGGCAAAAATATTAATACTATTGAGACGGCTTTGTTCGTTCAAACTGAATCTGAATTTTTCAAATCTATTAAAACAAATTTTGGCGGAAGGATTTTTTATTTACTTGATCGAAGCATTATGTCATTCGAGCCAAGGGCTTCATTATCCTATGAGATGGCCGATGATTTTTATATCAAAGGTGCCGCAGCCCTTGCTAATCAGTATCTGCATCTAATCACCAGAAACGATTTAACACTCCCAACAGATCTTTGGTATCCCGCTACTAATAAAATCGAACCAAGTAAATCTGTTCAATATATAATCGGTCTTGATAAATCTTTTAATGAGGATATTTATCAAACTTCTATTGAGGGCTATTACCGTGATATGAAAAATCTGTATGAGTTTAAAAACTCTCCGGAAATCAATCCCCTTAATGATTCAATAGAAGATCAGTTTATTAAAGGTGAAGGAGAAGCTTATGGTGTTGAACTATTTTTTCAAAAAAGAAAAGGTGATTTGCAGGGTTGGATTGGATATACACTTTCGTGGACAAAACGAAAGTTTGATGAATTGAATGATGGTAAAGTTTTTTATCCAAAGTATGATAGAAGAAACGACATCTCGGTTGCAGCAACATATAATTTGACTGATGAAATAACTATTGGAGCGACATTTACCTATGCCACAGGACTGAGATATTCGTTACCTCCAGGGCAATTTATTTTTGATCCAATTGGAATTTCGGGTCAGCAAAAGGTACTATTAAATTATGGTGATGTTAATACTTCACAGTTTCCGGCGTATCATAAACTTGATCTTAGTTTCAATTACAAATTTGAGAGTGCAAATACAACTATAAATTTGTATGCAAATCTGTACAATGTCTATAATCGAAAGAATGCTTATGCACAGTATATTGTCTCGTCAAAAGATCCCGATGGGAAAGATATAACAGTTATTAAAAGAATTTCACTTTTCCCGTTCATTCCTGCTGCAGGAATCAGTATAACTTTTTAAATATGAAATATTTTTCAATTATATCGTTGATTTTTCTTTCTCTTTTCACCGGTTGTGAAAATGAAGAAATAATTGATTCAACAACTTCCTATAATGAGCAGCTTGTTGTGCAAAGTGAATTGATTGCTAATTCAATTTTCCCTGGTGTCCGATTGACAAAAACACTTCCATTAGGAATTCCATGGAACATTCAAAATGCAGAAGTAAAAGATGCAACACTTTATCTTCGCAAAAACGGGGTACAAATTATTCCTCTTCACTACAACACAGAAGGTATCTACGAACCACTTAATAATTTTACTTTACTGGAAAATGAAGTTTATGAACTATTTGGTGAAAGGGATAAACAATCATTTTACGCAAAAACAATAATTCCGCGTACTCCAATAGTTAATTCAACTAATTTTAATTTCAGTGGAAAATATTTAGAAGCGATTGTTAGATCATTTGAACACGAGGTATATGCTGCTATCTGGATTATCACTTCCGGTAATAACATTTCAGCGGATAATTTTTATAGTGTATCAGTGCCTGAAATCATTTCCGAAACAAGTACAATCAACGTTCGGAGTTCTTCTTTACCCGATGAATATCTTGCATCAACTTATAATAGTCGAAGGGCAATTCAAGTTTTTTCTTTTGATCATTCATTTAATGATTATTTTAATACAAGTGCAGAAGGGGAAGCAATTAACAATCCTTACGTAAAGGGAACTGGAAATACGATCTGGAATATTCAGGGAAATAAAGTGATTGGAATGTTTATCGGATATAATAAAAGCGATGTTTTAATTGTGAACTGATGATAATGAAACAACTTTATAAAATATTATTATCCATAATTCTGATAATTACAAATGGTTGTCTAAAGGATAAGAATATTCCGACAGTAAATTTTGAATTGGATAAAACGGCAAAGATTTTAAATTATTTCGAAAGCCAGGGAGATTTTGTTAATACCGACCAAGCTCCTGGACTTATTTCTGCAACACAACTCTTTTCCAATCAATCAGAATATACTATACTTGATATACGACCGGTTGATGAGTTCATCAATGGGCATATTCAAAATTCAATTCTGGTCTCTATTGATAGACTGTACGATATTGTTGATTCTTTATATTCGCTGGACAAGACAAAAAAAATTAGTATTGTCAGTAAGAACGGTCAGTCATCAGCATATTTTGTTTGTCTACTGCGACTTGCCGGATTTGATAACACATTTTCAGTTAAATATGGTATGGCTTATTGGAACATCGATTTTGCTGAAGATTGGTTACAATCACTTAAGGATGAGAATGATGTAATCTACACAAATGAAAATTATCCTAAATTACCCTTGTCTATATCTACCTGATCTTGATCTTCCTTCTTCATTGAATAGTAGTAGAGAATTAGCTGTGTATAGGATTAAACAATTAATTAATAGTGGATTTAAACCAGGTATTAATTACGAGGCGAATTATGATGCAATTATTAATCCAATTAATTTTAAAATATGTTACGGAGCAGAAAGACTATATATAATGCCACCACTTCAGGAAGGCAAAGGACATCCAGTCGGGACAATTTGGTATTGGGATAATCCTGTATTTGAGTTTAGGAGTATTAAGAGTTTACAAACATTGCCATCAAATTCACCAATAATTATTTATAGCGCGGATGGACAGCTTAGCGCTTGTATAGCTGCTTATTTAACTGTCCTAGGTTATAATGTGAAGACTCTACTCTTTGGAGCCAATCAACTTTTTTATACAAGAATGAGATCAGATCCGGAATTAAATGGAGATGCATTTAAGTCTGAGGAAATTAATAATTATCCATATGTAACGGGTAATTAATATTACTCAATCAACTTTTACTATTATTTTACCAGTTGTCTGCCCGGATTGAAATTTTCTAACAGCCCTTAATAAATCTTTGAACTCAAAAACTTCACCTATATGTGGTTTTGGCAGATTCATATCTAAAATATTATTCAAATATTTTTTCATCATGTCAACTTTATCCCACAGGTAGATAAGATTAAATCCCATAACACTTTTGTTTTTATCAGATAGAGATAATGGATCAACTTTAGGACGAGTTAGATATTTTGATAAAACCTTTAAATAATTTGGATGTGCACTGCCTGTTGAATATTGCGCGGCACCATAAACAATTATTCTTCCTCCCGCACCCATTTGTTTGAAGCTTTCTGCAAATATTTTTCCACCAATGCATTCAAGAACAATATCCAGTTTTCTATCCGACAAACTATTTTTAAGTTTCTCTGCGAAATTGTTTCCGCGAATGATTACATCATTGTAACCTTCTTTTTGAAGCAATTCAATTTTATTTTTATTTCCTACCGTTCCAATCGTGTAAGCATTAAATTTTTTAGCAATTCTGTTAGCGTAAATCCCAACTCCTCCTGCAGCAGAATGAATAAGCACAGTTGAATTGTTTTTAATATTACCAAGTTCAATCAAAGAGTAATATGCCGTTAAGGATTGAACAATAAAAGCAGCACCTTCCTCAAAACTCCATCCAGAAGGAATTTTAAGAATATAGTTTTTATGAATGTTAAGGTGATCTGCATAAGCTCCAAATCTAATTGAACCCATAACCAAATCACCAATATTAAATTCAGAAACACTAGTCCCTTTTTTAACAATGATACCAGAATACTCTAACCCGGGTACGAAGCTACCCTTCGGAGTTGCAGAATATAAACCCTGAATAGCAAAAATATCTGCAAAGTTTAAACCAATTGCTTTGACCTGAATTGTAACTTCATCTCCTCCTGGATCCGGAAGATCTTCTGAGATAAGTTTAAGATTATTTATCGAACCAGCCTTATTTATTCTATAAGCATTTCTTTGCATTATTATTCTCGATAGGGATTAACTAATTTATGATTAGAAAAATTCTTTACTAAATCACATTCGTTCACAGGGAAATTTACTAATTTTAACCGAACAAAAATTTTTCCTTTAAGAAAATATTAATTTTATTGTATGATAAAAAAACTCAAACCCTCAAGACGAATAATTCTAACAATATCAATAGTTGTTTTTTTAATTCTAGTTTATACATTCATAAGATTTGGATTTTTATTAGCGAACTACAGCAAGTTTAGCGCTTTCAGCTACTCTGATTTGTTTTCATCATTTATTAGTGGAATGAGATTTGATCTTTCAGCAATATTTTGGGTTAATATTATTCCTTTTGTCCTGTTAAACCTTCCCGGCAGGATATTCCGAAATAGAATTTATGAAAAAACTATTTTCATTCTAATCATAGTTGTAAATGTAATAACTATAGTACTATCTGTTTCCGATTATGGATATTATGCTGTAACTGAAAGAAGGCTTAGTTATGAAGTTTATTTTATGATAAAGGATATAATTAATATTCTTCCGGGTTTGATAATAACTCATTATATACTGGTTTTAGTGCTTCTTACTTTTTCTACTGCCGTAGTTATATCATCATTATTTTTGTTAAAAAAATTTGATCGAAAAATTAAAAATTCAGCAGGATTTATTTCTGAGATTGTTTATTTAGTTTTACTCGTTCTTATTTCTGTTATATTTATTAGAGGCGGTCTTCAATTGAAACCACTAAGACAGGCAAATGCTTTTCCTAATAATAACCTTGAACTCGGATATCTTACTTTAAACACCCCTTACACAGTTATCAGAAGCATTTTCCAGGATACTCTTAGAGAAATTGACAAACTTGATCAGAAAGAAGCAGTAACTATATTAAGAAATCTCTTAAATAATCCTGAAGAAAATTTTGTTAATGATCAGTATCCGTTCTTAAGAACTTTTTCAACAGATTCTACTACTCTAAAAAAAAATGTTGTAATCTTTATTATGGAAAGCTGGTCAGCGCTGTTTTGCGGCAGTATTACAGGGAAAAAATCGTTTACTCCATTTTTTGATAGCCTTGCAAATCACTCTATACTGCTCACAAACTTCTTTGCCAACGGACAAAGATCCATTGAAAGTTTAGCTTCAATTTCTGTTTCCATTCCTTCATTGTTTGATTTTTCGATTATAGGTTCAAAAGCTGAGTTAAACAGGATCAAGGGATTGGGTTCAATTATGAAAGAACAAGGATACACCACATCTTTTCATCACGGCGCAAGAACCGGCTCAATGGGATTTGATGGATTTTCTAAGTTAGCAGGATTTGATTTTTATTTTGGTATGGAAGATATGAAAAACCTTATGCCCGATGATGAAGATGGAATGTGGGGAGTTTGTGATGAACCGTTTTTTATAGAAACTGTTAAAAACGTAAGTGGTTTTAAAGAACCATTTTGCTCTGTTATATTTTCATTGTCATCTCACGATCCTTTTAGAATACCCGACAAACGTAAAAATGAATTCACAAATTACAGTAATGAATCTGAACTGGAACGTTCTGTAAGATATTCTGATTTTAGTCTAAAAAAGTTTTTTGAATATGCCCAAACTAAAATCTGGTTTAAGAATACTATTTTCATTATTACTGCTGATCATACGTTATACAATTCCAGAATAGATTTTAAAACTACTTTTCATGTTCCCTGTCTCATTTATTCACCTGAAAATCTAAGTGCATTTAAATCAAATAAAACAGCTTCACATATGGATTTGGTACCAACGATGATTGATTATTTACATCTCCAAACGACCCATTCATCGATGGGTAAATCTATATTTCTTAATTCAGATGGGTTTGCTGTATTTAAATTTGGGAATGAATATATTATTCTTACTGATAAATATTGCCTCACGAACGATCTCGAAAATCCGGTTAAGCTTTATGAAATAATCTCAGATAAAGATCTCAAAAATGATATTTCAAAAAAACAACCGGAAATAGCGACTGATCTGAACAAAAAATTATTGGCTTATTTACAGACAGTTACTTACTCAGTTGCGCGAGATAAAATTTATACACCTAATTAATTTATAAGATGGATTTGTTAGCTGAGAATTAAGGTAATTGTTTTAATTTTGTATTGCCAAATTTGTCATTCCCGCTAAGCGGGGATACATAAACAATTAAATAGATTCCTGCTTTCGCAGGATTGACATCGCAAAAAGAGGAACAAATGAACGAACAACTTATTGAATGCGTCCCTAACTTTTCCGAAGGACAGCGTCCTGAAATTATTAAACAAATAACAGATGAAATTGAGAAAGTAGAAGGCGTAAAACTTCTTGATGTAGATCCAGGTTATGATATGAATCGTACGGTTGTAACTTTTATAGGTGATACAAAGGGAGTTAAAGAAGCTGCATTCAATTCAATTAAAAAAGCGTCTGAACTGATTGATATGAGCAAGCATAAGGGTTCACATCCAAGAATGGGCGCAACGGATGTTTGTCCTTTTGTTCCAGTTAGCGGAATTACAACTGAAGAATGTATTGAACTTTCTAAAGAAGTTGCAAAAAGAGTTGGTGAAGAATTAAATATACCAGTTTATCTTTATGAAAAATCTGCGACCAAACCTGAAAGAGAAAATCTAGCCAAGATTAGACAAGGCGAGTATGAAGCACTTGAAGAAAAATTAAAAAAGCTTGAATGGAAACCTGATTATGGTCCTGCAAAGTTTAATGCAAAAGCTGGTGGAACAGTAATCGGAGTTAGAGAATTTCTTATTGCGTACAACATTAACCTTAACACTCGTGAAGAAAAATATGCAACTGATATTGCATTTGAGTTAAGGGAAAAGGGGAGAAGTGCTCGTGATGGTGGAAATGGTCCATTCTATTTTAAGAGTGAAAAAATATTGAAGTATGAAAAAGATAAGTACCCATGCGGTAGTTGTGACTTTATAGGTAAAACTATTGATGAAACAATTAAGCATTGCAATGAAAAACATGATTATAATTTAGCTGAACTATTAGACTTAAATGGAATTGATCCCAAAAAACCTGAAGGACAATCTGTTAAAATTCCTGGTAAGTTTAAACATTGCAAATCAATAGGCTGGTCAGTTCCCAAATATGACCGAGTACAAATCTCAATCAATCTTACAAACTACAAAATAACATCGATGCATCACGTTTTTGATGAAACAGAAAAACTTGCCGCTGAAAGAGGTTTGCGAGTTACAGGAAGTGAAATTGTGGGAATGGTTCCATATCCTGCTTTACTTGAAACAGGAAAATACTTTTTAAGAAAACAGCATCGCTCAACCGGAATTCCGATTCGCGATATTCTAAACACTGCAGTTCAATCACTCGGATTAAATGATGTTTCAGAATTTAAAATTGAAGAAAGGGTTTTAGGATTGCCAAAAAATATTGATAGCGCTCTCGTTGAAATGAAGCTGACAGATTTTGTTGATGAAGTTTCAAGAGAGACACCAGCTCCCGGCGGTGGATCAATAGCAGCATTATCTGGTGCGCTTGGTGCTGCCTTATCGTCAATGGTTGCAAACTTAACAGCAAATAAACGCGGAAGCGATATTGAGATTGATAAGATTCTTAATGATGCTTCTGATAAATGTCAGGAAATTAAAAACACTTTAGTAAAAGCAGTTGATGACGATACAAATGCATTTAACGATTATATGGCTGCTAGAAGATTGCCAAACAAAACTGCAGAAGAAAAGAAACATCGTGAAGAAGCAATGCAGAATGGATTGAAGCAAGCAGTTCGTGTTCCATTAAATACTGCTCAGTTAAGTTTTCAGGCAATTGAAATTGCACAAACAGTTGCAAAGTATGGAAATCCAAATTCCATTACAGATGTTGGTGTTGGTGCACAAAGTGCATACACAGGTGTTCTTGGTGGAATTTATAATGTGCTTATCAATCTTAAAGATATTAAAGATGAAAAATTTAATTCTGAAATGAGAAAAACCTGTACAGAGTTAAAAGACAAAGCACAGAAAAAACTTAATGAAGTTTTGCAGTTTGTGGAAAGTAAATTATAATAATATTAACCATGGTCTGTCTCACAATTCGAGTTTTATATGTCATTCCCGTGAAAACGGGAATCCAACTCCTCAATAAAAATGGATTCCCACTTTCGTGGGAATGACAACACTATATTTTTGAATTTTGCGACAACTTTTATCTTTAAACCACCCTACACATTTAACAACAATTAGCGAACGTGAATCGAAAGTTTTTGACTTTTATTAAAATAAAGTGCTAATTACAAGCAGTAAATTTTCTCTACTCCGTGAGAGCGAGTTAAGAATTTAGTTATAGATACTAACCGAGATAACACCAAGAATACTCTCACGAAGCAAGCTGCTGCTAAATAATGTTTTTTATTTATTTCAGTGGAGGCTTTATGAAAACTTTTCTTAGAATTTTGTTTTTCTTTTTGCTCGTAACGCAAATTTGTTTTGGGCAAACTTATCAACCAAATGGCGGTGAAAATTTGCTGTTCGTTTGTGTATGAAGATTTTGAAAATGAATTTTTCCCCCACCTGGTTGGATTCTAGAATATACCGGAGTCTTGCATTGGGGTCTATCTATTCAGAGCAAGTGGATATGGAATTGGATCTGCATCCGCACAATTTTTCAATATATTTTGCATCATCAGTGGTACAACACAATCGCTTGTTCTTGACTGCGCTTGGTGCTCCAACAATGGCCGGTGATTCATTAACTTTTGATCACGCGTATGCTTCTTACCAGGGCGAGATTGATCGGCTTGTTATCGAAACATCTAATAATGGGGGTAATTAATTACAACATACTTTAGTCACACTTAAATGGTGGTACATCAGGAACCTTGGTAACTGCACCACCGACAATTAATGTATTTTATTCCCATATCATTCTCAATGGGCCACTAAAAGTATGATTGCCGTTAGGGACTAATAGTATACGATTTAAGGCAATATCAGCTTATACGGCAATAACCTTTATTGGATAATATTTCTACCGGTTCACAATATTCAATTGATGTCACTGACCCAATCTATTGATATCTCTAATCCAACTCTAACATTGCCGCAAATTCCCAAAGTAATAGTGAAAAATCATGGGAGCTACATAACATCCTTCAGTGTGACGATGCTGATTTGACTCCGGACAATGTTATTCGACTGAACCTATTTACACAAGTTAAACAGTAATGAAATTACAGAAATTTATGTTTGACGAGTGGATACCAGATCCGGGAGATGCATGACGTTACTACTGTATACGTCTCTGGCTGGTGACTTGGATAATTCTAATGATACATCAATTATTCTATTCGAGGCAAGTACAACCGCAGTTAATTCAGAATATTAATGCTCTGTATCAAGAAGGACAAGTATTTGTAACCTGGGATAATTTGCCCACTGAATGAATTCAAGATACAATTTGTATAAATCCTTAGCTCCAATTCATTTGGGTTCAACTTTCCTCGTGCACAGAATTTAGGATTCCGTTTATGAGACAACTCATCAATAAATCTAAGGTTTTCAAGTATATTGTAGGAACATCGAAGTACTTTAAAATTGATTCATCCTGGAACTCCTCTTGACAGTTCGCAAAGGATTATTTGTTGCAACATCAGTACCGAAACATGGCTCAGTTTTATTATGCAATTATTCCTATCGTTAATGGCATCGAAGATACTATCATTTTAACTTCGGAATCTAATTCACTTCCAAACTCTCCAATTAACGAACTGTTGAAATGCCACAACCTGTATGGCAAGAAAACAGAAATTGCAAGTGGCAAGATGCTTGAAATTTATACTCTAGTTTGTCTCCAAAGTAACTTCATCCATATATCCTTCGAATGACCAATGAGGGATCATTTGCTTTTCACTTTGCTACTGATAAGAATCAGGTAACTATTTCAAATTCACACCCTATTACATTTTATTTTAGTCCAGGTGGATTGCAATTTCTTACCACATCAACATATTTATCGGTAATTGGTGATCCAGACGAATGGATAGTATCCATTGATGAATGGATTCCTAGTACTGAAATGGACAAATAGCTGCTTCTTATTATGGATTATCATGAAAACTATGATATGTTTTACTGATTTCGTCCCATCAGCTACCAAATGGGAGTAATTTCATAACTACACAGCAGCAAAAGTTGTAATACATTATGATTGGTGCTTAAAGAATCTTCCCAGTTGATACTACAAAAGTTTATATGACGAGGTTATTCGATGGGCGGAATGGGCGTAATGTTGTAAATGCTTTGACTGCTTCCATGAGAAAATCGCAGCGGCATTTATTTATGCCCCGATTTTTAATTTGTGCAATGTCAAACTTCTCTTGGATACTTAGATTAAATTGGGGAACATTCGAAACAAATCTTTTAACTAATGAAGGATTTACAAGAAATGAAAGATTAAACGCTTGTCAAATGCTTTCCATAAAACATAATACTTCATTACCATTGATTTTTACTTTTTGTGGAAAGTATGATGTTAATGTTGGTTGGAGTGAAAAGATTGCATTTTATGATTCCGTTAATTATACTAATCATGGTGGATTTCACTTTTGGAGTTCCACAGATCATTAACAAATATTTCTCAATTCTCCATGGCAACCCCAATTTTTCCGAATTTTCATTTCTTTATTCGATATAGAACAAATCTATCATATCCGGCATTTTCAAATTGTTCATTAAATGATAATCCCGGTGATGGAACGCCCACTAATGGAGACGCTATTGGATCTATTAACGGTCATCTTGATTGGGATGATGATATTATTGATTCAACCGAACAATATGGGAAATTACTCTTTATCTGAAAGATCTTATTAACTACTCTGGATAAACTTAGCTCCTGATTCAGGAACAACTGATGTTACATTGAGAAGATTACAAAAGTTTATTGTTCCAACTGGATTACAAGTATCTCCTGGGTAAATTCGACATAATGGATATTTGGTTCAACAGGGAACATTCACATAAGTGGTGGTCTTATTACAATACCTTCAAGTTAAAGTTTTTAAAGATTCTAGTCGTTTAACAATAACCTATTACTACCTGTTACCGTTGATGACTGAAACGTAATTACCAAGAACTTTTACTTTCTCAGAATTATCCTAATCCATTTAATAGATTACATCAACTATTAAATATTCAATCCCAAAATTCTTCACGAATATCGATTAAAAATATTTAATACACTTGGTGAAGAAATTGAAATTTTAGTTAACGAAGAAAAACCAGTTGGCACTTATGAGTTAAACTGGAATGCCGATAATCTATCCAAGCGGAGTTTATTTCTACAGATTGCAAGTCTGATAGTTCTGTGCAAACAAGTTGGGAGAAGATTTCCTTTGCTAGGACATCGGAAGATGATTTTATTGAAGTAAATACAAAGACAAACCCAGTTCCTTAAAGGAACTGGGTTTGTAGATTCAAATCACTCATACACCTCATAATAAACATTGTTATGATAGAACCTAACATTCTGTCCAAGTGCAAGAAATTGCGCCGTCTCAGGTTCTTTATTTAATAACGCAAAATATTCATCAGAATTAAATTGAATTCGTTTCTTGTTTTTCGTTTCTCGTTTTTGCAATTCACTATCAACCCAATAATTATCCTGCTGATAAACAGCTCTGCCTAAAACATTTCTTACTTGCTGTGAAAGATTTTGTAAATTGCCTTTAGAATCTTTGTATGATAATCTTTCTTTGCCTTGTTGTGTCTGGCTATAATTGGTTGCTGAGTTTAAACTTTGAAATTCTTCACTTACTTCAACACTACCTCTTCCACTTTTATCTTTCATTCTAAAATAATCTGCTTCATTTTCTTTCTTCAATTCTGGTCTTGGTGCAAGAGATTGTAATCCATCAATCAATCTTCCACCACGAACTCTGATTTCTTCATCTTCCATAATTAAATAACTTGTATATGGAGTAATGATTCCGTGTTCTCGTGCGAGTGAAGTAATTTCATCAACCAAGTTCTTTGTCTTCACCATTTAATCTTATCAAATCAAGCAAATGTCCAATCCTTCTTGCAGCCCAAAGTGGAGGAATGAAATTATACTCATCATCAGAAGAAGCAAAATTTTCTTTTAAGGTAAATTCTTTTTGTTTGCCATTAAGTTTTCCGGATAAAGTAATCTTTGCACTACCATTCCTTTTATATCTTCCAAAGACTAATAAATTTGATCCTTTAAATAAATCTGGTAAATCCTTTGGATATGTTTGATAAACCTCAACATTATCAAAATCTAATTTCAAATCGCTAAGAACGGGAGATTGAATCTTGTCATAAAAATTGGAGACTTTAATTTCTATATCTTCATCTTCACTTACATAAGTTCTCCAGGCTTTTGTTGCATCAGTAAGCTTATCAAGTAAATGAGTATTTATTTCATCACCAATTCCAAAAGTAAAAATTCGCGAATTATTTTTATTATTATTCAAAATTCTCTTAACAAGTTTCTCATCATTCATTTCACCTATAGTTGGTTTTCCATCAGTTAGAAAAACAACAAAGTGCGGACGATCTGACTCTTTATAATTCTTAAAAGCCAGATTGAATGCTTCTTCAATATTTGTTCCGCCAATTGCCTGAAGATCGTCAATAAATCTTTTTGCTTCATTAATATTTTGTTTATCAGCTTTTTCTAAAGAATTGAATAATGAATATGCTTCTGTAGAAAAACGAATTATATTAAACTGATCGCCGGCGTTTAGGTTATTGACACAATAAAGTAAAGCTTTCTTTGCTTGCTCTAGCTTTTCACCGCTCATACTTCCTGATACATCAAGAATAAATGTGATGTCTTTGTTTTCAATATTACTTTTATCTATTTCTATTGATGGTGAAGCACTCAATAAAAAGTAACCATCATTTTTCCCGGTTTGATAACTAAGTAAGGATAATCCAACTGATGAAGAGTTTTTAGAAAAGTATAATTTAAAATCAATATCAGGTTTTACATTCTCATCTTCGTATGAAATGACTGAATGATTATCACTCTTATTTATAATATCAACTTCGTGAGTTGGACAGTAAATATTTTTTATCTTTTCATTTGATTTCAAATCAATCTTTACAGAAACATCTTTAAGCGGCTTTGCAGAAAACTTTTCTGTGTTAAGCGGATAAACATATTCAAATAAATTATTATCCGATTCCAAAATTTGGGTATAACTTATGGATATTTTTTTTTCACTTCTTGGTTCGATAGGGAAGATGCGAAGTTTAAAAATATTCTGTTCACTGTATTCAAGCAAAGCAGGATCGCGCATTTGTCTAACAATATCTTCGTAAATCTTTCTTGCTTTATCAGCATCAAGCAATTCTGCTTTTGTCTCTTTTCCATTGATAACCATTGTGAAATTATTAATCACAGCTCCTTTGGGAATAGGGAAGATGTAAAATCCTTCAAGCTGATATTGACTTGGATTATAAAATGATTGATCAATTTTTGTTATTGCGGATTGTCCATCAATCTTCACATCAACTTTGTGATATACCACTTCCAATGGAAATGGATTTTGTACAGGACGTGGATTTGGAATTACAATAAATCCATCAGCAAAAACGTTAATGTTAAAGGCTATAAACAATATTAATAAATATTTTATTTCATTGGGTTTCATAATTGGATTCTCTATTTCTCTTTGCGGATAGGCGCCTCTGCGAGAAAATCTTTTATTCACGCAGAGACGCAAAGTCGCAATGTTTAGAATTTATAATTTTTGTTTTTAGCTTGTTCACGAATAGTTTTAATCATCACGGCATCAAGCGTATTGTCATTTTTATTTTCAAGCATCTTTTGTGCAACATACTTACTTCGTTCATCATTCAGCTTATTTATTTTTTGCTGGATTTGTTCACGCTGTTTTTCCATCTTATTCAGATATGCTTTTCTTTCCTGAACGCTCATATTTTTCATTTCATCAGGCAGTTCTTCATCTTTTAATTCTTCGATCTTAACTGAACCATCTTTTTTAGCATCAACTAAATCCCAGCTTGAGTTTCTATACTGTGATCCGGATTTTGTAACCGATCTTTGAACCATAACTTCATTACTTACGCCCATCGAGTTAGCATCTTGCTCTGCTTGCAGCTCTTTCTTTTCTCTTCCATAGTTACCAAAAGCAATGTACGTTTTATTTAATTCCTGTCCGAGTTTTACGATTTCATCATCTTGTGGAGCATCTATGTGGGCTATTACTGCATTGTGATCTATGTTTATGTATTTCCCATCAGAGAGATCCGCACCATCTTTCCACATTGTCTGGATACCTTCATTATAATTGCCGCAGAAAATTGTGTTAACTACAATTCCATTTCTGACAGCTTTTTTACAAGCTTCTTTATAGTCAACATCACCCTGGGTAAATGGTTCATTGCCAGCAATAAAAATTATTTTTAATTCATCATTAGACTTTTTCCATTGCAGATTATTAACAGCACTCAAAATAACTTTACCGCAAAATTCTTCTCCGCCGTTTGTTTGCAGTTTAAATAATTCGTCTGAAATCTTATCCAGATCATTTGTGAAAGGAACAATGTTTCTTAAATGTCCTTCTTGCGAGGGAATTGCATCCTTGCCATATTCATAAAGTGCTACATATAAATTAATTGCTTGTCCATCCTTTTTTGTTGTTGCAAGTTCATTTACAATTTTCCACAACTGGCTTTTTGCCTGGTCGATTAGACCATCCATGCTGTTGCTTGTATCTAAAAGTAGGGCAAGTTGAATAGAACTTTGTTTAACCGGTTTTTTATCAATGATCTGATTTGAAAAAGGAAAAAGCGAATAAATAAAAAATATTATCAGCACAACTAAAGATTTCATATCAACCTCCGTAAAGCATTAATGATTATTAAAACTGATGCTTTGACTAAACGGGCATTAGGTTTGTTCCAGTAAAACTAAAAAATATTTTGATAGGGAATGTTTTTTGACCTATTTGATTTCAAAATCAAAGTATGTCTTTGGAAAAGGTTCGTTTCTAAGTGTGTAATGCCACCATTCTTCAGTCAAATTATTAAAGCCGTATTTATCCATTAAACTTTTAAGTAAGAGTCTGTTAACTCTCTGTTGCGAAGTGAGTTCATTATTTTCAGTGTGTGATAAGGAATCAAAGCAATCAAAACCTGTACCCATATCAATACTGTTATCTTTAAATCTATGTTCCGTTGATTTAAAACATTCACATTGTTTATCAATCTCAAATTCGGGTTGAAAGGGAATTGGTATCGGAACAATTGTCAAATCAACTGTGCTGCCGCGGCTGTGTCCTGATTTTTCTGCAATATAGCCATCAATAAATAATCTGCTTTTATTGATTGTTGGATAAAATTCTTTTTTTGTCAGAGTATCTGATAAATCATTTGCCCAGCGAACAAACTGATCAACTGCGCGTTGAGGCCGATAAGCATCGTAAACCTTTAAAGTTAAGTTAAACTTTCTAAGTTCAGCTTGTACTTTAGCTAGTGAATCAGCGGCTATTTTTGTGATGTAACATTTTTCAGTTTTGTACCCATCTACTGGAACACCAAGAAAATTGTGATTAGTTAAATAACGAAGATCAAGAATTATATCTGGAATCACATCGCCGAACTTCTACAAATCCTACCGGAATCTCTTGTGGGTAAAGATGAATAGCAAGAGTAATAAAAAATAATAAAGCTAATCTTTTTCATTACTGAAAGATAAAAAATTAAAGTGTTTTTAATAAAATTTTTAATATATAATCAGCAGCGGATTCTACAAAATCAACTTTTTATTTACTATTTAATTTTTACTGATCAAACCTTTTTTTGCGTATGATACAGAAATTATTACCAACGCAATACCAAGTATTAGATGAAATAATATTTGAAAAAGTAATTTCACTTGCTAAACTGTGAATAATAACATAAACAGCTGTTAGTAAAAATGTTCCAAGTGACATTCCATCTGTATTTTGTATTTTTTAATAAAAGACTAAATAAGTAATACAAAATAGCAGTTCCGATCCACAGGAAGCTTAACATATTCAGCGGGGCTCATCTGATATAATGCATATGGTATCATTAAAAATCCTGTAATCAAGTATGAATTTCTCATTAATTCAGTTTGAAGTTCCAATTTTTCTTTTCTCCAGTTTAAATTCTTGCACTAAGAAGCGCAATAATTCCAAAGCTTAAACTTACTTCACTTAAATCTCTTGAAATTGCCAGATAAGAGAAAAACAGTAATATGTAGATTATAAAATTTGCTACAATAATAAATCGTGATTTAAACCATACTGCAGTTGAAACAACTAGTAAACTTTGCCAGCACAACCAGATAAAGAAATTAGGATTTTCAAATTGAAATATAATTGCTGCGCTTAGTGCTGAGTATGCAGTCATTGCAAAAAGAAAGTTGAAATCTTACTTTTTCTTCCTCTAGAACCAAAATAAAATAGCAATTGTCATGTAAACAATTGAGGCCAGTAAATTAAATAATGGAGAATATTGAAAGTTAATTAGATATGTAATCAACAAAATTAGTCCGAAACCAAATCCTGCTATGATTAAAGAAATGAAAAATATCGGAAGATTCTTCTTCTCTTTTCTTTATCTTTATAGATAGCTAGAACAAATGCAATTTGATAAGCAAGAATAAAAAGCAAATTTCCTGCGGGTTTAATAATTATTGAAATTTCATTACCAAGAATAGGGTTGCCTGCAAACCAAATTAAATGGGTAAAGAATGCAAGCGCCCATAGAAAAATATTAATAATCCAGACCAGTTATATCTCAGATACAAAAAGCTAGTTATGACAGCCAGAATGAATATAGTAAAGAAAATTTGATAGGGATTATTACTGAGTAATCCAGTTAGATAACCAGTAAAGAGCCCTATAGAAGTTATATTTGCTGAAAAATGATTTATCCCAAAGAAAAAAATTGTAATTGTTATCAAGTATAGGAATATTGAAATTACAGCAGGATTAGTAATTGATGGATCAGGATTAAAATAATGAAATCTCATTCCTGAGATAAACAACAAAATTAGTCCGCTCCCCAAAATATAACCTGAAAGTAGTGGGTAAGACTTTCTCCAATATGTTGCTAAACCTAAAAGTCCGATGCTAATAATAATTCCTATTAAACCAGGAATAAACTGTGGTAGTGTCTCAAACTTTAGAGTTAGAAAAATTATAGCACCAATTAAGAAGACAATGATTCCAACTTTGGCAAACCATTTTTGCCCAATTTGAAATTCGAGTTCTTCATCATCCCTTTCTTTTTTGAGTGCGTTATTTTTTTCGATAGTAACGCCAGGTTTTAAATCCAGAATATCTTCTATGCTGGATAATCTAGAATCAAGTTTATTGAGAATTTCTAGAATGCGTTCATTAGAATCTTGGCCTAAATTAGAGTCCATATTTATACCCGTTTTTCGATTTTTTTTAATTTTATAAATAGACCTATCACTAGTATAGTTACAACAATAGTTGAAATTCCTAAACCGATCCTTCTAAAATAATAGTCATCCACAGCTTCCTGTCCGGCTATCTTTGCTTTATTTGCAATATCATAACCTTGTCCAATAAATTCTTCAAATTTTTCCAGATTGAATGTATGAATGTTTGTTCTTGATTGCAGAATAATCTGTCTTATATCTTTTAATGAATAAACAGCATCCTGAACATCCATACCCTTTTGAGTAGCTTCTTCTAATTTTATTTTTGCATAATTATCCATCACAGTTAAACTATCTAGTAGGCTTTTCATCCTTCCAGCTATAAAATATCCCTTATTGTTATCAGATTCTTTATGACATGATACGCATACGGATTCTGGTTGATTGCCAATCAGCTTATCAGTTGTACGAATAATATGATGATTTCCATGGCAGCTTTCACATTCAGGATAATTGTTTTCATCAAATGCTTTTTTATGAGGGCTCTGCTCAAACAACTCCATATTTATAACATGGCAACTTCCACAAACCTTTGAGATAGATTCAACTCCCGGAGGTACAGACCATGATTTCCGTGGCAATCGTTGCAAGAAGGGGCACTGATATCACCTTTATCTAGAAGAGCAACGCCATGAACGCTATTTACAAATCTTTCATATTGATTAGATGGTAATTTATAGCTGCTCATTAATTTGGAATTACTATGGCACTTGGAACAGACCTTGGGAATATTAACAGCATAAACATGTGATTTTGGATTTTTTGCAGATAATATATCATGTGAACCGTGACAATCAGAACAGTCTGCAACATTTGAGTCGCCTTTTGCATTTAATTTACCGTGTGTGCTTGTTCTATATTTAACAACTTGATCTACCGGTAGACTTGAATTATAATTCTTCATGTAATCAGCACTGCTATGACACTCGCCGCATAGTGAAACAATATTTGTTGAGTATACTTTCGATAAACGGTCATTTACTCTTTTTATATTGTGTACAGAATGACATGTGATACAATCGGCAATTGGCCCAGAATTATTAGTAGTAATATTAAAATGAACTGATTTTTCAAGTTGACTATATTGGTCAGTGGGAAGGTCTGACCCAAATAATTTCATTTTTTCTTTAACAGCATGACAATTTAATGCAAACTTGCATTCTATCTTTTCTTAAGAATTTAGCCTTAAATCCTATTGCCGGATTCATTGCTGATTCCATATCATCGGATTTCGAATCTCCACCATGGCAATGTGAGCAATTCAATCCTTTTGCAAAATGAATATCAGATTGGTACTCAATAGCTTTTTTGTCTTCTAATTGAATATGACAATTGAAACATTCATCCTTGGATTGCGTAAATATTTAATTCAGATGAACTAAAAATAATTACAAATAAAAGTATGTAGAAAAATTTTAACATATCACTATCCTTTCCAATCCATTAAGAATCCAAGAATGGTAAAAATTAGAATAAATATTATGACAAAAATGCCAAAATAGGTTATAATTTTATTTCGCTTTCCTTGTGGAGTTTTTTTATCCCAATATGGAACGATTGCCCATAACAAACCACCAACACCAAAAAGGAGGATTCCAAATAACTCACCAGGAATAAATAGTATATGTGCGGGTAAATATTTTAAAAGCTGAAACATAAAAAGGAAATACCATTCAGGTTTTATTCCTTCAGGAGCAGAAGCAAATGCATCGGCTTTTGTTCCAAGTTCCCAGGGGAAAAATACGGCAAGTATAGCAAGTATCTTAATAACAATTAGCCATATTAATAACTCTCTATATGCAAAATTTGGGAAGAATGGGATAGTTTTTTTTTCACTTTCTGAAAGTTTTTGCCAATCATCTGGTTCTGCAATTCCTTGTCGCTGGATAAATAATAGATGTAAAAACAAAAAAACAATAAATAGTCCGGGAAATATTGCAACATGAAATCCAAAAAACCTTGATAGAGTTGCACCTGTAACATCTGTACCACCTCTTAATAATCTGAGTAATCCTTCGCCAATGATTGGTACTTCACCTACAATATCAGTACCCACTTTTGTAGCAAAAAATGCAAGTTCATTCCAGGGGAGCAGATATCCACTAAATCCAAAAGCCATAGAGAGCAGAAGAAGTGCAAATCCGGTGTACCAGGTTAACTCACGAGGATAGCGGAATCCTTTAAGAAAGTAAACAGAGAACATGTGAATGAATACCGCAAGTACCATTAGATTTGCTGACCAGCTATGTACAGAACGAATTAACCATCCGAAACTAACTTTTGTAGAAATAAAATGTACACTCTCGTAGGCAAGGTCTTCCGTTCCTTTATAATACATTAATAGTAAAATTCCAGAGACAACCTGCACTACAAATAATAGTAATGCAATTCCCCCAAAATAATACCATATAGTTTCTCTGAATTTCGGAACGGATTTCTTTTTGGCAAAATCCATAATCCCAGAAATATTGTACCTGTCATCAAACCAATTATATATTTTTTCTTTTATAGATTTTTTTTCCATCAGCTGGCCTCCTCAAAGACAATTACTTCTTTATCTTTTATTGTAACGCCATATTTTTTAAGAGGGAACGGAGGTGGACCACTTACATTTCTTCCATTCAAATCAAACTTTCCGTTGTGGCAGGCGCAATAAATTTGACCAAGATTCTTTTTTATATTGAACAATGCAGTCGAGATGAGTACATACTGCAGAAAATGCAACAAAATCACCCGAAGGATTTCTTATTACAATGACTGGCTTATTACCAAATTTGATAATTTTTCCGCTGTCCTTCTCCATATCATCAACGGAGCCAATTTTAACACTTGAAACTTTAACCTCTTCAATTTCCGGAGGCTCAAGATATTTAAATACTGGGAAGAAAAAGGGAAGTAAACCATACAAGAAACCCGCCGCTGAGTAGAATATTTAGGAAATTTCTCCTATTATTTTTCTTGCCCTGGTTTGAATGATTATCTTGGTTATCTGCCATAGCAATTCCTTAAAATTACGAGATGAAAAATAAATGCTTGGAACAAATACATAGTCTAAGTTTCAGAAATCAATTGGAAAAAAGTATTAACTAATACGCATTAATAATTTTACTAATCCGATTGTTGAATGTATTATACTAAATTATAATTCAAATGTTAATTGTATATATAAATTTTTCAAACTTAATTTTTTGAGTGACAATCAGTACACATTAAAGATTCTACTGATTTTCCAAGATCGATAGGATGTTCAAACTTCAATCCATCCAAGGCATTACGTGTTACTCCGCCATTTGTTGTTTGCCTGATAATTAAATGACAGCTATTGCAGTCTTTTGAAATGACCTTACCGTCATCACTAACATGCTTTCCATCGTGACAGCGGAAACACCCAGGAGTGTAAACGTGTGATATGTTATCGGGAAAATGTTTCCAATCTGCATTCATGTATGGAAAATAATTCCTAGAATAAATCTGCTTGATATATTCAATTGATGTTTTGATAGAATTTAATTTGTTTTTATAAATTTCAGGATAGTTATACTTATAAAACTGATCAACTGTTATCTCAATACTATCCAATGCGGTTTCTTTGTCAGAATATTTTTGTTCGAGTGCTTGAACCGAAATACTCTTAATATATGGAAGGTTCTCATCCATTTTCTTTTGAGCAAGATAATATTTACCATTTTATCCGGCTGATGATATATGTGAGAGGGTCTATTGTGGCAATCGATGCAATCCATTGTTCTTAAATTTTCAGAGGGAAATTTTTTTCATCAAACTTTACTTTTGTACTTTCTGATATTATTTCTTTACCATCTTTAGTTGTTTGCTTTACCCAGGGAATTTCAAGTCTTCTCTTATCGAGTAAATATAGCTTATTTTATTATCTTGACTTATATGCCAGTGTATTCCATTTGGTTCGAACCCTCGTTATCACCACCACCAATTTTTATCAAGCATACTCAACTCTGATTTTGTATTCTTTTCATCAGATAAATAGTAAGTATAATTTGTTTTTTTTTCATTATGAAATGGCGAAGGTGAATGACATTGTTCGCAAGTTCCTTCTGCTGGACGTAATCTTTAACAGGAGTTGGAATTGGTGCGGAATATTTAGTAAATAGTACTGAATAAACCTGATAGGCACCTGAAATCTTAGATTTTACATACCAGCCTGTTCCCGCACCAATATGGCATTTAACACAACCAACACGGGAGTGAGGAGAATCAAGATATGCAGTGTATTCAGGTTCCATTACTTTATGACAAACTTCTCCACAAAACTCATCTGTTTCGGTGTACTCATACGCTTTAAAGCTTCCAAATGCAGAAAAGAAAAGTAGTAGTACCATTCCAACAGATATTGAGATTAAAAACTTCCGTTGTTTAGGATCGTTAAGGTTAATAAGTATTATTCTGTTTTTCCTAATGATTCCTTTTTTTAGTCTTCCGCGTTCTCGTATGATTCCGAATAAAATAAAACTCACTCCTATTAAAAGAAATCCGGGAAGTATTATAAACGTTAATATTCCCATATAAGGTTTTGATTGAGGAGAAAGGGTATCAAGAATGGTAAGGAAAAATATTAGACCAAAGCTTAGAGCAGCTAAACCTGCTCCTGCATTTGTTATGGGATTATAAACTTCCTCCGGAAAAAATCTTTTCACTAAGTGCCTTTGTTTAAAATCAAATAATAATTTTTA
>CAVOPZ010000034.1:0-115342 GCA_963698205.1 uncultured Ignavibacteriaceae bacterium | reverse complement strand
ACGTCCAGGCTGCCGCCTGTGCAGCAGCAGACCGACGCGGTTATCGTTGACGGTGCTGTTGATGACCGTCAGACCTCGAACCTGGATGCGCGGACATGCCCTGGTTGTGCCGCTCACGACACTGTTGCGCACCGTGACCGGGCCGCCCCAGGCCAGCACCCCGTCGAAGAAAGGTTGGCGGATGAGGGTGTTGTCGATGGTAAGCGCGGCGCTGCCGTTGGTGCGCAGCACGCCCGTCTGCTCCCAGTTGCCGCTGGCCGTGCCGCCGCCGTAGCTGATCACCGTGTGGTTGAAGCCGCCCACACCGCTGTTGAGATAGATCCAGCGCCAGTCGCCCGCCGCGCTCGCGGTGGCGCTGCCGTCCCGGTTGGTATCGCCGCCTGCGCGTATCGTTGACCAGCGACGTGAACTGGATCGGCTCCGCCACCGTGCCGTGGGCGACGAGCTGGCTGCCGGCCTGGACGGTGATCCCCAGGTGCCGAACCGAACTTGACGATGGCCCCAGGCTCGATCGTCAGGGTGGCGCCGTTGGGCACAGTCACATCACCTGTCACCACGTGCAGGAAGCATCTTGGACCAGACGGCATTGCCGCCCAGCGGCCCGAAGTGCTGGGCCTGGGCGTAACGCAGGCCGGTGTACTGGTTCAGGTTGGCTTGCCCATTCCCAAAGGGGGTAATGCCCCGCCACTCTCCCGGCTGAGGCTGTGTCGCTGTACCGTCCGTGTTTGTGTCGCCGCCGGCTGAGTCGTCGGTCAGGGAGGTGAAGACAATGGGGTGAACCTGCACTGCCCAGGGCGTGCAGGCTGCCGCCGTTTGCGATCTGCACGCCGGCATTCGCTGCGGCCTTCACCACTGCGCCGGGCTGGACGGTCACCGGGCGCCGTTGGGGACGATCACCCGGTCGGCCAGCACGTGCACCGTGCCGGCTGCCCAGCTTTCACTGGCGCCGGTCGCGCCGGCATGCCAGGAGATGCCCGGGCTGTTCAACACCAGCACCCGGCGGATCCGCTCGGCCAGCAACTGCGGGCCGGTAACATAGAACTGGACGTGAGGTCGTAGCTGCCGTCCGCCAAAGCCTGCGTATTCCACACCAGGCTCCCAGTAGGCGGCAGCCCGCTGCCCAGGGACTGCCAGTCCCCCGGCGCCGCGGAGCGCCACGCTGGCCGTCAAGCCGGTTTGATCCCGGCCGAACACCTGCCACGCCAACGTGGACACGCCGTGCACGCCCGCGGTGGAGGGCGCTACCCACTCGAACTCCCCATACCACGGGTCAAGGTCAAGCCGTTGCTGACCTCGTTTCCCGTCCCCGCCGCGTTCAGGGTGGGGTGATGCGGCCCGCTGGCCGCCCCGTACTAGTTATCCACTGCGTCTACGTGCACGGTAAGGTCCGGATCCGACAGGCCGGCCAGGCTGTTGTTCCTGATTTCGTTGCCCCGCACGATGGGCAGCGCGCCATTCATCGTATAGACGCCGACCCGATTGCCGTAGAGCTGGTTGCCCAGGATGGTGGGGGCCGCGCCGTCGACCACGATGCCCCGGTTGAATGAGTTGGCGATGACCGAGTTGCGCTCACGCCGCTGGTGGCGAGGTAGAGGTTGGCCTGGCCTGTGCAGTATGACGCGGCCCACTCCGTAGCCGATCCAGGTGTGCTCCAGCACGCTGCCTTACCCGTCGATGACCAGGGTGTACTTGTCCCCGGGATCCGGCGGGATACCGTTGCTGTTGGCGTTGCCGCCGTGGGCGTCGTCCCGGAAAGAAGCAGACGACCGGATCAGCAGCGACGCCCCGGGCCAGCAGCCGGCCATTGACGGTCAAGGCTTTGCCGGAGAACTTGAACGTTGTGCCCGGGGTCACCGTCAGAGTCGAACCGGCGGCAACCGCCACCTCCTGTTCAGCCATGAAAGGGAAGCCGGCCGTTGTGCTGAAGGTCACAGTGCCGGTGATCGTGCCCTCCAGCCCAAACCCGTTCCAGGACGAGCCGCTGCTGTTGTTGCCGGTGAGCAACACGTCGGACCACGAGTTGTCAGGCTTGGCATAGACTGCCCAGAGCATGTTGTTCAGGAAGGTGTTGCCGGTCAGGCGCAGCGGATAGGCTGGATCGATCTTGGATAACGGAGTGATTGGCGGTTCCTTCAATAGAATAACTGTTATCATTCAGGTATTCATGAGTGACTTCTGTAACATGGTGTAACGCAGAATAAACGTATTGATCATCATGTGTATTTTCAAAATAATTTACAAAATCTCTCAGGATTTCGGTATTTCCTGTGACCATCATTTTCGTGTACATATAGACTGACATTGAGTTATCTTTGAGTTTTATGATGACTTCAAAAGCATCATTAATTATAGCAGAGAGGTGTATTCTATTGAAATTGACAGTCTATTTTCCACCGGGGTGCTTTCAAGCTAAAGGATATCCAATAACATCAAGCGATTTAAGGTTGGTCATATGCCAGAGATTATCGGGAAGTTCCACAATTTCCGGGTCATCAATGACCAGCCCGCTCGCCCTTGTTCAATTACGTTATCGATATCTTCTGCTTCGCCTATTTCCCCCTCAAATAATTATTAGGTTTACTTTCTGGAGATTTATTTTTCAAGATCACGTAAACAAGAAATCAACCTTCTGTACAGAATCAAAATACTCATCCTCAATCATTTGACCAGGAACCAACCTGGTGTATATGTAGTATTGTATAAAGCCCTTAAAGTCTCTACATTCTTCGCACAATTCTTCCCCCTCATAATATTTACTTGAATTACAGAGTTTGCATTTTTCTTCATCGATTTCATGGGGGTAATTAGCTATAGCATTGACTTTCGCATAATCTACCTGTTTACCGTTTATGCAAATCTGAAAAATACCAAAATCTTCCCCTGGATCCCAAGATCTTCGCCTCAAGCCAGGAAATTTTCACTTTAACGTAAGGTCGTCGATGACAAAGTAATTGGCTGTTCCTTCAATACAATAACTGTTATCATTCAGGTATTCATGAGTGACTTCAGTAGGTTCATGTATCGCATAATAAACGTATCGCTGATCATGCGTATTTTCAAAATAATTTACGAATTCTCGCAGGATTTCGGCATTTCCTGTGACCGTCATTTTCGAATATATATCTTGTGACATCAAGTAAACTCCTTTGAGTTTTATGAAGGCTTCTAAATCACCATTAATTATATATTCAAGAGGTATGGTCTATTGGTAATGACAGTTTATTTTCCACCGGGAATGCTTTCAAGCAAAAGGGCATCCTATCATCTCAAGCGATTCAAGGCCGGTCATTTGCCAGAGATTATCGGGAAGTTCCACAACTTCCTGGGCTTTCAATTAACAGCCCACTTGCCCCTTGTTCAATTGCGTTATCGATATCTTCAGTTGCGCCTATTTTACCCACCTGGATTTATTATTAGGTTTACTTCTTTGAGACTTTTTCTCGTGACAATCACTTAACAAGAAATAAATCTCGTGGCGATGAAAAATCATAATATTCATCCCAAGTCGTTTGGCCAGAATTTACTAACCAATTTATCATAAAACTCTTTAAGCTATCACATTCATTACACAATCCTTCATCCCACAAATTCCCTAATTCAAAACTTGCATTACAGAGTTTACATTTTACTTCCTCCTCTACATAAGGGCCAAAAGCTGAAGAATTGCCCACTGAGTAATCTACCTGTTTACTGTTTATGCATATTTCATATTCACTCCCTTCCCCATCAGCATGACATTCAAGTACTCGAAACTTTAAGCCGGAAACTCTCTACTTAACGTAACTATATCGAAAATAAAATGATTTCCTTCTCCTTCAATACAATAACAGTTTTCATTCAGGAATTCTCCAAAATGGTTTTTCGCGTACCAGGCGCCAAACCCATCATAATCATTTTCAAAAGACTTTAAAAATCTCTCAGGATTTCGGCATTTCCCGTGACCATCATTTTCGTGTACATTTCAGTTTACATCTAGTTGTCTCCTTTGAATTTTTTGATGACTTCAAAAGCATCATTAATTATAGCAAAGAGAGGTAGTCTATTGAACATGACAGTCTATTATCCACCGGATACTTTCAAGCACTGGGCATCCAATAACTTCAAGCGATTCAAGGTTGGTCATTTGCCTGAGATTATCGGGAAACTCGACAAGTTCCTTCTCCTCAATTACCAGCCCACTTGCCCCTTGTCCAATTGCGCTATTGATTTCTTCGGTTGCGACTATTTTTCCCTCCTTGATTATTTTTAGGTTTACTTCTTTGAAAATATTTATTTCCCAAGATCACTTATATAAGAGATCTCGCTTCGATAGAAAATCAAGATACTCATCCTCAGTCATTTGGCCTGAAATTAGCAACTTATCTAGCACAGCAATCCTAAAGTAATCACATTCTTCACACACTTCATATTCCCATAAATCATTCAATTCTAAACTTGCATTACAGAGTTTACATTTTACTTCATCCCCTGTATGAGGGCCAAAAGCTAAAGAATTGCCCTCTGCGAAATCTACCTGATTTCCGTTTATGCATATAGTATAGTCACTCCCGTCAGCTCCATCAGAACATTCAATAATATTTTGGAACTTTAATCCGGGAATTGACCGCTTAAACTACGAATATCGATAATAAAGTGATTGGCTTCTCCTTCTACACAATAACAGTTATCATTCAGGTATTCATGAGTAGGGCCTTCACTATCGTGCAGCCTGTCTCACGAGCCGTCGTTCCCGTCATAATCATTTTCAAAATACTTTACAAAATCTCTCAGGATTTCGACATTTCCCGTGACTGTCATTTTTCCGTACACGTAGATGTACATAAAGTCAACTCCTTTGAATTTTATGAAGGCTTTTAAATCATCATTAATTATATAGTCAAGTAGTATGGTCTACCCCCTAAGATCTTTAACCATCCTGGTGCAGCGAGGGCATGATACTGTGCTTTGGAGACGTTTTGCAATCGCCACACGGAAGAAGTAAGCCAGAAGGTTGCCTCAGTTACGTCCATCCACGTTAGTGCACTTGCCTTATTGGCATAAAATCATCCACACGGGGACCACCAGCATTTTCCCTGGTAGTCACATTCGGGTTGTCTTCATTTCGGAAGCTTCGGTTAATAGCCAGGTTTCATGCAAACTATTGCCTCAGAGATATTGGCGTTTCAAGTGCACACAATGTGCACGTTCAATTTCCATCCTGGATCAGACACCACCAATTCCACTTTGCCCTGGTCATCAAGGAAACAAATCCTCGCTTGTACGGGCAGACCCAGTTTTGATGCCACTGCGTTCGCATATCGTTCCACCTGGCGTATATAAACTTGCACAATTCTTCTTTGTATGTAAGGCGTCAGGATGGGATCCGTCTTGAAATCAATGAGCTGCCAACTCGTTCGAGTTCTGGTAGAGCAGGTCGATCACTCTGTTCTCCATCCTGCCCTCCACGGTATAGGTATAGGGTAATTCTGGAATATCGATCCTGCGCAGAATTGATCTCTTCCCAGATAGGATGCCGGCGCAGGCGCGCTAATAACTCGGTCGCACGGTCTTCGCGTCTGACGCTGTTCTTCATTGGCAAATCCAGCATTAATGTTTCCGTTTCCAGAGTAGAGCTGTCAGGTGGGGATCATCCGGGAAGAGCCAACGTTGGATTGCTTTATGTACCATGCTCCCCAGGATATTTCCCGGCACACCTTCCCCCTGGCTAATAACCTGCCAACTTTTACGTTTAACTTCTTCGGTTGTTTCCGCAAGGAACCCTTCCACCGGTTGATAAAGAGGAATCAGGTCAACTTGCGTTGCCGATTCCTTTACTGAACCGGGACATCAATCATCCGGATCGGGCTTTCCAGGAAGACGCACCAGATGCGCAGCGGGTGTTCCTTTGTCATCTGGAATTCAAACGGTTTCCCTTCCGCTTGCACAAATTCCGCGGATTGGACTCCTGCGGTTCCCACAAGCTCCTTTGCCCACTGGTCGAATTTTATCTCACCCTTTTCATTCATCTTGCAATGGGTGCTGATCAACAACTTGGATTTGGCACGGGTGAGAGCGACGTAAAGCAAGCGCAATCCTCGCAACTTTCCTGATCCCGGTCCAATTCTTTGGCCAGTTTATATAACATGGGAGGCTTGTTCCAATTTGAAGGTTACGCCTAATTCGTTGAAGAGATACACGTTTTCACTTGAACCTTTTCGCGTCCGGCCGGCATCCGCCAGCACCACCACTGGGTACTCCAGCCCCTTGGATTTGTGAATAGTCATCAGAACCACGCTGCCGTCTGCCTCTGCCGGGGCTTCCCCTTCATCGTGCACCAGCATCATTCAAGGTCTCCAATGTATCCAGGAAGGAACGCACACTCACCTGCCCGGTCTTGCGCGCGTCGATGTAGCAGCTTATCCACATTGCGCCAAAGCCGTCCCCCCGATGCCTTGGCTTCCGGGTCATTGCCCTTACTGTCGGCTGTTGCTAGCAGCGCCCGGTAATCCAGCGCATCCAACACCTGTTTGAGAAGCTCCGCCACCGGAATTCTATCGACCATCGGCATGAGGTAAGCGCAAATATCACGAGCACGTTTCGCGGCTAGTTGGTCGGCATCTGAAAGCGCAAAAAAGTCTCCCTGCAGTGCAGTCCAGAAAGGCTTGCCCGACTGCCGCAGCAGATAAAGGGCGGCGTCAGTTAATCCAAAAGCTGGAGAACGTAGCAATCCGGCAAATGCCAGGTCATCAACGGGTCAGCCAGAGCGCGCAGAATGTTTATAAGATCACGGATCTCGGGACGATCGTAAAAACCCTTGCCCGACACTGCACAAAGGGAATGCCCGCTTCTTCAAAGGCTTCCTCGTAGAAGGGAAACCCGGTGGCAGCACGGTAAGAGGAGCGCCACTTCATCCCATTTATCAAATTGCTTCTCAGCCTTCAGCTCGAGAAGGCGGGTTGCCAGGGCTTTCGCCATCAGCGGTCTGGCGGAATCCGCATCCTCGCCCACTCCCAATACAAATTCAACGTGAGGTGATTTATAGCCCACGTCGGGTTCGGTCCGGTCCGCCACCATTGGCGTAAAAGGGATGTAATAATCTGGAGTGGAAGTGCGTTCAGCATTAATCACCCCGGCCAACAGATTGCCAGTTGCATCCAGCAGCGGAGCATGCGCACGGTAAGTGCGTTTAAGTTCGAGCACCTGGCCTTCCTCACTTTTAATGCGGGTTTCCTCTGTCTTGAAAACAGTCACGTCCGCTTTGCGGAAACGGTAAATGGACTGGCGGGATCGCCTACAATGAACAGATGTCCGGGAGCGCCAGTCAATGCACGCACGATCTCCTGTTGGCGCCGGTTGGTGTCCTGAAATTCATCCACCAGCAAAGCGTGCAGTTCTCCCTGCCAGTACGTACGGATCTCTGGATTTTGCAGGAGTTGTTGAGCTTTATATTCCAGGTCATCAAAATCCAGCGCCTGGTCGTTTTCCATCAAATCCTGATAAGCCTTATGAACCGTTTCAAAGGCTTCGCGCAGGAGCGGAAGGAGCTGTTCATAAAACACTTCAGTCTCCACTGATGGCGGCTCATCCTTGGATTCCTTCCCCCCTGTGAGTGGATTGAGGTAGAGATCAAAATTAGCTTTTAAGCTCATCGTAAATCCATTTAGAAACGCTGCCTTTCGTTCCTCCAGTTTTTGTGAGTTGGTTCCGGCGAAGATCATATAGAGCGGCTGCACAGGCGACTGGATCACCGAATTCCAATGCCGCATCAGCATCCATCCATAAGCGCTTGACCTCAGTCAATATGGAGGCGAGTTTATCTCCCCCGTCGGCGATCAGAGTTGACTCTGACATTGACTTCAATTCACGCAATGGCTCCTGGAATTCCGGTCTGCCCAAGCGATTCTGCAGCTCCTGCATCAACCGTTCCCGGTTAAAGATAATGGTCTGAAAGACTTCCATCGTTTCCAGGCGTTTTTCCAAAAGGGTTTTTAGTATATCTTTCAAGCTGGAAAATTCAATGTTCTGCAACAAGGGCAGAAAATGATCCTGACTGACCAAGCTTTTTAACGTATCCTCCACCGCCTGGCTTTGGTAAACCTTACCGACACCTTCGTCCAATACTTCAAAACGCGGGTCTATGCCTGCCTCGGCAGGATGTGCGCGCAGGATCTCAGTACATAGACTGTGGATCGTGCCAATGCGTGCCGCGTCCATCTGCGCGGAAAGATCTGCCCATCTCTGGCGTTCATCGACATCATTCGCCATCGGATCCTCCGGTCTGTTTTTTCTGGTTTTCAATTTGCTGATCAAGAGCTGTTTGAAATTCCTCGTAAGTAATATTTTCACCATTTACAGTACCTATCACATTAGTACGTCCACCACCAATTGCCTCCAATACATTTGAATCCGATATTACCATAAAAAGAACAAATAGACCGCCGACTGTAAGTATAAAAGCAGGAGCTAAACTCCTCATTTTGGCCATCATAGCCATAATATCTATATCTCCGTATTATTAAACTTTGTAAATTTAAGCGGGTTAAAATAGAGACAACGTCTCTAAAAAACAATTAAAAATCAGCCTGAAAATACGCAAATGATGCATGGTTGTCAGTAAATTTCAAAATGAACTCAGTTTCAATTTCTATTAAGTTGACTTTGAGAAGCGCTGAGGGTATTTTTTGATGAGTGTATTTTTAAAGAGAGGTATAATTTTGTTAAATAATACAACGTTTCTTGCTAACGTACCAATATTTTCCGATTTGGATGATGAAACATTAGCAAAAATTGTTAAATCCGGCATCATCCAATCATTTAAAAAAAATATTATAATTCTTTCCGAAGAAGATACTGGATCTGCATTGTTTGTAATTGCAGAAGGTAAAGTGAAAATTTCCAGGAGCAGTAACGACGATAAAGAAGTTATACTTGCAATATTGAATGAATCTGATTTTTTTGGTGAGATGTCTCTGCTGGATGGAATGGTAAATCAGCAACCGTCACGGCTATTGAGGATTCTAAGTTATTCATTATTCAGAGAAGTGAGTTTTTAGATCTTATAAAAAAATATCCAGAAGTATCAATTGCACTATTGACAGAATTGACAAAAAGATTGCGTGGGGGACGATGAAAATTAAGGCTTTATCTTTAAAAGATGCTGAGGGCAAAGTAGCAACTGTCTTACTTCAACTAGCAGATGATGTTGGTAAAATCCGTCAAGGAGTTGTTGAAATCGATCATTTACCTCTTCAGCAGGAGCTGGCAAATATGGCCGGGACGTCAAGAGAAACTATCTCACGTACGCTTCATTCTTTTGCAAAAAAAGGTTGGGTTCAGCTTGATGGTTCAAGGCTTAGAATAACCGATTATGAAAAATTTAAAGAGATGTTTAACTAAATTATGCAGGGCAAAATTGATTTACATATGCATACCTATTTTTCAGATGGACAACATTCGCCTGAAGAATTAATTATAAAAGTTAAGGAAGCAGGAATTGATATTATTAGTATCACAGATCATGATACTGTTGACGGAATTTCAGAAGCAATTGATGCTGGGAAAAAATACGGCGTCGAAATAATCCCCGGTCTGGAAATAAGTTCTGATATTCGCGATCGTGAAGTTCATCTTTTAGCATACTTTTTTGATCCTGCTAATAAAGAATTAGAGGAATACCTTAAATTTTTTAGGGCAGAAAGAATTAAAAGAGCAATCAGAATAATTGAAAAACTTAATGCTCTTGGATTACATCTTGAACCGGATGATGTAATGCAGATTGCCAGAAATTCAGCTGTCGGAAGACCACACATTGCAAAAGCATTAGTTCAAAAAGGATTAGTCTCCAATTATTTTGAAGCTTTCAGTAAGTATATTGGAAACGGATGCCCAGCCTATGAAAGAAAAGTTCATGTTTCACCAAGAAGTGCATTTAAAATAATTAGTGATGCCGGTGGACTTTCATTTATAGCACACCCCGGTAATCTACCTGATGCTGTGATGATAGAATTAATTGAAGCAGGATTGGACGGAATTGAAGTCGTTCATCCCTCCCATTTGCCTCATCAAGTGAAACATTACAGAGGAATTGTAAATGAATTTTTTCTTCTTGAAAGTGGAGGATCAGACTTTCATGGCGGTGAAAGAAATGATTATAATAACCTGGGAAAATATTGCGTAGTCAATTCAAAAATTGAAGCGATGAGAAAACAAATTTTAAGGAATTCAGCTTAACCATGAAATCTATTGAAGGAAAACTTGTTGGCAGTGGAAAAAAATTTGCAATTATTTTTAGCCGATTTAATGAATTTGTTGGAGAAGCTTTGCTAAAAGCGTCCTATGATTGCTTACTCAAACATGGTGTAATAGAAACAAACATTGATGTGGTTAAAGTGCCGGGTGCATTTGAGATTCCGGCTACAGCAGACAGATTAGCATCTAAGAAAAAATACGATGCGATAATTTGTTTAGGTGCGATCATCAAAGGAGCTACCCCACATTTTGAATATGTTTCATCAGCAACAAGCAACGGAATATCGCAAGTATCTCAAAAGTATTCATTACCGATAATTTTTGGTGTACTTACCACTGATACCATTGAACAAGCTATTGAAAGAGCTGGAACCAAATCTGGCAATAAAGGTTGGGATGCTGCATTAGCCGCTCTTGAAATGGCTGATCTCTTCAAATCTATATAGGCAAGATTTTTCTACTTTGAATAAAAATAAATTATCCTATTTTAGTAATAACAATAGAGAAGATATCGATATTACATTTACAGTTATATAACAAATAGGATTTCAAATGAGAAATATCGTATCAATCATTGTTTCATTCATATTAACCTTCAATTTATATCCGCAGCAACAATCCAATTGGCAAAATTTTGCAGATATGAAATCAACCAAGGATATTATATCTACTAATAAAGGTATTTGGGCCGCTTCTAATGGTGGAGCTTATTTTTATGATATTCTGACAAATAGTTTTAATATATTCAGTAAATCATCTGGATTAAATGGTACTGAACTTACAGCGGTAGGTATAGATAGTTATGGAAAAGTTTGGTTTGGAAGCGTAAATGGAATGATTGATGTTTATAGTCCGGAAACAAATTCGTTTAAATCCATTCTTGATATATTTAATTCTGATAAAATAAGTAAACAAATTAACGATATTACGATTTCAGGCGATACTGTTTATGTTGCTACAGACTTCGGCATTTCTCTAATCGACTCAAAAAGTTATTTCTTCTATGATACTTATTTCAAATTTGGAACATTTACTTCTAACATAAAAGTCAATAGTATAATTGTATCCGATTTGATTTATGCTGCTACAGAATCGGGTATTGCTGTTCAAAAAGCTGACGCAACAAATTTATCTGCTCCTGAATCATGGAATGTTTATGATCAGACTAATGGATTGCCTGCAGGTGGAGGTAATGTAATAATTTTCTTTAATGGCAATTTAATTGCAGGTACAAACTCTGGTTTATACAGCTTTAATGGAACATCCTGGCTGTCCTTTTAAATTTTACTGGACTAAAAATAGTTGATTTATTGTATCAAGCTAATTCCCTTTTTATCCTAACCGAAAACAAGGTTTTTTCTTATGATGGAACCACTTCAACGGAAATCTGGAACACAACTTCAACGCCATTAAAACTATCTTATCAGACAGATGTTGGGATAGCTGTTGCAACAAAACGAGGATTATATGTAAGTAACAATTTTATATACCCAAACGGACCAGCAGCAAATCAGTTTCCTAATATGACTATCGATAAAAATGGTTCTTTATGGTCAGCCAGTGGAAAAGATGTTTCAGGTGTGGGCATTTATAAATATGATGGTATTATCTGGACACTCTATGATACTCAAAATTATCCTGAACTTTTTAATAACGGTTATTACTCAATTTTTAATTCTTCTGATAATAGTATTTACTCAGGTAATTGGGGGAATGGTTTTTCTAAAATTTCCGGTGATAAAATAGTAAGATATCATTCCGGCAACACTCCAATGGTAGGTGTTTCAAACGCTCTTGATTTTGTAGTTATCACTGGATTTGCAGAGGATTCAAAAAATAATATCTGGATCCTCAATTTAAATGCCGCAGATAGAAAATCTTTATATATGCTAACTCCCGATAGTGTTTGGTATTCATTTGGAAACCCTCTCGAGCAGCATGGAGCTTTCAGCGAAGTTGAAAATCTTGTCATCGACCAAAATGGTACCAAATGGTACACCATGGGTAATGAAGGAAGTTTGGGTCTATTTTATTATAACGAAAGAGGAACATATCAGGATGTAAATGATGATGTTTATGGATATATCACAACCAATAAAGGACTATCGAGTAATGCCATTTACAGTTTATCTATTGATCGAAGAGGAGATCTTTGGGTTGGTACAAGTCTCGGTGTAAACATCATCACAAATCTTTCTTCAGTTTTATCATCAGCAAATCCACAGTTAAAGATAACAACATCATTTTCAGTCAGGCAACAGACCATTAATGCACTTGCTGTCGATCCACTGAATCAAAAATGGCTCGGCACTAACCAGGGTTTATTTTTGATGAATTCGGATGGTACACAACTCATTACCTCACTAAATATAAAAAATAGTCCTTTACTTTCCGATAAAATAGAAAGCATTGCAATTGATGAAAAAACTGGAAGAATTTATGTTGGTAGTGCAAATGGTTTAACTTCTTTTGATACCCCATCTATTTTGCCTGCTGAGAATTTTAATGGATTGAATATTTATCCAAATCCCTTAATACTTAAAGATGGTAACCAATTGGTGACAATAGATGGATTAATTAGAGATACAGATATAAAAATAACAACGGTATCCGGCAAATTAGTGCGTCAGTTTTCTTCTCCGGGTGGACGTACAGCTTTTTGGGATGGACGTGATGATAACGGTAATTTAGTTAACAGCGGAGTGTATATCATAATTGCTTTTGATCAGGAAGGCAATAGTGTTGAGACAGGCAAAATAGCAGTGCTTAGAGAATAGTTTTATATCCAATGATTGATCTCATAAATATTTCACTTCAATTTGGCGGTAAATATCTTTTCAAGGATGTTAATTATAGAATATCTTCCGGTGATAAAATTTCACTTGTCGGTGCTAATGGAACAGGCAAATCTTCACTACTAAAAATTATTGATGGCCAACTTGAACCCGAATCCGGGCAGGTCTCTAAACAAAAGCGCATTTCCATCGGTTATCTTCCTCAAGATCATGTTACACATCTCGGTAAAACATTATTGGAAGAGGCATCTTCTGCTTTATCTGATATTATGGAACTTCAAAATAAAGAAACCGAGATTACTGCTGTTTTAAATAATCCTTACCTTTCCGATGAAGAAAAAATGGATTTTGCTCATCAGCTTGGGGAAGTTCATCATATGCTGGAAGGATTGGATTCTTATTCGGCAGAATCTAAAGTTGAAAAAATTTTACTTGGACTTGGATTTTCTGAAGAAGATTTTAATCGTTTGACAGATCAGTTTTCCGGTGGTTGGCAAATGAGAATTGCACTTGCAAAAATTCTTATTTCACAAAATGATATTTTACTTCTTGATGAACCTACAAATCATCTTGATATTGATTCTCTCGAATGGTTAATAGATTTTCTTAAAGCCTATAAAGGTGGTTTGCTTATTGTTTCGCACGATAAAAATTTTGTCAATCAGGTTACTAACCGAACTTTGGAAATTTTTCTTGGCAAGTTTTATACATTTAAAGGAGATTACGATGCTTACATTAAATATAAAATAGAACGTGATGAATTAACTGTTCATCAATTTGAACAACAGCAAAAGAAGATTAAGGAAACCCAAAAGTTTATAGAACGATTTCGCTATAAAGCCACGAAATCCCGGCAAGTGCAAAGCAGAATTAAGCAACTTGATAAAGTTGAGCTTGTTGAATTACCCGAAGATACAAGTGAAATAAAAATTAGATTTCCGGAACCACCTCAAAGTGGAAGAACTCCGATAAAGCTTATTTCTGTTTTTAAATCCTATGGCGACAAAAAAGTTTTTTCAGGAATTGATTTTGAAATCGAAAAAGGTGAAAAGATTGCTTTCGTTGGACCAAATGGTGCAGGAAAATCAACACTTGCAAAAATAATATCCGGTGTGATTAATTTTAATGCTGGTGAAAGAATTTTAGGTCACAATACTATCGTCTCGTATTATGCCCAGGATGTTGCCGATAACCTAAATCCTGATTTGGAAATCATTGAAACAGTTGATGGAATTGCTGAGAATAAAACAGTAGGACAGTTGCGCTCATTACTTGGTTCGTTTCTTTTTTCAGGAGATGATGTATTTAAAAAAGTTGGTATCCTATCAGGCGGAGAAAAAAGCAGAGTTGCACTTTGTAAAATTCTATTAACAAAAGCTAATTTTATTATTCTCGATGAGCCAACGAACCATCTTGATTACGCTTCAAAACTTATTTTACAAAAAGCGCTGATAGATTTTAGAGGTACGCTTATTCTTGTTTCGCACGATGTGGATTTTTTAAGACCTATTGCAACAAAAGTTATTGATATCCGTAAAGGAAATCTGAAAACTTATTTAGGAGATATTGACTATTTCCTTTCAAAACGAGAATTTTTCTTTCAGGAGAAAGAAGTTGCTAATTCTATAAAAAAAGAAAAAAATTATCCTGGTAATCGAAAAGAGCAAAAAAGATTGGAGGCGGAAGCAAGACAACAAAAACACAAAACAACAAAAGATTTATTAAAAGATATTTCCCGTCTGGAAGAAAAGATAAGTGAGTATGAAAATGAATTAAAAGATCTGGAAAGTAAATTAGCAGATCCTCAAATTTACAGCGATGGAGAAAAAGCAAAAAAAGTTACAGGTAAATTTAATCGTGCTAAACATGATCTTGATTCTGCAATTAAAAAATGGGAAGAACTGAATGAAAAACTGATTGCGATCGAATCACAATTCAATTAAACCTTAACTCCCAGAAATTCATCAACTAAAGCCAACCCACCGTAAATTGCAGCATCATCAGCAAGTTTTGAAGGAATTATTTTAATGCCTTTTGCAACAGCATCAAGAACATGATTGTTAAATTCTTTTCTGATTATAGGCATCATAAAATCACCCAGTGCTTCAATTAAACCACCGCCAAGCACAATCATATCAAAGTTCATCAAATTTGCAATACTTCCAAGAATATCACCAATAGTTTCACAAGCTTCTGTAATTCTTTTAGTCACAACTTTATCTTTTCTTTCAATCGCATTTTTTAGTGCACCACTTTTAATCCTTTGATTTGATTTTATTAATTTTGAAAGAACACTTTTTTTCTTTCCTTTTTTTACATCATTTATAATATTATTCACTATTGCGGTTCTGCTGGCAAGAGCTTCAAAGCAGCCTTTTTTTCCACAGCTGCACATTGGACCGTTCTTCTGTACAAGCATATGTCCGATTTCACCAGCAACGAAGTTAAATCCGCGATAAATTTTTCCATTAATAATTACTCCGCCTCCAATTCCGGTACCTATAAATACTGCCAGCAAGTTTATGGATTTTTTTCCAACACCATATGTTTTAACCCCAAGTGCTCCAAGATTAACATCATTTTCTAAAAGAACTGGATAAGGTATCAATTTTTCAAGTTCAGATTTCATTTTATAGTTTTTGATGCCAAGATTTGGAGCAAAATTTATAACTCCAGTTATTGGGTTAACAGAACCCGGTACACCGAGACAAACAGCTACAATATTTTCGTTTTTAAGCTTAGAGTTTGAAACAACTTTAGTTACAATTTCCGCAACGTCTTTTACATAAGTTTTTGTCCCGCTGCTTACATTTGTAGGTTTTTTTTGACGAGCGATAATTCCCTTTTTTGAGTTGAGTACAGAGGCAAGGATTTTAGTTCCTCCCATATCTACACTAACAATATATTTTTCTTGCACTGTTTTCTCCTTAGATTTTCAATTGGAAAGTTTGCATTAGAAAACTATAAGATATTTTTTTCTTAAGCAAACTGTTTTAATATTTTGCCTCAGAATTTTGCTATTTTATTATCAGATTATCAAACAATTATGAATAAAGGATTACCCTTAAAAAGATTCGGTCAGAATTATCTGCATGACCAGAATATTATCAAAAAGATTATTGATGAAATTGCCCCTAAAGAAAATGAATCGATTATTGAAATTGGACCGGGAAAGGGCGCTCTTACGGAACATCTTTTTAATAGTAAAGCAAATCTAACAGCAATAGAAATTGATAAGCGCGTGATTGATGATCTTAAATATCGTTTTACTGACTTGAATTTATTGCAATATGATTTTTTAGATTTAGATTTAAAGCAGTTCATTACAATTGAAAATCAAAAGCTGCGTATAGTTGGAAATATTCCTTACAATATAACATCGCCAATACTATTCAAACTTTTTGATAACAATACAATTATTAATGACGCAGTCTTTATGGTTCAATTAGAGGTTGCCAAAAGAATGACAGCAAAACTTGGATCAAAAGATTATGGAATACTTTCAGTACTTTTAAATTTTTTCGGTAGAACAAAATTATCCTTTAAAGTTTCGCCAAATGTTTTTTACCCAAAACCTAATGTTCATTCGGCAGTTATTCATATTTACTTTAATGAGATTAGAGATAATCAAGGCTTTAATCTGATATTCAAATCGATAGTCAAATCTTCTTTTGGCAATCGCAGAAAGACACTAAAAAATTCGCTAAGCCATGGTATATTTGCGGAAGTAGATTTTAGCGGGTGCGATATTGATCTTTCTCTGCGTGCCGAACAGCTTAATGTTGATGACTTCATTAAACTCGCTGAGTTTGCCAGCAACAATTAAATCCGTTTGTAATCTTAATACTTGATTAATGAAAAATATAAAATCACTTATAAAAAAATTAAAATCTTTTGATGTAGTTGTAATTAGTTTTTCAATCTTTTTGATTTTACTGCACATAATTTATTTCAGTAAGATTGAAAATTCTATAACCTGGATATTTATTAACCTGTTGGTGATAAGTATAGCTTTCGTCATTTCATATATGGAGGCCATTAGCGAACATAAACTCTGGCGAATAGTTCATTATTGGTATATAGCTCCGATAATTTTATTAACCTTTCGCCAATTATTTTTTATGGTAAAACCAATCCGCGTTTATGATTACGATGATTGGTTTATTGCGATTGATCGTTGGATGTTTGGAACAGATCCAACGCATTTTCTTTATCAGTTCTCTCATCCGGTTTTAACTGAAATTCTGCAAATAGTCTATGGAATGTTTTATCTGCTTCCACTGATTCTTGGATTGTCTTTATTAAACAAGGATAGATTTGTTGCATTAGATTTTGCTCTTTTCTCGGTCATCTATGGATTTTTTCTTTCTTACCTTGGATATTTTTCTTTACCAGGTATCGGTCCACGATTTACATTACATGAATTTAGTACAATCAATGAAATGCTTCCAGGTTTATTTCTAACAAATCACCTGAGAGAAATGACAAATGCTGGGGAAGGAATTCCTTTTGGAACTTTAAATCCTGCGGAAGTTGTTCAGCGGGATGTTTTTCCAAGCGGCCACACGATGATAACTTTAATTGTAATGTATCTCTCAGTAAGGTTAAGAAGCCGAAGCAGATTTTTCTTCATTCCAATAGGATCATTATTAAATCTTCTCGACCGTTTATCTTTGGTATCATTATGTCATCGATCTTGTCGGAGGATTAAATATTTATGATATTTTCAATGTGGAGTGGGAAATACCTTTTTAATTGGTGGCAAAGAAAAGCCGGGAAAGAAGAATTTGAATACAGAAATAATTAATTGAAATGAATGAAAAGAAAAACCAGGTAAAAAACATCTTTGATAACATAGCTGGCAGATACGATTTTCTCAATCACTTCTTAAGCTTTGGTTTAGATTTTTACTGGAGAAAGAAAGCACTTAAACTAACTGGACTGAATGCCGAATCAATTTTACTTGATATTGCCTGTGGTACCGGTGATGTGGCGATTCAAGCTCAGAAAATGGGTGTTAAAACAATTTATGGCGCAGATTTCTCTTACAAAATGTTAAAACTTTTCGATAAAAAATCTAAATGGGTTGATGGACATCTTGTTCAGATGGTGGCTGAAAATATTCCATTTAAAGATGAATCAGTAACAAATATAACCGTTGCATTTGGCGTAAGAAACTTTTATGATATTCAGGAAGGATTTAATTCATTCTACCGAATCCTAAAACCAAAGGGCAAAGCAACTATAATTGAGTTCAGAATGCCTTCCAACAAAATTATTAAAAGCATTTATAGTTTCTATTTTAAAAATATTTTACCTGTTTTGGGTGGAATAATTTCCGGTGATAAAGCAGCTTATACGTATCTTCCTGATTCAGTAGAAGAGTTTGATGAAAAAGTCAATCTTGAAAAACTTTTAACTAATTCAGGTTTTAAGGAAATCAAAAAGTATGATTTTACTTTTCAAACAGTTCAGGTTTTAATTGCACAAAAATAGTTATAGTGATTTGTAGGAATATAATTCTTCAATAACGTATGTACCCGGCAAATAAACATTCCTGCCCGAAAGGAAATTAATAATTTCCGAACTCCCTTCCCATCTAATAAAACCTATACCTTCGGCAATCCAGCCATTTGCTTCATAAGTGGTTGGTGGTTGATTTATATCAGTAGTCAATTTAGTAGTAAAACGAATTATAAAAACTTCCTTAGTTATTGCAGAGTTATTGATTGTAAGATCAATTGTAGATTTTGAGAGAACTTTTGCGTCTATTGTAAGAATGTCAAATTGAAATGATAGGTAATTGACACTAACTTTATAAACTGGCCAGGTTTGATATAATTCAAAAGGTTGATAAAGCAAACGATATTCCTGGTCAAAGGAAATGGCCCCGCGTATTGAATCTGGAATAATTGAATTAAATGCATTAGAGTCTATATCTACATAATTAAATACACCTGTGTCACTTTTTCTAAAAAAAGATTTATTTACAGATTGAATACCATTTATATTAAAAGAATCAACTTCTATTTGATATGGTGTTTCCAGTAAAGTTGTATCACCATCATAATATGTTTTTTTTGTTCCAGATTGAACCCCTGAACTATCGCTAACAGAAATGCTATAAAAGTAATTATTTCCATTTGAATTAGGGAAATAATTTGATGAGGTTTTATTTGGTGCCGGCTCTGTTGTTGATTCTTTACAAGAAGTTATTAAAACAACTAGTGAAAACATTAATGCAAAACTTTTTTTCATAAATTTTTTTTTAATTTTTTAAATGCATTTAATCTATGACTTATTTTATTTTTCTCTTCGTGTGACATTTCTGCTGTGGTAATATTATATCCATTGGGAATAAATAATGGATCATATCCAAATCCGTTTTTACCTCGAGGGTTTTTAATGATATTCCCTCTTATTTCTCCAATCGCTGTCTTATATTTTTCTCCATCATAATAAACTGCTGCACAAACAAATCTTCCTGGATGAGGTTCTTGGAATTCAGAAAGTTTATTAATTAACTTCAAATTATTCTGCTCATCATCTGAATTTTCTCCAGCATATCTTGCAGAGTAAATCCCGGGTTCACCATTTAGCTGGAATGCTTCCAAACCTGAATCATCTCCTAAACAAGGTAATCCATATTTTTCATAAGCAGCTTTAACCTTTAATTCAGCATTTGCTAAAAATGTCAATCCCGTTTCTTCAACACTAGGATAATCATCAAAATCCAGAAAGGATAAAATTTCTACATCTAAATCCTTCAGGATTTCTTTAACATCTTCAAGTTTACCTTTGTTGGTTGTTGCAAGCAGTATTTGTTTTTTCATTCTCCTACTCTTTTCAACAATTTTTTCAACTCTTCTTTTGCTTTTTTATTTAACTCTGCCTGGTCATACAAAAGAGATTTTTTATTCAATACTTTCCACTCGCCTTCTATCATAACGGAATGGACCGAATCACTTGAAGATGAGTAAACAATATCCGAATAAATTGATTCATCACTTTCGGAGAATGAATGAATATTTGTCTTTAAATCGAGTAAAACCAAATCAGCTTTCTTCCCCACTTCAATTCTTCCAACTTCATTTTGCAGATGTAAAGCTCTTGCACCTTCTTTCGTTGCAAGTTGGAAGACAGTTTTGGCATCCATAATAGTTGAACCATGAATAGGCTTTTGAATTAATGCAGCTAACCTCATTTCATTAAAAATACTAAGATTGTTATTGCAAGGTGCACCATCAGCGCCAAGTGATACTGAAATTCCTTTCTTCAAATATTTTGGAATGTTTGCGATCCCTGAACCTAGTTTTAAGTTTGATGAAGGACAGTGGGAAACACGGACATTATTTTTCTTAAGCAAATCAGTTTCTCTATCATTTACGTGAATGCAATGTGCAAGAACTGAATGATCATCAATTACTCCAATCGAATTAAAGTACTCAATGTTTTCTTTATTATGTCTTCGCTTAACTTCAGCTATTTCATTTTTATTTTCAGATGAATGAGTGTGATATAAACTTCCTTCAAAATCTTTTTTCATTTCAAAAGATTCTTTAAGTAATTTTTCAGAACAAGAGAGCACAAATCGTGGCGCAAATCCAAATTTAATTTTCCCGTTCGATGTGTTGTGATATGTTTTTGCTTGCTGATATATCTCTTTTAACTCTGATTTAGTATCAGACTTAAATTCAGGGAACAGATCATTTTTATCAATTAAACATTTTCCAGCAATTGCTCGTATTCCAGAATTTTGCAGTTCTTCAAAAATGACTTCTTGATGTCTTAATGTTCCCATATCAAGCAAAGTTGTGGTACCGCTTAAAAGCAATTCATTTATTCCCAATCTAATAGAAGTTAAAAGAGAATTTTTATTATGTGCATTTTCATATGGGAATATTTTTAACTGCAGCCAATCAAGAAGTTCAAGATCATCCGCCATTCCACGAAATAATGTTTGGCAAAGATGAATATGTGTTTGTACAAATCCGGGGATTAAAGTTAGATCATCAAATCGAAAAACTCTTTGTTTATTTTTGGAAAAATATTTTTCATCATTTTGTTGTGATGCGAAATAATTTTTCCATTTTCAATTTCAACAAAATGATTTTTTAAGATTCTATCCTTACCATCAACAGTTACAATATTTTTAGGTACGATAATCATTATTTTGATTTTCCTTTTTCTTCAAATATGTTGTCCATCATTTCAAATGCATATCTTAAATGCGGAATAACTATTGAACCTCCAACAATTAAAGCAACATTAAAAGTTTCCATTAGTTCTTCTCGTGTTGCACCTTCTTGTATTGATCGATCAATATGATAAAAAATACAATCGTTGCATCGCAAAACCATCGATGCTGATAATCCCATTAGCTCTTTTGTCTTCGCGTTCAAAGCCCCATCGATGTAAGCTTTGTTATCTAGCGCAAAGAATTTATTAAAATCTCTAAAACCAGAGTTGAGAATTTTATCATTCATTTCTGTACGATATTCACGTGTCGCTGTTATAGTTTTTTTCATTTTAGTTTATTTCTGTTTTATGTTTATAAATACAGTTGTCAGTCTGAGCTTGTCGAAAACCGACGGTCACACTTCGACTTCGCTCAGTGTGACACATTATTTTCTGATTTAGATTCTCCAATTAAAATTCATCTAAAAATTTATTTTTTTCAGCGATCATAAGATACTTCTAGACTTTCTACCGGAATATCAGATTCTTCATCTTCCCATTCATATTTTTTGGGCGGATCAACTTTTTTAAAAATAAATGCCGAGATCAACCCAACAATTGCACCAAATAAATGGGATTCCCATGAAACACCCTTTTCGACAGGAAGAACTCCCCAAATAAGTCCACCATATAGAAATATAACAGCTAATGCCAGAGCTATCGATCTATTATCTTTTCTAAAAATACCGCTAAAAAATAAAAAAGAAACAAATCCGTAAACAATTCCACTTGCACCGATGTGATATACTTCTCTACCAAAAAGCCAGACTAAAATCCCTGTTCCAAGATAAATAATTGTAAAAACTTTGTAAGCCACTTTAGGATAGAAATAAAAAATCCCGAGTCCCATAAAAACTAGTGGCGCAGTATTGGAGATATAAGATGTGAAAATCCACCATGAATTAGAGGTGAAGTGAAAACTCCAACAAGTCCGCTGAGGTTTCTGGGAAGTACTCCAAGCTTGTAAGGATAAATATCAAATAAATAAGTGACTAAATATATTATCCACAACAAAATTGGAAATGTTAAAGGAATAATAAGTTTTCGAAAATATTCTTTTGGTTTTTGCAATTATTAAAATTTCAGAAGTTCAATTGATGTGTAAAAATAAAATTATAAATGCTCTTAAGAAAGGTATCCTGAAGTATAAATCTAAGCACAATTAGAGTTTTTATTACGAATGTCACACTGAGTCCCGATGAATCGGGATAAACTCCGTCAAAGTGTGACAACAAATTATTAAGTCAGGCTTCGACTATGCTCAGCCTGACCATTCTAATATCTGTATATTATTTAATATTAGCTAAAATTCCCTTGATTCTTTCTTTCTGATTTTCAGGTGCCATTCCCAAAGCTTTTTCATAAAGCTGTTTTGATTTTACTTTATCGCCTTTGGTTAATAATCCTTCAGCCAGACTATCCCAAACATTCCAGGAATCAGGATAATCAACTGTATTTTTTTCAAAAACTTTTAATGCTTCTTCTGTCTTTCCCATTCCCATAAGCTGATATCCAAGAGCATTTACTTGTGCTTCATCAATTCCGGGTAAAGAAAATGCTTCCTTCTTAATTTTTTCTGCTTCCTCTGATATGCCCTTACTTTCAAGAATTAAAGATTTAGTCATCAGGTTCGTTAGATTTTTATTAATTCCAATTGATCTATCAACCCAGGACTGAGCCTTTTCCAGGTTGTATTTATTAGTTAATGCATAAAGCGCAATCTGGTTCCATCCCTGCCAGAAAAAGCCTGGTATCCCGGTTAATTCTTTTTCCATACTTGCAATAACTGTTTCATTAACATCAATCTCTATCTTAATCGGAATAGAAAGTTTTTCCCACTTTAATGATAGTGTAGTTGAATTTGCACTTAAACCATCAAAAGAATATAATAGCCATTCTTGAAATTCACTTAGGGATCGTGTTTACATTGAATCCTTACAGCATCATTCTTCTCATTATAAAAGAAACTTCCCCAGGCTGCATTATCTTTACTAAAAATGATCGTCCAGGATTTTTTAGCTGGAATCATGTGCAAACCATAAGTTCCGGCTGAAACTTTATTTTGTTCAACCATTACGTCGGTTGAAAAAGAAATTGTTGTATTTTCATTTGCACCTGCCCGCCATACTTGATCGAACGGAACAATTCCACCCCAAACTATTCTGTTATTTATAGCCGGGCGATGATAATTAACAACTATATCAGTCAGCCCGATTCTTTGAGAAACTGAAGCTTTCTGACTTACTTGCGGAGTTGTTAAATTTTGTTGTGCAGTAATTGTAATTACTGAGAACAAAATAATTGCAATTAGTGTGGAAACTTTAACCATAGCGTACCTCTCCTTTTTTTAAATGAATGGCAGAAAATAAAGCGATATTTTGTTAAAAATACTTTTAATTGATAAACGGTTTATTCCAGTGACCAATCGGAAAAATTAGCATTATTACTCTAATATTCTCTTAAGACTATTTTCATCAACAGTTAATAGACCAACGGAAGGTAACCTTTTTGTAAGTTCTTTCCAGTTTTTATCGAATGCAAATATTTCTTTGAACATGGGAATTGATTTTTCAATTTCACCGGTGTTTGCAAGTGTTACCGCGGTCCAGTATTTCATTTCAAGATTTTCAGGAAACATTTTCATTGCGGCATTATATTCATCCATTGCAAGTTTCATATCATTTTTTTCAACCGCAAGATCACCTTTATTCATATGTTCGTAAGCACGATAAACTTTTAACAATCTTTTTATTTCATCAACAGGGTTTGGATTATCTTCCACCCGTAAATCTATTAATCTGTCTTCCCAAAGATTTCCAGTTGCATCACCTCTAACAATAAGTAAACTGGCTGATTGCTTTCCTCTTATATCACCCCCTTCATTCTGTGCAGCTTCTAATGCTGCAATTAATCTTTCCGCAAGTGGCCCTTCAGTATCTTCAAATGCTTTGGACATTGCATCCCCAAACTGTATTCATTCAACATCATATTTGCTTGAACAGAATAATTATCACCTACAACATGCCCTGCACCTGAAATACATTTGGAACCAGTAAACGCAGCTGAATTTCCTTTCGAATCAACAATTGCAAGTTGTCGTACTTCCCTTCCTTCATCTGTGGAGAGAAGAAGATCAACCACTTCTTGTGAAGTCATTCCTTTTTTCAGAAGTTCCAATCCTCGTTGACCAAAAGATGGATTTACAAACGATTGTGTTGCAACAACACCAACTCCAGCCTCTCCCCATGCAACGATTGATCCGACAGAAAACCAATGGGATTGAACAGCAACACCCATTTCACCGGTTTGCGGATCACGGGCAACGATAGAATAAGTATGAGCTAATGGTTCCGATCCAAAAAAAGTTTGTGCTGATATTTGGTGTGAAACAAGTATGCAGAGCAAAAAAGTGATAATAAGAATCTTTTGCATAAAACAACCTTTCAATAATAAAAGAAGGTCATCCTTCGACTCCGCTCAGGATGACATTATATAGTAAACTAATAAATCTACGTTACACTGAGCAAAGTCGAAGTGTGACCCAACCCAGATAAAATTTTTTATATAAACTATTACTTTTTAATTTTAAACGAAACACAACTTGGATATTCTTTTGAGTGATAAATTTTAATCATCGCTTTAACAAATTTATCTTTATCTGCTGAATAAATATCACAAAAAGTATTTGGATTCACATCAAAAAATGGAAAATATGATGATGAAACCTGTATCATCATTTTATGTCCTGCTTTAAAAGTATGAAAGACATCATTCAGATTTATTTTTACTTCCGTTACTTTACTTGGCTCAAACGGTTCAGGATTTTCGAAGCTGTTTCGAAACTTACCACGCAAAATTTCTGTTCTAACTAATCTTTCATAACCACCCATTTCCACTCTCGAAATATCTTTTTCATCATCAGGATAAACATCAATTACCTTTACTACAAAATCTGCATCTGTTCCGGTTGTCGATACAAATAAATCAGCAATGATTGGCCCCGCAATGGTAACATCTTCTTTCAAAATATCCGATTCAAAAGTGAGCACATCGGGCCGAGTTGAAACATATCTTTGATCTTCTATCAAGTGTACTTCATTATAAAAAGATTTTGAATCCTCAAACTTTGCAGTATATGGAACTGGATTAAAAGGATCGCTTATATATTCTGAAAAAGAATTTTGATCTGTAGAAAGATTTTGATTTAACTTTTCATCTTCTTGCAAGAAATATTTTGATTCAATTGCTTCCTTTGGCGGCCAGGTTGGAAAATTGCTCCATTGATTTTTTCCTGTATCAAAAACATAAGAATCATTTAAATTTAATTTACCTTCGCCTTTAAGATGATATTTGAAGAACGGTAATAATATTTCTTTACGATAATAATCAGCGGTGTTGCTGCCAAAATAAAAATCACCAAGTGAATCACCTTTGGCCCAAACCCACGAACCGTGAGTCCAAGGACCCATAACTAATCTTGTATTGTTTGGTTGATCATTTTTTTCAATCGCTTTATAAATATGCAAAGGGCCATACATATCTTCAGCATCATACCAGCCGCCAACTAAAAGAATAGCCGGCTTTATATTTTTCAAATGCTGCAAATTGCTTCGAACTTGCCAATAATAATCATAATTGCCGTGTACCATAATTGAATCCCAAAAAGGAATTTCATTCTTAAGTATTTTTTCATTCAATTTTTTTATTGGAGTGTGTTCTAAGAAAAAATTATATCCATCAGGCGAATCATAGTCCGCCGCTGGTGGATATTTTGTTACAGGTTCCGGTCTCGGTATTCCAAATTGCTTAAAGAAATTAAAAGACATCAAAACAGAAAAAGCACCATTATGGTGCATATCGTCTCCAACAAACCAATCTGAAATTGGAGCCTGCGGAGAAGCACAAATGAGATTCGGATGAGCATCTATACAACCCATCAATGCATAAAATCCAGGATAAGAATTTCCCCAGATTCCAACTTTTTTATTATTGTTATCGATATTATTAATTAACCATTCAATGGTATCATAAGTATCACTGCTTTCATCAATATCGTTTTTAGTTTTTTTATTTGGATTATGAGGTCGCATATTATCAAATTCACCTTCAGACATATATCTTCCGCGAACATCCTGGACAACAAAGATGAATCCTTCCTGCAAAAACTCTTTTGATGCACCTAAGAAACCTGTAAACTTTTCCTCACCATATGGGCCGGATGAGTAAGGAGTTCTGGTTATTAAAATAGGATACTGCTTTGATTTATCTTTTGGTGAATAAACTGCAGTAAAAAGTTTTACTCCGTCTCGCATTTCAATCATATATTCTTTTTTATCATAGTTTTCTCTAACATAAGATTGTTGAGATTGCGTGCATTGATTAAATGAGAATGAAAATAGTATTATAAAAATTGTGGTAACTATTTTATGTTTCATTTTACACCTATATGAGAACTAATTAAGAGCAGATTCTAAATAATATTTTTGTCAGTCTGAGCTTGTCGAAGACTGACTTTTGTAATGATTAGGTCACACTTCGACAGGCTCAGTGTGACAATAATATTTATATTCAAAATACGATTTTCTTTGTTTATTAAAATAAACTAACTAAAATTCTTTTCACGAATAAAATACTTTATTTTTGTTTTAGTTAAAAAAGAATTTACAGGAATGGTTTGCCAGATATTTACGGAATAATAATATTATTTGTTGTAGGCGCGATTGCCGCATTTATAAATGTAAATGCCGGCGGTGGATCTTCCCTTACTTTACCAGTTTTAATTTTTCTCGGACTTGATCCTACAGTTGCAAACGGAACCAATCGAGTTGCCATCCTATTTCAGAATGTTTCTGCAGTTTATTCATTCAAGAAGGAAAAATTCTACGAACTTAAAAACAGTTTAATACTTTCAGCACTTACTTTACCTGGAGCAATTATAGGGGCAATAACTGCTGTTCAAATAAGCGATGAATTGTTTGAGAAAATTCTAGGCGTGATAATGATTTTTATAATCATTACAATGCTTCTGCCAAAAAAGAAATCTGATAAAACAGTTTCTGAATTTACAATTGATTGGAAAATTGTTATGGCAATGATCGTAGTAGGATTTTATGGAGCATTTCTGCAGGTTGGAGTTGGATTTTTATTGATGGCTGCTTTTCAATACTTGATGAATCTTGATTTGATAAGAGTTAATATGCACAAAGTTTTTGTTGTATTTGTTTTTACAATTCCTGCTTTGATTATTTTTATTTTAACAGACAATATTAACTGGTATTATGGATTAACACTTTCAGCAGGAAACGCATTTGGCGGCTGGTGGGGGGCAAAACTTTCTGTTAAAAAAGGCGAGAAACTTATTAAGTCAGTTTTAATTGTTGCAATATTAATTATGGCACTTAAGCTTTTAAATATTTATTAATGCAGAAATTATTTATCTGCCAAAATTAATGCGTCATTCCCGTCAAAACGGGAATCCAAGACCTTACTTTGGAAACTGGATTCCCACTTTCGTGGGAATGACATTTATTGCACATATGTTTTATTAAGTACATTCAGAGAATTAGAAATAATAGTAAAGAGAAAATATGAGCAGAGATATCAATTACAAAATCAAAATGAATAACGGGGTTGAAATTCCACAATTTGGATTAGGCGTTTATCTAACAAACTCCGGAACAGAATGTATTAACGCAGTTACCTGGGCTTTGGAAGCCGGTTATAGACATATTGATACAGCAAGAATTTATGGCAACGAAAAAGAAGTTGGTGAAGCAGTTAGAAATTTTGGGATTAAGCGCGAGGAAGTTTTTATAACTACAAAACTTTGGAATGACGATCACGGTTATGATACTGCACTAAAGGCTTTTGATAAAAGTTTAAAAACATTAAATGTAGATTACATTGATTGTTATTTGATTCACTGGCCTGTTAAAGGCAAAAGAAAAGATAGCTGGAGAGCCTTAGAAAAAATTTATGAATCAGGTTACTGCAAATCTATTGGTGTGAGTAATTATATGAATATTCATCTTGAGGAATTGTTTACCTATGCGAATATAATTCCTGTTATGAACCAGGTTGAATTTAGTCCTTACAATTATCAAAAAGATTTGTTGGATGTTTGCAATAAAAATAATATCATACTTGAAGCTTACTCTCCATTAACAAGAATGAAAAAGCTTGATGACCCAAGAGTATTACCTATCGCTGAAAAGCATAATAAAACTAACGCACAAGTTTTAATCCGCTGGGCTATTGACCACGACTTGGTTGTGATACCAAAATCTGCAAGAAAGAAAAGAATAATTGAGAATGCAGATATTTTTAATTTTTCTCTGGATAAAGATGATATGAAAATATTGGATGATCTTGATGAAGGATTTAGATGTTCTTGGGATCCGACTAAGATTGATTAATTTCTTGGTAGTCATTGGGAGGAGCGAAGAGACGTGGCAATCTAAATTATTTTAAAGATTGCTTCATCCCGACAAGTCGGGATTCGCAATGACGTCACAGAGTCTTCTTCAATTGTTTAACAAGAAACTTACCAGTTACACTTTTTTTGTTTTTAATAATTTGTTCTGGAGTTCCTTCGGCAACAATTTTTCCGCCAAACTCACCACCACCGGGACCGAGATCAATAATCCAATCAGCGGTTTTTATTACATCAAGATTATGCTCAACAACTACAACTGTATTTCCTTTATCAACAAGCTTGTTCAAGACTCCAAGAAGAATTCTAACATCTTCAAAATGCAATCCTGTTGTTGGTTCATCAAGAATGTAAATTGTTTTGCCGGTGCTTACTTTACTTAGTTCTGTTGCAAGTTTAACTCGCTGTGCTTCTCCGCCTGAAAGTGTTGTTGCCTGCTGTCCAAGTTTAATATAACCAAGTCCAACATCGTGAATTGCTTTTATTTTTCTGTTTATTCTTGGCAAGTCTTCAAAAAATTCTAAGGCTTCATCAACACGCATTTCAAGAACATCAGAAATTGATTTCGTTTTGAATAAAACCTGCAGAGTTTCCCGGTTATATCTTCTTCCCTGGCAAACATCACAAAGAACATAAACATCCGGAAGAAAATTCATTTCAATTTTCTTTAAACCATCGCCGCCGCATTCTTCGCATCTTCCGCCTTCAACATTAAAACTGAATCTGCCTGTTGCATAACCGCGCATTTTAGATTCTGGAAGCTGCGCAAACAAATCACGAATGTGTGTAAACAATCCTGTATAAGTTGCAGGATTTGATCTTGGTGTTCTTCCAATTGGCGATTGATCAATTTCAATTACTTTATCAATGTGCTCTAAACCTTCAACAGATTTATAATGGAAGCGGAACAAGTTTGGATAGAATAAATCTTCTTCATCAAAATCTTAACAAGAGTTTCATTTATCAAAGTAGATTTACCGGAACCGCTTACTCCGGTTATAACAGTAAAAGTTCCAAGTGGAATTTCCAAATCAACATTTTTAAGATTATTACCGCTTGCACCCTTTAAGATTAATGATTTACCGATTCCTTCTCTTTGTTTTTCAGGAATTTCAATTCGCTTTTTATCATTAAGGTAAGAAAGGGTTAATGATTCATGTCCGTTTTTTGAATTAAGTAATTCAGAAGATTCGCCAGCGATGCAAACTTCTCCGCCGTGAACACCTGCCGCTGGACCAAGATCAATAATGTAATCTGAACTTTCAATAGTTTCTCTATCGTGCTCAACAACAATTACTGTGTTTCCAAGATCACGAAGATTTTTTAATGAGTTTATAAGTTTAATATTATCGCTTTGATGTAATCCGATTGAAGGCTCATCAAGAACGTACAAAACACCTGCAAGCTGAGAACCAATTTGTGTTGCCAATCTTATTCGCTGAGATTCGCCTCCGGACAAAGTTCTCGCTGATCTATCAAGCGTTAGATAGTCTAATCCAACATTTAATAAAAACTGTAATCGTTCTGTAATTTCTTTCAGGATGGGTTTGGCAATTATTGCATCTCTACCTTTTAGTTTTAGGTCACCAAAAAATTCTGCAGCACGATTGATAGAAAGCTTTGTTACTTCACTTATATTTTTATTTTGAAATTTTACTGACAAAGATTCTTTTTTTAATCTTCCGCCGTTACAAGTTTGGCAAGTTGCGGAATTCATATAAGCTTCAACCCATTCGCGTATATGATTTGAACTGGTAGTTGAATAGAAATTTTTTAGATAACTCATCACACCTGAAAATCTGTGAAGATAGGTAACAGGTTTACCTTTGCCGTAATTGTAGGTGAAAGAAATTTTTTCTTTGCTGCCATTTAGTAAGAGATTTTTCTGTTCCTCATTTAGATCTTTAAGCGGAGTATCAAAATTAAATCCGAATTTTTGCCCAACAGCTTCTAACTGATTGAAGAACCAGATTGATCTTGGTTTACCAAGAGCTGCAATCCCCTCTTCATTTATAGATTTATCCCAATCAGGAATTATTAAATCAATATCAAGCTGTTTTATTTCACCAAGCCTTCACAATCGCTGCATGATCCGTAAGGTGAATTGAATGAAAAAGAATTTGGTGCCAACTCACGATAAGAAATTCCGCAATCCAGGCAAGCTAGATGACGACTGTAAATTTTATCATTCCCCTCTTCATCAATAATTACGATTCCGTTTCCGTAATTGAGTGCAACATCAACAGATTCGGTTAATCTGCCGCGTGATCTTTCACTTGCATTAACTTTATCAATTGCAATTTCTATATTGTGTATTTTATAACGATCAACGTGAAATCCTTTTTCAATTTCAAAATATTCTCCATCAACTCTAACTTTTAAAAATCCATCTGAAATAATCTCTTCAAAAAGTTCGCGGTAATGTCCTTTTCTTCCCCGAATAACCGGAGCAAGAACGTAAACCTTTTTACCGGATTGATTTTGAATAATCGTATCAATTATCTGCGCAGAAGTTTGTTTGGTTACAGGTTTACCGCAATTGTAACAATGCGGAATTCCGATTCGTGCATACAACAATCTTAAATAATCATAAATCTCTGTAACCGTTCCAACTGTTGAGCGCGGATTTCCTGAAGTGGATTTTTGCTCTATAGAAATTGCCGGACTTAATCCTTCGATCAAATCAACTTCCGGTTTTTCTAGCATATCCAAAAACTGACGTGCATAGGCTGAGAGTGATTCAATGTATCTTCTCTGCCCCTCTGCGTAAATCGTATCAAACGCGAGTGAGGATTTTCCTGATCCGGATAATCCTGTGATTACGGTAAACGAATCCCGCGGAATTTCAACATCAATGTTTTTTAGATTGTGCTCGCGTGCACCTTTAATAATTATAGTTTCTTTTTCCAAAGTCCTGTCGTATCAAATTAAATTAGATTTAAATTTTCAAACACTTATTTTAGGAATAGTGATATTGATAAACAAATATTTTTAGTATGGATTATTCAATCGCACATCAATGCTGCCTGAACAAATAAAAACAATAAAAAGTTATCGAGAGCTTTCTTTTAAAGAAAAGGCATCGGAATTTATAGCAATAGTTTATCCTGTTGATAATGAGGAAACTGCATTAAATCAATTGAATGAAATCCGGAAGAAATATTACGATGCATCTCATCACTGCTATGCTTACAAGCTTAAAAGCAGCGAAGAAAAATATTCCGACGATGGCGAACCAAAAGGTACTGCAGGAATCAGGATGTTAAATGCAATTCAACATTTCGATTTAAGCGACGTTATGCTTGTTGTAGTGCGCTATTTTGGTGGAACCAAGCTAGGTGTTGGCCCTTTAGGGAAAGCTTATTACAAGGCATCTATTGATGTTTTAAGCAAATCAAAAATTGTTATTCAAACATTATTCCGGATTGTTGAACTCGAGTCAGAATTCAAATTTATAAGCCAGATTCATAGAATAGTTAAGAATCATTCTGCAATCATTTCTGAATCTGACTTCACTGACAAAGCCAGGTTTAAATGTTTTGTAAGGCCATCTGACATAGAAAAGATAAATATTGAATTGACAAATCTTACCAATGGGCAAATCTTAGTTACTCTTTCACCCGATTATCACTATTTCTAATAAAAAAAATACAATCAGCACTTGACATAATTGTTTTTATTATCGATTTTTGTCATAGACAATAATTTATCGTTAACTAAATGGAATTTTTATGGAACTATCACTCAACGCAGAAAGATTAGCAAATTTAACTTTTAGTTTGTTGGCTAATTGTCAGGAAAAAGAAGTTCGACTCGCGGAAGTCCATAGCTTAACACAGGCGGAATTTAGATGCTTAAGATTATTTGGCTCAGATGAGAGTATAAATAATAAAGCAATCGCCGAAAGAATGAATTTAAGCCCGAGTAGGCTGACAAGAATTATAGACGGGCTTGTTCAAAAGGAATATATACTTAGAGAAATTGATCCTAACGATAGAAGAAATATGAAAGTTTCTTTATCCCGTAAAGGACAACTCCTGGTTCAACAATTGAATAAGGCTTACATTGATATTCACAAGGAGATATTACAGGATATTGATGAAGACCAGCATCAATCGTTAATAACTGCAATGACGCATTTATTATCAGCATTAGAAAAGTGGATAGCCAAGTCCTGATTGGTATGAATTAATTTGAATTTTTTCTTTTTAGATGATTCAAATATTTTTTAATATTATCTAAATCTTCAACCAGCTGCTGAAGATTTTGCAAAGAATATTGAGAAAGCTGTAAATAATTAGCATCAATTTTTTTCCTATTCTCTTCATTCATTTTGAAACTAATTTCTCTTAAGTGAAAAATCATTTTCTCAACATTTTCACTTAAATCTTTTTTTATTTGATCAACACTTTCGACTTCAGGAATTTTGACACTGCTCTTTAAAACTCTGAAAAGCCCATTAATATATTTACCGGTAAAAGCTAATTTTTCGAAATCCTCAATCTTATCATCAAGGTTAAAAGTTTCTAAAATTATTTTAAGATCATCTTTACGATTAAATAATTTACCAGTGAAGTTTTCAACCTCATCAAATAAAGTCGATTGCATGCTGTTCATATTTACTTTTTAATCCCTAATCCCAATCCATCACCGATTGGGATAATCATTGAATCAAGATTTTGCTGAAGAATAAAAATATTATTGAACTCACGAATATGCTTTGTTGATTTGCTGTATTTTGCCGGTACTCTTTTGGAAGCTGCATAACCCTGCCATAATAGATTATCAACAACAATAACTCCGCCTTTACGTAAAAGAATCATAGAATAATCAAACAATCTTTTATAATCTTCTTTATCCGCATCAAGAAAAATAAAATCATATTTTTTCCCAAGCTGCGGCATAACACTTAAAGCATCTCCCTGAATCAATTTTATTTTTTTACTTACACCTGATTTCTCAATATTCTCTAAAGCGATCTTAATATTGTCTTCACTTTTTTCGATTGAATGAATCATAGAACCCTTACGCAGACATTTTGCAATCCGTATTGTCGTGGAAGCAATTGCTGTCCCAATTTCTAAAACTCGATCAGGTTTATTAATGATTATAAGTTTTTCAATTAGATCTGCGGCGTGCCAATTAAGGATCGGAACTTTATTTTCAGATGCATATCGTTCCATTTCAAGAATCAATTCATCTTCTTTTTTTCTAAAAGATTCTAAATATTTTTTTTGTGCCGGAAATAATATTTGTGTCATCGGTGATTCTCTATCAATTAGATAATACTATAATTGGATTATGCTATTTAAGAAGTATCAACTTTTTACCGTACTCTTTTCCACCAAGCTGAATAAGAGCATAGTACACACCGCTTGCGCAAAGATAACCGCGTTCAGAATATCCGTTCCATTCAAAATAATTCTGTCCGGTTAAGGTGATTGAAGAAGTTTCAATAACCTTTTGCCCTGCCCCATCAATAATAGCAATTTTAAAAATTTCATTGCCGATAGATTTGTAATACAGTCCAACAGTTTTATGATTTGCCGGAATGAATGGATTCGGGAAAAAATCACTTACTTCATAGTTGGCGGCAGGAGGCTTCAAATCAAGATTATAAGAGATAATATCAGAACCATAACTAAACTTGTATTCCCCGGTTTCGGGATACCTGTAAATATTGCTGGAACTATCCGAAAAGGTAATATAAAATTTAACACTTTGTCCATCTATCATTAGTGGGAATGAAATTGAATAATTGTAAATATTATCTTTATTCATCCCTACCTCAGGAATAACCATATCACTATAGCTATAAAATAATTTTACAGATTGCGGATCAACTCGTTCTTCAAAAATAGTTTTATGCAAAACATAACTGTTATTTACTTTTTCAAGATTAGGAAATTCAATCGCATTTTTTGCAGAAATAATTCCGTAACCGATGTGATTGTTTGGATTAGCGGAACTTGAAGATGTTTCCAATAAAATACTTCGTAACTGCGTGTTCTTTTAAATGAGGATGGACAGATAAAAGTAATGCAGCAATTCCACTTGCAATCGGTGCTGCGGCTGAGGTACCGCTGCTAAAATTATATCCGTTATTTGTTCCGGCTGTTGCGCCGTAGTTACTAACTCCATAAGCAACCACTTCAGGTTTAATTCTTCCATCATAAGTGGGTCCTTGACTGCTGAAACTTGCCGCATTCCCCAAATCATTTACTGCACCTACTGAAATGATATTGAAACCATCAGCTGGGGCAATAATATAGCGCCATTTGTTACTTCCCTCGTTTCCTGCAGAAGTAAAAGTTGAGACACCTCGCTGAAATGCAAATTCTGCAGCTTTGGTTACAATCGTGGTTCTGCCATCCATATCCGGATAAGCATATGAATAACCCGAATCAAAAATATTATAGCCGAGCGAACTAGTTGTAATGTCCACACCTAGCGACTCCATCCAGATTAATGCCGCCGCATAATTATCTTCCTCTATGTGAGTTTCGCTTCGTACATCTTCAGTCTTCGCTAAAATAAATGAAGAATTAAACGCTGGTCCAATTAAAACACTATCTACAAATCCTGCAAGAATTGAAAACACATAAGTTCCATGTCTATCCTGAGTGGGACTATCCCCTGTCTGATTTGAAGTAATGGAATCATTAAATATAAAATCGTACTCTGCAATCACATTTCTGTTTTTTAGTGAATTGTGGAGCTTCCAATCAAATCCGGTATCAAGGATTCCAATAACTACATTTTGTCCATTGATATTCTTTGAATGAACAAATGGAACATCAGAAAGATTCATTTGGGTAAATGATGAGCCATAATTGTATGTTGTGTCTAATGTTTTATATGGTTGTGGTTCTGAAATTATTTCAGAATCATTCTGGAAATATAATTTTTGAACCGGTTCAATTGATTTAACAAAAGGAAATGTTTTTACAGTTTCAAATTGTTCAGGGGTCAAAAATACAGAAACGGAATTGAACCAGTTTAGTTTGCGTATAATTTGAATGTTTAATTTTTCTAATTCATCTAAATAGTTTTGATAAATAGGCAGATCATCATACTTTATGAAATCTTCACCCATATTTTTTATTCTTCTCTCAATTGATTTTTGAGAGAGGTTTTTAACAGCTTCAGTGAAAGCTGCACTGTTTTTGTTTAATGAATTAGAGTTCTCATTCCCTTTATCGGTGAAATAAATAAAATATTTTTCCTGAGAAAATATTTGTGCAGAAAATATAAGCAAGAATAATAGTGTGAATTTCATATAAAAGTTTTTTTGTAAAACTACCAAATGAAGTGAAAATATCAAGCTTAAAAATTTGTCTGTTTTATTTTCCTAATTAATTGCTTGCATTACACGACTGAACCTGATGGAGTTAAAATAATCTGATATACCCGCAGATTGTACAGGTATTTGAGACCAGTAAACTATAAACGCTTTACCAATAATCCACTCTTGCGGAATGTATCCAAAATAACGACTGTCAATACTGTTTTTTCTATTATCACCAAGTACAAAATAGTAATCTTTTTCAAATGTATATTTTCTTAACGGTTGATTATTTATGTTGATAACGGTTCCTTCAACACTTACTATTTTTTTTCCGAAATCAGTGTTGATAGCATTTTGCCATTGTAAAATATTTTTAGGATTAAGTTCAATTGTCATTCCTTTTTTAGGAATAACAATTTCTCCATAATTTTCCAGTGACCATTTATTATTGTAAGGGAAAAGATCTTTATTGACTTTTTCTATTGATGATTCATCAAGATTTAATTTGATATACGAAGGAGTGCGGTACTTTTTATGATTAATAAATAATTCTTGATTTATAATCTCAACGGTATCCCCAGGCAAACCAATAATTCTTTTTACTAAAACAGTATACTCATCTGCTTCAAGGTCGTAGTAATTCGCCGGAATCTCGAATGCAATAACGTCATTAAATTCCGGTTTACCGGTTGAAATTAATTCTGTGCTTTCAAATCTTTTACCCCAAAACGGAATCTGATGCGGAGTAGAAATTGCATAAGCAGCTTTATTAACGAGAATAAAATCACCTTCAAGTAAAGTGTCCTTCATTGATCCGGTAGGAATTTTAAAAGCATCTACAATAAATGATTTTAAAATCAGGATAATTATGATAACCAAAACGAGAATCTTTAATAAGCGTTTCATTGCTTAACGATTAAAACCTCATTAATTAATCTTCAATTTGCAGCACAGCTAAAAATGCTTCCTGTGGTATTTCCACATTACCAACCTGCTTCATCCTTTTCTTTCCTTCTCTCTGTTTTTCCAAAAGTTTTCTCTTTCTGGAAATATCTCCGCCGTAGCATTTTGCCAATACATTTTTTCTTAAGGCTTTTACGACTGATTTAGAAATTACTTTTGTGCCAATCGCTGCCTGAATACTTATTTCAAACATCTGGCGCGGAATTAAGTCTTTTAATTTTGAACTAACTTTTCTCCCCCAATCAAATGATTTATTTCTGTGAACAATCATTGATAGTGCATCAACAGTTTCTCCATTCAAAAGAATGTCTAACTTCACTAAATCTGATTCGCGGTAACCAATGTATTCATAATCAAAAGAGGCATACCCGCGTGTTGATGATTTAAGTTTATCATAAAAATCAAAAATTATTTCGGACAACGGAAATTCAAATTGTAAATCAGCGCGAGTTGGATCGATATAAGTTGTGTTAATGTATGTACCGCGCTTATCCATAGCAATTTTCATAATGTTTCCAACATACTCGCTGGGAGTAACGATCTGAGCTTTCATATAGGGTTCTTCAATATGATCAATATTTCCAACCGATGGCATCTCTGCCGGATTATCAACCGTTATTTTCTCGCCTTTTTTTGTGTAGACATAATATTCAACGTTTGGCAAAGTTGTGATAATAGATTGTCCGTATTCACGCAATAATCGTTCCTGTACAATTTCCATATGCAACAAGCCAAGAAAACCACAACGAAATCCAAACCCAAGAGCAGCGGAAGTTTCAGGCTGATAAATTAAAGCAGAATCATTTAACCGAAACTTATCAAGTGCATCACGCAAATCTTCAAAGTCATCAGAATCAGTTGGATACAAACCGCTGTACACCATAGGTTTAACTTCTTTATATCCGGGCAATGGTTCGCTCGCCCCTTTTTTAACATGAGTTACTGTATCGCCGACTTTCGTGTCGTGCACATCTTTTACTCCCGCAATTAAATAACCCACATCTCCGGCAGTTAAAACATCTGACTTGATTTTTCTTAGCCCTAATATCCCTACCTCTTCTGCTTCAGTCTCTTTATGAATGATAAAGAATTTGATTTTGTCGTTTGTCTTTAATGTTCCTTGAAATATTCTTATGTAAGCAATGGCTCCACGATAGGAATCAAAAACTGAATCAAATATTAGTGCTTGTAACGGGGCATTTGGATCACCAGTTGGAGGTGGAACTCTTTGAATTATCGTTTCTAATAAATTTTCAATTCCGATTTTAGATTTTGCACTAACTTGAATAATATCTTCTTTGTTGCAGCCAATTAATTCAATGATTTGATTTGACACTTTTTCAATCTCTGCACTAGGTAGATCGATTTTGTTTATTACCGGGATGATCTCTAATCCTGCATCAATGGCAAGATAAAGGTTACTAATCGTTTGTGCTTCAACTCCTTGTGCTGCATCAACAACAAGAACAGCTCCTTCGCAAGCAGCTAATGATCGTGAAACTTCGTAAGTAAAATCCACATGTCCGGGAGTATCGATTAAATTTAAAACATATTCCTGCTTATCTTTTGCACGATAGTGCATCTGGATAGCATGAGATTTTATTGTTATTCCACGTTCACGCTCAAGTTCAAGATCGTCAAGAATCTGATCCCTTGCTTCTCTTTCTGAAACGACTCCCGTTTTCTCTAAAAGACAATCAGCTATCGTTGATTTACCGTGATCAATGTGCGCAATAATGCAAAAATTTCGAATGTTATTCATATTCTCTGATTAAATGGTGTACAAATATACTTAATAGTAAGTATAAAAAATCCTGCTAATTTGTTTGTGATTATATCAAAAAATTAGATTAAAGATTCTTGTTGATAACATCATATACGATTCCTTCACGAAGCGCATATTCTGAAATTATCATTTTTTTGATATTAAAAAGATCAAATGCTTTTTTAAGAATTATCAATCCAGCAGGAATAATATCAGCTCGTTTTTCTTCGATACCAGGAATATTCATTCTTTCGGAAGTAGTTTTGTGACTCATTATGTGTGAATAAATATCATTGAATTCATTAATATCAAATTTATAACCGTTTAATTTTCGCTTTACTTTACCCGATTTCTGGAATTGTTTAACCAGACAAATCGTATCCACAGTACCTGAAGATCCGACTGCAAAATCAAATTTAATATTTCGATCTATTTTTTGATTTGATTTAATGAGTTTATCAATATAATCATCACATTCCTTTATAGATGATTCATTAATAAGGAAATCAGGAAAGAATTTTTTTGATAATCTTACGGCTCCGATTTTTACACTTTCAGCATACATCGGTGTCCCATTAACACCATAAATAAACTCAGTACTTCCGCCCCCAATATCAATTCCTAACACAGATTTATCATTGACAGGCAAAGCATTTTTCATTCCGAGAAAAATCAGTTTTGCTTCTTCAACGCCATTAATGGTTTCAACCTTAATCCCGGTTTGTTTAAATACTTCCTCAATAAAATTATTTTTATTTTTTGCTTCTCTTACTGCGCTTGTTGATACAGCACTTATATCAGCTTTATGATATTTGGCAATTGTTACAAAATTTTGGAGAACTGAAATTGCTTTGGCAGTTTCATTTTCAGAAATAAAACTTAAATCTTCACCTAGTTCTGATCCTAATCTTATAAATTCTCTTTCTCTATCCAGCAGTTTTATGCTGCCATCATCCTTCACCTCTGCAATAATCAGGTGAAAAGAATTTGTGCCCATATCAATTGCAGCAATTCTTTTTCTATTTTTTTTCACTTCATATCATCCAAAAGTACTTTGCTAACTGCAAAAACATCCTCAACTTCAATATCATCAATTAAATCAGATTTACGCAGAAAGATTTTATTTTTTCCGCACGGTGCCCAGTTAAATGGATTAGTAGGACCAAATAAAGAAATTTGCGGAGTTTTAGTTGTACCTGCAACATGCATTATTCCTGTATCATTTGTTATAAATAAATTAGATATTGAAATTAGTGCGGCTACCTGTGGAATAGTATGATGCAGAAATTGATGTATTTTTAATTTGGAATGCTTCTCTATATAATCCAATTCTTCCGAATCAAATTTCCACCCGGTTATGTAGAAGCAACAATTATAACTTTCATTTAGTTTAAAGATTAAATCAACATATTTTTGAAGTGACCATCTATTCTGAGGTTTGCCAGCTCCAACATGTATTCCAATTAATTTGAAATTTGCATTAGATTTAATCTGTTGAAGAAATCTTTTTGCTGTCTCCAGATCAGAGTCATCAAAATTTATATCTGAGCTAAAATCATTTGTATCAATTCCAAAAGGTCTAACAATATCTAAAATTAGATCCGCCACGTTTGAATCAGGATGGCGCTTCCAATTAATATCAATTCTTCGATCAAAGAAATATGCACTATCATTAGGTTTTCCATCTAAAGAATTTGGACCAATCCTAATTTTACTGTTTGAAATTCTTGCAATCAGATTGCTCGTAAATGAAACAGAAACTGTAACAGGAACTATCACAACATCAAATTCCTGCCGTAAATATTTTAAAAATTTTATAAATCCGGATGGTGTATATATTTCAAGTTTATTAAAAATAAAATAACTGTCTATGTATTTAGTTCTTTCTATGGCTGCTTTATTAACCGGACTTACTATAACGGATATATGCGATTGAGGATATTTTTCTTTCAGAGCTCTGAATAATGAAATGGCGGCCAGCATATCACCAAGCTGATTATGCTGACGTACGATGAGAATTTTTTTTACGTCACCAAGATTTTTATCCGGGTTTTCTTTAACGGTAAATAATTTCTTTAAGATTGAATTAATTAGGGTGGTACTAAAAGATTTACGCGGCATTACAAATCAATTATTTTTTTTCGTCTTCCGGTTTGATTTCGATGTACTTGGCATCTTCAACATCATCAAACTTGGATTTACTATTGGGAGGCCTGTTATTTATCTTAGTTTCACGATTAGCACTCAAAAAACGTTTTAATAAGCTGCGAACTAAACGAAAAAGAATAAAAAAAAGAATAAAATATAAAATGAATCTTATCACAGCATTTATCCTAAACACTTGCTTCAGGTTTAAAGTATTCGATTACACCGCGGTCTTCTCTGAATATTTGCCTGAATAATTCCTCAAAATCTTCATCATTATTTACAAAATCAATATCGGTGGAGTTTACAATTAAAAGAGGTGTCGAGTTATATCGGAAAAAGAAATGATTATATGCATTGCTCAACTCTTCAATATAACTTCGTGTAAGATTTCTTTCGATTACTCTGCTACGTTTTTTAATATTGAACATTAGCCTATCAAGACTGGATTGAAGGAAAACTACTAAATCGGGTTTTCTTAGATTTCTGGAAAGCAAAGGAAAAATATTTTCGTATAGCTTCAGTTCTTCTGCAGAAAGATTTAAATATGCAAATATTTTATCTTTATCAAAGATGTAATCGCAAACTATATAATTTGTAAAAAGATCTTCCTGGTTAAGTTCTTCCTGTTGTTTAAATCTGTTAATCAAAAAAAACATTTGTGTTTGAAATGCAAATCTTTTCCTGTCACTATAAAAACTTTCAAGAAAAGGGTTTGCCTCAAACTGCTCAAGAATGAGTTTTGCTTCTAATTTAGATTTCAATTTTTTTGCTAGTGCAGTTTTACCAGCACCTATTACGCCTTCAACTGCGATAAATTTTATTACTTCGTTAGATGCCAAGATTTTTTTCTTCCATAAATAGTTTTTCAGCTCTTTTACTTATAATATTTGTAGAAGTTAATTCGATAATAAACTCGCTTACTTTTCTATTAAATATCGGATGAATTAATTCAGGTTCAACCTCAACTAAGGGAATCATAACAAAATCTCTATAAATTATACCTTTATGTGGTAAAGTAATAATTTCATCTGAGAAAATTAAATCATTAAAGAATAAAATATCCAGATCAATCTTTCTTGGCCCCCATTTTTCAAGCTGCACTCTGCCTAGTTTATCCTCAATTTCTTTTAACTTATTAAAAAGTTGTTTAGGATTAAAGCTCGTAGATATTTTTAAAACGGCATTAAAAAAATTCTCTTGGTTAACGCCTCCAAAGGGCGATGTTTCATATAATGATGATACTGCGGTAACTTCACAATCCTCCAATTCACGGATAAAACTGATAGATCGTTTAATATAGTTTAATCTATCACCTTCATTTGAACCGATTCCGATGTAAGCAATATTTAATTTTTCACTTCTCAAATTTTAAATATCTTTTCGTTCTTTAACCACTTCAATTTCAACACAATCAACTACCCCGCCTAGCGGTGGATTATTTTTTCTAACTCTCACAGCTATTTTTTCTATGGCAGTAAACTTATTTAATAGTTCATCAGCAATTTTTGTTGCTACTGATTCTATAAGATAATTTTTTTGTTCCAGAGCAAGGCTATAGAGAACCTTATATACTTTGTGATAGTCGATAGTCTCATGTAATGAATCTTTTTTGGCAGCCTCACTAAAGTTCGTGTACATATCTACATCAGCTTCAAATTTACCTCCAGCACTTTGTTCTTCACTTATAACACCATGATAACCGTAAAATGTTGCTTTTTTAATTCTAATAATATTTTGCATAAGATGACCTATTTTCTTCTTTACAAATTTAAAGATTAAATGTTTAATCGTTCACTTTATATTTGAAGTTTTTTGTTTAAATATAGATTCAAGATTTGCAGATAATAATCCGATCAAAACCATTATACTTCCAATAATATGCTGGGTAGTCAAAGTTTCATTATAAAAAATCCATCCCAGAATAAGGGCTACAATTGGTGTGATAAACGCAATCAATGAGAGTAAAACAACATTTATTTTTTTCATTAACCAGTAAAATGAAGTAAATGTTACAACACTTCCGAAAAATGCCAGATAAAGAACTGAAAGAATTGCTGTATTGTCAATTTTTATTTTCGATAAATCTTCAAGCATCAATCCAATTAATATGCCCGAAATACCGGCAATAAACATTGGGATCAAATTCATTGACAAGGGATTTAAATGCCTACCAGATTTTTTTATTGTCACTGCCATCCATGCTTGTATTACACCACTCAAAGCAACGGCAACCATTCCAATAAAAAGATTTGATAGATCAGTTGTGAATGAATCAGAAAAAATTACCGTGATACCAATAAATCCAAGGCTCATTCCAATAATCTTAATAATTCCAATGGATTCATCTGGAATTCTGAAAAAAGAAAACAATGCTACAAAAAATGGATAAACTCCGAATAACACAGAAGCTAAACCAGAAGGAACAAATTGCTCAGCCCAGTAAACTAGACCAAATGGTATTACAAATGATAAAAATCCCATTAAAACATAAAGCCGAATAGATTCTTTATCTCTTTGTAAGGAAACACCCCTCAGTTTCATAAATATTAAAATAAAAAACGAGGCCATTATAAATCTTGCTCCAATTGATATATACGGAGTAAGCGATTCCAGACTGGCCCGAATCACCATCCATGTTGAGCCCCAAAGCAAGCATAGTAAGATGTATGCAAAAAATATTTTAATCGTGGTTGATTTCATCCTTTAATTGCTATAACTCCAATTGATCTACCTGAAATAGAACCATCCCTTCGATATGAATGAAGCAAGTCTTTAAATTCATAAGTGCACAATATAGATTTTTGAATTTGATTTTTTGGAATTCCAAAATCCAGTAACAATTTATAGTTAATTCCACTTACATCTAAAAATACTTTTCCATCCTTCCGAAAAACAAAGTTTGAATCAAATTTTTCTGCAACGTCAGATCCAACTTCATAATTTGCATGGGAGATTGATGGACCAATGTATATAATTAAGTTCTCCGGAATTGAAGAGAAATTCTTCTTAAGGTTTTCCAAGGTTTTATTGAGAATCTTTTGCTCGGTGCCGCGCCAACCAGAATGAACAGCAGCTATAACTTTATTTATTTTATCATAAATAAATATCGGAGTGCAATCAGCGATAGTTACTGCTAGACCTATATTTTTTTTATTAGTTATTAGTGCATCACTTACTCCATTATCTCCACCGCATTCAATTACCTGAACTATATCAGAATGTACCTGTCTTTGGTATCCAACGTTTTCGATTTTCAATTTAAGTGCTTCGAAAAAATCTTTCCTATTTTTATCAACAACAGCTTTTACATCACCAACTGAATAAGACAGATTAAAGTAGTATGGCGGTTCGACTCCAAGTGAAACTTTCGTACTAAACCCAAAGACTATTTCCGGATGCTTATTAAATATGTAAGGTTTAAGTATGTACATTTTTTGATGACAAAGTTAAGAAAAGTTTGATTATCAATTATTTACCGCAGAACAAAACTCAAATTGAGTCTATTTGTGCATAGTGCTATATTGCTTTAGTAATAAAAATTATTAGGAATAACATTGAGAATTTTAGTTTCAAATGATGACGGAATTGATTCTGCCGGGATTTATTCTTTAGTGGAAGCATTAAAAGAAATAGCTGATGTAACAGTTGTCGCTCCACATAGAGAACAGAGTGCAATTGGGCACGCAATAACAATGCAAACTCCACTTAGAGTTTTTGAATATCAGAAGAATGGTAAATTTTTTGGTTACGCAATCGACGGTACACCTGCTGATTGTGTAAAAATTGGTATGCGTAATCTTATGCCTTCTCCACCTGATTTAGTCGTGTCTGGAATAAATCACGGTTCAAACACAGCAATAAATATTATTTATTCCGGAACTGTTTCGGCGGCAAGAGAAGCTGCTATAATGGATGTACCTTCAATAGCTATTTCTGTAGCAAGTCATCAAGTTTTAGATTTTTCATTTGCCTCCAAAGTTTCAAAAATGCTTGCTCAAGAAGTAATTAAACGAGGATTACCGTTAGGCACAATGTTGAATGTTAATATTCCAAACTTACCTGAAGATCAAATTGTTGGTATGGTTGTAACCAAACAAGGAAAATCCAAATGGGATGATATTTATGAAAAGCGAATCGATCCTTACGGAAGAAACTATTATTGGCTTACAGGAAATTTAATGGATGTTGATCAATCAATTGATTTGGATCAAGCGGCAATAAAAAACAAATACGTATCTGTTTCACCAATTCATTTTGATCTTTCTGATTATCAGACTTATGATAAGATGAAAGAATGGAAAATTGAGAATCTTCTGAATGGCAAACCAGATTGAAATTTATTATATAGATGCTTTTACAAAAAAGGCTTTCCGGGGAAATCCTGCCGGAGTAATTTTATCTGATCTTATTGATGATCATGAAAAGCAGTTAATTGCAAAAGAGATGAATCTTTCTGAAACTGCTTTTATTAGTAAATCAAAAATTGCAGATTATAAATTGCAATGGTTTACCCCAACAAAGGAAGTTAAGTTATGTGGACACGCAACAATAGCTTCACTTCACTTTCTTTTTGAGAAACAAATAATTTCTAATAATAAAAAGGTTACTTTCGAAACACTTTCAGGAATCATCAATTGTTCGATTGAAAATGGAAATTACCTGATGCAAATTCCTAATCCGCAACTAAAAGAATTTAGTGGATGCAAAGAGGAGATTTTAAATGCACTAGGTATAGATAGAGTAGATGTTTCTGATTTGCCTTTTATTATGCTTGATAACGGTTATCTTTTCATAGCTATTAATTCATTAATTGCACTTTGGAAAATCAAACCAGACTTTAAAATGTTAAATGAACTGAGTGAAACAAAAAAAGAGTTTTTTGATATTGCTGTTTTTACAAATGAAACTGTAGAGAAAGATTCTTCTGTTCACCTAAGATTTTTTGCTCCATTCCATGGCATTAATGAAGATCCGGTTACCGGTTCAGCTTGCGGACCGTTATTGCTTGTTCTATTAAAGTTGGGTTTAATTAAAAATTATAAGGATGATACTTTCATTAAAATGGAACAAGGTGATGTTCTCAACAGGAATGGTAGACTTGAAGTAAAATTCAATTCTGCTAATAAGGAATTAATCATTTCAGGTAATGCCATAACTATTATTAAAGGAAATCTTACTCTATAATGTTTGGTTTTGAAAAAATAGATTTGAGCTTTTCGTTCAATTCAGTTTTCTTTTTTATTGGATTGATTCTGCTAACCGCATATTCATTTTATGTTTACAGATTCACACTTCCTCCGGTATCAAAAATAAAAAGGATTATTTTGACAGCACTAAGAGCTTTTGCTTTAGTTCTTCTGCTTTTCATTTTCTTTGAGCCGGTCTTAACACTCACAAAAATAAATATCCTAACTCCCGTAAATCTTTTCTTTTTTGATAATAGTAAATCGATTACAATTGATGATAGGACAAATAGGAGAGGTACTATTATAAATCTAATAGAACAGACAAGCACGAGCTCATTAGCCGGCAGTAATCAATTCTTTTCTTTTGGTTCATCAATTAAATTAGTCAAAGAAGATAGCCTTGATAAATTAGATTTCTCCGAAACCATTTCTAATTTCTCAAATATATTTTCAAATATTAATCAAACTGAAAACAATATTGCATCCATCACCATAGTTTCAGATGGTGTGATTACTGAAGGTTCAACTCCGATTTATAGTGCCGAGAAGATTGGAATTCCTGTATTTACAGTTGGAATTGGAGACAGCACAAAAAAGAATGATGTCGAAATAAAAAATGTTCTTAACAATGAATTCATTTACGCTGAAACACCAACCACAATTCTTGCAACAATACTCAATACAGGTTTTTCAGGCAAAGCATCACAGATTTCTCTATATGAAAACTCGCAATTGCTTGAACAGAAAAATTTAGTATTTGATGCGAGCGGTGTAAATTCAATTTCGTTTGAATACACACCGAAGCAAAGCGGTGAGAAAAAACTTTCTATAAAAATAAATAATCACGACGGTGAAGTAACTTTTCTTAATAATCAAAAAGTGTTTTTTATAAATGTTTTAAGTACTAAAATTAATGTGCTTCTTATTGCAGGCAGTCCTTCCGCCGATTTAACTTTTATCAAAAATTCACTTTCATCTGATGGAAATCTAAAAGTAAATACTTTAACACAAATAACTGCAGGAAACTTTTTAGAAAATAATTCTGCAAGCAAACTTGATAGTGCAAATATCATTTATTTGATAGAATATCCGACTGTAAATTCCAGCGAGGATTTTTATGATAAACTCGTTAATAAATTACTAAATAAAAATACGCCATTCTTCTTTTTGTTCTCTTCTGAAGTTGATGTTAAGAAATTAGGCAGGTTAAACAATTTATTACCATTTTCAATTCAGAGAGTTGAGAAGAATTATTTACAGGTTCAACCTGATTTGCAGATAAATGAATTAAATAATCCTCTTCTACAGAACAGTACAATAAATGAATGGAATAATCTTCCTCCAATTTCTCAGCCAATATCTGCAATTACTGTTAAACCTGAAAGCAAGATAATTTCCAAAATCAGAATAAATAATCAACCAAGAAATAATGCACTAATCGTAAGCAGAAACCTTGGTTCCAAAAGATCAGTTGGAGTTATAGCCAAAGATATCTGGAGATGGAAACTTCAAACCGCAAATAAAAATTTATCTTTGTTTGATAATTTTATAATTAGCTCATCCCGCTGGTTAAATGCTCCTGATGATCAGAAAAAAGTAAAGATTAAAACATCAAAAAAGTTTTATTCGTCCGGGGAAGTGATTGAATTTTCTGCTCAGGTTTATGATGAATCTTTCAATCCGGTTAATGATGCTGAAGTAAAAATAAATATAAACAGTAAATATTCTAAGGATGAAATAAATTTAAATTCGGTTGGCGGCGGGTTGTATGAAGGAAGTATCTCTTTTTCCAAAAATGGAGATTACTTTTATAAAGGGATTGCTTTGTATAGTGGTAAATCATTGGGTGAGGATGAGGGTTCATTTAATATCGGGGACGTTGATATTGAAATGGTCGATGCCCGAATGAATTATGATTTTCTTAGTTTACTGGCTAAACAGACCGGAGGTCAATATTTCAGTCCTGATAAATTCGATGAGCTTATTTCCAGATTAAATGAAATTAATCTTAACTCATCCAAAGAAAAGATAATAACTTCGGAAATTCGTTTATGGTCCGAAGAGTGGTTATTAGTTATTGTGATTCTGTTATTTGCAACTGAATGGTTTTTACGTAAACGTTCAGGTATGTTATGAGTTTATCGGGGAAAACAAAACTATTTATCAATTCAATTTTAGATTTAATCCTTCCCAGATTTTGCTGCGCCTGTCATATAAAATTATCTTCAAATGAAGATACGATATGTAAAATTTGTCTTTTCAGAATTCAAACAGCATCAAAAGAAAGATTGAAAAGGGAATTTGACAGAAAATTCTTAAATAAAAATATTGTTTCAGATTTCTTTTCTCCATTTGTTTTTGAAAAAGATAAAGAATTACAGTATGCTATCCATTCACTTAAATATGAAAATAAATTTCCAATTGGAATATTTCTTGGCAAAACTCTTGCAAATAGAATTAAGATCAATCGTCCTTATTGGAATATTGATCTAATTATTCCTATTCCACTTCATCAGCTTAAAAAAGCTGAGCGCGGTTATAATCAATCATTTTATATAGCAAAAGGAATTGGAAATATTCTGAACATTACTTTTTCAAATAGAGTAGTTAAAAGGATCAAATACACGGAATCCCAAACTACGATGACTTTGAACGAACGAGAAGAAAATATTTTTGGTGCTTTCAGGGTAAGAAATAAAAACGCAGTTAAGAGCAAAAATATTTTATTAGTTGATGACGTAATTACAACCGGTGCAACTATTTCCGAGTGTGGGAAAATACTTTTAGAGGCAGGTGCAAAACAAATCTATGCTGCTTCGGTTGCAATAGCAGATTGATTTACATTTCTTCTGGAGCAGACACTCCTAATATTCTCAATCCATTTTTTATCACTATCATTGTTGCATAAGCCAATGTTAATCGTGCTTGAGCAAGATTTCTTTCTGTCCCTAATATTCTGCAAGATCTATTAAACCTATGATACCATCCAGCTAAATCGTACAGATAAGTACAAAGTCTGTGAGTTTCTAAATTTTCCGCACTTAATAATACTTCCTCCTTAAAATTGTGAAGCGCTTTAATTAATGATTGCTCATCTTCGTGTGTTAACAAATCCAAATGATTTATTGAAACTTCAAGCTGTTCCTCTTTAACTCTTCTAAGAATTGAACAAATACGAGCGTGCGCATATTGAAGATAAAAAACAGGGTTTTCTTCCGACTGTTTTTTTGCAATTGCAAGATCAAAAATCATATGAGAATTTATATTTCTCATATTAAAAAAATATCTAATAACATCCTTTCCAACTTCATCATTCAATTCATCAAGGGTAATATAATTTGCTTTACGGGTGGACATTTTAACCACTTCCCCGCCATCCATAATATTTACAAATTGATAAATCAATACTTTAACTTTTGAAGAATCATAACCTAAAGCGCTTAATCCCGCACTAACATCGGGATATTCATCAATGTGGTCGGTACCAAAAATATCAACCAATAAATCATAGCCGCGACTTAACTTTATTATATGATAAGCAATATCCGGCAAACGGTAAGTTGGCTCACCTGTATTTTTAACAATTACTTTATCTTCAGTTTGCCCAAGCTCGGAAAACTTTAACCAAACTGCTCCATCTTTTTCATAAGAAAGATTCTTCTCTTTAAAAGTATTTAACAATTCTTCTACTTTTCCCTCATCATAAAGCGAATTTTCATTAAAGAATATTTTATGATTTATTCCCAGATTTGCCAAAGATTTTTTAATATCAAAAAATATTTCCTGCTGAGCAGTGTCTTTAAATATTCCTTCCGCATCTTCCCCACGAAGTTTATCACCATGTTTTATGAACAACTGCATAGCAATGTCTTTGATGTATTCACCTTGATAAATATCTTTGGGAAAATTTACTTTTTCACCAATGATCTCAAGGTAACGCAGTTTAACCGAGTTCCCCAAATCACGCATTTGTTTGCCGGCATTATTAAAATAGTACTCACGGTCAACATCGTATCCAATCCACTCCAGAAGATTTGCAACGGTATCACCAACAACAGCATTTCTTCCGTGCCCAACAGTAAGCGGTCCGGTTGGATTTGCAGATACAAATTCTACATTAGCACGTTTTCCTTTATACCTATCCAGATTTTCCAAAGTTTTCTTTTTTATCAAGAATTTCTTTAATGATTTTAGGAATGTACTTTGGCGAAAAGAAAAAATTTAATAAATCCTGGTCCTGCAATTTCTGTTTTTGAAATTACTGAGTCATTTAATTCTAAAGCATCTATTATTTCTTGTGCTATTACGTTTGGATTTTTCTTTAGCCTTTTTGAAAGAAGCATTGCCGCATTTGAAGATAAATCTCCATGCTCAGCAGATTTTGGGATTTCGAAGAACAATGGAATTTCTTTTAGCTCAGGAATTTTATTTTCAGCTTCTTTAAACGCGGAGTAGAGATATTCTTTCAATTCTGTTTTCTTTATTGATTATTCTTGAGTTGTTTTCTTCTTAATAGTTGTTCTGGATTTGGCTTTTGGCTTTACCGCAACTTTCTTTAATGCAGGATCTTCAACTTCGATTGAGGGTGCATCACCCCAGAGTTTTTCTATGTTATAAAAATCGCGAGCCTCTTTTTTAAAAACGTGAACCACAACATCAACATAATCCATTAAAACCCAGCTTAAGGCTGTTAATCCTTCTTTATGCCAGCATTTTATTCCCTCATCTCTTAAGTTTTTATCAATCTCATCAGAGATGGCTTTTACCTGTGTATCGGAATCAGCAGAACAGATAACAAAATAATCTGTAAAGGAAGCGATGTTTTGTAAATCTATAATTCTAACATCATATCCTTTTTTGTTAAAGATAAGGTTTGAAATTTTATCAGCAAATTTTTTTGAATCCAATATTAGCTCCCGCTTTTTTGAAAATAATTTTTATAGTCTTTCCCAATCACAATTGTAAGATCAAGATAATAACTTTTATTTTTTTCTGTAATAATAAATCGCTTATCAAGGTTTAGTGAATCTGCAACTCTGTTAGCAGTTTCAACTTTTCCCATTCTATCAATTAGAAAAGTGTTATCAATATCAAACGACCTGTAATTACCGGTTTTTACCACATCAATTCCTTTTGCCCTAAGAATGTCTGTAAATAGGTCTCCAACTCCGGCAACACCGCAGCCATTTAATACCTCAACCTGAATTAGCTGTTGAACATTCTGAGGTTTTACAGTTTCATTTTCCCCAAAACTGACTATACCTGTTTTATCCAAAAATGAATAGAGGAGATAAACTGCGAAAATAGATAATACGACTGAAGCAATAATAAGGAAAAGGTTTGTATTTTTTTCTTTGAGAGACAGTGATGAAATGTTTGATAAAAATTTTTCTTTTTCCTGCACTATAAATTCTCGTCTGAATTAGTATATAAAAGAATCAGATGCAGAACCAAAGAATCCATCATAAAAAGAATTGCCATAGTAACCATTATACCGCCAAAAGGGTTGTAATAATAGTTTGGTATGTTTCTATATTGAATTGATATTGACACATCATCCCAAGGTTTATAATTAAATGCTGCCCGACTTATGTAGACTCCCTGAATAGAATTTTGAAATTCTTTTCCTAATGAACTATAAGGACTTGTTACAAAACTTGCATCTAACTGAACATTCATTTTATCAGAAAATTTTAACATCATACTGTTGGTGTAAGTTGCTAAACTTGTTCCATAACCACCGATAGTCGAATAAGATAATCCTATAGAATGATGCATACTAAAATTATCGCTATTCAAAAATCCGAACAATGAACCCGAAGAATTATCAATAATTCCATCTTTTGGTGTCTCGGATGGAAAAACCGGATCTTTAAATTGTGCATTCATTACTGATGAAAATATCACTATGAAAGCGAATAAATACTTTTTCATATTTTTCTCAAAATTTTCACTTCGATTTTAGAGAAATCTTGACTTAATGTCAATGAATCTTGCTGTACTTAAGACGTTTTAGTCTCCACTTTTCTCGATAATATCGGATTATTTCAATTAAAAACTTTTAATTATTTTATTTGTATGAAAATATTAGTCATAGATAATTACGACTCATTTACATACAACCTTGTTCAGCAACTTGGTCATTTCAATTGCAAAACAATTGTGAAAAGAAATGATGCCATTGATTTGAATGATGTAAATAAAATCAAACCAGATAAAATTCTGATTTCGCCAGGACCTAAAAGACCCGAAGATTCAAAAGTTTCTTTGGATATTATTAAAGAACTTGGTTCAACTCTTCCAATACTTGGTGTTTGTCTCGGACTTCAAGCAATAGCGTTGGTATATGGTGGAAAAGTTGTTAAAGCTAAGCATCCCGTTCACGGAATGACTTCAAAGATTTTACACGATGATAAAACTCTGTTTAAAAATATTCCTCAAAATTTTGAGGCAATGAGATATCATTCGCTTATTGTTGATAAAGATTCTTTACCCGACTGTCTTGAAATTACCGCACAAACTGAAGATGGAATAATTATGGGACTCCGGCATAAAGCTTTTCCTGTTGAAGGAATTCAGTTTCATTCGGAATCGATTCTTACAAATCAAGGATCAAAAATAATTTCTAACTGGCTGCAATCGTAAAATCAAAAATAGAATCATTCAACTCTTACAATCATTTCAATTTCTACAGCAGCATTTAGCGGAAGAGCAGTTACTCCAACAGCGCTGCGAACATGTTTTCCGGCATCACCAAATATTTGCCCGATTAGTTCTGATGCTCCATTCGCAACTTTTGGCTGAGCAGTAAAATCTTCAGCACTGGCTACAAACACAGTAAGTTTTTCAACTTCAACTACCCTGTCAAGATTTCCGATCACACTTTTTATTGCAGCTAAGCAATTTAGTGCACAAACCTGAGCAGCTTTGATTCCATCTTCCTCTGATAAATCTTTTCCAACTTTTCCCGTATATTTAATTGAGCCTTTTACCAAAGGCACTTGCCCGGAAGTCATAACGAGATTTCCAACTAGTTTTGCTGGAATATATGCTGCCAATGGTTTTGCTACTTCAGGAACTTCAAATCCAAGTTCTTTAATTTTATCTTCTATCATAAAAACTCCTCAAGGATAGATTATTTTTCTTTAAATTTGATTAGAAACATTTAATAAAAAGGATAACGAATGACTGAGACCAAATTTACAGATTTTGTACAGATAGTTAAAAGATTAAGAAAAGAATGTCCGTGGGATAGAGAACAGACAAACGATTCAATAAAAGCAAATACAATTGAAGAAGCCTATGAAGTAGTGGAAGCAATTGATCATAAAAATTATGATGAGTTAAGAAAAGAACTTGGAGATTTATTACTTCACGTTGTATTTCATACACAAATCGCGGAAGAAGATAATCATTTTAATATTGATGATGTTATTAATTCTATTCAGGAAAAACTTATTAGAAGGCATCCCCATGTTTTTGGTGAAGTTCAAGTTTCAGATTCAAATGAAGTGAAAAAAAATTGGGAAGAAATAAAACTTAGCGAAGGCAGAGAATCTGTTCTTGATGGAGTTCCACATAATTTACCTGCGTTACAACGTGCTCATCGTTTACAAGAAAAAGCCGCAAAGGTAGGATTCGATTGGGAAAAGAAAGAGGATGTTTGGAAAAAAGTGATAGAAGAAGTTGAAGAAATGCATGAAATTGAAAAGATCAAATCTCAAAATCATAGTTCCAAAGATCAGGGAGATTTGAATTTAAAATTGGAAAAAGAAGTCGGCGATGTGTTTTTTGCTATGGTAAATTATGCAAGATTTTTAAATATCAACCCTGAAGATGCTTTACGCAGGACAAATGAAAAATTTATCAACAGATTTAATTATGTTCAAAAGAAAGTTAAAGAAACCGGTAAATCGATTAACCAGTCAAATCTTGCGGAGATGGATAAGTATTGGAATGAAAGCAAAAAACTGCCCGAGTTTAATTGACCAAATTTATTTCCCATTATTATTAAACTTATCATAGGCATCAATAATATCTTTAACAAGTTTATGTCTTACAACATCTTCCCTGTCAAAATAAACAAAACCGACTCCGGTTATATTACTTAATATTTCTTTCGCCTGAATCAACCCGCTTTTTGATTTTGCAGGAAGGTCTATCTGTGTAATATCACCTGTAATAATAGCCTTAGAATTTGCACCAAGTCTTGTAAGAAACATTTTCATTTGTATATCTGTAGCATTTTGTGCTTCATCCAGAATTACAAAAGCATTGTTTAAAGTTCTTCCCCGCATATAAGCTAATGGAACAATCTCAATAATTCTTTTTTCGATATAACCTTTTAATTTTTCAGATGGAATCATTTCATCTAGTGCATCGTATAGCGGACGTAAATAAGGGTCAATCTTTTCCTGAAAATCTCCTGGCAAAAATCCAAGGCTTTCTCCTGCTTCAACAGCTGGTCGAGCAAGAACAATTCGTTTTACAATACCTTTCTTTAATGCAGATACAGCGAACGCAACAGCAAGATATGTTTTTCCTGTTCCGGCAGGACCAATAGCAAAACAAATATCATTACTATTTGATATCTGAAAATATTTTTTCTGTCCTGGGGTTTTTGCTTTTACGATGTCATTTTTGGTGTAAAGTACAATCGAATCAAATTCTTCTTCATTAATTATTTCTTTTCCATCAACGGTAAGATTAAGGATTGTGTCAATATCATTTCTACTCAGCCTGCCGCTGGTATTTAGCACATATGCCATCTCTTTTATTACCTTTTCAACAAGTTCTACTTCTTCAAGAACTCCCTTTATGTTAACAATATCTCCTCGCACAGAAATGGTAGAGTTAAAGCGATCTTCAAGTATATTAAGATTCAAATCATTAACACCAAGCAGTGATAACATATCAACGCCTGTAAGAGTAATTTTCTTTTCTGCTGTTGTCATAAATCTTTATTTAAATATAAAAAGCCCTTACCAACAAAGATAAGGGCTTAAAGAATTTTTAAGAAAATTAAAAATCAATTATTGAACTGGAGCTGGTTTATAATTAACTCTTAGTTTCTCGTATTTTGATTTTTCTTCTTCTGTTAGATTAGGAATCTTGAAATTCTGTGCAGGATAAATTAAATCAGGATTCTTAATCTGATCTCTATTTGCGTTGTAAATAACCGGCCAAGCAAATCCATTACCGTAATGTTCTTTTTTCTTTGCTATATTCCACAGACAATCACCTTTAACAACGGTATAGTTCATTTCTTTCGGAGCATCAACCCAGGCATCAAGATCTTTCTGCATCAGATTGTGAACTTTGTTGTAAAATTCCGGTAGTGCAGAGATTTTATTCATTTTAAGTGCGTTAAGATCAGTTTGTCTATCGGTTTTTGGTCCTTCTTTTCTTTTGATCTTACCATCTAATTCATTAACTGCTTTTCTAAAGTTGTTAACATCATTTCTTGTTGCACCTACGATTTGATATAATTCGTCGATACATTCTTCCGGATCCTGAAGATTCATTGCTTTCAAATTGTCGATATCACTTTGCAAAGCGCTTATCTCACTCTCGAGTGCTGCTTTCTTGTTTTTGAAAGTAGTCATCTCGGATTCCCATTGTTCTTCAGTCATTTTCTGCGCAAAGTTTACAGCAGTAAATAGAAGAACCAGGGAAACTATTCCTAATAATTTTAGTTTAAGATTCATTATTATTTCCTCTGAATATTTTTAAAATCATTTATTAATTATTTGGGTAATTTTTCTAAGTTAGCCCTTGCTTCTTCTTTCTGCTTTTCGCATTCAGCAAGTTTTCTGTTAGTTTCTTCTACCTGAGCTTCAAGTTTTGCTCTCTCATCCCTTAATGAGTTAGCTTGTGCTTCAAGAGACGTTACCTCATTTTTTAGATCGCTCAACTCTTGAATTTGAGCATCACTTAATCCGCCACATCCGCTAAAGAAGGCAGTAGTAAGTGCCATACCACCTATCAAAAGGGCAGTTCTCAATGATTTTGTTACGTTCATTCGATACCTCCGAATATATAGTTAGTTATTGTTTGTTAGGAAAAATGCTAATTTTTGATGTAAATTATTGTATAACTTCGTATTAAATATATAAAAAAAACTATTAAAAGAAACACTTATTATCAACTTTTATGGTAATTTTTCACACCAGAGATGTTGACACTCAGTAAAGTTTTTATAACAATAACCTGTAATTGTCAATCAAAGTGTATGTTACTCGATAAAAGCGTTAACAATTATAATAATTATTTTTACAACAAGTATAGGGCGATTGACACAACTATAACATTAGAAAGTTATTAGTCTCCAAAGTTACATTCTACCAGAAAAACAATTATTGTTATAACACATAAATTTTTATTTCAGTTTAATCTACATCCTAAGATATGAAGACAAGTAAATTAATGCAATCAAACTATAGGGTGAAAAAAGAACTACATCTTTAGGGTGAGAAAAACTGATCACTAAAAATTATTAGTTAAATTAATCGTCTCTCAACAAAACTTGTATAAGAACTGCCAGCAATTATTATATGATCGAAAACCGGGATGTCCATAATTTTTCCTGCTTCAACAATTTTTCTGGTTATAGATATATCTTCGTTGCTGGGTTCCGGATTTTCACTTGGATGATTGTGAATTAAAATTATACTTGCTGAATTATTTTCTATAGCTAATTTAAAAATCTCTCTCGGATGAACAACGCTGGAATTAAGATTTCCTAAAGAAATCCTTTCATATCTTATAATTTTATTCGCAGAGCTTAAGCATACAACTACAAATTGTTCTTTTAATTCGTCCCTTAACAAAGGAATAAAAATTTCTGCAACATCTGCCGGTGAAGTTATTTTTTTCTGAGAGAACCACTTTGTTTGAGATAAAATTCTCCTGCTGATTTCGAATGCAGCCAAAAGAGTTGCCGCTTTATCCTTACCTACCCCGGATGTTTTTATCAGATCTTTTGATGATTTTGCTGCTAATTGTGCAAGGTTGTTTTCTTTAGAGATAATTTCCTGTGCCATTGCAATAACAGATTTGCCTTTAGTGCCGGTCCTTAAAAGAATCGCAATCAATTCTGCATCAGTTAAATGCTGTGCCCCACGTAGTAATAATTTTTCTCTTGGACGATCATCAATGGGTAAATCTTTTACTCTCGACATACTTATGTTCTTTATTAATCTACCGGATCTAAATTTTTCTACCAGTTCAAAAACACCATCCGTATATCTAACAATGTTTAAATATTTATTAATTCTGTCTGAATCAAATGATATATTATTATGGAATCCAGTAACATTAATACCTGATTCCATTTTATATTTTATATTTTTTCTTGTTGGATCAATATTTCTCATAACAGTTAAAATATATTCTGCAGTATCATAACCATAAAGAACGTTTCTGTTTGTCTCTGCCCCAGTAATTTTTTTAAAATCATTCGAAAAGGTTTTATATTCAGTATCATTAAAATCAATAAAATAATCAGAATCAAAAGTAAGTTTATTACTTATTGCTGAAGAAGACTCGAATCCTTTTCCTAAAAACCAATCCTGGTTTCCATAAAGTTCTAAATCCAAACCACCTTGAACCATTTGAGATAAAATCGCAGCTGCATCATTAGCATCAGAAATTGGGGCATAAATTCCTTCGATGTTACTCGCGATTGAAGAAATTCTTGTCATCTGTTCAGTCAATTCATAACTTTTACTTTTATAGGTTTCCTTGGCGACAATCTTTCCTCCGAGTTTTTCAAATTCCTGACTAAAACTTGCAGCGAGTAATGGAGAATAACCTTCAATTGAATTAAGCACGGCAAGTTTACGTTTATTTTCAACAAAATAAATATATTGTGCAAAGATTTTACCGCGTGATGTTAAAGTTGGATTTGCCTGATAAAAATTTTTGCTCATCGAGATCAAATCGTCATCGGTTGCTGTTGGAGAAATCAGACAGATGTTTGATCGATCTAGTTCTGTTAAAGTATTTCGAACATCATCGCTAAAAATCGGACCAATAATACAACGAACATCTTCATTTTCAATAAACTCATTTGCTGCGTCAGTAATTTTATTTTTATCCCGTTGGATATCTTTAATAATTATTCCAACTTTTTCACTATGACTGGTGTTAAATTCGTGGAAAGCGTATTTAATTCCTTCCAAAACTTCTTTGGCGACTTCAATTTCCCGACCGTTTTGATCCGTAAGTGAGAATAGAATTCCAACAATTGGAAATTTGTCTTCAGATTTAATATTATTGTTCTGTTTCTTAAGAGTAAGAGCTTCCACATATTCATCCGAAGTAGTGTGCTTTGTTGTTATCTCTGTGAATTTTTTTATTGCCTCTATTTTCTCACCCTCATTTAAATAAATTTTTCCGGATAGTAGTAATAGAAAAGATTTAAGTGAAGAGTCATTATAATCTTCAAGATATCGCTCCATATCAGAATTATTTAAATAATTTACTGCAATTTTATCAGCGATACTTTTAGATTCTTTTTTAAAAACAATAGATTTCGAAGATTCGATGAACTTTAGCGAAGTACTAAACGCACCCTGATAATCATTTTTATCTAAATAATTTTTGATTAGAAGTTTTTTTATTTCATCTGCATATTTGCTCTGTGAATGTTTTATCAGAAAATCATTTATAGATTTTTCAGCATCAGAAATTTTTTTTTGCTCGACTAAAATCTTGGATATAAAAAAAGCCGAAGCCGTGGCTTTTGTATTGTTTTCAGGTCTGTTAAATATTTTTTGAAAAAGATTTAAAGCATTTTCATAGTTTTTCGAATTGTAATAACTCAATGCTTTTTCAAAATCTTTGTTATTATCCACGCTAATATTTTGTGAATAAAGAAAGCTGACAGAAATAATTATGTAAAAAACAATTTTTTTCATTAAAGTCATCTATTTATAAGATCAACTTTGCCGGTTATGGCCTGCTGATATGCTGGATCAATCTTTAGTGCCAACTCAAAGAACAGATTTGCTTCCTCAATTTTTCTTTGTTTAAGAAAAGATTTTGCAAGTAAAGTATATATCTCTGCTGAAACTTCAGAGCTTTGTTCTATAAATTCTGAAAAATATTTTTCGGCATTCTTATACTCAGAGAGTTGGAAACTAATTTTACCAGCAAACTCAAGTACATTTGTATCTTTTGGATTTGATTTAAGTGCTTTTTGAATCGGTGAATTTGCATGAGTGAACATACCTAGACTATAATAAACCTTAGCCAGTATTAAATTCAACTCCCAGAATTCAGAATAAATGATCTGTGCATTTTTTGCATAGTTTAGAGCCGAATCAAAATTGCTAAGCTCATATTCAATCTTGGCAAGATAAAGATTTGCTTCCTGCTTTAACTCGCTTTTCTCATCCTTGGAAACATACTTTGTAAAATATTCTTTGGATAATTCAAATTCATTCAACATCAAATAAGCATAGCCTATTAGAAAAATTGTAGGAGAAGTCAAATCTGAAATTGTTTTTAATACCTCAATTGCTTCAAGCCACATAGAATTTCTAAGTAAGTATTCTCCAAAAAACAACCTTGCATTAGCATTATCAATATTATATTCTAATAATTCAGATAGAATTTTTTTTCCACCTTCAATAAAATCCATCTCTTCGTACAATTGTGCAAGATCAAAATAAAACTGATCTCTGCCTGTTTCTTCAATAAGATTCAGATAAATCTGAACTGCATGTAAATTCTTTCCTTCAGAAATAAATTGTTCAGCTAGCTTCAATCTGTATTTGATTCTTTCTTCGTCCACTTATTCCCATTCAATTGTTGCCGGCGGTTTTGAACTTATATCATAAACAACGCGATTAACACCGCGAACTTTATTAATAATTTTATTAGAAACATCAGATATAAAGTTATGATCAAAATTATACCAATCTGCTGTCATTCCATCCACAGAAGTTACAGCGCGCAAAGCCAGAACATACTCGTAAGTTCTTGCATCACCCATTACGCCTACTGATTGAACAGGCAGAAGTACAGCAAATGCCTGCCATATTTCATTATAAATGCCTGCATTTTTAATTGCGCTTATATAAATATCATCAGCTTCCTTTAAAATATCAAGCTTCTCCTTATCAACTGCACCTAAAATTCTTACAGCTAAACCTGGACCAGGGAAAGGATGTCTTTCGATAAATTCTTCAGGAATTTTCAATTCTCTTCCAACACTTCTAACTTCATCCTTAAATAACAAGCGAAATGGCTCAATCAATTTAAGGTTCATCTTTTCCGGTAAACCACCAACATTGTGGTGTGTTTTGATAGTTACTGAATCGCCTTTGACAGAAACAGATTCAATTACATCAGGATATAATGTTCCCTGAACAAGATACTTTACACCATCCATCTTTTTAGCTTCTTCATCAAATACTTCGATAAAAGTATTGCCGATTATTTTTCTTTTTTGTTCAGGATCAAAAATATTGCTTAATCTACTTACAAATTTTGCGGATGCGTCAATATGTATATAATTAAGATTTAATTTTTCATGAAAGATTTTTCCAATCTCATAACTTTCATTTTTACGCATCAATCCCGTGTCAATATGAATGCAGACCAGATTTTCACCAATAGCTTTTTTAACAAGAACAGCAGCAACTGTTGAATCTACCCCGCCGCTAAGAGCACAAATTACTTTTTCATCACCGACTTTATCCTTAATTTCTGCTATACTGCTTTCAATAAAATTTTGAGGGGTCCAATCGCCGTAACACTTACAAATATTAAATAAAAAGTTATGAACTATCTTTTTACCTTCATCTGTGTGTGCAACTTCCGGATGAAATTGAACGCCATAAATTTTTTCTGCTTCATTTGCTGCAGCACCAATTGGTGAATGATCTGATTTTGCGATAGCTTTTAAATCCAACAGGAAGTTCGGTAAGATAATCTCCATGGCTCATCCATACCTTGGATTGTTTGCTAACATCTGCGAATAGCGGAGAATTCTCAACAATACTTAGAATCGCTTTTCCGTATTCTCTGTCTTTTGCAGGTTCAACTTTACCGCCGGATTTTTTACAAATAAGCTGAAGACCATAACAGATACCAAGAATCGGTATACCCATCTTTAATATTTGTTCATCGATATCAGGTGCATCATTATCATAAACGCTCATTGGACCACCGGAAAGAATTATTCCTGTGGGATTAAACCGTTTCACCTCTTCAAAAGTAACGTTGTGGGTATGAATTTCGGAATAGACTTTTGCTTCTCTAACTCTTCTTGTAATAAGCTGAGTAAATTGAGAACCAAAATCGATAATTAGTATTTTTTCTTTACGATCCATAAGTGCAGTACTATTTAAAAATAAAAAACAAAATCCAGTTCCCGGATTTTGTTAATAAAGTTTTCAAAGAATTAATTACTGACCAATTAAAGTCCGATATGCAGCAGCATCAAGTAAATCGTTCAATTCCATATTATCACTTATTTCCGCCTTTAACATCCAACCTTTACCGTAGGGATCTGAGTTTACTATTTCCGGACTATCTTTTATTAATTCATTAAGTTCTAAAACTTTACCAGAAAATGGAGCGAAAATATCACTTACTGTTTTAACAGCTTCAATTGTTCCCAGCGAATCTCCTTTTCTGACTTGAGAAATGGTTGGATCAATATCAACGTAAACTACGTCGCCTAACTCTCCTTGAGCATACTCTGTAATGCCAATAGTGCCTAAGTTACCTTCAACAAGAACCCATTCGTGTTCTTTTGTGTACTTTAAATTATTTGGAATATTCATTTCTATCCTCTAAAAAAATATCTAAAAAATGTATTATTTATCTGCATTAAATTTATCAAGAAAACCAGTATCAAAATTACCACTAATAAATCTAGGATCTTCAAGAACTTTCAGGTGAAAAGGAATAGTAGTTTTTATTCCTTCAATTACAAATTCCTCAAGAGCTCTTCTTCCTCTGGCAAGCGCACGTTCTCTTGTTCTGCCCCAAACAATTAATTTGGCGATTAGAGAATCATAATGCGGCGGAATAGAATAAGACTGATAAATATGTGAGTCGATACGTACACCAAATCCACCAGGAAAATTTAATGAAGTGATTTTACCTGGTGAAGGTCTAAAATTATGCTCAGGGTCTTCTGCATTAATTCTAAATTCAATACTGTGGCCAAAAGGTTCTTGTGGTGGTGTGTCAATTTTTTGACCTGCCGCAATTAAAATTTGCTGCCTAACTAAATCAACACCGTAAACACTTTCTGTAACAGGATGCTCAACCTGAATTCTAGTATTCATTTCCATAAAGTAAAAGTTCTTATGCTTATCCAATAAAAACTCAACTGTTCCTGCACCGAGGTAATTAACAGATTTTGCACCGAGTACAGCCGTTTCACCCATTTTAAGTCTAAGTGTTTCATCAAGTGCTGGTGAAGGAGATTCTTCAATAAGTTTCTGGTGTCTTCTTTGGACAGAACAATCACGTTCGCCATAATGAAATACATTTCCAAAACTATCGCCCATAACCTGAAATTCAACGTGGCGTGGATTTTCCAAAAACTTTTCTATGTAAACATCTGCATCACCAAAAGCTGCACCTGCTTCTGTTTGAGCAGTTTGAAAAGCATTTTCAAAATCCTTTTCCTCCCAAACTATACGCATCCCTTTACCGCCGCCGCCTGCCGATGCTTTAACTATTACAGGGAATCCAACTTTATGGGCAATTCTTATTGCCTCACTTACTTCAGTCACTACACCATCGCTTCCGGGAATAACGGGAACACCGTTCTTACTCATAGTATCTTTTGCAAAGGATTTATTTCCCATCGCTCTTATCATCTCAGGTGATGGACCAATGAAAGTAATCTTGGATTCATTACAGATTTCAGAAAAATCTGCATTCTCTGCCAGAAATCCATAACCAGGATGGATTGCATCCGCACCAGTAATTTGTGCCGCTGATATGATAGAAGGGATTTTTAAATAACTATCTTTTCCTAAGGCGGGTCCAATGCAAACTGCTTCATCGGCAAAGGTAACGTGAAGAGATTCTTTATCAGCCTCAGAATAAACCGCAACGGTTTTGATGCCAAGTTCTTTGCAGGTTCTAATTATTCTAAGAGCAATTTCGCCTCGGTTGGCGATTAAAATTTTATTAAACACAATATTTCAATCTTTGTTGGATTAACTCGTCTGGATTAAGAACAATGGTTGATTGTATTCAACAGGTTTTCCATTTTCAACCAAAATCTTTATTACTTTTCCGCTCACATCACTTTCAATCTCATTCATTAATTTCATTGCTTCCACGATGCACAAAACAGAACCGACAGTAATCGAATCGCCTACCTGAATATAAGCATCTGCATCAGGTGCTGGAGCCCTGTAAAATGTCCCAACTATTGGAGATTTAATTTCGTGTAAACCTGCATGTTCATCAACTGTTTTTTTATCTTCTGTTTTGGATACCGAAACTGAAGTCTGCTGATTTGTAGTTGCAGCCATGTGAGATTGTGGAAATGATACCGCCTGCATCACTCTAACTTTCTTGGCAAGTTTTATCTTTGTTCCGCTCTCTTCAATTTCAAGATCGGTAACCTCACTCGCTTCAAGAATTTTTATAAGTTTTTTTATAAGATTTAAGTCCATTTGACCTTCCTTTAATTAGGATTTTACTCTTTCCACATATTGCCCTGTTCTTGTATCAATTTTTAGTGTGTCATCAACATCAATAAAAAGTGGAACGTTAACTGTAGCACCCGATTCTAACTTAGCCGGTTTGAATGCATTAGTAGCAGTGTTTCCTCTAAATCCGGGTTCTGTTTCAGAAACTTTGAGATAAACAAAAATAGGAGGCTCAACAGTGATTATATCATCACCGTTAAAAAGAATTTCAATCTCTTCGCTGCCCTTAAGAAATAATACTGAATCGCCAAAAAGTGCATATAGGAACATTTATCTGTTCATAAGTTTCATTATCCATCAGAACAAGAAACTCCCCTTCTTTAAAAAGGTACTGAAATTTTTTTCGTTCAACACGAATAATCTCAACTGATTCACCCGATCTGAATGTATTATCAAGTACTTTTCCTGTTTTAAGATTTTTTAAAGTGCTTCTTACAAATGCGCCACCCTTGCCAGGTTTAACGTGTTGGAATTCAGTTATAGCGTAAGGTTCATTTTTATATCTAATGATAAGACCATTTCGGAAATCTGAAGTGTCTGCCATGTTACTCTAAATTAAATGTTAATAATTGACTTGAAAAAAATAGAGATAGAAGTCTGTAATGTCAAGAAAACGTTTTTAACGATTATTGACAAAAAACCGTGTATTTCTACACGGTTTTTACTAAAAATCAATGAGAATCTCTTAATTTATCTGAGAGAGATATTTATCAACCTGGGCATACGCTGCCGAGGTTTTGTACTCATCTTTAATGGTTTCAAGAAGGTTTTTAGCCTGTTCATTATCTCCGGCCTCAAAATAATTTATCGCTGCCTGGAACATATAATCGGAATTCAAAACATCTGTTTTAGTTACTTTAGAAGCTTTAAGATAAAAGTCTGCCGCTTTCTCATACTCATCTTTATAAGCGTAATATGCAGCCTGCCCTGCTAAAGATGCAGCAACGTATATGTCAATATCACCGCCGTAGTCTTTATAATATTTTATAGCTTCTTCGGGTTTACCAAGATTTACATAACTGTTTGCTAGATAAATTTTAGCAATTTCTCCATTTTCGGTGCTGCCGTACTGTGAAACAATTTCTTTTAATCCCAATAATCTAACATCTTTTTTACCCTCGATTGCACCAAGATAATCGCCCGCATCATACATATCCATAACTTTTGCAAGATGAGTAGCCCCCTCTTCATTCTGACCGCTTCTATAATTAAGATATAGAATTACAGCAATAACTGCTATTGCAATTACACCAAGGTAAATAAATATCTTATTTTTATTTTCTTCAAAAAAAGATTGGGATTTGTAATACAAGCCTACAAGTTTATCTTCTTTAATCTCTTTTCTGGAAAGTTTTTTCTGTTTTGTTAACATTCTTTTATCCTGTTCTAATTCATTTAAAAAACTCGGGCAAATTTAACACCAAACAGCTCAATCTTCCAAAGATAGATGAATTAAAATTGCATTATTTATTAAAGATTGAAAATCAATCATTACATCCAATATGATTTAATTATCAACATATTTTTTTTCCAATCGACAACTTAGGATCATCGACATTATGTGCTGCCCAACTGGATATTGAATATTGTACATTGCATACTTTATCTTACTCTCCGGGTATTTCGGTTCTCAATTTAATAGGACTACTTTTCTTCTTCCTCATCTTTAAATTCAACATCTCCACAAACACACTGAACGCCATAGCAAAGTAAATGTAACCTTTTGGTATGTGTTGATGCAATCCTTCGATAATTAATGAGAAACCAATTAACAGCAAAAAGCTAAGTGCAAGTATTTTAATGGTTGGATGTTTCTCAACAAAATCACTAATTGATCCAGAAAAGAACATCATAAATATTACTGCAATAATAACTGCAATAACCATTACTGCTAAATCATTAGCCATGCCGATTGCTGTAATTACAGAATCAAGTGAGAATACAACATCAAGCAAAAGTATTTGAATAATTACACCTGCAAATGATACTTTTGCCTTTACATTATGATGTTCTTCTTCACCTTCTAGCTTGGAATGGATTTCTATCGTACTTTTTGCGAGCAGGAATAATCCGCCAAGAATAAGAATTAAATCTCTTCCCGAAATTCCCAATTCAAAAACTGTGAAGAAAGGTTCAGTTAACTTTACAATCAACGAGATTGAGAATAGTAAAAGAATTCTGGTAATCATTGCTAATGCAAGTCCAACTAATCTCGCCTTTTTCTGCTTTTCTTTGGGAAGCTTCCCTGAGAGAATTGAAATAAAAATTATATTATCGATCCCAAGTACAATTTCAAGTATAGTTAAGGTTAATAACGCAATAAGAGCTTGCGGATCAGTAATCCATTCCATTTATTTTTGTCCTGTTTTTAATTTTATTGGGTCAAAGTTAGAAATCGATTGAATGAAAATGAAATTTTGTTTGAGAAATTATTAAAACGTTATTGCCACAGTCTGACTTTGAACAATATGGCAATTGGAATAATTCATGAAATAAAAAAGCCCCTCAAAAGGAAGGGCTTGTTAAACTAAAAACATTTTAGTTAATTTATTTTTTCTCGACTTCTTTTTCAACTTTCTTTTCTTTTTTCATATCACAGCAAGATGAATTATCCCCGCATTTTTCTTTCATACCCGTCTTAGTCATTACGATCTCCTTTTCAACTACTTGTTTACCATCTTTCAAACCAGCAGAGGTAGTAGTTGTAGTTTTTTGAACGTCACCAGTTTTCATTGTATGATCTTTTTCGGTGCATTTCTCGACTTTGGTGGTTTCACCTTTTTCTTTTGAGCAGCAATCTTTTGATTGAGCATTTGCCGCAAAAGCAAATAAGGTTACCAGAGCGAGAACAGAAATTAGATTCTTCATTTATTACCTTTCTTGTATATTTAATTCTTAACAAATCTAAAGAAAACACAATAATTTGCAAATACCAATAAATAGATTTTTCTATATAATGCCAATATTTTTTCCTGCAATCCAGCCAATTTTTCCATCATCAAGCCGTATTTTTACCCAATCATCAACATTATCTTCAATTCTAACTTTTAATCCTTCGTGGATTTGAAATGAATCTTTTGATGAATAATCTGGTGAAGATTTTACAAATACTGATGATTCAACGATAATTCCATCTTTAATATTAAATTCTTTATTCATTTTAACTGAGAGAAGAGTAATCGTGAAAAGGAATAAAACTAAAAGACCAACAACTGTAAAAAATGATATACGTTGTTGATTTGCGGTCCTGGAGAAGAAATAAGCAATAGCTGAAATTAATAATAATATAAAAACTATATAAACAATAATAGTCCAACCTGATACAGAAAAAATAGCAAGCAATCCTTCCCAGAGATTAAATATAAAAAATGGTGGAAGCGTATCCACTTTATCTTTAACGTTTAACTTTGCAAGCGTAAGATTATGCTTAATGTCCTCATCTGCGGGAGAAAGCTTCAATGCCTTCTCATAATACAAAATCGCAAATCCAACTTTACCTAAACGATAGTGAGCGTTGCCTAGATTATAGTAAAGTGATTGACCAATAAAACCCTGCCTGATAAGCTTATTATATTCATCAATCGCAAACTGGTACTGATTGTTTTTGTAAAACTCATTTCCTTTCTGCATTATTGAATTTGCATCAGCTCTTACGGAGAAGATGAAAATTACAAATAGGAAAACTAATGAGTGAAAGAAATACTTTTTCATTTGGATACGGATCTTTCAATATCAATAACCACAGCAGAAAATGAATTATACATTTCATTCATAGCTTGTGCAGGATTTGTTGAGGGTGCAAATCTTATAAACTCACATTTTTGTGCATTAGTTTTCATCTTTTCAACAAGATCGACGGCAACATTTCTTTTTGTTAATTCATCCGCGGCTTTATCAAGCGTAAATTCTGATTTAGGAATATGAAATTTGTCTTCAAGATATCCGAACAATGCCTGAGAAATTTCCGAATAAAAAAGCTCAACATTATTCTGCTCAAGAAATTTTTTGGCTTTCTTAAACCTGTTACGCGCAATTTTTTGAGCCTTAGAATAACGAAGCAATTGTTGATTACCTGAAAGTCTATCTTGTTTTCGTTTCCATCCAATAAGTACAAAAGATGCTAGTAACGGGACTATGGTCGCAATCCAAAATGCAGGTTTAAATAATAGTATTGTACTTCGTTTATCAATGTCATCAAACTTTGTTTTGATAAAACGTATATCACTGTCAAGCTGTTCTATCGATTGTTGATTTGCAAGATCAACATTTCCCTCACCCTGCTGAATCTTTACGTTGAATGTTTTTGAACTTATTTTTTGATAAGATTTTTTTTCAATATCAAAATATGAAAACTCAATCGGTGGAATTTCCCGTGATCCTGCAATTCTCGGAATTAATAAATATTCTGCTTCTTTCGATCCACTAATCTTTCCACCACGCTCTAACTTTTCATTAATTTTGGGATCGTATTTTTCAAAACCATTCGGGAGTTCAAAATCAGGAAGTTCAAGCAACTTAATATTTCCCGTTCCGGTAATTTTAAGTTTTAAAGAAATAGGTTCGTTAGTTTTGGTCACAGATTTATCAATAGAGGCGGAAAAGTCATATTTTCCAACAGCACCTCTGAATGATGCAGGTTGATTATTCTGTGGCAATGTAAGAACATCAATATTTACGATGTTGGATGTGGCTTTATATTCATAAATTTCAGCGCGTCCAAAAGGATCGCCAAAAAAATCATCCCAAATATTATTTGGATTTTTTTTCTTAGGAATTTGAATCGGAATGGTCAGTTCAAATGGTGTAACTTCAAGCTTGCCGGTTTGGGTAGGAAATAAAGCTGCTCGTTTCAGCAGTCCGACCTTATACTGCTTACCATTCAGAACTTCAGTAGTAAAAGAAATATTTTGTGAAGTCCCGAGTTCTTCAGCCCAAAATCCTTGATACTGTGGAAGTTTATCTACAGACATTTGTGCAGCAATGTTTAATCTGGTGTAAAGTTTATATGTTACTGTAACCTGTTCACCCTGATAAACTCTGTTCTTGTCAATCGAAGCACGAATAAATAAATTATCAGCAATATCAGCTTCTGAAACACCGCTTGTCTTGTCGTCTTTTTGTTTTGGGGCACCTTTTGTAACTGTTATTGAAATAGGTTTTGTAGATAATGATGTACCAAGATATTCAATTGATGCACTTCCGATCGTGAATGATCCAGTAGTGTTTGGCATTAATATGTACGATAAAGTCAATGATGATGAGCTTACACCATTAATTATCTGCATACTTGTAGATTGGTTTGGACCTGATAAGACTCTGAAATCTTTAAAAGAAGGTGCGCTAAAATTTTTTAGACCTTTTATTTCTTTGCCTTCAAAAGTAAATCTTACTTCAAATCGTTCATCTTCGCCAACTTTATTATTATCAACAGTTGCAGTAAAAGATTGTGCACGGAGAAGTGAACTAAAAAAAACAAATATTAATAAAAAAGAAAATCTATACATCACCAATCTTTTTCCGTTTGTTTAACACGACCGGTTTTCTTTCTTAGTAGTTTCTGAAAATCTTTTTCATTGTTTTTCAGAGCATCTAAAATCCGTTGTGCTTCCTCTTTAGAAATTTTTTGTTCCTTAGGCTGTTTTTGCTGTTTAGTGTTATCCTGCTTTGATTCCTGATCTTTTGGCTGTGGATTCTGCTTCTGATCTTGTTTATTCTGATCCTTGTTTTGCTGATCCTGATTTTGCTGTTGATCTTGCTTATTCTGATTATCTTTATTCTGATCATTCTTGTTTTGTTGATTCTTATCTTTATTCTTCAACAGCTCCAGTGCATAGGATAAATTATATTTTGTATCATCATCATTTGGATTAAATTTCAAAGCGTTTTTATACGCTTCAATACTTTGCTCAATCTTGTTTGATTTAAGAAGTGAATTGCCGATGTTATGAAAAATTTTGGCACGACTTAAATCATCTTTTGCATTCTCCAATGAACTTGAGAAAGATTTTATTGCATCTTCATACTTTTCCTGTTTGTAATACGAAGTGCCAAGATTAAAACTTGCTTCAAAGTTTTTGGGTGAGGTTTCAACGACTTTTCTAAAATCCACTTCAGCATCAGCATATTTTTTTTCTTCGTACTTATCAACACCTTTATTTAAAGTGCTTCTGTCGGATTGGGAATATCCATTTGAGATTAAGAGTAAGATTACGATTGATAATAAATAAATATTTTTAATTCGAGTCATCATGTTTCTTCAGCTTCAATTCCTAATTTTTTATTCAATCTTGTAAAAAATGGCGAACGTTTATCTGTTATAAAAATTTCAATCAACAACAAAATAATAGCTGGTATTAAAAAGTAATAAAATCGATCCTCGTAATCAGTGACTTTTTTTACACCAAACTCAGCCTGTTCAAGTGTAGAAAGATCGGAATAAATTTTATCTAGATAATCTTCGTAGTTATTACCCCGATAATATTTCCCATCACCATCATTAGCAATTTCTTTTAATATCGTTTCATTTAGTTTTGTTAATACCGTTTGTCCTGAATTATCCTGTCTGAATCCAACTTTGTTCCCGCGGTTATCATAAACAGGAATGGGAACACCATCTGGAGAACCTAAACCTATCGTATAAATCTTTATCGCTTTATCGGTTGTATTTTCAACTGCGGCATTAATGTCTCCTTCGTGATCTTCTCCATCAGTGATAATAATAATTGCTTTATCGGTTGATGCTGAATCGAATGATTGCACAGCCATATTAATTGCTAACGCAATTGCGGTTCCCGGTTGAGGAACCGAATTAAAGTCAACAGCATTAAGAAAAAGATTGGCTGCTGAATAATCTGTTGTTAACGGAAACTGGATGTATGCTTCACCGGAAAAAACAATCAGCCCTATTCTATCGCCCCGAAGTTTCTGAATAAGGTTCGAAATCTGATACTTTGCTTTTTCTAACCTGTTGGGTTTAATATCTTCTGCCTGCATACTTCTTGAAACATCAAGTAAAATGTAAACATCAATTCCGGTTTGCTTTACTTCCTGCATCTTTGTTCCAACTTGCGGCTTGGAAAATGCCATTATCAGCAATGACAATACTATTAAAATCAAACCAAATTTTATTTTTGATTTTATGCTGCTGAATGAATACATAATAAATTTATGTAACTCTTTATCAGCAAATTTTTCAAGCAGTCTTTTTCTATTCCGATTGAAAAGAATATAAAGTGCAATCAGGATTGGAATCAACCATAATGCAATTAAGTATTCAGGATTTGCAAATCTGAACATCAGGGCAGCTTCCTTAAAATTGTTTTAGATGCAATCAGTTCTAAGAATAGAAGCACAAAACCAATTCCAAGCCATCCTGCAAAAAGTTCTTTTGCATTTCTATATGATGTTATCTCAATTTTTGTTTTTTCCATTTTATCAATTTTATTATAGATCTCTTCCAAAGCCCTGTTATTAGTTGCGCGAAAATATTGGCCTCCTGTGGTTTCAGCAATCTTTTTCAAAATAGCTTCGTCAATTTCAACAGGAACCATTTGATATCTTGTTCCAAAGGGTGTTTGTACAGGATATGGTGCTTCGCCCCGAGTTCCAACGCCAATAGTGTAAATTCTAATTCCAAAAGTTGATGCAATTTCAGCTGCAGAAATCGGATCTACTTCTCCAGCATTATTAACGCCGTCTGTAAGAAGAATAACAACTCTGCTTTCTGCATCGCTGTCTTTTAATCTATTTACTCCATTTGCAATTCCATTTCCAATCGCAGTGCCGTCTTCAATCATTCCGGTTTTAATATCCGTTAAAAGATTTCTTAAAACGGAATAATCAATTGTAAGCGGACATTGGGTAAATGCTTCGCGTGAAAAAATTACCAATCCAATTCTATCGGATGTCCTGCCCTGAACAAATTCATCTATTACTTCTTTAGCGGCTTCCAAACGATTTGGTTTAAAATCCTCTGCAAGCATACTTCCGGAAATATCCAAAACCATTGCAATATCAATTCCTTCAGCATTAACACTTTGTCCGGCAGAAAAATTCTGTGGACGTGCAAGTGCAATAATTAAAAATATTAATGCAAGCATTCTAAGTGCAAACGGAAGGTGTCGAAACCTTTCACGAAAAGTTGCGGGAATTTTTTCAAATGCTTTTAAAGAGGAATACGAAATTGCAGCTTGTTTTTTCCTTCCCTGCCAAATATACCAGGCAACAAGCAATGGAATTAAAAGAATTAAAAACAGAACCCAGGGGTATGCAAAAGTTACATCGTTAAACATTTGCTTCCTCTGTAACTTGTTCTTCTTTTTCCAGCATGGCAGTTTTCTTTACTATGCTTCTTGCCTGAGACATCATTTCAACATTCACAATTTCAAGAGGTGCATATTTTGCAAACTTCACAAGATCAGCATTGTTTAAAAATTGGGAGGTTATATCCAAAACTTTTACTCCATGTGGATGTTTACTTAAAAGTTTTAACGATTCCGTTGTTGTTCGTTCAAGTGCAGGCAGATCGAATTGTTTTTCAAAATACTCGCGAATAATATCTGTAATTTTAGAATGATAATCTTTTAGAAATCCTTTTTGCCATAATTCTTCTTTTTCAAGTTGTTCAAGTTTACGTAAGGCTAATTGATGGGAGAGAAGTTTTTCTTCTTTCTTTTGGATAATTAACTCCTGCTTTCGTTTCCAATATTTCTTATAGATAAAATAATAAACCAGTACTGACACGACAGTAAGTGCAATGAGTATGTAAATAATAAAAAAATAATCAAACGGTCTGATTGGAGGTTTGATGTCTTTTATCTCCTCCTGAACAGAAACATCCATCCGATGTACGTTAAATGTTACAGGATTTGATAAAATAAACTTTAATGTCGAATCACCTTTTATTCTGTATTCAATTTTTATTGGAGGAATTGTAATTGCGGCAGAATCAAATCTGGATAACAAGCAAAGATATTTAACACTCTTTCCCGTTTCATTTTCATCAGTAATTGGGTTAGAAATGTTAAGCACATCAATATTTTTTAACGAATCTCTGAAAAAAGGATTTATGATGTAAACATCTTTGTTCATCTTTATGAAAAGAGAAAGCTGAATCCGATCCCCAATCATATAGTCTGTTGTATCAGTAGAAGCACTAACTGTTATCTCTTGTGCATAGATAGGAGTTAAGCAAAATAGTATTACCAGAAAAAAGGAAAACTTTTTTACCATCTTTTTTCACGTCGTCTAAAAAATTGCACCAGCGGTTGAATGTAGTTTGAGCCGGTCGTTACTTCAATTCTATCCAAATGGCTTTTAATAAATATTGAGTTACGCAGTTTTTCTCTTTCTTTTCTATCAAATCTCATTTGGGAACGAACTCGCTTACTGCTTGTATCAATCCATCTTTCAGCACCGGTTTCAGCGTCTGCAAGTTTAACCAATCCAATATTGGGAATTTCCTTTTCGCGTCTGTCATCCAAAACAATTCCAATTAAATCATGTTTCCTACCAACAATTCTTAATATCTTCTCATAACCAGCATCCATAAAATCAGAAATCAAAAATGCGATAGATTTTTTCTTAATTGCATTGTTCATGTACTCCAATGCACCTTTAAGATTTGTAGACTTACCTTCAGGTTCGAAAGAAAGAACTTCGCGAATTATTCTTAATACGTGAATTCTTCCCTTTCTTGGAGGAACAAATTTTTCAATCTTATCTGTAAATAAAATCAAGCCTACTTTGTCATTATTCTTCAAAGCAGAAAAAGCAAGAATTGCGCTCAACTCTGCAGCAATTCTCTGTTTAGTTTTAGAAAGTGAACCAAACATTAATGAACCGCTCATATCAACCATAAGTATTACAGTAAGTTCGCGTTCTTCTTCAAAAACTTTTATATATGGATGTCCGAATCGTGCAGTTACGTTCCAATCAATGCTTCTGATGTCATCCCCAAACTGGTATTCGCGTACTTCGGAAAATTCCATTCCACGACCCTTAAATACAGAATGATATTCTCCTGAAAAGACCTGGTTTACAAGTCCTTTAGTACGGATTTCAATTTGTCTAACTAATTTTAAAGTTCTTTAGTTAACATTTTTATGGAACAATAACTTTATTCAATATATCCTGAATTACATTTTCACTTGTTATCTCTTCAGCTTCCGCTTCATAGGTAACAGCAATACGATGACGTAAAACATCCAGACAAATTGCACGAACATCTTCAGGAATTACATAACCTCTTCGTTTAATAAACGCCATAGCTTTTGCACCAATTGCTAGATTGATGGATGCCCTTGGCGAAGCACCATAACTTATCAGATCGCCAAGATTTGCTAATCCAAATTCTTTTGGATTACGAGTAGCAAAAACTATATCAAGAATGTACTTCTCAATCTTCTCGTCAATATAAACTTCGGTTAAAAGATGTCTTGCTCTAAGAATTTCTTCAGGAGAAATTACAGGATTAATCAATGTTTCAACCATGCCGATATTCTGCCGCATAATTGCAAGTTCTTCTGCTCTTTCAGGATATGTAATTTTTATTTTGAGCATAAACCTATCAACCTGAGCTTCAGGTAAAGGATAAGTACCTTCCTGCTCAATGGGATTTTGAGTTGCCAGAACTAAAAATGGTTCCTGAAGTTTAAAAGTGGTTTCACCTATTGTAATTTGTCTTTCCTGCATCGCTTCAAGTAATGCACTTTGCACTTTGGCAGGTGCACGGTTTATTTCATCTGCAAGAATAAAGTTCGCAAAGATTGGTCCTTTGCGGATTAAAAAATTACCATCTTTCTGATTATAGATTTGTGTTCCTATTAAATCTGCAGGAAGAAGATCAGGTGTGAATTGAATTCTCTGGAACTTTGCTTTCATTGCAGCAGCCAAAGTTTTTATCGCCAGAGTTTTTGCCAGACCGGGAACACCTTCAAGCAAAATGTGTCCGTTACCAAGCAAACCGATTACCAATCGTTCAACCATTGCTTTCTGCCCAACAATAACTTTACCGATTTCATTCATCAGTAAATCGATGAAAGCACTTTCGTTTTTAATTTTTTCATTTAGTGCGACAATATCCAATGCAGAACCTCTTTATTTTAATAAATTAAAAATCTTTGAATTTAATTTTGATTAGACGACGCCAAACATATAAATGTTGCATTTTTAATGCAAGACATTATTATTGAGTATGGATATGAATAACATAATATTTCTGCTTTTATCGTAATCTTAAAGCAAATCATTGCCAATTAAATCAATGCAAAAATACATTCAAGTAATTTTATTAAATTTCATTTAATTAAATAAAACTTTGGATGTTTTTCACAATACTTCAAATAAAAACTAAAATGATATTTATATCTTTTACAAAACTCATATTCAGCATTTTTATAATTTATAATATTCAGGTGTTTTGTAAGGATATCGTTATTGATCAGAACTCAATCGATTCTACGAACCAACAACAGGATTCTTCCCTTCAAAAAATTTGGGAAATTGATAATCAAACTCTATCATCAACAAATCTGATAGTATCGGAAAGTAAAATATACAGCACGACAGATGATGGTTTAATCCATTGTTATTTATTAGATGGACAAGAAAAATGGTCAGCAGAAGTTTTCGGGAATATCAAAAGTAATGCTGTTGTATTTAAAGATTTATTTTTAACTGCCACCTACGGGGGTGATTTGTATTCAATAAACTCTAACAACGGAGATGTTGTTCAAGTGATTGGTGTTGGAGAAAATATTACAACTGATCTTTCACTTGTCGATTTAACTACAACTACTGTAAAAAGTAAAGGAGTTGTATTTGGAACGGAAGCAGGAAATATTTTTTGTTATGATATTTTTACATTTGAGATGATCTGGAAAATTAATCTTTCAACGCATTCACTAATTTCCAAGCCAATTATTGTAAATGATAAAATAATTTTTAAAAATTCTCTAACTTCACTCTATTGCGTTAATATTAAATCAGGATTACTAATCTGGAAGTACGATTTCAATGAGAAGGAAGGATTTGTCAATAATAGTAATACATTAACTAATGGAAAATCTATCTTTGCATTATCAACAAGCGGAGAAATTATTGCTTTAGATTTAATGCTTGGGAAAAAACTCTGGTCAACCAATAGTCTTAATGTTCTACCACAAATCGTGTTTTCTATTGATAAACAAAAACTGATTTTATTAAGTAAAGAAGGAGAAATAATTTTCATTTCTTCAAAAGACGGTAAAGAATTAGATAAAATAGATTTAATGAAGCCTGATCCATTTTCATTTATTACTGCAGAGAACGAAGAGAAAGTTTTTATTGGTTTTTATGATGGTTCATTATACAGCATCGACAAGAAAAATAAAGTTCAGCAGTTAACATCACCAACAAATATTCCAATTACTTCAATAGGATTTGTTAAAGAAGATGAATTTATTGTGAATGATGTTAATGGAAAAATTACTTTTTATAAAATAAAATAACAGAAAAATGGATTCCAGATTTAAGGGTATTGTTTTCGATATTGATGGGACGCTCACTTACACCAATCAACTAATTTTTGATTCATTTAATCACATTACAAAAAAATATTTAGGAAAAACGTACTCTGATGAAGAGATAATTGCACTTTTCGGTCCAACTGAAGATGTAATATTAAAACAAATTTGTCCGAATGAATATGAAGCTGCAAGAAAGGATTATTATACTTACTACAAAGACAATCATTCAATTGCACAGCTTTATGATGGAATAAAATCTCTGATAATTGAAATCAAGAGTTCAAATATTTTACTTTCAATCTTTACAGGAAAAGGAAGAACGTCTGCACTCATAACTTTGGATGAATCAGGATTGACAAAATATTTTGATTTAATCGTCAGTGGGGATGATGTTGAAAACCATAAACCATCTCCCGAAGGAATAAATAATTTTTTAGAGATGTTTAATCTTAATCCAAAAGATGTTTTAATGATAGGTGATGCCCCTTCTGATATTCTTGCGGCTAATAGAGCAGGAGTTGAAATTGCTTCTGTTGTTTGGGATTGCTATTCCGAAAATGAAGTAAGAAAATTAAACAGTAAAAATATTTTTCACTCGGTTGATGAATTACGGAATTTTATTTTTAATAAATAAGGAACGGTCTATGACCGTTCCGTTTTTTAAGGATATAAATACTAAAATTTAAAGGGGTAAATAAAAGAGACTCTTGGTTCAATTCGTTTCTGAGGTTCAAATGAAATAATTTTATCATCATTTCCACGAACCGGCGTATACGTCCAACTATAAACAATCGAAACGAGCAGATATTCCATCGGCTTATAACCAACTTCTGTAAATAGATAAGATCGGTCATCAAGAGTAAACAAATCTTTTTCACCCTGAATGTTTATCTTATCGTATCCAGCACGCAGAACGAATGATGCACCTTCCGGTTCTATTGAGGATCTCAAATTAAGTTCACCGCTTTTAGATTCTTTATCCAATCGCTGATAACTTCCGTAAATATCAAACAGGTTTAAAACACGAACTAATAAATCACCATAAAATCCATTTTGATTATCCGTAATGCCATTAAGCATCTGAGCTTTACTTGTGAACGCGCCGGATGCGGAATCAAGATTAAATCTTTGAATCTCGTGGAAAGAATTAAAATATGATGGAATATATTTTCCGTTATTAAATCTTCTTTCAAGTTTTGCTGATATTTGGAGTAATGAACCTGCATTAAAATCAAATTTTACACCAGTAGCCACACCACTGCCAAAACTAAAGATCTTAGAATAATCAGCATAAAGAGTTATATCTGCAATACTGGAATTTAAAAGGGGTAATCCAATATCAAATCCGATTATGCTTATTGATCCTTTATCTTCCGTAGCATTAAACTCCTGTTTAATATGATCATATCCTCCATTAATGATTCCTGCATTTTTATTTAAATCGGCAGCAAAGGAAACACCGACCTCAAGGTTCCCTATTATCGGCAAATCTGCTGCAGTTGTAAGTTGCAGTGGTCGCACGTATCCGCGAACTCCAAATAGCCCGGCAGGCGAAAATGTTCCAAAGATTGATTCAATCCCAAATTTTCCAAAGTCTACATCAACAACTAAACCAATCCTTCGGTTATCATAAGTTGGACTGTTATTGTATTGCTGTACTATGCTTCCATGCCCGAGTGTGTAATAATCCAATGCTCCAACTTTAATGAATACCGGGTCGTTCTTCATACCATATCTCACATATCTAATAATGCTCAGGTAATCTGACGCTTCATTAAAATTTTCTGTTCTAAGTTTTCCTTCGGAATCAAAATCCAAATTAAGATCTAACCCTACTCCAAATTCAGAGAAAGAAATTTCTGGTCTGAAACCTATTCGATAGTGTGGTTTGCCATCAATCCAGGTTAATCCTAATCCACCATTAATATAACCCTCATCTGGTCGTGGATATTTATCCCATTGCCCAAAAGCTTGTAAGCTAAGAAGGATTACAAAAAAGAAAATGCTAAAAGATTTCATTGTGTCTCCAATAATACTATGAATGATTTTTCTATTTTACTATTACAAGTTTTTGTGTGATCGATTCAACTCTATCAGCACTTTTCATTAACATTTTATAGAGATATGTTCCATTGGCAATAATATCTCCATCGGCATCTTTACCATCCCAATAAATTTTATTCAGATCATAATTTAATTCAGATGATTTTCTTACAATTTCTTTAATCATTCTTCCGGCAATAGTGTAGATTCTAATTTTAATTTCTTCGGGAATCTGGCTCAACCTAAAAGTAAAGTAAGTTTCATTGGCAAATGGATTTGGATAATTGTATACCTGCATCAATTTTGTTTCAGATGAAACTACGAAATAAACTTCGCTCGAAGCAGAATCAGCTATGTTGCCATTCGGATCTTTTGCCACAACTCTTAAAAGATAATCACCATCTTCAAGTTCTGGTTTATACTCAACAACAAATTTAGGATTGCTGCTGTTAATTGCATAAGAAAGAATTGAAGGATTAGCACCATAGTATACCGGTTCTTCGTTAAGATATATTTTAACTGCTGTTGTATCAACAATAGGAATTGGTGATTCATCACTTAAAGCAATTTTTATATTTGGATTCCTTGAAACGAAGTCTCCATTTAGAACTTCCATCCTCATCAAAAGTAATTTTAACTTTCGGTGAAATTAAATCTGGTTGAACATAAAAATATTTTGTAAAAAAATTATTGTCTTTAAAATACTCTTAATTTTATTATCAGAATCAATATTGATGACAAATCTTTTTTCGACCAGTCATTACCTCGATGTCAGATAACTTAATATCAAATTTCTTTCTGCTAGTTGACCGTTGAAGTGATTCCACTAATTGACTAAAAATTGTAGTTCGAATAAGGTTATTCTCATTTACTACATCGACCTTAACTATTAAAACTATCTGCATTTGCTTCTCCAACGTTGTAAACCCAAAAAGTTAGATTTACATTTCCACCAGCAGGAATCGTATCTTTATCAACTCCAACAACTTGAAAGTTTGTGCCGAGTTCTGCCGGTTCAATAAAATTTAGACCAAGAGAATTTATAACTGGAGATTCGTTTAATTCATTGGAGCGAAGTTTCAGCATAAACTTTAACTGAGGATAAATTCCTGAGCTTATATGAGTTAATGATGCTATCCCATCATTTAAATTTAATACATCAAGAGTATCAACTGATCCATTATTCATAATTCCTAATGGCATCATTTCAACAGCTGTCCCTGGTGGTGATGAGCTAGTAAGTGATATACTTTCCCAATCGGCACTATTTTTCACGATAGGAAATAATATTTTTCCGCTGTCTGGAAAAAATTCCTTCTCAACTTCAAAGGATGCAAAACCATCAAACAATTTTTTATACGATTCCGGAACACTTCCAGCAGATGCTCCTTTTACACCAAGAATACACCAGGACTCACGATAACGAACACTATCAATATAAAAACTTCCCAGAGTTTCTATAGCCCTTCGTACTGGTGTACCACCGCTAAACCCTAACACTGTTTGAGCAGCATCATCACATATTGTTAGTGCTAGCATTTTTCCTTGCGGAAGAGAATTAATATAATTTATTAATGAATCCGCGTTATTGGCAATAGTGTTTGGCCATGCAAAGTACTTAATGTTGTAAGGAGTATAACTAATTGTGTCGATTTCTGCAGTAGCAATTCCCCAAAAAAACGTATTGGGCAGTATCTCACTATTATTATATAAAATGGATGCAAACTTACCATCACTAGAACCAGCAGAAGTTAATCTTAGATTATTCATAACTTCAGATAATTTCCAGGAAAAATCTGTTGTATCAAACTTTGTATTCTCTAAAATTACATCGGTAGCGTTATGAGTTTTATCGATGTACCAATTAAAATCTCCTGGTAAATTTCGGAATGAATAATTAGCCGACCATTTTATTTCAGATGTGTTTAATCTTGCCCTATACCATAAACGAGGATCACTGCTGATATTATTTAAATAAAATTTTGTTGTTACCGTATCCAGGCTCACCTGATAATCTGTGGTATTGATATAATCGGGATTAGTACTAAGTGAAATAGTAAATGTATCAGAATAACCTTCGGGTTGATATACAGGATTTAGAAATTTTAATGAATTTCCCTTTACAGCATAGTAGTTATTGGCTACAATTGATCTGATATTTGTAGAAAAAATTGAATAGATGTATTCCTGCTCATTATCATCTTCATACAACTCATCAATTAAATTTAGTGGATCAACCCGTATAAATAATTTATGAGCACCTACTAGTCCCTCGCTTCTTATATATGCTTCAACTGTTGTTTCGTATAAAGGTGATTTGACTTTGATAGTATCTACAAATGTAATATTGTTCTCATAAATATTTGAGATTATAATCGAAACAGAATCTTGAATTACTTTTCCCCAATTAAAAATACTTATAGTAACTTTAATAGAATCTTCCTGATCAGGTATCTGACCTGCTAATGAAACTGAACTTCTATTTACAACGTAATTGGGTTTATCAGGTACGGCTAACTTAATTAAAGGATCTCCAAAAAAAATATTACAATAATTGAAAACCCTGCTTACATCATTAATACCATTAGCATTCATCAAGGCAATTTTAGATAGTACATGAGAACCACTAATTAGATTGACTGAATCGGTCAATAAATTTCCATAGAACAGAGTAGGAAAACTAATCGAGGTTGATAGAAATCCTAAGCTTGAATTACCGAGATATCCAATGGCATCGCCGTCGCTTGATTGACAAACAAATAATTCACCAAAAGCATCCACATCAGGCTCAGCAAATTTTCCTGTAGAACAACCAAAATCAGAAATAAGTGGTAATCGATCAGGAAAAATACTTTCAAGATCAACAACTTCGGTTATTCCATTATCCCAGGTTCTAGTACCACTATGTCCAATATAATTTATAAACACTCCGCTACTATCAATACTGTTGTTTACTTGCTCCTGTGAATAAGGTCCAAAATTAGTTGAAGGAGAAAGTGTTTTATAAAAGTGTACTGCATCTCCACCAATTGGTGCAGGTAAAATGATATTATTTAGTAGTTGGTCATTTGCAGATTTAATTACTGCCATTTCTCCCTGTTTAGTTGGATCGCCACCGCTAAAGAGGGTATATCTTTTATTCCAGTCATCAAATTTTCGATTTTTATAGAGCTGATGCTTGGTTAAGTAAGCTCTAACGTTATCGTCATTATTAGCAGGAATTCTTCCAATGAAAATTTGCGGAATATTAATGTTTGAAGAATCCCATGTTGAATACCATTGATCACTTACAGGAAACCCATAAGAAGGAACTAAATTTTTCTTTCGTGGTGTTGGTGCCGGATTCCAAATATTCTTGTAATCATAATTTGCATCACCAATAATATTTACATAGGATGGTGCCGGGCTAATCCAATAACCATTTGCATAAATTAAAAAATCTTTAATTGATTCTGCCCAATTTTGTCCATATCCAAACTCATCATAAATATCCTCAACAAAAACTCTTTCAACTCTTATGTTGTAATTTGCTTCAACAAACTCTTTATATTCTTGGGTCGATTGATTTAGTGATTTATGAGTAATGATTATATAATCAGCACCTCTGGAATTATCTCTTAAATTAGTTAAGCCTCTGGTATAATTAAAAAGTGGAGAGATATAGTTACCTCGTTTTGAAATGATATATCGATCTCCTCCACTAACTGTATCAGAAAAAATTATTCTATCATCTATTAAAGTAAATCCAACTATTTTTTTATGCTTTTTTCCTATCTTGTAAATAGTAACAAGAGAATCTGATGTTAAAATATTAGTAACGGTTATATTTCTAAGCTGTGCAGATACAGTATCAGGAATTAGTAATACAATAGAATCATTTATTGCTTTATTATATCTATAATATTCAATGTCAACCCAATCAACCAATGAACGATGCGAACCTGTTGTTGGTAAACCAAAAATTCGATAAACATTATTGAATTCCATTAATTGATTTGAACTAAAAATTGAATTAAAATTTGAAGATAATCTAATACCATATGTAATTGTATCAGATGGTACAGTTGAATTAATACTGGAACCATGGCGATGTATTGTAGTTGAAGCATCAAATTGATTGCTAATAAGTCTGGTATAAGTTTTGACTTCGGTGTCAGGTACAAAGTCATTGGCTATAAAATTTATATTCTGAGTTCCAGAGTTAGTGGAGAGTAACCAAGTAAAAACCTTATGTTCCTGCCAGAAAGGTAATTGTGTACGAGGATCTTCTACACTGTGATACCACAATCGTACATCTTGTTCAAAATGCTGCTTTTTGTAGATGGCTCTTAATTGTATCCGCAGTTGTAATATTGAGTAAACTTTGTATTTGAATCCTTTCACCATCATGTACCTCCATAAGTTAACCATACAAATGCAGTATCATTATACCTATCCATAAAATTCAAATAATCCCGGCCTATACTAACCAAACTACGATAGTCAGGACTGCCATAATTTTTTTCAGCATAAAACTCTATATAATCAGCCAAGCCAAATTCAAGATCATCTTCTCCATTTACAAACAGAGGTAATTGTTTTCCTTTTCTAAATATTTTGAATGTCCTTGGATTAATTGTTGTAGGATCTATACCTATGGATGCTAAATCACTATAAGTTATCCGATGGATGCCGTCTTTTATTATGCTAAACTTGTGATAAGTCTTTGAGTAATCTATCCAGTTAGCCGATGAATCAGAAATTGAATTTAATTCCCTTTTCGCACGAAAATTTTGGGCAGAAGAAAAATTTATGATCACATCACGCAAATGATTTTCAAAATCCGATAGTTGGTGCGTCTGAATTTGAAAAGGCTTTACATTCTTAAATTGTATAACAAGCCTGCAAATGTTAATAATCTTAAGAGATTTACTTTTCCAATTATATTGAACAGGATTAATTTTTACAGCAACACAATAAAAATTTCTGATCCAGAAATAACCAACTATTTCAATTTCATTGGCTGGAATTATATCATCTATAAGGTAATCTTCATATATATCAACTTCTTTATAATTAAAACTAGAATCTGTATCGGGTATGATTTTAGGATTTATATTTACAAAAGTATTTTCATAATTTTTTTCTGATTTTTCAATCAGTTGAAAATCGATTTCTGAATATGGTGGAATGGCTATAATGAATGTCTTATTTGGTAATATGGGTTTACCGGGTGTACTTTCATCCATACTTAAGTTATAATCAAATATATTTTGGTTTTCATTTGATCTTATAAAACTTTCTGCTGAGGAAACAATATCAAAGCTTAACCCGTTCGTGTCTTCATTTATTTTAAATTGGCTTATTATCTGACCCGAAGTCAGTAAAATAATTACCGCTACAAGCCATAATCAGAAATGCAAGAGTAATAACAGAAAAGATCTTTTGAGATAACAAATTAGTCATTTTAAATACCGCTCATTGAATGAGAATTTTATTTCTAATTTTAATTTTAGTTTCAAAATAAGTAAAATATTAAAAAAATGAATCGTCCAGATAAAAAGCTAAACTTTATTTAATCCGTTGATATCTATATTTAATTACCAGATAAAAAAGTATGGGATACCAATAACATACCGATTAAAATACTTTGATGGGTTCTGTAATAATCTAAAAAACCATTCGAATCCAAACTTTCTCAAAAACTCAGGTCCTCTTAATCTATTTCCAGCAATATAACTAAAAATATCACCTACACACTGGATAACACTACAATTTAATTTTTCAAAATTTTTATCAATCCAAAATTCTTGTTTTGGAGAACCGAGACCCACCCATAGAATATCTGCAGAAGATTTATTAATAAACGAGACAGATCTTCACTCAATCCATCGTACCCGTTAAGAAATCCGGTAACTTTCAAGTGCGGAAATAATTTATTTACTTTTTGAACCGCTTTTGATACAGTACCCTGATCACCACCAAGAAAAAAAATACTCCATTCTTTTTTTTCACAATCGGATAAAAATGTAAATGCGTGATTCGTCCAGTTAAATCTTGGTATTATCTTTTTATCAAGGAGCTTGAAAGCGATTTTCAATCCTGTACCATCTATATGGTTGATGTCAAAATCATTTAGAACTTTATTCAGACTTTTTTCTTTACGGGATAATCTTACCAGGTGAGGATTGGTATAACAAATTTTAATTTTCTTTTTTAAGTCAATTGTATTTTCAAAAATAGTCTGTAACTGCTGGAAAGTTATATCATTAACTTTTATATCAAAGATTTTATGTTCTTTCATAAAATTGTTTAAAAGTTAATCCAATAATTCTTTAATAATTTTTTCTAATCTTTCAAAATATTTTTCACAATCACATTCTAGCTTTACCTTTTGGTAAAGTGCATTAGCTAGCAATTCTGATTTTAAAGGATTATTTAACAAATAAATTATTTTTTCAGAAAGTTGATCAGAATCGCCGGGATTGACTAGTAGTCCATGAACACCATCTTCAATAAATTCTGCAATACCACCCGTATTACCTCCAATAAATGGCTTCTTCAATGCACCAGATTCTAACAAAACATACGGAAACGGGTCAATTCTTGAAGGTAGTATTACCATATCAGAAATCTGATAAAAAGCAATTATATTTTCTGTGGGTTGAATTACTGAAATCTGCTTTTCAAATCCTTTTATTGCTTCCGAAATATTAATATCCTCAACTTGCCCGAGTAAAATTAATTTAAGATTTTTATAAAGTCTCATTAATGTTAACGAATACATTAATTAAAGTATCAACACCTTTTATCCTGCTCATTCTTCCAGCAAACAAAATAATTTTATCAGAATCAGTATATCCAAGAGATTTTCTATGCTCATAAGTATTAATCTCTCTAGGTTCATAAAAAGCTTCATCAATACAATTATAGATAGTTTCGCAACGACCTTTAACATGTGGATAATTTTTGTAGAGATGTTCTTCGACTGCTTTACTAACTGTAATTATTTTTTCTGATCGAAAACTTAAATTCTTTAATCCTTTAACAAAACTATGAACGGTTGTTATTGTTTTAACACCGGTAATCTTTGAGACAAGAACAGAAAGCAACTCCGGATACCGATGATGAGTGTGGATAATATCGATTTTATATTTTTTGCAATATGATAATAGTCGAAAAAAATCTTGAACAAGTTTCAAAAGATTTTTATGATCTTTTTTAAAATCGAATGTATGTAACTTGATATTTTTGTTGCCTGATATTCTATCTAAGGAGTCTCCCCTGTTGGTTATAAAGTGAACAATTAAATAATCCTTTTTAGAAAAATGCTGCAAACACTGATATACATATCTGCTTACACCACAGGCGTAATCAAAATTGGGTGAGATGTAAAGAATATTGACTGCTGTGCAACTTTTAGTGGTAATATTTTTCATTCTTTAAAAGATTATACCACTTAATAATCTTTGAAAATCATTTTTGTTATATTTTCCACAGTAATGGTTAATGAAACTATTACTGATATTCACATCAACATTAAATTTTCCACTCAATACAGTTTTAATCGTATCGTTAAAATTTTCTCTAAAATCAATTCCTGGGACTATTCCTTGATCTACCATACCAATGTTATCATTTCCAAATGCATCAAGTATATACACTACAGGATAGCCTTTGTATACTAGATCAAATAAAAGAGTGGTATCTTCAACGAAGATAATCTTCGCACTTTCAAGTATGTTAACCAGGTTAATACTATTTGATTTTTTTATTTTAAAGTTAAAATCGCGGGGGTTATCTGCAGGATGTAATTTTAAAAATAACTTATCTTCCGGGTGATTCATCCGCCGATATTCTGATAATTTATCAATGTTCATTTTAAGATACTTAATACTTCTACCACTAATAAACAAGGCAGGATCAGAATAAGCCTGAGAGATGTAAAGCCATATATTATTTGACGTATTTTTTTTTGTTTTTGTACACACGCTTGCTACTGGTTTACCTGTTACAATGATTTTCGAGACATCAATACTATTGTTTTTTAAGAGGAAGTTTTTCTTATACTCACCCCAAACTAAATGATAATCTGAAAACACCTTTTTATACAAATGATTATATATTAAAAAAGAATTATCAATTACTATACTTTTGATACCATTTAATTTTGATATCTGGCAATATAACAATTTGTTATAAGTGTAGTCATAGTCCTGTATCAAAGCTAATATTTGGCCCCCAGATAAAAAGGACTTAATCAGGTAATTGAAACTGCTAAAATCATTTATCAGAGCATCAAATTCCCTTGATAATATTTTTGTTTCTAGAGAAACACTGAGATTATTTGTTTTTGCTATTTTCTCGAAACCAATAATTATTTCATCAAGAGTATTAGTATTAAGTCCATCAGTTAATAAATAATTTCTTGAATATAAAAAGCGTGGGAAATAAACTATCTGCCTGTTCTTCAATATTGAAATAGATTCTACTAAATTAAGTAATATCACAATACTGTTATTTTGCAATGCAATATTTGAAAGTTGTTTAAAATATTCAGCTGTTGAGTTAAGATTTGAACCGATCGCCGCAATTATAATTTTTTTTTTCTTAATTGACCTTAAGTATAATAGCCACTTAAATAACCATAAAATAAACCAACCAGTTTTTTTAAATGTCCACAAAATATTATATTGATTTCGATACGAAAGAATTGAAAATATTTTACTCCCAGACACACTTTTTTTAACGAACATTTGAGATAGAAATGCTTTTGTCAAAGAAATTTTTAGAATTGATTTTGTATCAAAAGTTGGCTACATCGTACCATTCTTCTAATAATTTTGATATATTTTTATCAAATTGTGAAAGTGCCAATTTTAACAATCCTAATTTTTAGGGATAAATAGTATCAGTTCATTTTGATTATTTGGTTCACTAATTGTCATTAGCTCGAAAAAACAACCCTTTGATAAATCCTTTCAATTCTGCAACTATCAATACAAAATCTAATCTTGATACCATAATAATAATATCAAGAGATATAATTTTAATTAATGTTATATACTTTTGAGCAGAATACTTTCTCGTAATATAAGTCAGATTTCTTATAGTATAGTAACGTTTAATGTAGTCAAGGATTAAATATTCATAACGGAATAATTTATTATCAAATATTAATTTTTGTGCGGGTGGATGAAAGACTTTTGAATTTTTAGCTGTAAAAACTTTAAATCCAGCATTTTCAATTCTAAGTAAATATTCATATTCCTCACCTCGAATGAACATTTTTTTTAATGGCAATCCAACTTGTTGAATTATGTATCTGTTAATTAATGTAGCATTAAAAAAATTTGCCGAGGGAATGAGCACATCTTCAAACTCATTTAAGTACCTATATAATTTATTTTTACTTTTATCATAAATTGCGAAAGCCATTTTTCCATCAACTAATCCGTCATTAGAAAGTACAATGGAATTTAATACAACTTTACGATCCATGTTGTTTTTCATTAAACTCTCTAACGATCTGGATTCGGCAACACAATCATCATCAAAACACCAAACCCAATCGTAACCCCTTTCATATGCCGTTTTAATTCCTGTATACTGTCCCCCAGCACTTCCTGAGTTTTCCTGAGTTATTACTGTTAAATCAGTTTGTTCGCCGAGCCAATTAATAGTACCGTCTGTACTCGCATTATTAATAATGAGTATTTCATCAAGTTTATGAGTTTGATTCCTTAAACTTTGAACACATTGTTTTAATAACTCCAGTCTATTATAAGTAACGACTACAGCTGCAATTTTATAACTCATAATGATAAGCTGTGTCTAAAAATTTTTAATGTATTCGCCACAACCTGATCCATATTGTAATATTGGTATTCAGCTAATCTGCCGCAAAAATAACATTTGATAATTTTTCTGTCTCCTTTTTATATAAATGATATTTGTTTCTGTTCTCTTCTGTCGGAATTGGATAAAACGGCTCTCCATCCTTTTCTGAGGATTCAAATGAAACAGTTGTATGTTTCATATTGTTGCTGACTAAGTCTTTTATATTCAACAACTCTGGTGTATGCAACTGAATCATCAACATAATTTAATTTGAGCTGTTTCCTGAAAATGTTTCTGATATAAATTCCTAAATTCAAATCTTATTGATCTGTAAGGCAGTTTTCCAAACATATTATTGAAGAAGTAATCAATCGGTCCGGTGTAAATCATTTTATCAAATTTTATTGAGTCTAAAATACTTTTATAATCTGTGTTTAAAATTACCTCTATGTTTTTATGATTCAATATCTTTTCAAACATTTTTGTGTAACCTTCTTTAGGCATGAACTGGTACTTGTCTGTAAAGTATCTGCAATCATCATTTATTCTAACAGGAATTCTTCCACATACTGATGGAGAGAGATCCTTTGGTTCAAGATTCCATTGCTTCTTAGTATAATGCTTAAAAAATTTTTCAAATAAATCTTTTCCAACCTGGTTAACAATTATATCTTCAGAATTCAGGATTGGAAACCTTTTTTCTTTTACGTTATCAAAAAATTCTTTTACTTCTTCATCTGTTGAAAAATTTAATTCATATAGTTTATTGATAGTAATTCTATTAATTGGAATTGGATATAATCTATCTCCAATCTTAGCTAAAACTTTATGCTCGTAGGGTAGCCATTCAGTGAATTCAGATAGATAATCAAAGACTTCTTTGCTATTTGTATGAAAAATATGTGGCCCGTATTTGTGGACTAAAATTCCATGTTCATCATATGTATCATAAGCATTCCCAGCTATGTGATTTCTCTTTTCAACAATCAAAACTTTCTTGTCAAGCTGTGAGGCTAATCTTTCCGCCATAACAGAACCTGCAAAACCTGCTCCAACTATCAGATAATCATACTTCATATTATCCTAATTTTATTTTTTTTGACATATGCAATAAATGCAATAGTCACAAATGTTTCAGTAATAAGTACTGATATCGCTGTTCCAATCTCAAAATATTGTGGAACAAGAAGAAACGATAAAGTTATATTTATCATAGCTGCAAAAAATAAAATCAATGCAAAACTTTTCTGCATATTTAAAGGTAGCATGGTTTGAATTCCTAAAACGTTACTTAAGAATATCACCATTGGAAGCCAAGCAATGATCCTTAGAACTAATACGGAAGCATGATATTCATTTCCAAGAACAATATTCACGATAGGTTCAGCAAACTGGAATAAGAATATCGAAATAACCACACCTATTGCTAAAGCAATTTTAAATAATTTTTTATTAAAACTTATAAAATGTTCATAAGATTCGCTTAACAATTTATTTACATGTGGGAAAATGCTTTGAGACATAGGTGAAAGTATTCCCTGAAACGCCATTCTAATTTTATCAGCAGCAGCAAAATATCCAACAACATTTGGTGGAGCAAATAATCCAAGTATAAATACATTTGAGGTTGTATAGAGGTTAATTGAAACTGTTGATAAAAAAAGATTCCAGCCATTTTGAATTTGCAGTCTGAGTAATGATTTCTTTGGAAAGGTATATTTGATTTGCAATTTGTTCAGTGCTAACAACAAACCGATTAATCCAATAACAAACTGAGCTGCTGTATTCAATCCTGCGAATTTTATAAAATCATTTTCATTTTTTACAATCACAAAAATCAAAACAGTAATAATCAATCGTACAAAAACTGTGATTACTAAAATGTAGTTCATCTTCTCAATTCCCTGATAAAACCAGAGTGGAAATAATGCTGTTCCAAGTACACCTAGAAATGTTATTAAAAATAAGGGTAACTGTTCACGGAATTGGGGGACAAAAAAAACAACTGCGCAAAAAAATAGAGTTGAAAGAATAAAGAACAACATTTTAAGTGTGATCACTGAAGAAAATATTTCAGAAACACGGTTTGGATTATTCCTGTTAACAGAAATTTCCTGTGTAGCAGAAAGATTAAATCCATAATCAGTTATTATTGTAAAATATGCTGCAAATGCTGCTGCAAAATTTACCAATCCATACTTTTCTGCACCTAAAACTCTAACTAAATAAGGTAAAGTGATTAATGGGAATAAGTACGTTGTAATTTGAAGGATAGAAAGCGATGTGAAGTTTTTAAATAAAACTTTTTTGGATTCTATTATTTGAAAAATGCGTTTCAAATTTTTTGATAATTAATTTCTCAGCCAGAGCTCAGGGTTTACACATTGCCGGGCATTCCACACTTCAAAATGCAACAAATTCCCTTCAACACTTTCACTAACCTCACCGATTAGCCCACCGGTTTTTACTTTATCGCCTTCACTGACAAAAACTTCTGAAAGATGTCCGTAAACAGTCCTATAATTTCCTTTGTGACTTATGATAACAACAGTACCGTAGCCGGGCAGCCATTCAACGGTCGAGACTACACCTTCGGCAACGCACTTAGCACTCAAATCACCACTCGCCTTTATATCAATTCCATAATTTACTGTTACAGTTTTTAATTTGGGATTTAAAGATTCGCCAAATTTTCTTACAACCTTTCCTTTAGAGATCGGCCAGTTAAGATTTCCCTTTAATTCTGAAAATGAAGAAAATTTGGAAGTCGATAAATCAAGACTGTATTCAGTTTTCTCAACTTCTTTTTTTGTTTTTGTAGAAACTACTGTTTCACTTTTTTTCAGCTCTTCTTCTTCTTTACTTTTTCTTTCAGCATCCTCGACTAACTTAACTATCAAATCTCGTATCTTCTTTTCGGATTTTCTTTTTTCATTAACACTTCTGGAAATCTTTTTTTTATCTTTTTTAATTTCAGCTAAAATTGATTTCTGGTGTTTCATTTTTTTCTGAAGAGAATTTTCCTCAACTTCTTTTTGCTGCACCAAAATTTCCTTCTCTCGTTTCTCAACTTCTAATTTCCTTCTTGCATTTACCAGCTCTTTTTTGTTATTCTCAAGTTTGATTAAGTCCTTTTGCCTGCTAATGGAAAACCTTTTTAAATATTCTAGTCTTATTACAGCTTGCTGGAATGATGAAGAATTAATGACACTTTCCCAATCAGTATAGCTTCCATGTTTATAAGTTGCTGTTACATACTTTGCATAATTTTTTTGCAGCAGATCAATATTTTTTTTAATTAAAGAAATATTTAAAGTCTGTTTTTCTATTTCTGATTGTTTAAGATTTTCCTCGCTACGAAGTTTTGTGAGAAGCTTACTTAAAAGAAAATTTTGCTTACTTATATTTTCAAGATCTTCTAAGGATTTTTTTTCTTTACGATTTTTTTGAGCGAGCTCAGTTTCAAGTTTGGATATTTCATCTTTTAGCTTAGATAGTTCATCTTTACGAGAATTGATTTGTTCATTTTGAGCATACAAATAACAAAAAAAAGAGAGTGAATAAAAAAGTAAGATGTAAAAACTGATCTTTACCATTTTATAATCGTTGCATCATCCGGAACTTTAAAATCAATTACAATATTTTTTTTGTTTACAGATATTCTTTTGTACTCAATGTTAATTTTCTGCTCATCAAGAATATTTTCTATTCCAATTTTATAAGGCACAGCAACAGTTTCAAGCAGCTGAAAATCAGAATATTGTCCTGTAAGAGTTAACGGACCATTCAGTTCATACATCTCATAATTTGTAATTCCAAGCTGTCGAACATCTACACGGTAAATAGTTTTATTATTGCGCACTGAATCAGAATATGTAAGTACATATTCATCATCTTCCACAACATAATTATCCGGCGAATGATATAAATTATTGGTAAGATTAACAGAACCTATAAATGCATCAAGCAAATCCTCAAATGATAAATTAATCCTGAAAATGCTTTGTAAAGCATTAGAGTTTACATCGCCGACATAAGCTGTATTTTGAAGGGCATCATAAAATGTAAACTTTTCTTTTGTTACAAGCGCTTGTGCTAGTTCAATTCCAAATGGTCCCATAATACTTAAATTAATTGTATCGGGTTTTTGTAAAATAATTCTAAACTTTGCACTATTATCCATTGATGGAGTGTTTACGAAAATAGTTCCTGTGCCTTCAAAACTTTTTATTTTTCTCCTGTTCGCTTCAAGTTTGTTTATCAATCTTTCGGATGGAAGAAGTTCAAATTCTTCCGTTGGTTGTGAAGGGACACAACTGGTAATAATTAATATTATGTTTGATAAGAACAAAATGAATAAACTTAATTTTCTCAAATCGCACCTTTCTCAATTTTAGTTTGTATTTCAATTTTAGCTGGTTCAAGTTCAAGTGCATTTTTCCAAAGTTCAACCGCTTTTTGTTTGTTACCAAGTTTGTACTCAGTATCCGCAAGATGATCTAACATAACAGAACTTTTACCCCCTACTTGAATAGCTTTTTCAAGAAAACTTTTTGCGGCTTCGTAATTACCAAGCATATAATATACCCAACCAATTGTATCCAGATAAGAAGAGTTTAGTGAATCGGCAGCAATAGAAATTTTTACCATCTTCAAAGCACGCTCAAGCTGGATTCCGCGTGTCGCAAATGCATAAGAATAATTATTATTGATTAAAGGGTCATCAGGTTTTAATTCAAGTGCACGTTCATACAAGCTGTCACTTTTTTCAAATACCCGCATTCCATTGTAAATCATTGCAAGCGTTCCAATTAACTGAACGTCATCCGGTTGGATATCTAATGCTTGATTTAAATAAAATATAGCTTTCTCATTATCCTTAAGCTGACTTAGAGTAAACGCATAAGCAGATAATGCAGTAATATCAGTTGGATTGATTAGTGTGGATTTTTTTAAATACTTTTCCGCATCTTTATGCTTTGATTGCTGCGCTAATGACAATCCTAAAATTAAATTAACATAAAAATCTTCCGGAAAAGATAAAATGGCTTCACTCATTACAACTTCGGATTCATTATATTTTCTATTATCAAAATATAAACCGCCAAGTCGTACCCAGGCTGCAACATTCCAATTTGCATTTTTAGTAACGAATTTAAAATTCTCAATCGCAATAGAATCATCATCTTCGCTCAAGGCAATTGCACCTAGATACATTTTAATTTGCCAGTCAGTTGTATCCCTATCTAGCTTAGTAAAAAAAGATTTTGCAATTGGCAGAATAGTTGAATCACTTATTGCTTTATTAAAATAACTTGCACCAATACTTATTTTTGCATCAAGGTTAACATCCGGCTGTTCCAGGAGATAATCAAATTCCTTTGAAGCCCCGTTCCAATCATTTTTTCCCAATAAAAGCTTTGCTTTAGTTTCCCTGGCTTCCAGATCGTACGGTATTAATTCTAATAATTCATTAATCAACAAAATTCCTTCATCGTATTTTTTTGCTCTTAAATAAAATTCTACAAGCATTTTTTTTAACGGAATATTCGCCGGATCAATCGTGAGCAGTTTTTTTAATGCATTAATCGCCTCATCACTGTTGCCAAGTCTTTCCTGTAGCTCTGCAATCCTTGTTAATACCGACCAATCAGCTCCAACCTGAGATAAAATTCTGTTATATAACTTTACTGCTTTAACAGGTTTATCATCTTCATAAAGTCTGGCAAGTTTATAATTCAGTTCAATGTTAAGTGAATCAAGTTTGATAGCTTTTTCAAGAGTAGTGATTGCTGATCCATTTTGTTTTCCATAGCTATAGATATCTGCAAGCAAATCATAATATTCAATCTTTGTTGAATCGAGCTCAACTGATTTTAAAGAATAGTTAAGTGCTGAAGATAATTTATTAAGATAGACGTAGTTTTTTGCGAGGGTGTAATAAAGTCCGGCAGATGAATCATAAATAAGAGCTTTTTCATATTGCCCAACTGCGGCTTCATAGTTTCCCTGAGTTTCAAAAACACTGCCATTAATAAAATACTCAAGCGCCTTTTTTCCTTTTTGTTCTTTTGTCAAAACAGGTTTTTTATCCTCTGTTTTTTCATCAATCGTAGGGGTTGAACCAGAGCAGTTAATCAAAAAAGTGAAGATAAATATTATCGGTATTATTATGTATAGAATTATTCTTTTCACAAACGTGAATATATTATTGCAGTAGTGTAATAACAAGGCTATTTAACTCTGAAAGCGACCAGCTAATTTGAAAACTTAAGCTGGTATGTATTAACTTTGCAACAAAAAAATATTTATGAATACATTTGATTTAGCGATTGCTTACGATTGGGAATATGACGTAGAATTTATTTCTGCGATCGAAAAATATTTACAGAAATATCGTATAACAACATACGTGATCACTTATAAGAACATTTCCGAAGTAACTGAAAGTGTCAAAAATCGCAGACTTGAATTTCGTTGTTACTTAGACAGAGCATCTGATGTTGATGATAATTTCTCAGAACTTGCAAAAATTTTAACAAGACGAAAAATCAAAATTTTTAATCCTTACAAAAAAATCTTACATGCAATTGATAAAGCAAACATGCATCTTGAGTTTATAACATCAGGAATTCACGTACCATATTCGATAATTATTCCGCCGCATAGTCAGGCTAAGGAGATATTTATATCACTAGATGATTTGGCAATTCTTGGCAGACCTTTTGTCATAAAACCGTGCAATACAACAGGCGGTGGAATCGGAGTTGTCAAAGGTGCTGAATCCTTAAAGGAAGTTCTTTCTGCTAGAGTAAAACACAGTGATGATAAATATTTAATTCAGGAGAAAGTTCATCCAGCCATTCTTGACGGTAAACGTGCTTGGTTCAGATGTTACTGGGCTTTTGGCAAACCTATTTGTGTTTGGTGGGATGATGAAACACATAGATATGATATTTTGCACGATAAAGAGATAGAAAATTTTGGACTTAAAAAACTTTATCAAATAACTCGGGTCATTCATAGATTAACCGAACTGGATTTTTTCTCGACCGAGATTGCATTTACAACAAATAATAAGTTTGTTGTTGTAGATTATGTAAATGACCAGTGTGATATGCGATTAAAATCCCTGCATGAGGATGGCGTTCCAGATGAAATTGTTAATGAGATTATAAACAATATTAGATTAGCAGTAGCAAAGGAAAATAGAATTTATCAATGAGGAAAAAAATCATAACGATATATTTTTTGATATTTTTATTAATCGTTTTACTTCTGGGCTATTTTTTCTTTTATAACATTTATGGAAGTGAAGTGCGAAAATTACCTGCAAATCTTTTTGCTGATCCCGAATCTGAAATGACAATTAAAGTTATTCCGGTTAACGCTTTGGGAAGAGAGGCCATTTTTAGAACTTCATCCTCCGAGTTTGAAATAATTGAAGGCAATGATTTGATAGAAGTAAAATCAGAAAACAAGCAAAATGGAGTTTTACAAATTCGATCTAAAGGATTAACTGGAATAGTTGGAATAAAAATTAAATCTGAACACTCACTTTTTCCTGAGTACATTGAAATCGAAATTCTACCTCGGACAGTTTGATAATCGAGACAACAATAAAAAATTATATTTATCTTTCGGTTGAAAATTAGATTGAAATATAATTTGAGAACATTACCCAATAAGAGGAACAATGAAAAAGTTTAGTATAATCATTTTAATCGTTACAAGTGTTTTTCAATTTCTATTCGCTCAAGGTACTGCCGGCGATAAAGCTAAGTATGAATACAGGCAGCTAATAGATATGCCGACAGCAGGAATCATGGAACGCGGAAACGTTGGAATAACTACAGAACTTTTACCATTCGGAACCTTAATTGCAAAAGTAGAAGCTGGAATTTTTGATAACATCAGTATTGGTTTATCATACGGTGGTTCTAACATAATTGGCTCCGGAAAACCGGATTGGTATCCTTTTCCTCCGGGAGTAAATTTTCGTTTCCGTGTAATGGATGAAAGTATTCTGGTTCCATCATTAACACTTGGATTTGATACTCAAGGCAAAGGCGAATACTTTAAAGATGAAAAAAGATTTGCAATAAAAGCACCTGGAATTTTTGCAGCAGCAAGTAAAAACTTTGATATGCTCGGCTACTTAAGTTTACACGGAACGGTTAACTATACTGTCCTTGAAAATAAGGATGGCGATAATTTTGTGAATCTAATGATTGGTGCTGAAAAAACTTTGGGAAGCTCTTTTTCATTTTTGATTGAATACAATTTTGCATTCAATGATAACTCTACAAATCTGTATGGAGATGGTAAAGGATATTTAAATCTTGGCGTTCGCTGGTCAATAGCAAATGGCGTTACAGCCGGTTTTGATCTAAGAGATCTGCTGGAAAATAAAAAATGGAACCCAACTTCTGCAGATAGGGCTGTAATGATTGAAATTACGCAGCAAATTTAAGAAAATTAAGTTCTGTGTGTTTTTTAGTACAAAGAAGTTTACTCAAATAGACACAACTCTATTTTGCCTAATGATCTTTATTGAAATGGTATCAATTTACCCATTTTTTATAGGCTCGATATTTGCGATTTTTTAAACAGTTGAATCACAGAGGTTTAAAATGAAAAAATATAAGTTAGTTTTGTTATCCATCCTTCCGCTTTTGTTAATTAATTTAACAGGATGTTATACCCAGGTTGCCAGTAAAGATTATGATTACGGCAACTGGAGCCGCGAAGAAAATAAGCCATACTACGATTACGATGAAGAGGAAGATACGCTTTCTGAATCTTACGAAAATGAAGAGTATGGTTACGAGGATGATGATTCCTACACAGAAAGTGATGGGAATGAATCAAATTATTATTTCTACGGATATCCATCCTACAGAAAGTACTTCTGGAATTACTACCCTTCAGTCTCAATAGTAATTGGTTCAAATTGGTATTACGATCCTTGGTGCTGGGATCCCTGGTATACTAATTACTGGTACTATCCATCAGTTTTTTGTTACTATCCAACTTATTGGTATCCTAACTATTATTATGGATGGTGGGATCCATATCCTTATTATGGTGGATATTATTCCTCCAACTACAAATACAGAACAAATGATGGTTATAAAATCAGAAATAATTCCGGAATAAGAAATAGTGGAAGAAACAGAGATAGAGATTTGATCACTTCACGCGATGGAAATTCTTCTTTGAGAGATCAACTTAAAACAAGAGAAAGACAAATTGTTTCCGGTCGTGATGAAACCAAACGTGACAGAACAGGATTGAAAGATAACACAAGAAATGTTACGAGAGATGGCATCAATACTACAAGAGACGGTATTAATACCAGAACTAAAGATAATATCAGAAAGAATGATGAAAGAACAAAAACAACCAGAAATAATGATGTTATTAAAAAGAATTATACTCGCAATAAGAAGAATACAGATTTAAATCGTGATACAAGAAAGAAAACAAATGACACGCGGATTAAAACTGAGAAAAGAAATAATACCGAGCGAAAAAATCCTAACATCAACAAGAATAATGACACAAGAAAAAAGGAAACGAACAGAAACTATACACCGAATGTAAACAAAAACCCAAATACAAATAAATCGCCAAACAGAAATTATACTCCGCCAAAAACAAATAATACTCCAAGGAGTTATAGTCCACCAAGAAATAATACAACTTCACCGCCAAGAGGAAATACAAACTCTAATCCTCCAAGAGGAAACACTAATTCGAATCCTCCAAGAAACAACGGAAATAATAATTCCGGAAGAAGGTAAATAAAATGAAAACATCAATGAAAATAATTTCATTAATTATTGGAATAGGCTTTTTCTTTACAGGATGCTACACAATTGTATGGGATCCGAGAGAAGAATATCCTAGCGAAGAAAATTATATAGAAAGCAGCGGGTTTTATGAATCAGATTACTATGGTGGTTATGTTGATTATTATGAATCTCCCTGGTGGGTTAGCTCACCTATATATGTAGTTTATCCCGGTGGAGAAGATAACCCAACAACGAAAGATAGAAACAACGGAAGAAGTTCTGATACAGAATCTATCAGAAACAGTAACGGTAGAGGAAATACTGATAGAAATCCGGATATTACTACAACTCCGGTAACTACGAATAATTCCGGAAATTCAAATAACTCTAATAATGTGAATACTCCACCTCCAACAAGAGATTCAAATTCAGGAAATACAAATTCTTCGTCTTCATCAAGTGACACAAGAAATTCCGGGAGTAATGACACAAGAAACAGTTCCGGTTCAAGAAATTCCGGCAGCGGAAGGAGATAAAAATGTTTAAGCACATCCTGGTATTATTCAGTGCAGCTCTTTTAATTTCTATCAACACAACAAACGCACAAAACTATAATGATGCATTGCGACTCGGATTTCCGGGTTTAGGTTCAAATGCAAGAGCGCTTGGAATGGGAAATGCCTTTAATGCACTAAGTGATGATGCATCGGCTTCTTATTTTAATCCTGCAGGATTTGGATTATTAAAAAAATTGGAGTTATCCGGTGGATTAAGTTTTACAAACTTTGATAACAACACAACTTTCTTTGGAAATCAATCCCAGGACAATACAACTAATACATCGTTGAATAGAATTAGCTTTGCTCTTCCAATGCCCACTTATCAGGGAAGTTTGGTGTTTGGATTGTCTTACCACAACTCGAAGGATCTTTCAAGCATATTAAAGTTTGATGGATTCAACAATGGTAGTACTTCATGGATAAATCATTTTTCAAATCTGAATAGTAATGTACCCTATGATTTATGGTTAAGTTACCCTCTTTATGACTCTTTAGACAATTATATAAAGGACACTACTCTAATCGGTGGACTACTAAATCAAAGTGGTAATACATTAACTTCGGGAAGCGTTGACAACTGGACTTTATCCGGTGCAATTGAAGTACAGAAAAACTTTTTTGTCGGTGGTAACTTAACAATCATAAATGGAAGTTTTGAATCTAATAGAGATTATTATGAAGATGATACAAGGAATACGTATCAAGGTGTAACTACACCCGGTGAAACAAAGACAACTGATTTCAAAACATTCTTCTTAAACAACACATTAAAGTGGAATATTGGAGGATGGGATGCTAAACTTGGTTTTCTCTACCAATTCGAAGATATTGCACGATTCGGAGCTACTGTTCAATTTCCGAAAACTTTTTCAGTGGATGAAGAATTTATTGTTGGCGGCTCAAGTGAATTTGGAACCGGGCAAGTATATACTTTAGATACTGATTTTTACAGCGATAAAGTCTCGTACGATATAAAGACTCCGTTTGAATTAACCGGAGCTTTTGCTGTAAATTATAAAGGAATGATTCTTAGTGCAGAAGCTACTTATATTGATTATTCGCAGTTAAAATTTGATAACCCCGATGGTCTAACCTCCACCTATGTTGCCGAAACAAATAAGGATATAAAAAGTTTACTAACCTCAGCAATAAATTATAATGTTGGATTGGAATACACAGTTCCGACTATTGGCTTACGAATTCGTGGTGGATTTATATATCAACCTTCTGCTTTTAAAGGAGATGATTCTGAATTTGCCCACAAATATTTAACAGGCGGATTAGGTTATCTGGCTAACGGAAGAATCGGAATTGATGTTGCCTATGCTTACGGCTCGTGGAAAGATATTGGAGATAATTATGATTCTAATGTTTCCAGAACTTTTCAGGATGTAAAATTCCACACAGTGATGCTGACAACAACTTATCGATTCTGAAAACAATTTAATTGATTTAACAAATCAAGCACCATATTTTCGATGTGGTGCTTTTTTATTTTAAAGGAGATTCTTATTCAAGGCATAATTTCACGTTCAGAAAGTAAAGACTTTTACGTTTTTTCCACAGAGGATCATAAACTTATCCGCTGTTCTCTAAAAGGAAAATTTAAAAAAGACTTTGAGATGAAAAAAGATAAGTTATATCATACCGATTTTGCTGCTGTTGGTGATTCTGTTTTATATGATTTAAATGAAGACGGCACCGGAGTTATTTATGAAATCCTTGAACGAAAAAATCATCTTTCCCGTAAAGCGATAAAAACCCGCGGTTCAGGTTTTCGCGGCGAAAGGCTTGAGCAGGTAATAGCATCCAACATAGATAACATCTTTATTATTACAAGCACTTTAGAGCCTGATTTTAACAACAAAACTTTAGATAGATTTTTAGTTGCCTGTGAAAGTTCGCACATCAACACAAAAATCATAATCAATAAAACCGATCTTGCAGAAGAAGATTCCGTAAATCAGTGGGCTAATCTTTATAAAGATATCGGGTATGATGTTTTTTTAACATCGGCAAAAAAATTAACAGGTTTGGATAAATTATTACCAGCATTAAAAGGAAAGAAAAATCTTTTTTGGGGTCAATCCGGCGTAGGCAAATCAACTTTGATAAATCTGCTTTATCCAAATTTAAATCTTAAAGTCGGCGAGATAAGCAATTACACTTCAAAAGGCATTCATACTACCGTTACAACGATAATGATTTACGTTGGTGATGAAACTTATATAATGGATACGCCGGGCGTCCGTGAAATTGATCCGTTTGGAATAAGGAAGGAAGATTTGAGTCATTACTTTAAGGAATTTGAACCAATTATGACTTATTGCCGATTTAATACCTGCACTCATCATCACGAGCCGGATTGCGCAGTAATAAAAGCTCTTGAAAATGGCGAGGTTTCGTATGAAAGATATGACAGTTATCTCAGAATTCTGGAGACTATTGAAAAAGATCTTAATTTTTAGTTATCTTTTTATGAACTTTTAACCTAATCACTTAACTTTGCTTTCGTAAACAATAGAGATTTATGAGCAACACGTCACAAATATCAGCAAGCACTTCAAATGATTTTTCAGAAAACCTAAGTGATCCTAAAAAAGTTTTTTTCAGCTATGCTGCCAAGATCAGTCCGGTTAGGTTTACATTATTACTAGAGCACTTTGCATCGAAAGCTGATGATGTTTTTTATTATTGTGAACCGGAGAGTAATACTTCATTTTTATCTTTCGAACAGCTCAACAAACAATCTTTTAGTTTTGATAAGTACGAATTGCTTTCAGAGGAAATTTCAAAATTAAAAAACAAGTTAATCTCCAATCACAGCGACTATGAAAAATTTAATTTGCCAATATTTATTACTTCAGTAAAGTTTCCGGTTAAAAAAGATTCCGATGAATGGAAAGACTTTAGCGATATTGATTTTATTGTTCCCAAAATTATCCTGTTTCAATATTCAGGAAATTGTTTTCTTATTGCAAATTTCTTTTCGGAAAGCTTTTCACACCAGGAAAACTTTAATGATTTTCTTGAACGTGAAGCTGAACTTATTTATAAACTTGAGAACCGATTACAAGATAGTGCGGTTGATAAAACAATTATTCAAGATATAAGTAGCAGTGATAACTTTGAAAATTGGAGTAATAAAATTGATTCTGTAGTTGCAGAAATAAAACATGAAAAGATTGAAAAAGTTGTAATTGCCCGAAGAGTTGAAAATAAGATCTTATCAGCAATTAACTGGAAGAACACGCTTGATGAATTAAATAACAAATACCCAACCTGTACAAATTTTCTTTACAAATCCGGTAAATCAATTTTTTTCGGATCAACTCCTGAAGTCTTAATCAAATTTTCCGGTAAAGCTTTTTTTACTGAAGCGTTAGCAGGTTCAATTATGCGAGGGGAAAACCCTGAACAAGATAAACTTCTTGAGAATGAACTTCTTAAAAATGAAAAAAATAATGTTGAGCACAATGCAGTGATTGATTACATTCAAACATCAGTTCAGGATTTTGTAGAAAAGATTGAGATAGTCAAAAATCCGGTTGTTAAAAAATTTCCAAATATTCAGCACTTGCAGACATCTGTTACGGGTACACTGAAATCAAAAGACCAGGTATTTAAAATTATTTCATCACTCTTCCCTACTCCAGCGGTATGTGGTATTCCAAAAGAACAATCATTAAAAATGATTGAGAAGACTGAAAATTTTGATCGGGGTTTATTTTCAGGTTTGATTGGCTGGTTTAATGCAGACAACTATGGAGAATTTTTTGTAACTATTCGTTCTGCATTAGTAAAAGAAAACAAACTTTATGCTTATGCCGGATGTGGAATTGTTGAAGGGTCTGATCCAAAGGAAGAATTTGAAGAAGCTCAATTAAAGTTAAAACCAATTTTATCTTTATTTAATAATGCAAGTAAAAGTTAACCGGAACTACATTTGGTCTAATATATTAATTGATCAACTTGTTGAGTGTGGTGTTAAATATGCTTGCATTTCTCCCGGTTCCAGAAGCACACCGCTAACTTATGCAGTTTCCCAAAACAAAAAAATCAAATCATATATTATTGTTGATGAACGCACATCAGGTTTTTTTGCCTTAGGTATTGCAAAACAAACTAAATCTCCGGTTTTAATAATTACCACTTCGGGCACAGCCACCGCAGAACTGTATCCCTCTATTATAGAGGCTTATCAGAATAGAGTTCCATTAATAATTTGTACTGCCGATAGACCTGCATATCTCAGAAATACCGGGGCTAATCAAACTATAAACCAGGATAATATTTATAAAAATCATATAAGATTTTTTTATGACACAGGCTTGCCAAAACTTGCCGCAAAGAACATCAAATCATTAAAAGAAAATATTGTAAAAGCATTTAAAATATCTTGGCTTCAAGATTGTGGTCCTGTTCATTTAAACTTCCCTTTTGAAAAACCTCTAGAGCCGGATTCAATTACAGACAATATAGATGAAAGTATTATCTCAATTGCACTGCCAATAAAGTTTTCGCTCGATAAAAATGTAACAAATATTGATTCTTCTCAAAAGAATATTTCAGCTTTAAATTTATTGTTGAAAAAGAATTGTTGCGGACTTATAACAGTTGGACCGGGAAATTTCAGTGATCGTTTTATTAACCTTTTAGAAAATTTCTCTGCAAAGTTTGCTTTGCCGATTTTTGCAGATGCCTCAAGCGGGTTAGCCTTCAGATCAAATAGTATTACTAATTTAATTACAAATTTTGACGCCATATTAAGAACAGAATCATTTTCTGATTTTTTCTCCCCAAAACTTAATTTCCATTTCGGTAGAGCCGCAACTTCACCAAGGCTTAATGAATTTTTATCTAAATCAAAAAGTAAAAGATTTATTGTCAATCGTTTTGGTGATATGATTGATTCCTCTAAAAGTTCAACAACTATTAAAACCAATGAAGAAGTTTTTCTGCAATCATTTGTAAAAAGTGATTACCTGTTCGCAGATAAATCTTTAACTATGCTTAGCGAGCTTAAAGCAATTGATGTGGCTGTTGAGAAAATAAAAAATTCCTCATTTCTGAATTATGAAAAACTAAATGAACCGGCAATTCTTTTGAAAATTTTGGAAGCTATTCCACCTGATTCCAATTTAATGATCGGTAACAGTATCCCAATTCGTGATCTCGATTCTTTTTCCTCAGCGCTAAATAAAAATATTATTGTTTACCAAAATCGCGGCGCAAGCGGTATTGATGGTATTACATCCACGGCTTTGGGAATTTGTGCTAATTCAAAAAATCCAACTTACCTTATCACAGGTGATTTGTCCTTTTATTATGATATCAACAGTCTATTGATTGCCAAGCAGTATAAAATTCCTTTGATTATTATTCTTACTAACAACAACGGCGGTTCTATCTTCAGATTTCTACCGATAGCTAATTATAAAAATGTCTTTGAAAAATATTTCTTAGCTCCGACAGACCTTTCCTTCAAAAAACTTGTTGAAGCATTCGATGCCGATTATAAGGAACTAAAAAGCTACCAGGATGTGTTAAATCATATAAAAGTTTCCTCAGTAAGAAAAACTGCAGCAGTTTATGAGATTAAAACAAATTCCGAATATTCTTTATCCATTCGTAAAAAATATTGGATGAAAGTTGATAAGTTCGTATCAAATTTTTTGAGGCATTATGAAAATTGATGTTAATGGTGTAAAGTTAAATCTAGAATACCCAAAAGAAATTGATAAAACTAAAGATTATGTATTGTTTCTTCATGGTTTTACTGGTTGTGCGGAAGATTGGTTTCCTGTATTTGAACAGATGCCTGATAAATACAATTACCTTTCCTTAGACATTGTAGGACACGGAAAAAGCGATGCACCGGGAAATGTTACTCATTATAATATTGAGTCTATTGTTACACAAATTAAATACATAAAAGACCATCTTAGTCCGAATAAAATTTTTTTATTGGGATATTCGATGGGTGGAAGAATTGCATTAAACTATGCTGTGCAATACCCTGATGATCTTAAAGGATTAATTCTTGAAAGTGCAACAGCAGGAATTAGGAATGATGACGAACGTCGAAAAAGATATGAAGAAGATTTAAAGCTTGCAGAGTTTATCGAAACTCATTCACTAGAAGAATTTATTGAAATGTGGAACGATCAGGAACTTTTTAATACCCAAAGAAGATTTTCAAATGATAAGTTAAAAAAAATCAAAAAGAAGAAAGCCTCCGGTAGTAAAATTGCTTATGCAAATTCTCTAAAAGGTTTTAGTACCGGAATTATGCCTCCTATCCATGATAAACTAAAAAAAATTCCTTTAAAAGTTTTGTTAATCACAGGTGATCTGGATAGTAAGTATACGGGAATTAATGCAAGGCTTGCAAAAAGATTCTTCAAGGCGAAGCATAAAATTGTGCGTAACTCCGGACACAATACTCATCTGGAAGAGCCAAAAAGATTTATTGAAATTGTGATAAATTATTTAGGACAGTTTTAATCAAAAAGGATTTTATGATTTTTAAATGGAAAAAGACTAAAGACTATAAAGACATCATCTATGAAAAAATGGATGGTATTGCAAAGATAACTATCAATCGACCGGAAAAAAGAAATGCGTTCCGTCCTGAAACAGTATTTGAAATGTATGATGCTTTTTCAGATGCAAGAGAAGACCAAAGTATTGGGGTAATTCTATTAACAGGATATGGGCCAGCAAAAGATGGTAAATATGCTTTTTGTTCAGGGGGCGATCAAAGTATTCGTGGAGATATGGGTTATGTTGGTAAAGATGGTGTCCCGAGATTAAATGTTTTGGATCTGCAAAAATTAATTCGGAGCATTCCAAAAGTTGTTATTGCGCTTGTTGCCGGATATGCAATTGGCGGCGGTCATGTTCTTCATGTTATTTGTGATTTAACTATCGCCGCTGATAACGCAATCTTTGGACAAACAGGACCAAAAGTCGGAAGCTTTGATGGTGGTTTTGGTTCAAGCTATCTTGCAAGAATGGTTGGACAAAAGAAAGCCCGTGAAATCTGGTACTTGTGCAGGCAGTATGATGCACAGGAAGCTTTACAAATGGGATTAGTAAATAAAGTTGTTCCTATTACAAAACTTGAAGATGAAGGTGTTCAATGGGCAAAAGAAATCTTGCAGCACAGCCCAATGGCGATTCGTGTTCTCAAGTCAGCATTCAATGCAGAACTTGATGGACAAGCAGGAATTCAGGAGCTTGCAGGTAATGCAACTTTGCTTTATTACATGAGTGAAGAAGCGCAAGAAGGTAAAAAAGCTTACAACGAAAAACGCAAACCAAATTTTAAAAGATTTCCAAAGCTTCCCTAATGAGCAAACAAACAATAGTTATATCAAAATTTCAAAGTTGGATTCTTGCAAGCAGACCGAGAACACTTCCTGCAGCAATTGTTCCTGTAATGGTCGGTTCAGCTTTAGCAATTTATCACGAAATATTTTTCCCTGCTTATTCAATTATAGCATTAATATGTTCTGTACTAATTCAAATCGGAACTAACTTTACCAATGATCTTTACGATCATTTAAAAGGATCAGATACAAAGGAAAGAAAAGGTCCGTTAAGAGTTTTAGCATCCGGATTGATTACAGTTAAAGAAATGAAATGGGGAATATTTTTAGTTTTCTTTACAGCGTTTCTGTTAGGACTATATCTTGTTTATGCAGTTGGAATAATGATTTTGTGGATTGGAATATTTTCTATCATTGCTGGATTAGCATACACTGCAGGCCCATTTCCATTGGCTTATAACGGGCTTGGAGATTTATTCGTCTTTATCTTTTTCGGAATAGTTGGAACAGTTGGGACCTATTATTTACATACTCAACAATTTACTTCACTCGCATTTTTGATTTCTCTTCCTGTAGGGGCATTAATTACTAATATTTTGATCGTAAATAATTATCGAGATATTGAAGAAGATAAAATAGCAGGAAAAAATACTCTTGCTGTAGTGCTTGGAAGAGAATTTTCAAGATATGAATATGTTTTTTTCATTCTCGTTTCTTTCTTCATTCCATTTCTTCTTCATTTTAAATATGATTTTAATATCTGGATCTTTCTTCCTTACGTTACATTACCGATTGCAATAACTCTTGTTAAAATGATTTATGCTTTAACTGGCACACAACTAAACAAAACTCTGGAGCTTTCAGCAAAATTTTCTGCACTTTATGGTTTACTTCTTTCAATCGGGATTATTTTATAAAAATCGTAAGCTGCTTTTATAAATGAACTTAAAATCCACAAGAAACTTTTTTAATTTTTCTAATAGAGCTGATCTCACTGCAATTATTAAATCAGATAAATCAATTTCATATAAAAATCTCTTTGCGAGAGCAAGTCAACAAGCTTTTAGCTTATCGGAATTTGGAATCAGAAAAAGTGATTATATTCCATTACTTATTGAAGATAATTTTTTATTCATTAAAACGGTTATTTCACTCTGGATTTTGGGCGCAGTTCCAGTTCCGTTAAATACAAAGCTGCTCAATGAAGAAATCTATTCAATTCTTGATGATTACGATTTTAAGTTTTTAATTACTGATAAAGAATTACCATCAGGTCATTTTCAAAACGATTTTAAGATCATTCAGTTAAATCGAAATTCAATTCAATAAAAATGAATTTGGACGGTTAACTTTTCCTGTGTTAGATGATGAAGCAGTTGTGATTTTCACTTCAGGATCGACAGGACAAGCAAAAGGAGTTGTGCACACTTTTTCATCACTAATTAATAATATTGAAAACGGAAATCAGATTTTAATGCATCAAGAAAAAGATCGCTGGCTTGCTTCGCTTCCCTTTTATCATATCGGTGGGTTTCAAATTATTTGTCGCTCACTTTTGTATGGATGTACAATAGTAATTCCAGATTCATTACAAACTGAAGATTTAGCTAAATCAGTTTCAAATTTTAGTCCGACTCACCTCTCGTTAGTTTCAACTCAGTTAGAAAGATTAATTAATCATAAAGTAAAACCGGATGAGTCACTAAAAGCTTCTTTAATCGGAGGCGGATTTATTGATGATGAGTTGATGTTTGAGGCTAATGAACTCGGCTGGAAACCGTTACGTGTTTACGGATCCTCTGAAACAGGTTCCTTTGTAACAGTAATTTCAGCTAATGAAATTAAAGATAAACCTCAATCAGTCGGTAAAGCACTCAAGAATGTTGAACTTAAAACGACAGATGATTTAGAGATTCTAATTAAATCAGATAGTTTGTTTATAAAATATTTAGATGATGATAAAGAAACTTCTTCAAAACTGGTTGATGGTTTTTATCATTCCGGAGATTTAGGATATATTGATGAAGATGGTTATTTATTTATCGAGGCAAGAAGAAATGATTTAATTGTTACAGGCGGAGAAAATATAAACCCGATTGAAGTTGAAAAAGCGCTGCTTCAAATACCAGGAATTAAAGAAGCATGTGTGTTTGCAAAACTAAGTAAAACCTGGGGACAAATTGTGGCATGTGCCATGGTTTTTACTGATTCTTCCGTCGAAGAAAAGACTATTAAAGAAATATTAAAACAAAAACTTGCCGGGTATAAAATTCCAAAAAAGTTTTTCTTTGTTGATGGATTACCAAGAACTTCACTCGGAAAACTTGAGCGCGAAAAGATTAGAAAAATGTTTTAACTCTTATGGAGTTTTAATCCTTCAGTCAAATCTTCAAACATTTCTTTCTTTTTCCAACTTTTTTTATCAACAAAAACGTGAACAGTTTTTGCGTGGCAGCAAAGATCTTTTTCTCTTTTAATAACATATGTAAGTTCAAACGAAGAATGCTTTAACTGTGAAACCTGAACATTTACTGAAATCTCATCACCATATTTTATCGGTTTTACATATTCACTTTCCGAGTGAATTATGGGAACAACGTAATCATCATTCATCCAGTAATTTTCTTTTAATTCAAAACTGGAAATCATATGCTCATATGCTGAGTGGCAAAATTCAAATATCCTGGAATAAAAAATTATTCCCGCAGGATCGCAATCAAAAAAATTTATTTTTCTTTTTATCGTAAACATGGCTTATGAATTATCAACCCTTCTTTTTTATCTTTTAATTCTTTTGGGACCACTGAAATTGATAATTATCTTTCATTGGTATTTGCTTATTTGCAAATTTAGTTAAATTACATGGCTATGATTCGCAGAAGCAGAAAAATTTTTACTATTTAACTGTCAAAGTATTAATCTAATTGTGTAATCGTTATAATTTTTCGATTCTAAATTAAGTAATACTTTAGCTTAAAATTGTTTGATTTTGAAGTACCATGTTAATCCATCTAATCCGTATTAATAACGTGTATAGATTTGATCAATTTGAAATACTCAAATATATTAATTCATCTTAAACGTCTGTAAAAAAAACAATCTAAGTTTAAAGTGTTTTTGTTATGAAAGAACAATCAATTCCTATTTCTCAATTTGTAAAATATTTTTATTTTATAAGTGGATTTATTCTTGTAGGTGTTGGAGTCAGTCGGAATTTTTTTACCGCTTTTGCCCACAACTATTTTTCTGATTTGGCTTCAATCTGTTTTCTAAAAAGTTCTCCCAGAGCAAATGAATGGTTAAGAAATCATAAAATACTTGGCGCATATATTGATAATTATCAAAATAAAACCGGGCTGACTCGTAATGCAAAAATTGCAAACATTATTACACTTTGGGCTTCGATTTCTCTATCGGCCTTTCTGCTTACTGATGAGTTCTATATCAGAATAATTTTATTTGTAATTGCTATTGGAGTTACTGTTCATATTATATTGATTAAGACAAAACAAACAAGACTTTAAAATATTTTCAAAGCAATAAAATCATAAAACTAAAAGGAGAATTAATATGAGTGATGAAAGCAAATGCCCTGTAACTGGCCATACTTCTGCAGCCAGAGGGACATCAAACAAAGACTGGTGGCCAAACCAATTAAACCTTGGCATACTTCACCAGCACCATCCGGCGTCAAATCCATTGGGTCCTAAATTTGACTATGCAAAAGAATTCGACAAGATTGATTACAAAGCTCTCAAGAAAGATTTGTATGCAGTGATGACTGACTCACAGGATTGGTGGCCTGCAGATTGGGGTCATTATGGCGGCTTGTTTATTCGTATGGCATGGCACGCCGCAGGTACTTATCGAACCGCCGATGGACGCGGCGGCGGTGGAACTGGCAACCAGCGTTTTGCCCCCATAAACAGTTGGCCTGACAATGGCAATCTTGATAAAGCACGTCGTTTGCTCTGGCCAATCAAACAGAAATATGGAAACAAAATTTCCTGGGCTGATCTTTTTATTTTAGCAGGCAATGCAGCACTTGAATCAATGGGCTTCAAAACATTTGGTTTTGGTGGTGGACGAGAAGACATTTATCAACCCGAAGAAGATATTTACTGGGGAATGGAAGATACCTGGTTAGGTGATAAGCGTTACAGTGGTGATCGTGAACTTGAAAATCCTTTAGCTGCTGTGCAGATGGGACTTATCTATGTTAATCCTGAAGGTCCAAATGGAATTCCGGATCCTGTTGCTTCAGGTCGTGATGTGAGGGAAACATTTAAACGTATGGCAATGAATGACGAAGAAACAGTAGCACTAACTGCCGGTGGACATACATTTGGTAAAATGCACGGTGCAGGTGATCCAAAGTTAGTTGGTCCGGAACCTGAAGCTGCACCTATCGAAGAGCAAGGTTTAGGATGGATCAACAAATTCAAAACAGGCAAAGGTCCTCATACCACAACAAGTGGTTTAGAAGGTGCGTGGAAACCAAATCCAACAAAATGGGATATGGGTTACTTCGATATGCTCTTCGGTTACGAATGGGAAAAGACTAAAAGTCCAGCTGGTGCTTGGGTATGGCAGGCTAAAGATGTTAAACCTGAACATATGATTCCGGATGCTCACGATCCATCAAAGAAACATCCGCCAACGATGACAACCGCTGATTTATCTTTACGCTTCGATCCGATTTATGAACCTATTTCACGTCGATTCCACAAAGATCCAAAAGCTTTTGCCGATGCATTTGCGAGAGCGTGGTTTAAACTTACTCATCGTGATATGGGACCGAAAGCTCGTTACCTCGGACCAGAAGTTCCAAAAGAAAATTTAATCTGGCAGGATCCAATTCCCGCAGTCAATCATAAGCTTATCAATAAAAAAGATATTGATAGTCTTAAAAAGAAAATTTTAGATTCAGGATTATCAATAGCAGAATTGGTTTACACTGCGTGGTCTTCTGCATCAACTTTCCGTGGTTCGGATATGCGAGGCGGAGCGAACGGTGCACGTATTCGCTTAGAACCACAAATGAACTGGGAAGTAAACCAACCCAAACAACTTGAAAAAGTTCTGAAAGTATTCAAAAACATTCAGAAAGAATTTAACAATCGTAAAGACGGCAAAAAGGTTTCGCTTGCTGATCTGATTGTGCTTGGTGGATGTGCTGCAGTTGAAGCAGCGGCTAAAGCTGCCGGACACAAAATTGAAGTGCCGTTTACTCCGGGACGAATGGATGCATCGCAAGCTCAGACTGATGTGGAATCATTTTCGAAGTATTAGAACCTGAAGCAGATGGTTTCCGCAATTACCAGAAAACAGCTTACACTGTGGCAGCGGAAGAAATGCTTGATTGATAAAGCACAGCTTCTTACATTAAGTGCACCGGAGATGACAGTGCTTATCGGTGGCTTGCGTGTGCTTGGTGCAAACTATGGCAATTCGAAACACGGTGTGTTTACAAATGAAGTTGGTAAACTCACAAACGACTTCTTTGTGAACCTGCTGGATATGGGTACAGTTTGGAAACCAATGTCTGATAAAGGAGATACATTTGAAGGTCGTGATCGCAAAACAGGAAAAACTAAATGGACAGGAACTCGTGTTGATTTAATTTTCGGTTCTAACTCACAGCTGCGTGCATTGGCAGAAGTCTATGCACAGGATGATGCAAAAGTAAAATTCGTTAAGGATTTTGTTGCAGCCTGGAACAAAGTAATGAACCTTGACCGCTTTGATTTGAAGTAAATCACTTATCCTGAATGCCTGCTGCGGCAAGGGAGATCTTTTGAACTGCTATTAAAGGGCATCACCACGATGCCCTTTTTTTAAAGAAAACAATCCTTGAATCTAACTGTCGACTGACCTAAGTTTCATATATGAATATGTGAAGACTTTTCAAAATTGTTTTTCGATTTACTTAATCTAAAATATATTTTATTCGATAAATTGATTTTTATTAAGGCATCAGCACGATGCCCTTTTATAAATAAGATATTGTTGAATATAAAATAATGAGTGGATTAATTCATTATATTGTGGTTGCATTGGTACTTATCCTCATTCAATAATAATATGGCTTTAGTATTTATATGAGTGGACACATTAAAGCACTTGTGCAATTAGTGGAAGGCATGGATGCGAATTACTTTGCTAATTCGTCCTGCTGAATTCATTATTCAAGCAATTCCTTAAAGTAGGCAAAGAGTCGTTCTCTTCTCAAGTTCTGGTTGAATGATGCTAGTAAAATTAAAACCAAACGCTATATTGGAAGTGGTATTTCGATTATTTAATACCTGAAGAAGCTAAAAAGAGATTGATTAGTTGGTACTCAATAATTCTACTTAATTTGGGAACAAAAGATTGTTGAGTAAGGGAAGTGTGATTGAAGTATTTGCTAAATAATTTTAATTTTTACTACGTCGTTAATGGTATGATGAGCCTGTCTGAATACTGACATTCCGAACTCGTTTACGGAATTTCATAACTAATTTGAAATCGACACTAGATTGAGAACCTGAAACAAGTTCAGATTGGCAATCTTTATCTGTGAGTTCTACGAACAGATTCTGATTTCCGCATTGTAGATAGCAATGATCAGCAACGGTACTAGACTGCAGATTCTCAAGTTGAGTGATATTGTCAACTTCGGGATATTTTATTAAACATTCGAAAGGAAAATTATGAAAGCAATCATCTACACAAAATACGGCCCACCAGAAGTTCTTCAACTTAAAGAAGTTGAAAAACCTGTTCCCAAAGAAAATGAAGTTCTGTTAAAAGTTATAGCGGCATCTGCAAATCCAGCCGACTGGCATATGATAAGAGGAGAACCCAAATTTGCCCGCCTTGCTTTCGGACTCACTAAACCAAAAAATATAATTCCCGGGATCGACATTGCAGGGAAGGTTGAAGCAGTTGGCAAAAATGTTAAAGAGTTTAAACCGGGGGATGAGGTATTCGGAGACTGCGGTTGGGGCGGCGCCTTTGCAGAATATGTCTGCGTTAATGAAAATAGATTGGTACCGAAACCAGCAAATATTTCTTTTGAAGAAGCCGCGACCGTTTCTGTAGCAGGAATCACAGCTTTGCAGAGTATTCGCGATAAAGGAAAGATTCAATCAGGACAAAAAGTTTTAATTAATGGTGCTTCGGGTGGTGTGGGAACATTTGCAGTTCAGCTTGCAAAATATTTCGGCGCAGAGGTAACCGGCGTTTGCAGTACGAAGAATCTGGATTTGGTGCGATCGATCGGGGCAGATAAAATTATTGATTATACAAAAGAAGATTTTACAAAAGCGCCGCAGAAGTATGATCTGATTATTGATAATGTTGCGAACCGTTCGGCTGTTAGTCTTAAACGTGCTCTAAATCCCAATGGCGTTTGTGTTATCGTCGGATTTTCTTCGTTGTCTCGCATGTTTCAGCATATGCTTCTTGGTCCATTAGTTTCAATTACGGGGAACAAGAAAATAGACGGATTAGGGACGGCGAAACTAAATAAAAAAGATCTGGATTTTCTGAGAGAACTTCTTGAATCCGGTAAAATAAAACCAGTTATTGACAGGCGTTATTCTTTAAGTGAAGTTCCTGAAGCTATCCGGTATCTTGAAGAAGGACACGCCCGGGGAAAAGTAGTAATAACTATAGGACAAAAAAGTAATACATAAATTATTATATAATGATTTATAAACACCATCATTTAAACAAAATAGACTCACTAAAGTTGCAGATGTTTTGCTTGAGACTACAAATGAAGAAGGATCTAAAAGTAATTTTTATTTGTTTGTTTGACAATTAATGCAGACTTCATTCTCCTCTATTTGATCATTAGTAGGAAATGTCCCACACAAAAACCCAATAAGTAGAATTAACAATAAAATTTTTACCTTTAACAAAACAAGGCCTGTAAACTCGAATTACTTAACCGATAACAACAGTTGATATTTCGGCAACTTTAAAGTTCTAATAAATTCAATTTTCAATCATATCAAATACCCAAGGCTTATACTTTTTAAATCCAACATATTTTTTTTAGCAGCACTAATAGTGGCCCATCTTTTGACAATAAAATAAGCGTATTTATAAAAATTCTGTTAAAACTGTTGATATGGGATCATAATCAAAATACGACCATGAAGCTATACTTGACCAATCTTAATTTCAAATCAACTATCATAAGTATTACTAAATATCAGTCTCATTTGCCCAGCAATACAAATCAAAAAGGATCTTTTGCTGACTAAAACTTTTGAATTTTTTAAATCAATAAAGAAAATTTTAAGTATAAATAATTTATAAAATATAATAGGAGAGAAAAAAATGAACAGATTACTTTTCACTTTAGGAATATTACTCATTGTGTCATTAAGTAATTTATTAAATGCTCAAACCGGGTGGGTGGAACAAATTAATCCGCTTGGAGTTGGCGATACCGCAATGATTGGTAAAGTTCAATTTGTAAGTCCCACAGAAGGATGGATTTCTGGCAGCAGAGGTGATTTCCTTCACACAACAGATGGCGGTACCAATTGGTTAGTTGTAACACCTTTTCCAGATGATACTATTTGGAGTCCTTCTGACGCCGCATTGTCTATGTCATGGGTCAATCAAACCCACGGTTGGAAAATTAATTCTTATCGGGCCAGCCTATGGTAATTCTTACGGAGTTGTAATCCATCAAACTACAGATGGAGGAAACACCTGGCAAAAGAAAGTACTTTCCACTACACAAGGTGATTTTGCTGTCCAGATTCAATTTGTTGATAATAATAATGGATGGTGTCTTATTTTTAATTTTACCACACAAGCTGCAACCTTTTTAAAAACTAATGATGGCGGAAACAATTGGGTTCCGTTTTACGGGGCAGGAATCTTTTTCTTTGTAGATGCAAATAATGGATGGTCTTTTTATGGATCTGGTCAAAACGGTTCTGAACCTCCATACAAGATATTGCGAACTACAAGTGGCGGTTCCGATTGGACAGAACAATACACAGACAATTTGACTGGTGGATACAATGCAATGTATTTCTCGGATTTTAACAACGGCTGGATAGTTGGTGATGCAGGTAAGGTTTTAAAAACAACTGATGGCGGCACTAACTGGAACATTGTTACCAATAGCGGAATAAATCCAAATGACAGATCTAAAACGGTTTTCTTTCTCGATGCAAACAATGGATGGATTTCTTCTAAAGATGGAAGTGGAAATGGGATTATTCAACATACGACAGATGGAGGTGCAAATTGGACAACCCAGCCTACTCCTCTAAATAATCCACAGGGAGGTAATGCAATTTTTAGTATTTGTTTTGTCGATGCTCAAAATGGATGGCTAACCGGTGATTACGGAAGGATATGCCGTTATACAGGAACCACAGACATTAGCGATGATATAAATTCTGTTAACAAGTTTGAATTGCAGCAAAACTATCCAAATCCGTTTAACCCAAGTACAAAAATTAGCTGGCAGTCACCAGTAAGCAGTTGGCAAACTTTAAAAATCTATGATGCATTAGGAATAGAAGTTGCAACTC
>CAVOPZ010000033.1:0-13106 GCA_963698205.1 uncultured Ignavibacteriaceae bacterium | reverse complement strand
AATGAATATGATTGACTCGCTTATTTATGATGATGCATTTCCTTGGCCACTGCTCCTGATGGAAATGGTCCAACTCTTTCTTTAAAGAATCCTGTTTTGATAATTCATTAGGGGAAAATTGGGCAGCTTCCTTAGGTAGTGGGACTCCATGGAAAAGTAAATGATGTGTTAACTAACATCAATGATAAGCATGAATTACCGGCTGAGTTTCATCTTTTCCAAAATTATCCAAATCCATTCAACCCGAACACGAGGATAATGTATCAATCGCCAGTTGGAAGTAAGCAAACTTTGAAAATTTACGATGTATTGGGAAATGAGGTTGCATCCCTGGTTGATGAATATAAACCAGCAGGTTATTATGAAGTTGAATTCCAGTCAAATTTTGGGAATCGCCAGTTAGCAAGTGGGGTGTATTTTTACCGCTTGATATCCGGAGAATTTGTACAAACGAAAAAAATGTTATTAACGAAGTAATCGGTTTAGTTCAGAATCATGTATCTGAATTTTATGATTAAGATTTTATGGAACAACAAGTGAATATAAAACCAAAATGTATTATTGCCTTATTCCTTTCTCTAGTCGTTTTATTCCCTCTGATGAGCATCAATTCCCAGGGGTTTTTACATCGTCAGGATAAAAAAATTGTCGATGGCACTGGAAAAGAAATACTTCTCAAAGGTATCGGTCTTGGTGGATGGTTAGTACAGGAAGGGTACATGCTTCAAACGTCAAGTTTTGCTAACGCACAATGGGAGATTCGAAAAAAAATATCTGATCTCATTGGTGAGAGTAATACAGAATTATTTTATGAGAAATACAGAGATAACTTCATCAGAAAAGTTGATATTGATTCTATAAAAAGTTGGGGGTTCAACTCAATACGTTTGCCATTCCACTATAATCTATTCGCAACTAATACTAATCCACCTGTTTTTCTAAGCAAAGGTTTTGAAATTGTTGATTCATTATTATCATGGTGCGAAACAAATCAAATTTATCTTATACTTGATATGCATGCAGCGCCAGGAGGGCAAAGTGATGAGCCTATCAGTGACTATAACCCGTCATATCCATCTTTATGGAATAGTGAGCAAAATAAAAATCTTACAGTACAAATCTGGAGAAAATTAGCTGAGCATTATAAAGACAAAGAATGGATTGGCGGTTACGATTTACTGAATGAACCTAAATGGAATCTTCCTCCTAATAATCAACCTTTAAGAGATTTGTACATCAGAATAACAGATACTATTCGTGCCGTAGATAACAATCACTTAATCTTTATCGAAGGGAATTGGTTTGCTACTGACTTTTCGGGTTTAACACCGCCATGGGATGACAACATGGCGTACAGTTTTCACAAATACTGGAGCGGAAATGATCAACCATCAATTCAATATTTGGCTGATCTTAGGAACAATACTAATAGACCCTTGTGGCTTGGCGAAACCGGAGAGAATTCTAATCAATGGTTTGTGGATTGTGTTCAACTTATGGATAAAAACAATATAGGATGGGCATGGTGGACACATAAAAAAATTGAATCAATATCTGCCCCGTTATCTGCCTACAAGTATGCAGGTTATCAAACATTATTAAATTATTGGAATGGACAGGGTTCAAAACCATCAGAAATTTTTGCCATAAGTGCTTTAATGACACAAGCAGATCAATTATTACTAGAAAATTGCTTATTTAGAAAAGACTACATTGATGCATTGATGAGACAACCAAATAACACCTCCACAATTCCTTTTACAGATAATAAGATTCCAGGAACAGTCTATGCCACAAATTATGATATGGGTAGACTAGGTTATGCATATAATGATGCAGATTATCAAAATGTTGGCGGAAGCTCATATAATTCCGGATGGAGTTATAGAAATGATGGGGTTGATATTGAAGCTTGTTTAGACTTTTCTTCAAATGGTTTTAATGTTGGATGGATCTCGACGGGTGATTGGCTGAATTTTACATTAGATATTTTGCAAGCTGGCTTTTATGATATCATTTTTAATATTTCGGCGCAAAATGCTGGGGGAAAAATTCTTCTTTCATTAGACGGCCTGCAATTTTTAACTTCTGCTATGGATGTTCCTGTAACCGGGGGATGGCAGAATTGGAAATTTTTTACTGCTAAGAATATATATTTACCTGGAGGTCTGCATACTCTTAAAGCGCAATTTTTTAACGGCGGATTTAATTTTAGTTCAATGGAATTTGTCCTGGTTACTACAGATGTTCAAGATGAATCGCTAAAAGAATTATCATTTGATTTAAAACAAAATTTCCCTAATCCTTTTAACCCAACTACTAGAATTGATTACAGTATCCCTTATGCTGCTGAAGTGATAATTGTAATTAGCGACATCATGGGAGAAGAAGTTGAAGTTCTGGTGAATGAATTCAAGAATCCGGGTAACTACAGCATCCAATTTGATGCAAGTGAATTTATCAAGTGGTGTTTATTTTTATCAGTATGAAAGCAGGAAATTATTTGAGTAATAAAAAATTAATTTTATTAAAATGAAAAAAATATTTTTTCTCGTTTCTGATTATTTATTGCTCTCATGGAACTTTTTAGGTCAAAATACGAACTCAACTTCATCGGTTAACACTAACTTAAATGTTGTTTCCTTCACTTCTTCAAACCTTCCGATTGTTGTAATCAATACTCACGGTCAGCAAATCCCTGATGAGTATAAAATTATTGCAGATATGGGAATCATATATAATGGAGAAGGTGTTCGGAATAATCTTACCGATCCGTTTAATAATTACAACGGAAAAATAGGGATTGAAATAAGAGGTTCATCTTCTCAAATGTTTCCTAAAAAGCAATATGCCGTAGAAACTAAAGATGCAAATGGAAATGATTTAGATGTTTCTTTACTCGGATTTCCTCCAGAGGAAGATTGGATTTTATATGCGCCCTACAATGATAAAAGTTTGATTCGTGATGTTCTAGTTTATAAATTGGCTAATGACATGGGCCGATACGCAAGCAGATCGAAATTCTGCGAGCTTGTACTGAATGGTGAGTACATGGGTATTTATGTTTTATTCGAAAAAATCAAGCGTGATGCGAATCGTGTAAATATCAAAAAAATGGAACCCTTCGATATTGCAGGTGATGCAGTTACCGGAGGTTATATCATCAAGATTGATAAAACTGACGGTGAGAATAATGCGGGTTGGTATTCAACATATTTACCATTTTCCCAATCATCCATTAAAACATTATATCAATATCACGTACCAAAACCTGATGAAATTGTTCAACCGCAAATGGATTATATACAAAATTTGATATTCAACTTTGAAACTGTTATGAAGTACAGTTCAAATATCGCTGATTCGGCAACAGGATATCCTAAATATATTGATACCGATTCCTTTGTCGACTTTGTCATAATTAATGAATTAGTAAAGAACGTAGATGCTTACAGGTTAAGCACTTATTTATACAAGGATAGAGATAGCAGAAATCCGAAAATATTCGCCGGTCCGGTTTGGGATTTTAATCTTGCATTTGGTAATGCTGATTATCATGCCGGTTGGCTAACAGATGGATGGGAGCTTGAATATTTAACTGAATACCAAAATATGTCTAACGAATATTTCTTAACACCATTTTGGTGGCGCAAATTGTTTGACGATACCAAGTTTAGAAATAAAATATATGCTAGATGGCACAACCTTAGAAACAATATTTTATATATTCCAAGAATTATTAGCTACATCGATTCGCTTACGCAACTCCTTGATGAATCTAAAACACGAAATTTTGAAAAATGGCCGGTTCTCGGTCAATGGGTTTGGCCAAATTATTATGTAGGGCAGACCTATGAAGAGGAAATAAGCTTCTTAAAAAGCTGGACAGCAAATAGGATTTATTGGATGGATGCGAATATGGTCGGTGAACCAAGTGATTTGAATGATTCTAAAGAACAGATACCTTCTGAATTTTCATTTGAGCAAAACTATCCTAATCCTTTCAATCCAACTACTACCATCAGTTTTTCAATACCTGCAGAAACTTTTGTAATTATTAAAATTTATGATAATCTTGGAAATGAAATTTCCTCTCTAATAAATGATGTAAAAAAACCAGGCAAATATCATACAATTTTCGATGCTGCTGGATTATCAAGCGGAATCTATTATTGTAAGATGATGGCGGATAATTTTATAGGCACTCAAAAAATAATTTTGCTAAAATAATCACTTTTTAAGTTTATTTCTCAGCAGTGGCATCTCAAATTAAAATTATTAAACATTACAGCCAATAAACAGAATGACCGAAGGTATCAGCCTTGTAGACCTGATAATAATTCTTGTATACATTCTGATTATACTTTTAATTGGATTTTACTTTAGGAAAAAAAGTAAAAGCAGTGAGGAATATTTTCTTGCCGGAAGGAGTATAGGCTGGATAGCTATTGGTGCTTCTCTTTTTGCTACAAATATTTCAAGTGAACATTTCCTCGGATTAGCCGGTACAGGTTCAAAATCAGGTTTAGCCGTCGGCCATTTTGAATGGCTTGCGTGCCTGATATTACTTTTGCTTGGCTGGGTTTTTACTCCATTCTACCTGAAGTCCCGCGTATTTACCATGCCCGAATTTCTTGAGAAAAGATATAATACTGCATCACGTTATTATCTGAGTATTATATCAATCATTGGTTACGTTCTTACAAAAATATCAATTGCACTTTATGCCGGCGGTATCCTACTTAATGCTGTAGTTGGTTGGGATATGTACACTGCTGCTGTCGTTATCGTGCTAATAACAGGTTTGTACACTGTTATGGGCGGACTCTCAGCAGTTATTTATACAGATCTTGTTCAAACAATAATATTAATTGGCGGCTCGGTTGCTCTTACTTTAATTGGCTTGGATAAGGCAGGAGGATGGACTAATCTTGTAGCTAATACTCCGGTTGATTTCTGGAGTATGTTCAAACCTCTCAGCGATCCCGATTTCCCCTGGACAGGAATTATTTTTGGAGCACCAATTCTTGGCATTTGGTATTGGTGCACTGATCAATACATAGTGCAAAGAGTACTTAGCGCAAAAAATCTTTCCAATGCTCAAAGCGGGACTATCTTTGCCGGATTCCTGAAAATACTTCCTGTTTTTATTCTGATACTTCCCGGGATTATTGCCTATCATATTTCGGGTGGATCAATAAGCGGCGATAAAGCATATCCTTGGCTGGTAACCAATCTCCTTCCGGTAGGATTGAAAGGGTTAGTAATTGCAGGTTTACTTGCGGCACTAATGTCTTCTTTAAGCGCAATGTTCAATTCAACTTCAACTTTACTTACTATCGACATCTTCAAAAAAATAAAACCTAATGCCGATGAAAAAACCACAGTAAGATTTGGCAGGATTGCTACCGGTGTAATGGTTATTCTTGGTTTATTGTGGATTCCGTTTATTGGTTTATTAAGTGACGATAGAATGTATGTGTATCTTCAGAGTGTTCAGGCGTATATTTCTCCGCCAATAGCAGCAATTTTCTTATTTGGAATATTCTGGAAAAGAGTGAATGGTAAAGGGGCAATGGCTGCACTCATAACGGGTTTATTAATCGGTGCATTCAGATTGATAATTGAAATACAAAGCAAAACCGCAAAAATATCCAACGCCGTACTTCAGGATTTTGCGTCAATAAATTTTCTTCATTTTGCTATGTATCTATTTATTATTTCTTCGTTCGTTTTGGTTATTGTGAGCCTTTTAACTAACAAACCGGCTGAAGAAAAATTAGCTGGACTAGTTTATAATCGTTTTGCAGTTAAAGAAAAAAGTGCTTTTAGAACTATCAATATTTCTTTTTCGATTTTGTTGGTAATTGTTTTAATTTATTTGTGGTACACTTTCCGGTAAAACAAATTTTAATTTTTTTTTACTACCTGGAGCTTTAAATGAAAATAATAGTAATTATACTTATTACCTTTTGCTTTTGTCAATTTGCGTTCTCCCAATCTTATAAGGTTTCGTCTCCGGATAAGGATATAGAACTTTCATTTTCTGTTGAGAAAGGAATTCCTTTCTACTGGCTTTCATACAAGAACAAAGTTGTAATTAAACCTTCTAAATTGGGTTTTCTATTAAAAGATGCTGAGCCATTAAAAAGTGATTTCAAGTTGCTAGCATCATCTCAGAATCTTTATGATGAAACCTGGACTACAGTCTGGGGTGAACAGAAATTTATTCGCAATAATTATAACGAATTAAGAGTATCACTCATTGAAGATTCAAAATCACCAAGAAAACTTGAAATTGTATTTCGCGTTTTTGATGATGGCATTGGTTTCAGGTATGAATTTCCAGTTCAAGATAATCTCCAATATTTTGCCCTTGCAGAAGAACTTAGTGAATTCAACTTAAGCGGGAACCACAAGACATTTTGGATTCCGGGAGATTACGATTCTCAAGAATATACTTACAATACTACGAAGCTTAGCGAAATAGATGCAAGTATAGGCAGCAATTTTAGTGATATCATAGTCAAATCTTTAATTGCTGACAATTTTGTTCAAACTCCATTGATGATGAAGACAGAAGATGGCCTTTATATCAACATACACGAAGCAGCACTACTTGATTATCCGGTTATGTATTTAACGGTTGATAAGAAAGATTTTAAGCTGCGGTCACATCTTGCGCCTGACGCTGTTGGCAATAAAGCTTATCTTCAAACGCCTTGTAAAACTCCTTGGCGTACAATAATTGTATCAGATAAAGCAGAAGAAATTCTTGCCTCGAAGCTGATATTAAATTTGAACGAACCCACAAAATTTGATGAGGTGAGCTGGATAAAACCGCAAAAATATGTTGGGATTTGGTGGGAAATGCACGTTGGCTACGCAACATGGAATTATGCAGATATTAAGAATGTAAAGCTAAAGGATATGGACTGGAGTTCTGTAAAACCAAATGGTAAGCACGGTGCAACAAATGAAAGAACTAAAAGATATATTGATTTTGCATCTGAGACATGGTTTTGATGCAGTATTGGTTGAAGGCTGGAATGTTGGCTGGGAAGATTGGTTTGGTAATTGGAAAGAAGAAGTTTTTGATTTCGTTACTCCTTATCCTGATTTTGATGTTGAAGAACTAAGCAAATATGCGGAGCAAAAAGGAGTTAAAATAATTATGCATCATGAGACTTCTGCATCAGCCACGAATTATGAAAGAAGGATTGATGAAGCATTCGACTTTATGAAAAAATACGGGTATGATGCAGTTAAAACCGGTTATGTTGGCAGAATAATTCCAAGAGGGGAGCATCACGATAGTCAGTGGATGATAAATCATTACACACGCGTCGTTGAAAAAGGTGCTCGTAAAAAAATAATGATTAACTCACACGAGTCGGTTCGTCCAACAGGATTAAGTCAGAACTTACCCGAACTGGTTATCATCCGAAGCGGCACGGGGTAATGAATTTAATGCATGGAGTGCAGGTAATCCTCCCGAACACGAAACCATTCTTCCTTTTACCCGTTTAATGGGCGGACCAATGGATTATACTCCCTGGAATTTTTCAAATCAAAATTGATTATTATGATAAAAGCAGAAAGAACGCGCAAGTTCATACAACGATTGCGAAGCAATTAGCTCTTTATATTACCATGTACAGTCCTTTACAAATGGCTGCCGATCTTCCCGAAAATTATGAAAGATTTCCTGATGCATTTCAGTTTATTAAAGATGTTCCAGTAGATTGGGAAGAAACAAAAATACTTACAGCAGAACCAGGTGATTATATTATTATGGCTCGAAAAGAAAGGGACGCAAAAAATTGGTTTATCGGTGCCATCACAGATGAAGACGGAAGAGAGTTTAATTTAAATCTAGATTTTCTTGATGACAAAAATTATTCAGCAACTTTATACCTCGATGGTGATGATGCACATTGGAAAGACAATCCTATGTCTTATCAAATTAAAACGATGGAAGTAAATAAAAACAGTACGATTAAATTGCACTTAGTACCTAGTGGTGGGGCAGCAATTTCGATAAAAGCGCTGGAATAAAAACTGAGATTTTTACAATGGTTTGATTTTTAATCATTTTATTGATTTTTAGAACTTGGTTTAGCCAATACCCCAACTTGTCCCGTGCATCACACCTGCAAATATTTCTGTTGCAAATAGATTTATTTTTATTTACATTCTTTCGTAAGAAAAAACACCTTAGAGGGAAAGTTGCACAATATGGATATGCAGCAACTCTCTTAAAATGCGGAACTACAATTTCCCCCCCAAGGCGTGTGAATATATTTTCTGATAATTAAAATTATTGGAATGAAAATGTTCGGGCGTCTAAAATCTTTTCTCTTTATTACACAACCGCAGTACTGTATCTAATCGTTTTAGACGCTTGTGCATTTGTGTCATCTGTTTACGTAAAAAAAATAATTAACTATAATAAAAATTATTTACGGGGGCGCAAAATGAAAAAATTATTCAAAAGCTCGTTCGTTTTTTGTTGTCTACTTTTACTAACACTACTGGAAACATATTTCCCGCAAAGTACTTCAAACTGGACCGCATATAATGACCTTGCATGGGGTAGCGGTCAATTAACGGCAAATATCACAAAAATAACTTCTCCTACTGGTGGTTCGGGACTTCCTTCTACTTGGAATCTTGTAAATTATATTAATAATGAGCTAGCTTCTGTTGTTCTTACTGTTTCCGGAGGTAGTTATAATGGAATCAGTCAGGCCTCTCAAGGCAGGCGAATGGCGGTTCTCGATGCAACTATTTTCAATGGTATAATCAGTACACAAGGTACTATAACTAGCAGTAGTGGTGATTTAGTATTGACTTTATCAAATATGAATTCCGAAAAATCATATAATTTAGTATTCTATAGCGATAGAGACGATTATGGGTGGAACCGTGCTTCATTGGTTACAATTTCTAGCACTGATGGGTTCACTAATGCAAGCTCTTCTGGAACAGATAATAATGGTGATCCGCTTTTTTCTGGTCCAACAGACGTATCAACTCGGCTACCGGCAGACAATGATTCTGGCTTTGTAGCACGTTTTTTTAATGTTAGATCAGGTAGCGATGGAAGTGTGGTTCTGACGATTAGTGACAATGGAACGGAATCAAATGGCAAATATGCCAGTGCGTTAATGGTGCAGGAGTTTGGTGGCGGCACGATTAATCTTCAATCTCCGGGTGATGGTAGTATTCTAAAAAGCACATCAGCGAACCTGGAAGTTAGACTGACTGATTTTGTTTCACAGCCATGCAGTGTGGAATTTTACATTAAGGAAAGTGGTGCTCCATTTACATTGATACACATGGGAGATTCTCAAATTTATACTGATACGACTAATTCATGGAAAGGTGCTCCGTCACCTTACGGGGGTACGCCGGAAATGTTTGATCAACAAACTGAGTGGATAGTAAACAGTAAGGCTTTAAGAAATATAGTTTATGTTGCTCATGTTGGTGATATAGTTGAGAATAATAATTATGTAAATAAAAATGGTACAGTCTATGAGAATTATCCAGAATGGGATTATGCTAAAACTGCAATGTATAAATTAGATGCCGCTGGAATTCCATACGGTATTGCGCCTGGTGGCCATGATATTGGTGATGGATCTGGTAATGATTCAACTGCAAAAATTTACAATGAATATTTTGGCGTAGCTCATTTTGATAATCCTGAACATAGTTACTGGCAGGGCAACTATCCTGATCATGTTGATAATCATGATAATCGTAATCACTATGATTTTTTTGAAGCCGGTGGGATGAAGTTTGTTGTTGTTTATCTTGAAATGGATAACCATCAAACGAAAATGGTAAATAATGAAGAGCATAAACGACCATATGATGAGGCAATAGGATGGGCAGATGGTATTATAAAAGCTAATCCAGATAAAAGAGCCATAGTAGTTAGTCATCTTATTGTATCACCGACTAATGAGTTTATTTGGTGGGGAACAGATCCTAACCCTGACGTTCATACCGACGATGATTATACAGGTCAACGAATTTTTGATGGATTGAAGTATAATGATAACCTCTTCTTAATGTTAAGCGGTCACGTTCGTGGTAATGCTATAGTTGGGTATGGAGAGTTCTCGGTACTTGATGCTCTTGGTAGCAATAATCATAAAATCCAAGCACTGTGCGCAGATTATCAGGATCGATTTTATTGGACTGGTAGTGGCCTTGGACTCCTTAGAATAATGCAGTTTGATCCTTCAAATAATACTATTTATGTTCAAACTTATTCTCCAGTGACTGACTCATGGGAGAGAGATGGAAATAGTGAGTTTACGCTTTCTTATAACATGGATGGTACTGGTAGTTTTCCTCCTGTACCGGATCATCAACAATCAAATATATACAATGGAGGTACTGCAACATATCCTTATTCAACTTCTACAATCGATGGGAATATTTACCATTGGTATGCAAAAGTGATTGATAACTCTGGAGAGGCAAGGTTTAGTCCCGTATGGAAGTTTTCAACGGCTCCTGCCCCACTTCCAATAGAACTTTCAATATTCAATGCATTTGTTCAAGGTCAAAATGTCAATCTTGCCTGGACGACCATAACCGAAGTTAATAGTTATGGATTTGAAGTGGAAAGGAAACTTGGAGGTAGGGGTAGGGAAGATGGAGGTTGGGAGAAGATTGGATTTGTGCAGGGCAGCGGCAACAGCAGCTCGCCAAAAGAATACAGCTTCATAGACAAAAAGCTTAACGGTGGTAAATATAATTACAGACTTAAGATGATTGACACTGACGGTACATTCGAATATAGCGATGTTGTTGAAGCTGAAATAGAACTTCCAAAAGATTATGCAATAAGCCAAAACTATCCGAATCCATTTAATCCAACGACAAGGATAGATTATCAGCTTCCGTTTGATTCAAAAGTTACTATTGAGCTATACGGAATAACTGGAGAAAAAGTTACCACGTTGATAAATGAAGAATTGGCTGCGGGTTATTACACTGCGGACGTAAATGCAAGTAATCTTAGTTTGGCATCCGGAGTTTATATTTGCAGAATGGTTGCGCAAGATCAAAGCACACAAAATGCAAAGACATTCGTACAAATTAAAAAGTTAATGCTGCTGAAATGATATGTTCAACCTTCGGGGTTGCTGGTTGTTAAGAGCTTAGTTAAACTCGAAGGTTTCATTTACCGTGTTAGGGACACAGCGCGCTGTGTCCCTACGATCTTTCGAAGAGATACCTTTCATTATATCCTCCACTAATGTTATTTTCGTATAACATTTATCCAATAAATTCTTTTGTACAATGCTTGAATATTTTCAATTCAAAAAATCTAATCTTAATGAAGAAGAGTGGGACAGCTTTGTTGATCAGTCTGACAACGGAACTCTCTTTCATAAACGGGCTTTTCTTAATTACCATCCTAAGGACAGATTTAATGATGCTTCCATTTATGTAACGAAAAATGGGAAAATACTTTCAGTGCTTACGGCTGCTGTAATTGAAAGGGAAGGGAAAAAAATACTTGCTTCACATCCAGGTGCAAGTTATGGAGGATTTGTTTACGATTCTGATCTGAACTTTAAAGATGCTCATGATTTGGTAGATATGCTTCTGGATTATGGACGGTCATTAAAAGTTGATCGAATTCAACTTACTAGTCCGCCTATAATTTATCAGACAAAATATTCCAACTACTTTGATTTTGCTCTTTACAGAAATGGATTTACTTATCTCAAGCGTGATGTATCAAGCATTGTTCAGCTTGATTTTGATAAGGAAAAACTTTTGGATACATACCGTGCAGAAGCTCGCACTGCAACTAAGAAAGCAATGAAGCAGGGAATTGAAATTGCCGAATGTGATTTGTTTGATGAGTATTATGAAATTCTAAAAAAGAATTTGAAGCTTCGACATGATGTAAATCCGGCTCACACACTTGAGGAATTAAAGCTTCTAAAAAAAATGTTCCCTGCCAAGATCAGGTTGTGGGGAGCATTTCTTAAAGACAAACTTACTGCGGGTGTTTGTAATTTTTCTGTCAACCCTAATGTTGTGCTTGCATTTTATATTAGCCATGATGAAGCATATCAGGAATATCGTCCGGTTAATCTTTTATTTTATGAGATTATGAAACAATATCGGCAGGAAGGTTTTCGCTTTCTTGATTTTGGGATTTTTACTGTTAACATGGAACCAAATTGGGGATTAGGACGATTCAAAGAAAACTTCGGTGCCCGCGGAATTTTCAGAGATACTTTTTATAAAGATCTTTAATGCTGAAAATACTACATCTTGCTCCAATAAATTTTGCAGGCGTTCCGTACAGCTTTTACGATATGCACAATAAGTGCGGTGATTATTCAAGATTAATTACTTTTCATAAAAACCAGCGCGATTTTCCTGAGGATGTTTGTCTTAAACTACCTTTACCTATTTCCTCGTTAGCCAAATATTGGCGAAAGGAAAAAGTTGCATACCGGGAGAAAATTAAATCATCTACCTCACCATATTTTCAGTCAAAAAATGTAATCGAACAAATTTATTTTTTAGCGAATGATTTTTATAAAAAGAAAAAAGTTTTTTCAGTTGTTGATGAATTAAAGCTGGATGAATTTGATATAATCCACTACGATTCCGGTTTAGATTTTTTCCGAAATTCATCGCTTGCAAAAAAATGGAAGAAGCAGGGGAAGAAAATAGTTTGCTGCTATTATGGCAGTGATTTAAGAATCCGCGGAATAATAAAAGAGATGGATGAAATATCCGATCTAAATCTTACCTCTGAATATGATCATCTCGTCCTCAAACCCGACCTAGAATATATTTTTTATCCTTATGATTCATCTGAACTTCCAGCAAAAGAAAAATTTGAAGATGAGAATTTTGTAACAATTGTTCACTCACCAACAAATAGAAAATTTAAAGGAACAGATTTAATAATTTCTGTAATTGAAAGAATCAGACAAAAGCGAAAGATTAAATTTTTACTTTTAGAGGATTTAATGAGAGCCGAAGTTCTAAAATTAAAGAGCATGAGCGACATTTGCATCGATCAAGTTGGCGGAACAATGGGCGGCACAGGT
>CAVOPZ010000032.1:0-21424 GCA_963698205.1 uncultured Ignavibacteriaceae bacterium | reverse complement strand
GAATTTTTTCGTAAATCTTTTTCACCCGAATTCTCAGTTCATCAGGCGAAAAGGGCTTTGTCATAAAGTCCGATGCGCCCAAATGCATAGCTTTAACAGCATCCTCAACGGTTCCGTATGCTGAAATCATTAGCACTTCGGTTTGTGAATTTATCTGTTTAATTTTTTCTAAAACTTCAATCCCATTCATTGGTTCCATCTTAAGGTCTATTATAGCTAATTCAGCAGGATACTTCTTAAAATGATTTAATGCCGATATTCCATTATCAAATGAAACAGTATTGTAGTTGTCTCTGCGGAGAGTTTCTTCTATTCCCAAACGCATTGTGCCGTTATCTTCAATAATAATTATTCCATCAAGCTTCATTTGATTTCTCGCTAAGAATTGTGAAAGTTGTTTCTTTTCCAGTTTCGCTTTCCGCTAAAAGCTGTGAGTTGTTTTCAGCACATAATTTTTTACAGATTGCTAAACCTAAACCAGTGCCTTCTTTTTTTGTTGTGTAAAATGGATTAAAAATATGATTCATATTTTCTTTGGTGATTCCAACTCCATTATCGCTGATTGAAATGCAGTGCTTATTTTCTTTGTTAAATGAGTTAATATATATTTCGCCGTTCATATCAATTGCTTCAATCGAATTACTTAAAAGATTCATAATCACTTGACGTAAATGGCTGCTGTCAAACCAAATTTGGTTTAAGTCAATATTTAATTTCAGCTTAACATTTTTCTTTTTCAATTCATTTTGAAATATATTTTTTACTTCATCAACAACTTCTGGGATATTGGTTAACGAAGGTGACGAAGCTGATGGTCTTGAATAATTCAGATAAGAGGAAATAAGTGATTTCAATCCATTTATTTCAGAAAGTATCTTATTTAAGTATTCCTCCTTTACTTTCCCTTCAGCTAAATCTTCTTTTGTAAGATTAGTAAGAAGTTCAATGCCGCCAAGCGGGTTTCTAATTTCGTGAGCAATTTGTGCAAGCATATTTTCTTTTTCTTTTTGATTCTCTGATAAATCACTGCGCATCTTTTCCATTGCGCCAGCGAGTATCTTTATTTCACCTTTAAGCTTTTCAGGAACAGATGTACGAAAATTACCTTTTCCAATTTGATTGCTGAAACTTACCAGTTTATCTAATGGCTGAGTAATTGATCGGGCTAAAAACCATCCCGCAAGAATCGTAATTATTGTTCCTCCAATTCCTATCAGCCAAAATATTTTTGAAAAATCTTCTACCTTTTCCAAACGCTGCGCACTCTCTCTTACAGCGAGCCAAAAATTGTCATTCATTCTAAAGAAACTTAAGAGATACCACCGACCATCGTCACCCTTGAATGGCAAAGTGACGGAGCTGCTGCCGGGTTTAATTCCAAAAATTTCATCTCTATAAAGAATAAGTTGAGTATCTTCTCTCCCTTTTTTAATATTTTTATTTGAATGCACATAAACTTTAAAGTCCTGGTCAAACAGAAATACAGCATTTGTTTTGTCGTCATTCAAATTCTTTCTAAAGACATTTATAAAATAATTTTCTGTTGTCTGAGTAGGCATTCCAAGCTCCAGCATGTCTAAGTATGGCTTATCAATCTGATTGTAAATGGCTGTAGTTAAATTCATTATCTGATCTTTAGTTTGATCGAGATAGATATTGCGAATGAAAACATAACTTAACCGCGACATAAGAAGTACCAGCACAATCGTGACCACACAAAAAGTGATGATTATTCGAAGCTTGTAGTAAGATTGTCCAAGATAGCTCTTTAACACTGCCATTAATGAAACTGTAAAAATTGAAAGAGATTATTAATTCAAGATTAAATTTAGGAATTAATTGTCTTTGTTTCTGACGAGTAAACTTGCAACATAATCTTTGGGATTAATTGCTTCATCCAATTGGGAGTAAGGAGTAAGACTCTTTAATACTATAATCAAGCTTGAGAAGTTTACTTCTTTCGGATGGATAGAAGTATTTAAATTTGTGGTTAGAGTATCTCCTAAAGAATTTTTCAGTTCCAAAACTATGGTTGCATTTCCTTCCCAAACACAGACTGCACCTTTAGGACATCTCGAATCATCTTCAACGGTTTTGAATTTTATTACTAATCCTTGATTGGCAAGCACAGCTGAATCGCCCACCTTTATATTAAATTCTTTATCGAGTTCAACTTCGTTGAAATTCGTAAATGAATCAGAGCAGCTGAATGAAATGAATGCAAGCACAAGAAGCGTAAAAAGTTTTGTCATATTCTTTCAGTAAACATTGTGTAAAATATTTAAGTTATAATAAGCGATTTTATCTTTAGAGTTGCTTTTGTTTTTAAATGATAGTCTTTCACAAAACTTAACTTATTCCTAACATTATCTTCCTAATTAGTGATGTATGTATATTCATACATGCAACTTTAACAAATAAAGACATAATCACTCCTTACAAGTCTATGGCCAAACCTTTCACATCATATATGCTATTAACAGACTCAAACCAATAATAAAAAATTACTTTAGTTTTATTTATGACTAAGTTTTCAAGGCCATATATCTCACTATACTTTACAGTAACTGTTTCCCCACTTAATATGTAGGTTTCACCAACTATGGGTGCCCACTCAATGAAAGCCACTGTATTCTGTTCAACGATAAAATAATAGATGGTATTTTCACCCCGATTTTTGATGTTTAATTGAGAATCACCCTTTACAATAAGTATTATATCATCTTCATATGTAATTGGATCGAGGCAACTTAGTGAAACAATATTGATTAGAAGAAACATAGGGTTATTTTTCATTTATATTAGCTCCGATATTTCAAAAATCCCCCCAAAAATATTACTACTCTCCTAACTGCTTTTCTTTTCACTATACTCTAACCTACAATTTCGCAGTAAAGCCCAGCCACCATTGCGCTAATCTAAATTCGTTATCAAATTCCGGATCGAGGAGTAAATTTATTTTAAATGATTTGGATAAGTTAACATTCAAACCCGCCATAATTTTAGTAAAATCTTCTGTGATTTTCTGTGTTGGTTGAGTATATCTCTCGCCGAAATTAGTTTCAATGGTAACTTGACCATTTTCGTTCTTCTGACGTTTTGTAAAGTATGCAGTTGTCCGATCATCAATTTCCCAGCCGTTAAGAATTCTATTCAAACCGAACATTATTGTCCAATTATCGTTTATTCCAAAATTGAAAATAATAGGAATCTGCAGAGTCCAGTTTTGTGCATCATACTCCCACTCTAAAAGCTTATCCTCAAAAAGTTCAGTTAAATAATTTTGAGAATTATTTTTATAGGACATAATTGTACTCAGATTTTCTAATTGCAGTAACAGGTTCGGATGAATTAACAGTTGACTTGGTAGAATTATAATAAATCCCGGCACGAACATTTGTTTTATCCGTTAATTTCCATAAGAAGTTCAGCATTGCCTCATGTATATTTACTTTTCTTGTTCCGGTTCCCTTTCTTACATCCGAAATAAAGCTTCTTCCATTGTATGAATAATAAGCCGTGTCGTATGCGCTGTAATATCGTGAGGTATAAAAAGATGTATCGAGAATGTTAGTTGAATTACTCAAGTCTATATCAGAATTGGTATAACGGTAATAACCCGAAAATTCTTTTTTATCATCAATATATCGTGTAAAGTTTAAACTGAAGTATTTTGAGTTCCCATCCTGATTCCATTTCTGGTTGTTTTGATAATCATTAATGCTGTAATTCCACTCGGTAGTTACGTTTGGTTTTTTATACTGGTAAACATACTTATTCGAAGAAGAGTAACTCTGATCCGCATTTCCATTCAAGTAACCGACCTTTGCACCAACTGCAAATTTTTCTGAGAGATCATATAAAACGCCGGCACTCAAATCCATATGATCATAATCCTGATCACGTAATTCGCTGTTAGAACTCGAATAATTGTAATCGTTAGGTTGTCCATACTCATCTTGGTAATTATTTGCGTACCCGCCGTCACGCGAATGAATTACTCCGTTAAGAGAAAGTCCAGCGCTAAATTCATCACTTAATCTTATATCCGGTAAATGCAGAGAATAAATGCCCGACAGTTGATAACTCATCCTTTCCTGCATACCTGTCAATTATGGGAATGTCTGCAAGTCCCTGAGCCTTTATACCCAATGCATCATAATAATAATTTGGATAATAAATTCCATAAGGTACGGCGTAAAATTTTTCCTGCCTGTTTATCAACTGATAAGTCCCTCCAATAAAGAAATTTTTAGTTAAATCCTTTAACGGATAATTTAAAACTCCAAGAGAAAATATTGGTTCGGGTTCCGAGCGACTGATTGAAAACCAACGGGGATCAAAAATCGGACGATAAGAAGCAATTGTGTTATAAAGCGGGATAACATAATTATCAATTATCGGAACATCGGTTCTATCACCTCTAAAATCAACGTAAAGAAGAACTTCATCATCTCCGAGGTCTGGTATAGATGCAGGATTGAGATAAAGATTTAGAAATGGATCGTTAATAAATCCTACTGCTATCTTTTTGAAATTAAAAAGTCCAAATGTGTTTAGGTAATGACTTTTGAAGTACAGCTCCGATTGCTCAAAATTCTGTTCTGTGCTTCTTTCATTAAAATATTGCGGATAAACCAAAATTGAGGAAAGGAGAATGAGAAAGGTTATTTTCAGTTTCATTGATAACTCCCGGAATAGATTTTTCAAAATATTAGATCGAACTTTCTTTATAAACCAATTTATATGCCGTTAGCTTTTTTTATTCTAATAATTTGGAGCATAACTAATTGTTGATTTTTTTATTGAAAACAAAACATCTTTGGGGTCAAGGATGATAATTACACGTCATCCACGGTTGTTGCTTATCAAAAATCTGATGACTTATCAGGTTTTTGAAATAGCAAAAGTTTTATTACTCATGCTGATTTTTCAAAATAGCAATTGATAATAATGTGAGGAGCTTTATAGATTGCAATAAGAATAAATATCTAATTTGCATTTAGACAGATCAATTCATCTTCAAATGCTAAAAAAGAATTCTAACTAACTAATTTATTTCAAAATATATTGCGGGGATTATTATGGAAACCTCTAAAGTATTTACGGGCGAAAACGCCAAACTGCTGCTTCAGGGAAAAGAGTACAACCTTCCTGTTATGGTTGGATCAGAACAGGAAGTTGGACTTGATATTACCAAGTTACGAGCAGACAGCGGTGCTATCACAATGGACAGCGGTTACGGAAACACCGGTTCATGTTTAAGTGCAATCACGTTTATTGATGGCGAACGCGGAATACTGCAGTACCGCGGTTACCCGATTGAAGAGCTTGCACAAAAATCTAATTTCATCGAAGTGGCTTATCTTTTAATTTTTGGGCATCTGCCATCTAAAACCGAGCTTGAAGATTTTAATTTTAAGCTCACACATCATAGTTTAATTCATGAAGATATGAAAAAATTCTTCGAAGGATTTCCCCGCACTGCTCACCCGATGGGAATCTTATCTTCAATGGTCAATTCGCTTTCAGCATTCTATCCGGATTTTGATTATAAAACTGATCTCGATATCAACATCGTAAGATTAATTGCCAAGCTGAAAACAATTGCCGCATTCTCTTTTAAAAAATCTCTGGGACAACCTTACGTTTATCCTAAGAATGATCTAAGCTATGCAGGCGATCTTTTAAATATGATGTTCGCGGTTCCATCGGAAGAATATCATATAGATAAAGTTGTTGAAGAAGCTCTTGATCTATTATTAATTCTTCATGCAGATCATGAACAGAATTGCAGCACTTCAACAGTTAGAATGGTTGGAAGCAGTGAGGCAAATTTATTCGCTGCAATATCTGCAGGAATCTGCGCACTTTGGGGACCTCTGCATGGGGGTGCAAACCAAGAAGTGCTGGAAATGCTTGAGCATATAAGAGCTGACGGCGGTGATTATAAAAAGTACATGAACATGGCAAAAGATAAAACTTCAGGTTTTAAATTGATGGGATTTGGTCATCGTGTTTACAAGAATTTTGACCCAAGAGCAAAAATTCTAAAGGTTTCTTGTGATAAAGTTTTAAATCAGCTTGGGAAACAAGATCCGCTTCTTGATATAGCCAAAAATCTTGAAGACATTGCATTGAAAGACGATTTCTTTATTGAAAGAAAGCTTTATCCCAATGTTGATTTCTACAGCGGAATTATTTATCGAGCGATGGGAATTCCAACTAACATGTTTACAGTGATGTTTGCGATTGGTCGTTTACCCGGCTGGATTGCTCAATGGAAAGAAATGCGCGAAACTCCCGGTACTAGAATTTACAGACCAAGACAAATCTATACCGGTGAAACAAAACGAGCTTACACTCCGATCGAAAAAAGATAAGTTCACTTTACATTTAAAACAAAAAAGCGTGACGGTTATGCCATCACGCTTTTTTTATTTCAATAACCCCTGCTAAGCATATTGTTGTTATAAATAGTGATTCATTAAGCATTTATGGATTTTCAAGAGCAAATGAAAACTAGTGATCCTATCTTTAAACAATTCTTGATGACGGTATTTTTTTGATCCCGAGTTTTAATATTTGTTAAAAACATCTTTTTATTTATAAACCAGTTGTTTGCAAATTCTCTTCAACTATTAGCTTTTTTCCATTCTTAAATATTATTAATCCTTCATTACTTGTGATTATTTTCCCGCCTTTCTTAACAGTAATATTTCCATTGGCTGTGTATTCAGCAGAGACATATAATGTAGCACCATTCAGAATTTCAATATCATCGTTTAATGTAGTTGGAATTGAGATGGTATCATCTTTTATTAATTTACCGCCATATTTTGCGACCGGGGCAACCTGATATAAATAACCTTCGCCGGCAGGATGATTTAACCCCATAATTATTTGAGTTGTAAATGTTGTATCAAATTGTCCTTCAACATTCCTGAACCTGTAATTCGAATAACCGGAAACCGGCGCTGTTACCTTAACACTAATAGAACTGCTAATATCTGTTAAGAGATTGACCATCAAGAAATACTTATTATCAGCAGGATTTAATGAGTCTTCCATAAACCCGACATGCCAGTTCATATCTTCGCGGGTCTGATTTAGTCCTAGTGTTAAATAATCATGAACGACCTCGCCGGGAGGAGGATTGTTATTCGGCAAGAAATATTTCAACTGAAGATAGCCGGATGTATAGTTCAGCTTTAATAATGATTTGCCAAGCACGCCCCTTAATCTTGGAGCAAGATTTTCTTTAATTAAAAACCATAGCTCGGTTGGAGCCATATTTGCATCAACAATGCAGTCATGAAATAACTCTTTCTCGCCATTTGAGCCATAAACAAAATAAGACCAGTAATTCCAGAATAGTACGCCCTTAACTCCATGAGCTAAAGCAATCATAACCGAAGATTTCAACTCTTGCAAAGTCGGTTTCTTCCATCCAAGCCAAACATCCTTCAGTGAAGGATGCTTTTCGCCGAAACCTTGTGCAACATACCAAAAGCCCGGTTGCGCACTATGAGTTTCTTGAAGCATTTTTCTAAGATACTCCATGCCTTCTCTCTGAGGATCAGTTGGCCAAATAGGATAATAATCAATCATCAATCGGTGGGGATTTACAGTGGCAAAGTATTTTTTAACCAGGTCATCGCCGTTTCTTTTAATCGTATAGGGCGGATAAAAAGCATTTATTATTGGTTTTGATGAAACGCTTCGAACAAGCGAATCAACAATCTTAATAGGATAATATGTGTCTAATGAACCCGGTTCATCACAGGCATACCAGTATTTTAGATTTGACCAGCTTGAATCATTATAGGATAATGCATAATTCTTGATTCTATTTACAACATTATCTTTTTGCAGAATATATTGTTTCCAAACTATGTTATCATAAACTTCTATATAATCGGCAAAAAGTTTTCCCTTACCAAACCACTTAACCTGAAACTGGATACCATTGTCAGCATCTTCTTCACTGTACATTGTATCCTTCAAAGCGGTTCTATCATAAAAATCTTTTGGATATCCATATTCAAGATTAAAATTCTTAAAATCCCCATTCGATGGAAAATCTGAAACTTTCAATATCGTATCCTTCAACACTCGATTAACACAGCAAGACCAGCCGCCGGTGAATATTTTTGCATATCTAACAATCACTCTCAATTCACAGACAGGTTCGGTTTGTTGTAATAATTGTGAATTGCTATTCAAAGCCAATCTAAAATTTGCAGTATAGTTTATTGGATCAACATTTACGAGAGATAGCTTGTAGTTTTTATCCTGACGGTAATTTGGTCCATAAATAAGCGAGTCTCCGGCTTGCGAAAAATTTCCAGTTGTCCAGCATTTCTTATTTTTATATATCGTTTCTTCACCGAACTTATGAAGAATTCCGGTTCTGCTTGGATCGCCTTGCTCCTCTGCTTCCCATTTCGAGTAGTACCCTTTTGCAAAATATCCAATAGCATCGTTAGGGTTGTCTTCATTCAATCCTAAAACATTGTATTTGGTTAAGTAGGGTTTTGTTTTACTATTTACATATTGCACTACAGTATTTATTCCCAAGCTGTCCACAGAGCGATAAGCATCCGGATTGTATCTGAAATGTTTGCCGTCATCTCCTATAAATACACCGATAGGAAATTCGTTGAATTCTTGAGCACGTACTTTTGATATAAAAGCAATAAGCAAAAAAGAAAGAATAAAGATTAAACCAGTTTTCATAAAAGTTTTCTATAATTTCATTTCAAAAGTATCATCTTACCCATTCACTTAAAAACTGTGATAATTCCTTTGCCTTTTATCATGGTTGAAATATGTACAAACCGTTTACAATTTCATTTAATCGTTTTTCGTACATATCATTTGCTCTGACTCTATCACTTCCGATCGGGTCGAACTCTGCCTTATATTATGTGGATGGAAAATATTTTTATAATGTTCCTAAATAGATCCCTGTTTTTCAATCTATCAAAAAATTCTGCTTAAAGTTTGATTATAAATTAAACACTCAAACATAAATTCTTGTTCTTAGATTTTTTAAATATCAGTATTTGAGTAAAGATTATCTTCAGTTATAACACTGCTGCGATGACAAATATTTTATGATAATTCAAAAACCTTCTATGTTAGATCAATCATCTATATAAAAAGTTTGGTAATCTGGTTGTGGAGCCAAATCTCTCCAATTATCAATACAACTGTATAAAAATCCTTTTAGTATTGTAAGTTCGAAATGAATTTTACTTGGCTCAAAATAACATACTTAATTGACGGGTTGAAGGGATCGAAAAAATCACTTTATTTAAAACAAAAAAGCGTGACGGGTATGCCATCACGCTTTTTTATTGTAAGTATGCGATTCATTAAGTTCGAATGAGTGATACTTCCGATTGGTTTTCACTCAATCGAGTTTTATTCCTTACACTAAGAAAATTTGGATTAGATGATATATGAAGAAGCACCAATACCAACGATACAAGATAGACAGTTAATATTGCGATGTAGATAAAAACCATTTTTACATTCCTTTTGTAATAATTACGCTAAATAAAACTGTTTTGCTTACCCCGATTTAATAAACTTGCTATTTCTGCTGTTAAATCACTTAATGGTTCAATCAAATCAATAGTAGTGGTTATTATTCAAATGCTGTACCAATGCGGGAAAACCTAAAATAGGGCTTATAATTGCATAAAAAGGGCAAAAAAACTGAAATAATTACACCTTTAGTAAGTCAGAACTATTGCTCAATCAAAAAAATTTAATTGCGGGGATTTGATTATTGAATCAAACGATTCACCTAAAAGTCCAAGGACTGAATCTGCGATTGGCTTTATTTGCTTATCAACGTAATGCTGATAATCTAAATCACCATGAGTAAGCTCGATTGGAACAGGTCCCCGCTTGGTGATGACATACTCAACAGTACCTGTGGATTTGTTAATCATTCTTGCAGCCCGGACATGCGGTGGATTGCTTTTCTGATATTCATCAATTTCTTTTCTTAATCTTTTGCGGTAAACAAGTTTATCATCAAAAGCTCCCTTGCTTAACTTATGAACAATTGATCGAATCCAGTCGGCAATCTCTTCTCCATTAAAAATTTTCAAATAGAGCTGTACCTGAAATTCTTTTGCAAGCTTTGTCCAATCTGAGCGGACGAATTCCATGCCTACAAATTCTATTTCTTCTTCACCATTTATTTTGAGAAGTCCCGCATAACGTTTCTTGGCGCCAAGTTCGCCGCCTCGTAAAGGTGTTAATACAAACCGGCTATAATGTTTTTCAAATTCCAATTCAAGGAAAGAAGTGACGCCATAATCGGTTTTTAATCTTTTCTTCCAATAATCATTCAGTTCAGAAACAATGCGTTCACCGTTTAATTGCGCACTTGCGCCTTCACCCTCTTTCAGTTTTATAAACAAAGAATCAGTATCACCATAAATAACTTCGTAGCCATGCTGATGAAGATATTCTTTGCTTTGAAGAAGCAGCCATTTTCCTGTTCCTGTTATAGCGGAAGGAAGATTCGGATGGTAGAACCTGCAGCCGCTCGAACCCATAACTCCGTAAAAACTGTTCATCAGGATTTTTATTGCTTGGGAAAGATGAGCATCACCAACTTTTGAGGCTTCGATTCGCTTATTCATCAGCTCATTAATATAATCCGGAAGAAAGTGTTTGCTTGCGGAAAATTTGAACCCATCAGGAGTAGTAATTGTATCTACATTTGAAAATAGGCGTGAGACGGGATCAATCTTAAAGGATTGAATGATCGACGGATACAAACTTTTGAAATCAAGAACAATAACATCATTATAAATTCCCGGCACGGGTTCAATTACATGTCCGCCTGCGGCATGTTCATTAAGCTGAACATCATTTATATTTGATGCAACGAGTTCTGCCCTATGAATTTTAGGCAGATAAAAATGATCAAATGCCGCCGACATCATACCTAATTGATCAAGTAATAATCCGGAAATTTGCGCTCTCTTTACTAGGAGATCAATCAATCCCGTTTTGTTGAAAATCTCAGTAACTAGAATTGCATCATTTAAATTATACTCACAAAGCTTTGCCTTATCCTCTTGAAAAAGCTTATCAATCTCTGCAACTTTATCTTCAGAATTGATCAACTTCCCTTTTCCAAGAAGCTCCTGAGCCACTGTTTCCAATCTGTAATCTTCAAAAGTATAAAAAGATGTTCTTAGAGTTGTAGGTCCATCAATCACAATTCTTCCAGGGATGATAAGCAAAGTAGCTGCCCGCTTTCCGGCTTCGTAAAACAATCGCGGAATCATCTCTGCCCAAATTAAAATTGATTCCATGCTCAAGTGCCATTGCCTGAAGAAACATGAGATCAAAACCTATTATGTGCCATCCGACTATCAAGTCCGGATCTGCTTTCTTAAACCAGTTAACAAAACCGGAAAGTAAATCCTTTTCGTCTGAATAAGTTTCAATGAATTCTGGAAGATTTTTGCCATGATTCGCTGCAAGGAAAACCTTTTTCAATTCTTGTGAATCGGATGTTAGATGAACTGCGATTGAATAAAGTTGATTTTGCTTTGCTCCTGTTTCAATATCAAGAGACAGAACTTTAAATTGGGGATTAATCTGACAAGCTTCAACTTTAGGATTCTGAAAAACCGTAAGCTTGTTTTTTGTAATCGGCTCGCCAGTTACTCTTATTTGAGTGTTAATTCCTCTTTCCATTAAAAATCTTTTAATAGGATCAACATCCGATTCAAAAGTGGTGATATCATTTTTATGAAGTAATTCTGCTGCTTGTTTCAAATCATAATTTGTGAAAAAGTACAATGCGTCCACATCTTGTCCTGCAAATGATTTGAGTTGAACCTCTTTTCTTTCATATTGAATATTCATATCCGGCAATTGCACATCGCGGTTAATAAAAAATACCGTTTTGATTCGATCAATAACAATTTCAACAGGCCCGATTTCATTCGACACACCAAACAGCAGAATAACATTTCTGCCTTTTTGATCGCGCCACTCGCCGGTTAATATGAAAATATCGTATGTGTTCAACTTTTTTACCGATTGTGACCTATGATACCCACAAAATTAAAATTCAGTTACAGGTTAATTTTTAAAAATATCTCAGAAAAATTTACTCAATTTTGATCTACTTTCCTTCAAAAATCAGATATAGCTTTCAAATAAGCATGAAAATAAACACTAAGCCGACCACTTTTAATTATCAATCTGGCACCTAAATTGTTCATTTTCAACTTGTGATGATACTCTTTTAAAATGAAATAAAATGAAAAAATTAAATAAACTGTTACTTATCTCAGTCATTTTTATAATTAGTAATAATACTTTTGCTCAGCTGGCTGAAAACAGCTGGTCATTTGGATTTGGCGGTACATATCCTCGATTTATGAGTGTATGGTCAAAAGCCTACTCTGGGACTGAGAATTACGGCGGGTTTTTATCTTTACAAAGAAATTTCACAGAAAATGTTGCTCTTAGATTACTTGTAAATTATAACTACATGGAAGCAATCTACAGTTTTCCAATAGACGAACCGACTGAATCAGTAACGCTCGGAAGTGCTTCTCTCGATTTATTGTACTACCCTGCTCCCTGTTCTCCCGTTTCACCTTATGTTGGTGCAGGATTAGGTGGAATTTATTTCAAACCTAAAAATACTTTTGAAGCTGCTCTTAATAAAAGCGCTCTAGAGTATCAAGCAAATTTACGAGCTGGAGCTGAATGGAAAATAAGTGATAATTGGAAACTCATAACAGAAGCCGGATATTTTACTCCTTCTACAAATAAACTCGACGGAGAAAATGATACTCATGAGCATAAAGGATTATTTGGTACAAACTGTGACACATACATAAATTTTAACTTCGGATTTTTATATTACTTCTCGAATGGTAATCCCTCTAAAAAATGTGATTTATATTCTGGCGTAACTGTTGGTTCTTCACCTACTAGTCAGCTGACTCTCAGCGATGTCGAAAAAATTGTCAAAGACAATCTTCCTAAGGAAATTATAAAAGAAGTTGTTGTAGAAAAACCGGCAACTACCCTGGAAAAGAGATGGGTTTTAGTTGGAGTTAATTTTGAATTTAACAGCGCTAATCTTACTAAAGAATCTTTTTCGATTCTTCTTAATGCATTACAAGTTCTAACCGAGCATCCCGAAATGCAAGTTGAAATTCAAGGACATTCGGATAATATTGGAAGTAATGATTATAATCTTATTCTCTCAGAAAAACGAGCGAAAGTTGTGAGAGATTATCTTTTCGCAAATGGTATCAATCCTGATAGACTTGAGGCAAAAGGTATTGGCGAAAGTGATCCGGTTGCTGATAATAATACAATTGAAGGACGAACACTTAACAGAAGGATTGAATTTAAAGTAAAGAAATAATTATTTCGATCGAGCTTTTTATTCCCCTATAAAATCTTAGCATGGCTGAGTTAGTTTTCTAACCAAATAAATTATTTGATTTTCACTTCTTTCTCACACCAGATTCTAATTAAAAACTAACTTTCGACTAAAATTAGAAGTATTTACATAATCTTGATAGATCGTATTTAGGGGATTAATAATTGCGTGTCGTTTACATCACACCAACTGCTTTCTTCATTCCCTTTTACATTAATATTATCTAAGTTGATAATAAATTATAAGAGACATTATGGAAGATATGCTGCAGATTGCTTCACGTTACGTTACAAAAATATTTGGAGACCAGCTTGCGCAAGGAATTATCTATCATAATCTTGCCCACACAAAGGAAGTGGTTGAAACTGCTAAAACAATTGGGGAAAAATCCGGAATAAGCAAAGACCAAATGGAAATGGTGATTCTTGCAGCATGGTTTCATGATGTGGGAATTATTGAGAATTATAACGATCATGAGGAGAAAAGCGCAGAACTATGCCGTGAGTTTTTGACAAAACATCGTTATCCAAAAAATAAAATTGACACGATTGTTCGCATTATACTTTCGACACGAATTCCTCAAAGACCGTCCAATCTTTTAGAAGAAATATTATGTGATGCTGATTTATCTCATGTCGGTAAAAAAATTTTCAGCTCCCGCTCTCAGCTTCTCAGAATTGAATGGGAAAACATGCGCGGGAAAAGATTTTCCGATTTTGAATGGCTGATAACCAATATAGATTTTCTTTTGAAAAATAAATTTCACACGAAATATGCAAAATCTCTTTATGATAAACAGCGTAAAGAAAATTTGGCCGCACTTCAAAAGAAAAAACTAAAAATGAATAAAGTTGGGAATGCTTTTTAACAAAGAGTAATTAATGTTAGAATAAATCATGAAAACTCTATACCTAATGCGGCACGCAAAATCGAGTTGGAAAAATGAAAATATAAATGATATGGGGCGCCCTTTAAATGCAAGAGGTAATCGGGACGCACCATTCATGGGTCAAATAATGCTGCAAAAAGGAGCATTGCCTGAAGAAATCATTTCAAGCCCGGCAGAAAGAACTTTGGCAACCTTAAGACATATCTGCCCTGTAATAAATATCCCATTTCAAAAAGTTAAGGTAAATCCAGGTTTATATGCTGCATCACCAAGTGAAATGTTAATTATCATAAAAGAGATAAATGAAAATGTGCAAAGTGCGCTTCTCTTGGGACACAACCCAGGATTAACCGATCTTTCAAACTATTTATCAGGTTATCCAATTGATAATATTCCCACATGCGGTATTGTGGAACTTCATTTTGCGAAAAAATCATGGCAGGAAATTGAGTTTGGTTCGTGTCAAATAGGATTTTTTGAGTATCCGAAAAAATATTTTAAAAGTTAATCAAAAAAATTGGGGAGAAAGTTTTTGAACTCTTTATAGATCGCTCTTGAGAATTCAATAACTAAATTAAAGAATAACTCCTCCGCCTAAACACACATCCCTATCATAAAAAACCGCGAATTGACCAGGTGCAATTCCTGAATCCGATTCTTCCATCATCACAACTGCAGAGTTCGAATCTGTGAAGTCCGCATTACACTTGAAACTTTTTGCTCCATGTCGAATTTTCACATTCAGGTTTTGCTTGTTTGGTGATGTACCGGAAATCCAATTAAACTTTCCGACAGAAAATTCATTTTTTTCTCTTAGCATTTTATTCTCGCGAGAAATATAAATCAAATTAGCTTTTACATCTTTACCAACAACAAACCATGGACCGCCAGAAAGTTTTAAACCGGATCGCTGCCCGATTGTATAAAAATAATAACCGTTATGCTGACCTACTTTTTTATTCGTGTCAGCATCAATTATGTCGCCGGAAATTTCTCCAAGATGATGTTTTACAAATTCATTAAATTTTACTTGACCAAGAAAGCAAATGCCTTGACTATCTTTTCGCTTTTTATTGGGAAGATTAAAATCTTCTGCCATTTTTCGAATTTGAGACTTGTCATATTCACCAATTGGGAAATACGCCCGTGATAGTTGCTGCTGAGTTAAATACGCAAGAAAATATGTTTGATCTTTAATTGGATCCGGAGATTGTTTTAATTGATACATTCCTGAATCTTTGTCATAAATCACTTTTGCGTAATGCCCGCTTGCAACTTTTTCATATGACGAATCAATCTTCTCATAAAATTGTCCGAATTTAATCAAGCTGTTACAAAACATATCTGGGTTTGGAGTTCTTCCTTCTTTAATTTCAGCAATTGTATAGCTTACCACCGAATCCCAATATTCAGTTTGAAGAGAAAGAATTTCAAGCGGAATATTGTTTTGTTCACAAACTGCTCTGGCAAACTTCAAATCTTCTTCCCAGGGACAATCACCTAGAAAAGAAAATTCATCCTGCAGCCATATCTTTAAATAAAATGCTGTTAGATCGTGTCCTTGATCTTTTAGCAATCTTAAAGCTACCGAGCTATCCACACCACCGGAAAGAAGAACTGCTATTTTCATTTTAATAATTTAATTTTTAGATGATTCAAATTTAACCAAGAAAATGTTGGATAGATAAGAAAAAGAAAATAAAAGCCGTCCAAAATTGTGACGGCTTTTATCCCAATAAAATTCTGAATTTTTCAGTTATTACATACTTATTTCAGCACCCAAACCTTTGATTTGATAAATTGTCATCGGCCCGGTTACTGAAGTTGAATCGAATTCTTTACCAGCATCCTCAGCCATATGCTTAAAATATTCTTTCGCTTCCTCCTCATCAAGCTCAATTGAGTAAACAACTCCCTCAACCAAAGCAGATGAGCCTTTAGCTTCAATAGGAAAAACGATGTCCCCGTCTTTAACTTTTATTTTTATTTTTTGATTGGGGACATCACCAGCAATATCCATCCAGCATCCGGCTTCAGTGCATACATCAAGCACATTTCCTTCAACTAAAACTTTTTTGCCGAGAAATTCTTCGGGCTTTGAAAGAATTTCAGAAACTTTAACTATTTCTTTTAGGGTGATTTCCGCTCCGAACTTTTTTGTTTGATCATTCTGACAACCGAATAAAACAAATAACACCATTATTAATAACGAAAGAGCTTTTTTAGTCATATGTTTTCCTTTCTCAATAAATTTATTTACTCAAATTCCACGAACACTTCTTTGTTCAATTCAACTTTAATTCCGGGAATATCTTTAACTAACTTTTTAACTTCCTCAAAAGAATCGGGATTAAATTTCTTAAACTGTTCGAGCTTATCTGCATCAGAAATCAGTTTCCCAAAATCTATGTCGAATAAAGTAATGGTATTTCCATCAACATGCGTTGCATTGGTCTTTGTGATCTCACCATCAATTTTAATTTCGATTTTTGCTCTCATGTCTTTCATAATCTTAATCATCTTCTCAACCTCTGCTGAATCCGGGGGTATCTCGCTCTCGGCGATTTCATCAGTTTTTGTTGTATCAACACTTTTATCCTCTTTTTTTCCCTCAGGCATTTTGAACTCAATTCTATTCGGTTTTCCTTTTATAAATTTAAAATATAGATATTCACTTGTCGGTATCACTTCCTTCTTGGGATTCGCCCATCGGCATCTCGTTTGAAGGATCCTGATTAACCTTAACCTTATTCAGATCTTTGAATTTAAAAATCGCAGTATATCCTTCCTTCTCATCGGTGACAATATTTTTCATCGAGACAAATTCGATTCCCTCTCCAAGTTCAGAAGCTTTAGCTTTAATTTTTTCTTCCTCAAACATTTTAAATTCTTGCTGAGGTTGAGTTGAATCTGCAAAAGCCGCCGCAAATTCTTTAAACATATTTATGATTTCTTTTCCAATAAAAATATTTTCTTCAACTAAACCCGAACCATCTTTTTTTACGGTTACCACAGTATGCATTTCTATACAGCCGGTTGAAGAAATACTCTCACGACTATAATCGAAAGAATTTTTATAAACCATTTCATTTTAAGTTTCCTTTCAATTTGTTAAAACCATTTTTTTATAAATAATCTTTTTTTAGAAGAACCACTTTGCACATGTTGCATTAACCCCACGATTTAGATTCTGTTGCATCAGGTCATTGCGAGTCCGTTAAATAACGGACGAAGCAATCTCAGATTTAGATGGAATAACTAATTTGAGATTGCTTCATCCCGATAAACTCTAATGTCAAACGAAAAATCGAGATTCGCAATGACGTTACAAAAGATTACTTGCCAATTCAGCAAGTTCTGATCTTTCACCTTTTTCAAGATTGATGTGTGCGTACAGTTTTTCACCCTTGAAATGCTCAATCAAATATGATAAACCATTTGATTGTGAATCAAGATAAGGATGATCAATCTGATAAATATCTCCGGTGAACACTATCTTCGTACCTTCCCCAACTCTAGTAATGATTGTTTTGATTTCATGCGGAGTTAAGTTTTGCGCTTCATCAACAATGAAATAAATCCTCTGCAAACTTCTTCCACGAATATATGACAGCGGCTCGATTACAAGCTTTTCATCTTTAACCAAATTATTTATCTGCTGATGCTGCTTGTCATGCTCACCGAATTGATCTTCAATCACACGAAGATTATCCCACAACGGCTGCATGTAAGGTTCAATCTTACTTTGAACATCACCGGGAAGAAAGCCAATGTCTTTGTTGCTTAAAGGGACTATTGGTCTTGCAACAAATATTTGTCTGTAATTTTTTCTAACCTGAAGAGCACTTGCAAGAGCCAAAAGCGTTTTACCGGTTCCGGCTTTACCTGTCATTGAGACAAGCGGAATATTAATATTCGTAAGCGCATCAACAGCAAAAGTCTGTTCTGCATTTCGCGGTTTAATTCCATAAATAACATTCTTATCAACTTTTCTGAACTTCTGTTTTTCCTGATCAAGACAAGCAAGTACAGAGCGCATTTTATTTCTGAAGATGTAATGCTTGTTTGGAAGAACTTCTCCCTTAAGTTTTTTAATTATTTCTTTTGCATCAACATCAAAAGGCGGCTGGAAAAATTTGATAAGAATATCATCGTTAAAATCTTCAACTATTTCTTTTCCGCTGTAAAGATCTTCGATGTTGGTGATTCGATCAGTTGTGTAATCCTCAGCGGGAATTCCAAGCGCCTTTGCTTTCATTCTCAGATTAACATCTTTTGTAACGAGAATTACCGCAGAACCATTTTTTCTTTTATTTAAATCGAAAGCGATACTTAGAATTCTATGATCCGGAGAATCTTCTTTAAATACTTCTTTGATTTCAGAACTTATTCCTCTCGATATTGCAATACTGACTTTCCCGAATCCTTTCCCCATTGAAATTCCGCCATCGAACAAGAGCTTTACCTGTGAGTGAATCGAGCGTTCGTGCAAATTCTCTGGCATTAAGGTTTATGACCTGGCTGCCTCTTTTGAAATGGTCAAGTTCCTCAATCACAGGAAGCGGAACTACAACATTATTTTCCTGGAATTGTCTGATTGAAGTTGCATCATGAAGAATTACATTCGTATCGAGGATGAATGTTTTGGGAGATTTTTTCTTTGTAGTTCTGATTTTGGAAATCCTTTCGATTTTTTTTGTAAATATCACAAATTTATTCGGCCATGACAAATTACAAATCTAACTCTGCATTAAGAAAATTTTTAGAATCAAATTGATACTTCCCCTCGTTTAACATATATTTGACAAAAAAATTTTGAACCTTTGCCAAAGATAATTTTATTACAAACAATATTGGTATTTGAAATAATTATAGAGTCTATCAATCGTAGCCACTCATTGAGTGGCTATTTTTTTGGCCTCAACCCATTAGTAGGCGGACAAGTGTTTGAGCTTGTAAAAACTTCTAAGTTCGATATTCCCTGTTCAGTATTCATCATTCTTTGAATATCGAATAACGAACAAGGAATTAAGAATGAAGAAGTAAATTGGAAACAAAGTTTAATTAATTTGAACAATTATGATTAAAACAAAAGTTAAATTGATTCTTGAAGATGGAACTGAATTCATAGGCGAAAGTTTCGGATATCGAAAAACCAACAAATGGAGAAGTTGTTTTTAACACCGGAATGGTTGGGTATCCCGAAACAATGACGGATCCATCTTATCGCGGACAAATATTGGTCTGCACCTATCCGCTTATTGGAAATTATGGCGTCCCCGGAAATGAAAAGGAAGATAATCTCTTTAAATATTTTGAATCGGATAATATTCATTGCAGAGCTTTGATTGTTTCGGATTATTCAAATGAATATGATCATTGGAATTCAAAAAGATCACTTTCTGATTGGATGATTGAGCATAAAATTCCAGGTATAACCGGAATAGATACGAGAATGCTGACGCGTCATCTCCGAGAAAAAGGAACAATGTCAGGAAAGATTATTTTTAATGAAAAGGATAACATTGATTTTCAAAATGTAAATTCCATTGACTTGGTTTCAGAAGTCAGCACAAAGGAACCAATCGAATACAAACGTAACAGAAAAAAAATAATTTTGGTGGACTGCGGTACAAAAAATAATATCATCAAAGCATTCCTTGGAAGAAATATTTCTGTGCTGAGGGTTCCATATGATTACGATTTTCTAAAAGAAAAAGCGGACGGAATTGTAATCTCAAATGGTCCCGGTGATCCAAAGATTTGTACTGCAACCATTGAGAATACTAAGAGAGCATTGGAAAATAATATTCCAATATTAGGAATTTGTTTGGGAAGTCAAATTTTAGCTCTTGCTGCCGGAGCTAATACTTACAAGCTTAAATATGGACATCGGGGTCATAATCAGCCATGCAATGAGAATGGAACAAAGCGATGCTACATCACTTCTCAAAATCATGGTTATGCAGTGGATAGTGAAACGCTTCCCGAAGATTGGCGTGAGTGGTTCATAAATGATAACGATGGTACTAACGAAGGTTTGATCCATATTTCAAAACCATTCTTCGCAGCCCAGTTTCATCCAGAAGCATCGCCAGGACCCGACGACAGTGAGTTTATTTTTGACATGTTTGTGAGAGCGTTGAATTGAAAGTTTTAATGGACTAAAGTCTAATAACGTATTGTGCTTGAACCCCAGCCTTAAGGCGGGTGTGATTAAAAATCTTTGAATGTCTTTGTGACTTGCGTTTAGGCTGAAATATTTTAGATAAGACGTTTAGTAGTTTTAGAAAAAGTTTAATTGAGAAAGTTCAAGTTTTATTATAAAAAATAATGATCAAAAAAGGTAAACCAAAAAAAGTTTTAATTCTCGGATCCGGCGCTTTGCAAATTGGACAAGCAGGTGAGTTCGATTATTCCGGCAGCCAGGCGATCAAAGCCCTGAAAGAAGATGGAATAGAATCTGTTCTTATCAATCCAAACATTGCAACAATTCAAACCTCCGAAGATTTCGCTGATAAAGTCTATTTCCTTCCAATCAAAACAGAATTTGTTGAAAGAATTATTGAGAAGGAACAACCGGACAGCATCCTGCTTCAATTTGGCGGGCAAACTGCTCTTAATGTTGGTGTTGATCTTTTTGAAAAAAGAATTTTAGAAAAACATAATATTAAAGTTTTAGGGACTCCCGTTGAAGCAATTCAATCAACAGAAGACAGATTATTATTTGGTCAAAAAGTAACTGAAATAGGATTAAAGGTTGCCCTCAGCAAAACAGCACAAACTGTGGATGAGGCAATCCAAGCTGCACAATCAATTGGTTATCCAGTCATGGTTAGAATTGCCTACGCACTTGGCGGACTTGGTTCCGGCATCGTGAACAATGAAGCAGAACTCGCTGATAAAGCGCGCAGAGCATTTGCATTCACAAATCAAATTTTAATTGAAGAATCTCTTTATGGCTGGAAAGAAGTTGAGTACGAAATTGTCAGAGATAGATTTAATAACTGCATCACTATCTGCTCGATGGAAAATATTGATCCTATGGGAATACACACTGGTGATAGTGTTGTAATTGCTCCTGT
>CAVOPZ010000031.1:0-7549 GCA_963698205.1 uncultured Ignavibacteriaceae bacterium | reverse complement strand
TTTTATACACAAATTATGTGGATCTTACTACCTTTCCATTGACTGAAGTCAACGGCTATTGTAAAATGAACAAACATCTATTACAGTCAGCTTCAGCTGACTGAATAAGAAACAAAACAAAAAGGGCTTTAGCCACATTGGGAATATGTGGCTGAAGTCAAGTATGCTTTTTCTCATGCTAGTAATTGGCTTAAGCCAAGCTTACTTAAATTTTTGCTATATGTTACTTGTTGAATCATGACTGATTAAAGATGCTAAAGGTTTTTATAGGAAGGATTTGAGAATTGTTCTAAACTACATTAGAAATAAAAAAGGATTGTTAATTAAAGTAATAACAATCCTTTGAATGAAAATTATTTCAATTATTCGACTATTCTTCTTTAATAAATAAAACCGTAACGTGAAAAGTGAGGTGTCATTAGCATTTATAACCTTAGTCTTCCGGTTGATACGTCCATACCTATTCCTTCATGTAACTGCATATTCTGAACGATCCATCGCTTGCTAAATAAGCAAACTCTACAGTTGATGGATTTATTCCTGATAGATCTATCACCAGTGTAGGTAATAGTATAAATAAGAGGTTTGTTGAAAACCATAGATGGTCCAAAAGTGGCAGTACATGTTGCATCATCATGCTTTTGTGTTATCGTTTTGGTACCGGAAAATGAATTCGGTTCAAATATCATAGTGGAGCTGATTGTAACTCTTCCTAAAGTTCCTGTATAAGATGTACTCCATGGCCATGTGGCGCCATTTGTTCCATTTAATACTTTTCTGATGAACTTGAGATATTTTTCAGTACTGCAATCCAACTGCTTGCGGTAATGCAATCCAGTTTGGTTCGTTTGTGTTCAAATCATTAACCGGGGAATTTATACTTGTCTGCTCTGAACATCCGATTACAAACAAGCTTAACAAAACGATTATTGATATATACTTTTTCATTTTCTTATTCCTTTCATAATTATTCTTAAACGTTAATTGCTTTTCTAATAAAACCGTAACGTGAGAAATGCGGTAATTGCGCATTTTTTATTTCTATTTTACCTTGCTTATATCAATACTGATTTCATCATATACAACTTGTTCGTATGTGCCATCTTCATTCATATAACGAAATCAAGTTGTGATAGATCAAATCCTGTTAAATCTAGTCCTTCATATTTCAAATCGTATTCAGCATGAAAATTAAAATTTGAATGGGGTAAAAAAGTTGTATATCCAAAATTCTGCTCGACTGACATTGTAACTAACTTTTCTCCTTCAAATGCATCCTTTGGGAAATTTAATTCTCGATTCAACTTTAATTTTACCAAATGGTCCGGCAGGATATTCTGATTCTTAATTGCAAAATCCCGCCGTTATTTCCATTTAATATTTTTACTGACAGAATGACAATGACCTTTTTCCATTGAGTATTATAAGTAGTGGCTGGCAGTCTTTCTGGTAGTCCGATCCAGTTTGGTTCTTCAACTTTTAATGATGCGCTTTATTCAGTAATGCATTTATCATTCATCAGGTGAGTTAACACTAATTTGTCCTGGAACATCCTATAACAAATAATGATAACATCCAAATAAAAAAATGTAACGTCTCATCGTATTACTCCTTTTATTTTGATTTTTTGTATTCATTGTATTTTCTTTTTCTATTTCCATTTGTTTTGATATAGCCAAAGCAGATGCCACATGCTCATCAGGTAAGTGTTACTTAAGAAAATTTTTAAGAAAGAAACTTCAGTAAAACTTACATTGGTTGTAAGTAATACTTTCTGATAATCTTCGGGAGGATGAATCTATGTGATACATTTTTCAATTTGCCGGTTGGCACGATATTGATTTAATTACTATAAAATAAGGAGTTAAGGATTATATAAAACATCAGCTTTTTTATTCTCCGGCACTGAAAAGGAATATAAATAATCAGAATGTTACACACATACAAAACACTGAATCGAAATGAATTCAAAATCTGATGATCTAAAAACTAAACCGATGAAAGAAAAAGGACTGTCCTGAACACGATGAAATTTTTTAAGGGTGAAACTGAAGAAATAAATAATGAATTATCTCTCAAACAAAGAGAATTAGAGGAAAAGAATAGAGAACTGCATCTGTTAAAACAAAAACTTGAGAGCTTGCAAGAAAAGAACGATAAGATTTACGAAAATTCTCCCACAGGATACTTCACATTCGATAAGACCGGAATCATTTTAAGTTTGAATAAAACCGGTTCCGAACAGCTTAGCGCAAGTAAGGAACAGCTTATTACTCAATCATTTACTGATTTAATTGTGCCCGAGCATCGTTCGAAATTTAATATGCATCTCGAGAATGTTTTTACTTATAACAAAAGACATATCTGCGAAGTAAAAGTTGAGCGAAAAGATAAAAGCCTTTTTTATGCTTTACTCGAGAGCGTTCCTTCAAATGAAAATGGTAATGAAATTTCTTTTTGCAGAACTGCAATCAGTGACATTACAATGTTAAAAGTTGCAGAAGAAGCTTTGAAGGAAAGTGAAATTCGATTTCAAAATATGGCGAATACTGCTCCGGTATTAATCTGGATAACAGACACCGATGCGCTCTTTACATTTGTGAATAATTTCTGGCTGCAATACACAGGAAGAACTCTTGGTCAGGAATTGGGCATGAGTTGGCTGGAAGGCATACACCCCGACGATCTTGACCGTTTTATGAAGATATACAAGACTTCGTTTGATTTACGCAAATCTTTTGAAGTTGAATTTAGATTGAGAAAAAGGGACGGAAGCTTTAGATGGATTATCAGTAAAGGTGTTCCAAGATTTCAAACAGACGGACGCTTTGCCGGCTATATTGGTTCATGTACAGATATAAACGACCAAAAAATTATTGAGGAAAAAATCAAGGGATTTAACGAAGAGTTAAAATCTCTTAATGCCAGCAAGGACAAATTCTTTTCAATTATTGCACACGATTTAAAAAGTCCGCTTTCCGGTTTGCTTGGCTTTACAGAAATACTTGCAGATGAATTTGATGAACTTCAAATGGAAGAAGTAAAGGAATTTATTGGTCACTCACACCAATCAGCTAAAAATCTGAATGCACTGCTTGAAAATCTGCTTGAGTGGTCACGAATTCAAACAGGAAATTTTGCTTTTGAACCATCAAAAGTAAATGTTGAATCTGTATTCGATGATATCATCAGTCTTTTTAATCAAAATGCCAGGAATAAAAAAATACGAATTGAAAAAAATGTCGATACAGTAAAAGATGTGTTTGCCGACAAGAATATGTTCAAAACAATAGTTAGGAACCTGGTTTCAAACGCAATTAAGTTTACTAAAGAAAACGGCAGCGTTTATCTTAGTGCTCTTGCAGATGAAAAATTTGTAACCATTTCCGTTCAAGACACAGGTATTGGTTTAAGCCAGGAAAACATTAATAAGCTTTTCAGAATTGATGTTAACTACACAACCCCCGGAACCAATAAGGAGAGAGGAACCGGCTTAGGACTTATATTATGCAAAGAACTCGTTGAAAAAAATGGCGGTAAGATCTGGGTTGAAAGTGAAATTGGTAAAGGTACAAAGTTCATCTTTACTTTACCCCAATTAGAATTAAAGTTTAATCGCGAATTTCAAACCCCGACAAAATATTCCAGTCATCAAAATTGAACAGTGGATCAAAAAAATAAACCGCCCAAATTCTGTCACAAAAAATGTTCAGCGTATTCTATTTTTCACTCCTTCAAATAAATTAAATTTTCAAACATCTGTTTAAAAACTCTGTATCATTTTATAATAACAGCAGCCGGACTCACCTTCAATAAGTATGAAATCCTTACAAATTAGCGCCCCATGAAGAAAAGAAAAAATGCCGAATGTTCAATATCACTTAAAAAACAAAGAGTTGAAGAAAAAATGTTTCATATCTAAACATCTTCTTAAAAATATGCAGTAAACATTTCAAAAAAAGCATGTAACGATTACTGAAGTTAAGGACTCAACTCTTTCTTTAAGTAGGATTTACCAAATCACTTAATGGTATGCATGTTGAAAAATGATAAAGAGTTTTGAATAGAGACAAATAAAAAATTGAAAATAAAATTAACTGAAATATTAAATACGATTGGACATTAAGATGCAAAAGATTGACATTTTATCAAACATGAAAACACTCAGAACTGCATTTATTGCTTTTGTTGTTTTTTTTGGATTTATTTATGCAGAGACTTTTGCACAGACTACTATCAACAAAAGTATTGCCTCGGGCAGCGATGATGCTGAAGAAGCAGGCTCTGATGCAACCGGGAGTTATTATCTGGTCACATAGATCTTACTAGCTCTGACATCGAAATCATGACAGACAAGGACGAAGGGGGAGGTTATTCGGGTGGAACACAGAAGGTAGGTCTACGTTTTACAGGGATCACAGTTCCGTCTAGGTGCCATCATTACGGATGCGTATTTGACATTTCGTGCCATAGCAGCAGATGCACCTAATTCCAATTCGAGTATAACTAACTTAACAATAAAGGGACAATTAATTGCCAATGCACCGACTTTTACAACCACTGACTACAACATAAGCAATCGGACTCTGACAACTGCTTCCGCTTCGTGGGCACCAACTTCCTGGATTACAGGTTCAAATTATAATTCACCCAGCATAGTTTCTGTCATTCAGGAAATTGTAAACCAAGGCACCTGGACATCGGGCAATGCTATTGCTATCATTATAACCGGAACAGGCCACCGATCATCTCCTTCCTATAATGGAGACGCAACTAACGCTGCCAAACTTGTTGTTACTTATACCCTTTCGGGAACTTACTATTCAAAGGGAAGTCTTGCAGTTAACACTCCTTCGAATTGGAATTCGAACGTGATGGTTCGGTACAAATGCATTAAGTTTTGGAACAGGAATTACGTGGGTTATTCAAAATGCACATTCTATGACTCTGAGCGGCTCCAGCACTTGGGATGTGAGTTCAACAGGAACGGTTCAGATCGAAAACGGCGGCAGTTGGCTGAACTCGAGCAGCGGCACTGTAACAATTGGAACATTTCAGGTGGATAATGGCGGCACATATTCTTTATCGGGAAGCGCAGCAATTCCCGGGACAACGAGAATTTTAGCTGCTAATAGTACTATTGATTACGCGGGCGCAGATCAGTCTGTTGTTGCTCTTGCATATGGAAATCTCACCCTAAGCGGCAGCGGTACAAAAACATTTGCTGTAGGAACCACAAGCATTTCTGGAAATTTTTCAGTAACTGTACCACCTCCAGGTGGAACAGTTAGCAGTTATTCTAAAAATAATGACGCTAATTATCAAACGGCTTCTATATTGGGAAACATCTCTATTAATACTAGCACTAATAATTCTAATATCAATTATAATGGTGCCGGTGATCAAAATATTTTGGCAATAGATTATTATGATCTTACACTCAGCAATGCCGGGACAAAATATTTTGGCGCAGGAACTGTTGGTATAGGTGGAAATTTAGAACTGAAAGATTTAGCTGTAGTTGACGCTGTCACTTACAACGATACTGTTAAATACTTTGGCACTAATAAAACAGTAAGATACGGTTTCGTTAATAAAAATCTTAAAATAGACGGTGACGGGGCAGTGATGGCAGGAAGTAACATTTCAGTTACAAATTCACTTGTTATAAATACAAGTGGAACACTTAATATGGACGGTTATGTTCTTAATGTTAATGGTTTGTTAATAAATAACGGAAATTTTGTTTCAACAAATCCAGCCGGCGCAATGTCATTTTACAGTAAGAATTCAGGAGATGCTAACTTATTAAATTCTTGGGCAAACAGTGGTTACAACGGCACAACAACAACAAGATTACCGGGAACAGTTAATAATGATGTTTTGTTTATCGGAAATAATAAAACTATAAATCTCACTACTAATGTTAGCAATTTGGGAACAGTGAGAGTTGATTCATCGGGAACAATTGCTCAAACTGGTGGAACTGCTTCCACAAAGGACATGCAGTTAAAAAATGGCGGAACTTACAATCAATCAGGAGGCGAATTAAGCGTCATTCATGATCTAAAAGTGCCGACCGGAGCTACATTTAATGCAACTGCCGGAACTGTAAGATTTAACGGCGCACCCTCAGTTGGAGCTATATATACAGGTAATGTACAGCTTAATAATTTGATAGTTGAAGTAAGTGCTGATTATAAACTTGAGAGTGGTGATGAAATAAAAATCTCTGGAAATTATACAAACAATAATTCATCTTTAGACAATGATTTGGGATCGCTTATCTTCAATGGCACTTCTCCACAACAGATTTCGACTGCTTCAAATCCCGCAAGTACAAAAACCCTTTGCGGCAATTTAACAGTCTCAAACCCGAGTGTTACTTTACTTTCAGATATTGGCATCCAAACATCATTGAATATTATTAGCGGTGGACATATCAATAAAAATGGGAATGAAATTTACTTAAATGGAGTGCTGTACACTGGTCCAACTCCGGTTGAACTTGTTTCATTCATCGCTTCAGTAAAAAATAATTCAGTTTTATTATCTGGAAAACTGCAACTGAAATTAATAACTATGGCTTTGAAATTGAACGCTTCTTCCAATAATGAAACTTTCAAGATTTGTTTTGTTCGTGGTATGGTAATTCTAATTCTTAAAACATTATACTTTTAAGATTATAATCTTCGAATGGAACTTATTACTACAGATTAAAACAAATTGATACGGACGGAGAATTCAGCTATAGCAATGTTGTAAAAGCAACGATTGATTATACTCCGAATAGTTTTGCTTTATCTCAGAATTATCCGAATCCATTTAACCCAAGCACAAAGATCAGCTGGCAGTCTCCAATCGCCGGTTGGCAAACTTTAAAAGTTTATGATATCCTTGGAAATGAAGTTGCCACATTAGTTAACGAATTCAGAGAAGCAGGATTTTATGAAGTGAATTTCATGCTTTTCACTTACAAGCGGTGTGTATATTTATAAAATTAGGCCGGTAGTTTTTCTGAAACTAAGAAAATGATTTTAAATAAGTAAGAAAGTCATAAGTAAAATTATCAAGCCCCGAAAAGTATCGGGGCTTTTTTATTTACTTAACTCGAACCCCAGCTTAAGGTTAGAAATGATCCCCTCTATTTTCTAATGAGCAATTTTGGTATGTAGATTATTTGGATTTATAGATTCATTCAATTTCGGATAAGGAGCAAGACTTTTTCAATTTCGATAATTAAATTTGAGAAGTTTTCAGTTTTTGGTTCAATGGAAGTGTTCAAATTCGCTGTCAGCGTATCTAAATTAGAATTTTTCAGCTCTAAGATTACTGTTGCATTACCTTCCCAAACACAAACTGCACCTGTTGGGGCATCTTGAATCATCACCAACGAATTTAAATTTTGTACCCATTCATTCGATAAACAAGTCCAGCGGGAACCGCCAACCTTTATATTCAATTTATGGTCAATTATTATTTATCTATATTTAACAGAAGAATCAGAACAAATTAGTACCAAAAATCCTAATACGGATATAATTATTAG
>CAVOPZ010000030.1:0-19188 GCA_963698205.1 uncultured Ignavibacteriaceae bacterium | reverse complement strand
CTGCCAGAGGCATATCCGCCTTTGGCGGAGAATTCCACTTCATAAAACCCTGCTTCTCTGAATTCATTAACTAATGTAACAACTTCATTTCCAAGAATATCGTAAACCTTTAAAGTCTGCCAACTGCCAACTGGGGACTGCCAACTGATCTTAGTGCTTGGATTGAATGGATTAGGATAATTCTGATAAAGCTCAAAATTATTAGGTGTCTGATCAATCAAAACGGAAACCGTATTACTAAAGCTAATTCCACCATCTGTATCAAGCTGTTTTAACCTATAATGATAAGAGCCTGATTTAGAATGTTTGTTATCTTCAAACGAATAATTTTTTATAGAATTACTATTTCCATGTCCGTTAACAAACCCAATCTTTTCCCAAGTCAAAGCCGCTTCACTTTGGGAAGGGGTTGGGGTTAGGCTCCTCTCGATTTCAAAACCATAATTTTGCGTTTCTGTAAATGTTTGCCATAATAAAAGAACACCTTTATTTTTCACAGAAGCACTAAAAGAAGCCAGTTCTACCGGAAGCGGACCATTGTATATTTGATCGCTGACCCATAGAACATTCCCATTTAAATCAGTATGAGTTACTCCCGGAGTGAAAGTACATGTTATAGATATATCTGAGAGTAAAGTTGTAGAGCCAGTTGTTTTTTCATTTACATAATGTCCGAATGTATGATCATTAGGCACCGGAGTTGAAGCACTATATATAGTTTGTGCACCGCTTCCGTTAAATACGAATGTAGCATTACACGAATTATCTAAATCGGAATTATTATTTGTAAAGTTACCGCTAACTTTAATTACGCTTCCCGGAACAAGATCAAAATCCGGTTCAATACCGGGATTAACTATTATATTATGGAATTGATTCGTTCCCGGTGGTGCAAAAGTTGAATACCGTATATTTATGACAGGCCCTGTAAATTGAACTGTACCACCAGTGGAATTAAAAACACCGCTATTTCTCCAATCATCTGCTATTTCAAGCAAACCTCCTGTTTGATTATATGTACCACCAGGGCTGCCCGCATCAAGTGTGAAATCGTTTATAATTCTTAAAGTTCCGTTGGATTGATTTACTACTGCCCCCGCTCGAATAGTCAAGTATTCCACAGTATAACTGCCAGAGGATATTAGCGGAAACCTGCCGCCAGCAGGATTGGCAGGAATTATTGCAAGATCAGCAGATCCAGGAACCCCTCTTTGGTCCCAATTACGCGCATTTCCCCAGTCAGTACTTGTATTTCCAGTCCATGTTTTTGTAGCTGGATAAAGATCAGCACTTGCACTGATGATGAAAACAACAATGAATTTAATCAGGACACTTGTATAACCGTTTTTCATTTAATCCTTTACTAATTATTTAATCAATGTTTTTCGATTTTAATTAATTGTCTCTTATCAAGACGCTATAGCACAAGACAAGATGCATACCACTTTATGAAATTGTAAATACTACTTAAAAAGTAAATTTATGTTTTCTGCTTAAGTAATTTTTCCACCATGAAAAGTAAAAAAAATGTGTGCATGTGAGATTATTGTTTTGAAATGGGACAGCCTTGTCGTTTTACTCCAATTAAATTTGAGGAAACTTTTAATTGACAGACTTTAGGAAATCAAAAACGAACATATATCTTAAAGTGATTTTTTGTTGGTTCTGAATGAAGAGATTGTATGGCGCGAAACAATACAGTTCTAAAAATCAAAAGTGTTGATCTTTAAAAATATTGAGTGTTTGAAAAAATACTAGTGGGTGATTATTTGGTAAGGTTGAGCCTGCTATTTAAAAGCAGGCTCAGTAAAAAATCTATATTATTTTATGGTTACTTTGTAAGCAGCATTTTCCTTGTATCAGAAAAATTCACCTGATTCTGAATTTTATAAATGTAAACACCGCTTGTAAGTGTAGATGCATCTTTGCCGGAGGCAGATCGGCGTTTGGCGGAAAATTCGACTTCATAAAATCCTGCTTCTCTAAATTCATTAACTAATGTGGCAATTTCATTTCCAAGGATATCATAAACTTTTAAAGTCTGCCAACTGGCAATTGGAGACTGCCAGCTGATCTTTGTGCTTGGATTAAATGGATTAGGATAGTTTTGATTTAAAGCAAATTCGTTTGGCAGCTTGTTCAATGTTACTGAAACAACATTGCTGTAGCGTGAAATGTACCATCTGTTATCCAACCTGCTTTAAGTCTGTATTCAGTAGGTATTATTCTGAAAGCTTCGAATCTTCGAAAGTATAATTTTTAGGTCAGAATTAGACTGTTGCCAGTGACCATTGAATAAATCCGTATCTTATCCCATGTTTTAGAATTGGAAGAACGCTCGACTTCAAATCCATAATTGTTAACTTCCGTTGCACGTTTTCCAATTAAGTTGCACCGAATTTCCTTTAACAAAAGCTTCAAAAGAAACCAGTTCCACTGGTGTAACATCAATAGTCACGGTGTAGTTTGTGCCGAACTCCGAAGTGTTGTTGGTCTGGTCAGTTGCCGTTCCTGTAATTTTATCCCCAGCATTTATACCGCTAACAGTAATTGAGTCTCTAAAGTTACCATTCGCATCGCAGGTGTCGCGACCAAGATAAGTTTTTCCCTCGCCGTAGCCGGATAGATCATTATCCGACTTGAAGATTTCGACAATTGCATTAGCAAATGTTGATTGACTCGGAGCGCTGCCTACGTAGCCCTCAAAAGTCAGCGTAGTGCCATTCAATATTGCTGACGTAAAGACAGGAAAATCCATCTCATAGTTTGGAAGGGTTGAGTTAGTCGTTCCGTTGTTCATCGATATGCCGTCTGCATTCAGATCAATGCCGATGCCGGTGTTTGCATAAATAGAATTTTCGAGCACTAGGTTCCCTGATCCACCACGAAACTTAATACCAACGCCGCCATTCCCAGAGATTACATTACCAGCACCCGTTCCCCCAATGATATTGTTCGAACCACCGTCGCCTGGACCATACAATTCAATTCCTGATGAGCCGTTGGGTATGGAACCACTTTGCGTAGCATTCAATCCGATAATATTTCCCCGGACTGTATTTCCACTGGCTGCCGATTAAACAAAATAGATTCCGAAGTTGAGGTTACCTGAAAACACGTTTCCTTCGCCCGCTAACGATCCGCCAATTGTATTATTCGGAGAGCTCCAAACACTAACGCCTATGTTGTTCGCAATGGCAGCCGTACCTGCAGCATTAACACCAACGTAGTTTCCGCGAACGGTGTTTCCTGATGTTCCATTGTATAGTCCAATGCCCCGCCATGTATTCCCTGAAAGGACGTTCCGCTGAGTCGCGGATGTTCCCCCAATAAAGTTGCCGATTGTGCCATTGACGTAAATACCTTGGTAGTTGGCAGAAGCCAAATTGCCTTCCGAATTCGTACCGATGTAATTTCCTTGAATCGTATTGCTTCCATTTGTGGAAATCCAAATACCCGCACTGTTGGAGTTACCGGTGAACCGATTGATTATTAAACCACGAACGATTGAGTTACCGGCCGTAAGTTCCAACCCTTTTACACCTACACCTGCATTTGTTCCATTCAACTCAATGACAGGCGTACTCGTCCAGCCTGGCTGCTTCTGTGCATCAAGTACTATTACCGTTGATACTACTGGAAGAGCGGCCGTTGGGCTTATGGTTGCAATACCGCTTGAAAAATAATTGTTGGCTGACCGCAAGCCCGCTGCACTTGTTCCGTTCGAAATCATGAACACTGCATTGTCCTTTGCCACAGTCAATCCACTTTGCGCCAGACTCGCATCGCCCGTCAGCGCATTCATATTCGTGATGACTTGGTGCAGGGAACCTTGGCCGTTGTTGTTAGTATTTACAATCGTGTTGTAGTTAAATCCGAAATCAACTCCTGTTATGTTTGTAGAAGTGATGACGCATTGCGTTACAGCTTGCGCCGTTCCCGATAAGACTACTGAGTAAACAAACGTTGTCGTGTTGAATGTCGCACCTGCGCTTCCAATGCCCGGATCGCTCACAGAGGGAGTTGTTCCACCAACATAATCAGTGACGGCAACTGCTGTTCCGCTCGAAGCATTCGTTCTATATGTCAAAACCGGTTTGCAGCTCGTTGTCCATCCTGTTCGCGATGAACGAACGCTGTCCGTCACGACACGAACGTAATATGTACCCGCTGTTAGTCCGGTGATTGAGTAATCGCCGTTTGCATCCGTGTTCGTTCCGCTCATGTACACGCCGCTGAAATCATACAACTCAACGTCGGCGTACTGAACGCCCACGCCCGATGAACTTGTTTTGCTGCGTCCTGCGCCTCCGCCGTAGTTTAGGTCTTCAAAGACGTTGCCGGAAATGGTTGATTGCGCCATTAAAACACCAGAACCAAACATAAACAGTATTATAGCAACAGCGGTAGTTCTGAGTGTTTTCAAGTTTGTTAAAATGTCAATCTTTTTCATCTTAAAGTCCAATCGTATTTAATTATTATGGTTATTATCACGAAATTTATTATTCGATTTTTCATTTTTGTCTTAATAAATTGTTTCTTTTACCACTTTATATAATTCGCCAAATGTCTGTTATCAAGACTTATACATAATCGTCAATCTGTATACCAATCATTAAGCTTGTAAAACCCAGCTATTTAGTGGCTTATAGCTCCCGTTTCAGTAATCATTTATCTTGCATTAAGTAAAAAAGCGGGCATTTTGAATGAATCGTTTTGATACGGAAAGGAGCTCTATTAAGGTTTTGTATGAGTAAATAAAAAAGCCCCGATACTTTTTCGGAGCTTAGTAAAATTTAGTTTTTGTTCGATTACTTATTTAGAATCATTTTCTTTGTCTCAGCAAAATCACCTATTCTGAATTTTATATATATAAACACCGCTTGTTAGCGAATATGCATTTCCGCCAGAGGCGGATCCGCCTTTGGCGGAGAAATTCAACTTCATAAAATCCAGCTTCTCTGAATTCATTGACTAATGTTGCAACTTCATTTCCAAGGATATCATAAACTTTTAAAGTCTGCCAACCACTAACCGGTGATTGCCAGCTGATCTTCGTGCTTGGATTAAATGGATTCGGATAATTCTGAGATAAAGCAAAACTGTTCGGAGTATAATCAATCGTTGCTTTTACAACATTGCTATAGCTGAATTCTCCGTCTGTATCCAATTGTTTTAATCTGTAGTGATAAGTACCATTCGACAGATTTTATCTTGAAAGAATATTCTTTATCATGAATTACAATTACCATGACCATTAACAAAACCAATCTTAGTGCAATTTCATTGGATTCAAGAACGCTTCTATTTCAAACCCATAGTTATTCACTTCAGTTGCAGTTTTCCATGATAAGAAGAACCGAATTATTTTTTACTGAAGCATCGAAAGAGACAAGTTCAACTGGAGTTGGACCAGTGTACAGCACTCCATTTAAGTAAATTTCATTACCATTTTTATTTATATGTCCGCCGGAATTAAAAGCTAATGATGTTTGAATGCCAATATCTGAAAGTAAAGTTACATTAGGATTTGAGACAGTTACATTTCCAGCCATTGTTTTTGTAGATGCTGGAGTTGAAGCGCTATATATTGTTTGAGGACTTGTGCCGTTGAAAGTGAGAGTTCCTTTATCATTATCTAAGGATGAATTATTATTTGTATAATTTCCAGAGATTTTAATTACATCAGAGTTGTTGTCCATATTATAATCAGCTCCGGCGTCAACTAATAAATTATTAAATTGAACATTTCCTGAATAATCAGCCCCACCACCAGCAGCACCGGTAAAATGTACAGTTCCACCTGTTCCATTAAATGTGGTTCCGGTTGGTACTTTTAAATCATGGTTAATCTGTAATTCGCCACCGGATTGATTATAAATTCCGTCATTTTTTAATACCAAGTCTTTTGTAGAAACAATTCCATCAGTTTGATTGAGAATGCCAGATAGCTCGACTTTTATTGTTCCTAAATTGCTTACGTTAGAAGTAATATTTATAGTTTTATTACCAATAATCAAAACGTCATTATTAACTGTTCCGGGTAATCTTGTTGTTGTTGTGCCGTTGTAACCACTGTTTGCCCATGAATTTAATAAGTTAGCATCTCCTGAATTCTTACTGTAAAATGACATTGAACCGGCTGCATTGGTTGAAATGAAAGTCCCGTCACTAATGAGCGCACCATTAACCGTAAGAACATTATTGTTCATATCAAGCGTACCATCCGGATTAATGACAAGTGAATTTGTAACTGAAAGGTCAGTGTTCGAGGTTACTGCACAATCACCATCTATTTTAAGATTTTTATTAACGAAACCGTATCTTACTGTTTTATTCGTGCCAAAGTACTTAACGGTATCGTTGTAGGTGATAGCATCTGCTACAGCTAAATCATTAATACTTAGGTCTCCGCCAATTCCTACTGTTCCGGCTCCAAAAAACTTTGTACCAGAATTACTCAGTGTAAGGTTGTAATAATCAATTGCTAATACGGTTTGATCACCATTACCATTATAATCGATGTTAGAGCTGTTTGTAGTGGTGTTAATAGTAATGTCGCCCAATACGGAAGCTGCTTGATAATTAGGGTTATAATTTTTGGAATAATTGCCAATCGGAGCATATGGTGGAGGTGGTACAGTTACTGAAAAATTACCAGAAATACTCGTAGTTCCCGACAGCAAATGTTTTTGTACCGCTGCCGCTTAGAGTGAGATTTCCATATGCTAGAGCAACGACAGACTGATCAGTACCCGCATAATCAATAGTACTATTAGCACCTAATGTTCGAGTTGTGCCTGGAATTGCTGCACTTCCCGATAAGGAATATGTGCCGCCATTATCGACCTGAAATGTTCCAATAGTTACAGCACCGCTGCTCGAGTTCAGCCAACTGCCGCCGTTTTCGATCTGAACAGTTCCTGTTGTACTTACGTCCCATGTACTAGAGCCGCTCAGAGTCATTGAATGCGCATTTTGAATAACCCAAGTATTTCCTATTCCAAAACTTGATGCATTTGTTCCTGAACCGTCGCGTGCGGTATTCCAACTCGATGGAGTGTTAACTGCAAAACTTCCCTTTGAATAGTAAGTCATGGGGAGTGTATAAGTAACGACGAGTTTTGCAGCGTTAGTTGCATCTCCATTATAGGAAGGAGATGATCGGTGACCTGTTCCTGTGATAATGATAGCAATTGCATTGCCCGATGCCCAAGTGCCTTGGTTTACAATTTCCTGAATGACAGAAACTATGCTGGGTGAATTATAATTTGAGTTTGTTATCCAGGAAGTTGGTGCCCACGAAGCGGAGGCAGTTGTCAGAGTCCGATTGCTTATGTTGTAATCAGTGGTTGTAAAAGTCGGTGCATTTGCAATCAATTGTCCTTTTATTGTCAAGTTAGTTATACTCGAATTGGTATTAGGATCATCAGCTGCTATTGCACGAAAGGTCAAATACGCTCCTGTAATGGTGGCGCCAGGCGGAACGGTGATCCCCGTAAAACGTAGTCCTACCTTCTGCGATCCACCAGAATATCCTCCCGATTCATCAATGTCCGTTGTGAGTTCAATGTCAGAGCTAGTAAGATCTATGTGACCTAGGTAATAACTCCCTGTTGCATCAGAGCCTGCCTCTTCCGCATCATCGCTGCTAGCAGTTACTGATTTTGATAAAACTGTTGAAGCAGAAGTATAAGTAATAGTTAGATGAGGTTGCTGTGCTGCTGTGGTCCATTCTCTCGAGCGCCATGAAACACCCCAATACCCTGCATCATTTTGTAGTATTACTCCATGGTTGGCGTAAGTGCCATCAAACCAGGCTTGTACAAGATTGAGTAAATTAAAATTATAAGTTCCAGCCGTAGTGCCGGATGTAGTTATGTTTGCCCAAGCTGTGGGATCGAAATCACCACCGGCTGTGGTCCAATTGGTAGCGGGCGAAGCAAGACGTTGGGTCCAGTTTGAAATCCCCGCTCCGGTAGATTTTGTACCTTCATCCCAATCGGCTAGTGAGACGATAAACCCGGACAGGGGTATTCGCTGTTGCGATGAAATATGTATATAAGTTCATTGTGGCTGAAGTTATAACAGCATCAGAAGGGATTTGTGACAAATCAAATTTATACAGCGCTCTTCGCACAATACCACCGGCATTGTACGAATCAAGAGTTGTGCTTATCCCAGCATTGTCGCCTTGAGATGTATTATTGATCTGATTGTCTTTGATTGCAGTCAATACAACTGTAGTCTGTGCATAAGTCGCTGAAGAAACCAATCCAAACAACACTACATAAAGCGATAAATGCTGTTCTGAGTGTTTTCATGTTTGATAAAATGTCAATCTTTTTCATCTTAACGTCCAATTGTATTTAATATTTCAGTTTAATTTTATTTTCAATTTTTTAGTTGTCTCTATTCAAAACTCTTTATCATTTTTCAACATGCGTACCACCAAGTGACGTGGTAATTTCTACTTATTGAAAGAGTTGAGTTCTTAACTTCGGTAACCATTTCACATCCATTTTGAAAAAAATACCGTACCTTTTCAAGAAGTTGTTTAGAAATGAAACATTTTTTCTTCAACTCTTTGTTTTTTAAATGAAATTGAACATTCGGCATTTTTTCTTTTCTTCATGGGGTGCTAATTTGTAAGGTTTTCATACTTATTGAGGGTGAGTCGGGCGGCTGTTATTATAAAATGATACAGAGTTTTTAAACAGATGTTTGAAAATTTAATTTATTTGAAGGAGGAGAAAATAGAATACAATAAACTTTTTTAGTCAGTCACCTTACGCAAACTACGTTATCAAGTAACCCCGGCATTTATGCCGGGGGTCTAAATAATAAGAAATACTTGGGCTTTAGCCCATTAATAGCTCAAATAGTGGCTAAAGCCTAGGTTGTCTTTATTTGTTCCATCCCCGCCATGAATGGCGGGGTTAATACATAGAAATTTTGCGTAAGGTGAGTTAATACTAAAATTTGCGAGATTTATTTTATTGATCCACTCTTCAATTTTGATGGCTGGAATATTTTGTAGGGGTTTGAAATTCGCGATTAAACTTTAACTCTAATTGGGGTAAGGTAAAGATGAACTTTGTACCTTTACCAATTTCACTCTCAACCCAGATCTTACCGCCATTTTTTTCAACGAGTTCTTTGCATAAGATAAGCCCTAAACCGGTTCCTCTTTCCTGATTCGTTCCCGGGGTTGTGTAGTTGACATCAATCCTAAAAAGCTTATTGACGTTTTCCTGGCTTAAACCTATACCTGTGTCTTGCACCGAAATGGTAACAAATTTTTCATTTGTAACAGCATTAAGATAAACGCCGCCGTTTTCTTTGGTAAACTTAATTGCATTTGAAACTAGGTTCCGGACTATTGTTTTGAACATATTTTTGTCCGCAAACACATCTTTTACTGTATCGACATTTTTTTCAATATGTATTTTTTTATTCCTGGCGTTTTGATTAAAAAGACTGATGATATCATCGAATACAGATTCAACATTTACTTTTGATGGTTCAAAAGCAAAATTTCCTGTTTGGATTCGTGACCACTCAAGCAGATTTTCAAGCAGCGCATTCAGATTTTTTGCTGATTGGTGTGAGTGACCAATAAATTCCTTTATTTCTTCCATTTGAAGTTCATCAAATTCATCTGCAAGTATTTCGGTAAAGCCAAGCAAACCGGAAAGCGGACTTTTTAAATCGTGTGCAATAATTGAAAAGAATTTGTCCTTGCTGGCATTAAGAGATTTTAACTCTTCGTTAAATCCCTTGATCTTTTCCTCAATAATTTTTTGGTCGTTTATATCTGTACATGAACCAATATAGCCGGCAAAGCGTCCGTCTGTTTGAAATCTAGGAACACCTTTGCTGATAATCCATCTAAAGTTTCCATCTCTTTTCCGCAATCTAAATTCAACTTCAAAAGATTTGCGTAAATCAAACGAAGTTTTGTATAGCTTCATAAAACGGTCAAGGTCGTCGGGATGTATGCCTTCCAGCCAGCTCATGCCTAATTCCTGACCAAGAGTTCTTCCTGTGAATTGCAGCCAGAAATTATTCACAAATGTAAAGAGCGCATCGGTGTCTGTAATCCAGATTAAAACAGGCGCAGTATTCGCCATATTTTGAAATCGAATTTCACTTTCCTTCAAAGCTTCTTCTGCAACTTTTAACATTGTAATATCGCTGATTGCGGTTCTGCAAAAGGAAATTTTATTATCATTGTCACTCGAAGGAACGCTCTCAAGCAGAGCATAAAAAAGGCTTTTATCTTTTCGCTCGACTTTTACTTCGCAGATATGTCTTTTGTTATAAGTAAAAACATTCTCGAGATGAATATTAAATTTCGAACGATGCTCGGGCACAATTAAATCAATAAATGATTGGGCAATAAGCTGTTCCTTGCTTGCGCTAAGCTGTTCGGAACCGGTTTTATTCAAACTTAAAATGATTCCGGTCTTATCGAATGTGAAGTATCCTGTGGGAGAATTTTCGTAAATCTCATTGTTCTTTTCTTGTAAGCCCTCAAGTTTTTGTTTTAACAGATGCAGTTCTCTATTCTTTTCCTCTAATTCTCTTTGCTTGAGAGATAATTCATTATTTACTTCTTCAGTTTCGCCCTTAAAAAATTTCATCGTGTTCCGGACAGTCCTTTTTCTTTCATCGGTTTAGTTTTTAGATCATCAGATTTTGAATTCATTTCGATTCAGTGTTTTGTATGTGTGTAACATTCTGATTATTTATATTCCATTTCAGTGCCGGAGAATAAAAAAGCTGATGTTTTATACAATCCTTAACTCCTTATTTTATAGTAATTAAATCAATATCGTGCCAACCGACAAATTCAAAAATGTATCACATAGATTCATCCTCCCGAAGATTATCAGAAAGTATTACTTACAACCAATGTAAGTTTTACTGAAACTACTTTCTTAAAAATTTTCTTAAGTAACACTTACCTGATGAGCATGTGGCACCGACTTTGGCTATATGAAAACAAATGGAATTGGAAAAAGTAAATACAATGAACAAAAAAAATCAAAATAAAAGGAGCAATACGATGAGACGATATATATTTTTATTTGCAATGTTATCATTATTTGTAATTGGATGCAGCGAGCAATCAAGTGTAATTGCGCCGGTTAATAATGTTAACGCAAACGAACCAAACTGGATTGCATTACCACAAGCAGAAGGAATGCAGTCTAGACAAGAATCTCAAATTCTAAAGATATATTAATGGAACAAAGGTGGCACTACATGGCCATGGAGTACATCTTATCACAGGAACTTTAGGAAGAGTTAAAAATCAACTCTGATTTTGGTAGTTGAACCGAATTCATTTTCCGGTACCAAAACGATAACACAAAAGCATGATGATGCAACTTGTGCTACCACTTTTGGTCCTTCGTATGGATTTCAACATACCTCTTAGTATTTACTATTACATATACCAGGGGATAGATCTTTCAACAGATAAATCCCGCAACAGTAAAGTTTGCCTATATATCTACAATGGATTCAGTTAGAATATGCGGTTAATGATGGAATAGTGGTAGACTTAGACAACCGGAACCTTCAAGTGTTAAATGCAGCAGATACCTCACTTTTCACGTTACGGTTTTGTTAATTAATACATAAAATTAATCGACTAATTAATAAAAAGGATGTGGTGAAAAAAATGAAAAAGTTAATAGCAATATTCGGTTTAGCAGCTTTAGTCTTTGCTGGATGCAGTAACCCTGTTGAAAACTCTGTTGAACCAATCTTCCCGGTTTCTGGCAGCATAAATAAAGAAATAGGATTTGGCACTAATACCCTTACCGCATTTACCAAGTGAATTGTACATCGAAAAACAAATTGATGGGAAAGGGGGAGGTAAGGTCGTTCTTCAAGGCGTTTATCAAAACTATTATGGCGATACTGTTACAGTTACTGCCACACTTGAAGTTCCTAAGGATGCTTATACAGGAGTTAAGAATATTTCGATGAGAACAGACCGATATTCACCTGCGATGGAGTTTCAACCCGGCGGAAGTTTTAACATACCTCTAAAGTTGGACTTAAAATTTGTAGGAATGAAGTTAGAAAGATATAATCTGAGCAACGGCAAAACAGACTTCTTTTATATAGCAGATGATGGAACTATGGTTGTAATTAAGAATGACGGAATGAACGTTAATTTAAAAGACAAGAAAGCAGAAGTTCGTGGTGCTCAATTGAACCATTTCTCTAGATATGGTTTCATAAGGAAATTTTCTCAGCAATGCTCAAGTTCATCATCATTATAAAAGAAAGGAATAATAAAATGAAAAAGTATTTATCGATAATCGTTTTACTAAGCTTGTTTGTAATCGGATGTTCCGAACAATCGAGTATAAATTCGCCAGTCAATAATATTAATACAAACGAACCGAACTGGATTGCATTACCGCAAGCGGAAGGAATGCATGTAAATGATAGTTTTACTGAGACAAAAACTCTTGATGGAAAAAAAGGTTCAGGCATCTCTATGTACCGCACCTACAGCGGTGGTCCATTTGGTACAGTAGTTATTGACGCCGGTTTGTTTTTTCCCCGTGGTTCATTCACCGGAACCAAAACCTTCTGGATGACTAATGATGGAGCAACATGTGTCAGCACTTTCGGACCATCTTATGTATTCAATTTATCGCTAACGCTTAACATCACATATACCGGTGTCAATCTATCTGGTATAAATCCATCAACAGTTAAGTTTGCTTATTTAGCTACAGACGGTTCAGTTCAATATGCAGCTAATGATGGAATAGTTGTAGACTTAGCAACTGGGAAACTTCAAGTAGTTAACGCAGTGATACCTCACTTTTCGCGATATGGTTTTGTTAATTAGAGAAGAATAGTCGACTAATAGAATTAATCTTTATTCAAAGGATTGTTATTACTTTAGGTAACAATCCTTTGTTATTTGTAATATAGTTTAAAACAATTCTCAAATCCTCCCTATAAAAACCTTTAGCATCTTTAATCAGTCCTGATTCAACAAGTAACTTATAGCAAAAATTTAAGTAAGCTTGGCTTAAGCCAACTGTAAAGAGTGAACAAAAAAGTTCTTGGCTTTAGCCACATTACTGCTGTCACTTCAAACATCAATGAGGCTGAAGCCTTTTTTGTTTTGTTCCTTATTCAGTCAGCTGAAGCTGACTGTAATAGATGGATTATTTTATTATATAGCCATAAATAATTCTATAATAATATCATCCCATGCGGGATTTTTATTTTTAATCCCTACGGGATGAAATATTTATAGCAGCAGAAAACAAAGCTGAATAGAATGCCGAAGGCATGACATATAACTGACCAAATCACCTCACGTACAATGTGATACTCAATAGCTCCGACCTTTAGGTCGGCAGTATGATTAACACCAAATGCTTTGGCTTTTCCTCCAATGGAGTCCTTCGGACAAAGGAATCCTATGGATAGCCATTAAACAAAACTATTTTGTGGCTAAAGCCATTTCTTGTTTTGTTTCTTGATCAGTCAGCTAAAGCTGACTGCAATAGATGAATTAGAAATTTTCTAATTTTCTATAGCCGTTGACTTCAGTCAACGGAGAAAGGGAAACCATAGATTTTTGGCTTTTCCAAGGGAATCCTTCGGATAGCCACATCAATTCTAAATCCTCAAAATCATTTTATTTTCAAAGAAATACTTTTTTCAAAATAAAACACATTCTGTCATCGGCTGGCAATGGCATCTATCCACCTTTCGATTTCAGCTGATTTTCAACGCCAGCTTTTTTTACTGTTCCTCTAAAACCTTATTTTCAGTTTCTTTTATGCGTTTCAAAAAAAACTGTTTCTTTCTAAAACAACATCTCAATTATCTGCAGTAAGTATTACAAAACATTCATTTCCTTTTTACTGAAGTTTCTTTCCTAAAAATTTCCTTAAGTAACCTTTACCTGATGAGCATGTGGCATCGACTTTGGCTATATGATAACAAATGGAATTGGAAAAAGTAAATACAATGAACAATAAAAATCAAAATAAAAGGGTCAGTACAATGAGACGATATATTTTTTTATTTGCAATGTTATCATTATTTGTAATTGGATGCAGCGAAGAATCAAGTGTGCTCGCACCGGTTAATAATGTTAATACAAACGAACCAAACTGGATTGCATTGCCACAAGCTGCGGGTATGCATGTTAATACCGAATGGACACAATCTAAAACTATAAATGGTTCTATCGGTGGTTATTTAGAAGCTGGTACCAGCTATCTTAATGCAACTGATGCGAAGACTTCCCAATTAGTGAATGTTAAGACTTCCATAGTTGCAAATATTAAATTTGCAGCAGGTGCATTTATCGGAAAAAAAATAATAACAATGACACTTAGTGATCTAAATACCTCGGTACAATTCGGTCCATCGATGGTGTTTAATGGCAGTGTTGTTTATAATGTTACATATTCCGGAATTGATCTAACAGGAATTAACCAAAGACAATTCAGTTTGCATATTTAGCATCTGATGGTTCAGTTCAATACGCAGTTAATGATGGAATAGTTGTAGACTTATCAACCGGAACACTTCAGGTTATAAATGCAAAGATACCTCACTTTTCACGTTATGGTTTTGTTAACTAATAAATAAAATAATCGATTAACTAAAAAACGAATGTGGTGAAAAAAATGAAAAAGTTAATAGCAATATTACGGTTTAGCTGCTTTAGTCTTTGCTGGATGCAGTAACCCTGTATGAAAACTCTGTTGAACCAATCTGTTCAGAGACAGCATTACATCAAGAAATAGGATTTGGCACTTATAGTCCCTTAGCGATTTCCAATGCAATTGTACATCGAAAAAGAAATTGATGGGAAAGAGGGCGGTAAGTCGTTCTTCAGGGAGATTTATGAAAACTATTATGGCGATACTGTTACAGTTACTGCCACGCTTGAAGTTCCTAAGGATGCTTATACAGGAATCAAGAATAATTACGATGACGAACAGACGATAATTCACCGGCAATGGAGTTTCAACCCGGCGGAAGTTTTAACATACCTCTAAAGTTGGACTTAAAATTTGTAGGAATGAAGTTAGAAAGATATAATCTGAGCAACGGCAAAACAGACTTCTTTTATATAGCAGATGATGGAACTATGGTTGTAATTAAGAATGATCGAATTGAACTGTTAATTTGGTAAAGAGAAGAAAGCAGAAGTTAGTGGTGCACAATTGAATCATTTCTCAAGATATGGTTTCATAAGGAAATTTTCTCAGAATGCTCAAGTTCATCATCATTATAAAAGAAAGGAATAATAAAATGAAAAAGTATATATCAATAATCGTTTTATTAAGCTTGTTTGTAATCGGATGTTCAGAACAAACAAGTATAAATTCACCAGTTAATAATTTAACACAAACGAACCAAACTGGATTGCATTACCTCAAGCTGAAGGAATGCAAGTAAATAATGATTGTACAGTTTCAAAAATCATTGATGGAAACAAAGGCGGATCGTTACTATCAAATGCAACTCAACAGGTGGTCCATTTGGGACAGTTACAGTATCAATGCAACAATTAGTATTTCCCAGAGGTTCATTCACTGGAACCAAATACATTACTATGACAAATGATGACGAATACTGTGCTGTCAGACCTTTGGTCCATCAATGGTATTTTACAAATCATGCAATATTTAATATCAACATATACAGGAGTAAATCTATCGGTATAAATCCATCAACAGTTAAGTTTGCTTATTTAGCAGCAGATGGATCAGTTCAATATGCAGCTAATGATGGAATAGTTGTAGACTTAGCAACTGGAAACTTCAAGTAATTAACGCAGTGATACCTCACTTTTCACGATATGGTTTTGTTAATATAAATAAATAATGATGAATAAAAAAAGAAAATGAGAAAAAATGAAACAGTTACTATCAATCGCAGCAATTCTATTGATGCTTTTAATCGGTTGTTCAAAAGATGTAAACATAACAGTCCTATTCAAAATCAAACGCTATGAAAACAATGCAAAAGTAATTAAACAATTTTATGCACTAGTTGCTCCAGAAGAAGTATCATGGTCGATACAGCTACAGTTTCAAATGTAAAAGTGATTGATGGAACAATAGGCGGTGAAATTTCTATTGTAAGAATGTTGTTAACAGCAGTGGAAAAATAGTTCAAATAAATGCTAAATTTAATGTTTCTCCGGGTGCTTTCAGCGGTACCCAAACAATTTCAATGAAGCTTATGTCGATAGCGCATTTTGACTTTTTTTCCGCAATGAATTTTAATAAATATTGTAAATTAGACTATGAGTTCAGAATATGTGAATCTTACAAATCTTGAATTTACTCCGAGCACTCTACTCAGCATACTTTGTTTATTTTCGATAATTTTGGATCATTTGGCCTGATCTAAACAGGGGTATTACCTTTGATTACAATCAAGGTGTTTTGAAAGTAAAATCAGCAAAAATTTATCACTTCTCTCGTTATGGTTTTATAAGAAGGGCGATTTAATGTTAAATGAAGAACATTATAATGTAAAAATTGCGTCTGAGAGTGCTCAGATTGTAAAAATTGTCAACTTTATGCAAGAACTTAGTGCTTAAACCGGCTGACACTCTGGCATAAAGGTAGATATGTTAATTGAGATATTGGACTTAGAAACGAACAAAGATTAATAATGAAACAACGTTTTTTGATTAAAATAAAAGAAATATAAAATGGAAAAAATAAAAACAGAATTTGCAAAAGATATTCAAAAACTTTTAAGCAGCTACTTTGATAAAACCCAGCTTAAAAATTTATTACAAAAGCTAAATAGCGCTGGGAAGAAAAGTTCATCTCTGGATGTAATAAATAAATTTTATGAGCAGCAGTTGAACATAGAATACAACTTTGCCAAGGATAGGATGGAAATTGACAGAACAATCACCTTTGCAATGAAAAATCTTGAAAAAGAAAAATACCTGCAGCTTCTAAGAAAACTTGGACAAATTTGTACCGGGCATGGAAAACTGAATTTAGCATTTGAAGCACTTAATAAAGCAGTTAAGGAAAGCGAAAATAAAAAAGATAAAGCTGAAAGTTTACTGCTTCTTGCTGATGTTCACAGCAGAAGGGCGGAGTGGAAAAAAAGTATTGAGGTTTTAGGCAGCGCAAAAGATTTATTTAATTCAGTAAGAGATAATAGCGGGGCGGGAAAGTGTGAAAACATACTAGGATCAATTTATGGCGAGAGAGGCGAATTAGAAAAAGCAAAAACTCATTTTGAAAAATGTCTTGTTCTGATTGATCCTGACAAAGAGAAAGAACTCGCAGCTTCGGTGGAATTAAACCTTGGAATAATTGAAAACATTCAGGGCAAGTATGAAAAAGCATTCGAACATTTCAAAAAATCATTGAGAAGATTTGAATCGTTAGGCAGCTACCGCAGAATTGCCGAGCTAAAACAGAATATGGGTATGCTGCATGTAAATCAAGAAAAATATAGTGAAGCTATTGAGGAGTTTGATCAATGCATTGAGATTTCTATAAAAGAAAAATTGATGCCTGTTCTTGCAATAGTTTACTTAAATAAAGCAAATGTGCTGATTAAGCTGAAAGAATTTGATTCTGCATTAAGTTTTGCCGACAAGTCAATGGAAGTTGCTCATCAGATAGATGACAAACTCACTATTGCAGATATTTATATAACGAAAAGCAGAATCGAAAAACATCTTAAAAATTATGAAAAAGCAGAAAATTATCTTTTGTCCAGTTTACTGTTGAATGAAAAGATGAATAATGTTTTAAATATTGGCGAATCATGTTTTGAACTTGCAAAATTATATGATAGGATGAACCGCAAACAAGACAAAGAGGATTATTTGCAGCGGTCTCTTAAATGTTTTAGGGAAGTTCAAGCAATGGATTTCATACAAAAAGCTGAAGAAATGTTAGCAACGTCAATATAATTTTAATAAAATAACATCTTAAAGAAGAGAGCAAAGCCATGCAAGAAAAAAATAACCCGGGTATAATAATAGAAATTGAAAGCCTGCTTAAACAATATTTTAATGAGGCAGAAGCATCAAATTTTTATCATAGTTTGACCAACTCGTTCGGTAACTCTGAGAGAACAGACATTGTAACTAGTAAGGTTGATCAATCCCAATTAAATGCTGTAATTCCTATTGGAATGAACGAGCGCGAGTTGATAACTCAAATCACAACTTTCGCAGACCAAAAACTTCAGAAGGAAAAGCTACTGCAACTTTTGTTGGAGCTTTCGCAGCTAATGACTTTTAACGGCGAAATAAGTATTGCCACCGAACTTAGTGATGATGTGATTTCCAAAACCGAAAATGACAATAGTCTTAGAAAATACCGTGCGGACGCATTTCTTTCTCTGGCAAGAATTTCTTGGTCGCAGGCGTATTGGGATCAAAGTATAGATCATGTTAAAGAGAGTTATAAAATTTTTGCGCTGATTGAGGATAAAGAAGGATTTGCAAGATGCGAGAACATGCTTGCAACTATCGATGGTGAGAAAGGCGATATAAATAAAGCTTTAGATCACCTGGAAAATGGTTTGCTGTTTTTATCTGACAGCAATGACCTTGCACTGCGCGCAATGTTTGAGGTTAATCTCGGTATCCTTTACAATATGCGAGGCGAATTTAACAAGGCATTATGGAACCTGAAGAATGGCTTGGGTAAATATGAATTACTTAAGGATATGAGAAGAGTTTCAAGAGTAAGGCACAATCTTGGAATGATCTACACAAAAATGGAAGATTATCATGCAGCTATTGAAGAGTTTAATAAAAGCATTAGTGTTTCCATGGAAAATGGTTACTTATCCAATTGTGCAATAGGATATATCGGTAAAGCATATATCTATACTAAGCTTAAAAACAATGCATTGGCTGATGTATTTACCGATAAGGCAATGGAGATTTCTTATAAAATTAATGATGCGCTTTCAATTGCCGAGGTTTATAAAATTAAAGGAATGATTCAAAGTGATTTAGCAAATTTTGAACTCTCTGAAGAATTGTTTGAAAACAGTTTAAGACTTAATGAAGATCTTGGAAATGATTTGAACAAAGCAGAAGGTTATAATGAGTTAAGCAGCTTGTACGAAAAAACCGACCGGAAAGATAAATCAGAACACATTAAGCAAAACGCTAAT
>CAVOPZ010000029.1:0-32988 GCA_963698205.1 uncultured Ignavibacteriaceae bacterium | reverse complement strand
CGGATAAAGTTTGAACAGGAGCAATTACAACACTGTCGCCTGTGTGTATTCCCATCGGATCAATATTTTCCATCGAGCAGATAGTGATGCAGTTATTGTATCGGTCTCTGACAATTTCGTACTCCACTTCTTTCCAGCCGTAAAGAGATTCTTCAATTAAAATTTGATTAGTGAATGCAAATGCTCTGCGCGCTTTGTCAACGAGTTCTGCTTCATTGTTCACGATGCCGGAACCAAGTCCACCAAGCGCATAGGCAATTCTAACCATAACCGGATAACCAATTGATTGTGCAGCTTGGATTGCTTCATCAACAGTTTGTGCAGTTTTGCTGAGGGCAACCTTTAATCCTATTTCGGTTACTTTTTGACCAAACAATAATCTGTCTTCGGTTGACTGAATTGCCTCAACTGGAGTTCCTAAAACTTTGATATTATGTTTTTCTAAAATTCCTTTTTCAAAAAGATCAACACCAACATTAAGAGCAGTTTGGCCACCAAACTGGAGCAGAATACTATCCGGTTGTTCTTTCTCAATAATTCTTTCAACGAATTCTGTTTTGATTGGAAGGAAATAGACTTTGTCTGCAAAGTCTTCCGATGTTTGAATTGTTGCAATGTTTGGATTGATAAGAACAGATTCTATTCCATCTTCTTTCAGGGCTTTGATCGCCTGGCTGCCGGAGTAATCGAACTCACCTGCTTGTCCAATTTGCAATGCACCGGAGCCAAGAATTAAAACTTTTTTTGGTTTACCTTTTTTGATCATATGTCGTTTATCGTTATCTATTTTCTTTTGATAAGTTAATGGTCTAAAAATTAATTCAGGGCTAAAGCCATTCACAGAGGTTTTTATTAACCCCAGCCTTAAGGCTGGGGTTCAAGCACAATACCCAAGGGTTATTGGACTTTAGTCCATTAAAACTCATTGCAATGTTCTTACAAACATGTCAAAAATAAACTCACTGTCATCCGGTCCTGGCGATGCTTCCGGATGAAATTGGGCAGCGAAAAATGGTTTTGAAATATGGATCAAACCTTCGTTAGTACCATCGTTATCATTTATGAACCACTCACGCCAATCTTCGGGAAGCGTTTCACTATCCACTGCATAACCATGATTTTGAGAAGTGATGTAGCATCGCTTTGTTCCGTTCTCATTGCATGGCTGATTATGACCCCGATGTCCATATTTAAGCTTGTAAGTATTAGCTCCGGCAGCAAGAGCTAAAATTTGACTTCCTAAACAAATTCCTAATATTGGAATATTATTTTCCAATGCTCTCTTAGTATTCTCAATGGTTGCAGTACAAATCTTTGGATCACCGGGACCATTTGAGATTACAATTCCGTCAGCTTTTTCTTTTAGAAAATCATAATCATACGGAACTCTCAGCACAGAAATATTTCTTCCTAAGAATGCTTTTATAATATTATTTTTTGTACCGCAGTCAACTAAAATTATTTTTTTTCTGTTGCGTTTGTATTCGATTGGTTCATTAACGCTGACCTCCGAAACTAAATCGGTATTGTTAACATTCTGAAAATCAATTTTATCTTTATCATCAAAAATTATTTTCCAGGCATTGTACCCTTATCTCGGAGATGGCGCGTTAGCATCCTAGTATCAATCCCTGTTATACCTGGAATTTTATGTTCAATCATCCAATCAGAAAGTGATCTTTTTGAATTCCAATGTTCGTAATCATGTGAATAATCAGAAACAACCAAAGCTCTGCAATGAATATTATCCGATTCAAAATATTTAAAGAGATTATCTTCCTTTTCATTTCCGGGAACGCCGTAATTTCCAATGAGCGGATAGGTGCAGACTAATATTTGTCCGCGATAAGATGGATCCGTCATTGTTTCGGGATACCCAACCATTCCGGTGTTAAAAACAACTTCCCCGTTTGTGGCTTTTTGATATCCGAAACTTTCGCCTATGAACTCAGTTCCATCTTCAAGAATCAATTTAACTTTTGTTTTAATCATAATTGTTCAATTAATTAAACTTTGTTTCCAATTACTTCATTATTCTTCATTCCTTGTTCGTATGCCATATTAAAAAATAATGAATATGAACAAGGAATATCGAACTTAGAAGTTTTTTTAAGCTCATACACTTTCCGCCTACGAATGGGGTAGGTCTTTGTTATAAAAAAATAGCCACTCAATGAGTGGCTATGAATGATAGACTCTGAAATTATTTCAAATACCAGTATTGTTTGTAATAAAATTATCTTTGGCAAAGGTTCAAAATTTTTTTGTCAAATATATGTTAAACGAGGGGAAGTATCAATTTGATTGTTAAAATTTTCTTAATGCAAAGTTAGATTTGAGCCATCTCAAAAATTAGAGATAAAAGTGGAGTTTCTGTCATTTTACAGTTTCAAAAAAATTTTATGATTGTTTTGGGTAGTACTCATCTTCATATCAATTGCTTTGTTCATCAATTTGAAAATACTAGCAGCAATTAATCTCTGATCAACCAGTTAATGTCAGCATCCTTCTTAAGTTGTATCCTAGGGCTGCAAAGGTAAATTCAAATCGGTTTCGCTTTAGATCATAATAACTGCATCTTCCATATCCCAACACCCATTTCATATATCCAAAAGCTCTTTCGATTCTTCGTCTGACTCTGCTTAGTATTCTGTTCAGTGTTATCTGCCCCTTGGTTAGCTCTCTCTTTCTATATGGACGATCTAATATCCCATCAAATATTCCTTTGGATTCTAATTTCTCTCTTCTTTCCCTGCTCGCATATCCTTTGTCTGCCAAAACTGATTCTTCTTTATATTCTACCAGTTTGTCAAACATCTCAGAATCATGTATGCTTGCCTTCGTGAACTCTATTTTCTTTATAATGTTACTTTCTTCTTCTACTGCTATGTGTCCTTTATATCCGTAGAGACTTTTCTGATTCTTAATCGTATAATCGGCATCTTTGTCTCTGCCACTATGATAACTCGCTTGTGCTTGTTTCAATGTTGCATCTACTATTGTTCCCTTGTCTAATATCAATCCTTTTTCTCTTAACTGTTTGTTCATGCTGTAAAACAGTAGTTTATCTAGTCCCTCTTCTGCAAACATTTTTCTGTATCGGCAGATTGTCGTTTCATCCGGTATACTATCTCCGCTATTTAGTCCCAAGAATATCTGAAAACTTCTTCGGTCTGCTATTTCTTCTTCTAATCTCGGATCCGATAAGTTGTACATGCTCTGCAGCATAAAGCATTTTACTATCACTTCGATTGAAAATGATTTCCTTCCAGCTTCATTTAACTTTTCTCTTTTTTTAGAAATCTTTTTCTCTATTGGGAGTAATAATTTTTTCCAGTCTATTTTTTCTTCAATTAACTCTAGGGTTCTCTTTCATTGTGTTTTGATATGTTTTTGAAATTTTTCATTCGCTTTACTTGTAAACAAGTCTTCATTATACACTCGGTTATGTCCCATTTGTAACTTCCTTTTTTTGTTTTCTCCATTCTTTACAATTCTTGTTCCATTTCATCTATTTTTCAGAAGTCTCTTAGATTCGTAATTTGTCATGGCCAAATAAATTTGTGATATTTACAAAAAAAATCGAAAGGATTTCCAAAATCAGAACCACAAAGAAAAAATCTCCCAAAACATTCATTCTCGATACGAATGTAATTCTCCACGATGCAACTTCAATCAGACAATTCCAGGAAAATAATGTTGTAATTCCGCTTCCGGTGATTGAAGAACTTGACCATTTCAAAAGAGGCAGCCAGGTTATAAACCTTAATGCCAGAGAATTTGCACGAACGCTCGATTCACTCACAGGTAAAGCTCTGTTTGATGGCGGAATTTCAATGGGGAAAGGATTCGGGAAAGTAAGTATTGCAATATCGAGAGGAATAAGTTCTGAAATCAAAGAAGTATTTAAAGAAGATTCTCCGGATCATCGAATTCTGAGCATTGCTTTCGATCTTAACAAAAGGAAAAATGGTTCTGCGGTAATTCTTGTAACCAAGGATGTTAACCTGAGAATGAAAGCCAAAGCGCTTGGCATTCCATCTGAAGATTATACAACTGATAGAATTACTAACATCGAAGATCTTTACAGCGGAAAAGAAATAGTTGAAGATTTTAACGATGACATTCTAATAAAATTTTTCCAGCCGCCTTTTGATGTCAATGCGAAAGAAATAATAAAAAAATTAAAAGGTGAAATTCTTCCGAATAAATATTACATCTTTAGAAATAAAATGCGGTCGGTTCTTGCTTGTATTGATCAGGAAAAAGAAAAATTTAGAAAGATTGATAAGAATGTTATCTATGGTATAAAACCAAGAAATGCTGAACAAACATTTGCGGTTGATGCACTTACAAATAATAATATTCCTCTTGTATCTATGACAGGTAAAGCCGGAACAGGGAAGACTCTTTTGGCACTTGCAAGTGCGCTTCAAGTAAGAAAAAGTTTCAGACAAATATTTATTGCGCGCCCAATAATTCCGCTCAGCAATAAAGATATAGGATTTTTGCCCGGTGATGTTCAAAGCAAGATTGAACCTTACATGCAGCCGTTGTGGGATAATCTACGTGTGATTGAAGATCAATTTAACGAGAATGACAAACAGCATCAGCAGATAAATAATCTGGTTAAGGATGAAAAGCTTGTCATCGAACCGCTGTCATATATTCGTGGAAGAAGTTTGCAGCGGATATATTTTATAGTGGATGAGGCACAAAACTTAACTCCTCACGAAATTAAAACAATAATTACTCGTGTTGGTGAAGGTACAAAAATTGTTTTCACCGGTGATATTTATCAGATTGATCATCCTTATCTTGATTCCCAATCCAACGGGCTATCTTATCTGATAGACCATTTTAAAGGTGAAAAATTATATGCGCACATCAATTTGGAAAAAGGCGAGAGGTCTGAACTTGCTGAATTAGCAAGCAATCTTTTGTGAAAATGGACTATCCAAAGATTCCTTCGTCCAAAAACTCCTCGGAGGAAAATCCACAAAGTTTTGTCTTAAATGAGCTAACCCCAGCTTTAAAGCTGGGGATAGTGAATATGATTTATTATTTTGGCTTTAGCCATGACTGGAAATAAACATGTCATGCTTTAAAATTTGGATTTGAGCATCAGGGCTAAAGCCGCTCTCAGTTTGATTTTTAACCCCACGATAAATCATGGGGTTAATTCAAATCGAGGGATTATTCAGCTGGATATATGTTATTATTATGCACTAATTTTATAAACATTAAGAGGAAAGAAAAATGAAATTTCTATTCAAATTATTTGCATTATCAATAGTTGGGATTCTATTCAGCGGCTGCATAGAAATGTATACTGTGGTAACCGTAAAAAAAGACGGCTCGGGTTTAGTTGAAGAAAATATCTTCATAGGAAAAGAAATCATAAATATGTTTAAAGAATTTGCGGCGGCTTTTGCTGATTCAACTCAACCTGAACAGGATTTTAAAATGTTTGAGGAAGAAAAAATTAAAGCTAAAGCTTCTGAACTTGGAGAGGGAATCGAATTTGTCTCGATGAAAAATATTGTCACCGATGAGAAGGAAGGATACACTGCGATTTTTAAATTTAAAGATCTGAATAAGGTTAAGGTTAATCAAGATCCTTCAAATAAGATGCCGATGGGCGAATCCCAAGAAGGAAGTGATACGACAAGTGAATATCTATTTTTTAAATTTATAAAAGGAAAACCGAATAGAATTGAGTTCAATATGCCTGAAGGAAAAAAAGAGGATAAAAGCGCCGATACGACAAAAACCGATGAAATCGCCGAGAGCGAGATACCTCCGGATTCAGCGGATGTTGAGAAGATGATTAAGGTTATGAAAGACATGAGAGCAAAAATCGAAATAAAAATTGATGGGGAGATTACAAACACTAATGCAACTCATGTTGATGGAAATACCATTACGTTATTCGACATTGATTTTGGAAAACTGATTTCTGATGCAGATAAGCTTGAACAGTTTAAGAAATTTAATCCCGATTCTTTTGAAGAAGTTAAGAAGCTAGTCAAAGATATTCCCGGAATAAAGGTCGAATTGAACAAAGAAGTTTTTATAGAATTTGAGTAATTTTTTTAATAAATAAATAAAGGAAAATGTTATCGTGAAAAAAGCAGCAGCATTGCTCAGTATCATATTATTGTTATTTGGGTGTCAGTCACAACCGCCAAAAAAATTTGGAACCGAACTAACTTTAAAAGAAACCACAAAAATTTCTGAAATACTTGCAAGTCCCAAAGAATATATTGGCAAAAAGGTATTGGTTGAAGGAAATGTGCTCGATGTTTGTTCCAACGCGGGGTGCTGGATGGAAATAAAAAGCGATGTCCCGGATCAAAAAATTAAAATAAAAGTTAAAGACGGCGACATCGTTTTTCCGGTTGAAGCCAAAGGCAAATCTGCTTTAGTTGAGGGTGTGCTGTATTCAATAGAGCTTGACGAGGAGGAAGCTAAAGAATATTTCCAGCATATGGCCGAAGATGCAGGAAAGGAGTTTGATTCAACCGCTGTAACAGGTCCGATGACCCTCTATCAAATAAAAGGTTTGGGTGCTGAAATTAAAATGTAATGACTAGAATGATTTGAAGAAAATAAAAAAGCCGTCATTTCCTCCGACGGCTTTTAATTTTTTATCTAAGCAGGATCATCTTTCTTACTTCAGAAAAATTGTTTGTTGATAACTTATAAAAATATATGCCGCTGCTGAGATTCTTTCCATCAAACGATGCCTCGTAACTTCCTGCAGGTTTTTCTTCATTAACAATGGTAACGATTTCATTGCCTAAAACATCATACACTTTTAACGATTGCCAACTGCTCACCGGAGAATGCCAACTGATTTTTGTGTTTGGGTTAAAAGGATTCGGATAGTTTTGTTCTAAGATGAAATCATTAGGCAAGTTATTTTCGCCTAAGTCATTTTGAACTGAAGTAACCGTTGAACTGTCGTATGATATCAAGCGGATTGCATCAGCAATAACATAGCTTCCATTTGTTGCGGCATTAGAAATAATTATTTCATCTGTTGAATCAGCAGAAAGAGGGTAGCTTCCAATAAAATTCCATCTGTATCGGCCTTTTGTTTGATCCACTCTAACAGTATCAGTACCATTCTTGTGTCTGATAATAAAAGGAGTATCGGTGCATCTGTCGATTGCAGTTGTCCACCATCCAAAAATTTCATACGTGGCTGATTTCTTTACATTTGGTTTGAAGGAAACATACTCACTTCCATTTCCTTTGGGATTTCTGATCGATGGTGTAGTTCCCCAATAGCCTGATATAATTGAATTTGTCCAATTGGTTCCGATAATTGTACATCCATTATCGCCGGTGTCAATTTTTTTGTTGAAGTAAACCGGTGGGAGAAAAGGGACTGAATCGTTTTTAACAATGGCAAGCATATTAGGAATAGGTCGTTGGAAAGTTCCTCCTTCCGGTAAATTTATCAGTTGATTGCCAACGGCCATCTGCGTTGAACCTCCGCCATCAAGATTCATCGCTTCAATACAGCCCAGGTCAATCATAACCTGCGCAAGTTCCGGCAAGCTTAATCCATTACTTAGAGTTTGTCTTCCATCAGCCACAAGCATTATCACATGATTATCATTCGTATAGCCGACTGCAGTTCGCGGATCCTGGTTTGAATATCCAACTCCTGATCCCCAGAATACTTCTTGATCGTAAGTAATATTCACTGCTCCATTTTTTACAAGCGTTGGACCGCCGCCAATTCCGACTAACAATTCATAATATGGTTTTCCTTGTGAGATAGTTGGTGCAGGTGCAGGTGTTCCTTGCTGATTTGGAGTGGGAGAAGTAAATGTATTTATATCAATTACATTATTTCCAAAGTGATAGATCCAATCGATTGACATTTCCCTTGTGTCTTTAATTCCGAAAAAACTTCTTGTGAGAAAATAAGTTTTGCTGTCTCGAACCACAGAAGCGATATTTTTTGAGATAACTGCATCGGGATAAACAATGGCCGAGAAAGATTGGGAACCCTGAGTATCAAAAAATCCGCCATTTATACCTGCAACAGCATTATAGCTTGGAACAAAAGAAGTAATTCCTTCTTTACCGCCAGGAGCATTAGAAACATAAGGACGAACACCAATTGCTGCTATTTTCATATCAACGTTAAGGTACCAGACCTTTAAGGCGGGAGATAATCTTTCCCCCTTAAATAGTTCTACTCCATCAGGAAGTGTTGGATAATTGCTGGTAATATTTGTCCAAGTGATTGGCTGCGCTGAAGTATAGAATTCTAGTTTGACTAAAAAAATTAAGCTTATAAAAATTTTAATTCTTTTTTTCATGGATTATTCTTTTTAACTATTAAAGATTCGATGTGGTCAAAAATAAACATTAATTTTTGTCCAATAATAACTCTGGGGATTCTTTGTAAATTTGTATCACTTATGAGATTTAACAATTCAAAATGAAAATAGCGGTTCTTCTTTCCGGTGGTGTAGACAGCTCTGTTGCCTTAAGAATACTAAAAGATCAAGGACACGATCTCACAGCATTTTATTTAAAGATTTGGCTGCAAGATGAATTCTCCTTTCTAGGCGATTGTCCATGGGAAGAAGATTTAAAGTTTGTGAAAGCAGTTTGTGAGCAAAATAATATTCCTCTCGAAATACTTTCGCTTCAAAACGAATATTGGGATTCAGTTGTGACTTATACCATTGCTGAGATTAAAGAAGGCAGAACTCCAAACCCCGATATGTTCTGCAATAGCCTGATAAAATTCGGACAATTTTATGATAAGATTGATTCGACTTTCGAAAAAGTTGCAAGCGGGCATTATGCAAAAGTGGTTTATGACAGAGATTCAGAAATGTATCAATTAAAACAATCTCCAGATCTAATTAAAGATCAAACATATTTTCTTGCTTACCTTACACAGAAACAATTGTCGAGAGCATATTTCCCAATTGGCGACTTTGATAAAAAACAAATTCGGAGAATGGCAGAAGATTTTAATCTTCCGAATAAAAAACGAAAAGATAGTCAAGGAATTTGCTTTTTAGGACAAGTGAAGTTTAATGAATTTGTAAAGCATCATCTTGGAGAAATTGCCGGAGATATAATTGATGTAGACACGAATAAAAAAGTAGGTCAGCATAACGGTTATTATTTTTATACAATCGGGCAGCGTTCAGGCTTAAAACTATCCGGAGGTCCATGGTTTGTTGTTGGTAAAGATGTTAATTCTAATTTGATATACATTTCTCGCGAGAATAAAATGCTCAGAGAAAAAAATGAATTTTCTGTCGGAAAGTTTAATTGGATTTCAGGTACCTCACCCAAAAAGCAAAACCTAAATGTAAAAATTCGACATGGAGCAAAAAGTTTCAAGTGTAATGTAGACTTCACAGATTCGAACTCCGCAGTTGTGATTATGGAAGAATCGGATTCAGGAATTGCACCTGGTCAGTTTGCGGTTTTTTATGATAGTGATATTTGTTTAGGTGGTGGAGTTATTCTTTAATTAAGTAACTCACCTTACGCACATTGCGCTATATACGAGTAACCCCAGCATTTATGCTGGGGAACTAAATAAGACTAATTATCCTGGGCTTTAGCCCATGACTAGCTTAAATAGTGGCTAAAGCCATTGTTTTCTGCTTTAGCGTTAACCCCGCCATAAATGGCGGGGTTAATAGACGGCTGGAGGTTTTGCGTAAGGTGTCTTAAGTAATTGAATTCTCAAGTGTGATCTACAAAGAGTTCAAAAATTTTCTCCCAATTTTTTAATTAACTTTTAAAATATTTTTTCGGATATTCGAAAAATCCCATTTGACACGAACCAAACTCAATTTCCATGCCAGGATTTTCTCGGAAAATGAAGTTCCACAATACCGCATGTGGGAATATTATCAATCGGATAACCTGATAAATAGTTTGAAAGATCTGTCAATCCCGGGTTGTGTCCTAACAAAAGCACACTTTGCACATTCTCATTTATCTCTTTTATTATAATTAACATTTCGCTTGGTGATGCAGCATACAAACTCGGATTTACCTTAACACTCTGAAATGGAACATTTATTATCGGGCAGATATGTCTTAAGGTTGCCAAAGTTCTTTCTGCTGGACTCGAAATGATTTCTTCAGGCAACACGCCTTTTTGCAGCATTATTTGACCCATGAATGGCGCGTCACGATCACCTCTTTCATTTAACGGGCGATCCATATCGTTAATAGTTTCATTTTTCCAACTTGATTTTGCGTGCCGCATGAGGTATAGAGTTTTCATAATTTATTCTAACACTAATTATCCTTTTGTAGAAGCATTCCCAACTTAACTCAATTTTAGTTTTTTCTTTTGAAGCGCGGCCAAATTTTCTTTACGCTGTTTATCATAAAGAGATTTTGCATATTTAGTGTGAAATTTATTTTTCAAAAGAAAATCAATATTGGTTATCAGCCATTCAATATCAGAAAACCTTTTACCGCGCATGTTTTCCCATTCAATTCTAAGAAGCTGTGAGCGGGAGCTGAAAATTTTTTTACCGGCATGAGATAAATCAGCATCACATAAGATTTCTTCTAAAAGATTAGACGGTCTTTGAGGAATTCGTGTCGAGCGAATAATGTGAACAATCGTGTCGATTTTATTTTTTGGATAACGATGTTTTGTCAAAAATTCACTGCAAATTTCCGCACTCTTCACTTCATGGTCGTTATAATTCTCAATAATCCCCACATCATGAAACCATGCTGCGAGAAGCACCATTTCCATTTGGTCTTTGCTTATTCCGGATTTTTCCCCAATTGTTTTAGCGGCGTTAACCACTTCTTTTGTGTGTGCAAGATTATGATAAGTAATTCCTTGCGCAAGCTGGTCTCCAAATATTTTTGTAACGTAACGTGAAGCAATCTGCAGCATATCTTCCATAATGTCTCTTATAATTTATTATCAACTTAGATAATATTACAGTAAAAGGGTATTCTAATATTCGCGAGTGTGATGCAGACGACATGAGATTTGCCGCAAAAGAAAGAAACACAGCTATAATTGTCGGCTTATTCATAATTTAGTGTTGAAGATTATTTCTATTGAGAAATTAGATACAAAACGCCCGACCAGAAATAAACGATATTGATATAGTTATTAAATTGACCTAGAAAAATTGAATACATACGATATTTTCATATTAACCAGCGAGTGGCGCGATCAAAAAGGCAGAAATGTTATTCTGCTGTTTGGTGTGTCGAATGAAATCGGTCCGGTCGAAATTATTATTGATCGAATCAAAACAGTTTTTTTTGTTAACCGCGATGTGCAATTACCGGATTTGAACATTCAATATGAACGAAAAGAGGTTCAACTTAAATCATTTGCAGGACAAGATGTAGATGCATTATACTTTTTCACAAACTATGATTTAAAGCAAGCGGCAGAATTACTTCACAAAAATGATATCACCACTTTTGAGTCGGATGTTGATCCTATAAAAAGATTTTTAATGGAAAGAGGAATCAACACTCAAATAAGAGTAACAGGCGAACCTATCAAAAAAAACAAGCTTACAGTTTTTCAGAATCCTAAAGTTGAAGCTTGTCAGATTAGTCCCCGATTTAAAGTTCTGTCTCTTGATATTGAAACAGGAGCAAAGCAAAATCAACTTTATTCAATCGCAGTTCATCTCACATCCGATTCACAAGAATTGAAGAAAGTTTTCCTTGCAGCTAATCATAACAAAAATCTTCCCGAATTCATTGAAACTTATTCAGACGAAAAGGATTTACTTTCCGCTTTTATTAACTGGTTTAAAGAAGTGGATCCGGACTTGATTGTCGGATGGCACATTATAGGATTTGATCTTATGTTTCTTCAGGCAAAGGCAATTGAACATGGAATCAATTTTAATTTAGGCAGAGATGATTCGGCTATTGTTTTACGAAGCAGGAAAGCGGGCAGCTACTTTGCCTATATCCCAGGAAGAATTGTAATTGATGGTCCGACAACTCTAAGAACATCTTTTTATACTTTTGAAGATTATCGATTGGAAACAGTGGCTCGGGAGCTTCTTGGAAAAGGGAAGTTGATTACTTCGGAAGATAAAGTTGCGGAAATTGATAAGCTGTTTCAAGAGGATAAGGCAAAGCTTTGTGAATATAATTTAAATGATGCGATTCTAGTTACCGAGATTTTCAACAAAACAGGATTGATTGATCTTCTAGTAAAGAGAGCACAAATTTCCGGATTATTGCTTGATCAATTAGGTATGATGTCGGCAGCATTTGATCATTTTTATCTGCCTAAAATTCACAGGGCAGAACTTGTTGCATCAAACATAAATGATGTTCAGCTTAATGAACATGCTGCAGGCGGACATGTAATTGAACCCGTGCCGGGAATTTATAATGATGTTATTGTTCTTGATTTCAAAAGTTTGTATCCGTCGATCATCCAATCCTTTAAAATTGATCCCGTCTCACGCCTATTTTCAAATGTAGATACAATTACTACTCCTGATGGGTTCAAATTTTCAGCCAGCAAACACTTTCTTCCGGATTATATCAATGAGCTGATGAACAAGCGAATCGAAGCCTCCAAAGTTGGTGATGCTCATCTTTCCCAGGCAATAAAAATCCTGATGAACAGTTTTTACGGAGTTATGGGTTCGAGCGGCTGCAGGTTCTACCATCCGAATCTTCCTTCCGCTATAACAGGAACAGGAAAGTGGCTGCTTCTTCAAAGTAAAGAATATCTTCATCAGCATGGCTACGAAGTTATTTATGGTGATACGGATTCTTTGTTCATAAAACTTAAAGAGGGTGAGGGTTTAAATGCTCAATCAAACGGTGAACGCATTGTTTCCGAACTGAATGACTATTGGAAGAAAAGATTAAAAACTGATTATGAGGTCACTTCTTTTCTTGAATTGGAATTTGAAAAACATTATAGCCGGTTTGTATTAACTCCTTTACGAGGCGGCGAACTTGGCGCCAAGAAACGCTATGCAGGACTTCTCAAAATTAATGGTGAAGAAGAAATAGAATTTGTAGGCATGGAATTCGTCCGTTCAGATTGGACTAAGCTTGCTAAAGAATTTCAGGTACAGCTCTATTTGAAAATTTTTAATGGAGAAGAAATTGCCGATTGGATACGATCAATCGTTCATAAGTTAAGCAAGGGAGCTTTTGATGATAAACTTGTTTACCGCAAAAGGTTAAGAAAAGAAATTGATGAATACCAGAAAAGTAATCCACCTCATGTTCGCGCTGCACGAATGATAAACAAAGCCAGCGGTACAGTTGAGTATGTTATAACCAAGCGGGGACCTGTTCCAATCGAGCTTACTCATGGTGATTTAGATTATCAGCATTACATTGATAAACAATTAAAGCCAATCGCAGATTCAGTCCTTGGGCTTTTAGGTGAATCGTTTGATTCAATAATCAAATCCCCGCAATTAAATTTTTTTGATTGAGCAATAGTTCTTACTTGCTAAAGGTGTAATTCTTTCAGTTTTATAGCCCTTTTTATGCAATTATCAGCGCTATTCTAAGTTTTCCCGCATTGGTACAGCATTTGAATAATAACCACTACTATTGATTTGATTGAGTCATTAAGTGATTTAACAGCGGAAATAGCAAGTTTATTAAATCGGGGTAAGCAAAACAGTTTGATTTAGCGTAATTATTACAAAAGGAATGTTAAAATGGTTTTTATCTACATAGCAATATTAACTGTCTATCTTGTATCGTTGGTATTGGTGCTGCTTCATATATCCTCTAATCCAAATTTTCTTAATGTAAGGAATAAACCTCGATTGAGTGAAAACCAATCAGAAGTATCGCTCATTCGAACTTGATGAATCGCATACTTACAATAAAAAAGCGTGATGGCATAACCGTCACGCTTTTTTGTTTTAAATTAAGTGTTTTTTCTATGCTTTTAACTCGCCAATTAAATATATTATTATTGAACACAAAAAAATATTTAAGAACCTACAATGCCAATAAATTTTTTAGACCATCTTACCTTTCACTTCTCACGTTTCACAATTCACGAAGGTATTTCGTTATGAAACCAAAACTATTCTATCTCTTTTGTCTTTTTACTTTTATCTTTTTCCTTGAAGCGACAGCGACAGTCCGTTACGTGAGTAAAACGGGTAGCAGCGTACCACCCTACACATCCTGGGCAACCGCAAGCGACAGCATACAGAAGTGCATTAACATTTGCCAAAGCGGCGATACGGTTTATGTGGGCAATGGTGTGTATAAGGAAAAAGTAGTCAATGATCAGAAACTTATCATTAATTGGAGGCGGAATAGACAGTTGTATAATTGATATTGGTGTATCCCCAAGTTATGATACTGTCGTCGTAATGCGGGATAGTTGCTTATTGTCTGGTTTTTGGGTTAGAGCGTCTAATACAGATCGTTGTCATGGAATTTTTGCACATGGGAATGGGATTTCAGTTAAAGGAAACAAAATTTCAAATGGCAACTTTGGGGTTTTATCTGAAAATTCGGGAATTGTTCTCGTTTCAAATTTCTTTATGAATAATAAAATTGGAATGTATTTATATAACTCTAACTCGTTATTGAAATTTAATCTTATTACTACAAATATTTTTGGTGGTGTTGGAATTGACATATCTGCCTTCTGGACTATTGTATCTTCCACAATAGACTCTAATCACATTGACTTAGATAGTGAAGGATCAAAGGGCATATGGCTAAATAGTGTATCTAAGCCTAGTATAAGAAATAATATGATAGTATTAAGAGATGAATTTAGCGATGGATACATTGGTGGCGGTGAAGACACGACAAAAATATTTAACAATGCAGTTATAAGTACAGGTAACAGCTCTCTGGGTATTGAGGGGTTTAGTCATTTAAGTGTAGCACACATTACCAGTAATAATTTGGTTATAGGACACGCAGAGTCTGGGATGACAGTAACCGCTTATAACAGTTATAGCACCCGGATGTCGAATAATCTGATCATCGGTAGTTATTATGGAATTGATAACACTGGTCCGTATGTAAATGCACACTATAACAATATATGGCGCTCAACAATAAATTACCACGGGTTTACTGCAGACAGCACAAATATTATCAGTTGATCCGATGTTAGTTAGAGATTATGGAAATATGGACAGCTTAGATTTCCATTTGCAGAAGTACTCTCCAATGATAGATGCAGGTGATCCAACGATATTAGACAGAGACGGAAGCAGAAGCGATATTGGGCTTTATGGGGGTCCTTATGGTTGGACCTACACTTATATGGATTTAGCACCACGCCCTCCGCATAATGTTACTGCAGTTAATGAGAACGGACTAATTAAGCTGACTTGGAATAAGAATACTGAAGCAGATTTTTCACATTATAGAATTTATAGAGACTACAGCAACGTATATTGATATATGATTCAACAAGGATAGTAGGAGAAACCGGCGACACTGTATTTTACGACAATCTACCAATAAGCAACACAGCAAAAAAATATTATTATCTGACGACAGCATTTGATATTCAAGGGAACCAATCTGCACCGAGTGAAGAGGTAATAGTAACGATAACCGGACTGAGTGAGCATCCCCCGATAGGTTTTAATGATTATATTTTATTAAATAATTATCCAAATCCATTTAATCCATCCACAATAATTCCGTACAGATTAAATGAAGCTGGTTATGTCAAACTATATATTTACGATGTGAAGGGAGAACTCGTAAAGATTTTGGTGAATGAGTGGCAAGAAAAAGGATATCATGAAGTAGTATTTCACCCAACAGCAAATGAAAGAGAATATGCAAATCAGCTTCGAGGTTCCGATGGGAAAGAATTACAGCGACATAGCGACCGGAGTGTATATTTATATGATACAAGGTTAAAAAATGATAATAATGTACCTGTATTTTCAGATATGGGTAAGATGATACTTTTGAAATGAAATTATAGGAAACTTTTATGAGAATTGGTTTAATCTTTATTCTTTCTTTTTTACTTGTTGCTTTTATATCAAAAGTACGAGCCCAAGAATTCAACGAATTTCCTATTGGTGTATTTATAGGAGATGACGGCAAACATTTCAGATACAATCCGGATGCTTATCGCTCTGTGGACAGCTTGGGAATAAATACTGTAGTGCAATATGTAAATAGTAAAACAAAACCCTACTTAACCAAATACAATGTTTTGGGATTGAATGAAGACAACCCTAATGATGCTATTGGATATTTTGCAAAAGGGTACTACTCGAAATGGGAAGCAGAGGAACAAGGCGATCCAAGCAGAACCGGAATTCTTCATAAGTTCGGTGAAGAAACGATATATAAAAATAAGAAATGCTGGACAACTGGAAATTTTTCGCAAGCCGGAGACTCGCTTATTTATGGACCAAATTACCGTCAGGATAAAAACTACAAGCTATCTCTCGTAAATGTTGATCCAATAAACTATACTGCAAATTTTAGATTGGCTTTGAATAGCAATTCACAATTATTACAACAAACCGAACCTGTCTGTGAATTGAGAGTGATTGTTAGATATGCAAAAATATTCACCGGCGGCTGGTCTTGCTGTGTTAATCGAGTGTTGAAGGATACGATATTGAAAGTTTCAGATTTCCCATCGAATGGGGATTTTAAGAATTTTAATCTTGAATATGGATATCCAAAAGATTTTTATGATAGAACCGGTTTGAAGGATACAATGTACAGTGAAGAAGATGCTGACAATGGTATCCAGTTTCAGGTTAAGTGGTTTGGTAAGGGAAAACTTTTTGCCGATTATATAGAAGTTTATGATAACATAGTTTGGAAACAATATATTCTTCAAAAAGATAATGTTGTAAATAGAATCAAGCAGTATGCATTATCATACAATGATTCAAGCTGGGCAAATCTTAAATACTGGTATGCCTGTGATGAACCGGGTTCATTAGATACATATTATCCTATTAAGATTGTTGATTCGCTTGTTCGAAGTGTTTCATCAAAACCAATAATAAATGCTTTTTATCCGCCCTATACGATTAAAAGAAACGGCGATGACCTGGTTAAAAAATACTTTGCCACTGTAAATCCCCACCGATTGATGATTGATTATTATCCTATTTGGCCAAATGATCCTCAGAGAGAAGGCATGGAGTATCTTAGAAAAATGCTTCAAGAAACTCATAGTGCGCAACCGGGCTTTTGGTATGTTGCACAAGGTTTCGGCGAAAAGCATCCTTCGCTGAAGGACGTTTGGCTTGGATGGAAGAAACCGACTTTGCAACAGTTGAAATCTTCGGTCATGATTGCTTTAGCTCATGGAGTTAAGGGCGTACTGTTCTGGAATTACTGGTCTTATTTTGTTTATGGCTCAAATGGCGAGAAAGAGTTATTTCATGACTGCATTGTTGATGCAAATATGGCTCCAACCGAGCTATGGTTTTTAATTAAAGAAAATCTTGCTCCAAGATTAAGGGGCGTGCTTGGCAAATCATTATTAAAGCTGAACTACACATCCGGCTATCTTCAGTTGAAATATTTCTTGCCGAATAACAATCCTCCTCCCGGCGAGGTCGTTCATGATTATTTAACACTAGGACTAAATCAGACCCGCGAAGATATGAACTGGCATGTCGGGTTTATGGAAGACTCATTAAATCCTGCTGATAATAAGTATTTCTTGATGGTCAATCTCTTAACAGATATTAGCAGTTCTATTAGTGTTAAGGTAACAGCGCCGGTTTCCGGTTACTCGAATTACAGGTTCAGGAATGTTGAAGGACAATTTGATACAACATTTACAACTCAAATAATTATGGGGTTAAATCATCCTGCCGGCGAAGGTTATTTATATCAGGTTGCCCCGGTCGCAAAATATGGCGGTAAATTAATAAAAGATGATACCATCTCAATTCCAACTACATTAAACGATGATATTGAAATTCTGAATGGTGCTACATTATATGTCTCTGCCGAATACACTGCCAATGGAAATATTACTGTTAAGAAAGGCGGTAAAATAATCACCAGTAATGAAGGATAATAATATTTAAGAATGGAAAAAAGCTAATAGTTGAAGAGAATTTGCAAATAACTGGTTTATAAATAAAAAGATGTTTTTAACAGATATTAAAACTCGGGATCAAAAAAATACGTCTTCAAGTGTTGTTTAAAGATAGGATAACTAGTTTTCATTTGCTCTTGAAGTTCCATAAACGCTTAATGAATCACTATTTATAACAACAATATGCTTAGCAGGGGTTATTGAAATAAAAAAAGCGTGATGGCATAACCGTCACGCTTTTTTGTTTTAAATGTAAAGTGAACTTATCTTTTTTCGATCGGAGTGTAAGCTCGTTTTAGTTTCACCGGTATAGATTTGTCTCGGTCTGTAAATTCTAGTACCGGGAGTTTCGCGCATTTCTTTCCATTGAGCAATCCAGCCGGGTAAACGACCAATTGCAAACATCACTGTAAACATGTTAGTTGGAATTCCCATCGCTCGATATATAATTCCGCTGTAGAAATCAACATTAGGATAAAGCTTTCTTTCAATAAAGAAATCGTCTTTTAATGCAATGTCTTCAAGATTTTTGGCTATATCAAGAAGCGGATCTTGTTTCCCAAGCTGATTTAAAACTTTATCACAAGAAACCTTTAGAATTTTTGCTCTTGGGTCAAAATTCTTGTAAACACGATGACCAAATCCCATCAATTTAAAACCAGAAGTTTTATCTTTTGCCATGTTCATGTACTTTTTGTAATCACCGCCGTCAGCTCTTATATGCTCAAGCATTTCCAGCACTTCCTGGTTTGCACCCCCATGCAGAGGTCCCCAAAGTGCGCAGATTCCTGCAGATATTGCAGCGAATAAATTTGCCTCACTGCTTCCAACCATTCTAACTGTTGAAGTGCTGCAATTCTGTTCATGATCTGCATGAAGAATTAATAATAGATCAAGAGCTTCTTCAACAACTTTATCTATATGATATTCTTCCGATGGAACCGCGAACATCATATTTAAAAGATCGCCTGCATAGCTTAGATCATTCTTAGGATAAACGTAAGGTTGTCCCAGAGATTTTTTAAAAGAGAATGCGGCAATTGTTTTCAGCTTGGCAATTAATCTTACGATGTTGATATCGAGATCAGTTTTATAATCAAAATCCGGATAGAATGCTGAAAGCGAATTGACCATTGAAGATAAGATTCCCATCGGGTGAGCAGTGCGGGGAAAACCTTCGAAGAACTTTTTCATATCTTCATGAATTAAACTATGATGCGTGAGCTTAAAATTAAAATCTTCAAGTTGGGTTTTAGATGGCAGATGCCCGAAGATTAATAGATAAGCCACCTCGATGAAATTAGATTTTTGTGCAAGCTCTTCAATCGGGTAACCGCGGTATTGCAGTATTCCGCGTTCGCCATCAATGAATGTAATTGCACTTAAACATGAACCTGTATTTCCGTAACCGCTGTCCATTGTGATAGCACCGCTGTCTGCTCGTAACTTGGTAATATCAAGTCCAACTTCCTGTTCTGATCCAACCATAACAGGAAGGTTGTACTCTTTTCCCTGAAGCAGTAGTTTGGCGTTTTCGCCTGTGTACACTTTTGAGGTTTCCATAATAATCCCCGCAAGATATTTTGAAATAAATTAGTTAATTAGAATTCCTTTTTAGCATTTGAAGATGAATTGATCTGTTAAACACAAATTAGATATTTATTCTCATTGCAATCTATAAAGCCCATCACATTATTATCAATTGCTATTTTGAAGAATCGACAGAGGTAAGACTTTTTTCCCCTTTTTTGAAAGTCAATCACCCGTTACTATTAATCATGAGTTTTGATTTGACTTAAGTAAATAAAAAAGCCCCGATACTTTTCGGGGCTTAGTAAAATTTAGTTTTTGACTTTGATTACTTATTTAGAATCATTTTCTTAGTCTCAGAAAAATCACCTAGCCTGAATTTTATAAATATACACACCACTTGTATAGCTGCAAATGCATTGAAATTCACTTCATAAAATCCTGCTTCTCTAAATTCATTAACTAATGTGGCAATTTCATTTCCAAGTATATCATATACCTTTAAAGTCTGCCAACCGGCAACTGGAGACTGCCAGCTGATCTTCGTGCTTGGATTAAATGGATTCGGATAATTCTGAGATAATGCAAAACTTTTCGGAGTATAATCAATCGTTGCTTTTACAACATTGCTATAGCTGAATTCTCCGTCCGTATCCAATTTGTTTTAATCTGTAGTAGTAAGTTCCATTCTGAAGATTTTTATCTGTAAAAGAATAATGTTTATCAGAATTAGAATTACCAGAACCTTGAACAAAACTGTATCTTGTGAAGGTTTCATTATTTGAAGAACGCTCAACCTCAAAGCCATAGTTATTCACTTCAGTTGCAGTTTTCCATGATAATAAAACGGAATTATTTTTTACTGAAGCATTGAATGAAACAAGTTCAACTGGAGTTGGACCAGTGTACAGCACTCCATTTAAGTAAATTTCATTACCGTTTTTATTGATATGTCCGCCGTTAATAATATTCAATGATGTTTGAATGCCTATGTCTGAAAGTAAAGTTACACTTGGGTTTGAGACAGCAAGATTGCCAGCCATTGGTATTGGTAGTTGCTGGAGATGAAGCACTGAAAATTGTCTGTGGCGATGTGCCATTGAAGTTAAGTGTTCCGGCATTATTGTCTAACGCTGGATTATTATTTGTATAATTCCCGGAGATTTTTATTTCATCACCACTCTCAAGTTTATAGTCAGCACTCGCATCAACTATCAAATTATTAAGCTGTACGTTTCCAGTATAGATAGTCTGCCCGTCCATTACTCCAACAAATCTTACAGTTCCGGCAGTTGAGTTAAAAGAAGAACCCGCTGGGGCTTTCAAGTCATGGCTGATCTGTAGTTCGCCGCCGGATTGATTAAAATTACCGCCATTTTTTAATTGCATATCTTTTGTGGAAGCAGTTCCGCCAGATTGAGTAAGAGTTCCAGATGAATCAACTCTCACTGTTCCCAAATTGCTAACATTAGAAGTGAGATTTATAGTTTTATTATTTCCAATAATCAAAACATCATTATTAACTGTTCCGGGTAATCTTGTTGTTGTTGTGCCGGCGTAACCGCTGTTTGCCCATGAACCTAATGAATTTAAATCTCCGGAGTTTTTACTGTAGAAGGACATTGAACCGGAAGGATTTGTTGAAACATAATTCCCATTATTTATTATTATGCCATTAACATTAAGAGCATAACCATTCGTGTTAAGCGTTCCACCTGTGTTTATAACAAGTGAACTTGTAACTGAAAGGTCAGTGTTTGATGTTACTGCACCATCGCCCGATATTTGAAGATTCTTATTTACGAAACCGTATCGCACAGTTTTATTTGGGCCAAAGTATTCAACGGTATCGTTGAAGGTGATGGCATCCACAACGGCTAAATCCCTTACATCCAAATCACCGCCTATAGCCACAGTTCCTGCAGCAAATATTTTTGTACCGCTTCCACTAAGGGTTAAGTTGCCATAATTTTCTGAACTCACAATTTGATTTGTTCCGCTATATTCAACTGTGCTTGATATGCTATATGTTCTTGCTCCAAAGTTTGTCGGCATCGTTTTGGTACCACCGATCTTTAACGTTGAATTATTATTTAAAGATAAAAAACCACCCATAACAGTTCGTTTAAAGCCGCATGTATCAATATTAAAAATACCGTTTGTAACAGTTGCATTACCACTGATCTCTAATAAACTTGTTTTTAAGATAACACTGCCTGAATTTTTATCAATGATAAAATTACCTAAGACAGCATTCCCTGGTGCAGTTTGATTGTAAATTTCTTGAGTTCCAGTGCCATTGAATAAAAAAGTTGCAGCTGACGAAACACTGTAATTCCCGTAATTATATAATCCACCTTTAATCTTAATTAAAGAAGACGGATAATTATCAAACTTAGGACTCTCTCCAGTTGAAATACTGAGATCGTAAAACTCGTTAACACCCGTGGCAAAATCTGATAGTGATGTTTGATTTCCCATAGTTACCCATCCCGCAACTGAAGTAAATGTTCCTTTGTTTATCCAATCATTGTATAAAAGTAAGTTGCCAGACTGCTGATTGTAGGCACCGCCACTACGAATTATAAGATCTTTCATGTAAAATAAAATAGGATCCGGTTTGTGTAAAAGTTGCACCGGATTTAATATCAAGAGTATTTATCCATATTTGGTTCGAAGGAGGCCCGCTAAGAGTTGGAAAACGACCTCCGCTTGGACTTGTTGGAATAGAAACAGTATCTCCAGAAACTGGAACACTAGATGGCAACCAATTACCTGCAGTTGCCCAATCAGTGCTTACATTTCCTGTCCAAGTTTTTGTTGTTGTGCTGGTAGTGTACGTAATAACTAACCTTGCAGCGTTTGCTGCATCTCCATTGTAGGAAGGAGATGATCGGTGACCTGTCCCAGTGATGATTATAGCCATTGCATTGCCCGATGCCCAAGTGCCTTGGTTTACAATTTCCTGAATAACTGAAACTATGCTTGGAGAATTATAATCTGAACCTGTAATCCACGAAGTAGGCACCCATGAAGCCGAAGCTGTTGTCAAAGTTCGATTGCTTATATCGTTAGTGGTGGTCGAAAAAGTTAGTGCATTGGAAATTAATTGACCCTTTATCGTCAGATTGGTTACATCGGAATTAGTCATAGGTGCATCTGCTGCTATAGCACGGAAGGTCAAATACGCACTGGTGATGGTGGCGCCAGACGGAACGGTGATCCCTGTAAAACGCAATCCAACCTTCTGAGTTCCACCAGAATATCCCCCGGCTTCATCATTGTCTGTTACGAGTTCGATGTCAGAGCTGGCAAGATCTATGTGACCAGGCGAATAACTTCCAGTGGCGTCAGGGCCTGCCTCTTCTGCATCATCGCTGCTTGCGGTCACACTTTTGGTAATAGTTGTCTGTGCATAAGTCTCTGCATAAATAAATCCAAAAAAAACAACAAAAGCAATAAATGCAGTTCTGAGTGTTTTCATGTTTGATAAAATGTCAATCTTTTTCATCGTAAAGTCCTATTGTATTTAATTATTTCAGTTTATTTTTTCCAATTTAGTTGTTGTCTCTATTCAAAACTCTTTATCACTTTTCAACATACATACCACCAAGTGACGTGGTAATTTCTACTTATTGAAAGAGTTGAGTTCTTAACTTCGGTAACCATTTCACATCCATTTTGAAAAAAATACCGTACCTTTTCAAGAAGTTGTTTAGAAATGAAACATTTTTTCTTCAACTCTTTGTTTTTTAAATGAAATTGAACATTCGGCATTTTTTCTTTTCTTCATGGGGTGCTAATTTGTAAGGATTTCATACTTATTGAGGGTGAGTCCTGCTGCTGTTATTACAAAATGATACAGAGTTGTTAAACAGATGTTTGAAAATTCAATTATATTTGAGGAGGGAATAAACTAGAATACACTAAACTATTTTTTGATGACATGAATTTGGAGATTTATTTTTATTGATCCACTGTTCAATTTTGATGGCTGGAATATTTTGTCGGGGTTTGAAATTCGCGATTAAACTTTAATTCTAATTGGGGTAAAGTAAAGATGAACTTTGTACCTTTACCAATTTCACTCTCAACCCAGATCTTACCGCCATTTTTTTCAACGAGTTCTTTGCATAATATAAGCCCTAAGCCGGTTCCTCTCTCCTGATTGGTTCCCGGGGTTGTGTAGTTAACATCAATTCTGAAAAGCTTATTTATGTTTTCCTGGCTTAAACCAATACCTGTGTCTTGAACGGAAATGGTTACAAATTTTTCATCTGCAAGAGCAGCTAAGATAAACGCTGCCGTTTTCTTTGGTAAACTTAATTGCGTTTGAAACCAGGTTCCTAACTATTGTTTTGAACATATTTTTGTCGGCAAACACATCTTTTGCTGTATCGACATTTTTTTCAATTCGTATTTTTTTATTCCTGGCATTTTGATTAAAAAGACTGATGATATCATCGAATACAGATTCAACATTTACTTTTGATGGTTCAAAAGCAAAATTTCCTGTTTGGATTCGTGACCACTCAAGCAGATTTTCAAGCAGTGCATTCAGATTTTTAGCTGATTGGTGTGAGTGACCAATAAATTCCTTTACTTCTTCCATTTGAAGTTCATCAAATTCATCTGCAAGTATTTCTGTAAAGCCAAGCAAACCGGAAAGCGGACTTTTTAAATCGTGTGCAATAATTGAAAAGAATTTGTCCTTGCTGGCATTAAGAGATTTTAACTCTTCGTTAAATCCCTTGATTTTTTCCTCAATAATTTTTTGGTCGTTTATATCTGTACATGAACCAATATAGCCGGCAAAGCGTCCGTCTGTTTGAAATCTTGGAACACCTTTACTGATAATCCATCTAAAGTTTCCGTCCCTTTTTCTCAATCTAAATTCAACTTCAAAAGATTTGCGTAAATCAAACGAAGTCTTGTATAACTTCATAAAACGGTCAAGATCGTCGGGGTGTATGCCTTCCAGCCAGCTCATGCCCAATTCCTGACCAAGAGTTCTTCCTGTGTATTGCAGCCAGAAATTATTCACAAATGTAAAGAGCGCATCGGTGTCTGTAATCCAGATTAAAACAGGCGCAGTATTCGCCATATTTTGAAATCGAATTTCACTTTCCTTCAATGCTTCTTCTGCAACTTTTAACATTGTAATATCACTGATTGCAGTTCTGCAAAAAGAAATTTCATTACCATTTTCATTTGAAGGAACGCTCTCAAGTAAAGCATAAAAAAGGCTTTTATCTTTTCGCTCAACTTTTACTTCGCAGATATGTCTTTTGTTATAAGTAAAAACATTCTCGAGATGCATATTAAATTTCGAACGATGCTCGGGCACAATTAAATCAGTAAATGATTGAGTAATAAGCTGTTCCTTACTTGCGCTAAGCTGTTCGGAACCGGTTTTATTCAAACTTAAAATGATTCCGGTTCTATCGAATGTGAAGTATCCTGTGGGAGAATTTTCGTAAATCTTATCGTTCTTTTCTTGCAAGCTCTCAAGTTTTTGTTTTAACAGATGCAGTTCTCTATTCTTTTCCTCTAATTCTCTTTGCTTGAGAGATAATTCATTATTTATTTCTTCAGTTTCGCCCTTAAAAAATTTCATCGTGTTCAGGACAGTCCTTTTTCTTTCATCGGTTTAGTTTTTAGATCATCAGATTTTGAATTCATTTCGATTCAGTGTTTTGTATGTGTGTAACATTCTGATTATTTATATTCCTTTTCAGTGCCAGAGAATAAAAAAGCTGATGTTTTATACAATCCTTAACTCCTTATTTTATAGTAATTAAATCAATATCGTGCCAACCGACAAATTGAAAAATGTATCACATAGATTCATCCTCCCAAAGATTATCAGAAAGTATTACTTACAGCCAATGTAAGTTTTACGGAACTTATTTTCATTAAAAAATTCGTAAGTAACCTTTACCTGATGGGCATGTGGCACCGACTTTGGCTATATGAAAACAAATGGAATTGGAAAAAGTAAATACAATGAACAAAAAAAATCAAAATAAAAGGAGCAGTACAATGAGACGATATATTTTTTTATTTGCAATGTTATCATTATTTGTAATTGGATGCAGCGAACAATCAAGTGTAGTTGCACCGGTTAATAATGTTAACGCAAACGAACCAAACTGGATTGCATTACCACAAGCAGAAGGTTTGCATCTCGAAAAAATCTCAAGTTCTCAGAAAAGTGTTAATGGAACAAATGGCACTACATGGCCATGGAGTACATCTTATACAGGAAGTTTAGGAAGAGTTACAATCAGTTCTACTTTGGTAGTTGAACCGAATTCATTTTCCGGTACCAAAACGATAACACAAAAGCATGATGATGCAACTTGTGCTACCACTTTTGGTCCATCTATGGTTTTCAACATACCTCTTAGTTTTACTATTAAGTACACAGGGATAGATCTTTCACAGATAAATCCCGCAACTGTAAAGTTTGCTTATATATCTAAGTGATGGTTCATGTAGTATATGCGGTTAATGATGGAATAGTTGTAGACTTATCAACCGGAAAACTTCAAGTAATAAATGCAAATGATACCTCACTTTTCACGTTACGGTTTTATTAATGCGACCAGCTGACTAACAATTAACCGAATTATAAATAAAAAAGGAAAAGGTGAAAAAAATGAAAAAGTTAATAACAATATTCGGTTTAGCAGCTTTAGTCTTTGCTGGATGCAGTAACCCTGTTGAAAATTCTGTTGAACCAATTAGTTCAGAAACCAGATATTTTCAACAAAGTGATGATCATGGCACTTATAGTCCCGAAGCTTTACCAACTTACTTGTACGCTGAAAAAGAAATTGATGGGCATATTGGTGGTCAGATCACGCTTCTAGGGATTTATCAAAATTACTTTGGTGATGTAGTAACTGTTACTGCCAAGCTTAACAGTACCTAAAGATGCTTATACTGGAATCAAACTAATTTCTATGCGAACCGACGATTATTCACCTGCAATGGAGTTCCAACCGGGTGGAAGTTTTGTTAAGCCTCTAAAGTTGGACTTAAAATTTGTAGGAATGAAGTTAGAAAGATATAATCTCAGCAACGGCAAAACAGACTTCTTTTATATAGCAGATGATGGAACCATGGTTGTAATTAAGAATGACGGATTGAGTGTGAATTTGGCAGAGAAGAAAGCAGAAGTCAAAGGAGCAGAATTGAAGCATTTTTCAAGGTACGGTTTCATAAGGAAATTTTCTCAGGAATCATCAAGTTCATCATACATTATAAAAGAAAGGAATAATAAAATGAAAAAGACAATTTTAACTCTTTCCGTGTTGGGGCTTTTATTCTTAATCGGATGCCAAGAGAATAATATCACCCAACCTTATGATGAAAACAGCAATAACAGTAATGGTACTTTATTAAAGTCCGGAGAACCAAATTGGATCGGGCTGCCTTATACTAAAGGCACCGTAAGTACAAATGGAAGTACTTCCTTATCTTCTGTAAGTAAAACCATTAGAGGAAGAGACGGTGGAGACCTTTCTATAAAGAAAGAATATCCTTGACGGACCATTTGGTAAAATTAAAATTGAAGCAAAAATTAAATTTCCCAAGGAATGCATTTGATGGAGAAAAGTTAGTTACTATGTCAGTCGAACAAAATTTTGGCTCTACAACTTTTTTACCGCATTCAAATTTCAATTTTCCTGCTGAATATGATTTGAAATATGAAGGACTCGATTTAACCGGTTTATCTCCCTCACAACTTGATTTCGTTTACATGAATGAAGATGGCACATACGAGCAAGTTGTTTATGATGAAATCAGTATGGATTTAAGCAAAGGTAAAATAGAAATAAAAAACGCGCAATTACCTCATTTCTCACGTTACGGGTTTGTTAGAAAAGATAATTAAAAATTAAATAATTTAATAAAAGGAATAAGAAAATGAAAAAGTATATATCAATAATCGTTTTACTAAGCTTGTTTGTGATCGGATGTTCAGAGCAGACAAGTATAAATTCACCGGTTAATAATTTGAACACTAACGAACCAAACTGGATTGCATTACCACAAGCAGAAGGAATGCATGTGAAAAAATCTCAGTTCTTCTGAGACAAAAGTCTTAATGGAACAAATGGCGCTACATGGATTCTATGGAGTACATCTTATAGCGGTGGAACTTTAGGAAGAGTTACAATTAGCTCTACTTTGGTATTTGAACCGGATTCATTTTCCGGTACCAAAACGATATCACAAAAGACATGATGATGCAACTTGTGTTACCACTTTTGGTCCATCTATGGTTTTCAACATACCTCTTACTATTAACTATTACTTATACTGGGTTAATCTTTCACAGGATAAATCCCATCAACTGTAAAGTTTGCTTATTTAGCTACAGATGGTTCTGTTAGAATATGCAGTTAATGATGGAATAGTTGTAGACTTAGCAACCGGAAACTTCAAGTTATAAATGCTAAGATACCTCACTTTTCACGTTATGGTTTTATTAATTAAAGAAGAATAGTCGACTAATAGAATTAATTTTTATTCAAAGGATTGTTATTACTTTAGGTAACAATCCTTTTTTATTTCTAATGTGGTTTAGAACAATTCTCAAATCCTTCCTATAAAAACCTTTAGCATCTTTAATCAGTCCTGATTCAACAAGTAACTTATAGCAAAAATTTAAGTAAGCTTGGCTTAAGCCAATTGCTAGCATGAGAAAAAGCATACTTGACTTCAGCCACATTATTCCCAATGATGGCTAAAGCCCTTTTTGTTTTGTTTCTTATTCAGTCAGCTAAAGCTGACTGTAATAGATGGTTTATTCATTTTATAATAGCCGTTGACTTCAGTCAACGGAAAAGAGGCAGAACCACATAATTCGTGTATAAAATTGTGTGATATCTCTACGGTAAATATTTCTATAATAATATCATCCCTTGCGGGATTTTTATTTTTAATCCCAACGGGATGAAATATTTATAGCAGCAGAAAACAAAGCTGAATAGAATGCCGAAGGCATGACATATAACTTACTAAGTCACCTCACGCACAATGTGATACTCAATAGCTCCGACCTTTAGGTCGGCAGTATGATTAACACCAAATGCTTTGGCTTTTCCTCCAATGGAGTCCTTCGGACAAAGGAATCCTATGGATAGCCATTAAACAAAGCTATTTTGTGGCTAAAGCCATTTCTTGTTTTGTTTCTTGATCAGTCAGCTAAAGCTGACTGCAATAGATGAATTAGGAATTTTCTAATTTTCTATAGCCGTTGACTTCAGTCAACGGAGAAAGGGAAACCATAGATTTTTGGCTTTTCCAAGTGAATCCTTCGGATAGCCACATCAATTCTAAATCCTCAAAATCATTTTATTTTCAAAGAAATACCTTTTTCAAAATAAAACATAAACTGCCAGCAACCGGCAATTGCTTTAATTCACCTTTCGATTTCAGCTAATTTTCAAAGCCCGCTTTTTTCACTCTTCCTCCAAAACCTTAATTTCAGCTTGTTTTCAGCCTTTCAAAAAAAACTGTGTCTTTCTAAAACAACATCTCAATTATCCGCAGTAAGTATTACAAAACATTCATTTCCTTTTTACTGAAGTTTCTTTCCTAAAAATTTCCTTAAGTAACCTTTACCTGATGAGTATGTGGCACCGACTTTGGCTATATGAAAACAAATGGAATTGGAAAAAGTAAATACAATGAACAAAAAAAATCAAAATAAAAGGATCAGTACAATGAGACGATATATTTTTTTATTTGCAATGTTATCATTATTTGTAATTGGATGCAGCGAACAATCAAGTGTGCTTGCACCGGTTAATAATGTTAATACAAACGAACCAAACTGGGTATCACTTCCTTCGCAAGAAAATGGTTTATCAGTTAATTCCGGGCCACGCTACGAAAAAAGCAAATGGATAAATGGAGAAGCAGGCGGACAAATTATGTTAAGTGAAGAATACCCCAGCGGGCCATTTGGTATCATTAAAGTTAGAATAAAGTTAATATTTCCTGCCGGTGCTTTTACGGGGGATAAACGTGTTACCATAAAAATTGACGAACAAACCGGTACTACAACTTTCTTACCTCATTCGATATTCGACGCACCTGCATTATATACAGCATCGTTTGAAGGATTGGATTTATCGAATGTAAACTTGAATAATGTAGACTTTGTTTACAAAAATGATGATAACAATCAATATGAAAAAATTGATAGAAGTTATTTAGAGTTAGATCCGACAATCGGCAAGCTTAAAGTAAAAGATGCTAAGCTAAAACACTTTTCACGATATGGTTTTGTTAATTAAATAAATCAATGATGAATAGAAAAAGAAAGATGAGAATAAAAATGAAACAGTTAATATCAATCGCAGCAATATTTTTAATGTTCTTAGTGGGATGCACCAAAGATGTGAACATTAATAGTCCTATTGAAAATCCAACTGCCGGCGAAGGCACCGAAAAAGTATTAACAGAATTTTTTGCATTAAATGCGCCGGAAGAAGCGGATCCTGAGATAGATACATCAACAGTCTCACAGGTAAAAATAATTAACGGAACAATAGGCGGTGTACTTTCCATAGACCAGAATGTTGTAAGCAATGACGGCAGAATAGTTCATGTTAAAGCACAGTTTCAAGTATCTCCAGGTGCTTTCACCGGTACCAAACAATTTCCATGACCGCTGATGCTAACACCGGATGCCTGACTTTTTTTCCGGAAATGAACTTCAATCAGTACTGTAAATTAGACTATGAAGTGAAGAATATAAATCTGACAAATCTTGGATTTACACAAAACACTCCTAATGCTCTCTTTGTTTACTTTTCTGATTTTGGACCAATTTTTCCGGTATTGAATAGCGGCGTTACATTTAATTTTAATCAAGGTGTTTTGAAAGTAACATCGGCAAAAATTTATCACTTCTCTCGTTATGGTTTTATAAGAAGTGCAATTTAATGTTGAATGAAGAACATTATAATGTAAAAATTGCGACTGAGAGTGTTCAGATTGTAAAAATTGTCAACTTTATGCAAGAACTTAGTGCTTAAACCGGCTGACATTCTGGCATAAAGGTGGATATGTTAATTGAGATATTGGACTTATAAACGAACAAAAATTATATAATGAAACAACGTTTTGTGATTAAAATAAAAGAAATATAAAATGGAAACAATAAAAACAGAATTTGCTAAAGATGTTCAAAAACTTTTAAGCAGCTACTTTGATAAAACCCAGCTAAAAAATTTATTACAAAAACTCAACACCGCTGAGAAGAAAAGCTCATCGCTGGATGTAATAAATAAATTTTATACCCAGCAGTTGAACATAGAATACAACTTTGCAAAGGATAGGATGGAAATTGACAGAACAATCACCTTTGCAATGAAAAATCTTGATAAAGAAAAATACCTGCAGCTTCTAAGAAAACTTGGACAAATTTGTACCGGGCATGGAAAACTGAATTTAGCATTTGAAGCACTTAGTAAAGCAGTTAAGGAAAGCGAAAATAAAAAAGATAAAGCAGAAAGTTTACTGCTTCTTGCTGATGTTCACAGCAGAAGGGCGGAGTGGAAAAAAAGCATTGAGGTTTTAGGCAGCGCAAAAGATTTATTTAATTCAGTAAGAGATAATAGCGGGGCGGGAAAGTGTGAAAACATTCTCGGATCAATTTATGGCGAGAGAGGCGAATTAGAAAAAGCAAAAACTCATTTTGAAAAATGCCTGACTTTAATTGATCCCGACAAAGAGAAAGAACTTACTGCTTCTGTGGAATTAAACCTTGGTATAATTGAAAACATTCAGGGCGAGTATGATAAAGCATCTGAACATTTCAAAAAAGCATTGAGAAAATTTGAATCCTTAGGCAGCTACCGCAGAATTGCCGAGCTAAAACACAATATGGGTATGCTGCATGTAAATCAAGAAAAATATAGTGAAGCTATTGAGGAGTTTGATCAATGCATTGAGATTTCCATAAAGGAAAGATTGTTGCCTGTTCTTGCAATGGTTTACTTAAATAAAGCAAATGTGCTTATTAAACTGAAAGAATTTGATTCTGCATTAAGTTTTGCCGACAAGTCCATGGAAGTTGCTCATCAAATAGATGACAAACTCACTATTGCAGATATTTATATAACTAAAAGCAGAATCGAGAAACATCTTAAAAATTATGAAAAAGCAGAAAATTATCTTTTGTCCAGCTTACTGCTGAATGAAAAGATGAACAATGTTTTGAATATTGGCGAATCATGTTTTGAACTTGCAAAATTATATGATATGATGAACCGCAAACAAGAGAGAGAAGATTATTTGCAGCGGTCTCTTAAATGTTTTAGGGAAGTTCAAGCCATGGATTTCATACAAAAAGCTGAAGAAATGTTAGCAACATCAATCTAATTTTAATAAAATAACATCTTAAGAAGAGAACAAAGCCATGCAAGAAAAAAATAACCCGGGTATAGCAAAAGAAATTGAAAGCCTGCTTAAACAATATTTTAATGAGGCAGAAGCATCAAATTTTTATCAATGTTTGACCAACTCATTCGGTAACCATGAGAAAGCAGAAATTGTAACTAGCAGGATTGACCAATCCCAATTAAATTCAACAATTCCTATCGGAATGAACGAGCGCGAACTGATAACTCAAATCACAACATTCGCAGATCAAAAACTTCAAAAGGAAAAGCTCCTGCAACTTTTATTAGAGCTTTCGCAGCTGATGACCTTTAACGGAGAAATAAGCATTGCCACTGAACTTAGTGATGATGTGATTTCCAAAACCGAAAATGATAATAGTCTTAGAAAATACCGTGCGGATGCATTTCTTTCTTTAGCAAGAATTTCTTGGTCGCAGGCGTATTGGGATCAAAGTTTGAATCATGTTAAGGAGAGTTATAAAATTTTTGCACTGATTGAGGATAAAGAAGGATTTGCAAAATGCGAGAACATGCTTGCAACTATTGATGGTGAGAAAGGCGATATAAATAAAGCTTTAGATCACCTGGAAAATGGTTTGCTGTTTTTATCTGACAGCAATGATCTTGCACTACGCGCAATGTTTGAGGTTAATCTCGGTATCCTTTACAATATGCGAGGCGAATATAACAAGGCATTATGGAACCTGAAGAATGGCTTGGGTAAATATGAATTACTTAAGGATATGAGAAGAGTTTCAAGAGTAAGACACAATCTTGGGATGATCTACACGAAAATGGAAGATTATCATGCAGCTATCGAAGAGTTTAATAAAAGCATTAGTGTTTCCATGGAAAATGGTTACCTATCCAATTGTGCTATAGGATACATCGGGAAAGCATATATTTATACTAAGCTTAAAAACAATGCATTGGCTGATGTATTTACTGATAAGGCAATGGAGA
>CAVOPZ010000028.1:0-6888 GCA_963698205.1 uncultured Ignavibacteriaceae bacterium | reverse complement strand
ATCGCAAAAACACGGAGAAAAATGTTTTTTCGATGAATAAATTTTTTGGAATTGGACCAGCAGGAGAAGATACTGTTGACCAGCAAACCGGCCAATTGACAAACGGATACAACTTATCATCAAATTTAGTTTTTACTGAACCTGCCGGCGATGATGGGCAGATTCAAGCTAACTTTTCTGCGAACTTCACTAACAGCAGAAGCGATAAAAGAACAAATTCATTTAATTCTGTATCTCAGATCTACAATGATCTTGATTCATTGCTTTCCAATGAATATCAGAACGATTATTCAACATTGCGAGGAGGATTATCTTATCGTTTCAGAACAGAAGAATTGAACTTATCCGCAGGATTATCTTATCAGCAATCATCATTAAAAGGAGAGCAGATATTTCCGTTATCAAACACACTTAAAAAAGAATATACTAGATTTCTGCCGAATGCAAGAATACAATATAAATTATCAGAAAGCAGCAATCTCAGATTCAATTACAATGCGAGCATCAATCCGCCGTCAATTAGTCAGCTTCAAAACACGCCGGACAACACGAACACACTTTTTCTTAGAAGTGGTAATCCCGAATTGAATGAAGAGTATAGTCATCGGGTATCGGCGCGGTTTATGAATACAACCGCCCAAACAGGTGCATCGTTTTTTGCAATGATATTTTTAAGTTATACCGGTGATTATATCGGCAACACTACTTTGAATGCGGTAAGAGATACGCTGCTTCCGAATGGAATATTTCTTAGAAAAGGATCGCAGCTTACTTATCCGATAAATTTTGATTACTCATACTCATTAAGAACATTTATGAACGCCGGATTGCCGATTGAACTTATCAGTTGCAATCTTAACTTGAATACATCATTTAATTTTAGTTTAACTCCCGGACAAGTGAATGAGATCAAAAATTTTTCCAAATCTTATTCCCTAAGCCAGGGATTTATAATCAACAGTAACATAAGTGAAGAAATAGATTTTAGATTTTCCTACGCTCCGACCTATAACATCACCAAGAATGATAAACAAACCGAACTTAACCGAGAATATTTTGTCCACAACGCTTCAGCGGGGATTTACTGGATGTTCCTTGAGCGGTTTTTTATTAAAAGCGATTTCGGATATTATTTCAACCAGGGCATCTCAAAGGATTTAAAGCGCGAATATTATTTGTGGGGAGGTTCATTGGGTGTTAAGCTTTTTGAAAATAAAAGCGGCGAGCTGAGGTTTGATACATTTGATATTCTTGATCAAAACAAGAGTTTGAATCGAGTAATTACCGAATCATATATCGAAGACAAAAGCACAATTGTCTTGAGAAGATATTTTATGCTGTCGTTTGTTTATAATCTCCGGATGTTTGGCAGTTAATTATTACAAACCGAGTTTCTCTTATTCAAATTGAGTTGGTTAGAAACTGGGTTTGTCGTTCTAGTACATTTTCGAATAATCAATTCTTGAATCTGGTTTCTTAATCCAATAAGAATCTTTCCCATCCTTAAATTTCAAATCCATAAATTTCTTCCCGAAAATTCTTGCGATAAAACTTATGCTGGTGATTACTCCATAAAAAAGAATGATTAGCAGCACTCTCGACATTATCCAGCCGAGCGCAAATGCCAATCCCATCCAAACTTTATAAACGCCGGAAAGAAAATTAGGAAGCAATAAACCGAAAATGAAAAGTAAAGCTCCAACCACGAAGAAAATAATTCCGAATACACTTTGTGAGGAATAGTAAATCCAAAATCCTAATAAAAGGAATATGCCGCCTACAAGTAATCCAAAATTTCTTAATGATTTTTTAGAAATATCGAGGGCTTTTAGTTCTTCTTTAACATCTTTAATCCAGCTCATATTTTTGCCTCCAGTCAATATCATCATGAAATTTTGGTTGATCCTCTTTAAATAAAATATAATTTTCAAGGACAAGCACATCAATTCCCGTTCGCATGAAACACTTGTAAGCATCGAGAGGGGATTGAACGATTGGTTCTCCGCGAACATTAAAAGAAGTATTTACAATGACAGGGCAGCCGGTTTTCTCATAAAATTTATTTATGAGTGCATGATATCTCGGATTATCCAATTTATTTACAGTTTGTAATCGTGCCGAATAATCAATGTGAGTTATAGCCGGAACATCCGAACGTATAACATTTAATTGCTCAATTCCCCAGAGGTTTGTTTCTTCAGCTGTCATCTCTCGCTGCTTTTCTTTTTTGACGTCCGCAACTAAAAGCATATAGGGGCTTTCTCTATCTATCTCAAACCATTCACTGACTTTCTCGGCAAGGACTGAAGGTGCGAACGGACGGAATCCCTCTCTGAATTTTATTTTAATGTTCATCTTCTTCTGCATCTGCTTGGAGAACGGGCATCTCCAATAATTGTACGCGAACCTAATGCCCGCGGACCGAATTCCATTCTGCCCTGGAACCAGCCGATTACTTTTTCCTGTAAGATGAGATCGCTGACAGAATCAAATAATTTTTCATCTTCTAAGTATTTGTGGGGTAGAGAATGATGTGAAAGGAATTCTTTTATTTCATCGTTTGAATATTTAGGTCCGAGATAAGATCCTTTCTGCAAATCTCTGCCGGTCTTTTTTTGTAACGGTTGATTTGCGTGTTGGTGATAGGCGATGTATGCCGCACCGATTGCTCCACCGGCATCACCGGCTGCAGGTTGAATCCAAATATCTTCAAAAATATTTGAACGCAGTAATTTCCCGTTGCCAACACAGTTTAATGCAACACCTCCGGCAAGGCACAAATATTTTTCGCCGGTGATTTTCTTCACATGCCTTGCCATTCTTAACATTATCTCCTCTGTCACCTCCTGAACCGATCGCGCTAAATCCATTTCCTTTTGTGTAAGATTTGTCTCGGCAACTCGCGGCTCTCCGCCAAATAGTTCATTAAACTTTTTATTTGTCATTGTTAGTCCGGCACAGTAATCAAAATACTCCATGTTCATTTTGAATGAGCCGTCTTCCTTCAAATCAATCAAGTAATCATAAATTTTTTGAACATACTTCGGTTTGCCGTAAGGAGCTAATCCCATAATTTTGTACTCACCGGAATTGACTTTGAAACCTGTGTAATAAGTGATTGCCGAGTACAATAATCCCAATGAATGAGGGAAATGAAGTTCGCCTAAAATCTTTATTCCGTTTTCATTGCACGAACCATAGGAAGTTGTAGCCCATTCACCAACTCCGTCCATAGTCAAGATATGCGGCACGATTAAATGGCGAAGGATAAAATGCTGACGCAGCATGAGATTCGTGATGTTCGGGGAATAGTATTTCTCCTTCGTAATTCAATTCCTTCTTAATTAATTCTTTCATCCAGATTTTCTTTTTTATCCACAAAGGAATTGCTTTAATGAAAGAATTTATTCCTCTCGGAGCGTAAGCCAAATATGTTTCAAGTATTCTTTCAAACTTGATGAATGGCTTATCGTAGAAAGCTACATAATCCAGTTGTTGGGCTGTTATTCCTGCTTCTTTAAGACAGTACTTAATTGCATAGATAGGAAAATTCTGATCGTGTTTAATACGAGTGAATCGTTCTTCCTGTGCAGCAGCTAAGATTTCACCATCTTTAATTATTGCAGCAGCAGAATCATGGTAAAAAGCTGAAATTCCAAGAATGTACATAGTGTAAAATGAAAGCGTTCTTTTTATAAAACTATTTGGATAATTAATTACTAAGATATAGCTGTGCAAGCAAAATAGGAAGCTATTTTAGAGAGGAATAAAAGCAAAAGAGTTTAACTTTCAATTAAAAAAGGGTAGCCTCCTCCTTAAGAAAAACCGTAACAGCGATATCCGGCGTGCTGTATATTGGCCTGAAAGGAAGTTTATAATATTTTACAGCGGCTATAAACGCTCCATTGGAAATATACTTACCCGACCATTTTTCAACCAGGTGTTTTAAGTAGTAGCTGTTGTAAGTCTGAAGTTGAACAAATTTATTAAACTCCTTTTCTGTGGGGTGATATTTATATTTTTCAATCCACTCACAACATAGTTTGAACTCATCGTATCGATTCTCTAAATCCTTCCTTTTCTTTCGATAGTCGTCTGAAACGGTCTCAAAAATTAAACCCACATCTGTGATACATTCAAATGAGCTTAAAATATTCAGGTAATCTGTATTTGTCGACATGTTTATCCGATAGTTTGTTATTCAATAAAAAGGAGAAGTTGTTATGTTTATGCGTAGTTGTGTTCAAAAAAAATGCCCTCTTACATTTAAGTAAAAAGGGCATTTTTAATGAGGGACATTGCTTCATTCTAAGAGCATGACTATTTTAAATACTCATATCACTTTGTTTGCACCATTAAAGTCTTTCAAAAGGAAAAGCTTTGCTAATGGTGATAGACAAGTCTCTTAATTTCCTTGATACAATCCGATTGTATTTCCATCAAAATCAGTTATTAATGCGTAATAACCCATTGCCGGAATTGTGGTTTTGCCTCTGGAAATATGTCCGCCGAGTTCAGTTGCTTTTAAAAGGTAATTGCTGACATCATCAACTTTAATATGAAAAATCGTACAATCTCCTTTGCTCACTTTTTCAGTTTTTCTAAGACCGATTGTAAATCCTTTATGGGTATTAAATAAAGAATAACCATTCCCAAATGGTTTGAACTCCCATCCGAATAGTTTGCTGTAAAAACCGATGCTTTTATCAAGGTTTGTTGAAGGTATTTCAACATGAGCAATGAAATCTGAAGCCATAATTTATTCCTGAATTTTTATGTTGTGTGACAATTAATTTCTGTACGCAATTTATATATGATTAATTGCAATATCAATTAATTTATGGAGGGAAATTAGCGGAGTCTTTAATGTTCAGAATTGTTTTTGATATTTCTGGACGGAAAAGATAAGATTCCCCCGATAGCGGCGCCATAAATTGTGCTTGCATAAGGATTGCTCTGAATTGCACAACCATTATTGCAGCCAATAAAATAGTAATATGCGTAGCCCAATAATCCGCCGATTACAATTGGAAGCACTCTTCTTAGTAATATTTTCCGGTTAAAACTCATTTTGTCTCTATGCTGTTAATATTCTTTAAACATAAGATGAAGTGTTTAAAGAAAAGTTTCAAGTGTTATATGTATGACTTTAAAATAAAAATGGCTGCCCTTTTGAAGCAGCCATTAGCGATTCACAATTTAAATTTAATTTTTCGATCCAGAAAGGGTTACGTTGAGCGTTCCATTTGGTCCGATCAGACTTAATGGAGATAACAACCGGACTTAATGTGTTTAGTGTATCCACTTTTGCATCCCAAACCACAAAGCTGAATTGCGTCCAGCTCCTGCTTTGGGTATCCGGTAGAATTATATCAATATCGCCTTGAGATTTAACATCTTCACCATCAACGGTAACCTTTATCGAAGTCCCGCCAGCTAAAGGATTTGAATTTTGATCTGATAATGTATAAGTAAAGGCTTGAATACCACCTTCACCAATTGAGAATGAAGTAGGTGACGCTGACATTTGAGGAACTCCAGAAAAAAGTACGACCACATCTCTACTAATATTCAATGAGTTTTGATCGGCAGTTGTAGCGGTTACAGTTGCAAAACCAGGTCCAAATACTGGGTGATTTGGCCGTGGAAGAGCTGAAATTAAATTCGAAGTTCCAATCCCTGAGCGTATTTGTCTGAATTGATCCTTCAATTATTCCACCTGTTGTAGTAAAGTAAACTGAAGTAAGAGGTCTTACGGGGTTTGCATATTTGTCACCAACGTATGCAGTGATTGGATCTTGCAATCCGAAAATGTTATATCCAGCAAAGTTTAATTTTTCCGGAGCGATGCTAAAATGATCTAAATCAGGTAATCCTCCATGGATTGAAATGGCAACCGGCAATGAAGTAATTTTTTTGGAACCGAAGGTTATTTCTGCAATAATTTGAACTACGCCGGCTTTGGTACCGCTTGTAAGATTTACTGCAGCTTGACCGCCGTTATTTGTTTTAACAACAGTTGGACTTAGAACTTCACCGCCCCCAGGGCCGGCACCAAATTTAAAACGTACATCAACGGAGTGCGCGAGATCAACAGGAACTCCGGCAGAATCCTGAACGACAAAAGTAATTCTTGCAGTTTCTTCGGCACCGCTTTCTTTAACGCCAATACTTTTTACACTTTGCGCCAGCACAAAAATACTTACGGGATCACCTGAAGGAACAGAACTGTTGCTTTTAAATTCAAGCTCAACAATTCCTGTGGTTACATCAGAATTACCACTGACAAAAACATTAACGCTGTCGGTTACGTATCCAAGTTTAGCAACAACAATGGTCAAATTTACACTTGATGTAACAGTGATATCACGATTAAATTTTCCCTGGCTATCTGTATAAAATGCAAGTTGACCATTGAGTCCATTTACAACAACTTGTGCACTGTCAATAGGAACACCTGTTAATTTACTGATAACTTGACCGCTTAATTTAACTGTCTTTTGGTTTGCTGTATCATCACCGCCACCTGTTACCTGTAGTGTCAGATTCACAGCTATTAACTATAATTGAGAAAGTCAGCAGAAGAATTATCCCTGCTAAATGCTTTTTGAGAGATGAAATTGACATGATATTAATCCACATAGTTTATTAATAGTTATTTGCAAGAGTATTTTTTTAATTTAAATGAATGATGGATTTATCCATCAGTTCTTTAATTTGTTCAACTTCTATACCTAAAATAAAGAATGCATTTTTTGTCTCATTTTGTGAATTATTAATAAAAAATGTAAGATTTACCGAGTTTTTGCGTAATTTTTTGCGGAGGGAAGGAGTCAAGATTTACAATTAAATCGACTAAGATTCGTATGAGCTTACTTTAAAATGATG
>CAVOPZ010000027.1:0-84634 GCA_963698205.1 uncultured Ignavibacteriaceae bacterium | reverse complement strand
GGTTATATAGCTTTTTATTATTAAACTGATGTTGAATTTTTATATTTTTTAATACTAAAAATAGTTGACCATATTCCAAAAATTAGTGTAAAAGCAACTCCTACGAACGCTAAAGGTAATGACCAACAATTTTGACTTTCAATCTTCTGAGATCCTTTTAAAGCGAGCCAATATTACTTGTTTTAATTCACTAAGACTTTGCAAAGTATTCAAAGAATCATTTCGTTGAATAAAAATCTGAATATTATCCATTAACCTTCTTTCTTCATTTGGTAAGGATGCAAATGGTTCGATTTCCTTTGCTTTTTTTAAAAGTTCTATAGCTTTATGATAGTTATATTGAAAAACAGAATCTTTTTGAATATTATTTTGAATGAGATAAACTGTAAAACTTTCTAACAACTCAATGTAACCAGACTTTGCCATAGAACCTTTAGATTCTCTTTCGAAATAATTGAAACCAGTTTTCGCATATTCGTCATTAAAAAGTTTATTCTTTAATCCATTTTCTAGATAAAGAAAATATTTTTCTTGGTAACTCGCTTGATCATTCCTAAAAAAGTATCTGTAATAAAAGAGCTTGTCATAAATATGCCAGAAATTATTGTTAAAATTCCACCAATAATGAAAAAGTATCGATCCAACCATTGAACAGATTTTTTAATATATATCATAATTTTACAATTTATTTTGGGCTATAAAACTAATACTTATAAGGAAACGTCTTCACTTGCTTATTTAACATTTCCTGTTTTTATTTGTTCTAATATTATTCTCAAGAACATAATACTGCCTGTTATAAATGCAATTGTGTAAAAATTTTCGAACCGGTCCATACTTGCCTTATAATTAAAAATAACTACAACTAACAAGCTCTTCCCTCCGGTAAAAATGTTAAAGGGATGTTAAAAAATAAATTCCGCAAAGTTCAATCAATATTGCTTATACAACTTAGCTTTAAGTAAAATAAAGTTCAATAAACAATTAGAATAATTGTGTACGCCCGGCAGGATTCTCCCATAGGGATGGCTATGCCAGAACCTGCAACCTTTGGAACCGGAATCCAACATTCTGTCCAGTTGAACTACGGGCGCAAATAAAATTCTGCATAGCTAATTTAATTAAAATCCACACTTCTTGCTTAAAAAAAATCTATTTCATAATTTGTTTAAGTAAAACACATTACTTCTATTTAAAAGATTTTCTGATTATTTGATCTGGAGATTTAATGCAATATTACTAAGTAGTACCTATTTTAACATCAATAATAAAATTTACTAATTACTTTTAACTATATATGAAATCAAAATCAGTGTTTGATTCTGAAAACTTTCTAACTGAGTTTGTAAACGAAATATCAATTGTTACAATCAAAGTACCGAGAGTCACATTTATAGAAGCAGAAGAATTCAAACAAATTCTTCAATCAGTAGTTTTAACACATCATACTAAAATTATAGTTGATTTTAGCGGCTGCCAGTATGCTGATTCAATGATTATTGGTATCATGGTGGAAATTGTAAAAACAGTCAGGAAAAAAGATGGTGATATTCTCGTAGTTACACCTGCAAGCAGTATCAAAATTATGTTTGCCCGAACCGGACTTTTTAAACTTTTAAACAATTTTGGACTAAAGAAGAAGCAATTGAAAGTTTTTCTCTTTCGTAATTTAGTTATGAGAAAACTTTTTGTGTCAGCGAGAAAAGCTCAGAAAAACAGATTAGATTAGTAACTCACGTTACACAAGTTAGGGCAAACCTTGAAGGTTTCTTTAAATTAGTTGAGTATAATTTATAATTTCATATTAATTTTAAAATAAAACCTTCAAGGTTTAAGTATTTCGCATAAGGAAAGTTAGTAAGCTATTTTGTAGTCAATACCAGTAGTTGATTTGTTGCCGGTTTGTTATTTATTTCTTGAACAACCCGTAATGCTAACCTATCTACTAATCCATACAAACCGCCATTAGCAGTATAGTTTTTGAAATTATTATAATGATCCTTACCTGCTAAAAATTCTACAACTTCATTTAACACACTCCAAAATCCTTTGCTAACAGGAACCAGATAATCACCAATAATCATCTTATCTGCAATCTTTGCCGTTTCTTTTAGTAAAGTAATTCTATCTGCAGGATTTACTTCGTGTATTACGTAAGTCATTACAGCGTAATCAAAGTGGAAATTTTGTGAAATCAGGTTTGAAAGCTGTGTGTGATGAAATGAAATTTTTGCATTTGGATTTTTTGACAGGATCTGGTTTGCTTTATCAATGTTTTTTTTGGACAGATCTATTCCCACTACTTTTTGAACTTTATCAGAAACAGAAAATGAAAACCTGCCTGTTCCGCACCCAACATCTATAACAGAAGAGTTCGGGTCAATAATCTTTTTTATTTCTCTAAAAAGTCTATCCTGATTTGGTGCAATAAGTCTATCATAAAACCATCCATCGTACCAGTGTCTTTTATTGGCAATCATTATTGAGCTGCGAAGTAAAAAGAATCAAATATTTATCCTGATATGATTTGAATAAATCCATGCACGGTTTTCGTGATAGACTTCAATCCTGTAAACTCCCTTTTTATCCACAACAAACTCAGCATCAATTCCTTTATTAGTTTCAATAATATGTCCATTCCTTAGAAGCTTGATTTCTGAATTCATTTCCGGCAGCATAACTTTTAATATAACGTTTTTGTTTTCCGTAACTGTTTCACCCATCTGATATTTTTCGCCATTGTGTTCTGCATAAAATCTAAACCCTTTTGATTCAGCTACGTAATCATTTGCAACAAAACAACGTCCCTCTTTAAGTGCATTATAAATCTGGCGTTTTGCAGTTTCAATATCTTTTGCACTCTTTCCTTTTTTAATAGGTTCATCAAGTAAGATGTGATTGCGAACAGATTTAAATAAAACTTTATAAGGGAATATTTCTACTTCCAGGAAACCAACAAGATTGTATTTATGTGCGTGTGCATCAATCCCGCCAATACCAACTACTTTTCTTTTTTGATTTAGTTCATCCCAGGCTTTTAATGTTTCTTTTGGCGGCGCTGTTATTGTTCTTAAAGGATGCAGAAAAGATCTGTACTTGTTTTCTTCTGTAAGATTTTCGGTCCATTCAGACATGTGATTCCAGATTTCAATTCCTGTAAAATCTTCTGTTTCCCATTCCACCCACGGATAAGCCGGATGCTCTTTATGTTTACGTTTTTCATGCGGATGAGCTAAAAATCCAATGCCGCCCATTTCTTTTACTTTTGCAACATATTTTTTTGCCGGTGTTCGGGTTGTAAATGCTTCATCAATTCCAAAGGCTAAGTAATGATTTCTGTTTTCTTTATCATTTATTTCACAGCCAACTAAGAGTAATGTATTACTATACCACTTTTCATATCCTTCATGTAATGCCCGTAAAGTATTATGATCAGTAAGCAATATAAAATCTAATCCAACTTCGTTAGCAAATTTTGCTATATCAGGAACTTCACCGGTTCCATCGGAAAAAGTGGAGTGTATATGTGCAGCACCAATATATTCAAACATATTCTTTATCTCTTGTTTGAAGCAAAAATATGGATAATAAATTTATTTGGAAAGGAAGATTTAAGTTAGAGATTTTAGAATCTCGTTGTTAAATCAAATAAAATTCTACCCGTTGTATTGGTAGATTCAAATACACCTTCATAGCTAATAGATAATGAGAAAGGTTTAAATACATTTAATGATAGATCAATCAGAACAGAATTCTCTTCAAGTTTATCTATCCCGCTCGAGAAATTATAAATGGTTTTTCTAAAGCCAAAGGATAAATCGGAACGAAGTGAGTAAATTGATTTAGAAAGATTTGCTGAATAAATATATCCATCCACATAGCTGCTGATGATTCTGTTAAATGAAACATTGGCAGAAGATTCTAGCATTGGCAGCATCGAATAACCTAAATTAGCTCCGTAATTTGTCCCGGGCTTTACATCTCCTTTTCTATAGCGATATCCATACTGTAAGCTAAAGTTTAAATTATTCAGTGGTTTAAAGTTAGCTCTTGCTCTAAAACCTTGACGGGTTTCGTTTTCAAGAATAGTTTGAGATAGCGACTTAAATGTTTCATAATAAATAACATTCTTTCTTGCATCATAAGAAACATTTAATGAAAATTCTCTAACTGGTGCATACCTTGCAGAAAAAAACAATCCTGTAAAAATAAAATCCGTCTTAGCTGCATCATTAACTTTTTTGAAAAGATCAACTTCTGCTGACGCAAAAAGAAAAGTATTATTAATAATATTGTTCGTGTGCTGAAAATATAAAAACCTTCTGTCCGTTTTAAAATCATTAGTTTGATTAAATGCGGAAAGTGTATTTTCCATAACTCCGGTACCGAATGAATCGATTTTACTAACATATCCTCCAAACTCAAATAACTTTAGGTTAAGACCAAAATCGGTAAAGTTTGGACGTGAACCGGCGACTAATCCAAATGTTAAAGATGAAAAGGACTTTTCAACCATCAAGCCATCGATTGTGCTTATGTTGGATATTTTGCTGTTAAGAAATCTTCCTGCCCATATTCTGGTTGTTTCATCAAATTCATATTTCAGATTTAAATCATAAATTTTTAATGCTCTGCCGAAATTATCAGAAACAAGATTCCATTCATCTGCTTTGTAAGCAAATATGGTATAAGTTGAAAATGAAAAGCCTGATTCACTGATTCTTTGAGACGTAAATCTTAATGAGTGTTTCCAACGCTGATAATCCGCTCTGCTGCCCGCATTAGAAAAATTAGAATAAGATTGAACTGAATATCTGCCATCCATTTTTGAAAGCGAAACCTCTTTTTTAATAAATTCGTTTGATGAAGTTGTTAATGGTTCAACCGTAATTGGATAAACAGCTTCTGTTTGTAATTTATCTTGGATTTCATCTATTACATCAGAATTTTTTGCAATTACAAACGCAAAAATTATTGCGTTCGTTTCGATATTTTTTTCTGTCAATTTCACACCGGACAAAGAACTTTTTGAAAGATATTTAACCGCTAAAATAGGATTATTCTTATCTTTTGTTTTAATGTACAGAGTATCACCGACAGATATTCCCTCTGTGTTTTCAAAATTTACATAAATAAATTCTGGTGAGATATAACTTACCTTACCTTCTTTTACAATGTGCTGAGCATTTACTGCAACTGAGGTAATTAAAAAAAATAATAATATGTTTATCTTCTTTATCATTAAAATACTTTGTTCTCATCTAATGTTTTTAAGCCCGAATCCCAATTATTAGTGTTATGGCAAGAGACACAATCAGTTGAAATTCCCATTGCTTTATGATTAGGATTAACACTCTTTAAATAATCTTGCAAATGACATGCTGCGCATTCACTGGATACTCTTTCCTGATCAGGTTTATGGCAATCAGCGCAATCAACTGCATGGTGAGCGCCGGTTAAAGGAAATCCATAAGTCATATGATTAAATGCAGCGTCAGAATTTCCATCAGGATGGCAATCATAACAATTGATGCTATTATAAACATAACCATTCACCCCCTGATGCTTGTTATCCATTTCTGATTGTCTGTGTTCGTGGCAGTCTATACAAGAAAACAGACCGTAATTATTTGGGGTTGTATGGCATTCAGAACACTGGTTCCATTCGCCATCATGCTTCCCAGAATAAATCGGGAAGTACTGATTATCGTGATCAAATGTTGCCGGCTGCCATGCTGTTGTTGTATGACAGTCTGCACAGGTTGTTGGAAAACTTACTGACTGGTGATTTGGGTTTGTCGTATTATTATAATCTGTCTGATGACAGGCATAACAATCTGTCGGTGTTCCTGTATAACCATTCTGATGACATTGTGAACAAGGAACTGTCTGATGGGCACCTGTCAATAGGAAATTTGTATTCTGATGATCAAAAGTCACCTGGTTCCAAACAACAGAGTTATGACACATTTCACAATTTGTTGGATATGACTGAGCTGTGTGATTTGCTGCTGAATTATAGTTTGATTGATGACAAGATATACAGTCAGTGGTCAAACCTGATGTCGTTCCTATATGGCAGCTTGAACATTGTAATGGTTGATGCGCACCTAGCAAAGTAAATCCCATTGAGCTATGATCAAATGTTGATGGTGACCAGCCAGTTGAATTATGGCAGCTTGCACACTCGATTGATATTCCTGCACCGCTATGATTTGGATTTATCGCATTATTATAATTTTGTTGATGACAATTAACACATTGATTCGGTGTGCTATTGTAATTACTATTATGGCAGGAATTACAATCATTTATAATTTCTAAATGTCTTCCTAACAATTCAAAATACTGATTATGCTGCGGAAATTGAGCCGGTTTCCAATCTGTATTTGTTGAATGACAACTGGCGCAATCAGTTGAAATACTTAATGCCTGATGATTTGGATTCGTTGTATTATTATAATTTGTTTGATGACAAGCTAAACATTCCGTTGGCGTTTCTGGATATCCATTCTGATGGCATTGTGCACAGTCTAAAGTTAGATGTGCACCCGTTAATGGGAAAATTGAAGTAACGTGGTTAAATGCTCCCTCTGAACTGCCATCAGGATGACATGCAAAACAATCTGCACTATTGTAAACATATCCCTGAACCCCCTGATGTTTGTTATCCATTTCTGATTGTCTGTGTTCGTGGCAGTCTATACAAGAAAACAAACCGTAATTGCTTGGTACTGTGTGACACTCCGAACATTGATTCCATTTTCCATTGTGCTTTCCAGAATAAATCGGGAAGTACTGATTATCGTGATCAAATGTTGCCGGCTGCCATGCTGTTGTTGTATGACAGTCTGCACAGGTTGTTGGAAAACTTACTGACTGGTGATTTGGGTTTGTCGTATTATTATAATCTGTCTGATGACAGGCATAACAATCTGTCGGTGTTCCTGTATAACCATTCTGATGGCATTGTGAACAAGGTACTGTCTGATGGGAACCTGTCAATGGAAACTGTGTCAGGTTATGATCAAATGTTGCTGGCTGCCATGCTGTCGTTGAATGACATACAGCACAAGTAGTTGGAATTCCTGATGTCTGATGGTTTGGATTTGTAGTATTATTATAATCACCCTGATGACAGGCATAACAATCTGTGGGTGTTCCTGTATAACCATTCTGATGACATTGTGAACAAGATACTGTCTGATGGGAACCTGTTAATGGAAACTGAGTTTGGGTATGATCGAAAGTTGCGCCTTCCCAACCTGCTGTTGTATGACATAGACTGCAATCTGTTGGAAATTGAGATGCAACATGATTTGGATCTGTAACTGATTCATAATCTTGTCGATGACAAGCATAACAATCTGTTGGCGTTCCCGTATATCCGGTAATATGACAGTTTGAGCAATCAACATTTATATGCTTGCCCGTTAAAGGAAACTGAGTAATATCGTGATTAAAACTTGCCGGCGCCCATCCATTAATATTATGACAAACGTTACAAGTCGTCGGTAATCCAGCCATAATATGGTTCGGATTTTGGGTAGCTTCATAAGTTTTCTGATGACAAGAGTAACAGTCAGGTGAAAGTCCTGAAAAATTTCCACCTTGCTGATGACATGAATAACAACTTGGTAATGCATGTCCACCGATAAGTGGAAAGAAACTGTGATTTACATTTGTTGTGCTCCAGGATAGCGCGTTAATATTATGACAATCCTGACAATCAGTTGAAAAGTTTGCATCAACGTGATTTGGATTTAGTGTAGACTTATAATTTTGTTCATGACAAGCATAACAATCGATATTCAAGGGCTCAAAATTTAACTGAGAATAACCAGAATGGCATTGAGCACAATCAGCCGTCTTATGCGCTCCAAGCAATGGAAATCTACCTTTTTGATGAAGACCAACGATATCTTTTACAATCCAGGTTGTTGGTGTATGACAGTTTGCACAATCCAGACCAACAGTAGCTTGATGAATATCTTTATGACAGGAGAAGCATTCTTTATCCATCTTTGAAAAGACTAAGGAATTATGACAAGATTTACAATCAAGGTTTTGATGTTGACCAATTAAAGAAAAGTTGGTTTTAGAATGATCAAAAGTAATTTGTGGAAGATCTACCTTCCAGCTATCTGCATTATGACACTCAGAACAATCAATATCAAATTTATCTCCGTGCGGGGATTGTGCAAATATGCTAATTGTAAAAAGAAAAAATATTATTTGGTATGACAGGTTGCGCATTTAAAATCTTTTATCTTGTAAAGAATAAATTTATTTCCGTTTTCAGTAATCAATGGATGACATTTGATACATGGAACTTTTTTATGAGCATTATCTAATGAAAACCTTGTCTTATTATGGTCAAAATTTATTGGCTTCCAATTATCAAAAAAATGACATTTTTCACAAGTTGTTGTATTACCAACTTTAAACTGTTCAAAATGAATGTCCTTATGACACTGTTCGCAACTTAGATTTAGCGATGAGAACTTAAATGCTTTCTGATCTGTGCCCATATTAGTATAATGACACTTTGCGCAGTTTACACTTTTATGTTTGCCCAATAGGACAAATTCTGTGCTATTATGATCAAAAGTTATAGTACTCCAATTTTCCGTTTGGTGACAAGTTGTACACTTGTTTTCCGGTAAATATTTCTGAGTCAGCTCTGAACCGTGAACATTTTGATGACATTTTATACAATCGACCCCGATATTTTTGAAATGCCAATCCTTCTCTTGCTGATGACAATTTTTGCAAGGGACAGCTAAATGCGCTCCAGTCAATTGGAAATTCCCTTTATTATGTTCCTCGATTGAAAAACTAGAAGTATTAAATCCTTTTTCAGAATGACAGCTGATACAATCTCTAACCATATCATCAACCGTAAATTCTCCTTTATGAAAATCAATATGACAATCAACACATCTTGCATGAAGCGGTTTCTTATTGTTTTCACCTTTATGACAGTCATTACATTTTACTGCTTGATGTTTTCCAATCAATGGATATTTAGTCTTACTGTGATCGAAGTTTTGCTGGTTAATAATATGAAAACCATTTACTGTATGACAGGATTTACAATCAGCGCCAAGGGCCCCTTTATGAACATCATCATGACAAGCCGAACAATTCGCAAACTTTAATCCTTTGTATTTTGTAAACTCTTTCCCGTTTTTCTTTTCTGATTGATGACATTTTGAACATTCAACTTTTAGATGTGCTCCTGTGATTTTAAAATCAGCTTTGTTATGATCAAAATTTACTGCAGGTTTAAATTTTTCAGTATTATGGCAATTGCTGCATTCACTACCTAAAGACGATTGATGATTATCTTCATGACAGGAAATGCACTTCTGATCCAAACCTAAAAGAGTTTTACTTCTCTTTTTTAACTTGCCATCAGCAATATATTTGGGTTGATGGCAGTCCCTGCATTTTCTTTTTGAATGGGCACCAATCAGTTTAAACCCTGTTTTGTTATGATCAAAGCCATCTTCATTAAAATTTATAATTCTAAAATTTCTTCCGTTATGTTCACTATGACAGGATGCACATTCTCTTTTTTTAACCTCAGAATAGGCATGATAACCTCTGTTCGAATTTATCAGTGATTTGATTTCTTTGTGGCAATCCAGACATTTTGAACTTAATACTTTCTCTCCAATTTCATGGCATTTTGTACAGTTACTTATGCCTTCAAGATTTACATGAGCATTAGTTAGGTCACCAGGAGAGATTTGTCCTAATATTCTAATAGAAATAAATAATATGATTAAAATAGACTTCAAGGTTTCACTAATGCTTTAAAATAGCGTCACCAAACTTTTTGGTAATTTTAATTCCTATTGATTCAAGAAAACTAGTTGGAAGAATTCCACCGGCAAAAATGTAAGTAAGATCATTTTTTATCGTCATTTCATCAGATCTGTCGCCAAAAATAAAGCTTACTTTATCTTCAAAAATTTCTTTGACATTTGAATTAAATAAAGTTTTAATTTTTTTCTTCTTAATGTAATCGTTTACTCGTTCAAGATTTTTAGGTTTTAATCTTGAGAATGAATCAGTGCGATAAGAAATAGTAACACGGTTTTTTTCATCTGCAAGTAGCATTGCGGATTCAACTGCTGAATCACCACCGCCGACTACAAGAATATCTTTGTCGTGAATAAGTTCGGGTTCAAGTAACCTGTAATAAACATTTTCTCTTTCTTCACCCGGTACACCTAATTTTCTTGGTGATCCTCTTCGTCCTATTGCAAGCAGAACACCGTTAGCTGTATAATGATCGTGGTCTGTTTTAACTATAAATAAATTATCCTGTTTAATAACTTCTATAACTTTTTCCTGTTCGTTTATTGTAATTTTATTTTTCTCAAGAACGTTCTTCCACAAGTCAAGAAGTTCTGATTTGCTTGTTTCTATAAGTTTAACTTTACCCCAAAGCGGTAAATCCATTGGAGCAGTCATAACTATTTTTGCACGAGGAAAACTGAAAACAGTTCCGCCCAATGAATCCTGTTCAAGAGTTAAAAATTTTAAATTATGTTTGGCTGCTGATAGTGAAGCTGAAATGCCTGCTGGCCCAGCACCAACAATAATTATGTCATATTTTGCCTGAGATTTTGGATAAGATTTTTTTATAAAATAGTCTATGGCCTGTTTTCCTTGCTCAACAGCATTTTTTATTAATCCCATTCCGCCAAGTTCGCCCGCAACAAAAATTCCCGGAATATTTGTTTCAAATTCCTGAGAAACATGCGGTAGTTCTACTCCTCTTTTTTCAGTACCGATGCAAAGCATGATAGCTTCAACAGGACAGGCATTATAGCAAGCGCCGTGTCCAACACATCTTGAAGCATTTATTGTCTGAGCCTGACCATTATTAAGTCCCAAAATGTCGTGTTCAGGACAAGCTTTAATGCAAGCACCGCTTCCGATGCAAATGTCCAAATCAACTACTGGATGTAAAGAGACAGGTTCATGAAGACCAGACTCTTTTGCTTTACTAGTTTTGGCTAAAGTTCGCATAGTAGCTCGTTTATTTTTCCGATGATAGAAGTAAAATATTCCACTAAGCAGAAAAAATACCAAAACATATGAAGCAATATTTTCGAGTAATTGTTCCATCTAATTAAATTTTAAGATATTGACATAAGAGGCATATTTAAGTAACAACAATTATTCCTTAGCTTAGTCAATTTTTTACACTATAGCTTATTTAAAGAATTTTTTGCTAATTCCGATGTCGGATCATCTGGATTATCCTGGATTAGCTTAGTCCAAATTTCGCGAGCTTTATCCTTGTTCCCTTTTGTGGCTTCAATAGCACCTATATTATAATTAACCATCGGGTCGCCTGGAAATAGTTTAAGCATTTGATATGAAATTTCTTCCGCTTTTACAAGATCACCTTTAGTATAATAGATGAATGTCAATGAAAAATATATATCTCTTCGTTTTTTATCTTTATCAATAATTTTTTGATAATACATGAGAGCCTCATCAGGTTTATGTGCAGCAGCAAGAAAATCAGCATACTCTCTAATCTTTAAAGTATCGGAGGGATTTGCATCCACATACTTTTTCATTACTTCGATTTTGTGTTTAACTTCTTCAGAAACATTTGAACTGCTTGGATTTTGCATCACCCCATTATTAAGTTTTTTATGTATCTCATCCGTTGGCATTTCTTGGTTAGTTATATCAACATTAGTTTTTTCTTTCAAACTGTTAGATTGAGAAAAAACAAATAGTATAACAACAACGGCAACCGCAACTATTCCATATAAATAAATTGGTTTGAACTTCATTTTTTATCTCCTAAAAAATCCATTTATATCCAAATGTTATTGTAACGATAACATGTATTGTCATTATTACGAACATTGTAATGGCAAAGGGCAAATGGAAAATATGCCAGTATTTGAAAAGATTTTGCATAGTCCTCAGTAGTCCAAGTCTTCTTGATAATATTATTTCAGCTTGTGCCTTATTTTTTATTTCTTTTCTTCTAATTTTAGAAAAACCTGCAACCGCTAAGTTTTTATTAAGCCTAGAAAAAAATACTCTTATTCTAAAAAAATCTTTAAAACCAAAAAGTATAATATCAAAAAAACCTAAAGATTTATATCTATCTGGCGAAGCGAGGTAATTAAGTTCATTAAGCAGTCTTACATCAAATAACATTTCAGTCTTCATCTTCTCAGCAAGCTCTTCCCGCATTGAATTTAAATCCTTAATATCTATCTCATTCCCCTGAATTGTTCTTGGAATCTGAAGGTAAATAAATCTTCCCACAATTCCGCTAAGAACGACTAATACCATACTCCAAAAACTGACCGATACAATACCGCCAAACTTAAATGCAGTATGATATAAAACTAATATTGGTCCAACAGTACATAAAAAAATATGAAATTCCAGCCAATGTTTTAAATAACCAAATGTAAAAAGCTTTCTGGACCTTTTCCGAATCATATAAATTGACACACCTACTATCATCATAAGTGTTCCAATTATTCCAAAACCATGTCCCAAAGAACCGCTTGGTTTTAATGAATGATGTGCCGGATCAAAAAATCTTTCTTCAATCGGTGTGGAATAATACTGGTAACCATTTATTGCCAGCAATACTAAAACTACCGTACCAATCAATATGAAGCTTGCTATATATATGATGTGCAATGTTTTATTCATAATAAATACATCTTTGAGTAGTAATCTAAACTTGAGAAAAGTGACATCAGGAAAAAAATGGGTCTCACTTTAGAGACCCAGTAAAATTATTCTGCAGCCAGTTGTAATAGTGTGTTGTATTTTGTGGATTTATCAATAGTAAAACCATTTATTTTATCGATTAGAATGTTGATTCTTTCGTCATTTAAATCATCAAAAGCTTCATACGCTTCTAGTGATACAAAAGTATATAGTTCCTGAAAATTATTTGATTTCCCTTTTACTTCATAAACAGAGTAAGATTCAAGACCATCTGCTTTAAGAAGGATTTTTAACTCTCTAATCACTTTTAAATACTCATCACGTCTATCTGATGCAATTTCATACTGAATTGAGAAAAGTACTTTTGACATTTTAACTCCAATTATTAAATAACAAATTTCTTATCTATTGAACCTTCAAATATTACCTCTGCTGGTCCGGTTAACGAAAGGTTTTTTACTTTCTGATTTTCTATTTCAAAATATACAATAAGTTTATCACCACCGCGAGTAATCAGAGAAATAGGCGGTTTAAGATTGTCTGTTACACAAGCAATAATAGCTGAAGCCACCGAGCCTGTTCCGCAAGCAAGCGTCTCATCTTCCACTCCTCGTTCATATGTTCTGATATGAACAACGCCATCAATCACTTCAATAAAATTTACATTGGTTCCATCGGGTTTGAAATCAGAACAATATCTTATTTCTTTCCCTATCTGTAAAACCGGAATATCATTTACCGTTTTAAATCCTGAATCAGGCAGCAAATGATTACTCAGAACATCACTAACTTTTATTACAACATGAGGAGAACCAGTATCCGCAAAATGTGATGTAATGAGCTGACCGAAAGCTTTAATCTTAAAATTATATTTAATTTTTTTGGGCGGATTAAGATTAAACTTTATAGATCCATCACTTAGTACTTCACCGGAATATTGATTATCATTTGAAATAAATTTTGCTTTACCATTTTTTGATCGACCAGAGTTATGAGCAAACAAGATCGCACATCTTGCACCATTTCCACACAAACTACCTGTTGATCCATCAGCATTAAAGTAACTCATTTTAAAATCATAATTTAAAATGTCCTCAACGATAATTAATCCATCAGCTCCAATTCCATTTCGTCTGCTGCAAATTATTTTGATACGTTCTGGTGATGGATTAAAAGCTGTATTTTGATTTTTATCAAAAAAGATAAAATCATTACCGGCACCGCTCATTTTTGTAAAAAAAACTTTTTCCATTCAAAGTGTAATTTACTTTAATGGCTTAAGTTTTTCAATAAAAATAGCTGTTAAAAATAAAAGAAATATTCAGGTGAGATTATGAAATAAGACAAACACTTCCTGCAGATCATTGATATCTGCAGGATAGAAATATTTAATAAGATTTATGAAATCTGCTTGATCATCAAAGCAACTTGCTGTGCAACTACTGAATTATATTCGAAAGCGAGTTTTCTGTGGTTAACTAAGTCTATAATTGTTCCGATAAAACATAAACCGCCGGTTAAAAAGTACAAGATTCCCATACCAATTTGGTTAAGCATAAATCTGTGGATTCCTGCAAATCCAACAAACCCGACTAATGCCAAAATTAAAATTGTTGTGGGATCCTTTCTGCGTGCACTGTAAGCCATTGCAAATTGCTGTGCTTTGGCATCTGTCATATCATTGATTAGGCTTTGAACGTAAGCCATTTCTTCGCCTTCGAGGCTGGGTAATAATTGAAAAATATTTGGCATAGTAGCTCCTTTATAAAGTTGGGGTTTGTACTTTTATTAGATTGAATTTAATGATTGAATATACTCTATGTAAAATAATTATTAATGCTGGAATACCTAAAAAATGAGCAGTAAAAGATTGACTAAAATCGCCACGAAAAAATAATGCAATTGAATTTCCCAAACCGCATCCGGGACAATGCTCAAATCCAGCATTAGCCAATGGACAAATTGTGAAATGGTTTTCATAAGGATTTACAAAGAGGACTAAATAAATAAGTGCAGTAATCCAGATAAAACCCTCTAAACCAATTACCTTAATAAAACCATAAATTTTACCTGGAAGATTTCTCTGTTCGAAAGATTTTATATCACTGCTGGTGCTATTCATTAATTTGATTTCAATTGTTGGTTAAAACTTAGCTAATAATTAATAGCAAATCAATTGCAGGATGATGAATGGTATGTTTTTATCGGTGAATAATAACTTTAGAAAGAGAAAGAAATATTATTCGTCTTTTTAGATAATAAATAAAAAAAAAAACTTTGACAAGAGTGGAGGTGGCGGGGGTCGAACCCGCGTCCGAAATTAAGATCCAAAGAACGTCTACATACATAGTCTGTTTCATTTTTGACTTTAAGCTGCCAAACAGACAAAGATCACTTAAAGTCAGCTTGCTGTTTAATTCACCTTTTCTGCACAAGCGACAGAATCAGCTATTGTACCTAAGCGACGTTCAATCTTATTCCGGCACAAGAGTTTAAGTTGAACGGCTGTTAACTATTAATTAAGCAGCTAAGGCGTAATTATCGCCAGTTATTGTTTTTTCCCAATTCATTATCGTGTATTCGGGGAACACGGTACGCAGTTCTAAGCCTCTTTAATCCCGTCGAAACCAAAATTCACCCCCTTTTTTTAAGTAGGCAATTATCAATAAGCAGTAGGCATATTAAAAATTGTTCAGGGAATCCATTTTGTGTCTGGAATGTTTGAGTGCTTATTCTCAAAACGTGAAAGAACAAAAAACAGATCTGATAGTCTGTTTAAAAATATAAGAATGTTTTGACCGATTTGTTCGGTATTTTTTAATACCACAATTTCTCTTTCAGCACGGCGCGATATTGTTCTGCAAATATGTAACAAAGCAGCACCTTTGGAACCGCCAGGCAAAATAAAATTTTTCAGTTCATCTAACTTTGCTTCAAAATCATCGATTGTCTTTTCAATTTCTAAAATGTAAGAGTCCGGCGTTCTGGTAATCTTAAGCTTTTTATTTTTTTCAATTTCTGGTGTAGCAAGGTCAGATCCAACTACAAATAATTTATTTTGAAGATCTACCAGTATATTTTTTATTTCGGAGCAGCTAACTTCTATAATTGCCAATCCAATAAATGAATTTAATTCATCAATAGTTCCATAGGCATTTAGACGAGATGTACTTTTTGAAACTCTCTCGCCTCCAAATAATCCTGTTTCTCCTTTATCACCGGTTTTAGTATAAATCTTCATGATCGTTTATTTATTAAACGGAAGTTCATGAACAGTGACTTCCACTGATTTAGTTCCATTCCTAGCAATTACTTTTGTTCCCTGAACAGCCAATGACCTTTTAATGTAACCAAGCGCAATATTCTTTTTAATTTTTGGTGAATATGCAATTGAGGTTACTAGACCCAATTTCATTTTTCTGATCATCCAGCAAAGAAAATTTATCGTTAGTTTCAATTGATTCAGAAAAACATAATCCTACTAAATGTTTTTGCACTTTATCATAAGTATCCAATCTTGCAATAACTTCCTGCCCGATATAACACCCTTTTTTGAAATCAACAAGATCTATTATCATTGCTTCGTGCGGATTAAAATTATCATTTAATTCATTTGGATCAGATGGAATTCCATTTTCAATTTTATAAACTTTATTTGCATCTTCACCAACCAGATTAAAATCAAACGGACCCTTATGTTCAATCATATGAGATATAAGTTTTTTTGCATTTTCAAGCTCCGCAAGAACCCAGTATTTGCAAAGTCCCTTATCGTCTTTAAGTTTTGCAAGAAAGAATAATATCCCATCAGCACTTACAACTTTAAATGAATTATCGGAAATTGAATTAATTGTATCACCAATAAAAAGAGATAAAAATGACTCTGACTGTGGCCCAATAATTTCAAACAAATTAAATCGATGACTTGCATCGCTTAATTTTACATCATCGCCAATAATATACTTGTTTATCCAGCTCATAACTTTTTGTTTACTCTGAATACCAGTAATTAAAAGAATATGGCTCTCAAAGTTCATTACCGTTGAGACACCGATTATTCTTCCCTTTTCAGATGTGAATATTGTTTTCCTTACTTCTTCCTTGTTAAGATTTTTCATAGAGTTTGTTGAAATTCTATGCAGAAAATCCAGAGAGTCAGTTCCTTTCAATTCAATAATTGATGAAGTATTCATAAATTTTAGCGCCACACCATTATTATAGCTGTACATTTCATCTTCTAGTGAGGAAAAGTTTTTAATAAAACTAGTACTCACCAAGTACCTCATTTTTAGCACCAAGCGACATAAAAAAGGACATCATATCTGAACCTGTATTATTTGTCTCGAACATCATTTCTCCATTAAAATTCTATCATACTTTTCATAAAAAAAGGGAATATTCTATTTGCAAAGATAAGGAAAAAATTAATAACGACGGGTTTGCTTCTGGTTTCTTGTGTTTATGTAAAGCGTATCTTTTTCACTCCAAATGAATGCGACAGAGTCATTAGAAAATACTCTGTCCTTTAAGTTATAGTAAATATGTTCAAAATAATCAGGAAATTTATCGTTATTAACGTTTGCCAGGGTTCGTTTGAAACTTGTTCCAGAATATGTCATTAATAAATGCGGATAGTCTCTGATATTATCGATTAAAAAGTAATTGTAGTCTATGTGTCCAACACCTTGTGCATAGTGGAAATTATTTTCTAAAAAATAGGTGCCATTAAAACCCCATTTTTTTAGGGTAATACTATTAAAGCCGCCATGGGATGGAATTGGAGCCTCCCATTGTTTGAAAAGATTTTCTCCTTTACACTCAAATAGGACTAGATACAAAAATGGTGTACCAAGTTTTGTGCTATCCAGATCGATAAAACTCTGATCATAACCAATAATATTTGTTGGTTCAATCAGTCTCTCGCCTGCTCTGGAAGTGGCGATAACTGTGAAAACAAATTTACTGCCGTCTTTTTCTGTAAAATAAATTATCGCTGGTTTAGGGATGTTGTAAGTTGTGGTTTTGTCAAATTCTAACAAATATGTCCCGGCTGGATAGTTATCAAAAATATATTGCATTACGGCAATTGTGTCGCAGGGTGATCTAGTAATGCTTTGCTTCTTTTTCAGTTCAAGATTATATCTCTGAATATCCGCGTCCTTATTTGGGTTATAAGCAGCCTGCTCGCCATAATCTATCTGATCGTTCCGGGTTTCAGTCTTTTGTTCACAGCTTGATAGCGGCAACAAAATCAGAATAATCATAGGATATATTAATGATGATGATTTAATATGTTTCAGCATGATGATAAGAGATGGCAATATTTATGCCTCAAGATTGAAATAAAATGCCTTAGAATCTTAAAATAAATTAACTCTAAGGCAATATAAAATTAGATTAGTCTTAGAATAAAACAACTATTTGGAAAATTCATCCAGAAAATAAGCTGAACTTTTAATGCCCAGTTGGAAATGATTTAAATTAAAATGTTCATTTGGTGAATGAAGGTTTTCCGAATCCAAACCCAATCCCATAAGTACGGGTGCAGCATTAAGTTTGTTTGCAAACTCAACAACAATCGGAATGGATCCGCCTTCTCTCATAAAAACAGTTTTCTTTCCAAAAGCTAACTGCATGGCTTTAGCACCAGCTATTGTTGCTTTGTTATCCAGTGGTGTTATCACAGGATATCCGCCATGTAAACCTGAAACTTTAACATTAACTTCTTTCGGTGCAATTTTTTGAATATACTTTGTAAAAAGCTTTTCAATTTTTTTTGGATCCTGATGAGGAACAAGACGCATACTGATTTTTGCTGAAGCTTTTGACGGGATGACTGTTTTTGCTCCCTGACCTGTAAATCCACCCCAAATACCGTTACAATCTAATGTTGGTCTTGCCCAAATACGTTCTAAAGTTGTATAACCTTTCTCGCCGGAAAGATGTTTTAAACCAATGGCTTTTCCCCATTCTTTTTCAGAAAATTTAAGAAGTTTAAAATTTTCCCTTTCCTTTTTTGATAGCTTTAAAACATCATCATAAAATCCTGTAATTTTTATTTTACCATCTTTATCAACCAACTGAGAAATCATTTTTGTGAGAACATTTATTGGATTAGGAACGCCGCCACCAAAAGTACCCGAATGAAGATCGCGTGATGGACCTGTTACTTCAATTTCCATATAACACAATCCACGTAAACCGTAAGTTATTGTTGGAATTCCAGGTGCAAACAATGATGTATCGGAGATTAATACTGAATCACACTTTAATAACTCGGTATTGTTTTTTAAGAATATGGATAAATTTGTGCTTCCAATTTCTTCTTCGCCCTCAATTATAAATTTAACGTTAAGTGGAAGGCTGCCGTGTGTTTTAAAATATGCCTCAACACTTTTAATGTGCATATACATTTGCCCTTTATCATCCGTAGCACCGCGGGCAAAAATATTATCGCCGATAATTGTTGGTTCAAATGGTAAAGATGACCAAAGATCAATTGGATCAACAGGCTGAACATCATAATGACCATAAAATAAAACTGTCGGTTTACCCGGTGCACCAAGCCATTCAGCGTAAACTAAGGGATGTCCTTCAGTCTGGAAAATTTCAATTTTATTTAATCCGGCTTCTTTTAATTTGTCAGCAACAAACTGAGCACCGGTTTGCATATCCTCTTTATTTTCGGCTAATGTACTGATACTTGGAATTTTTAAAAATTCTTTAAGTTCATCAACATATCTGCCCCTGTTATTCTCGATGTAATTAATTACTTCTTTCAACTATTTATCTCCTTCGGTATGAATAATTTTGTATTTAAATATTGTTGGAACGTATTCTTTAAAATTATTTTTTGTTTCGGTATCAAGTTTATCAAATATCTCCTGTTTTGGTATAAACATTTCTTTCCACGGATCGTCAACAAGATAAAGATTATTTTCGTCATCAATCGTTATACTCTCAAAAGAAGGTAGATAATTTATTTCTGGATAACCTGGAATAGCAGTAGAACAATCATATTTTGTAATCGTTTTAATGTTTAATTCTTCATCAAAATTGATATGAAATATTTTTCTGTTGTTTCTATCAATACCCCAAAGAGAAAAATTTTCGTCCGAAAACAAACCACAAATGGTATGAACGCCTATATTCTTTGTGCTAATTTCTTTTATAATTTTTTTATCAGATTTTCTTGCGATAAAGATAATTGTAGAATCCGCAAATAGTCTATTATTTGTAAATCCCTCCAAACCTAAATAAAAATAATTTTCATCAATCGCAACTCCTTCGTAACCAATGTTATTGTCTATATACTGTAAAAAATTTTTTGAAGGAGTAAAAATTACTTTTTGAAGAGAAGCAATTTGATAATTTTCTATTTCAGAACCATTAAAATATATTCTGTATATCCCAACATATTTTTTGAAATCTTCTCCAGTACCTTCGATTGAAAGATAAAATTCTTTCTTCACTATTATCATAAATTATTTCTTCAAAATCAGCTTTTGGCAACTCATTAATAAATCGTTGAACAGAATCAGAAAATGAAATACTATTAATTGAGAATACAGTATCATCTTTTATCGTCAGTAACTGAATTACGCCGATATCATCGGCCAGAAAAAAATATTTTACATCGCATTGGCTTTTTATAAACGCTATTCCTGATGTTTGATCAGTTCTGGCTTTTTTGGTTTGTAACCAGAGAGGGTAATTACTATCCGCAAGTAAGCTCAAATTTTCAACTTGAGCTGTTAATAAAGAGCTGTATGAAATCAGAATTAGTATGGATAATACTCGAGTCATAAATAAGATATTTTCAGAGTGTTAATATAATGATAATATGAATAAGGGCTGTTAAAAAATTGTATTTGTTGTTAAACTTTTATGCCTTAGTTATCTTTGAATAATGATTTTATTCAGCTACATATTAAAAGCACATTTCATTCCCTTTGTATTTTCGTTAATTACCCTCATTTGCATTTTTTTGCTTCAGTTTTTGATGAAATTTGCGGACCGACTTGTGGGTAAAGGTCTTGATACATGGGTTATTATAAAGCTAATCGTTTTCAATCTTTCCTGGATGGTAGTACTTGTTGTACCAATGGCATCACTAGTAGCAACATTAATGGCATTTGGAAATCTGAGTCAGAATAATGAAGTAACGATAATGAAATCATCAGGTTTAAGTTTATATAAAATGATGTTGCCACCTTTCGTCGCCAGCATAGTGGTAGCAATATTATTATTTCAGTTTAATAATGATGTACTTCCTGATGCAAATCATCAGGCCAAAATATTAATGAGTGATATATCACGAACAAAACCAACCCTTTCGCTTGAACCAGGATTTTTTTCACAAGAGGTTGATAACTACGCAATATTAGTCAGATCAATTGATCAAAAATCAAACTGGCTGTATCAAATTACTATTTATGATTATTCGAATGGTGGCAAGATAAATGTTGTAACTGCGGATAGCGGAAAAATATTCTTCTCTAAAGATCAATCCAAATTAATTATGGATTTGTATAATGGCGAAATTCATGAATCTGAAGTACAGAATACAACTATGTATAGAAAACTTGAGTTTGAAAAACATTTAATTACAATGAATGGCGATCAGTTTTCTTTTCAGCAATCTGGACCCACATCCCGCGGCGAAAGAGAATTAAGTGTTAATGATATGCAATCCATTACTGACAGTTTGAAAATCATTTTAAACGACAACAAAAAATCTTTAATAAAAGAATCCAACAAGTATATGCTGATAGATAGCACCACTTCTAATCAAATAAACAAATCCATTTCAGGTAAAAATTCTGAAGTTATGTATTTGCGTGCTATTGAGAGAGTTCGTAACATTAAAAACTTATTAACATCAAACTATAACCGGGTAGAGTGGGTTAAACGCGAAGTAGAAAAGTACGAAGTTGAAATTTACAAGAAATATGCTCTGCCGGCTGCTTGTATTATTTTTATACTTATCGGTGCACCATTGGGCATTATGGTTAAAAAAGGTGGGTTTGGTGTTGCGGCTGGAATAAGTCTATTCTTTTTTCTTATCTATTGGGCATTCTTAATTGGAGGTGAAAAGCTATCGGAACGTGGTTTCTTTTCTCCATTTATTGGAATGTGGACAGCTAACATAATCATAGGGTTCATTGGAATTATTTTAACAATTAAAACTAATAAAGAAGTCAAAACAATATCATTTGCATTCTTAAAGAAACTAATTCCTAAAAAATTCAAACAAATAAATATCACCACTGAAGATGAAAATAATTGATAAATATCTAATAAAACAATTTATCCAAACAACTGCGTTTGGATTGCTTGGATTTACATTGATATTTATTGTTATTGATGCGATAGAAAACCTTGATGATTTTATTGATCAAAGCGTACCAGCATTAAAAATTTTGCACTACTACGTTGTTTTCTCGCCTGAAATAATTCGATTAATGACTCCTGTTGGAGTATTGTTTGCTGCATTATTTGTGGCAAGCAGAGCTGCCAACCTTAGCGAGTTAACCGCAATAAAAGCATGCGGTGTCAGCCTGTATAGATTTATGCTTCCATTTCTTATAACAACTTTTATTATAAGTTTCCTCTCGATTTATTTCAGCGGCTATGTTGTACCGATGGCTAATAAAACTAAGTTAAATATTGAGCAAGAGTATCTGAAAAAAAATTTAAGTTTTACAGGAAGCAATATTTATTTTCAGGATTCTAAAGAAAGAATTGTTAGTATTTCTTTCTTTGATAATAATTCTAACAGAGCTAACAGAGTGAGCATTCAGGATTTTAATTCAAATAACCCCAAGCAAATGAAATCCAGAATTGATGCAATAAGCTTAACCTATGATTCTCTTAAGCATATTTGGATTGCTAACAATGGCACCAAGAGAGACTTTTTCGGAAGGCAGCAAAAAGCCGTTTACTTTGCTACCCTTGATTTAAATGATTTGAACTTTTCACCAGCCGATCTACTTCAAAAACAAACACGACCATCGGAGATGAATTTATCGGATCTTAATGATCTTATTGATTCGCAATCAAATGCAGGCAATGATCCCACCTCCACTTTAATTGAGTTTCATTCAAGAATTGCTTTTGCTATGACAAGCGTAATTGTTGTTTTGTTTGGTTTGCCAATCTCTGCAAATAAAAGAAAAGGCGGCGTTGCTTCGCAAGTTGGATTAAATATTCTTGTAACTTTTCTATATTTGGTTTTTATGAAGGTGAGCCAGGCTTTTGGTAAGAACGGATCATTGAATCCAATTATTACTGCATGGTTTGCAAACTTTATTTTTTTGATTGCTGCTGCGGTTAACCTGTGGCGGGCAAGACAATAAATGAAACAATAAGGAACAATAAAAAAGCCGATCATAAGACCGGCTTAAATAGCAATCCATTAAAGGGACTAATTTACTTTTTCACCCGTTTTGGGCGGTACAAAACCAAACATCTGGTTTGGAGCAGAATCAATTTTTATTTCTCCAAACTTTGATTCAAACTTATCGATATTATCCTTCAAAGCTTTCATCAACATTTTTGCATGTTGTGGAGTAGTAATAATTCTTGCATGAACTTTAGCTTTTGGCACGCCAGGAACAATTCGGGTAAAATCAATTATAAACTCTGCGGGTGAATGTGAAATTATTGCCAGATTGGAATAGATTCCCTCAGCTTCCTTTTCACCAAGCTCAATATTTATCTGTTGCCCTTGCGGTTGTTTATTTGGATCCATAAACTTTTATCTCATTTCATCCGCTTTTTTGAAAGCATTAGCTGCATCCTCAGTCATACCAAGCACAGAATAAACTCTTCCTAAAAGTTCCCATGTTTGTGCATTTGCATCTTTCATTTGAACAGCTTTTTCTAAATAAGGTAAAGCTGCTTGATATTTTGATTTATACTCATCAGAAACTTTTCCTTCTTCATCTGCTTTTTTATTTAAATAGGTACCCCATTTAAGATAGGTGACACCAAGATTATAAATTGCATTGTCATAATCTTTATTTTCACGTTGAGATTTTATTTCAATTGCTTTTTTAAACTGAATTTCTGCATTAGCAAAATCTTCGGCTCCTAATAGAAGAACACCATAATTATATCTAACATTTTCATCATCAGGTTTAGCTTCAGCAAGTTTTTTATATTTATCAATAGCTTCATTTCCTCTGTTGGCACCAATATAAGCAGTAGATAAAGTGATTAACATTTCTGGGTTATCGGGATAGTTCTTCAATCCTTCTTCTAAAACATCTATGCTTTTGTTAAACTCAACCTTAGCTTCTTCGGTTTTGCCAGCAGTATTAAGATTAGTGCCATTAACGTAATAAATCTCTCCTAAAAATTTATAACCATCCAGAGCCTTTTCACGTTTTATAAGTTGCTGTAACGGTTCAACTGCTGCAATATTATCACCTTTACTTAAATATACAAAAGCAAGGTTTTTATAAGTATCGCCGGAATCCGGTTCAATTTTTAAAAGCTGATTTAAAATCAGCAATTGATTTGTCATAGTACACTTCTGCACTATCTTTATCAGTTGATTTGACCCCTTTTTGATACAAACTTACACCACGATTAAAAGCCTGAGCCCAAAAGTATTTTCTTGAATCGCTAATATTTTTTGAAAAGCTTTGGCTTATTGCTAAAGACTTATCATAATTCTCAACCAAACCCTCAAAATTTCCCTGCTCTCCATAAACATATCCTAAAAGATAATAGCCTTCATCGCTCTTGGGATTCTTGGATATATCCTTTTGTAATACATCAATAGCTTTGACCCAATTTTTCTGTTGGATATATAATTTAGCACTTGTTATTTCAGTTGAGCCGCATTGATATCCGACGAATATCATGCTTAGCATTAAAAATGCAATAACGAACAATTTTGACTGTTTCATTTTTTCTCCGGTTTAAAGTAAAAACTTAATTCCCTATTTCTTAGAATGGTAATTTTATGATTCAAAGATACAAACATTTTTTTAAAATATATATCCATTTCTTTAATGTTAATAGGCAATTTAAATTGATTTTACCTGCTTAAAAGGATATTTTTTAGTATTAAAAAAAGAGGATTGTTGTGAATACTGAACAAATCGTCAAAACCATACCCAAAGTACTGCTTCACGATCATCTTGATGGCGGACTTAGACCCCAAACAATTATCGAGCTTGCCAACGAACTAAAATACAATAAGCTTCCAACGAAAGATGCCATTGAACTGGGTGAATGGTTTCATCGCGGTGCGAACAAAGGAAATTTGGTTGAGTATTTACAGGGATTTGAACACACTACTGCAGTTATGCAGACAAAGGAAGGACTTGAAAGAGTAGCCTATGAAATGATTGAAGATATGTATAATGATGGAGTAGTTTATGTTGAATCAAGATTTGCACCTGTTTACCATAGGATAAAAGGTTTATACTACGAAGACTCTGTTAAGGCTGTTCTTAACGGATTAGAAAGAGGTAAAAAAGATTTTAATGTTGGTTATGGTTTGATATTATGCGGCATGCGTAATATGAAAGATACCCTTGATATTGCAGAACTTGCTGTTAATTTCCGAAAGGATGGCGTGGTTGGTTTTGATCTTGCCGGAGAAGAAGGCGGCTATCCACCTAAAAAACATATCGAAGCTTTTCATCACATACAGCGTGCTAATTTTAATATTACAATTCATGCAGGTGAAGCTTTCGGTAAAGATTCAATCTGGCAGGCAATCCAATGGTGCGGCGCTCATAGAATAGGCCATGCGACGAGATTGCTGGAGGATATTGTTCTGGATTCGGATGACAAAGTAATCAGTTTTGGTGAGCTTGCCCAATATGTTCTGGATAAACGGATTCCACTCGAAATATGTCTTCTTTCAAATGTTCATACAGGTGCAATAGATAAAATTGAAAATCATCCATTCGGTATTTTGTACAAGGAAAAATTTCGTGTAACACTTAATACAGATGATAGGTTGATGAGTGATACTACAATGACAAAAGAGTTTCTGACTGCAATAGAGCATTTCAATCTAAACTTTGAGGATTTTGAAAAGATAACCATCAACTCGATGAAATCAGCTTTTATCCCTTACAAAGAAAGACTGCATTACATTTATAATGTGATTAAACCGGGCTATCAAAAAATCAGAGAAAAAATATTATCATTTAACAATGTAAAAGGAGCCAATGAAAAAACTATTCGCTAACTATAATTTTGAATTTGACAAGAATGAAAAAAAATTGTTGACAAACTTTTCGAAGCAGGCGCTTAAACAGATGTCAGGCGATAGCAAGTTTTTTGCAGAAGAAAAAGCATTTAATTCAATCATAGAAAAGTTAAACCAGGGTAATGACGTTGTAAAATTTACTAAGGATGAAAAAACAAGATTAACACATCAGCTAAAACAAAACTCCGAGTTTATGAAAAAAGAGATGAAGAAAAGCTGGTTTTTAAAAAAGTGGCTATACAAATCAATTTATAAACAATATGATAATTTAATAGAAAAGCATTTTAAGGATTGATAATGACCACACAAATCAAAAAAATTATCGCTCCGATTGGAACAGAAATAACTTGTAAAGGCTGGATACAAGAAGCTGCAATGCGCATGCTGATGAATAATCTTCATCCCGATGTTGCAGAAAACCCTTCAGAACTGATTGTGTACGGCGGAAGCGGAAAAGCTGCACGTAACTGGGAAGCATATGAAGCAATTATTAAATCATTAAAGAATTTAGAAAATGATGAAACACTGTTAGTTCAATCCGGTAAACCTGTTGGGATATTTAAAACACATACAAATGCACCACGAGTTATAATATCGAATGCAATGCTTGTTCCTGATTGGGCAACCTGGGATGAATTCAGAAGACTTGAGCAGCTCGGTTTAACAATGTATGGACAAATGACCGCTGGAAGTTGGATATACATTGGAACTCAAGGAATTTTACAAGGAACTTATGAAACATTTGCTGAAGCAGCAAGAAAATATTTTGGTGGATCTTTGAAGGGCAGATTTGTTTTAACTGCAGGATTAGGCGGAATGGGCGGAGCTCAACCGCTTGCAGCTACTTTTAATGGTGCTTCTTTCCTTGGTGTTGATGTTGATCGTTCAAGAATCCAAAAAAGAATTGATACCGGTTACACCGATGTTATTACAAATAATCTTGATGAAGCATTAAAAATTGTTTTAGATGCAAAAGCTAAAGGTGAAGCAATTTCAGTTGGACTAATTGGAAATGCTGGTGAAGTTCATCACGAAATATTAAAGCGTGGAATTATTCCTGATATTGTCACCGATCAAACTTCTGCTCACGATATGTTAAACGGATACGTTCCAATGAGTGTGAGTTTTGAAGAAGCGCTCGAATTGAGAAAGTCTAATCCTGAAAAATATATCTCCTTATCTCGCAAAACAGTTGTAAAACATGTTAATGCAATGATAGAGTTTCAAAAACTTGGTTCAATTGTTTTTGATTACGGAAATAATATTCGTGGTGAAGCAAAGGAAAACGGATTAGCAAATGCTTTTGATATTCCGGGATTTGTGCCTGAGTTCATTCGTCCGCTTTTCTGTGATGGCAAAGGTCCATTCAGATGGGTAGCTTTAAGTGGTGATCCAAACGATATTTATGTAACTGATCAAGCAATTCGAGATGCCTTTCCAGAAAACAAACAACTGCTCAACTGGATTGATATGGCACAGAAGAAAGTTCACTTCCAGGGATTACCCGCAAGAATATGCTGGCTTGGTTACGGTGAGCGTGCGAAGATGGGAAAGATTTTTAACAAGCTCGTAGCAGATAAAAAAGTTAAAGCTCCGATTGTGATCGGCAGAGACCATCTCGATTGCGGTTCTGTTGCATCACCAAACAGAGAAACTGAAGGCATGATTGACGGCAGTGATGCAATTGCGGACTGGCCAATACTAAACGCCTTGCTGAATGCTATAGGTGGTGCAAGCTGGGTTTCTGTTCATCACGGCGGCGGAGTTGGTATCGGCAAATCAATCCACGCAGGAATGGTTGTAGTTGCAGATGGTTCAAAAGAAGCTGAAGAACGATTGGAAAGAGTGCTTACTTACGATCCGGGTATGGGCATTATGCGCCACGCTGATGCAGGTTACAAGCAAGCAATTGAGAATGCAAAGAAGTGGAATATTAAAATTCCGATGCTTAAGTAGACGTCATTGCGAGGAGTTTTACGACAGCCTGCCCCGATTCGATCGGGGAAGCAATTTATATCGAAAGGAAGTCATTGCGAGTAATCCCGATGTATCGGGAGAGCGATGCAATCTGTTTTGAAATAATTAGATTCCCGCTTTCGCGGGAATGACATTACAATTATGAAAACATATTTGAATAAAATATTTGCACTTATTCTTTTTACGCATACGGTTAGCTCTTTTCTGATTGCTCAAGACAAAAACCAAATCGATTTTGAATCCTGTACTTACAAAGATTTTCAGCTTAATGGCAAAATTAAATTTGTAGATTCATTTCCAGATATAACTGTTCAAATAGTTGAATCATTCCCGGATATTAAAGTAAAAATTGTTAACTCGTTTCCCGATGATTGCGGTGAGTGGCAGATTGTCGAATCTTTTCCTGATATAAAAATTAAAATAGTTGAATCATTTCCAGATATTAAAATAAAATTCGTAGAGTCTTTTCCAGGTAAGCCATAATTAAAAAATCATTTGTCACACTGAGCGTAGTCGAAGTGTGACTTTTGTTAAATCAATAGTGAGCCATCCTTCGTCTTCGCTCAGGATGACAATTGAAATTACATAATAACTAAGAGGTTAATATGAAACTTACAGTATTGGTAGCAGACAAATTTCCGGATAAATATATCCAGCAAATGAAAGACCTTGATCTTGAAGTAATATACAATGCAAAGCTTGGAGAGAAAGATCTTCCGGAAGCAGCAAAAGAGGTTGATATAGTTGTTGTTCGTTCTACTGTCGTTAACGAAGAAACAATTAACAACAGTAAAAAGCTTAATCTCATCATTCGAGCCGGCTCAGGAGTAAATAATATCAACATTGCGGCTGCAAATAAAAAAGGTATTTACGTAACCAACTGTCCCGGTATGAATGCCGTTGCAGTTGCGGAGCTTGCGATAGGATTGATGATTTCACTTGATAGATTTATCCCGGATAACGTTTCTGATTTTAACAAAGGAGTTTGGAATAAGGACAAGTATTCCAAGGGCAAAGGACTGAAAGGTAAAACTCTTGGTTTAATTGGCGTTGGAAACATCGGTAAAGAAGTTGCAAGACGTGCACTTGCTTTTGAGATGAATGTTTATGGAAAAGATATAACTCGTATTGAAGGTGTTCAGATAAAAGATTTTAGCGAAATGGATCAATTACTTCCATTGTGTGATATAGTTACAATTCACCTTCCCGCTACACCGCAAACTAAAGGATTATTTAATAAACAGATGTTCAGTTATATGAAGAATGGAGCTTATCTGATTAACACATCCCGTCAGGATGTAATTGTTGAAGATGATCTGCTCGAAGCAATTAAAGAAAAGAACATCCGTTATGCCTGTGATGTATTTAAAGGTGAACCTGAAGGAAAATCAGGAGATGTTACATCGAAGCTCCAGAACAATCCGAATATTTATGTAACTCATCATATCGGTGCTTCAACTGAACAGGCACAGGATGCCGTTGCTGAAGAAACAATAAACATTATAAAACACTATGTTCACAGCGGAGTGATTGACCACTGGGTTAACAGAGCAAAAATAACAGATGCACATTACCAGCTTGTTGTTAAACATTACGATAAACCCGGTGTACTTGCAAGCCGTACTTGATGTTATAAGAAGCGGCAATATTAACATCGAAGAAATTGAAAACATAATTTTTGAAGGTGGAATAGCTGCCTGCTGTACAATGAAATTACAAATTGCAGCAACTGCAGATATGCTTAAGAAGATAAGTGAAAATGCTAATGTAATTAGTGTTAGTCACGTGGAGATTTAGTTTTATTTTACTCGGCAGAGGTTGTCTCAGACGTCAAGAATAGTGTGTCATTCCCGTGAAAACGGGAATCAAAAACCTATAATATAAAGTCGATTCCCACTTTCGTGGGAATGACACTTTAGTGTTTCTGACTTTTAAGACAGCCTCTGTGCATTAACAAAACGCACAGCCATCAAACGGTTGATAGCAGCTTCGAAATCATACTTTCTTGTTTTTACCGTATTAAAAGTCAATCAAAATGTACTTAACCCATCTGCAATTAATACGTGCTTAATAATTATATTTCACAAACCACAAGTTTTGATAATCAATTTAACTGCAAAAACGCATCCGCTATTCTACTTCAAATTGAAATTGAACTTGGTTTATATGGCATTTTGTTTGATTTTTTATTTAATCATCAAAACAAGTTAAGCAGGCAAGAAATGAAGAATATATTTTACATTTTAGTTATACTAGTACTAATAAACCCACGCATCATTTTTTCACAGGAATCAATTATTGCAAATCATACTATTGCAAAACTTTAAATCTTACTCCTGATAACTGGATCGATTCAGCAAAGGCAAAACTTCATATCGCATATGGACATACATCCCACGGAAGCCAGTTAATTACTGGAATGGACGGTTTAGAAAACTGGAAAGGTTCTCAATATGCTTTTAATGAAGGGGGAACAAACGGTGCATTAGATATTGATGACTATGCATTTCCCGGTGCATCCGATCTGGGGAATCCGGATAGAACTTCCTGGGAATCTGCAACGAGAAACTACCTAAACGATCCTGCTAACAATGATGTTAATGTTGTAATATGGTCTTGGTGTGGACAAGTTAGTAGTGCGACTGAAGAAGACATCAATACCTATTTAAACTTAATGAGTGGATTAGAGAATGATTATCCAAATGTAAAATTTGTTTATATGACAGGCCATTTGGATGGAAGCGGAGTAAGCGGGAATCTTAATCAACGGAATGAACAAATAAGAAATTATTGCACAGCGAACGGGAAAATATTGTATGATTTTAATGATATAGAATCATACGATCCTGATGGGAATTATTATTTGGATAAAGATGCGAATGATAATTGCGATTATGACAGTGACGGGAATGGATAGTCTAGATAAAAACTGGGCAATTGATTGGCAAAATTCACACACAATAAATGTGGATTGGTACGATTGTTCGGCAGCACATAGCCAGCCATTAAATGGCAATTTAAAAGCTTATGCCGCCTGGTGGCTTTGGGCAAAACTTGCAGGGTGGGATTCAGCATCCGGTTTAGGCAACCCGAACGAGCCGGTATTAGAGAATTATATATTGTTTCAAAATTATCCAAATCCATTTAATCCAAATACAAAGTTAAGATGGCAGACTTCATTAGCTGGATGGCAAACTTTAAAAGTCTTTGATGCATTGGGTAATGAGATCGCAACGCTTGTAGATGAATATAGATCCGCAGGTGAATACGATTATGATTTTAATTCAACAAACTACTCAAGTGGGATTTATTTTTACAGATTGCAGATAGGGCAAGAATTTTCCGAATTAAAAAAGATGATTTTGTTGAAATAAAGTATCTTACTTAATCAAACAAATTTAACTTCAATCATATCCTTTATCATTCCATGAAAGTATGGAAGCTGTAAAAGTGCTTTTATTGCTTCCAAATCCTGATCTTCAAGATCAAAGACGATATGCTGAATGTTTACTGAAATAAAATCAAGAGAAGTTTGCGTAAATCCTTTTAACAGAGTCGAATAATCTTCCGTGTGCCCATTTAATAAATTATCCATATGTTTATCAGCAAATCCTTTAATTAGATTCTCAGAGGAAGCAGCAAGTACAAAATTTACGTAAGGTGAATCAATCAACTCGATAATTTCTTCAGCAAAAGATAAACCGTTCAAGAAAAGCTCTTTTTCATAATTCTCATCGCCAACAATTACAATATTACCATCAATGTAAGAGTCTTCCTCTTTAATTAATGAGGGCGTAACATCAACATCATAAAATCTCTTTAAAGAGAATTTTACTAAGAATAATTTCATTGCTTGTTACATCGCCTTTTAGAAATATTTGTTCTATTGTTTTCTGCTCTTCTTTAAAATGAATATATGAATTTGAAAGCAGTGCATTAAATGATAAGCCAATTTTTGATGAGATATAAAGATCATTAAATGTCACCAAATCCAAAGTGGGGATTAGTCCGATTGAATTATCGTCCTGTGATAACTTATTGGCTATAAGTGATGAAGGCTGAAATTCAATAGTGTAATTTTCATTAATATTCAGCTCGGACAATAATATCTTGGAAAAAACATTTTGCGGAAGTAAGATTTTAGATTTCATAAAATAAAAAAGCCGCTGATCTTAGCGGCTCTAAAAATATTTTAAATTATACTTTTTTACCTTTAATTCTTGCTGCTTTACCTGAAAGATTTCTGAGGTAATAGAGTTTTGCTCTTCTAACATCACCCTGTTTCAGCACCTCGACTTTTGCAATTTTTGGCGAGTTAAAAGGAAATATTCTTTCAACACCAACACCGCTGGACATTTTTCTAACGGTAAATGTTTTGTTTAATCCTGAACCACGAACACTTATTACGTCTCCTTCGAAAGATTGTAATCTTTCTTTATCACCTTCAATAACTCTAACCTGAACCCGAATGTGATCACCAGGATTAAAAACAGGCATATCAGTTTTAATCTGATCGGGTGCTATTTTATTTATATCAATCATATCGTACTCCGCTAATTATTATAATTTCTCCACTTTTCAGTTAAGATTTTAGATTGTTCTTTCTTCCATTTTTTAATTTCTTTGTCATTACCCGAAAGTAAAACATCAGGTACTTTATGTCCCCTATACTCTGCCGGTCTCGTGAAATAAGGGGCTTCAACTACATCACCATCTTGAAAAGAATCATCAAGTGCAGCTTCGCTATCGTTAAGTACTCCTGGAATTAATCTTATAATAGCATCAGCAATTATAAGTGCCGGCAGTTCACCACCGGTCAATACATAATTTCCAATGGAAATTTCATCAGTTGCAAATTGCTCGCGTACCCGATCATCAATTTCTTTATAATGTCCCGCAATTATCAAAATATTTTTTGCAAGAGAAAGTCTGTTTGCATATTTCTGATTAAATAACTTACCTTTTGGAGTAGTAAAAATTATATGATCAAATTTTCTCTTGCTCTGCAATTTTTCAATACATTCAAAAAAGGGTTCCGGTTTTAAGATCATTCCGGCGCCGCCGCCAAAAGGTTTATCATCAATCTGTTTATGCTTATTGAATGCATAATCTCTAAGATTATGAATTTCAATCTTAACTTTTTTCTTATCCTGAGCTCTTTTTAAGATGCTTGTGTTAAGAGGACTTGAAAGCAGTTCAGGAACGGCAGAAATAATATCAAGTCTCATCATCATAAATACCGTAATCCGATTTTAACACCAACTCTTTATTTTCGCCATCAATCTTATCAAAAAAAGAATGAACAAATGGAATAAGAATTTCTTTTCCATCAGAATTTTTAATTTCAATTACAGGGTTTGCAGGTGTTTCAAAAAAATCGCTTACAGTCCCAAGATATTCCTGATTCCTGAAAACTTTATAACCAAGAAAACTAATTTCTAATGAAGCACCAGGGCTAAGATGTTCAGCCCCCTCTTTTGAAACAAAAACTTCCCTGTCAATAAGTAGTGAAGTGTCTCTTTCATTATCAAAATTTTTAAACTTAAAGAACAATGAATTTTTAACACTCAAATAATCCTCAAGTTCAATTTTTTTTTTTTGATTCCAGAAATCTAAAAACACATACTTTATGTGACCTAGCTTTTCTAAAAATCCAGGGACTAACTGAACCTTTACAAAACCGTCTTTACCAGATGAAAGAATTTTTGCTATTAGATAAAATTCATTCAATTAAAAAGCTTGTACGATTAATCTTCAATCTCAAGAATTGCTCTTTTACCTTCTTTTGCTGCAACTGCAGTTAGAAGAGTACGCATTGCCTGAGCGGTTTTCCCTTGTTTTCCGATAACCTTACCGATGTCATCAGCCTGAACTTTAAGAGAAAGTACAAGTTTTTTTTCTTCAATGAGTTTCTCTTCAACAACGACACCATCTGGATAATCAACCAGTTGTTTTGCAATGTACTCGACGAACTCTTTCATAATAGAAGCCTCCTATAATGAACCCGGGTGAATAAGTTGTTATGTACAGCCTCAATAAATTTGTTATTTTATTGAGTATCTGACTCAGAAGCAGCACCCGTAACTTCTGCTGTACCTCCGTACCATAGTTAGTAGCAAAAAACAATTAACTCTTAGGTTGCTCTTCGGTCTTAGCTTCCTCGGTATTTGCTTTATTCTTTTTCTTCACAGTCTTTTTCTGTGCAGATGCTTCTTTAAGATTTTGCCAATCCTTTAATATAGTTTCTGCTTTATCTTCGGAAAACTTACGATTTGCTAAATCTCGTTTTAAATTTATTCCCTTTTGACTTAGTAAACTCTTTACTGTGTCGGTAGGTTGTGCGCCATGATCTAACCAGTAATTAATTCTGTCTTCTTTCAAATCAACTGTATGTGGATTTGTAAGTGGATTATAAACACCAACTGCTTCAAGAAATTTCCCATCTCTTGGTGAACGGGCATCTGCAGCAACAACTTTGTAAATGGGTTGTTTTTTCTTTCCCATTCTTCTTAATCTTAACTTAACAGCCAAATTAGTAACCTCCGGATATTCTCTCGTTTATCAATTAAATTTAAAATTACGCATTGAACCTGGCAATCCTTTTTTACTGAAACTGCCCATCATTCTCTGCATTTCACCAAACTGCTTAATTAAGCGGTTAACATCTTGTACTGATGTACCGCTGCCCCTTGCTATTCTTTTACGGCGATTGCCGTTCAATACTTTTGGAGTGCTTCGTTCTTCCTTCGTCATTGAGCTGATGATTGCTTCAACTTTTACTAATGCTTTATCATCAATTGGAGTATTTTTTATCTGCGCACTTAGTCCAGGAATCATTCCTAGCAAGGAAGATAAAGAACCCATTTTCTTGATGACTTTAATTTGCTTAAGAAAATCATCAAAATCAAATTTATTTTTACGAAGTTTTTCCTCTAATTTCTCGGTTTCAAAGTCATCAAATGAAGCTTGAGCCTTCTCTACAAGGGATATTACATCACCTTTACCAAGAATTCTGGAGGCTAACCTGTTCGGAAAAAATATTTCCAAATTCTCTAATTTCTCACCATTGCTTATAAACTTTATCGGTTTACCAACAACAGATCTTATAGAAAGAGCAGCACCACCTCTGGAATCCCCATCAAGTTTTGTAAGAACAATACCATCAAAGTTCACAGTTTCATTAAAAGCTTTGGCAGAATTTACAGCATCCTGTCCAGTCATCGAATCAACAACAAATAAACTTTCATTTGGATTGATAATTTTTTTGATGTCAGAAACTTCGAGCATCATTTGCTCATCAACATGAAGTCTCCCAGCTGTATCAAAAATTACAGTATTATAATTCTTCTCTTTAGCATAAACTAAAGCCTCAGTTGCAACTTTTCTTGCATCTTTTTCTTCAAGAGAAAAAACTTCAATATCAATTTGCTTCCCCAAAAACTTTAATTGCTCAATTGCCGCCGGTCGGTATATATCAGCCGCAACTAAAAGAACTTTTCTTTTCTGCTCACTTAATTTTTTCGCAAGTTTGCCGCAAAAAGTCGTTTTACCTGAGCCTTGCAACCCCACAACTAATATAGTTGTAATGCCTGATGGATTAAGTTGTAATTCCTGATGACCACCGCCAAGTAATTCGGTTAACTCATCGTAAATTATTTTAGTAATCAACTGCCCCGGAGATATTGAAGCGATTACATCTCTACCAAGTGCTTTAACCTTTACATTCTCTATAAAATCTTTTGCAACTTTATAATTAACATCAGCATCAAGAAGAATTCTTCTAATCTCACGCAAAGTATCTGAAATATTATTCTCAGTTAAGCGTCCCTGTCCGGTAACTTTTTTAAGTGCGGATTCTAATTTAAGAGATAATTCTTCAAACATAACTTCGACAGTTCAACTTTACTAAGCTAACTAATTTTCTTTCAATGCATTTGCACCGGACACAATTTCAAGTATCTCTTTAGTAATTGCAGCTTGTCTTTTACTATTGTATGTAAGACTAAGAGTTCGAATTAATTCTTTTGCATTCGTTGTTGCATTATCCATTGCAGTCATTCGAGCTGCAAATTCAGATGCATTTGATTCCAATAAAACTCTCCACATCTGTCCTTTAAGATGTTTTGGAATCAAATAATTAAAAATAGATTTCTGATCAATCTCATAAATATAATTTACAGATTTATTCTTACCATTTACTTTTTCATTACCGGCAGGAATTGGCAAAAATTGTTCAACTACAATTTTTTGCTGAATGATTGATTTAAATTCGTTGAAAATGAGAATAACTTTATCAATACTTCCCTCCAAATATCTGGGGATTAATTCATCAACTAATTGCTGTGCAGTTGTATAATTAAGTGAAGAAAAGATTCCGGGATATGTGGCACCGATATTATAATTTCTTTTACTAAAATAATCCGAGCCTTTTTTACCTAAACAAAAAAGAAGATAATTTTTACCGGTTGCTTTAACTTCTTCTTCAACGTAGCGCGAAGTTTCCTTAATGATATTCGAATTAAAAGCACCGCAAAGTCCTCGGTCTGCAGTAACTAAAACAACGGCAACATTTTTTACTTCCCTATCGGCCAAAAGAGGATTTGAAAGTAAATCATCTTCATTTACAAGATGTGAGAGTAATGTAGATATTTTTTTTGCATAAGGGCGAGCATTCATAATTGATTCCTGAGTACGGCGCAGTTTTGCCGCTGCAACCATTTTCATAGCTTTGGTAATCTGTTGTGTACTCTTTACACCTTTTATACGAAGTTTTATATCTCTTAAAGTGGCCATTAATAACTAAACTTGAAAATATTATGCTATTTAAATGTTGATAAAAATTCTTGTCCTGCTTTTTTAATTAATTCTTCAGTCTCTTTAGTCACATCTTTGTCTTTTTTAATTGAATCAAAAATTTGTTTGTACTTTACCTCAATAAATTCTAGAATTTCTTTTTCAAATCTTTTTACATCTTTAACAGCTATTCCATCCATATATCCTTTGGTACCATAGTAAATACTCACAACTTGCTTTTCCACAGCTACAGGTGCGTACTGTCCTTGCTTTAATAATTCAACTAATCTTGCACCTTTGGCTAACGTTCTTTGAGTTGATTTATCAAGATCAGAACCAAATTTTGCAAACGCTTCTAATTCTCTATATTGTGCTAGATCAAGTTTTAAACTTCCTGCCACTTTTTTCATAGCTTTAATCTGAGCATTACCGCCAACACGGGATACTGAAATACCAACGTTAATTGCTGGTCTGATACCCGCATTGAACAAGTTCGATTCAAGATATATCTGACCATCTGTAATTGAAATTACGTTTGTTGGAATGTATGCAGAAACGTCTCCTTGTTGTGTTTCAATTATTGGAAGTGCAGTTAAACTTCCACCACCTTCGGTATCACTAAGTTTTGATGCCCTCTCAAGCAATCGCGAATGAAGATAAAAAACATCACCGGGATAAGCTTCACGTCCAGGAGGTCTTCGCAAAAGTAATGATAATTCTCTGTAGGCTTGTGCCTGTTTAGAAAGATCATCATAAATACAGAGAGCATGCTTACCATTATCTCTAAAAAACTCGCCCAATGTAGCACCCGAATATGGAGCGATAAATTGAAGCGGCGCCGGTTCGGAAGCACAAGCAGAAATTACCGTAGTAAATTCCATTGCTCCATTTTCATGTAATTTAGCTACGACCTGAGCAACGGTAGATTCTTTTTGACCAATTGCAACATATACACAATAAACAGGCTTAATGCCTAAGGCTTTTGCTTCCTCAGTATGAGTATATTTCTGACTAATAATTGTATCAATAGCAACAGCGGTCTTTCCGGTCTGCCTATCACCTATAATTAATTCTCTTTGCCCTCTTCCAATAGGGATCATTGCATCAACGGCAGTAATACCTGTTTGAATTGGTTCTTTTACCGGCTGTCTTTGTATAACGCCAAGAGCTTTTCTTTCAATTGGCAAATACTTATCAGTATTAATTGGACCTTTGCCATCAATCGGAATTCCAAGTGGAGTGATAACCCGCCCTAACATTGCATCACCAACGGGCATTGAAGTTACACGCTTTGTTCTCTTTACTGTATCTCCCTCTTTAACCATGGTAGTATCTCCAAAAAGGACACAACCAACACTATCCTGCTCAAGATTAAGTACCATGCCAAAAACTTTATTTGGAAATTCAACCAGTTCACTTGACATTACTTTAGAAAGACCATAAACTCTGGCAATTCCATCGCCCACTTCCAAAACAGTTCCAACATCGTAAATATCAGCTTCACTTTCAAATCCTGAAAGTTGTTTTCTTAATATCGCAGTAATTTCATCAGGTCTAACTTCTGCCATTTGAAAATTCCTTTATAAATTCTTTTCTTCTAATTTAAATTTACACTTCCGTGTAAAAATTGTTCTTTTAATAAACCTAATTGATGTGTTATCGATGCGTTATAAACCGTATCTCCAACCTTTGCAATAAATCCGCCTATTATCTTTTCATCAATTGTAAAGTCTAATTTAACTTTTTTGTTGAGATAAGAAGTAAACTTTTCTTGCAGATGTATTTTTTGTTCATTCGTAAAATCAAAAGCTGTAGTAACATGCACATTAGCTACACCATAGTGTTCATCTCTTAAATACAAAAACTTTTCTAATATCTCGGTTAGTATATTTTCGCGTCCTTTCAAGATCACAAAGTTTAAATAGCTTAAAGTTTCTTCGCTTATCTTGTCTCCAAAAATTGCCGTAAGAATTGATAACTTTTTTTCATTTTTAATTACGGGACTATCGATTACTCTCTTTAATTCCTTATTTTTATATAAAGAGTTGTAGATCAACTCAATATCTTCTGATACCCGATCAAGAATATTTTTCTCTATCGCGGTACCAAGAAATGAAGACGCATATCTAATTGCAACTTTGGATGAAGCCATAATTAATTTTTAGAGATATCGCTAATGTATTTATCAACAAGTTTTTTATTCTTTTCTGCATCAAGAACTTCTTTTAATATCTTTTCTGCGGCTTGAACAGAAATTTCTGCAATTTGATTTTTCAATTCATCAAAAGAAGCATTTTTCTTTCTGTCAATTTCAGCAGTTGCTTCGTTAATAATTTTCTGAGCTTGCTCTTTGCTTGATTTAAGCATCTGTTCTTTAAGATTCTCTGCATAAATTCTGCTTTCCTCAATTATCTTTTTAGATTCTTCCTCAACTTTAACTAAGCTGCTTTGATTTTGAGCTAGAATCTGTTTTGCTTCATCTTTGGCTTTTTCGGCTTGCTCGAGAGAATCTTTTATTGCGTCTTCACGTTGTTTTAAGGCAGATAAAATTGGCTTCCATGCAAACTTTGTTAGAAGAATTAAAAGAAGAATAAAGGTAAGTGTTGTCCAGAAAGCTAATCCACCGTTAACGGAAAGCAATCCACCACTTCCACCTTTTGTTTCAGATACAATTAAAGCGATAAAAGCAAACAATGTATTTGCAATCATAATCTTTTTGTCATGGTTATTATTTAATGATTGGAGTGTAAACAACACTCCTTTAACTAATTATTTACCGGCTAAAATAAAGCAGATTACTAATGCGAATAATGATATACCTTCAATCAACGCAGCAGCGATGATCATTGAAGTTCTGATAGCACCTGCGGCTTCAGGTTGTCTTCCACTAGCTTCCATTGCAGAAGCCGCTAATTTACCAATACCCAAAGCACCACCAATGATTGTCAATCCAGCACCGATTCCGGCGGCTAAACCTGCTAAACCTGATACGTCCATTAATTTTCTCCTTTAGTTAGATTTAATGATATAAATTATTTTAATGATCCTGATGAACTGCCATTCCAATAAATAAACCTGAAAGCATTGTAAAAATATAAGCTTGTAATAATGCTACTAAAATTTCCAATCCGTAAATAAATAGCGCCATGGGCACGACTAATCCAGCCCAAAAATAATTTTGCATAACAAAAAGTAAACTTATCAGTGCATATATTACTATATGTCCTGCTGTCATATTTGCAAAAAGACGAATTGCTAATGCAAATGGTTTGGATAATAATCCCAAAAGTTCGACAATAATCATAATAGGAAGTAAGAATCCAGGTACTCCATGTGGAATCAGTCCTTTAAAATATCCAAAAGCTCCATTATTGATCATTCCACCAATCTGAATAACTAGAAAAGTGAATATAGCCATTGTTGCAGTTACTGCGATGTTACTAGTAAAAGTTGCCGAAAACGGAATTAATCCTAAAAAATTTCCAAAAAGAATAAAGAAAAATGCTGTCAAGAGATATGGTAAAAACTTCTCAAAACCTTTTCCAATCGTAGGTTTTGCAATTTCATCCCGCACAAATACAATAAATAACTCCCAAAAATTTATGAATCCTTTAGGGACCATTGATGATTTATAAGCTTTGGCAACTCTTGTCATAACAATAAAGAGTAACAGTGCTCCGAGCCACATAAAAAGAACGTGACGAGTGATCGAAATATCCAGCCCAAATAACTCAAAATGAGGAAGATAAACCTTAAAAAAAGGCGAAAAATCAATATAATTACCATCCATAACGTGGTGGAGAATCCAATCACTACCGGATTCAGATTTAGTATTTCTAAGGCTATCAACGATTATTTGTGTTGAGGTAGAATCAATCATTACTTGGTCTTGAGTATAAAATTCTTTTTCTTATTTAGTATAAAAAATTCCACTATGAGATAGTAGAAATATAAAATAAAGGTTGTAAAGATAAACGAATACAGATTAACATACAAAAATTTTAGAGCTATTACGATCAGGATAAGCATCAAGAAAAGACGTAAAATTAATCCGCCTAAAACAAGTATCAGGAAGATATTATCACTTTTTTCAAAGCCAAAGTGAATTGAAATGATGCCAAGGAAGAAATTTATTGAGGAGAAAAGAAAGCCATAAAAGAGACTATTAAATTCTGTGGAATTAATGCTACCTAAGGAATAAGATGTTATAATTAATACAAAAAAAATAGCTGGAATAATACCTAAAATTAAATAAGTTTTAACTTTTTTCATTCTTACTTTTATTTCTCTTCTCAAGATCAGTAACCGTTTTTATCAAGTTGTAAAGACCTATCCCTGTACCGAATAAGCCCATAAATAAAGTAAGGATGTAATTCAGATTAAACTTTTTATCAAGCCAACTGCCTAGCAGGACCATCGCAACAATTGTAATTGCAAGTTGAAGACCCAATCCAAGATAAGGTCCAACATCACGTAAGGATTTGGCAATCCCGGAATCAGATTCCGGTTTTAACAATGTACTACTCTCCTTTACTAACAGGTTTATACATTGGCTGACCACTCATGGAACTTTTTCCTTCAAAAATTGCTCCTGCTTCAACCACAAGGATTTTTGTAATAAGATCACCTTTTAGAACAGCTTTGGTTTCCAAAACGAGCTTCTCTTTTGCGTTTACTGTTCCATCAACTTTTCCGCCAATTGAAACAGTTTCACCTGTAAGCTGCCCTTGGATACTTCCCTGCTCGCCAACAGTTAAATTACCTTGAGCAGTAATATCGCCTTTAACAATTCCGTCGACGCGAACATTACCATTGCTAGTTACTTTACCCTCAATTACCACTCCATTACTTATTATTGTGACTTCTTCCATAGAACTCCCGTTTGATTTAGTTTTCAAAATAAACTCCTAATATTTAATTAAAACATCAGATGGATTTATCGGCTTTCCATCTTTCCAGATTTCAAAATGCAGGTGAGGTCCGGTTGATTCGCTGCCAGAGCTACCGCTAAGGGCAATTAATTCTCCCTGTCGAACAGTATCTCCATTTTTCTTTAAGATAGATGAACAATGAAGATATTTAGTAACATAATTTTCCTGATGGTTAATGATAATGGAATATCCATAATCTGGAGTATACCCAGCAAATACAATATAGCCCCCGGCGGATGCAAAAACAGGACTATTTTCTTTCATCACATAATCATTGCCATTGTGCCCGCGTGAAGGATCAAAGGATTTGCTTATGAATCCATCACCAGGTTTTATAAATAAAATTTCTTTGCTCTGATGAAAATTAAAATTACCAAATAAGTCCATTACAACAGCCAATATGTTACCATCAGCAGATATTCTTTTTTTGCTTGAATCTTTAAACTCTTTTGGTCTTTTCAACAAAGTTGAATCCCCGAGCATTATTGCAAACTTTAATCTTTTATTTACAGATTTTAATGATTCTATTTCTTTAGCAAGAAATATAACTTTATCATTTAGTAATTCCACTTTCTTCTTATCCGAATCAGTTAAGCGTAACGAGTATGGGAATAAAACTTCACTTAATGGAATAAAACTAATAATATAAAATCCTAAAATAAAAATTATTAAGCTATACAATGCAATTAAAGTCAGCATCTTTGTTGAGGAAATTTTTATCGAACGTGGCGCACTTGATGTTTCCTCAGGCAAAAGAATTATTGAAAATTTTTTAATTTTTTTGAACTTAAACATCGTCTTTCTTTTAGTCTTAATCTAATCCAGCTTTTTCATTAATTCCACAAACTTAATTCTACCCTCTCGAATCAACTTTGGTTCGTCGCCCGTCAAATCAATGAGAGTGGAAGCTTCAAAAAAAGACTTTTTATCTGAATAAAAAATTGCATCAACCTCATTGGCAAATTCTTGAATGATTAACGAAGAATCATTCATTGGTTCGTTTCCGGTTCTATTTACACTTGTGGAAACCAAAGGCATTTTCAATTCACTTATTAATTTATAACAAAATCTATGATTCGGAATTCTGAACGCACCAGTTTCAGACTGTAATAGATTCTGGTATTTTTTGTTCAGTTTTAATATTACAGAAACTGGATTTGGCCAGATGGACAAAAGAAAATCCAGGTATCTTTCTGAATCAACATCGGCATAACTTTTTAGTATTTCAATATCAGATATTAAAAAAATATATCTGCGCCAATTTTGTTTACCTTTTACTTCACTGATTTTTTTTATAGCAACTTCGTTAAATGGATTGCCGCCAAACCCGTAAATAGTATCAGTTGGATAAATAAAGATAGAACCATTTAAAAAAAGTTCACGGGCAATATCAATAGCGGTTTCAAAATTTTCATCAATATTTATTAATACTGCTTCTTTCTTTTCAATCACGTAACATTTCCTCTGCTTTTTTAATTATAATCTCTGGTAAAAGTTTCATCCCGCAATCAAAAGTTTTAATAGGACAATGGTGATACCCGTGGATTCCACAAGGTTTACATTTAAGATCATCAAAACTTATTGACGCACTTTTTTTAGTATAAGGATAAAAACCAAATCCAGGGGTCGTAGAACAATAAATTGTTAACACTTTTATATCCGCACACATACCCATATGCGTTGGTGCACTGTCATTTGATATAAGTAATTTGGCACCCTTTAGTAATTCAATGCTTTCCACAACAGAAAATTTGCCGGAAGCATCTACTACTTTACCATTAAATCCTGAAGCCAATCTTGAACAATCTGTATAATCTTTTTCACCGCCAATTAAAAGTAATTTTGCACCATTTTTAATAAAATGTTCTACGATGTTTTTAAAATATTCGTTAGGATATTTTTTTGTAGCCCAAACACTTCCCGGTGCAATGGCAATAAATCCGCTAGCTAAATTATTCTGACCTAAAAAAGCTTTAATCTTTTCACTAACAATTTTTTCTGAAGATAGTTTCGGAATAATTCTCCAGGTTTCATCATCATATTCATACCCAATCAAATCCAGATTTCTCTGAACTTCATGTTTATTAAGAAAATATGGAATTAGGTTTTTGTAAACGTGCTTCAAACTTGAATTCTCAAATCCATAACTTTCTGTAACTTCAAGTAAAAGAATGATCAATGCCGTTCGGAAAGAACGATGAGATGAATAAATTCTTGTGTATCCATTTTGTTTTAGCTGCTTAATAAACTTATAGGTTTTAAGTAAAGTTTTATGCTCTCCTTTTTTATCGATAGCAACAGTGTTATCCACACTTAGTGATGCCCTAAATATTTCCTTGGTTTCTGGAATGCATAAAACATCGATTGAAGAATCAGGAATAAGTTCTTTAAGTTTTTGTATTGCTGGAAGTGCAAGAATGGCGTCACCCAAAAATGCAGTTTGTATAAATAATATTCTTTCAAGGTTCATCTCAGTGTTTCCATCTTTTATGCATCCAGAGCCACTGTTCGGGATACTGGCGTATAAAGTTTTCAAGGTGTCTTAATATTCTCTCACTTAGTACTTTGACTTTCTCATCATAATTCTCCGGTAAATTATCACGACGGATTTCAGTTATAAAAATCTTGTAGGAAAAATCTTTTTGTCTGATAGCAATTCCAAATAATAATGGTGCATTAGATTTTAAGGATAAAATAGCAGGGCCGGTATAAACAGAAGTTTTTCTTCCGAAGAATTCCAGTTTAATACTTTCTTCTGGGCCCCTTTGATCTGCAACCATAGCGAGGATTCCCCTTTTAATAAGAACAGAATAAACATTGCGTATAGAAGGACCGAGCGCTATAACTTCGTTGTTCCACTTTGTCCTGTAACTATTCATCCACCTGTCAACATAAGGATTTCGCTGAGGCTTAACTACAACATGAAATTTAACTTGTAAGATATAAGCACCTAATGTTGCCAGGTATTCCCAATTCCCAAAATGACCTGATAAAACAATTAATCCATTACCTTCTTTAAACTTATTAATAAAAAGATCTGGATTATCAAATAATAAAATATTATTAACTTGTTCTTTTTTTATCCAGGGCAAAGAAAGTATTTCAACAAGTGTAATACAAATACTTTTAAAATTTTCATACGCAGTATGCTTAATCTTTTCTTCACTGTAATCGGGAAAAGCATATTTTAAATTTTCAAGAACAACTTCTTTTCGGATTCTGATAATATAGAAAAACACAAATGCAAGAACATTTGCAAATCTCCTGGAAAATTTTAAACCAATAATTCTAACAAATAAGCTAAGAGAAATAAAAAGTATGTATTCTAAAATATTCTTCAAATCAATCCGGTGAAATGGTGTGTAAAAATAGTAAAATGATCTGATTTATTAATAAGATATGACAAAACAAAAAGCCCCTTTATACGGGGCTATAAAAAATTATCTTACGATGATCCGCCTTTGCCAGGTCTCATCTCTTAACTCACCGCGTTTGGTCGAGGTAACTAATTGGTAATCAGAAAATCCGGTAAGATCTGCAAAAACAAAATACACTCCACCTTCTAACTCATTATAGTTCCATATTTCATAAGGTCTTGTTTCTAATTGATTGGGATATCTTTCTATTTCTGTAGGCTCACCATAAAGAAGATAAACTCTGCCTCTATCAGTTTTCCAGCCCTGCTTACCCATTGAAGTGTATCTTTCATTACATAATTCAAGCCTTTGAAGATACTTTCTGTAAAATTCATTTTCAGAAGTACCCGAATTTTCATCTTTTGCTTTCCAGAATTCGAACATAAACTCCCGCTTGCCATCAAGATTAGATAGTTTTTCAAATTTTTCAATTTCACTTTTGCCGGCAAGATATTTTGATTTTTCAAACAAGTCATCCAGTTCCTCTTCAGACATTGAACCAAAAGTTGAACTCAAAACGGATGTGGTAGCAACCTCAAAAGTATCTGTAACCACTATATCAGGATTATATACATAGAATTTTTTAGCTGTTGAAATACCCTGGTTAGCAGCACTATCAATCAAAGCTATTACCATTGTATAAGTATCTGTTGGATAATTTGACAAAATATGAGAACCGACTTCAACTCGCGAATTAGAATTCCGGGATAGATACTTTGATTTTTCCTTTACAAGTTTTCCTTTGCTATTATAAACCAATTGACTCATTTTTAATTGTTCGCTTTTTAATTTCGAAGACGTCAGATTATAAATCTCGGTATAAAAAAACAATGCTGGCTGAGACTTGCCAAAAACTAGATTTGGAATTGGAATAACTTCATAAGAATTTTTGTAGAAAACTGAATTTGTATTTTCACTGCCCTGAATCATCTTAGATGCAAGTTGAACGTCACTAATACTTAGTTCTCCTTTAAGGTATGGAACTATTTTAATCTGTTCCTCAATCACTCGGAACATTTCCGGTTTGTGTAAATCCAACCCCTGAACCTGACAAGTAAATGTGCCCGCAGGAATCACAAATCCCAGGGTGCCAACAAGAATCTGGTCACCGATTAATGAAGTATCTACTTTCATGTTTTACTTTCCACTGATTGTTGATGACACTATCACCGGTTTGTGTATTCACAATAGAAACTTTTAGCAGTCCTTCGAGGGTTAAATGTGAATTTTCGTTATCAACTTTAAGTGAAGTTTGATTAAAAGAGTAGTAGAATTCGACATAGTTCGAAGTTGAATCATACCCGAACTGAGCATAATCAAATTCAAAATCAAAATTTGATTGAGACAAGATTGATATGCTTAGGATAAAAAAGATAGAAATGATTTTTTTCATTTTGGTTACTTTATCATTAAATAAAAAAAAGCGTCTATTGAATACAATAGACGCTTAAATTATGACTTTTACATTTTTACTGAAAAGCTAATTTAACAGTAAAAATATGGTTTGATGTAGGGAAATCCTTAACATCTCTGTATGCATAGTCAAAAACAAGATTTGTATTTTCAACCAATTCATATTGAACACCTGCACCAGCAGAAAATCCATAAATTGATTTGTTGGTTTCACTACCAACTGACAGATTATATCCAAATCTCGCAAAGAAATTATTCATGAAACCATATTCAAATCCAAAATTTATTTTGTCTTCCAGTGCATTGTTTGCCGTAAATGTTGAAGCAACAATTATACTATTCTGTTCATCAACAGATGGAGCAAATGCAAAACTTAATTCAAAAAAACTCGGTATTTGAAATTCTTCAGATACAATTTCATAACTTCCGGAACCTGTTCCATTAAAAGAACCCGGTATTGAAGTTGATGTTTGCATATCTGGCCCGCTGTATCTCATATTTGGACCAACGTTTTTTAATGCAGCACCGATAGACAACTGACTATTGAATTTATATTGAACTCCAAAATCGATAGCTAATCCATTAGCAGAAGTATTTTCGATACTTTCATTAATAAGCTTAATATTAGTACCTATTGAGATTCTATCTGTAAGCACTTTTGAATATGTTAATCCTAAAGTCATGTTTACAGGTGAATAAGTAGAACCATTTCCATCCGGGAATTCAGCAGTAGTAACTGGTATCTCACCGAAATCTAATGATTTTAAGCTTAACCCTATGGATCCCAGATCGCCTAAACTAGCTGAAGCTGCGAAGTAAGAAACGTTTATATCAGCGATATAATTCATGTAACTAAACATTGCTTCAGATCTGCTGGTTACATCCAATCCGGCAGGATTATAGTATATAGATTCTATACCATCTATAAATGCAACGAATGCGCCTCCGGTAGCGATACCTCTTGCACCGACCGGAATAAGCAAATGGTCAGCACCGGTAGTCCCTTTTCGTGATTCATCACCTGCATAGAGTGCAAATGCAAAACAATTTATTAAAATAAATATTACAAACTTTTTCATATTAAAACTCCTAATTATTTTCAAATTTATGAGGTGGTTGTAACCACCCCATAACCATTAGTATTTCGGAATCTGCTTTTGAGGCATTATTACTGCAAATTTTAATACCTTCTCACCATATTCAGGTGATGAGACTATCGCCAAATACATACCCGATGCAACTCTTAATCCGGATTCATTTTGTAAATCCCAGGGCAAGAACGGAGATGTTGGCGAAGATTTATCTTCCTGGTTCAATTCTTTTAGCAATTGACCTGATAAAGAGTAAATCTTTATTGATACAATCTCAGGTAAATTAGAAAATGTTACGAATGGTTCATCTGGTGGACCATTAGTGTAACTTGTTGCAACATTATAGCCAAAAAGAGGATTTGGAAATACTGTAACTTTATCAAAAAGAGCTTTCTTCTGATCGGATGAAAGTATCACATTAGATGATTTAAATCTATAAATATCCTGATCCGTATATGGATAAACCGAAAGTGGAAGAGTTAGAATATCACCATTTTTATAGAATGTATTAGCATCAACTTTTTCCAATCCGACAACATACATTGCATTTAACCAGGAAGAATTAAAAACAGATCTTTGTTCATCAGTTACATCGGCATTAGCAGGAATCTGTGGAAGATTATTTCCTGTTTGTGCACGTAAAAGATCTGACCAAACAGTTGATATTACGTTACCAGAAGAATCTTTAAATTCTCCACCAGTAATTTCAATTTGACTTCCTGTAGGATCATAATCAGCATCAAAAACGACAATAACTTCTCCGTTAGCCAAAAGCGAATCGCTTGGATCCCAAATACCATCTGGGTTTGCTTTTGGAAACGTATTCGTTTTTCTACGCTCAACAAATCCAACTGCTAATTGTCTTTTATCCGAGGGATATCTTTCATCAGCAACCCAGGCAGTAAAAGGAACATCCACAAATCCATTTGCCCTATTGTTGATCTCATCCCAGTTACTAATTTTACCTCTGTTAGTAGTATCGGTGGCAGTAATTGCGGAAGCAAATCTGTAACCATTTGATAGAGGAACGCCTTTATAACCATTAATAAAACGATATGCTTTACCGGTAGTTCCAAACCTGATTTCAACCTTTCTTAATTTGTCTGCTGAGATATAGCTTGATTGTTTATCAGGAAATGATTCTATATTACTTCCAACCGGTACATCTTTTCCCACATAATAAACACCGGTTACCTGGAGTGTATCGAATTCTTTATACCAAAGATTTGCTGAAGGCGAATAAGTTGATGGGGCAAGATCAGCAACCTGTTCTTCAATTTTTGTAATAAATCCATCAGTAACCTGGTCGGCTACAAATCCATCATTGCCATATTGATAGTTAAACCCTGTATCAACTAATACCGAACCTTTTGTAATGTTTTCCAGTTTCCAGAACATTTTATAATCGCTGGAAGCATTATCCTTAAAAAAGGTTACTTGATAATCATCATTTGTCAATTTAGACTGATCAACAATATCATAACCAACTATACCTAAAGATGGACCAGCTATTTTATTACTTGGAATAACTGAAACAGGGGGACTATATAAATCTTCACCCGGTACAACAGTTATAATTGTTGGATTATTTTCCACCTCAGTCACAAATCCGGCAGAAGAAAGGTAATAATCTCCAGGTAAACCAAATGCGTTTGAATCGTTAGGAGCAGCTTTATTTACCAAAGAGAGATAATTAATCGCATAAGAAGTAAATGCAAAATAGTATGGTTTACCTTTAATTATCTTATCACCGGTAAAAGGATCCTGTGTGATTCTAACTCTTATTCTGCCGGTGGTTGAATCAGAGTAAACATCTTTATCTAAATCATAAAGCGAATCAGTTTGAGGATAGAGTAGTTCTATACCTCTAGTATCTGCATTCTCCTTATATAAATCTTTTATAAAATTTTGAACCTGATATTGACGGAATAATTTTGAATTCTCCTGACCATCAATAAAATCCTGAGTATTATTTGTTTTATACGCATAAATATTTATTCCTTGAAAATTATCAATCCAGGCATCTGTTCTATCAGAAAAACTAAATTGTTTTGAAACAGGAAGAATAAAGTCAATATAATCTGCTCCTTCAGCTATAATTGGCTTGATTGTAGGAGGCGGTATTGGGGCTCTAAAATTTCCATCAAAAATAAACTGAGCTCCTTTATCTATCTCAATAGCTCGTGTAATACTAGCTAATGGACCGGAACCTTGCCCAACTACATAAGCTACCACAATCTCTACTTCATCATCTTTATTTAAAGTAAATGGACCGGTATTAGTCATTTGTCTTTGGTCTGTTGCACGGGTGTTTAACCATCCGGTACCTTTCACTGGATCGCCTGAATACCAGAATCTTCGGTCCGTTGTTGCACAACCAGGAAAATTTATATTACCCAAATTCCATGTGCAGGGATCCAATTCATCCCCATTTTTAGTTAAGCCCTTCATATATCCCCTTGCTTCATCTTCTGTATTCGGGTCACCTACAATGGGATCTGACTGCTGATAATGTACAAAAGATGAAATAGGTAAATTCATCGCTCCCGGTGATTCTTCAACACCTAACCGAAGACCTCTAAAACTAAATGCAGTATCTAATGGAGTATCGCCGGTTGAATAATCACCACTGCCGTCATTGTCGATATAAGTAACACCCGGAATATAAGCTCTTGGTCCTGAGAAAAAATCTATCATAAAACATGGAGGATTTGAACCGTATTCAGCATCAGGAGTTCTTTGATATGTAAATCCGGCATTCAGTGGAACATTAACACCAACGAGATCATCGTTGAAATCTCCCAGATCGGGATCAGCCCAAACTGAGAATAGTACTGAGTCTAACCGATCTGCAACTGTCCCGGCATTTTTCAATCTGTAACGCACAAATAAAATGTTTCCTAAAGCACCTTTAGAACTATACCCGAAAACAGTTTGTCTTATCTCAATGCCCTGGGGTCCTATTCCTGAAAATCTTTCTCTCTGCGCAGCAGGTACACCATCATTGTATAAACACCAGGCAGTTTGATCACCTATGAGATCCGGAGCGTCTTCATCAGGGTCCCAAACGCCATTACCATTTTTATCAATCGGATTGTATAATCCATCACCATCACCGTCATAAAAATCTGCACCAAGTTCTACTGCTACTTTCCAATCATCCCAGGACTTTACGAAATCGCCTTCTTCACGATTAAGTACATATATTTGAGCTCTTGGATCATTATTTCCGCCAGCGGGTCCAGGTAAAAAGTTTTGAACTCTCGAAGCAGTTGCTTGTGCGCAAGCCCAAAGACTGTTATTTGTTAAGCCGCTCATCATAAAACCCGAAGAAAATAGGAATGATGCCACGCCAAATTTACCTTCAGATCCTTCCGGAGCGAGATTAACATCAGCAATAACACCGCTGCTGTTTATGGGTATGTTCAGATTATTAATATGAAAACGAAATGCATCACCAACGGCACCTGATGATTTAATTTCTGTATTATTATAAACTTTATTTAGTCTGCCGTTTCCATTTTTATCTCCTTCAATAAAACCAAGAGAAAGGACTCCGGTTAAAATTAAGAGGATGACAAAACTGGTTGTATTTTTATTTCTGATTTTAAACATTTTTTTAATCCTTCTTATTCAATATTAGATTAAAGACTTAGTTTGGTAAAATTAAGTTTGAAGCCCAATCTAATAAGTCTTGGGATACCAAAGTTACCAGGATCTCTTTCAAGTGATTTATAATCCTGCACAAATCCCTCACCATTTCTTTCAGAGGCAGCTAATCCATCCGGAGTTAAAAGCCAACCGGTTGTATAAGGATCTCCAGTAGATCTCCAAACAGTAGTAACATTATCAGCATCAAATAGATTTTGGATCCATAGGTAAGGAGTAAGTAATAAATTATCCGTTATAGAAAAGGTTTTCTCTAACTTTAAATCTACTCTAACAGCTCCTGGTGAAAATCTGCTGTTAATGTACCCAATTGTACTTGGACCACCATTATTTCCTGAAAGTATATCAAAGAAATTGAGTGGAGTGTAAGGACGACCACTTGAATAATTTATTAAGAATGTAGCACTTGTCATCTCTAACCAGCCTAATTCATTAGCCGGAACGTAGAAATTGATTGTTGCGTTTGCAGTATGTCTTTGATCGAAATCCAAAGGTGCAATTACTTTTGGCACTTCGTTATCGACATTTCTAAATACGGCAGTACCGCTGGAACTTGTTGAAGAGCCGGTACCTTCAGCTATAGCAAACGTATATTGCAATGATACATTAAAATAACTTAGCTTCGTTATATCTAATGATAAAGCTAATCCTTTTGATGTTCCAAAATCTGTATTGGTTGGCGTATAATATTCGCTTAATTCTCCGCCTTCTCTACGCTGGAAAAATACTACCTGCTGATTGACTAAGCCTTTAATATTTTTATAAAAAAGTGAGAGATTCAATGCTGAATTATCAGATAATAACTGTCTGAATCCAACTTCATATTGAACGGTTTCTTCACTTTTTATTTCTCCATTATTAATAGTACGTGCATCATCTGTAATTAAAGCCTTATAATCATAATAACCAGAATACAAATCCTGGAGTGCAGGTATCTGAATGAATCTTCCGAATTGAGCATGAAAGACTGTGCCTTCAGTTACTGGAAAACCCAAACCGATTCTTGGTGAAATTTCAAATTCTGCATCTTTTTGAACGAAATCACCATCATCAAAGTCACCTGCGTCAGAACCTTTTGCAAAAGGAAGTGTTGGATTTGCCAGAATATCTGCCTTTGTATCAAAATAATCAACCCTCAGACCAAGATTTAAGACCAAATCTTCCAATTCATATCTATCCTGAATATATCCGAACACGAAAACCGGTTTATATGGATCTTCAAATCCTTCACCACCAGTTTTGCTGGTTCCGTATATATTATATCCATAATACGAAGGCTGTTGGTATTCATATCTTAGGAAGTCACTGGAATCCCTTAATGAAGGAAGTTGCAATCCAACAGGACCAATAACATAATTTCTAACGGTATTAAAATTGAACCCGCCGCCAATTTCAAGTAAATGAGTTTCAATCTGCGATGTAAAAGATGCTTCTAACAGATAAAACGTCGTTTTCATTTTTGCCGTAATAATTTTGAATTCTGCCGTAAGGAAGAAACACACCATTTTCATCTGTTGTTGTGCCTTGACCGGTTATGGGACTGATTTGATTTCGAGTACCATATCCTGTTAAAGTAACTCCAAAAGTATTTGCAAAATAAGCACTATCACCATATAAGTTTAAATTATCTAACATTACCGGATGACTTTGTTCAGAATTAAACTTTCTATATCCAAGATTTAAATTCCAGAATGAATTACCACTTAATGTCTGACTAATCCTTGCACTAAATGAATAATTATCGGTTTGGACAAATGGATTATTAGCACCATTATTCTTCTGGTATGAATGGATGTATTGTCTTCCGTCTCTTATATTAATATTTGCACCCAAATTAATTCTGAAACTACCAAGATTATGAGCTGTTCTTCCCGTAAAACGCCATATGCTGGATTGGTTTCCTTCTCGATACGTTGTACTTTTGTTGATACTTGGAAACTCTAATGATACTGCCGGAGGATCTGCATCCAGTAACCATCCTCTTTCAGCAGAAAAGAAAAGTGTATGATCATCTATTCCGGGTATAATTGGACCACTTAAATTCAACGTATATAAATTGTATCCGTAATCGTCCGTAAATGAGGATGTTACAAGATCAGAAAAGAGATCATAATATGATTGTCCGGCTTTGGTTGTAACATTAACTATTCCAGATTGAGCCTGACCATACTTAGCCTCATAACCGCCTACCTGAAATGATATTTGTTCAATTGAATTATCACTAACTTGTGCTGAAGATGTATTTGTAAGCACATTATTTTGAGGAACACCATCAATTATATATAGTACTTCACTTCCTCTTCCGCCTCTAACATTTATTGTTGCATTTCTATCCTGTCCGCCGCTTCCTTCCTGTACAACAACACCGGAATTTAAAGCAACAATATTGGTAACACCTTTTACCGGAAGTCTGGATATTTGGTCTGAGTCTATTACCTTAACTGTATTGGTAGATTTAGATTCAAAAAACTTTCTATCTATTACTACAATTTCATCAAGGGTAAAGTCTGTTGATAACTCAACATTTAACTCGTAAGTAATACCGGCAACAACACGAACATTCTCCAGTGTTTTAGGAGCATAGCCAACATAGCTAACTTTAACCGAGTAGGTGCCGGGTGTAATATTTAGAATAAAGTATTCACCATTAACATCCGTAGCAGCTCCAATCTGAGATTGAAGGATAACTAAATTTGCTCCAATAAGAGCTTCTTTCGTTCCAGCATCTACGACCTTTCCGCTTAATTTACCAACACCGGATTGGGCATAAAGCGCTGAGACAAAAAAGGAAAAAATAAATAAGACCAGAAATTTTGTAATCAAATTTTTCATCTTTTCTCCACTAAATATTTTTTGAGATTATTTCAATTTATCTCATCATTTTTTTCAAAATAAAAAAGCGGATGGTCTGTAATTGCGTTACAGATAACCACCCGCTTTTTAAATTAAAGAATCATATTACTTCAATAAAATCATTTTCTTAGTTGAAGTAAAGTTTTTAGCTTCTAATGTATAGAAGTATATACCACTTGAAACTGAAGAGGCATCAAATGTTGCTTCGTAAACACCGGATGTCTTTTCACTGTTAACAAGTGTTGCAACTTCCTGACCTAATAAGTTGAATACCTTTAAGGTTACCAAACCAGCTTCAGGTATGCTGAATCTTATTGAAGTCGTTGGATTGAATGGGTTAGGATAATTTTGTCCTAAATCATAAGCTATTGGCAATCCATCACCAGGAATTTCTTTAACATCATTAATCATATCACCAAATTTATTATAGAGGAAAATACCTGCTGGTATGTCCTGTAGAGTAAATTGATGATTTTCTCCAAATCCTGCTTCATTATCTAATGGAGAGGATCCGCCATTAATTGTGTCGGCACCAGGATACATTGCCGCAAATTTAAATGAATAGTTACCTGAATTTTGTCCAACAGGGGCTGTAAGTGTTACTCTCCATAAATTTCCGCCAATATTGCTTAACACTTTCATCAAACCGGTAGTAGTATCAGAAACATTCCAGTTTCCACCAGAACTCCAGTTTCCTAAGAAGTCAGCGCTGCCTCGAATTCCCACAAATTGTAGATCTGCGAGGGGTATAGGTAATCCGTTATAATGATTAACAGCACCAGTCATGTCAACTGTAAACTGAACCGGCACAGGATTTACTAAAGGTGCTTGCAGTGCAAGAATACTTGGTATAATTGTAGGTAAAACAACTGTAGAACCATCCGCTAAGTAAATATGCCACCTGTCAGGAGTTGTTTCCCAACCATCGTTAGAAAATCTTCCATTTGGAAAAGCTTTGAATTTCCATTTAGTAGAGTCACCAATTCCGTTAGGAGCTGCTGAACCCGAAGTAACTGTTAAGGTAGTTTGATAAATACCCGGGGTAAATGGATTATCATTAAACATTCTTCTATTACCAACAACATTTTTACCAAGGTTATCCCAATCTAATCCCATTACAAGTAATGAGTCTTGATTAGGATCGAAAGCACCGCCAACTCCACTATTAATAAGTGCAGTGATGTCAGCAGTAAACTCTATAGTATTTGTGACTTCGGTTATTTCAGTACAAACGTTATCATCATTAAACCATACAGTTGGTAAGTTTGTAACAGGAGCAGTAACTGTAAATGGTCTATCAGGAGTTGATTCCCAATTATCACCAGCAGGAGGATTAACAATTACATATTTAAAGGCATAATTGTTACCAGCTAAACCAGCAGGTGCATTAAATGTACCTGTATAAATGGTATCGCCATCAGCATCAGATAATTGGAATAAATTACCTTGCCAGTTTCCACCCGGATCACCGAAAGCTTCTTGGAAACTACCACGAACAACTACTGTAGCCCCAGCCGGGAAATTACCTTCACACGCCTGAACACCCATATCAACATTAAATGTTACAGGTATATCAGATACAGTTTGAAGTGGTACATCAGTTGTAAAATGGAAAAACTGTGCAGTAATACCAGCCGGTGAACCATTAACCTGTGAACCAGGAGTTGGATCGCCCTGCATTGAAATATGTACGGTTGCAACATTTCCTGCAACTGGTGCAACAGGAGCTATACTTGGAAATCTGAAATCTAACAATGGATTTCCTGAAGGTGTGAACTTTTCAGGAGTTGTCCAGGTTGCACCGGCATCCTGTGAAACCATAAAGTATCCGGCACAGAATGAGGTTGTATCTGCAGATGTAGAATAAAATTCAGTTGTTGCATCAAAAGCAACAAATAATACATTATCCAAACCCTGGGCTTTTCCGATAACCGGACGGCAAATAGGAGTTTGGACATCATTTGTACCATTATATCCGTAATAAGGTACATTATTACTATCTGCTAATACTAAATTATTTCCGCCATTTACAGCCGGGCTCCAAAAGTGTATTTTACTTGGTAAGCCAGGGAAAATAACTTCCTATTGATATAATTTGCTGAACAACTTCATACACGACGCAAGGAGATTCGCCGGCAAATGTTAAATCAACACCTCTAATTGTACCTAAAACAGTATCGCCAGGACCTGGATCATAAATCATTAGCGGTGAAGACCAAGTCAATCCACCATCATCGGAATAACGATAAAATGCTTTACCATCATTTCCAGTTCCACCGATATAAGCATTACCAATTCTACCTGAAGGTGAAGTGGCTACAGAATAGGTTTCTGCCTGATCACTGTTATAAATATTCCAACCACTATAAGTTCCTCCTGTGGTGTTTAGAACATTAGTATAAGCGCTATCGCCACCTGAAATTGAAGAAGCTATCACAACATTATTATCGTTATTTCGGGTCATTCTTCCCCAAATTGGGCTACCCTGACCATTAGGAGCGTTGCCAGGATTGTATTGTGTAAAATTAAATTCGGCCGGGCCGCTATCTATGTGAATTTTTGAAGTGGTCAGCGCATCACCGCCATTATGATGACTTGTGATAACTGCAGCACCATTGGATAATCCAATAATTGAGGGGAAACCAGATCTGGCGCCTGTTGGAGCAGGAGGCGGAACGTTTCCTAATTCACTCCAGTTTGCACCATTGTCTGCAGAAAAGAAATAAGTTATAGTTCTGTCAGTCCAACCAGCAGTCTGTTGTGAAGTGCAATATGCTGAGTGCAAATAACCCGGATTGTTTAAATCATACCAAAGCTCTTGAGTAGAACCGTTCGACTGAAGGTCATATCCAGAGGCTAATGTAGTCATTGGATTAACTGTCCAGGTAAATAATCTGTTTTGAACAGGTGGGAAGTATAACTTCTGTCCACTCATATTCAAGCCGCTGCTTATTGTACTTGTTCCAATTTCATCACCTGAAACAGTTACAATGGGATATGGTTTGTTTTGAGCAAAGGCTGTTGAAAGAAAAGCCAATGCAATAAACAATACAGAAAGTTTTTTGATCATAACGATCTCCTTTTGTAGTTAAGTGTTTTTGGTTAGTTAGTTTAAATGAATCTAAAAAAGTTATTTATATTTAATAATCCTTAAGTTCCTTACCAAATTAACATAGTTTGTAATTTTAATCAAGAAATTAAACTTTTTTTATTTGCTGTTATGAAATAATATTTTTTGCCAATAATGTCAAGAGATAGTATTTTCCTCTAAACCTTAAATACATCCATTTATTATATAAATCCACCACTTATATAATAGGCGAATCTTTTTATTAATTATGGATTGGTACAACCGGTTATAATGCTGCTTCTAATTTTTTCTTAAGTTGTACTTTTGGAACAGCACCAATAATTGTATCGTGCACTTTGCCGTCTTTAAATATTAAAACAGTTGGAATGCTTCTTACGCCATATTTTATTGCACTTTCCTGATTATTGTCAACATCAAGTTTGCCAACTTTAGCTTTTCCTTCAAACTCATCGGCAAGTTCTTCAACTAATGGCGCAATCATTTTACAGGGTCCGCACCATACAGCCCAAAAATCCACAAGAACAGGTTTATCTGATTTTAGAACTTCAGTTGCAAAATTTTCATCGGTAAAAGTATTTGGTTTCATTTCAGTCCCTTAAAAAAAATTATTATAAACAGATTTATGATGATTAAGATTTTTTTCCTTGACCAATATAATTAACTATATCTTCTCCGCCATCGGCATGTATTATACCGCCTGATATCCATTCGCCCCCCTCTTTACAAAGCAGTGAAATTACTTTTGCAATATCTTCGGGAGTTGTTAATCTTCCATGCGGGTTTTTACTTTGTGCTATATCAATCATATTTGCGTTACCGGGAATTTTTCTGAGTGCAGGAGTATCAGTTACTCCGGCCATAATTGAATTTACGGACGCACTATATTTACTACCAAGTTCAACTGATAATTGGCGCACATGAGATTCTAAAGCAGCTTTTGCAGCCGATACTGCACCATAGTATGGAATAGCAGAGTGACTTCCTGAACTAGTCATTGCAAAAATTCTTGCATTCTGAGCAAGCAGATTATTAGTTACAACATCCTGCACCCAATAAATAAGTGAGTGCGCCATTACATCAAGCGTCATTTCTATTTGTGCTTTTGTAATTGCTTGTTCATTTTCATCTGGAATGAAAGGTCTTAAAGTTCCGAATGCAAGCGAGTGCATTATAACTTTAATAAAAGGTCGATGATTTAATGATGATTTAATTTCAGTAATAATTTCATTTCTTTTAAATTCATCTGCAGCATTAGCATTATAAAATATTGCCTGAACTCCTGCTAATTTAATCTCTCTAATAATTTTATTAACATTAGGCATAGTGGCTTGTCTATCAAGATGAACTCCAATGATATTAAACCCGTCTCTTGCTAACCTTAATGCAGTCGCTTCACCAAATCCGGATGACGCCCCTAAGATAAGTGCCCAATAATCCTTCTTCATTAAATATAAAGTCCTTTAAATATAATATGTTTAACGGCAGTAATAATACAAAATCAGGCTAAGCGAAACAACAAAAAATGATGCTGAATTTATTTTGATTTTAATAGAACGGATTCTTCACCAAGTAAATCAATTAATGATTTAATCAGTTCAGAAGTTATCTTAATACGAATATCCTGAAGTGAAAATAGTTTTCCTTTGTCGCTTCCATTTTCTGTAAGATTAATAAATACTGGAATGCTTCCCTCGCTGCTTTTAAGAATATTTTTCAAATCAAATAATTTTTCAGAGGAAATTTTTTCTTTACTTATTTGAATCTTTAAACTCTCAGTAAACTCGTTGGCAATTTTTTTCATTGGTATAACTTTATTAACCTGCATTTTAACAGCGTCTCCGCTGCTTTCAAGATTGCCTATTGCAAATATAGGTTCTTCATCTTCCACAAACTGACCAAATTCTACAAACGCTTTAGAAAACATCAAACATTCGCAGCTGCCAGTTAAGTCATCCAGTCTAAAGAAAGCCATTGTTTTACCGGCTTTATCAAACTTAGTTTTAAGTTCCGTTACAATACCACAAACCCTCACATCACTTTTTTCAATTATATCCTCTGTTTCACCAAGATGAATTGTAGCGAATGATTTGAACTCCAGTTCATATCTTCGCAGTGGATGATCAGTTAAATAAAATCCAATGACTTTTCTTTCATGCGATAGAAATTCTTTTTCAGTCCAGGAGTTTACATCCGGCAATTCAGGTTCTTTAAGCTTAACATCTTCATCTCCGCCAAACAAAGAATCACTCGAGAGCATTTTTGAGTTCTGAATTTTGTGTGAATAGTCCAAGGCGGATTCAACGACTTTAAAGAGTTGTGCACGATTCTTATTCATTGTGTAAAATGCGCCTGCAAGAACTAATCCTTCAAGTGCACGCTTTGTTACAATTCGATTATCTGTGTTTGCACAAAAATCATAAATACTTTTAAAATTTCTGCCAAGAGCATTTCTTGCATTGATAATTTCTTTTACGGCAGGAACACCGACATTTTTTATTGCAGACATTCCAAATTTTATTTTCCCCTTTTCGGCTTCAAAGTGTAATGATGGATTGTTAACATCCGGAGGAAGAACTTCTATTTTCAATTTACGACAGTCTTCAAGAAACTTGGTTACCTTGTCTGTGTTTTCAAACTCATTCTTTAAGTTGGCTGCTAAAAACTCCACCGGATAATTTGCTTTTAAATATGCAGTTTGATATGCTATGAAACTATATGCAACTGCGTGACTTTTATTAAACCCATAGTTTGCAAACTTAAAAATCGTTTCAAAAATTTCCAGAGCAGTTTTTTTATCAACACCATTTTTAATTGCACCATCAACAAAAACTATTTTTTGATCTTCCATTACTTTTAGATCTTTTTTACCCATCGCTCTTCTTAACAAATCAGCATCAGCCAAACTCATTCCGCCAACTTTGTTTGCAATCTGAATAACTTGTTCCTGGTAAACTATAATTCCATAAGTTTCTTTTAGGATTGGTTCTAGAATCTGATGAGGATATTTAACCTCTTTTTTTCCAAACTTTCTGTCGATAAAATCATCAATAAATTCCATAGGACCAGGACGATACAAAGCATTCATCGCTGCAAGATCATTTAAAGATGTTGGATGAAGCTGTTTTAAATATTCACGCATCGGTCCGGATTCAAACTGGAACACTCCGGTAGTTTGTCCTTTAGCAAAAAGTGCAAAAGTCTTTTCATCATTCATCGGAACATTATCGATCTCAATTTCCACCTGATGGTTTTTCTTAACCATATCAATCGTATCACGAATAATTGTAAGTGTACGCAATCCAAGAAAATCCATCTTTAGCAAACCTGCATTTTCTATGTCTTTCATCGTGTATTGCGTAACAATATCCTGCTGCGATACAGCATTTGCAAGAGGAACATACTTGCTGACTTCATCCGGTGTTATTACAACTCCTGCAGCATGTTTGGAAGCATTCCGATTCATTCCTTCCAAAACTCTTGCATACTTGATTAGATTTTGGATATCTGTTTCATTTGATTCTTTTACCCATTTCAAATCCTGCACTTCTGCCAGTGCCTGATCAATAGTATAAACTTTACCAAACTTTGATGGAATAAATTTTGTAATCTTGTTTACAGTTGGAATTGGGATTTTTAATACACGAGCAACATCACGCAATACGGCTTTTGATGATAACCTATTAAAAGTAATAATCTGGCTAACGCACTCAGCTCCATATTTTTCTCGGACATAATCAATTACATCACCTCGCTGATCATCAGCAAAATCAACATCTATATCGGGCAATGATCTTCTAGCGGGATTTAAAAATCTCTCAAACAGCAAATCATATTTTAACGGATCTACATTTGTAATCCCCAAAGCATAAGCAACTATGCTTCCGGCAGCACTTCCTCTGCCGGGTCCAACAGGAATTTTGCGATCTTTAGCTGCATTTATAAAATCCTGCACAACCAAAAAATATCCCGCAAAATCCATTTCTTTAATTGTTTTAATTTCAAAATTAAACCTGTTTTCAATTTCCTCCGTGATGTTCTCAAACTTTTTTTCTAATCCTTGTCTTGCAAGAAGTTCCATATAATCATCTGGAGTTTTTGCATTTGATTCTTTTGGAATCGGAAAATTTGGGAAATGATATTCTCCAAAATTTAGTTTGAGATCAATCTTCTCATCTATCTCAAGTGTATTTTCAATTGCACTTTTATGCTTTTTAAAAAGTTTTGTCATTTCATCTGATGATTTAAAGTACACCTGATCTGTACCATATCTTAGTTGAGTATAATCTGCACCGTTTTTATCTGAAAGAAGAAGCAGAATATTATGTGCTATTGCGTGATCAGGTTCAATGTAATGGCAATCATTTGTAGCTACGAGTTTAATTCCCAGTTCTTTGGAAATCTTTGGCATTGCATCAAGAATTGGTTTATCAAAATCCATTCCGTGATCTTGAATTTCAAGATAGAAATCATCTCCAAAAATATCTTTAAACTTTTTTGCAACTTCACGTGCTTTTTCATAATTACCGTTTACAAGATGTGTTGATACAACTCCTCCGGCACAAGCTGTTGTACAGATTAATCCTTCTCGATACTGTTTCAACAATTCAAGATCAATGCGAGGTTTGTAATAAAATCCTTCTGTGTGTCCTAGTGTAGAAAGGCGTGAAAGATTATCATATCCTTGTTTGTTTTTTGCAAGCAGAATTAAATGATTGTATTGTTTTGTTTTTTTCTTATCAAATGATTCATCAGATTTGCCGCGATCAAATCTGCTTCCATCCACAACAATGTAAGCTTCCATTCCGATTATTGGTTTGATTCCGGCTTTTTTTGCTTTGTTGTAAAACTCAGCCGCGCCATACATAACACCGTGATCTGTAATTGCTACAGATTTCATCTCGTGTTTTTTGGCTGCGTTAATTAGTCCATCAACGGTACAAGCACCGTCCTGTAAGCTGTAATGCGTGTGATTGTGTAGATGAATAAAATCAGACATCGTATATCATAACATTAAAATAATTTGAATAGTTTTTTTGTAAGTGCTAATCGAAGTTAATGAAAACAGGAATGAAAATCTAAATACCAATCTTTAAATATTTTAATCATTAAATCTTTTAATTGTAAAAAATTATTTTTTCCCCGTATGCCCAAATCCACCTTCACCTCGATTAGAAGAATTTAAATCTTTGACTTCAACAATCTTTGCGGTGTAAACCTTTGAAACTATCAATTGTGCAATTCTATCTCCTCTGGAGATTTTAAAATCTTCTTTACCAAAATTCATAAGAATAATTTTTACTTCGCCACGATAATCTGAGTCAATAGTACCGGGTGAGTTAAGAATGCCAATACTATGATTAGATGCTAATCCGCTTCTTGGTCTAACCTGGATTTCATATCCCAATGGAATTTCAACGGAAATATTTGTCGGTATCAGCCCAACTTTTCCGGGCTGAAGAATAACGTCATCTTTCATTGCTGCACGAATATCCATTCCTGCACTTCCGGAAGTTGCATAATATGGAAGCGGAACATCAGCAAAAACTTCACTCAGTCTTTTAACTTTTATTTTAATTTTGTCAGTCATTTATCTCCGTAACAATTTTGTTTTAATAAAATTCATTTCATTCTTTTCAAAAACATTCATCAAAATGTATGAGATAAAAATAAATGCCAGAATTATTTTGTAATAGATATTTAAATATCCACCATACATTAATAAGTAGTAAACAATTCCTATAAATGTTACGGCTAATGCAATCTTTGCAAGCTTGATGTAATCATAATTTATCTTGTAATACTTTTGTGTAACAATATAATATCCGGAAGCCATTACAATATAACTTAAAAGTGTGGCAAGCGCCGCACCCATAATATTGATCTGCGGAATAAGAATATAATTTGCCACAACATTTGTTAAAGCTCCAAGACCAGTTACAACCGGTGCATAAATACTTTTTTCCTCAATATAAATTCCTGCAGAAAAAACTACATACATTCCATTGAACAAATACGCAAGAAGAATCACCGGAACAATGTACAATCCATCCCAATACTTTGCTCCAATTATTGATATTCCGGCAAAGTCAATCTTTACAATATCAGAAATAAATAATGATAGGAGTACTAAAAGTACGCTTCCAACAATTGTAAAATAAGTTAAAACCTTTGAGAATATTTCTTTTGCATTTTCTTCTTTTGCATTGGTTAAAAAGAATGGCTGCCATGCATATTGAAACATATTTACAAAGAGCATCATAAAAATACCAAGCTTATAGTTTGCTTTATAAATTCCAACGGTTTTTACGTCTGTTAACTTTTCAAGAATTGGCACATCAATTACTTGAACAAGCATCATTCCTAATCCTGCAGGAAGATATGGCAAACCAAATTTTAATAATCTCCTGAGTAAAGTTTTATGAAAAGCAAATTTGAAATTTTTGAATAGTGTTGGAATCAATAAAACGAATGATAGAATTGATGCTGCAAGGTTACTTATAAATATTGCTTCTATTCCCCAGTTTAATTTTATGATTAGAAAAACATTAAGTGCTATGTTGAAAAAAATGCTTACGATTTTGATGAAGGAAAATAATTTTGCTTTTCTTTCGAGTCTTAATTTTAAAAATGAGATTACTGTGTTCGCATCAAAAAAAAGTATTAGAGCTGAAAGTATAATCAGGTAATTCAGATTTGCAGAAAGCTCAACAAATTCTGCGATCGGCTGCTTTAACAGAATGATCAATCCGCAAAATATAATTGATGTAAACAATATGCTGATAAACGGTGTCGAGAAATTCTCTTTTTCGTCGCCAATATCTTTAAATGCTGCGTACTTTAGAAATGCTGCATCTAAACCATAAATAAAGATAATATTAAAAATTGCGATGTAAGAATAAATTAGAATTACAACACCATAGTCCGCAGGCAAGAAAACATTTGTGTAAAACGGAACAAGAATAAAATTAAGAAACCTGCCCAGCATCGTGCTGATGCCGTAAATAGCAGTATCCTTAGTAAGTTCTTTAAGTTTTTCTTTCATCAGAATATATTAGACCGTAATCTCAAGTGAAATATCCAAAGCTTTAACACTGTGTGTTAATGCGCCAACAGAAATAAAATCAACTCCTGTTTCTGCAATTTCTTTAATCGTATCTAAATTTACTCCGCCCGAAGCTTCAACCTTACATTTACCATTAATTAAATGCACAGCTTTTTTCATTTCATCTATTTCAAAATTATCAAGCATAATAATATCAGCTTTTGTTCTAATAGCCTCTTCAACTTCTTTTAGATTTTTCGTTTCTACTTCAATCTTAAATTTGGTGCGATGTTTTTTCTGATACTTTATGCAAGCCTCCACGGCTTTAGTGATAGAGCCTGCAACTTCAACATGATTATCTTTAATTAAAAACATATCATACAAACCAATTCTATGATTTGCACAACCGCCAAACTTAACTGCCATTTTATCAAGCACACGTAAACCGGGAACAGTTTTTCGTGTATCGATTACTTTGGCTTTAGTGTGCTTTACTTTTTCTGAATAAATATTTGCAGATGTTGCAATGCCGCTCATTCGTTGTAAAAAATTTAATGCTGTGCGTTCAGCTGTTAGTAATGACTGCGCCTTACCGCTAACGATTGCTGCAACATCACCATATTTTACTTTTGAACCATCTTTAACTTTTACTTCAAATTTTACTTTTGAATCAACTGATTTGAAAACCGCTTTTACAATTTCTAATCCTGCAATAATTCCATCTGCCTTAACCAGAAATTTTCCAACAGCTTTTTTTGATTTGCCGATTGCTGCTTTTGTTGTAACATCACCATTTCCAACATCTTCTTTAAGCGCATTTGCAATAAGTTTTAAAATTGATTTATCCATTATTACTCATAATATTTTTTAACAGCATCAATAAAAAGTTTTGGCGCACGCGTTGGTTTGTTTGTTTTAGAATCAAGAAAAGCCAGCTCAACATAACCTTCACAAATCACAACATCTCTTTCTTTTGCTTTGATAATATGATCAATATGAACTTTTACTGTTGGTAATTTTTCAACACGCGTTTCAATCACTAAAAGCTCATCATAAAAAGCCGGAGAGAAAAAATGAATTTTAGTTTCGATAACCGGCATATAAAAACCACTGTTTTCTATTACCTGATATGGCAATCCAACTTCCCGCATCATTTCTGTTCTGCCGACTTCAAAGTACTCAAAATATTTTCCATTGTACGCAAATCGCATTTGGTCAGTATCTGCATACCTTACCCGAACCTCAGTGTAGTGTTTTAACATTTAATTTATTATTGTTTTTTAGATGAGCTAAGATAAAAAAATCCAAGGCAAATAATGATTGCTTTAATCATTTTGTCCGAGAAAGACTTTAATAACAAATATAATAGATCTAATAAAAGTAAACTTTTAAGGTTGTATTAAAACCGGTACCGGTAATTTGCTGTACCAGTCCTAATTCAACTTTATTTAGTTTAATTCGTCTTTCTTCATTTATACTCGATGCAGAAACGGGTGCATCAATTAACTGCCATAAATAAAATATCCCAGCCAGACCAATACCAGAATATAAAAACGCTTTATCCCGCTGCGTTGCTTCAAAATCTGCACCTGGATAACCAATAATAGCGACACCAATTCCTGCTGTAAAACCTGTTAAAAATAATAATCCTTTTACAGGTTGGCCATTATATAATTGTCCGCCGCCGGGAAAAATATATGAGAATAGAAAAGCAAGCCACGGTGATTTTTCACTTGGAATATTTAAATCTAAAGTATCCTCAAATTGAACTGAAAACTGAGATGTGCTATACGATGAATGAATTTGATTAAAAGAAAAGTTATTACACGTTTGAGATGAAATTTCGGTAGTGACAAAGAGAATTAAATTTATAAAGATTAAAGTTTTCATAAAAACCTCAGAAAAATTAAATGATTAAAAATTTTTTATTCCACGTATGCACCAATCTTTCCAAATTTTTCTATACGATTATCAACAAGCTTATCAGGTTTAACTTTTATTAGTTCATCAAGTTCTTCAATTAATGCGGATTTAAGTGTATCGGCAGCTTCTTTATGATTTTTGTGTGCGCCGCCAAGAGGTTCTTTAATTATTCTATCAATTATTCCCTGCTCCAATAAATCAGGTGCAGTAAGTTTAAGTGCTTCGGCAGCTTGTTCTTTGTAATCCCAGCTTCTCCATAAAATGCTTGAGCAAGATTCCGGACTTATAACAGAGTACCAGCAATTTTCCAGCATTAAAATTCTATCGCCAACGCCAATCCCTAAAGCTCCGCCGCTTGCACCCTCACCAATTATCACAACAATTATAGGAACTTTAAGCTTACTCATTTCAAATAAATTTCTTGCAATTGCCTCCGCTTGTCCGCGTTCTTCAGCTTCAAGACCTGGAAATGCACCGGGAGTGTCGATTAATGTGATAACGGGACGATTAAATTTTTCAGCGAGTTTCATCAATCGCAATGCTTTACGATAACCTTCAGGATTCATCATTCCAAAATTTCTGAATACGTTAGATTTCGTATCTCTACCCTTTTGCTGTCCCATAATTACAACTTTATGATGACCGATTGAAGCAAGTCCGCCGACAATAGCTTTATCATCTTTAAAAGCTCTGTCTCCATGTAACTCGACAAATGATTCAGTCATAGCATAGATGTAATCTAGAGTAAATGGTCTGTCAGGATGACGAGCTAACTGTACACGCTGCCATCTTGAAAGATCTCTATATAATTCAACTTTCAATTGTCTTACCTTTTCTTCGAGCCTTATAATATCTTTTTCGATATCAAGGTTATCGGAGAATTTTTTCATTTCATCTAATTTAGATTCTAACTCATAAACCGGTTTTTCAAAATCTAAAATTGTTTTTGCCATTCTTACTTTTTGCTCCACATTTTATTTAACGATTTGGCAATTATTTCAATATCCAGCCAAATGTTTTGATTTTTTGCATAATAAAAATTTATTTTCTCTAATTCTTCAAGATCTTCTGTTTCAATATACCAATATCCTGTTAAACCCGACTTACCTAAAAAGTTATCCTTTTGCGTTTCACTTGCCCTGGGCCCAACCAAACTTGCTTTGCCAATTAAAACTTTAGGAAATCCTAAAACAAATTTTGTAAAATCAGATTGTGCTTGTGCTAGTTTGCTTTTGAAAAATATAAAAGGATAGAGTAAAAACAAAGAAGGAATCACAATTGAATAATCAAATAATGTTTTTATAAATCTCAGCTGAGGCTGCGAGATATTATTGTTTAATTCAATAACAGGCATATCATCAAGCATAGTAACAGCAGTTTTGCCAACTATAAAATCCAGGTTACTTCCAACAATCTTAAACTCAACATTCTCTTCCCTGCACTTGCCAACAATTTCCATCATTTTATTGTAAGATAATTCACCGGATGAAAAAATAATCTCATTAATTTTATTTTCTCTTATCACACGTTTAATATTTTGATCAGTACCAATGACTTCAAATGCATCAATCTTATCTCCAATATTTTTATTAGAAAATCCAATCAGACCTATAATGCTCCTTCTATCTGTTTTTTTCTTTTTAATTTTTTTTCCTATTTGAATTGCGCTTTCTTCCATTCCAACAATTAAAGTTCTTTTCTGTTTAAGATTATCATCAGTCAAACCGGATTTAAAAATAATCTTAAACACAATTCTCCAGCTAGAAAGAACCACAAATAAAAATGCATAAGTTATTAGAACTATCGCACGACTGAATGCAAAATCTTTAAAGAAAAATGTGAGTGAAGTTAAAATGGGTAAACTGATTAAGATCGAAAGAATAGTTTTTGAAACAGATAGCTTGTCCTTTTTGTAATTCCCAATTACAAACGATACGAAGATTTGAATTAATGCCGGCACCGTATAAACAATTGGGATTGCAAAACCAGGAAAGCCGCTCCAATTACTTAGATTATGATAAATCTTTTCAGCACCAAGCAAACACAGATCAAAGAAAATAAAATCAAGAATTAAAGAAAGTACAATAAGTTTTTTAACACCTAAAAATGCAAATACACTTCTCACTGCAATCGCACTTCGAAGAATCAAGCTGACTAACAATGAGCTGGATAAATGTTTTTTAACAAACAGATGCATGGCACTGTAAAATACTTTTGTTTCATCAAGGCTGCTTCGTTTTGTGCTTTCACCTTTATAATGAATTATTTGAGTTGAGTGAACATAATAAACTTTAAATCCCGCTTTCTGAACCCTGTAACAGAAATCTAAATCTTCACCATACATGAAAAACTGTTCATCGAAGCCGCCGACTTTATCATAAACTTTTCTTCGCATCATCATAAATGAACCTGAAATTGCATCTACTTCGTATGTTTGGTTTTCATCAAGATATGTAAGATTGTACCTTGCAAAAATTTTGCTTTTATTAAAGAAAGTACTTAATCCTGTTACTTTGGTAAATGATGTCCACGGACCGGGAAAACTTCTTCGGCAGGCTAACTGCAACGTGCCATCCGGATTCAAGATTTTACATCCTGCTAATCCGGCATCCGGATTATTTTCAAAAAACCGGATCATCTTTTCAAATGTATCTTCAGCCACAATTGTGTCAGGGTTAATAAGAAGGATATACTTTCCACGAACTTCTTTTAATCCAATATTATTTGCTTTACCAAAACCAAGATTATTTTGGTTGGCATTTAATTTAACATATGGAAACTTTTCTGTTATAAAATCAACACTGCCATCATCGGATGCGTTATCAATAATTATAATTTCTTTAGTAATTGTGGATGAAGCTTTTTCAATAGAATGTATTAAATTCTGAAGGAATTCTTTTACGTTGTAGTTTACTATGATTATTGAAAGATCCAAATAAACGATCCTTACAATTTACCAAACATATGCTGCAGCCTGAGTTTCCAAACCATCAGTACAGCTTCACGTACAATTTTTTTGGACATTTTAGATTTTCCCTTTACACGATCAGTAAAGACAATTGGAATTTCTTTTATCCTAAATCCTTTTGAATAAGCTTTAAATGTCATCTCGATCTGAAAAGAATATCCGTTTGATTTAATTTTATTAAGATCAATCGATTCCAAAACTTTTCTGCGAAAACACTTAAATCCGCCTGTCGCATCCCGAACCGGTAATCCTGTAATTAATCTTGTATAAACACTAGCAAAAAAACTTAATAACAACCGGGTCATTGGCCAGTTAAGAACGCGTACACCATTAATGTATCTGCTTCCAAGCACAAGATCATTATCTTTTATAGCGAATAAAAAATTTTTCAATTCATTTGGATCGTGGGAAAAGTCTGCATCCATTTCAAAAATAAAATCATAATCGTTTTTTAGGGCATATTTAAATCCAGCAAGATAAGCTGTTCCTAATCCCATCTTCTTTTCTCTCTTCAGGAGATGAATCCGATTATTCTTTCTTGATTCTTCCTCAACATAATTTCCCGTCCCATCAGGAGATCCATCATCGACGATGAGCAGATGAATGCTTTCGTCTTGTGATAAAACGTCGGGAATAAGCTTGCGAACATTTTCATGCTCGTTATAAGTTGGAATAATTACTAATGTTTTTTCAGTTTTCATTGATGGATTAGATAAAAATAATATCAGAATTATATTTTACTATTTGATTTATTGTCATTCTTCGTCATTAGTGGTCTATTTCTAAAGGTTATTCATTTTTTTTCAGGCTCTTGAATTTTATTTGCTTCTGAATTTTTCTTACCGATCGAGTTAATATAGTTGTTTAACTTAACACCAATATCATTTACTTCTTTCATAAACTTTTCAAACTCTTCAATCGTAATCAAATTTCTGTTTGAGGCTTTTGTTAACCATGTTTTTGTTTCATACAAAGAACCTCTTGAATAATAGCAGAATTGCCTTTCTTCTTTATAAAAAAATCTACCAAATCCTTCGCTTAGATTTGCTGCAACTGAGTCTGCCGCTTTAATTAATTGTTTACCCATTGCATCCTTCGTAAAGTAATCCCATTTAATGACAATATCCCACACATCTTCTGCTAATTTTATAGCTAATTGATAGACGCGAAGTTCTTCCAATTTCATCTAAACCTCCATTAAATTAAAATTCACAATAATTAAATGACCACTGATTGACAATCGAATGATCACTGAATGACATTTAGATAAATAGCCAAAAGTGTTTCTCGCGATTTACGCTCTGCTCCCTGCCCTTTACGTAAAGCGCTCTGCTTCTAATCGTAATGCCCTTTACCAAAAAGAACAACAAACACAGTGCGCAATAAAATTTTAAAATCCATTCTGATTGACATATTTTCAATATAGAAAAGATCGTAACGCAACTTAATCTTTACATCTTCAATTGATTCATCGTATTTATGTTTTATCTGTGCCCAGCCGGTAACTCCAGGACGAACTTTTAATCTTCTTTTATAGTAAGGTATTTCCTTTGAGAGTTTCTCAACAAAAAATTCACGCTCTGGTCGTGGTCCAACTAAACTCATCTCCCCTTTCAGAACATTAACCATCTGAGGTATTTCATCAATCCTTGCTTTTCTTACAAATTTTCCTAATCTAGTTACGCGAGGATCATCTTTTTGCGACCATACAGGACCAGTGTACTTTTCAGCGTCTTTTATCATCGAACGAAACTTTAATACTTTAAATGGTTTTCCATTTTGCCCTAATCTTTCCTGTTTAAATAAAACTGGTCCTTCACTGTCAATCTTAATTGCTACAGCAGCTATAATTAAAATTGGAGAAGTTATTAGTAATAACAATAGTGAAATAAATATATCCATCAAACGCTTTAACTTTTTTTCCCATACTGGCATTAGCTCGGGCATAATATCGATAAGCGGAATTCCATAAATTTGACTAGTGCGAGCTTGCCCGCTTAAAATTTCATACAGATCAGGAACAATTTTTAGACTAAGATTTTTTCCTTCGGTTCTTGATATAACATCTACAAGAATATCGTGGTCTTCTTTCTCAAGAGCGATAATAATTTCTTTCGCATTATACTTTTCAATTATTTCATTAAGCTGTTCAGTTGTGCCTTCAACAATGATTCCATTATAATCTTTTCCTATATTTTCATTTTTAACAGCAACAAAAGCTTCGATATCAATTCCAAGCGCAGGTGCATTATTTATCGAATCCAGAACTTCTTTACCTCGCGCATTATAACCCACAACTAATCCGGGCCTTCTGCCTATCCCTTTAATTAATAAACTTCGCTGGACGCTTCTAATAAAAATTCTTCCCGCACCAACTAGGATTAAAAACAATCCCCAATAAATAAAGATCAATATTCTGGTTGCCGTAGCAACATTGTGAAGATAATCATCAATAAAGATCAGGAAAAAGAGTAAAAAAATCCCAAAAAATGTAGCTTTAAACAGAGTTGATATTTCATCGAATCGAGAAGATGCAAACCAGGTGCGGTACATCCCAACGAAAGTAAAAATGATAAGCCAATAGAAATAAATTACAATCATAGGTAGGATGAACTCGGGTGCAATAATTAAATCAAACCAGCCGGTTTCCAAACGAATATAACTGTAAACAAACCAGGCAGCATTGATCATCAGAAAATCTGTAAGTAGAAGTAATATTTTTTCTTTGGATTTAGACATGATTAGTCTTTTTTGTATCTAATCTGGTTTGAAGATATTTTTCAAAATTTCCAACAATGACCTCCCAACTAAGAAGTCGACCAATAACTTTTATTCCTTCTGACATTGTATTGCTTCTAAAGTTTTTATCTTGTAAAATATCGAAAATTTTTTGTGCAAATTCTTGCGGCGTAACAGCAATTTGGACAAATCTTTCTAATTCTTTTGGAAGACCTGAAACAGCTATCGGAGTAGCTACAACCGGTACCCCAAGAGCAATTGATTCAATTACTTTATTTAATGTCCCGGCACCAAACCTCATAGGAGCAACAGTTACTGCGCTCTTCAAATATTCTGCTTTTATATCTTTAACAAATCCCCTGACAAAAATATTTTTTGAAGCAAGATTTTTTATTCTAATCGGAGGTTGTTGTCCAACAATATAAAAAATAATACTTGGATCCTTTTTAAGAAGAAGTGGAAAAATCGCATTTGCAAAATATATTGCTGCATCAGAATTTGCATAATACGGCATATTACCAGTAAAAATAATTCTCTTCTCATCAAAATTATTTTCATTAGCAAAAAAATATTCAGTATCGATACCGTTATTAAGAATTTGGATTTCAGGAGCAGTTTTTTTATCAATTAAAAATTTCTTATCAATTTCCGAACAAATAAATAAAGCATCAAACTTTTCTGCAATCTGTTCGTATTTAATTATTCTCTTTAATTCTGACTTAATAAATAATTTTTTAATAATATTTTTTTCCTGGTCGACCATCCTGCTTAAATAAAGTGAAACTGCATCTGTAAAGTCGATAACATCCAAACGTGAATTTTTTCTTTCAACTGATAAATACTGTGCGGTTCTTATTAAATGATGGTAAATAACATCAAAATCGTTCGTATTCAATAATTCATCAATTCTTTTTTTCATTTTTTTTGATTTATACCAGGCAACCTGAAACGGAATAGATTGAAATATTGCTAGTAATGCATTAAAAAAAGACTCAAAAATTGTGAGCCTGATTAGATGTATTTTAATTCCTAGCTCTTCAAGGGGTTTAGTGAGCGTTTTATCTTCATTGTTTCTGTAGAAAGTTATAATATGTACATTATTATTTTTGACTAAAATTCTTGACAGATTAAATATTTTAAGCTTATCACCTCTATAAGGCGGATAAGGAATTCTAGGTGTGATGATTAAAATATTCAAATTAAAAACTATTTTCTTTTTTATTAATTGATTTTAAATACTCGATCTCTATGTCCTCAGCGATTTTTTCCCAGCTATATTTTTCTTTTATAATGTTTTTCCCATTTCTGATAATACTATCGATATTGATTCTGTTTTCAAATATATCGATAATTTTTTGAATAAAAGTCTCGCAACTATCGGCAATAAAAATATGCTTGCCATCAGAGATGTCTATCCCTTCTTTTCCAATAGAAGTAGAAACAATTAATTGTCCGGCAGCTAACATTTCCACAATTTTCACACGCATACCACTTCCGACACTAAGAGGAACAATTAGTACTTGTTTATCTAAAACTTCCTCCCAAATATTATCAACATAACCTCTGATAATAATATTCTCTTTCTGCTTATTAGAAATTTTTAAACGCTCAGTACCTTTGCTATATACATATAGTTTTGTCATTGGGAACTTTTCCACAATTGTAGGATATACATTTTTGATAAACCATAATAATCCATCATAATTTGGTTGCCATTCAAGTGAACCAATATGAAATATTGAATATGGGATGATATCAGATTTTCTCATATCAAATATTTTCTTATCAACGCCAATTGGGATAACTTTAGTTTTTATACGTGGATTGTAATTTAAAATTGATTTTTCATCTTCTTCAGTTACCATTAAACAGGAGTCAAATTTTTCACATTGATTAGGCTCATATGAAGTAAATTTCTTCAACTGAATTCCTGCATAGTATTTTAACATAATATTTGTTTGCTCATCAAAATATCTTTTCATTATTTTCAGTTCAAGATTATGTTCACGCAAAATAACTGGAACATCGCTGATTTTTCTAATTACATCGATAACCCAAGACATATGAAGATGATCTATGTGAACAACATCCACCTTATTGCTTTCAAAGTATTTATAAATAAAACTTTCTAATTTTTTTGAGTAATATTTAGATATATTATAAGGAGTTTTTGAAAATAAATTTGGTATAGCAGTTCTTATTTTATTATTAACATCCCAATCAATAAAAAAAGGATTGCAAATTTTTTTTAATTCATTTGTATCATTTTCGCTTACGCGATTTTCTATGTAGCACACAAAAGTTATTTCATGTCCTCTCTCAGATAATGATTTCGTAATTCCATAAATACTTAATCTGCCACCACTATTTGGAGGAAAAGATATCTGGGGACTGATTTGAAGAATTTTCATAAAATTTTTTAGGCTAATACTTAATTGCAGATTGCAATAAAAGTATACGATTCACTCTAATAATTAATTATTTCATTAACTTTGTAAATATAAATACTTTAGTTAAGAAAGATTAACTGAATTTTTCGTTCATAAATCCTTGAGATTTGAGATAATGATTGTAAAAACTGATTGCTTTTTCTATAAAGGAGATGTGCCTTGTAATCCTCACAAAGAATTTGGGTACCACTGTGAAGATTGTAATATTTATAAAAAAATTGAACAAAATATTTTAATCATTAAACTTGGTGCTATCGGTGATGTTATCCGAACCACTCCTATTTTAAGAAAAATAAAAAGTGATTATCCTAATGCTTGTATTTCGTGGCTTACATATTTTCCTGAAATCTTAAGCAAAAATTGGGTTGATAGAAGTCTTGCTGTAAACATTGAAAATACAGAACTAATTAAACAAATTGAATTTGATTGGTTGATTGTTTTGGATAAAGATCCTATCGCAATTTCTTTAGCAAATCAGATCAAAGCCAAAAAGAAAAGTGGATTTACAAGCGATAAATTTGGAAGAGCAGTGCCAATCTCATCTAAAGCTGAAGAACATAAATGGTTAACAGGCATTTTTGACGACCTCAGTAAAGCGAACACTAAACACTATGTGCAAGAAATGTTTGAAATCCTTGGTTATAATTTTGCCGGGGAAGAATACATTCTGGACATTACAGAAAATAATAATTGGGATTTGAATCATTCAAAAAAAGTTATTGGACTAAATACTGGTTGTGGTGGTAGATGGACATCACGGCTTTGGCCAAATGAATATTGGATGGAATTAGCAAAAACTCTATTAAAAGATGGATATGAAGTTGTGCTGCTTGGCGGCGAACAGGAACATGAAAAAAACATATTTCTCTCTAAAGAAAGCGGGGCAAAATATTCAGGGCACTTCCCCCTTGAAAAATTTATTTCATTGGTAAATGAATGTGATGTGGTTGTAAGTTCAGTAACAATGGCAATGCATATTGCGATGGGATTGAAAAAGAAATTAATAGTCTTTAACAGTATTTTCAATAAGAATGAGTTTTACCTTTACGGAAGAGGAGAAATTGTCGAACCCAATCCTAATTGCGATTGTTATTATAAACCTAACTGCCCTCACGAATCGATGAAAAATATAATACCTTCGAAAGTACTGGAGGTTATTAATAAAATATCTTGATTATTTAAACAAATTTTTAGGATAAACGAATATTAATTTGACGTGAAAAAAACTCCTCTTTATGAGCTCTTTATCAAATTTCAAAACACCAATAAAAAAGGTTAATGGTATTCTAATTAAATTACCCAAGTAATGAGAAATCAACCCCACAGAAAATTCTAGGCCTTTTTTATGCTTCTGAAAAAATTGCAATTCAGAAACTGCTTTATTCTTAAATTTAAACCATTGATTATTTTTTACTGAAGCACCGCCAATATGTACAACGGATGTTGACGGATTAAATATTGTTTTCCCACCCAATAATCTTAGCCTATAACAAATATCAATATCTTCTGCGTAAAAGAAGAATCTTTCGTCAAATCCTTGTAATTTCAAAAATACTTCTCTCTGCCCAAATAGAAACGCACCAAGAACGTAATCGACAACCACGGGAACTTTAATATTTTTTTTTTGTAAATAGTATTTATTAAACATTGATAATGAAGGGAAGAGCTTGTAAAGAAAAAAATTAGACGTAAATAAATTTAAGGCTGAAGGAAATTTTGCCGTTGAGGCTTGCCAGCTATTGTCAGGATTAAGAAGTTTACAACCTATAAAAATGCTCTCCTCCTGTTGTTCGGCATAATCAAATATCGTTTTTATAGAATTTTCTTTAAATAAAATATCATTGTTCAACAATAAAATGTACTTTCCCTGAGCTAACTTTAGACCAATATTATTTGTTTTTGAATAACCTAAATTGGTAGGGTTTTTAATAAGAATTAATTTATCAAACTCTTTTACAACTTCATTTATATCTCCCTCTACAGAATTATCATCGACTAGGATTACTTCGAATTCTAGCTGCTTTGTATTTTCATACAAGGTTGCAAGACATTTTAAAAGCAGATCAAAATTGTTATAATTAGCGATAATTACAGATACATCTAACATTTGCAAAACTACAATTTATAAAATAAAAAATACGATTTTACAGCACGCAAACCTCAATAATTCTTGGAACTAATTCTAATCTTCAAGAATACAAAGATTCACTAATAATTTTTTTTCGAAATTACAATTATTTCTTCACCAATTGATAATGGGAAAATATTAAGAAATGATTCAACTGCTGCAAAAATTGCAGCAAAAACTTTTATAGTTATTGAAACATTCAATTTAATTTTGCCGTTGCCTCCAGATTTAATTTGAGTACTTGTCATAAAGATATCAACCGCAATTCTTGGAATTGTAAATATCTTGATTTCTTTGAATCCCACTTTATTAATTAGATTATTCAAAGAAGATATGGAAAACAAATTAATATGCCGAGGAGGTTCTAATCCTCTCCAATTCTGACGAAAAATAAAATGCCCTAAGCTTTCAATATTAGGTGTAGCAATAACAAGCTTCCCTCCTTTTTTTAATATCCTCATACACTCATTGAGAATTTTATTTGGATCATATAAATGTTCAATTACATGTGATAATACAATCGCATCAAAGCTTTCATTTTGAAAATTTTGATCAAGAAGATTACCTTTTATTACATTTAACCCTTTACCCTTAGCCCGTTGAACTGCTTTCAAATCCGAGTCAATACCAGTCACATTCCATCCTTTAGAATGCATAAAGAGCAAAAAATCACCGCTTCCACATCCAATATCCAAGATCTTACCATGCAATTTTGGTAGGTACATAACTTTAAAATCTGTTGCTGATTTCCTGAGGGGAGATAAAAATAAAAATAAATTAAAATACTTCGGAGTTGAGGAAGAGTATTGATATTTATTGGATAGATAACTTTCCTGTATCTTATTAAAAAGTTTTCTAAATATATTCATTTTTTTAGCGGCTAAGTCAATATGAGTATAATAGTTTTGATATGCTTTGTGCATATCTTCCTCAACTGGTGCAGGATTTAACCAGATTGTTTTACAATTATTGTTTATACACTTGAAAAAATTCCATTTACCAGAGGTATTAAATAAATTATCTGTACGATCTCTATACAATTCCTTTCCTTCAGAATTACAAACTGAACAGAGGGGGCGCTTAAATGATTTGATTTCTTCCATTTTCATTCGTTTCTAACCCTAAATCTTCCTATCTCCAAGATAAATGATTTTTCTTCCGAATCTAAAATAACTAGCCAGGTAATTGTTAAATAAATTATCAAAAAGCAGATACTCAATAATATTTTAATACTTACTGGTACAATGAATAAGATAATAACTAAAAAAAGAATTGATACTGAATAGGTTAGTTTATTCTTACTAATAACAGAAAATCGACCAGAAAAAATCTCTCTGCTTAAAATAAAAAGCAGAAAACAATCTATAAAAGATCTCAATAACCAAATTGCTGCAGCTCCATTAATTCCAAACATTTTTATTGAAAACCACATGGCTATAAAATAAATGGGCAACTCTATCAAGTGCAATTTTGCTGTAACACTAGGCTTACCGATTGCCTGCAAATAAGTAAAAGGGATATGGGCTAAGCTATTAAATAAAATTCCGAAAGCTAAAAGTTGCAGAATCAACCAACTTTGGATTGCAATCCTATCTCCAACCCAAATTGATAATCCAGCCTTTGCAAACACCATCATTAATACAACAATTGGGAAGATGATGAGAAATATATATTTGGTTCCCTTAAACATAATTTTTCTTACTAATTCAAAATCTGAGCGATAATTGAATGCTATTACCGGGTACAAAACTCCAACTATCGCGCTTGGAATTAATAATAATTTACTTACTATTTCAAAGGGTGTCGCAAAATAAGTGATTGCTGCCGCTGAAATTAAAGCACCTATCAGAAATCGATCAATATAAACTATCAGAGGAGCAATAACATTCGTGACCGTAATCCATCCGCTTAATATAAAAATGGGTTTTATTGCTTTTACATTAATTTTATTGAATACGGTAAGATTGTTCTCTGTTTTGATACAAATAATTAAATGCGCTGCCCACATAATTAATCTAAGCAAGACAAGCGAAAAAACAATATAGGTCAAATAATTGGTGTAAATTAAAACAAGTATTGGTACCAAGAATGTTGATACTCCCCAAATTATTCTTAATAAATTTATTACCTTAAAGTTTTGATATGCTTCTAAAAACCCTCTAAATGCTGCGGTTGTTGTTATTACTGGTACAGAGATTGCCATTATATAAAAAGATAGGATAGTCTCCTTTTGTATCGCATCGGAGACATTCAAAACATTATTTACCAATGTCGGAGTTAATAGAAATAAAATTATCGATCCAGCAATACTAAAAAAAAGAATTAAATAAAAAGACGTCCAGAATATTTCGGGGATTTTGTCCCTTTCTTGAAAAGCTAATTTTTCTGAAATGACTTTTGTAAGTGTACGACTTACTCCAAAATCAAAGAGACTAAAATATCCAACAACTATCCAGATTATATTTAGAAGGCCAAATTTTTCATCTCCAAGTTTTTGAAGCAAAGTTGGAATAAATATTAACGCAGCTATGACGGGGAAAAAAAATCCAAGAAGATTATAGATGGTATTTTTAGCAATATTAGAAGTGTTGTTTTTATTTTCCGTCATTTGCAAACTTAATTTAACCATCTACTGATCGGATAATTAGTAATACTTTTTTCATCATAAATTTTTGTAAAGTAGTTTTTATAAATACTCATGGTCAAATACATTTAAATAATTAATTAATTGTTTTTAATAAATATGAAAGAATTTGAGCTATAATTTCTAATAATTTCAGTTCATTTTACAATACTAGTAGTTGAGGTTTTATGATGAGCTTTGATCCAACTATTTAATAAAAATGTAATCACCATTAAAAACACTAATGGTAAGTACCAATAAGATAATCTTGTTACTAACACTATATATGAAAATGAAATTATTAAGTAGAGAAAAACTAAAATAATTAGATTGTATAGGTTTCCATTTTGCAAAAATTTGAAATGAAAAAAAGTTACAATCATCCCTAATAAAAATGTAAAAATTAAAGTACCTGCGTATCCATAATCTTGATATAATTCTTTAAGAAAAGTAGTAGTATTTATCCAGGTTGGAATGAAATATCCTTTGTTATAATCCGTAGGTCTTTTTACAATTTCAAATTTTGAAATTATGCTGTATAAACTAAATAATGTATGCTCTGCGAATAATGTTTTTTCATCTTCTGATTGAAGAAATTTATTCAGCGCCCCAACGTGTCCACTAAAATATAAATACATAGATGGGCTTAAAAAGAGATTATCTTCCTGACTTTTTAATTGGGAAGTTGCGCCTTCAATGTTTTCAACAGAACCGCGTGAGATTCTTACCAGTGAAGCACTGAAGATGATAACAGTTAAAACAAGGGCAACTCCAATAAGTAATTTCTTATTAGACTTAACCACTATTTCTGGATTATGCTTTCTCAAATAAAATTTAAATAATAAAAAAGTAATCAAATATTCAAACATTGCTAAGAAAATTCCTGCACGACTGACTTGAGATATTTCTTTTAATATTACGGGTATAAAAGGGAAGAATGAGATGAGACTAAATTTGTTTTTCAATGCTGTGTACATTGCGGCAAAAAAGACAGACACATATCCAAATAAAAATAAATATGGAATTTGACCTTCAATTTTTCTTTCAATTCTCAATCGATAAACTACACTTGCATTGATAAGAACCGTTGTAACATCACCAAACATTTTAATTAAAACCATCCAGTTTTGAATTACAGCAGCTAACGCGATAAGCGAAGTAACCCATGCCAATAAGCGAAGGTTCCTACCATTGTTGTGTATTAACCAGTCAATATTGTTACTCTTAAGAATGGTTTCCTTAACAGTTGTTTTCTCTTTAGCTGACACATAGGTCAAAATACCAAGTACAAAACACAGGTAACTTAAAAAAATCAACGTTAATGTCGATAAAGTAAGATCATTATATCTGATTAGTTTCATCTCATAAAGTAGAATCATAGGAGTCCAAACAGAAACATATAAGCTAAGATGATTAAACCATCTGCCAAACAAACTCTTTCCCAGCAGAACAGAAAAGATAAAAATGATAATTGTGATGACACCTGTCATTTTTAAAACTTAAGTCTGTAAATCTTTTTTATTTTGGAGAAAAAGTTGAATTCTGATACTTCAAGTGAGTTATTATGTGTTGATCTGGTTAATGCTTTCTCACCTCTGAAGATAATTGGAAGCATTACAAAGAAAAGTAGTAATGATATAACTATAGTTATAGTTGCACGCTTTGGAGCATTTTTAATTTGTGGAGTGACAGCTTTGTCTAATACCATAATTGTTGGAATACTTTTTTGTTCTTCAACCTTTGCTTGTTCATAAAGCGGTAGAATTACCTCAAGTATTTTCTGTTGAATTTCTAATTCCCGAAAATCTCTAAGGTACTGCATTGACAGATCGGGTAAATTTTTAAATGGCAACAATACATTTGAACTGCTGGATAACTTTGTTGAATATTTTATATCGCTGATTTTTCTTTTTAGAAAATCAACCTGCTCTTTAATCGGAAGATAACTTGGTGAATTTTCGCCATACTGAGTTTTTATTAACTCAGCCATTAGTTCTCTCTCAGCTAACTGTGCCTCAATTTCTGCTGCTGATTTAACTGCAATTTCCAGTTGTTGAGGAATGGCAAATACACCGTACTTTTTTTGAAGTTTATACAATGAATCTTCAGCCGACTTTAAATCACCGATGTTTTTTAAATATCTTTTTTCTATAAAAGTTCTGTTGTTCATTGCAGATTGGGAGTTAAGAACAATATTAAGACTATCTAATAAACCTGAAAAATAATTTGCAATTTTTGCACTCAGTTCAGGTTTTTCATTTATCACACTAATTTCAATCATACCATATTCTGTCGGTTCAAATGAAATATCATTACGAAAAGCTTTTAGTGTTTTATCGATATCATTCTCATCTAAATCATAATATTTAATTAATCCAAATTCCTTAATAATACTTGTTTGAACAGTCCGACTATTTAAAATTGCCAGTAAGGCATCCAGATTTGCCGAGTTACCGCCAAGTAATTTTGAGCCTAATGATGCGGCTGAATTTTTACCTGATAATAGCCCCGTTAATCCACCTAAACCCATATTGCTTTCAGGCGGCAGCATTACAACTGTAGTAGCTTTATAATTATTTGGGATTAGGAATAATAGTCCGAGTGTTATTGGTGCTATTATTAATAACGTAATGATTATAAATTTTTTCCATTTAAAAAGTATATAGATATAATCGCTGAAGGATTTGGTGGTGTTTACGGTTTCCGGCATTTGGGTTTCTTGTTTGTTTTGAAAATTTTCTTCCAAAGTTAATATTTTTAGTTAAGATATGACAATGCCAATTATATTGGATAGGACATATAAATTACAGCTAAGTTCGATAGCTATTTCAACAAAATCATCTTCTTAGTTTCAACATAATCTGTCCTGAGCCTGTCGAAGGATCACCAGCCTGTAACCGGTAAAAATAAACTCCCGATGCTGGATACTTGATGCTGGATTCTGGCTCGGCGGAAAATTCTACATTGTAAGAGCCAGCAGGTTCCTCTTCATTAACAAGAGTTGCAACTTCTCTACCAAGTAAATCATAAACTTTAAGCATCACAAATTGCCTACTGGTTATTGCATACTGAATGCTAGTGCTTGGGTTAAATGGGTTTGGGTAGTTTTGTTTGTCATAAACAATCTTTTGGTAGTTTAATATTACCTTCTTCATCAATAAATGATATACCACCATTAGTAGTTTCTAAGAACTTCATTTATAAGTCCGGAAGTCCATCCACTAATTTTCATCTATGAAAAAGACACTAGTTAAGAAGGCTGTACTTCCACTAGACTGCCTCATCCAGTTCTCACCTCCGTCTTTAGTTTTCTAATATTGTACCCAGACCCACCAACCCAATGGTTACCGTTTATTGGTAAATCAGTAAAGTATAAGACAATCCATTATAGATACTCATGGGTACCCCTTAATATTTTTGCATTGTCCACCATAAACCATTTTGTTGTTTTCAATCATTTTTATACTGCCGACCCCTACAGCAAAAAAACCGTATCTCTGAATTAACAAAAAGACAATTTGTCCATAACCCCACGCATAATCCCTGCCGCTTCATTTTTATTAGCTTTTGTTGAGTCCAGTTGTTGGTTTTTTTCCATTTGGGATGTTAATTTAAAGAATATTCCCTTTCATTCCCAAAACTGTTGCAGTTTTGTACAAGTATCAAGCCATATATCTCGCCGATGGACTTGGATCCCCATAAAATAAATTGTTAACCGGATTTAAGCGAATGCTTCAACCCACGTTATTCCACCATTTTGTTGTCCAAAAAATTTTTCCCCTTTCCTCTGAGGCATTACTGACCCCCATCTTTTAATTTGAATTTACTGCGTTTTAAATAAAGAAACACGATTTAAAAAAATTTCGATTTTTTAATTAGTCTATATTTTTTATTATTGTAATTCCTCCAGGACAACCCACGATTTGATGTGTGTACTATATCATTGAAACCAACTGCCCCCACCCATTATTTTTTATCTTTGGAAAGGTAATATCAAATAAATCATTTATCCCGCCGGTACTTTGTTTAACCCCAGGAAAGCCCGTCATTAGTAGTATGATAAATATTTCCATGTTCAGCTAAAACAAATACATTGGTATCGTTTTTTTCTAGACAATAAACCCATGCTGAATATTAAAAGCACCAAAAGACTGTCGAACCCATTGTGCATTTATTGAAATATTAAACTTAAAATAATTAACACTAATATCAAGTAAATATTTTTTTCATAGATATCCCCTTGGGAAACTATTTCAACAAAATCATCTTTTTAGTTTCAACAAAACTCTGTCCTGAGCCTGTCGAAGGATCACCAGCTTGCAACCGGTAAAGAATAAACGCCCTTCCTGCCAACTGATGACTGCCGACTGTGGACTTGAATTCTACTTCGTAACTTTCCTGCTGGTCTGTACTCATTTACTAAAGTTGCAACTTCATTTCCTAAAACATCATAAACTTTTAATGTTTGCCAACTGCCTATTGGAGACTGCCAACTTATTTTTGTGCTTGGATTAAATGGGTTTGGGTAGTTTTGATTAAGCGAGAAAGTTGCAGGAAGAGAATTTATGTTCTCAACAGACGTTGTTGATTAATGTCTTCAAAAACACCATCACCATTAGTACCTGCAAATGCAATATCACTTGAATTGAATATCAAAGAAGATATGGAATAATTTGCTAAGCCATCATTCCTCAAACTCCAATATTCTCCATTATCAACAGAACGGTAAACTCCACCATAATTTCCGGCAAGAAGCATATTGGTTGAATTCACTGCTAAAGAATTTATCATTTTGCTTGATAGACCATTACTTCGTTCAATCCAGTTTTCACCATTATCCGTTGAAAAAAATAATCCGCTCATCGTTCCAGTAAAAGATAGTCAGAGTTATTAACTAACATACAGTTAATAGAGCTATTTGTTAAGCCATTACTTTTTAAATCCAATTATCACCGTTATTGGTTGAGCGAAATATTCCGTTAAAAGTTCCGGCAAAAATGTCTCCACTTGAGTTTACAACTAATGATTTAATATTTAATTGAGTTAATCCATTGTTTATTTGAGTCCAATTTTCACCCCCGTCAGTAGATCTGAAAACACCAGAACCATATGACCCTTCGAATAGATGATTATTTTGATTTATTGCGAATGATCGAATTGGATCATTTGTGATTAAATTTGTCAGTTCATTCCAATTCTCCCCATAATCAGAAGAACGAAAGACTTTTTTATCGACATCCGTTCCAACAAAAACATTATTATCATGGTCAATTCTTATGAAAGAGATCAACCTTGTTGAGATTCCATTGTTTTTTCCAATCCAAGTTGTTCCGTTATCAGCAGTTATTGATATTCCTCCATATTCTGTTCCGACAAAAATATTATTATTTGTATCAACAGCTAAACATTTAATCCACTTATCGGTTAAACCAAACTTTATTTCGGTCCAGGTTTCTCCATCATCAGTTGATCTGAAAACACCGGCATATGACCCGATATAAATTTGATTACTTGATTTTGTTGTTACAACCACAGCCTCGGGAGGGATCTTTGGG
>CAVOPZ010000026.1:0-283680 GCA_963698205.1 uncultured Ignavibacteriaceae bacterium | reverse complement strand
GCGGCCACGGCCGCCCTGCTCGCTGTTCGCCACAACGTCGCCGACTACGCCGCATGGCGTGAGGTGTACGACTCCGCCGAGCCGATCCGCGCCCGTCCACGGCTGCAGCGCGAAGGCGGTGTACAGCTCTACGGCGAACGACACAACGACGTCTTCGTCACGCACGAGTTCCCTGACGTGGCATCCGCTCAGGCCTTCTCGGCCGATCCCGAGCTCGCCGCCAAGATGCAGGCCAGCGGCGTCACTGGAGCACCTCGATTCGAGTTCTTCGAACTGTCTGACGCCGCCCAGGCCTCAGGGCCTCCATTCGGGACACGAGTGCCACCTGATCCGATCCTGCGCTATTCTTGCTGCAGATCTGGAGTTCCACTGGCGCACATAGGGGGATCCCCATGACAGCAGTGGCAGCACCGGTCCGCTACCCCGCGAGCCGGTTCGAGACCCAGGCGTGGGTCGACCTACGCGATCCGGCCGAGCAGGCACGGCTCACTCCCGCGGCTGTCCGCGGAATGGGCCGGTTGGCTGCGGCCTGGGGCCTGACCGTGCCCCAGGCCTGCTCGCTCCTCGGCGACGTCTCCCCCAGCAGCTGGCACGCGTGGGCCAGGACCCCGCCGAAGACCCTGGGTGTCGATCGCCTGACCCGGGCCTCCTACCTGCTCGGGATCTACACAGCCCTGCACGTGCTCTACGGCGATGAGCTTGCCGACGAGTGGGTGCACCTGCCCAACACGAACCCGCTGTTCAACGGGGCGACCCCGCTGGACGTGATGCTGCGTGGCGGCATCCCAGCGATGGAGCGGGTGCGCGCACTGCTCGACGCGCGGCGCGGCGGCGCGTGAGCCCCGCTGCCCGGGCCTGGCCCCCGGTCAGCGACGTGCGCTGGGACGACACGCACCGGCTCATCCCCGCGACGTACGCCGACACCGACGAGCCCATCCTTGCGACCCTCGCCGAGGAGCAGTCCGACATCGCCGCCCTGGTGGCCCTGACGGCCGCCACGAACGCCCGGCTCCAGGCGCAGGCCAACGCCCTGCCCGGCGGGATCCACCAGGACGAGCTCGTGTTCGCGGTCCCGCACTGGCGGATCATCAACGCGTCCTTCTGCCACCCGCACCCGCTCGGGTCCCGGTTCAACGGGCCCGACCGCGGGGCCTGGTACGCAGGCCAGCACGTGGAGACATCCCTGGCCGAGGTGGCCTACCACCGGACCGTCGAGCTGGCCGAGATCAACCGCTGGGAGCTGGTCGCGGACTACCAGGACTACCTGGCCGACATCCACGCCCCGATGCACGACCTGCGCCGCCCGCGGGACCGGCGGGCCCGGGAATGCCTGGCGCCGACTCCTACACCGCGAGCCAGGCCGTGGCGGCCAAGCTGCTGGCGGCTGGGTCGGTCGGGGTGGTGTACCCGGCGGTCCGCGACCCGGGCCGCGACGCCGTCGCGTGCTTCCGCCCGGCGGCGGTGGCCAACGTGCGCGCCGGTGGGCGGTTCCGACTGACGTGGTCGGGCGGCACAGAGCCTCAGGTCAGCGAGCTCCGATGACGGGGCCGCCGTTCCGTCTCCCTTTCGTCGACCTGCTTCCCGATACGCGGATGCGGATTCGTGTGAGGGAAGCGCGAGCCCAGGGAATCATCAGCCGGCCGGCAGATCCAGACCTGCCCCCGTCCGGCAGAGACCCGATGTGGTCGCGGTCGGCCGCACTTTGGGTCAGACGACCGCGCCGACATCGGCCGGGGCGGGTCGAAGGGCGCACTCTGCCACGATCGCCCGACCGGCGAAGCCCCATGCGATGAGCATGGGGATGAAGGCGGAAACCGAGGCTCATGAGCGACGAGACCGCGATCACGAGGGGGAAGATGCAGGCAAGGAGCACCGCTGTCACGCCAAGCAGAACCGCGGCGCAGCAGCACGATCCCCAGCCACGTGCCACCCACCAGGGTGATGAGGACGCCCGGGATGACCAGTGCCACGAAGGCCCCATCGATCAACGCCGGGTTGATCCAGGCCCCGTAGTACGCGCCGAAGCCACCGATGGTGAACAGGGTGAATCCGGTCAGGTAGAGGCGCCAGGCCCACCTCTCCCCCACCGCCGATGCCGACCGCTGAGCGGCGGCGGCGAACCACCACCGCGCATCCAAGTGCGACCAGGAACAGTGGCCCCAGAGTTCTTTCATCAGAATATTTTAGACCGTAATCTCAAGTGAAATATCCAAAGCTTTAACACTGTGCGTTAATGCGCCAACAGAAATAAAATCAACTCCTGTTTCTGCAATTTCTTTAATCGTATCTAAATTTACTCCGCCTGAAGCTTCAACTTTACATTTACCATTGTTAATTAAATGCACAGCTTTTTTCATTTCATCTATTTCAAAATTATCAAGCATAATAATATCAGCTTTTGTTCTAGTAGCCTCTTCAACTTCTTTTAGATTTTTCGTTTCTACTTCAATCTTAAATTTGGTGCGATGTTTTTTCTGATACTTTATGCAAGCCTCCACGGCTTTAGTGATAGAGCCTGCAACTTCGACATGATTATCTTTAATTAAAAACATATCATACAAACCAATTCTATGATTTGCACAACCGCCAAACTTAACTGCCATTTTATCAAGCACACGTAAACCGGGAACAGTTTTTCGTGTATCGATTACTTTGGCTTTAGTGTGCTTTCTTTTCTGAATAAATATTTGCAGATGTTGCAATGCCGCTCATTCGTTGTAAAAAATTTAATGCTGTGCGTTCAGCTGTTAGTAATGACTGCGCCTTACCGCTAACGATTGCTGCAACATCACCATATTTTACTTTTGAACCATCTTTAATTTTTATTTCAAATTTTACTTTTGAATCAACTGATTTGAAAACCGCTTTTACAATTTCTAATCCTGCAATAATTCCATCTGCCTTAACCAGAAATTTTCCAACAGCTTTTTTTGATTTGCCGATTGCTGCTTTTGTTGTAACATCACCATTACCAACATCTTCTTTAAGCGCATTTGCAATAAGTTTTAAAATTGATTTATCCATTATTACTCATAATATTTTTTAACAGCATCAATAAAAAGATTTGGTGCACGCGTTGGTTTGTTTGTTTTAGAATCAAGAAAAGCCAGCTCAACATAACCTTCACAAATCACAACATCTCTTTCTTTTGCTTTGATAATATGATCAATATGAACTTTTACTGTTGGTAATTTTTCAACACGCGTTTCAATCACTAAAAGCTCATCATAAAAAGCCGGAGAGAAAAAATGAATTTTAGTTTCGATAACCGGCATATAAAAACCACTGTTTTCTATTACCTGATATGGTAATCCAACTTCTCGCATCATTTCTGTTCTGCCGACTTCAAAGTACTCAAAATATTTTCCATTGTACGCAAATCGCATTTGGTCAGTATCTGCATACCTTACTCGAACCTCAGTGTAGTGTTTTAACATTTAATTTATTATTGTTTTTTAGATGAGCTAAGATAAAAAAATCCAAAGCAAATAATGATTGCTTTAATCATTTTGTCCGAGAAAGACTTTAATAACAAATATAATAGATCTAATAAAAGTAAACTTTTAAGGTTGTATTAAAACCGGTACCGGTAATTTGCTGTACCAGTCCTAATTCAACTTTATTTAGTTTAATTCGTCTTTCTTCATTTATACTCGATGCAGAAACGGGTGCATCAATTAACTGCCATAAATAAAATATCCCAGCCAGACCAATACCAGAATATAAAAACGCTTTATCCCGCTGCGTTGCTTCAAAATCTGCACCTGGATAACCAATAATAGCGACACCAATTCCTGCTGTAAAACCTGTTAAAAATAATAATCCTTTTACAGGTTGGCCATTATATAATTGTCCGCCGCCGGGAAAAATATATGAGAATAGAAAAGCAAGCCACGGTGATTTTTCACTTGGAATATTTAAATCTAAAGTATCCTCAAATTGAACTGAAAACTGAGATGTGCTATACGATGAATGAATTTGATTAAAAGAAAAGTTATTACACGTTTGAGATGAAATTTCGGTAGTGACAAAGAGAATTAAATTTATAAAGATTAAAGTTTTCATAAAAACCTCAGAAAAATTAAATGATTAAAAATTTTTTATTCCACGTATGCACCAATCTTTCCAAATTTTTCTATACGATTATCAACAAGCTTATCAGGTTTAACTTTTATTAGTTCATCAAGTTCTTCAATTAATGCGGATTTAAGTGTATCGGCAGCTTCTTTATGATTTTTGTGTGCGCCGCCAAGAGGTTCTTTAATTATTCTATCAATTATTCCCTGCTCCAATAAATCAGGTGCAGTAAGTTTAAGTGCTTCGGCAGCTTGTTCTTTGTAATCCCAGCTTCTCCATAAAATGCTTGAGCAAGATTCCGGACTTATAACAGAGTACCAGCAATTTTCCAGCATTAAAATTCTATCGCCAACGCCAATCCCTAAAGCTCCGCCGCTTGCACCCTCACCAATTATCACAACAATTATAGGAACTTTAAGCTTACTCATTTCAAATAAATTTCTTGCAATTGCCTCCGCTTGTCCGCGTTCTTCAGCTTCAAGACCTGGAAATGCACCGGGAGTGTCGATTAATGTGATAACGGGACGATTAAATTTTTCAGCGAGTTTCATCAATCGCAATGCTTTACGATAACCTTCAGGATTCATCATTCCAAAATTTCTGAATACGTTAGATTTCGTATCTCTACCCTTTTGCTGTCCCATAATTACAACTTTATGATGACCGATTGAAGCAAGTCCGCCGACAATAGCTTTATCATCTTTAAAAGTTCTGTCTCCATGTAACTCGACAAATGATTCAGTCATAGCATAGATGTAATCTAGAGTAAATGGTCTGTCAGGATGACGAGCTAACTGAACACGCTGCCATCTTGAAAGATCTCTATATAATTCAACTTTCAATTGTCTTACCTTTTCTTCGAGCCTTATAATATCTTTTTCGATATCAAGGTTATCGGAGAATTTTTTCATTTCATCTAATTTAGATTCTAACTCATAAACCGGTTTTTCAAAATCTAAAATTGTTTTTGCCATTCTTACTTTTTGCTCCACATTTTATTTAACGATTTGGCAATTATTTCAATATCCAGCCAAATGTTTTGATTTTTTGCATAATAAAAATTTATTTTCTCTAATTCTTCAAGATCTTCTGTTTCAATATACCAATATCCTGTTAAACCCGACTTACCTAAAAAGTTATCCTTTTGCGTTTCACTTGCCCTGGGCCCAACCAAACTTGCTTTGCCAATTAAAACTTTAGGAAATCCTAAAACAAATTTTGTAAAATCAGATTGTGCTTGTGCTAGTTTGCTTTTGAAAAATATAAAAGGATAGAGTAAAAACAAAGAAGGAATCACAATTGAATAATCAAATAATGTTTTTATAAATCTCAGCTGAGGCTGCGAGATATTATTGTTTAATTCAATAACAGGCATATCATCAAGCATAGTAACAGCAGTTTTGCCAACTATAAAATCCAGGTTACTTCCAACAATCTTAAACTCAACATTCTCTTCCCTGCACTTGCCAACAATTTCCATCATTTTATTGTAAGATAATTCACCGGATGAAAAAATAATCTCATTAATTTTATTTTCTCTTATCACACGTTTAATATTTTGATCAGTACCAATGACTTCAAATGCATCAATCTTATCTCCAATATTTTTATTAGAAAATCCAATCAGACCTATAATGCTCCTTCTATCTGTTTTTTTCTTTTTAATTTTTTTTCCTATTTGAATTGCGCTTTCTTCCATTCCAACAATTAAAGTTCTTTTCTGTTTAAGATTATCATCAGTCAAACCGGATTTAAAAATAATCTTAAACACAATTCTCCAGCTAGAAAGAACCACAAATAAAAATGCATAAGTTATTAGAACTATAGCACGACTGAATGCAAAATCTTTAAAGAAAAATGTGAGTGAAGTTAAAATGGGTAAACTGATTAAGATCGAAAGAATAGTTTTTGAAACAGATAGCTTGTCCTTTTTGTAATTCCCAATTACAAATGATACGAAGATTTGAATTAATGCCGGTACCGTATAAACAATTGGGATTGCAAAACCAGGAAAGCCGCTCCAATTACTTAGATTATGGTAAATCTTTTCAGCACCAAGCAAACACAGATCAAAGAAAATAAAATCAAGAATTAAAGAAAGTACAATAAGTTTTTTAACACCTAAAAATGCAAATACACTTCTCACTGCAATCGCACTTCGAAGAATCAAGCTGACTAACAATGAACTGGATAAATGTTTTTTAACAAACAGATGCATGGCACTGTAAAATACTTTTGTTTCATCAAGGCTGCTTCGTTTTGTGCTTTCACCTTTATAATGAATTATTTGAGTTGAGTGAACATAATAAACTTTAAATCCCGCTTTCTGAACCCTGTAACAGAAATCTAAATCTTCACCATACATGAAAAACTGTTCATCGAAGCCGCCGACTTTATCATAAACTTTTCTTCGCATCATCATAAATGAACCTGAAATTGCATCTACCTCGTATGTTTGGTTTTCATCAAGATATGTAAGATTGTACCTTGCAAAAATTTTGCTTTTATTAAAGAAAGTACTTAATCCTGTTACTTTGGTAAATGATGTCCACGGACCGGGAAAACTTCTTCGGCAGGCTAACTGCAACGTGCCATCCGGATTCAAGATTTTACATCCTGCTAATCCGGCATCCGGATTATTTTCAAAAAACCGGATCATCTTTTCAAATGTATCTTCAGCCACAATTGTGTCAGGGTTAATAAGAAGGATATACTTTCCACGAACTTCTTTTAATCCAATATTATTTGCTTTACCAAAACCAAGATTATTTTGGTTGGCATTTAATTTAACATATGGAAATTTTTCTTTTATAAAATCAACACTGCCATCATCGGATGCGTTATCAATAATTATAATTTCTTTGGTAATTGTGGATGAAGCTTTTTCAATAGAATGAATTAAATTCTGAAGGAATTCTTTTACGTTGTAGTTTACTATGATTATTGAAAGATCCAAATAAACGATCCTTACAATTTACCAAACATATGCTGCAGCCTGAGTTTCCAAACCATTATTACTGCTTCGCGTACAATTTTTTTGGACATTTTAGATTTTCCCTTTACACGATCAGTAAAGACAATTGGAATTTCTTTTATCCTAAATCCTTTTGAATAAGCTTTAAATGTCATCTCGATCTGAAAAGAATATCCGTTTGATTTAATCTTATTAAGATCAATCGATTCCAAAACTTTTTTGCGAAAACACTTAAATCCGCCTGTCGCATCCCGAACCGGTAATCCTGTAATTAATCTTGTATAAACACTTGCAAAAAAACTTAATAACAACCGGGTCATTGGCCAGTTAAGAACGCGTACACCATTAATGTATCTGCTTCCAAGCACAAGATCATTATCTTTTATAGCGAATAAAAAATTTTTCAATTCATTTGGATCGTGGGAAAAGTCTGCATCCATTTCAAAAATAAAATCATAATCGTTTTTTAGGGCATATTTAAATCCAGCAAGATAAGCTGTTCCTAATCCCATCTTCTTTTCTCTCTTCAGGAGATGAATCCGATTATTCTTTCTTGATTCTTCCTCAACATAATTTCCCGTCCCATCAGGAGATCCATCATCGACGATGAGCAGATGAATGCTTTCGTCTTGTGATAAAACGTCGGGAATAAGCTTGCGAATATTTTCATGCTCGTTATAAGTTGGAATAATTACTAATGTTTTTTCAGTTTTCATTGATGGATTAGATAAAAATAATATCAGAATTATATTTTACTATTTGATTTATTGTCATTCTTCGTCATTAGTGGTCTATTTCTAAAGGTTATTCATTTTTTTTCAGGCTCTTGAATTTTATTTGCTTCTGAATTTTTCTTACCGATCGAGTTAATATAGTTGTTTAACTTAACACCAATATCATTTACTTCTTTCATAAACTTTTCAAACTCTTCAATCGTAATCAAATTTCTGTTTGAGGCTTTTGTTAACCATGTTTTTGTTTCATACAAAGAACCTCTTGAATAATAGCAGAATTGCCTTTCTTCTTTATAAAAAAATCTACCAAATCCTTCGCTTAGATTTGCTGCAACTGAGTCTGCCGCTAAAATAATTGTTTACCCATTGCATCCTTCGTAAAGTAATCCCATTTAATGACAATATCCCACACATCTTCTGCTAATTTTATAGCTAATTGATAGACGCGAAGTTCTTCCAATTTCATCTAAACCTCCATTAAATTAAAATTCACAACAATTAAATGACCACTGATTGACAATCGAATGATCACTGAATGACATTTAGATAAATAGCCAAAAGTGTTTCTCGCGATTTACGCTCTGCTCCCTGCCCTTTACGTAAAGCGCTCTGCGCCTAATCATAGTGCCCTTTACCAAAAAGAACAACGAACACAGTGCGCAATAAAATTTTAAAATCCATTCTGATTGACATATTTTCAATATAGAAAAGATCGTAACGCAACTTAATCTTTACATCTTCAATTGATTCATCGTATTTATGTTTTATCTGTGCCCAGCCGGTAACTCCAGGACGAACTTTTAATCTTCTTTTATAGTAAGGTATTTCCTTTGAGAGTTTCTCAACAAAGAATTCGCGCTCGGGTCGTGGTCCAACTAAACTCATCTCCCCTTTCAGAACATTAACCATCTGAGGTATTTCATCAATCCTTGCTTTTCTTACAAATTTTCCTAATCTAGTTACGCGAGGATCATCTTTTTGCGACCATACAGGACCAGTGTACTTTTCAGCGTCTTTTATCATCGAACGAAACTTTAATACTTTAAATGGTTTTCCATTTTGCCCTAATCTTTCCTGCTTAAATAAAACTGGTCCTTCACTGTCAATCTTAATTGCTACAGCAGCTATAATTAAAATTGGAGAAGTTATTAGTAATAACAATAGTGAAATAAATATATCCATCAAACGCTTTAACTTTTTTTCCCATACTGGCATTAGCTCGGGCATAATATCGATAAGCGGAATTCCATAAATTTGACTAGTGCGAGCTTGCCCGCTTAAAATTTCATACAGATCAGGAACAATTTTTAGACTAAGATTTTTTCCTTCGGTTCTTGATATAACATCTACAAGAATATCGTGGTCTTCTTTCTCAAGAGCGATAATAATTTCTTTCGCATTATACTTTTCAATTATTTCATTAAGCTGTTCAGTTGTGCCTTCAACAATGATTCCATTATAATCTTTTCCTATATTTTCATTTTTAACAGCAACAAAAGCTTCGATATCAATTCCAAGCGCAGGTGCATTATTTATCGAATCCAGAACTTCTTTACCTCGCGCATTATAACCCACAACTAATCCGGGCCTTCTGCCTATCCCTTTAATTAATAAACTTCGCTGAACACTTCTAATAAAAATTCTTCCCGCACCAACTAGGATTAAAAACAATCCCCAATAAATAAAGATCAATATTCTGGTTGCCGTAGCAACATTGTGAAGATAATCATCAATAAAGATCAGGAAAAAGAGTAAAAAAATCCCAAAAAATGTAGCTTTAAACAGAGTTGATATTTCATCGAATCGAGAAGATGCAAACCAGGTGCGGTACATCCCAACGAAAGTAAAAATCATAAGCCAATAGAAATAAATTACAATCATAGGTAGGATGAACTCGGGTGCAATAATTAAATCAAACCAACCGGTTTCCAAACGAATGTAGCTGTAAACAAACCAGGCAGCATTGATCATCAGAAAATCTGTAAGTAGAAGTAATATTTTTTCAACTGATTTGGACATCAAAAAATCTATTTACTGATTCTGAAATTATATTTTTTATAAATGTAAAGAATACCCATAAAATGTCGTAATGCAATTGAAGAGAAAAAATTCTTTTTAGTTATCCTTTGTTCATGATGAATCATTTGAGTAAAAGGATAATACATTACCTTCCAACCGGCCTTCCAAATTCTTAAACAAAAATCTATATCTTCAGGACCGTAAAATATTCTGTCATCGTACATTCCAATCTTTTTAACAACATCAGTACGAATAAATTGGCAAGCCCCAATTAAATAATCAACCTCTTTAATATCCTGATGATCCCAGTCTTGCATAGTATGATATTTAAGAGATTTAGAGTTTTTAATAAAATTAAAGTGTTCTAACCTTCGGAATACAAAGGATAACAAATTAGGGAATCTTTTACAGGAAAATTGAAGCTGATGATCGGTGCTGATTAAATTCACTTCCGGCAATCCCACAATCAGAATTGTTTTCCATAAACTCAAAAAGTTTAGCGATGGAATTTTCGATAAGTTCAACATCAGCATCCAGAATTACAATATATTTACCATTTGCGATTGCGATACCTTGATTTCTTGCTGGAGCTACTCCTCGGTTCTCTTCATTCACTATTAAAATAACTTTTGAGAATTCACTTCTAATCATCCTAGAAGTACCATCTTGTGAGTTATTATCGATAACAATTATTTCAAAATTAACTTTTTCCGTGAATTTGTAAATAGATTCTAAACAACTTCTAAGAAGATCTTTCATTTTCCAAGAGATGATAACTATACTTAAGTCAATATTATAATTCATATATATTATTAATTACTATGATCTAATTTTTAAATGAGTCGAACACATTAACTAACTCCTTAACCGTGGTATCAATATTAAATTTTTTTGATCTTTGAATTCCTTTGTTACTTAAATCCACGGAAAGATTATTATCTGCCAATAATTTAATTATTTCATTAGCCATTGAATCACAATCATTTGCATCAAGTAAAATTCCACCATCAGCAATAATCTCTTTCAGAGAAGTATTATTAGCAGAAATAACCGGTAGACCACATTGCATTGCTTCTAAAGGTGGATAACCAAATCCCTCATAAAATGAAGGGAACAGAAAAATATCGGCAACATTGTAAAGTTTTTTGAGTGTAGTGTCATCGATATTCGTTAAATGTTTTACATTTTTTCTCTTCTTTACTTCCTTTAATATACTATTACTGCCATAACCTCTTTTACCCACTAGAATAAATTCTACATCCCGATTTATATTCCTCATCAAATCTGCTACTTTTAAAATACCCATTATATTTTTTCTATTCTCAATCATTCCAACATAAAGAACCAGATTTTTGGAAAAATTGTAAAGCCTCCTAAAATCTTCTTTTTCAATATTACTCAGATTCATTGGTTTAAAGTCTTTACTTGCAGATTGAAGTATAACTTTGATTTTTTTTTGATCAACATTATAATATCGCAAAATATCTTCTTTTGAATATTCCGAGACTGTAATAATTAAATCACTAATTTTGATAGAAAAGTATGCGAAAAATTGTAAATATATTCTATAAATAGTTGGAAGAAAATTGGGATCCGCTTTATAAATCACATCGTGGACAACTGAAATATATTTACAACCTTCTACTTTAACTAATGGAAGAATCTGATTAATTGAGAATAAAATGTCAATATTATTATTTTTTAAGTAACTCGGAAGTATAAAATTATTCCATATTGGAGAAAATAATTTTTGAGGGAGCTTGATTTTCACCGTTGTAATATTTGTATAGAAGCTTTTATCAACATCAATGACACCATAGGAAAATAAGAAGTACTTATTGTTCTTATCCACTTTGGGAATTTCATTTAACAAGAGATTTAATGACCGTCCTATCCCAGTAATCTTTCTTTCTAGAAGTCTTGCATCAATACCAATGTTCATAAAATGCCTTTAATCATTTTCCCTAAGAACCATGTTTGAGCAATTCAGATGAGAAAATTTTATCTTCATTAATAGAAGGTATGAATATGAATTTAAAATTAAAATTTAAGAAATCTCTGAAATTATGATTATAAATTTAATCTATTTCAGGCTTATTTTGTGGTTAATTAAATAAATAAATGCATTCAATTTTTGTTTTGACTTTTGTTTATTGAACAGGAATAGAATAGTCCAAATTATAATTTGCGAAAATAGTTGGATGTAGAGCAGAGATTTCATTAATAGTTTATGCAAACCACTATAGTGCTTTGAGATATATAAATTTTTACTCGAATAAGTTCTTATGGTGTATAGAGTATAATCTTTCTTACCAGATACACTACCAATATGATGAATGCTGTATTGAGGACAATAAACTATTTTGAATCCCTTGTTTGAAACTCTCTTACAAAGATCTACTTCTTCATAAAACATAAAGTAATCTTTATCAAATCCATTTATTGCTTTGAATAATTTGGAGTTAATAAAAATTGCAGCTCCTAAAATCCATTCAACTTTAAGTGCCTTGTTCTTTTTAACTTTGGTCAAGCAGAAAACGAGAAACCCTTCAACAAAAACGCCGACTCCAAATAAATTAAATAATTCAAAAAGTATATTTGGATAAAACCCCGCAGAGAAATCAAAAAATGGAGTTCTTACCTGCTGCTTTGGTCCTATTATTCCAATCGATTTGTCATTCTTAAAGAGATCAATTATCGGAAGAAAAATATTTTCTTTCATAATTGTATCTGGATTTAAAAAGCAGATATATTCGCTTGATGCTTTCGTAAATCCGTAATTACATCCTTTACCAAAACCGATATTTTCATCTAAATAGTAAAAATGAATGTTATCTTGCTTAAACTTTTTTTCAGTCTCTGATAGTTTTTTATCGGGGGAATCGTTATCAACAATTATTATTTCAAATTTAAAATCTTTTTGGGAATATAGGGTATGCAATAAGCTATTAAGACAGTCTTCAATCTCTTTAGCCAAATTGTAATTTACAATTATTATCGAAAGATCATTTTTGTTCTTGCTATCTTCAACAAGGGCCATATAATTATATTTTTTAATTACTTGGGATTTTAATTTAGTTTTAACGTTTCTTAAAAATCATACGCATAAAATTTAATTGTTAATTTATTTTTCAGCAATGATAATAACTTCTTCTCCACAGTTAATTTTTATTTTTATTAATATCCATTCACAAAAGGAGAATAATCTAGAACCAATTCTGGTAAAACGGCTTACTTTATTTTTTAACAGATTGCTTTGTTTTAATTTTCCAGAGAAGTTATAAATATATCTTGCTATTCGATTTGTAGTAAATGAATCAGCCTTGTGAAATCCGGACAGTTTAATCGTTTGAATAAGTGACTTAAAATTAAACACCTGAATGTGACGGGGAACTTCTAATCCTCGCCAGTTTTTTTAAATATTTTATGGCCTAGACTTGCACTATTTGGAGTTGAAATCACCATCTTCCCATTAATTTTTAATATTCTGTAACATTCTTTTAATAATTCATTAGGTTGATAGACATGCTCAATTACATGAGATAATGTAATTGCATCAAAAAAATCATTCGGAAAATTTTGTTCAGCAAGACTTCCTAATTTGACATTTAGGTTCTTTATTTTTGAATTCATAATTGCTTTTTCATCAAAGTCGATTCCGATCGTTTCCCATCCTAATTTGTTCATAAAATCAAGGAAAGTACCGTTCCCACAACCTATATCTAACAATTTTCCTCCAACATTTTTCAAATACATTACTTCATATTTGGTTTGCTCAAGCCTATCTGGATCTAAATATAGTAGTCTATACCAAAATGAACTTTTTAGATGTTTGTATCCATAATTTGCCGAAATAAATTCTAGTTGAATTTTTTTATAAATTTTTTTTGTGAACGATGCGACGTTATACTCAGATTCATCGGAGTGTGTATAATAATTTTTGTAGGCGATAGAGATATCTTCTTCTATTGGCATAGGATTTAACCAAATCATATTACATTGAGCATCGCGACAAGTAAAAAAACTCCATTCGCCAGGGGCGTTAAAATATTTATCTACTAAATTACTGTACAACAACTTTCCTTCTAAACCACAAATGGAACAGTATGATTTTTCAATTGTCTTTATTTTATCCATAAATACTAAGTCCGTAGAATTTTGAGTCTTGAAATTAAAAAGAAACGATCTTCCTGTGATAAAAAGTATCTCCAAGATATTAATATAAAAGCTAGTACTATCGTAATTGCAGAAATTACTTTAAACTTAGTATCTCCAAAATAAATTGTATAGATGGAAGCAAACGTTAGAAATAATAAAAGTATATGACTAAACTTAAATCTCAAATGTACCGACATTTGTTTTTTAGCCAACAAAATAAAAATTAGAGCATCTGCAACCATTCTTATAAGCCAAACGACTGCAGCACCATTAATACCGTTGTTATTTATGGAAATCCACATTGCCACCATATAAATCGGTAATTCTATCAAATGAATTTTTGCAGTAATGTCCGCTCTTCCAATTCCTTGAAAAAATGTAACTGGTATATAAGCAAGACTATTAAATAATGCACCTGCCGCCATAAGTTGTAAAATTAATGAGCTCTTTTCAGCAAATTCTTTTCCTAACCATAATGCCATGGCATCATGAGCAAATACAATAATTAAAAAAACTATCGGATATAAAAGAATAAAAATATATTTGATCGCATTTAAAGATCGTTTTCTTGCAAATGCAGGGTCTTTGATATAGCTTGCTGATACAGCTGGGAATAAAACCCCTGTAACTGCGCCTGGAATTAACAAGATTTTTGAAATAATCTCATATGGTGTAGAATAGTAACTTATTGCCGATGCGGAAATCATAGAACCTATAAAAAACCTATCAAGATAAACAATGATTGGTCCAATAACATTAGAAACTGTCATCCAGCCACTTAGTTTTATAATTGGTTTTATTAAGTTCAACTTAAAGCTTAACACGCTTTTTAATTCGCTGTTCAATTTTAAACATTGGGTCATATAAAGTACCCATACTACTATTCTAACTAAAACCAGAAATAGTACTATCAAGAATAAACTTTGTGTAAAAATTAAGCACAGTAGAGGACCTAAAAATGAAGAAATACCTAAAAAAGTTCTTATAATATTTAGAATACCAAATTTTTGATATGCTTCTAAAACTCCGCGAATACCAGCTGTAGTAGTCACGATTGGTATTGAGATTATAAGAATATAGAATGCAGCTAAAGTGTCTGACTGAAGTACTTTGGAAATCTTAAAGGAATTATAAACCAATGTTGGAGCTAAAAATAACAACAATAAGGAACCAAATAAACTTAAAAATAACATCATGAAGAACGAAGTCCAGAATAATCCAGGAATTTCCTTAATTTGATTTGTCCCAATCTTCTCAGCTATCATCTGAGTTATTGCTCTGCCAATACCAAAATCAAAAAAACTAAAATAACCAATTACAACCCAAGCTAAACTTAGAATACCAAATTTTTCTGTTCCAAGCCCTTTTAATAATAGTGGAATTAGAATAAGCGCAAAAATGAGTGGAATACCATAGCCCAAAAGATTGTAAATTGTGTTTTTAGCAATAGTACTGCCACTAAAAGTTATGTTTGAATTTTCAACTTCTTTCAATGCCACTTTCTATAAATTCATAACTTTTTTACTGAGAGCCATTTTTTCCAATAGAGGTAAATAAATAATAATTATAAATAAACTAATGTACCATTGATTCAACTTGGTCACTAAGGTTAGAAAGGAAAATCCTATGATTAAATAAAAATATACTAGAAAAGCAAAAACGATGAGACTTTTCTCTTTATAAAACTTGAACCATAGCCATGTAATTAATATGCCCAGTAAATAGGGACCTAAAAAAATACCTATGGCTCCAAAATCAGCATGTATTTCACGTAGAAAAGTGCCTGTATTAGACCACATTGGAATGTGATAACCGGGTGGAAAAAAATTCGGTTTTTCAACTATGCCAAGTTTAGATAAGAAAACGTATATAATAAAGAATGTATTCTCTCCAACTTGACTGTCTTCTTTTTCAAGAGCAACATATTTACTAAATACTCCCACATCGCTACTAAGATAAAGATAGACCGAGGGAGAAATAATCAAATTTTCACTCATTTGTTTAAGTTCTCTACTTGCCCCAACGTAATTTTCACGTGCACCCCGGCTAACTCTAATAAAAGAAGAACTTACAATCAAAAGAAGCAATAATATTATAGTTGCAACTGCTGCATTTTTTTTTGAAAATTTAAATTTTTGAAAGGAATCAGTTTTAAGTAGATGCCTAAAAAGAAAGAATGTGAATATGAACTCCATAAATGTCAACAATAATTCAGCTCTTCCGAAGTACGTAAGTTCTTTAAGTATTATACCTATGAAAGGGAAGAAAGACAAAAATGAAAATTTACCTTTGTACGCAGTATATATCCCAGATAGAAAAACAGCCACATATACAAAAGCGGGAAGAATAGGGATAAACTCTTTAATGTCTTGCTGTACATTTAACCGATAAATTAAACCTGCATTTAACAACACTGCAGGAATACTTCCAAACATTCCAATTAATACAAGCCAACGTTGTATTGCAACAAATAATGCAACAAAACTAAAAAAAAGGACTGAATTTCTTAATGCTTTTCCATTATCCCAAAAGACAGGTAATAATAAATCTGATTGCTTGAAAACATTATGATTATTTGTACTTAAATTTCTTGCACTAATAACAGTTAAAATCCCTAACACGAATGACAAGAATGAACTCAATATGAAGAACCAAGCTAAGGGGACAATATCCGGGTATTGAAATAGTTTTAACTCATAAAGGTATATTAATCCTCCCATTATAATACAATAAAGGGACAGATGATTAAACCATTTCTTGAATAGCAGTTTGCCCAAAAGTATACCAAGAAAAGCAATGAAAGCAATTAATAATAAACTCATATTAAATGCTAAAATTTCATTCTATAGAATTTGAGGATTCTGTTAAAAAAATTAGCTTCTTTCATCTGCAGAGGGTTTTGATACTTCCCTCTGGTTACAGCTTTTTCTCCCCAAAAGATAAATGGAATCAGAAGGAATAGAAGAAGAAATAAAACGCCTAAAATTATTACTGATCTTTTGGGACTATATTTTAACTCAGGAACCGTGGCTTTATCCATTAACATAATTGTGGGCATACTTTTTTGTTCCTCAACTTTAGCCTGCTCATACATCGGCATTACTATTTCCAAAATTGACTGTTGGATTTCAACTTCTCTGTAAGTTCTAAGATATTTAATAGCAATGTTTGGCATATCTTTAAATGAAAATAGAACATTTGATGAACTTCCTAAATTTGGAGAATTCTTCAACTCCTGAACTTTCTTCTTTAGTAAATTAATCTCTTGTTCAGATGCAATGTATTGTGGAGAATTTTCACCATAACCTTGCTTTACAAAAAATATTTCCATTTCTTTTTTCATAAGTTCAGATTCAATTTCAGCAGCGGCTTTTACTGTAACCTCAAGTTGTTCAGGAATGGCAACTATTCCATATTTTTTTTGAAATTTGTAAAGTGAATCTTCCGCCTCTTTTAAATCAGCTACATTCTGCAAATATCTTTTTTCTATATAAATCCTGTTATTTCTGGCACGTTGAATATTGAATTCAATATTCATACTATCAACAAGCGTAACCAAATAATTAGCAATTTTAGCACTTACATTGGCATCTTTATTGACAATACTAAAATCTATCATTCCAAATTCATTTGGATCTGTTGAGAAATCAGCACGAAAAGCCTTAATAACTTTATCAAAATTATTGTCATCAATTTCATAGTATTCCATCAAATTAAATTTTTTAATTACATCAGTTAATGCAGTTCTACTATTCAAAATTCCCAAAAGCATATCTTCTGAAGTACTTGCCATTCCAAATAATCGGGAACCTGATGACGCAATTGACGATTTACCTCCAAGGAGACTGGTTAATCCACCAAGACCCATCTGATTATCTGGAGGTATCATTATAGTTGCTGTAGCTTTATATTCGTTGGGAATGAGAAATACCAATCCTGTTGTTACCAAACCGGCTACAATCAGATTAATAAATAGAAACCTTTTCCATTTGTAAAGCACATAAATGTAATCAGAAAATTTTGCTTCTTTTGGTTTAATTTCATTTTCCATTTAGATAGAATCTCTTGGATTAATTGATAAATATTGGTGCAAAGTTAATATTTTTAGCTTAGATATGACAATGCCAATTATATTGGATAGGACATATAAATTACTGCTAAGGCTCGAGAGCTATTTCAACAAAATCATTTTTTTAGTTTCAACATAATCACCAGCTTGTAACCGGTAAAAATAAACTCCCGATGCTGGATACTTGATGCTGGATTCTAGATTAAATTCTACATTGTAAGAGCCAGCAGGTTCCTCTTCATTAACAAGAGTTGCAACTTCTCTACCAAGTAAATCATAAACTTTAAGCATCACAAATTGCCTACTGGTTATTGCATACTGAATGCTAGTGCTTGGGTTAAATGGGTTTGGATAGTTTTGTGAGACATAAAAGCAATCTGAGGTTCTTCTGATAACACTTTGGTAATTTCTAGTATTTCCTCAAATGGTCTTCTCCATACAATACTATTAACTGCTGCAAAAATGTATTCAGAATTGGATGCTAGCGACCATACAATTGAACTTGGTAAATTTGGTAAATTGTCCGAAATCGAAATCCAATTCTCACCTTCATTGGTAGATAAGTAAATGATATTACCATCATTATTGGGATAATAGTTACCTGCAAATAGATAATTTACATTTTCAAAATTATATGTTAACAAACAATTGGGTACTGAAGGTGCTATAGAATATGAGGGAAACCAATTCACACCCATAGTCACTTGATCCATAGATACCATTGTAATCATTTACTGCTACAAAAATATTTTCTTCTGTTGTGGTAAAATCATTAATAATTTTATCAGGCAGTCCATTTGAAGAAATATTCCAATCTATTCCATTATTTGTAGATGAAAACACGTGCCCACCTTGTGCAGGGTGGATTGACCAGTAAGTGCCAGCAAATAAGTTGGAACCCTTCTGAGCTAAAGTTACAACCATTTCATTTAATCCATTTTGTGGTCCAATCCAATTTGCACCATCATCAATTGAAGCATACAAGCCACCTGCCATCCCTGCAAGAATATGCTGCCCATTAGATAGGAGAGAAAAAATATCAATAAATCTTTCGCCATTTATCCAAGTGGATGGGAGTCCCATTATTTACTTCGGTCCAAAGAATGACCATTATCTGTCGATATAAATACTCCTTTTCTTGTGGCTGCAAATATCTTTGTTCCATGGACAACAATTTTTCTTACTATCAAACTGGTCAAGCCATTATTTCGCTCAATCCAATTTAAACCGTCATCAGTGGATAAAAATATTCCGGCACCCCAAGTGCCAACAAAGATATTTTGATCAATTATTACTATTTCATTAACCCGATGCTCAATACCAAAATTGCCATTCGTTTGTATCCATTGACCAATTAATAGAATAGGAAAGAAAATTATTGATCCTAGTATCAAAACTATTTTTTTCATATTAGCCCCTTATAAAATTACTTTAAAAAAATCATTTTTTTCGTTTCAACATACTCACCAGCTTGTAACCGATATAAATAAATACCTGAGGATGGTTGCTGGTTAATGGAATATGGATTAAATTCTATTTCGTGAGAACCAGCTGGTCTGTATTCATTAACCAAAGTAGCAACTTCTTTCCCTAAAACATCAAATACTTTTAATGTTACATTACCAGCAGTTGGTAACTGATAAGTGATTTTTGTACTTGGGTTAAATGGATTAGGAAAGTTCTGAGAAAGTATAAAATCTGTAGTAGTTACTAAACCCTCTTCTTCCAAAAAAGTCACTCCACCATTTGTAGTTCTTAAAATAATACTGTGTCCACCTACTATAACACCATTTAAGGAATCAATGAAAGAAATACTCCAAAGATCTTCAGAAGTGCCTACCTGCTGATTAATCCAATTTATACCACCATCCGTTGTTTTTAATAATTTCCCACCAAGACCGACTACCCAACCACAATTTAAATTTGTGAAACATACATCACTATAATAACCTGAAGTCCCTTGTTTAAACCAACTAATACCACCATTCGTAGTTCTCAAAATTCTGCCACCCCAACCTACCGCGGTACCATTATAAATATCTGTAAAATAAACCCCCAATAATTGTGTCTCATTCTCCCTGTATTGTTCTTGATAGGTAATTCCTCCATCCGTTGTTCTAAAAATTATACAGGAATCTTGTTCAGGAAAAATCCACCCTACAACCCATCCATTATTATTGTCAATAAAAAAAATATCCTCTAAAGTTACCGTATTTCCAACTGATTTTGATTCCCAATTAGTTCCACCGTTGGTAGTTTTTATTATTGTACCTTTATTCCCTACAGCCCAGCCATCATATGGATTTATAAAAGTAATACTATAAAGGAAACTCAGATTCCAGTCTATCAGTAAATTCCAATTCGACCCTGCATCTGTTGTTCTGTATATGGAACCATATTGTCCAACCACCCATCCATTATTGACATCTATAAAACTAACATCCATTAACAAACCGGCACCGATATCTTGGAAAATCCAATCTGAACCTCCATTAGTGGTCCTAAATACCGTACCAAGTTGCCCGACTGCAGTAACATTATTTGCATCTTGAAAAGCTACACCCATGAATGTTCCAACATTCCCTCCAGTTGGTGTTGGATTTTGCTGAAACCAACCTTGCTGTGAAAAGAGAATAAAAGTGTTTATTATAAAATGGCCTATAAATAAAACTAACTTTTTCAAAATGGACTCCTTGTAAAATTACTTAAGCAATATCATTTTTTTAGTTTCAACAAAACTCTGTCCTGAGCTTGTCGAAGGATCACCAGCTTGTAACCGGTAAAAATAAACTCCGATTTGCCAACTGATGACTGCCGACTGTGGACTTGAATTCTACTTCGTAACTTCCAGCTGGTCTGTACTCATTTACTAAAGTTGCAACTTCATTTCCTAAAACATCATAAACTTTTAATGTTTGCCAACTGCCTACTGGAGATTGCCAACTAATTTTTGTGCTTGGGTTAAATGGGTTTGGGTAGTTTTGATTAAGCAAGAAAATTGCAGGAAGAATATTTATGTTCTCAACAGACGTTGTTGAATTAATGCTACGAAAAACACCATCACCATTAGTACCTGCAAATGCAATATCACTTGAATTGAATATCAAAGAAGATATGGAATAATTTGCTAAGCCATCATTCCTCAAACTCCAATATTCTCCATTATCAACAGAACGGTAAACTCCACCATAATTTCCGGCAAGAAGCATATTGGTTGAATTCACTGCTAAAGAAATTATCAATTTACTAGATAGACCATTACTTCGCTCGATCCAATTTTCGCCATTATCCGTTGAAAAAAATAATCCGCTCATCGTTCCAGTAAAAAGATAGTCAGAGTTATTAACTAACATACAGTTAATAGAGCTATTTGTTAAGCCATTACTTTTTAAAGTCCAATTATCACCGTTATTGGTTGAGCGAAATATTCCGTTAAAAGTTCCGGCAAAAATGTCTCCACTTGAGTTTACAACTAATGATTTAATATTTAATTGAGTTAATCCATTGTTTATTTGAGTCCAATTTTCACCCCCGTCAGTAGATCTGAAAACACCAGAACCATATGACCCTGCGAATAGATGATTATTTTGATTTATTGCGAATGATCGAATTGGATCATTTGTGATTAAATTTGTCAGTTCATTCCAATTCTCCCCATAATCAGAAGAACGAAAGACTTTTTTATCGACATCCGTTCCAACAAAAACATTATTATCATGGTCAATTCTTATGAAAGAGATCAACCTTGTTGAGATTCCATTGTTTTTTCCAATCCAAGTTGTTCCGTTATCAGCAGTTATTGATATTCCTCCATATTCTGTTCCGACAAAAATATTATTATTTGTATCAACAGCTAAACATTTAATCCACTTATCGGTTAAACCAAACTTTATTTCGGTCCAGGTTTCTCCATCATCAGTTGATCTGAAAACACCGGCATATGACCCGATATATATTTGATTGCTTGATTTTGTTGTTAGAGCAAAGATGGCGTTTATATATAATCCAAAATTTATTTGTGTCCAATCATTCCCTAAATTTGTTGAACGAAAAAGTTTGCCGCCAAAGCCATCATGAAATCCTACAAAGATTTCATTATTTAAATTTATTGAAATGGTCGCGATATTAGTCAGAGTATTAAGATGCACCCAAGATTCACCGTTATCAGAAGAACGAAATAGTCCGGCATCATATGTTCCAACAAATACATTATCACTATCATCAATAGCAATCTGGGAGAAAGTATTAGACGTAATCCCATTATTTTTCAAAATCCAGGTATCGCCATTATCGGTAGATTTATAAAGTCCAGAATAAGTACCGGCAAATAGATGTCCAGAAGAATTATTTACAAGTGCTGGTATGCCCAAGTTTGTTAGACCATTATTAATTACTGTCCAAGTTTCTCCATTATCTGTTGAACGTAAGATGCCGGAAGATGCGGTTCCAGCAAAAATGTAATCATTAGTACCGATCGCTAAAGACCAAACATTATTATTTTGAATTGCACCGGATAATTCTTCCCAGCTATTGCCGTTATCTGTTGAACGATAGATCCCACCAGGCATGCCGGCAAATAGGAAATCAACAGAATTAACTTTCAAAACTTGAAAATCATAGTCAGGTAATCCTTCCAATTTCGCCCAGGTTCCTCCATTGTCCGTTGAACGAAAAATTCCGCCGGAAGACGCACCAGCAAAAATATCTCCATTCGAATTGATCGTAAATGATATGATAGAGCCAGTGAAAGGACCGCTAGTAGGTTCCCAAAAATTTTGCTGAGAAAAACTATTTAAAGAAAGGATTAAAAGCAGAGTAAAAAAACAAAATAACTTTTTTCCTGCAAGACAGGATTTTGTAAAACTTAACATAAAACCTCCCTGATGTCTTTTCAAACGTAAGAAATAATTTTTAGAAAGGCAATGAATGTTAGCTGTTTCTTTGTCTCAGGATTTCAAAAAGAAGAACGCCAGTTGCAACAGATACGTTAAGTGATTGGATTTTCCCTTTCATCGGAATGCGAACCAGATGATCGCATTTATCTGCAGTAAGTTTTCTAATACCTTTTTCTTCGTTGCCGACAATAACGGCAATAGGAATTTTGTAATCAATAGTTGTATAATCTTTTGCACCTTCTAAATAGGAACCAACAATCCAAAAACCATTTTGTTTTAGTTCATCTATCGTTTGTGCAAGATTATTAATTTGTGCCATCTTAACGTGCTCGCTTGCACCGGCAGAGGTTTTAACAACTGTTTCGTTAATTGGAGCTGAGTTATTTTTTGTGATCAGAACTCCATCAACTCCGCTGCAATCTGCAGTACGTAATATTGCCCCAACATTGTGAGTATCCTGAATAGAATCTAGAATTAGGATAAGCGGATAAACAGATTTTTTTGCTTCACCAATAATATTGTGGAGTTCATAAAACTTTTGAGATGATTTTACTGCAGCAACTCCCTGAGCTATTTTACTTTGTGTAATCTGCCTGAATTTTTCGAACGGAACCTGGTTTATTTTAATTCCTTTTTTCTTTGCAGCAACACGAATAGCATCAATAATTCCGCCTTCCTGCCCGAACAAAATATAAACCTGCGAAAGTTCTTCATCAGAATTAAGCGCTTCTAAAACCGGCTTCCTCCCGATGATAAGATTCACTTAGAATATTCCTTTGAGTAGGTAAAACTGTCTTTGTCAATTTCAAAAGTGCAGAATTTGCTGTTGTTCTTTTTCTCAGGTAAAAATTCGCTTACAAGTTCTATCTCTTTTTTAAAGACATTAAAATTTACCAAAGCACTGTTTATGCTTCCATCCTGTTTAAGAATGTTTATTGTGTACTCTCCAAAGAGATCCTCAAAATCAAGTTTAGCAGCTGCAGGCTGCACTTTTGCAAGGTAATCATTCATAGCTGTTAAGCCGAGTAAGCTGATATCAATTGTCTTTTTTGTTTTTCGTGCCTGTGCGGTAAGCTTGTAATTGAGGAAAGAAAACATTTTAGTTGTTTCAATTTCAAATCTGTATTTCTGAGATGCCTTATCAGAGTCTCTATGAAAATAAATTTTGCATTTGAATTCTATTTCACTTTTCTTTTTTGCGGGTGTAGCTTTTTTTAGCTTGTCAATATTCTTTTCCCTGGCCTTGGGAATTTTAGGAACTTCTTTTGGTTTTTTTAATGTCATTAACTTTTTATTAATAATTTGAGTTTTGCAATATCTTTAATCTTAATTAACTGCTGTTCACCGTTTGAAAGATTTTTAACATTCAGCTCGCCCCGTTTGTATTCATCACCGCCAACAAACACAACGAACTTAGCATTGTATTTGTTTGCTTCTCGCATTTGTGCTTTAACGCTTCTGTCATGATAATCATAATCGCAGCTTAGATTTTCTCTGCGCAGAATTGAAGCAATGTTTCCAACTTCAAGTTCAAGACTAGAATCAATTCTTATCAAATAAACATCGATAGTATCCGGTAAAATATTTAATGATTTTTCATTCTCGCAAGCGAGAAGAATTCTTTCCATACCTGCGGCAAAGCCAACTCCTGGAGTTGATTTACCGCCAAGTTCTTGAACCAGTAAATCATATCTTCCTCCGCCGCACAAAGCACTTTGCGAACCAACACTTCCGCTTACAATTTCAAAAGTAGTTTTTGTATAGTAATCTAATCCTCGTACAAGAGCATTATCCACTTCAAACGGAATTCCAACATTTATTAAGTAGTTCTTAACGACATCAAAATCATTTTTACTTTGTTCATCAAGATAATCAATCAGCAAAGGTGCGTCTTTCATTAATCTGCTGGTCAACTTCAATTTTGCTGTCAAAAATTCTTAAGATGTTTGTATCAAATCTTTTTCTGCTTTCTTCGGATAGCTTATCTTTTTTATCCTTAAGAAAATTGCGAAGAACAATTTTGTAGTTCTCTCTTACTTCAGGAGTTCCAATTGAGTTAATTTTTACAACTAAATTTTTTAACCCAAGATTTTTTAAGATATGAAAAGCAACCTGAATCATCTCAGCATCGAGCAAAGGAGAAGTGCTTCCCAAAGCTTCCGCACCAAACTGGTGAAATTGTCTCAACCTTCCTGCTTGCGGTCTTTCCTGTCTAAACATAGCACCGATGTAATAAAGTTTGTTTAAAGACTGCTGTGCACCGAGTGACTGCTCAATAAAAGCACGAACAACTCCGGCAGTATTTTCCGGTCGTAATGTTATGCTTGTTTCACTTCTATCTTTAAAAGTGTACATCTCTTTACTAACGATATCGGTTTCCTCACCAATACCGCGGGCAAACAATGCTGTTTCTTCAAATATAGGTGTTCGTATTTCTTTGTAGTTAAATAATCGGAATGATTCTCTCAAAAGTTTTTCAAAATATTGCCATCTTGAAATTTCTGAAGGAAGAATATCTTTTGTACCGGTAATTGCTTTGATCATTAGAAATATTTGATATGTTTGTCACACTGAGCCTGTCGAAGTGTGAAGTATTATAAATAAATAGGTACGGTCATCTTTCGTCCCTCGACTACGCTCGGGATGACAGCTCAGGATGACAATGAGTATTACAACTCTAAAAAATGCTCTTCCTCGTCGCTAAATAATTTAACAATATCATCTGCACTGTTTGCTTCAATAAGGCGATGTCTGAAATCATCTTTGTTCATCAAGCGCGAGATCCTGCTTAATAATTTTATGTGAGTACTTATTAGAGTATCTTTTCCAACAAGAAGAAATACAAGCTGCACTGGATTTCCATCAAGCGATTGATAATCGATTCCATCTTTAATTTTACCAAATGCCCCAATAATTTCTTTTACTGCACTTGTTTTACCATGTGGAATGGCGAATCCTTTTCCCACGCCCGTTGACATAATTTTTTCGCGATCAAGAACAGCAGATCTGACTTTTTCGATGTCATCAACCCGGTGATCATCTTTAAAAAGATCAATCAATTCATTGATTACTTCTTCCTTAGTTTCACCATTAAGTTCAGGAATTATAAATTCTTTTTTTAGAAGTTCACTTACTTTCATTTGTTCTCAGATTGGCTTAAAGAAATTATAAAATAAATTCAATTTTCTGTAAAGCAATTTAACAATCGAATTATAGTTTTACAATTGAAATATTGGAAGAATAAGAAAAGAACTAATTCATCATTGCAGTTAATCTTACAAAAGCACTTCTTGCAAGTTCATAATCAGGGTTTAGTTTCAATGCTTCCGTATAATTATTGAGAGCCGAATACCAATCACCTTTCTTTTCATAAATTCTGCCGAGATTGTAATATGGATAGTAGCGCGGTTCATAATCTTGTGCTTTGATGGCTTTCTCAAGCCAGTAAATCGCTTCATCAAACTGCTCAAGATTAATAAGATAAGATCCTATATCGTTATAAGGATTTCCATAATCCGGATCTAAGTCAATAGCGGTTTTACATTCCTCTATTGCCTCTTCAAACTTACCATTTAAACTAAATGCCCATCCCAAGAAAGTGTGTGCTTTAGGGGTCGGATAATATTTGATAGATTTTTTATAAGCTTCTATCGCTTCTTTTATATTCCCGTTCATATGAAGCTGATAGGCCTTGTTAAAATACTCTGAAGCTAATTCTATTTTTTCTTTATTGATCATTTTTTAAATCATTAATGCTTTTTAATCCTGCGTATAAATAAACAATTCGAGTTAAAAATTCAATTTTCAAACAGAGTGCGTGACTGAAATCATCTAATTCTTGGCTTTATCATCAATTATAAGCCGAAATAATTTACACTAAAATATTTTTAATTAAATGGAACCTTAATCAAATTCATTTGGTTTTATTGTTAGAAAATTAAATAAGGATAAGAAATATGAAAGAAGGTCCTGTCAGATTAGCAGAGTTTGAAGATTTAGATGACAATCATTTTTTGAACTCAATAGAAACTCCAATTCGAGCTGATGCATTTGCTATTGATGATGAGTTAAAAATAGAATTGATTGAAAAAAAATTCAAAGAGATTATGGAAGTGCTGGGACTTGATTTAACTGACGACAGTTTAAAAGATACTCCGCGTAGAGTTGCTAAGATGTATGTTAAAGAAACCTTCAGCGGACTTAATCCACAAAATAAACCGGCAGTTACTTTGTTTGATAACAAATATAAGTTTAACGAGATGCTTGTTGAGAGAAATGTTTCCGTGTACTCATTATGTGAACATCATTTTGTTCCGATAATTGGTAAGGCGCACATAGCATATTTCTCAAGCGGAAAAGTTGTTGGTTTGTCCAAGATAAATAGAATGGTTCAGTACTTTTCAAAACGCCCGCAGGTTCAGGAAAGATTAACAGTACAGATAGCAAATGAACTTAAAACGATGCTGCAAACCGAAGATGTGGCGGTAATTATTGATGCTGATCATTTATGTGTTGCTTCTCGTGGAGTGCAGGATGTAAACAGCTCAACGGTTTCCTCCAGCTATCATGGAAAATTTTTAAATCATAACGTTCGTGAAGAATTTTTACGATATGTTTATGATGGGAAAAGATAACAATAGATTATTGACAATAAAAATTACCTTTGTCACACTGAGCGTAGTCGAAGTGTGACAGGTAATTAATTAAAAGTCATCCTTCGACTTCGCTCAGGATGACAAATTGAATTAAAAAAACTTTACTTTTTACCTACAAACTTCTTACCATCCTCGCTTAAATTCTTTGAATACTTTTCAGGATTCTTAGCAAATTTTGTATCACAACCAGGACAGCAAAAAGCATACACTTTTCCGTTGTATTCAACTGTTGGGGAATCTTTCTCTATTGCATTTCCCTTTACAGGACAAACCTTATTCCATGGTTCTTTCGAAACAACATCTTTACCATCAACAACTTTTCCAATATTATGATGTGGATCTTTTAATTTACTATTTGTGCTATCCTGTGCAAAACTTATTACACTTACACAAAATACAACCGTAAGAACGAACACGAATTGTCTTAACATTTTTTACTCCTTTTTATGTCACACTGAGCGTAGTCGAAGTGTGACTTTAAACAATTATTTTGTGTCATCCTTCGACTGCGCTCAGGATGACGAAGATTTTACAATACACTCAATCTAACACCAATATAAAACTTTGTCCCATCAATCGGGCCCCATATCATTGATGCATCAAAGTAATCACCAAACGGATCATCAGAAGCAATTATCGGATTATCCTGTTTATAGTTTGTAAGATTCTCAACTCCAAGATAAATATCAAGCATCTCAATTTTTTTTGTGATCTGTGCATTAACCGTTAAGAAAGCAGGAAAACTATCTTCTCGCTGATACTCAATCGGATTTTGTTGTGTTGAAGGAATTCTTCCATTACCGTTCAACAGAAAAGATGAATCAAATAACCATCCGCTTTCTAATGTTGAATATGACAAAGTAAGCAAACCTTTATACTTACTTGAAAGTGGTTTGATTAAAAGTTCATCACCATAATTAGCTCTTACATCTGTAAATCTTATTGCAGCAGAAATATCAAATCGATCTAACGGCTGGTAAGCTAGCTCCAATTGAAAATTATTTGAATATGATTTCCCATTCAAATTATAAAAGCTTACTTTTCTGGAATCCGAGTAAATATCAACAATCGTTTGTTTTAAAAAATCAGTTCTATAATATTCTGCGGTTAATCTTAATTCACGATCGTTAATAGAAAAATATCTTGTAAGATTCAATCCGTAATTCCAGGCTTCTTCAAAAGTAGGTTTATCAACTATTACAAATTCTCTTGAACTTGCAAGGTAATTAAGATTTTCAGCAAAAAGATTAACGGCTCTAAAGCCTTTTCCTGCTGATGCCCGGAAAGTAGTATTTTCATCTATGCTGTATTTTATGTGCAGCCTTGGAGTAAAGAAAGTTCCGTAAAGATTATGAAAATCTATTCTCGCTCCTGGTACAATTGTTAAAGTATTAATCGGCGAGTAAGTATACTCTGCAAAAATCCCTGGTCGCGATTCATTTCTATTAAAATTTAAGCTGTCAAAAGATTCATCATATTTATCATATGCAAAACTTCCTCCTACGGTAAGAGCATGAATGTCATCTTCGGTTTTTGTCTGAAAAAGAAGATTAGCATAAAACGTTTTCTGGTTGCCGTTATATTGTCTTAATCCCAGCAAAGATTTTTGATTATGCCATTGTGCATTAAGAATTAAACCTAAACTTGTATAGGCTGCGTCATCAAACACAAAACCAGTTTTTGCAAACACTTCATATCTTTTTGTATCGATATTCATCTCGTATCTATGTCCAGCATGTCCAATTGATCCTGAATATGTGTCCGGCATTTGTCCGCCTCTTCGTTCTTCATTAAGAATCTGTACACCAAATTGTGATTCAAATCCTTTATATGATTGATACTTCCAACGGTTAATCAAACTAAACTGTTTAACATTCGGCTGATCTTTGAACATATCGTGATTATCATCCAATGCCTTTTGATTAAAATCCGCATGGGCAAGTAACATCGTGCTTAAATTTTCATTAAGATGAGTTGCGACATTTGCATTTAAATCCGTTTTTAAATGTGAACTTTGAAAAGCATTAAAGTAATACCGCTCAAGATCATCAGGTTTTTTATATTCAAGATTTATTTGTCCGGTTATTGATTCATATCCATTTACAACTGAAGCGGCACCCTTGGAAATACTTATTGAAGTCATCCACGGACCAGGGATGTAACCTAAACCAAATGTACTGCCTAATCCCTTTAAAGTTGGAATATTTTCAAACAGCATTTGAGTATATAACCCTGATAACCCAAGAAGCTGAATTTGTTTTGCACCGGTTACCGCATCCTGAAACTGAACATCAACCGAAGCGTTTGTTGTAAAGCTTTCTGATAAATTACAGCATGCAGCTTTTAATAATTCTTTGGATGTGATCACTTCTGTTTGCTTTGCATCAAGTTCATCAATGAATTTAGAAAGCGAGGTTCCGCTAATTACAACTTCCTGCAGTTCTCTATTTACAGATAACACAATCTCAATATTTTCCTGATCGGCTGGAATCAAAATTGTATCCGGCAGATATCCAATGTAACTAATAATAAGATTCATTGGTTCTTCATTTACTTTTCTGAGCATAAAAACACCATTAACATCTGTTGTTGTTCCTAACTGGGTTTCTTGCCAGAAAACATTGGTTCCAATCAAAGGAACCTTTTCGCTATTATCATTTAGCTCATAAACTATTCCTGTTAAACTCTGCGCGAATGTGTTTGCGGATATTAGCAGAGTAAAAAGGAAATAAAATACTAATTTCATTTTATACCTAGTTTGTTAAAATTTTATTAAGCAGTCATTTTGAATGTTTCTTAGAATAAAAGAATCTATTTGTGTTTAAGATTCCTCTTGCGAGCATTCGGGATTAAAATGACTATAAGAAATTATTAACAGACAGGGGCATATATTTTTAGCTGGTGAATTGTATGCAGAAGTTTTTTGCCGTAAACAGGCGGTGGAAGATCGTAAGTATTTATTGTTGTTTTTACATTTGAATATTGATCAACTTCTAAATTTCCGTTTATGATTTCAACATCAACTTCGCGAAATCCGTTTTTCTTTTCTGCCGGTGGAAATAGCGATTCTGCTGATTTAAAATTCTCAACCGTCGAAGTACAACAGGAAATTTGTGATGTAACAACTTCAGATCTGGAAGCGTTGTCTCTCGCCTCAGATTCGCAGCAAGATGGTTCAACAGCTTCTTCTATCTTACAGCAATCATCAGTTTCTTTAAATACTTGATGATCTTTTTCACATTCAGGAGTTTCAATTACAGAAACGGCAGAGAAATTATGAGATGCACAAGTATGCTTGTAAACCTGGAAACCAGTTATGCTGAATAGTAACGTTAAAGCAACTATTGCTGTAAAGATATTTTTAACTATGCTTTTCAATTGCCAATTATAAAAAGTTGATTTATTTACACTTATAAAATAACCCGATTAACAACAAATGCAAGTGATTTTTTATACACTGCGGCAAAGAAATCACATCTTTCCAATCTTTTTCAACTTTTAGTTAAAAATCACAGCTTCTTTACTAGCCCAAAAGACATTACCACATTCATTGCATTTATATTCAAGTTCGCTATATGAACTTGATGAACCGTAAAATGCTAAATTATCTTCACTATATCTTTTTTTTCCTGTCGAAGCTATATCTCGACAGAAACATTGTGGACATTTTACTTTTCTTTTTAATGTAAAGTAAACAACAAAAGAAATTAGAATTATAGCTACAATTAAAAAAATTATAATATCCATTTAGGTTAATAATTTGTATAAGTGAATTTAATAAAAAAGCCGCCTGATCTAGCAGGCGGCTTTACCATTTTCTTTAGTTAAAATGAATTCTTACTTCATTAGAATCATTTTTCGTACTTGTACAAAATTACCTGTTTCCAATTTGTAGAAATAAATGCCTGAAGAATAATTTGTCGCATTCCATTTAACACTATGGCTACCAGCAGATTTTACGCCGCCGGCAATTACATCAACCTGATTTCCTAAAGCATCGTAAATAATAACTTTTACGTTTGTTTGCTCTGGAAGTGTAAAATTAATTACAGTTGATGGGTTAAACGGATTGGGATAATTCTGTGATAGTGAATATGTATTTATAACATTTGAAGGATCTTCTTCAACAGAAACAAATCCTAAAGCATTTTGTGTTTGTGTTAATACATCAAATGCAAACTTGGAATTGTGCATTCCATTACTTCCATCATTTGCTATCAACTGATAGTTCCAATATGCTTTCTTAAAGAGCACTGAATCTGCACTTGATCTAATTTGGGTCCAGATTATTGTATCTTGTCCAACAGGAGGAAGAAGTATTCTGATATTTCTTAATGCACCCTCAACTTCAGTAGGTATACTTTCAACCGTACCATCTCCATCAAAATCTGTTGCAGCCATAAAGTCATCAAATGATGATTTTGAACCATGACAGCTTGTGCATCCACCTAAATGTTCATAACCAGTATCAGGATTCTTTAATCTGAAAGTATGAGCACCGACTTTATTTGCATTTGTCACAGATGTATCTGGTAGCGTTGTCATGTGACAAGTAACGCAAGCATCAGTTATTAAATTCTGGTGCATATTAGTTTGATAAGGACCTGAGAATTCATAAGCATTCTTACCGAGGAAATTATCCGTCTGAACTGAATGATGAGGACCCCAGGTAGAAGAAATATTTGTTGATTGATATGTAACATTGTTTCTTCTTGCTTTATGACAATCCATGCAGAGTTTTCCGAGACCACCAACCGTATATGCAAAACCATTACCAAGTGTATCTGACGATGCAGGTGAATTTCTTAAGTTGTAAGGATTAGCACTACCGTGAGGATCATGGCAAGTTTGGCATGTAATTGATACGTGCATTGCTCTTTTCATTCCGGTTGTATTTGTTATTGTACCATTAGTAAAGTTTATGTAACCTTTTGCATCATGGCAACGGATACAGTTATTTAAACTATTGTTTTGCGATGCAGTTCCTTGAGCAAATGAATTTGACCATAAAGCTTCTGAGTGTAACGAGCTTTCGTACTGAACCCCCTGGCTTTCTGCATGGCATTGATTACACACCCCTGCTTCATAAGTTGCCATTGTTTTAAATTGTGAACCACTTTGACTTGCTGGGTGATTGCTTCCAGCACCATGACAATTTTCACAGCCAATTGTTGCAAACTTTACTGCACCAGGGTAAGCTGTTTTAAATGCATCCCACTTGCCTGGAGCCGGCGGACCAACCCAAACCCAACCTAAAGATGCTGCAACGTCATCAAATCCATTATTTGCTGCAACAAGGTTATAATCGGTTCCTGTGCTGTGGCATTTCAAACAACTTGTGCTGAAAAATGACCAGGTATCCATTGCATTTTTTAATGTGTTTGCATGTCCCGTATTTTGCCAGCTAGCATATATTCCATCAAACGCAGCCTGACCAGTATGACAACTCATACAGCTTGGAAACGCAGCAGAAACACCATCAAAAGCACCAACACCAACGTAATCTCCAGAATAAAGTGATATTGTATCTTGATCAGTTCCATTTGCAGTTGTAATGGTAAGTTCAACCTTATAAGTACCCTTTACATCTGCTTTAAGACCTTTCCAATTTGCAATCCCAATATCTTCAAGAGTTGCCGCTGAACCGGAAGGGATTTGAAATAAATTGAAAGATGAGGTTAAAACAGGAAGGAAACCACCAACATCATTTGCCGATAAATAGACATAAGTTTGATTTGCAAAAACTGGCAAACCTGCTGATACTGAGTTTGTGGTAAGACCTAGTGTAATAAGGTCTTCTCCTGAAACAGGTTCGGTAATAATTTTAGCGGTTGGAGCCTGAGCCGCTAAAAAAGATGCAAATACAAAAACAAAAAGAAAAGTTATTAATGAATATTTCATAAGATGTCCTATATAAATTAATTTAATATCTATTAAGCTATACCAAAAGATGTTCCAAATTATTCAGTTGGCAATTATTGTTTTTTAACATAAAATTAAACTAAAAAAGCTTACCTTTTGTTAAAAATTGGAAATAATAAAAATTGATTCTCTTATAAGAGAAATTTTATTAATAGAGGAAATTATTTACCACCAAATTCTATGTAAAATTTATAGTAAATAAAATAAAACTTTCCGCTTGAAACTCGTTCAAAAGAAAAGCAATCAAGAAAAAATGGTATCATAAGTTTTGGTTTGAGCTTAAAGTTTATTGAAATAAATTGCTGATGGATCATTTGGCAATATTAAGATATTAAATAATAAACCAACCGGTGGTGTTTTGAGAATTACTTTGCCTTCAATTGTTTCTCAGACTAATGAGGTGCATTTCTGCACCTCTTCAAACAAAAATGAACTCAATTTATTCTTTTATTTTATACTCATATAAAAATCCCTGACGCTTTTTAGCATCTTCATCCCACTTAATAGTTGTGGTCTTTAAAAATTCTTCTTTACCGGCTTTCATCTTTTCCGGATTCAATCCAATAAAAATTTGAGCTTTTTGTTTGGTAGAAATATCAGGCATATCAACAGGATATTTCCAGCCTTGCTTTGAAAACAGTATTGCAATTTCTCTTCTTGCCTGTTCAACTTTTTGTATAGAAGTTCCTAAAACTCTTAATGCTTCCACAGGTGCATGGAAACCGAGTGCATTTGCTGCGGCAACCCAATCCCATCTCCATTGAGCGTGACGAATAAGTTTTAAAATTGGTTTCATTTGTTCTTCTGTTGCTCCATTATCCCAGGCAGTTTTTGCTTCAATATGAACAGCCGCAAGAGATTTTTCTGCCATTCTTCTAAGCTCTTCTATCTTATCCTGCCTGTCATATACATCCTGCATCAATCTATCAGTTTCTTCACGATGACAAACCTGGCAGGTATTTGCAATATTGTTTAGCGGTGATTGAATGTGATGATCTGTAAATTTAACTCCGCCTTCCGATTTGTATGGCATATGGCAATCTGAGCAGGAAACACCACGAACAGCATGAATACCGGTCATAAATAATTCAAAATCTGGATGCTGTGCTTTTAACATCGGAGCTTTGCTTAACGTGTGAACCCAATCAACATGTTCAATCTCATCAAAATATTCTTCCATATTGTCCGCACTAAAACCTTTGTCCCAAGGGAAAGTTAAATACTTTTCTTCTTTACCTTTAAAGTAATATTCAACGTGGCATTGTGCACAAACAAGTGAACGCATTTCCTGTCTTGAAAATTCACTCATATCTTTTCCCTGTCTTTGAAATGCTTCAACAAGTGCTGGCCGACTAATTCTTAAGTTCATTGTTTTGGGATCGTGGCAATCCTGACAGCCAATTGGATTAACAATTTCACTTCCAAGATCTTTCCATTTTGCTTTATAAAAATTTGCGGTTCCCATTTCATTCATTTTTCTTGGAACATCTGTACTCTTACAAGTCCAGCAAGTTGCCGGCTGCGGACTAACTTCATTATCGCCAGTTCTTAATGTTACTCTGAATATCTTCGATTGCATAACCGTGACCTCTACCTTGATTATAATCCTTTGAGAATGCATATCCAGCCCACATAACAACAAGCTCAGGATATTTATCAAGATAATCTATCATTTTTGAACCGCCATGCTTACTTGCATAATCTGTAGTCAATGTTTTTAAATAAGATTCAAATTCGCGCGGATAGTTTTCTCCCCAAACTTCATTACGAGGTTCCCATTCGTTAATTGGCTTTACAACCTGAAGAGTTGCAGATTCACTTCTTCTTTCAATAATTGAAGAAGCGAACAATCCGACTAAAAAAACTACAACTGCAGTTGCAAAGAACAATAACCAGCCTAACCATGGTTTGTTTTTAATTAATTCATTTATTGGTTTCATATCTAATCCTAAAATTTTTACTTTTAATTATTTTTTTAATCCTAAACTATTTTCTATCCATTCTGGAACTGGTTTAGATAAACCCGGCATTCTTGCATACGGGGTTGATGATAAACTGTTCACTCTTCCATGAGGGACTTCACGATGACAATCCCAGCAATAACCATCTCCTTCTTCCTGAATATTTTGATTACTGATTGCCCTTACAGAAATTGGATGAATAGCATTTGAATGGCATCTAATACAATTTTTTTGAACAGCATTTTTACCAGCTTGTTTAATTTGAATGACTTGAGGCTCCAAACGAAAAGTAAACATAAATGAGTGCCGCAATCCATCCGAGGCTTTAAAAGAAATATTTACTTACAATATTGTCTTGAGGAACATGACAATCATTGCATACAGTAACTCTTCCATGGCTGCTGCGTTCCCAAGTTGCATATTGGGGATTCATCACGTGACAGTTAACACAAGTTTCCGGTTTATCTGATAAATAAGAAGTGGCATTGCCAAGATGCAGGATTAGAAAAAAAAGTCCGGCTAAGGCACCCGCACTTAACAATACAACAAAACGCCATTGAGGAGGCGGGATTAGAGCTTTAAGAAAATCTTTCATAAGGATATTAATTTCACAATTAATTTTGTATTTCAGAATTTATTTTAGATTCTGTTGCGATTGACGCTTGAGTTCAACTTCTTCATTTAGTTTTTTAAATTCTTTTGTACCCGTTGGATGACCATAACTGTTCATATACTTATAATGCATCAAGTATTCTTCTTTTGTGATTTTATTTTGCCAGTTACCTGTTAACATTGCAAATCCGGTTACAAGCATAAAAATTGATACAACTCCAATCGCCACTGCTTTTTTACTTATTCTTCTCTTCTGAGGAAGAATTGATTTTAATTCCAATGTATCTTTAACAGGACAAACATCAATACAATTCAAACAAGTAGTACATTCATCAGAAATAACCGTTTTAACTTTATCCACTTTTATAAACGATGGACAGGCTTTATTACAAAGTCCGCAATCGATACAGCTTTTAGAATTTCTTTGAATCTTATTCGGGCTGACTAACGAAAATATTCCAAGTAATGCGCCGTAAGGACACAGAAATCTGCACCAGAAATTTCTAATCACTATTGAAAGAACAAACAGAACTCCAATTACAATTAAAGCAGTTTGAGAAATATTTGCAAAGAAATAATACATCTTTACATCTGAAACCTGATTGTACGGGCTATCAAGAAATGATTTGAGTGCCAATTCAGACATCAGAAATATAACAGAGTATACTAAAAATCCAAGTAACAAATACTTTAAACTTCTTAATGGATAATCCAGCCACTTTGGAAGTTTTAATCTTCGCTTAAAAAACTTTTCTCCAAAATCGCCCACTAGTTCTGCGATAAATCCAATCGGGCAGAACCAGCTGCAAAATGATTTGCCAAAAACCAATGACATTAAAACGATTGAAAGGAAAATAAAAAATCCTGCCGGATGTGCTGAATGAATTTCTCCTGTGGTTATGAATAGATAAAAACTCATAAATGAACTGATTGGAAGAAATCCATCTACTCCAGGCGGACGTGAGTAAAATACAGTCGCTCCATTTGTAACTAAATACTGATTAAAGAAATAAAATTCAATCCCGATCCAAACACAAAGTGCTGCAAATAAAGATTGAATAATAAATCTTGTTTTCTGTATCCCCTTTTCATCATTACGAATAATTTTTTTCTTTTCCATAAAACACTATCAGATTATAAAGTCTGATTATTTAATAAAAAAATTTATAACTTAATTTTATTCAGAGTTTTTTCTTTGAACTTATCAATCGTTTCTGAACTTAACATTTCATAAGCTTTAGTTCTTAGCACACCCCATTGATCATGAACAGGACAAGGTTTATCCGGCGAACAATTTGGAAAACCAAGTACGCAGGAATTGAAACTATCTAATCCATCAATTGCATCTACAATATCTATTAATTTTATTTTGGATGGATGTTTTGCAAGTTTAAATCCTCCGGATTTTCCTTTTTTGGATTCTACAATTCCACTTTCAGTTAAGCTTTGCAGAATTTTTGATATGAACTCTTTTGGAATGTTTAACTTCTTTGAAATTTCTTCAGCAGGACAAACACATTCATTTTCTCTTGCAGCCATAAAAAGAACCGCTTGTAATCCGTACTCACACTTTTTTGAAAAAAAAACTGTCATATTCTAAACCAGATTAAATTGTCTGATTAAAAATAAAATTAAGTATTGTAACAAGCAATAGAAATTATAAGGGTAAGAAGTTAAAAATCCTTTTTTTGAAAATATTTTGTACTCAAAATTAACGGAACGATCGATCCATAACAATAAAAACACTGATGAAACAATTACACCAACCGCGCCTCCAAAAAATCTTTCAAAAACTGCACCTGTGTATCCCATTAAAGCTGATATGTTAAAGTGCAGTAGAAATAATATTCGGGCAAGATCAATAGGATTTATAACGCTCATAACAATCATAGCATTTTCAAGTGGATACTCTTCTAAGTAATAAACAACTAATAAAATAAATCCATCGTAAATAACTGCCAGGAATAACCATATTAAAATTGAGTATCCAAGACCTTTAGCTTTGTCATCCTGAAGGATTGTAATCAAAAACGCAATGGCAGTAAATACAAAAGTTAAAACCACTCCAATGGTTAGAAGAATTAATACGCCTTCAAATTGTTCTGATATTTTACCGAACAGCACAAAAGGCAGTAACATTCCTATTGCATATGAAAAAGCAAGCGGAATTGTTGTTCCAAAATAAATTCCGAGAAATAATGATTTGCGATCTATTGGCTGACTTAACATCATCTCAATAAATTCTCTGGAGTTGTATAGATAGATAGAACCGAAAATTAACGAGACAAGTGGAATTACAATCAACACAATATTCATTAAACTTATGTACGCTTTATTTACGTCACCACTGAATGCGAATAATGCATAGCCCACAAAGAAAAAAAAGAACAAATATATAATTACCCATTTACTGCGAATGGTATTATGAATTACATATTTTAATATTTCAGTCATCAGTTTCATTATTTTTTTCGACTCATTAATTCTGCTAATGCCCGTTCAAGTTTAACTTCATTACTTCTATTTAATAATTCTTCAAGTGTGCCTTTAAATCTTATCTCGCCTTCAAGTAAGAAAACTATTTCATCAGCCAGTTCCTGCACTTCACTCATAATATGGGAAGTAAGAATTATAGTTTTATTTTTTGATTTTTCTTTTATAATTAAATCCTTAAAGAAACTGCTTGAAACAGGATCCAAGCCAGCGGTAGGTTCATCAAGAAAATAAATTAAGGGGCTAAATGCAAATGCAATTGTTGCAGAAACTTTTTGCTTTGTACCGCCAGATAATGTTTTAAATGGTTTTTCCATTTCACCAGCTAATTTAAAACCATCTATCAATTCGGCAGATAATATATCTGGACTTGTGCGAAGTTCTTTTACCAGTGAAAATAATTCGTTTGGACGAAAGATTATCAGGATATCTCGCAATCTGAGGCATATATCCAATCTTATTTCTGTACAAGAAATTATTAGAAATATCCTCGCCATCAACTTCAATCTTTCCACCTGAAGGTTTAACAAGACCAAGAATTAATTTTATAAGTGTTGTTTTACCTGATCCATTTGGACCAACGATAGCAGTTACTTTGCCGGTATCTATTGTTAAATCCAGCGATTTTAATACTTCATATTTTCCAAACTTTTTTGTTAGTCCGGTAATTCTTATCATTTTATAATTTGCATTTTAGGTTTATGATCCATTAAAGCATTTGGGGTTAAAGCAGGTATAACTCTTTCTGCAATATCAAGTATTTGGATAAAAAGGCTGTTTAATAAAATAAGGGAAGTTGAATGACTTTCAACCATCATAGAAAACATTGTTACAGGTCTAAACGGAATATCTCCGATATCCATCTTTATCTAAATCATAACCGGAATAGTTTGACCAATAGTTTGATTCAAACGATTAAAATTTTGCTGGCTGTTTGTTGAAACATCAAATGAATTTGCTATAAAATTATTTTGCTTAAAGATATTACCCATTGAGTTTGCCATCAGTTTTATAGCCCAGCCGTTTTTAAAAAATTATTCTTAGTTACTATAATGCGACTGCAGCCTTCTATATAAATACCAACCGAGTTTTCTTCAAAATGATTATTAATTATATCGCTGTCTGAAATATCCTTTAACAAAAGACCATAAGATGCAGCACCCCAATTATGTTTAAAGGTATTATTATCCATTAAAACATTTTTTGTGTACATCACAGCAACGCCTGCACCATTATTTTGGAATGTGTTTTCTCTGTATTCGCAGCTATCAGAAAACATAAAATGCAATCCATACCTAATATTATTTTTGCTTACATTGTTTGAGATCCGTCCATTTCTAACAAACTCAAAATATATTCCATCTCTGTGGTTTGAAATGTTGTTATTCTTAATTGTAATGTCTCTGCAATACCAAAGGTGAATCCCATTACCGGAATTTGTTTCTCTTCCTTTTAATCCATTGATGAAATTATTTTCTATAACACAATCAAAAGATTTTGCAATATAGATTGAAAAAAAATTATTAATAAACTTATTGTTTGATATTTTACATCGTGACACTTCATTTAACTTGATTCCGGCATTATCTTCAAGATAACTAATTCCAGAATTCTTAATAGTTAATCCTGATGATTGATAACATCATTTGCAGTAACTGTAAATATTTTACCTTTACCTTGAGCATCAATTACGGGATTACCTCTTCCGATAATTGTAATACTCTTATCAACTTCAATATTTGATTCAAGGTAAGTGCCTTGCAGAACTATTAATTGTGTCCCCATCAACTGCAAACTTTATTGCAGTCTTTAATGCTGCTTAAAATCTTATTTTTAGTAACAAGTATTTCTTTTGGATAAGTAAGTGAGCTTACAAGAATAGATAAAATGATGTAAATGATAACAGTAGATTTTATTTTACAGTTTAGCATTGTCAGTTTAATGTGGAATAAAATGATCCGCTAAAAATCATCTCGTTTTACAAGTTCAATAACTTCTATCCAGTTAAGTTTTTCACCTGAATTTTCTGTTATAAATTTTAACTGCTCTGATTCACTTGCAAATGCTGAAACATTTAATCCCATTGGGCTGCGAAAATTATTATTTTGAACGTAATAAGATTTTCTTGCATCAACTAACTCTCCCGGGTTAGAAAAATCCGAAACAAGCATTAAATGTTCTTAATCTCCTATCAAATTTTTATTTAATGAGTATTTTATCAGACATTCAATTGAATCAAACTTATATACTTTTCCTTTTTCTGTGACCAATTCAGCACCATATTTATCTTCCATAATTCTCATCCTGCACAATTCACATTCATCATCTCCATAATTGATGGGTTCCTGTTTCGGTTCACACGCAACAAACAATCCTAGCAATAAAATTAAGAAAGTAAATTTTTTATATTTTTCCAAAACTCTTTTCCTTATTTTTTTTATCAATTATAAGCGCAAAAGCTGCTAATATTACTGCAACAACAAGAATATAAAAACTTATATGCGGCATTGAGATTGCATTAAAATTCAAAAGCATTTTTGATCCGATTAACGGTGGCTGATATGCCATTCCTGGAATTTTAATAGCAGCCTGTGGATTTAAATTATGCCCATAGTCATATTCCCACATATAAAAATCATACAAGCCAACTGCTCCAAGAATGATGAAAGTAATAATCCAGGTATAAACCAGATATCTTTTACCGATGAAAGCGGATACAAACCCGAATAAAATCATGAACCCGATTATAAACGGCATAATTTTTAACTCAGCAATATCATCCGGTTCTATTCGTTTCATTCCTATATAATGATTTAAACCATTTATGTTTTCAAGATCATTCGGCTTTTGCCCTGTAATCTGATTGATCCAGATTTCTAATCCAATACCTTCGGGATATTGAGGTGCTTCTAACTCAATTGACCATAATGGAAGAAAGAAAGTTAGAATTAGCAATGTTGAAGCAACATATATTAATATTTTAGATTTTTTTTTCACTTAAAACTTCTTTTTAAAAGAATTAAGGGGAACTTCAGTTCCCCTTAAAAATTATTTACCTGTACCCCATGCTAATTGCACATTTGAATTTGCCGGAGATACTCTTACATAACCAGACATTTCCTGATGAAGTGCTGAACAAAAATCTGTACAATAGAAAGGATAAACACCTTCATATAGCGGCTTCCAAACAATTGTTTCCGTTGCACCGGGCAAAATCAACAATTCTGAATTTTGTAAACCTTTAATTGCAAACCCATGCGGTATATCCCAATCCTGTTCTAAATTAGTAATATGAAAATATACGACATCGCCAACTTTAATGCCTTCTATATTATCAGGTGCAAAGTGAGTTCTCATTGTTGACATATAAACGTGAACAGTATTTCCATTTCTCTCGATTCGAACATCTTTTTCTGCTTTTACTACGTAAGGATTTTCATTTTCTTCAATTGGATAAATCTTTTTTGAATTTTTCATGAGAATGTCAGATGGAATTGCCTGAGCATAATGCGGCTCTCCAATAGTTGGAAAATCCAAAAGTAATTTCATTTTATCGCCTGAAATATCAATTAACTGCGCAGATTGAGTGAGCTCTGGTCCAGTTGGTAAGTACCTGTCTTTTGTAATTTTATTAAGTGCAATAACATATTTACCCCATGGTTTCCTTGTATCGCCACCAGGAATACAAAGATGCCCGATTGAATAGTAAGCTGGAATTCTATCAACTACTTTAAAGCTGCTTATTTCCCATTTAACAATTTCAGAAGAAATGAAAGATGACGTATATGCAAATCCTTTTCCATCAAATTCGGTATGTAATGGACCTAATCCTGGATCCTGAACTTCACCTGCCATTACAGATTCATACTTCAAAACAGGAATACCGTCAATCTCTGTTTCAAATTCTTTATTTTCAATCGCCTTTAGCATTTTACTGAAGGAATGAACAGGTATAATTGCGGCAAGTTTTCCTGCTGCTACTATATATTCCCCACTTGGGTCAACATCAACTCCGTGAGGCGATTTTGGAGTTGGCAGATAATAAACTAATCCCGGGCATTCACTTGGGATAAGAACTCTAACCTCAGTTTTCTTTTCAGAAAAAGCCATGTGCTTCTTTTCATCAAAATAATTTCTGTAGTAAGTAGAGTTAAAAGTTTTATACTTACCCTGTTTTATATATTCTTCTGCTTTTTTCCAGTTAACAGCTGCAACAAAGTCTTTATCATTTTGTGAAGCATTTACTTCAAGTAAAGTATTTGCCTGCTCGGTATTATAGCTTGTGAAGAATGACCAGCCGTGAGAAACACCTTTACCTGAATGCGCAAGATCATAGTTATAACCCGGAACAAGAATCTGGAACTCAACATTCATAGCACCATCTTTTGCAACTTTTATATAACTGATTGTTCCTTTAAAATTTTCTTTATAAGAATTAAGAGCAACATCTTTATTTGGTATAGGAACACTAAATCGTGTAGATGCAACAACGTATTCTGTATTCTCAGTTATAAATGGTGATCCATGATTTCCACCTGAATTTGGAATCTCAATAATTTCCGCTGTTTTAAATGTGGTAAGATCAACTCTGGCAACACGAGGAGTATTATTAGCATTAATAAATATCCATCTCCCATCAGCCACACCATCTGTTTGAGATAATTTAGGATGATGTGCATCATCCCAGGGAATAAATCCGTATGAAGTATTAAACATTGGTTTGGATTCTTCCGAGTAGCCCCAGGCTTTTTCAGGGTCTTGAGAAAATACCGGAATCACACGAAACATTCTGCCCGAGGGTAAACCATACACACCAATTTGTCCGCTAAATCCGCCTGAAGTAAAAAGATAAAAATCGTCATAACTACCTGGCTTAACGTATACCTGTTCAGCCTCATCACCACTGGTAAGATCTTTTGACTGCTGGCAGCCATTATGAATAATCACGACAGAAGCAATTATAGCAACTGCAAATAGTATAGTTTTTAAGTACTTGCGGTTCATAAGCTTTCCTTTCTTTTCTATTTGGATACTTGGGTTGTGTCATTTAATTCTTCATCTAATAAACGGAAATATTCAAGCAGTTTTCTTGCACTCTCAAGATCAATATTCTGATTTGTCATTTTTGTCATATACTTGGCAAGCATTTCTTTGCTATGAGGATGCTTTTGAAGGTTTTCATCAGGATTCAAGACTGTGTTCATAAAAAATTCTGGTGATACTCTTCGCAATACATCTCGTTGTGCCGGACCTACATATCTTTCATCTAACTTATGGCAAGAGGCACATTTTGATTCAAATATCTTCTCACCTTCTGTGGCCATTGATTTATCTACAGGCAAGAGATAAAGTTTCTTTTTGATTGGTCCAAATCCGTTTTTATATTCCCAATCAGGTAGGCCAGAAGTATTTGATTTATCTGAAGAGTTTTGATCTGATTTTGAGTCTCCACCGCAAGCAACTGCTAAGATTAACATCAAACTAATTAGTAGGATGTTAAGGAAATGAGATGATATTTTTTTCATACGGAACCTTTCTAAAACAATTATAATTATTAAGTTAATTACAGATCATATGTGTAAAATATTATAATCGGATTTTTTTATCTGATTATAAAATACTGAGATTTTTAATAATGTCAAATAAATCATTCATTATTTTATCATAGTTAAAAGCATTTTTGATTTAATTGTGGCTTTTAATCCATGTGGAATATTTGGCGGCATTACTAATATTTCGCCAACTTTAACATTGTACGGATTTCCACCAATCTTTATTTCCATTTCACCATCAACCATATAAACTACCGCTTCGTAGGGTGAAGTGTGCTCTGTTAATGATTCATCTTTATCAAATGCAAAAAGTGTAATGTTTCCGTTTGGCTTCTTAAGTATTTGTTTACTTACTATCGATTGATTCTGATAATTTATTGCATCAATCAGCATTTCTTTATTTATTATTTCACTCATTTTAATCCTCCCTTTACTTTATTAGATTTTTCTTTTTTAAACTTTATAGATAATTGAAATACGAAGTAAACGAGTATCAATGCACCAAATGCAAATATTGTATCACCGAAAGCCCTTAACCATCGTAGCGTTTGCATTAGATCGGTTTGCAAAAATTCAGCACTTCTTGCATACCAGTAACCATATTCAACAGAAGCCCAGGTTTGCATCAATCCCACCGGAAGAAGACTAAATGTAACCATTGTAAACAAACCAACATTGATAAGCCAGAATGACCATTTAATTGGTTTTTCATTCCATTCAATATCCGGTCTTATTCCTCTAAGTGAAAACAACATTAACCCGATGCCAAGCATACCATAAACTCCAAATAATGCTGCGTGTGCGTGGACAGGAGTTGTATTTAATCCCTGCATATAATAAAGTGCGATTGGTGGATTGATCATAAATCCGAATAATCCTGCACCAAGCATATTCCAGAAAGCAACTGCAACAAAAAAGTTTATTGCCCATTTATATTTTTTTACCCATTCAGTAGCACGGGAAAGTTTTATGTTTTCCCAGGCTTCATAACCAACAAACATTAATGGAACAACTTCAAGTGCACTAAAGACTGATCCCAGAGCAAGCACTACCATTGGTGTTCCGGAAAAATAAAGATGATGCAGTGTACCTATTATTCCGCCGGATAAAAATATAGTTGCAGAAAGAACAGTTGCCCGCCCCGCTGTTTTAATAGATATTAAATTTAATTTTGCAAATAGGAATGCAATTACAACAGTAGCAAAAACTTCAAAAAAACCTTCGACCCAAAGATGTACGACCCACCAGCGCCAGTATTCTGCTATAGCAAGATTGGTGTGTTTTCCGTACATCATTGCTGCAGCATAAAATGATGCGATAGCTATTGTTGAAATAAGGAATAAAGTTAAAATAGGTTTTTGTTCATCATTTTTCCTGAGTGCCGGTCTTATTGCACGCCACATCAAAAACAACCAGAGAAATAATCCGATAAGTAAAGCAATCTGAAAAAATCTTCCAAGATCAATATACTCATAACCGCTATGCCCAAAATAGAACCAAAACTGATCTGGCAATAAATGCTTTATACTTAACCATTCTCCAACCATTGATCCCAGAACAACAATTAGAAGCGCAACAAAAAGAATATTTACACCAAGCTTTTGTCCTTTTGGTTCAACTCCGCTAACAGCAGGAGCTATGTACAATCCCGCCGCAAGCCAAGCAGTCGCGATCCAGAAAATTCCAAGTTGGGTATGCCAGGTTCTTGTAATTACGTACGGGAATATTTCAGCCAAAGGAATTCCATAGAATGCACCTCCTTCAACTCCATAATGCGCTGTAATTACACCAAGAATTATTTGAAGTAGAAATAATGCAGATACTATCCAAAAATATTTTACAACAGCTTTTTGTGAGGGTGTTACCACCGCTCCAAGCAGCGGATCATCTGAAGGAAATTTATTATGCTCAACTGCACCCCTGTTTGCTGCATAATAAAAAGCCATTCCACCAATTCCCAAAAGAAGTATTATAATACTCACACCCGTCCAAACAATAGTATCTGGTGTTGGAACATTTTTAATCAGTTCTTCGTGCGGCCAATTATTTGTATATGTTACATCGCTATTAGGTCTGTTTGTAGACGCAGCCCAGGAACCCCAGAAAAAGAACGCATTAAGTTTTCTCAGTTTTTCAGGATCCCTTAAAGTGTTTTTAGGAATTGCATATTCATTTCTTCCATTACTAAAAACATCAGAGTAATGTTCAGTATTGGATTTGATTGCCTTAAGTCTTGCGTCATCAATCGTTATAGTACCTGTTTTATCATTATAAGTATTTGTCTTATAAATCTCTGTTAATCTAGCTTTAAGTGAAGATTGCAATTCAATGGAAAGATTATCAAAGTCTACTTGATATTGCTTCTGCGCCCAAATATTTAATACAGCAATTGCTTCCCGATGAAGCCAGTCAGCTGTCCAATCAGGAGCGACGTAACTTCCATGTCCCCAAACTGAACCGGATTCCATACCACCCATTGCCTGCCAGATATTTTGTCCATCCTGAATATCATTTTTTGTAAAAACTAATTCTGCGCTTTTGGTAATAACCTTTTCCGGTACCGGCGGTTTTTGCTGATATATTTTTACGCCAACCCAGCTTAGAACAGTAAATGAAATGATTATAACCGCTGAGAATGCAATCCAATATTTTTTCATATAGCTTCCTGAAGACTTTCTTAAAAAAAAATTAATTTACATAAATAATTAACAACGGATTTTTATCATGTTTATGAAGATGTTCTTTAACATTATTTTTTTCACCATTATATAGTCCTTCTATATAATGAATGAAATGAACGTAAGCCTCAACATATTCTCTTCCAGCCTTAACATCGTTCACATCATAATTTTTCTTTAATTGAAGATGATTGAATAAATCATTTACTTTTGAATGATACTTTTTATCTAAATGAGCTAAGATATTTTCTACTGAATTTTTCTCAATCGCAATATCAGCAGCCTCAATTCCTTCTTCAGGATGATATCCAACTGTTTTAAGTCCGGTATATGGTTCACCTTCACCCATCCTGTGAACTCTTACAACAGTTTCAAAGAAATACATATCAGCAAGTTCTTTTGCTTCCGGACTCAATGTTCTAACCTTATTTACTTTATCGAAGAGTGCTTTTATCTCTAGCTCGTCTTCTCCCCTAACCCAAACAAGAACATAATTGATGTTTCCGGTTTATAGTGATTTTTGTGATGCTTTAACAACCGGACCTTCCATAGAATCGCAATGAGCGGAAGCTGTGTTAGTAAGTATGAAAATGATTGATGATAAAAATAACATACAGTGCAAATTTTGATTTGAGTAACATTAATGATCTCCTTTAATTAATAATTTTTGATTGCATCCATCGGGCAGATGGATAGACATTTAATTTTTTTTAAACTTAAACATTCATCGCATTTGCTTATAACAATAAAAAAATGATCTACTGAAAATGATTTAAAACTTTTTCCATTATCTCTACAGTTTTCACCCGGTCCATAAATAGCTTCGGTCGGGCATTCAACTGCGCAAGCTCCGCAATTAATACAATCATCTGTTATCATCATTGCCATTTAAAATTTTTCTCCTTTTGCTTCACGGTATTGGCTTCCGACGGCTCTTATTCTACCCCACATTGAATAGAAGAATAAAATAATTGCAACGACTTGCAATGACGAGAATATCACAATTGAAGTATTCACCCAAATAATAAAGTAAAATGATGCGGCAACCTGAAAAGCAAATCTTAGTGCTGTTGCAATTGTCAATATCCAGTAGGTGATAGAAATTAAATCCGGATTGTAATTTTTATCATCCTTTTCAGGACGCGGGAAAAACCACAATGCAACACCCATTATCATCATCATAACTGAACCCACTAGAATTAAGTGTGTGTGTGCAGAAATTAATTCTTGCGTATAACCTGTTTGATAAATGTATTTAGCAAAAGACATATAAAGTCCTGTTAGGATTCCAAGTACAAGAAATGCTAAACTAGTTTTAATAAAGTATCTTACTGTTGTAAACATATTCTTCTTTTACGGATTGAAAATATTGTTCCGTTTTCATTAATTAACTTAAATGATTGAATTGTTTAAAACTTTGACTTAAGTCAGATTTGATATCTTTTTGAAATGATCAATATTTTGGATGTATTTTGAGGAAATTTGTAGATTTTTTTGAAATTATTTTGATAAATCTTTTAATCTCTTCAAATCATTTACAAATATTTTCTTACCCATAACACGAATAATCCCTTCATCCTGAAGTTTTTTTAATGTTCTTGAAAACGTTTCAGTTATTGTACCAAGATAGGATGCGATTGCAGATTTAGGTATTGCCAATTTTACAAATGGTTGCGGTAATTTTTCGGTGCCCGAATTTTTTATTTCAATTAAAATATATTTTGCCAGACGATTTGTCACTTCTTTAGAAGATAAGTCTTCAATCTGATTAACTAGTGATCGCATTCGTTTTGCAAATCCCGCAAGCATTTTAAAAGTTATATTCGGTTCATCATGCAGAAGAGTAATAAATTTTTCCTTAGGTATAAATAATGTTAAACTCTCTTCAATCGCTTCAGCACTAACAGGATAAATGTCACCCTCAAACATAGGTACATCGGCAAATGCATTTAGTGATTTTACGATATGCACAATGGATTCCTTCCCCTTTATTGATATTTTGGAAACTTTTACCGTTCCTTTTAAGAGTATATAAAATCCAACATATAAATCACCCTCATTAAATATTCTTTCACCTTTTTTATATTTTTTTAATTTACTAAAGGATGTAACAAGTCTAAGTTGCTGTACACTTAACTCCGAAAAGAGAGGAATATCTCTTAGTGTTTGATTAGATTTCAATTCTAATAGGTTCAATTATAAATAAATTCAAAAAAGATTAATAAATAATCCCTTACTCAATCGAGGGAAGACTTTCCGGTTTTTGGCTTCGAGCAGCAATTCGCTCTTTTAATCTTTCATCAAAAAGTTTACCAATTTCCGCACCTATGATAAAAACTGCGGCTGTATAATAAATCCAAAATGCAATGACTATTAATAAAGCGTAAGCACCATAGATTTTTCCCCAGGTTTGAAAATTTGCAAGATAATAACCAAATAAAATTTTCATTCCTACCCAAAGTGAAGCAGCCCAGAGCGCCCCAACTAGCGCCGAACGATGTTTTATTTTGGATGTTGGAATGAAACTATAAAATAAGTACATCAACACGAGCATAATTAATAAGGAAACTAAAATTGTAAACAATTGCTGAAATATCGGATGATTGAAAAATTGTAAATAAGGTGTTGATTCAGCAATAGATGTAAAAACTTCAATCAATGGTAAAGCTAAAATGGATGCAAAAAATAAAAGAATCGCAACAAGTATCACAAGAAAATCTCTTAGCTTACCTAGAAAAAAATTAATGTCGATATCGGTTCCGTTTATTTTATTCAAAACTGTACGCATACTGCTGAAGAATCCGCTTGCAGCAAAGAATAATCCACTAAAACCAAGAATACCAGCAACATTTTTGAGCTCAATAACTTCTTCAACACGACTGAATATAATTTGCTTAACAAACTCAGCATACTCGCCATAAGGAATTACTGTGTTAATAAGAGTTATGATTTGTAATTCCATTTCTTCTGAGCTCAGAAAATTTCCCAGGATCCAGAACATAATTAAGATTAATGGAATGATACATGTAAACAACGAAAATGCTAGACCACCTGAAAGAAGAAAAACATTATGTCTGTCAATTCTATCGTACAAACCTCCAAAGTAATGCTTTAAAAAGGCACCTGTTTTTTGCCAATGCGGACGAAGATGATACAGGTATCTAAGCTGTCTAAAATATTTAAACAGAGAAGACCTTTTATAAACCTCTATAATTTTATTCTTCACCTGACATTATTCCAGGAATTGTGTTGTAATAAATATCAGAAATTTCTTTTACACTTACATCAAAAAGATTTTTGATTTTTAATGATGAACCAGCTACAACTCCAAGTTTTGTAAACTTAACATCGGCAAGTTTAAGTACAGGTTCAAGTTCAAGAAGTTTATCTTTTGAAACCGAAATAATAATTCTTGATTGAGATTCTGAAAACAAAGAAAAATCTCTTCTGGATTTTTGGGGAATTTCAACTTCGCATCCAATTTGTTTTTCCTGGTTGATGATGCAGCATTCAGCTAATGCTGAAACAATTCCACCTTCAGAAATATCGTGTGCAGATTTTATCAATCCTTTTCTAATAAGATTTAATAAAGTATCCTGTAATTTTTTTTCTTCATCAAGACTTATTGTTGGAGATTCACCAGCAACTTTGTTATGAATTACTTTTGCATATTCACTTCCGCCAAGCTCTTCTTTGTCTTCACCCAATAAATAGATTACATCGCCTTCTTCTTTAAAGTAAGACGTGGTAATGTGTTTTAAATCTTCAACCAATCCAACCATTCCAATAGTTGGTGTTGGGTAAACGGCCGTTTCCGGTGATTCATTATAAAAACTTACATTGCCGCCTGTAACGGGAGTATCAAAATGTCTGCAAGCTTCACCCATTCCGGCTATTGCTTGCGCAAACTGCCAGTACACTTCTGGTTTATAAGGATTACCAAAGTTTAAACAATTTGTAACGCCAAGCGGTACGCCACCAGAACAAACAATATTTCTTGCAGATTCTGCAACGGCAATCTTTGTTCCTTCTTTTGGATTTAGATAAACATAACGCGAGTTGCAATCTGTCTTCATCGCTAATGCTTTGTTGGTTCCTTTAACCAAAATTACCGCAGCATCGCAGCCGGGACCAACAACTGTGTTAGTTCTTACCATCGAATCGTATTGATGATAAACCCATTGTTTTGATACAATGTTTGGTGATGAAAATACTTTTAGAAATGTTTCCTTTAAATCTTTTGGTTCAGATAAAGTTTTTGAATCAAACTTTCTTGTTTCTTTTAAGTATTCAGGTTCTTTTTGTTCACGTGTATAAACAGGAGCCCCGCCGCCAAGTACTAAATCAAATGGAGGCATTGTTGCTTTGCGTTCTCCTTGATAATCAATTTGAAGCATTCCATCACCGGTAACTTCGCCAATAATTTCACAATGCAAATCCCATTTTTCAAAAACCTCTTTCACACGATCTTCATAACCTTTTTTAACACAGCACAACATTCTTTCCTGGCTTTCGCTCAGCATAATTTCGTATGCTGTCATTCCCTTTTCACGCAAAGGAACTTTATCAAGATTGATCTTCATTCCAGATTCACCTTTTGCACTCATCTCACTAGTCGAACAGGAAATTCCTGCCGCACCCATATCCTGTATTCCAATCAGCCAATCATTCTTTATAATTTCTAAAGTAGCTTCAAGCAAAAGTTTTTCTGTAAACGGATCACCAACCTGAACTGATGGACGTTTTGCTTCAGACTTTTCAGAAATTTCTTCGGATGCAAAAGTAGCACCGTGTATTCCGTCTCTTCCTGTAGATGAACCAACAATCATAATCGGGTTACCAACACCTTTTGATGTTGCTGATGCAAAATGTTTTTTGTTTACAATTCCAACTGCCATTGCATTTACAAGCGGATTGCCTTGATACGATTCATCAAAGTAAACTTCGCCTGCAACTGTTGGAACACCGAAGCTGTTTCCGTAATCTCCAATTCCGCGAACAACACCATCAAATAAAAATCTTGTGCGTGCATCTTTTAAAGAACCAAAACGAAGTGAGTTTAATGAAGCAATTGGACGAGCACCCATTGTAAAAATATCTCGCATAATTCCGCCAACACCTGTTGCTGCACCTTGGTAAGGCTCAACTGCTGAGGGATGATTGTGGCTTTCAATTTTAAATGCTACAGCTAAGTCATCACCGATGTCTATAAGTCCTGCATTTTCTTCACCAGCCGCAACAAGCAATCTTCCTCCGCTGCGTGGTAAAGTTTTTAATTGTGCAATGGAATTTTTATAACTGCAATGCTCGCTCCACATTACAGAAAAAACACCCAGCTCTGTAAAAGTTGGTGTGCGACCGAGAATTTTTAAAATCTTTTCCCATTCTTCTTTAATTAAACCGTGCTCTTGGCAAGCTCAAAAGTTACTTCGGGTTCTTTCATCAATCTTCCGAAAGGATTTAAAATAGTTTGATAATTTTATAAGGAAATATAAGGGAAAGTGGATTAAATCGCTTCGATAATATGAACCCCTCTTGTATTCTCCCCTTTCTTAAGGGGGAGAATTTAAAAAGTCCTTCCCTTTTTGAAAGGGAAGGATTTAGGAAGGGTTAAACTATTTCAAGTACTCCTCCCAAATCTTAAACAACTGGTAAGTTGCATAAATATCCTTAGAACAATAAACAGCAATATCTTTTATTCTTCCTGCTTCGTAAAGTGTTTTTACTTCCATTCCGGAAATATCTTTTGATTTTGGTGATTCGATTCCAAATGCGTGGCAGTAAAAATCCAGATTAAATTTTCTTGTAGTGCTGTAAAAAGTAAATTGTTCAAGCAAATCGATATGATCATCACCGTAGCGATAACCCATTAAATTTTTTGACTCGGTTTAACTTTTAACATTGCAGAACGCATCATCAAAAAAGGAACATCAAAATTTCTTCCATTAAATGTTATAAACTGATCAACATATTGAGCAACTTCGCCAGAAAGATTCCAGCATTTCTTTTTCCGGCAAACCTTTGTAATAACACATTTGTGTTTTCAGAATTCCATTCTTCGGGTTTATCAGATTCGTAGTAAACATAAGATTTTTCTTTTTCAACATCATACATTCCGATGGCTATACACTTTGCAGTAAATGGATAAAGTGAAGTGTAACGAATTGCTTCGTCTTTCATTGCTTCTTTTTTGGTGGAATCAATTTCTTTGTCAGCATACTTCAGCAAATACTCCCGCTGAGTTTCTGACAAAGATTCAAAAGGATAAGAACAAGTTTCGATATCAAAGATTAGTTTGCGCATTTTAATACCTCCTTAAAAAATGTCATTGCGAATCCCCGATTCTATCGGGGTGAAGCAATCTATTGATATATTTGGTCTAAATTAAATAAATCTTTCCAATCTTTATTAAAAGAATTAATTAAATCTAACTTCTTTTTTCTTGAACCCGCCTTTAATTGCTTTTCTCTGGCAATTGCAGAATTTGGATCATCAAACTTTTCATAATAAACAAGTTTATCAATGTTATACTTTTTAGTAAAATCTTCAATCATTTTTGATTTGTGTTCCCAGAGTCTTCTAACAATATAATTGGTTACACCCACATAAAGGACTCTATTATTTTTATTTGTTAGTATGTAGATGTAATAACTTTTCATTCTTATTACAGATTGCTTCACTCGATGACTCGTTCGCAATGACAATCACTGAATAATTTTAACTCCTGGTTCAAACTTTTTAATCTTCTCAATAAATTCTTCTGTAAGTGGAGTTGATTTTCTAGTTTTTGGATCAACAAAAACTACAACTCCTTTTCCATCTACAATTATTTCCCCAGTTTTCTTTCTAACAATTATATGATCATATCCAAAAGATGAATTTTTTATGAACGATATTTTTGAATACACATCAAGCTCATCATCATAGAATGAATGTCCCCTATAATTAATTTCATTTCGTACCATAAAAAATAATCTGCCATCAGAAAAAATTCCACCCTCAGGCATCAATCCTGCTTCTTTAACATATTCTAACCTGGCATGTTCAAAGAAATTAATATATACTGCATTATTACAAACACCGAGCATATCAACTTCGTGAAAGCGAACTTTGACTGTTATCTTATGTGTGAAATCTTTGATATCCATTAAACAAATACCTCATCAATTATATCAGCAGCTTTTTTAACTTCTTCAAACGAAACATCTAAATGAGTAATTGCACGGATCAAATCAATCTTACCAACAGAAACAAGCAACCCTTTTTCTTTGCATCGTTTCAATCCTTCTTCAACTGAAATGGTTTTAGGATGAAACAATAAAATATTTGTTTGAACTGCATTCATATCAATTTCAAGATTTGGATTAGCATTAATTCTTTCGGCAAGATATTTAGCCTTCTCGTGATCTTCTTTTAATCGTTCTATATTATTCTGTAAAGCATACAAACCGGCAGCAGCAAGAATTCCAACTTGCCTCATTCCTCCGCCCCAGGCTTTACGAACACGATATGCCTCTTTGATAAAATCTTTTGTTCCTGCAATAATAGAACCGACAGGTGCGCCAAGCCCTTTTGAAAGACAGCACGAAACCGAATCAAAATGTGAAGCATATTCCTTTACAGGTATTCCAGCTGCAACTGAAGCATTCCATATTCTTGCTCCATCAAGATGATAAAATAAATTATATTTTTTAGCAAGCTGTTTTAATGAAATAATATTTTCAATCGGCCAGATTGTTCCACCACCGCGGTTGTGAGTGTTTTCAATTGCAATAACTTTTGTGCGCGGCATATAATAAGCAGATGTCGGTCGAATTATCGGCTCAACTTGTTCAGGAGTGATGACTCCATAATTTCCCTCAACAGGAAATAATTGTATTCCGCTTAAAGCTGCGGGAGAACCCGATTCATAATTAAATATATGTGCGTCTCGCTCACAAATAACCTCATCACCAGGATTTGTTAAAACATTTAAACAAATCTGGTTGCCCATAACTCCACTTGGAACATACAAAGCTGCTTCCTTGCCTAAAAGTTCAGCAGCGTATTGTTCAAGATTATTAACTGTGGGATCTTCTTTAAAAACATCATCACCGACTTCTGCATTGTACATTGCTTTACGCATTGCTTTTGATGGGCGGGTTACTGTGTCACTTCTTAGGTCTATCATAAGCTTATTTTTAGTCATCCTGAGCGAAGACGAAGGATGACATGTATTTTATGATTAGAAGTCACACTTCGTTCCTCGACTTCGCTCGGAATGACAGCCCAGTGTGACAAAATTTTATAATTTAAATTTTTTCTTCATCCAGATTAAAATGTTAATTCCAAAAATCCATAAAGCAAATGCGGATGATAAAACAGGAATTATCAATGGATTTTTTGTATAAAATGTTTTTTCATTGTTTAACGGAACATCAACAACTAAATGAGTGCGTGTAAACATTTCCGTTTCAACTTCTGTAACACCAAACTTGTTTATCAAACAACTTACTCCGCCGTTAGCACAACGAACAACTGCTCTTCTGTTTTCAACAGCACGCAAGTTTGCAAATTCTTTGTGCTGATATGGACCGCTTAACTTTCCGTACCAGCTATCATTTGTTAATACTGTTAAAAACTCTGCCCCTCGCTCAACAAAATAATTTGGGAAAGTTGGAAACACTGATTCATAACAAACTAATCCACCAACTCGCACTGTCTCTTTATCATTTTCAAATTCAAAAACTGTCGTATCCTGTCCAACATTCCAGCCGCTAATACCAACTCCCCATTTTAATAAATCGCCAAGAAACGGAAGTTGATCCACAAAAGGTGTATGCTCACCAAGCGGGACTAACTGCATTTTTCCATATCGCTGAATTTCCTTTCGATCTGGTTGAAAAAGCAATATTGAATTATATGTTGTGTAATGATATTTACCCGCTTCACTATACTTTGCATTTCGAGGTGCATCTTTATCATAGATAACAAAATCAGGCATTCCAGTTAGTAATGAAACATTATTTTTCTTCAAGAAAGAATAAATAGAATCAACCTCATTCTGGTAAGTTCCTGACAACAGATAAACAGGCAGAGCGGTTTCCGGCCATAAAATAATCTGCGCACCCTTCATCAACACATTTTTGTGATAGCTCAAAGTAATTTTCTAGTATCTGATCTAAACCACCAAGTTCCCACTTATTCCAGGGATCTATATTTGGTTGTATGATTCCAACTTTTATTGTTCTTGTATCATTATTAATTGAAGATATTTTTACAAATCCATAGACTAAAATCAAAATAAAAACTGAAGCAGCAACCGAAAAATAAATCGAACCAACTTTTACATTTTCTTTAAATGATTTTAATCCTTTGAAGATGAAGATGTTTATCCATAAAACAATAAATGACAATCCGAATGCACCAACAATATCAGCTATTTGAATGAATGAAGTGAACTTTGCTAATCCGTGTCCGATTGTTAGCCAGGGAAATTTTAAATCTGTTAAAGTGAGAATGTATTCACCCGTTATCCAAAAGAACGGAAAGAAATAAAGCGATAAATCTTTTTTAAAAACTTTTTGTGATAAATAGTACAAGGTTGAGTTAATTAACATTACACACGGTAAGAAGAAAACTAAAACGACTCCACTTATCATCAAAAATGGATCAGCCGAACTTTGCCAGCTTCCGACCCAGAATACCGATATCAAACTCATTACAAAAAATGCCAGATAAGATGCTGAGTTCACTCTAAGAAGTGTTTTTTTATTTGTTATCACAAAAAAATAAGGAACAAAAGCCACGAAAAGTAAAAGCGGAAATGGAAATGGAAATGGCGTAAATGAAATCCCAAATAAAATTCCTGTAAGGATTAGAAGAAGTCTTTCATTTCTTCTTTCTTTTTTTTCTTCTAATGATAATCCTTGTTTTTTAAATAAGAACTTCAATTTTTAATTTTTCTTTTTGTGATAAAGTTTTTTAAAACAAAGAAAAGAATTATTGCACCAGTAATTATTAAAATTATATTACTATAAGTACTTAAATAGCCGTCTATAACATCAACATTTTTCCCAAAAGTCATACCCAAATAAATTAAAAACGCATTCCATAAAGAAGCACTGATCAAACTTAACGTTGTTGTTTTACTTACGTTAAGTCGGCTCATACCGGCAAAGAAGGAAATTACAGCGCGGGTACCCGGAAGAAATCTATTTGCAATAATCAAATAATATCCATACCTGGCAAAGGCTCGTTCAACTTTCTCGACAGATTCTATATTGATAAATTTTAACTTACCTGAATGTATTATTTTTTTATCAAACTGCCAGCCGATTATAAACGCAGTAAGAAAACCAAGCAGACTGCCCGAAGTAGCAAAAATAAAAGTGGGAACAAGATGTAATGAACTTGTTCCAACTAGCGAACCACAAATAACAATTACAAGATCGCTAGGTGATGGTGGAAAAAGATTTTCTATGAATGCAAAGAAAAATATTGTAAGATAAATCCAGAATGGGCTTAAGTCTGAAATATGATTAAGTATTGTTTCAAACATTAAGTTCTTTCTTAATCAATAAAACCGTCGCAAAAGATGAAACACCTTCCCCTCTTCCTACAAAACCAAGCTTTTCTGTTGTAGTTGCTTTGATTGAGATTTGATCTACATTAGAATTAAGAATTTCTGATATTCGTTTTCTAATCAATTCAGTGTATGAAGATATTTTTGGTTTTTCCATTGCAAGAACACAATCAAGATTTCCTAACTCGTAACCTTTAGATTGTATAAGTTCGTTTACTTGTCTTAATAATACTGCGCTGTCGGCATCTTTCCATCTTGCATCTGAATTTGGAAAATGAATTCCAATATCACCAAGTGCTAACGCACCAAGCATTGCATCGCAAATGGCATGGAGAAGAACATCAGCATCGGAGTGACCTTCTAAACCTTTTTCAGAAGGGATCTCGACTCCACCTATAATTAATTTTCTACCTTCTGCAAAGGCATGTACATCAAAACCAAATCCTGTCCTAAAATTTAATTTCAATATCTAACCTCAAACCTTTTAAATTCATTTTTATATTCCGACCAATCAACTGAACAATTTGCAATATGCGATTTCATAGGACCTATTTTCAGCTGTTTAATTAATTCCTGGATTAAGGATTCGTCCCCTTCAACTTCCGTGATTACCTCACCAGTAAATAGGTTTTGTGTGTACCCTTTAAGGTTAAGATTATCTGCATGCCTGACCACAAAATATCTATACCCGACACCCTGAACTAATCCATTAACAATTATTTTTGCTCTTTTTAGTTCACTCATCTTTACGTGAAAACACTTCTGAAAATATTAGACCGATGAAAATAAGAACGCATCCAACCAAGCCAAAATTAGAAATTTTTTCACTGAGTAAAAAGTATGCAAAAACGGCTGCAAAAATTGGCTCGATGGAGAAAATAATTCCGGCCTTTGTCGGCGAAACTGTTTTTTGATATTTCAATTGAATAACAGTTGTAATTATAGAAGCAAATATCGAAGTGTATAAAATTGCAGTAACAACATTCAAATTAAATGTAATCCTAATTTCTTCTAATGAGGTAATTGAAAAAATGTATGCGAAAATAAAACCGCCAAGACCTGTGATAAGAAGCTGAACAAAAACCATTGGCAGGTAATCATACTTTTTAGTGAATACATCTACATAAACAACCTGAAAAGCAAAAAGTAGTGCACAAAAAAGAGTAAGCAAATCACCAAGGTTAAAATCCGAACCAAGCTGTTTTAAAAATTCCAGTAAATTCTCACCCTTGCTTGATAACATTATCAATCCAATTAAAACTAAAAATACGCTAGCCATGTTAAACCATTTTGGTTTTCTTCTTTCAATTATTAATTGAAGTATCGGGATAAAGATTACAAATGTTCCGGTAATAAATCCGGATTTTGTTGCAGTAGTTAGGTTAAGCCCTACACTTTGAGTTGCAAAACCTGCGAAGTAAAATATTCCAAGAATTGTTCCGGCAATTAATGTTTTTTTATTTGCAGTTCTTAAATGCAAGTGAACAAAAGGCAAGAAAATAAGTGTTGCTAAACCAAACCTTAATCCCAAAAAAAATAATGGTGATACATCTGTAAAAGCATTTTTAATTAATGCAAAAGTTACTCCCCAAATAATGGTGTTTAAGAGAAGCGCACCTTCACCAATATATTTCTTCATCGCAATATATTTAATTGGTTCAAAACAACATCTAACTTGAACCTGAACCTGAACCTGAACTCAATCACTCTTTATCCTTGCTTCGAACGTACCCAAATGACTTTAACATGTTCAGATTTGAACGCCACTTCTCCCTTACCTTAACTCTTAGTTCCAGATAAACTTCACGATCCAAAAATTCTTCAATACTTCTTCTCGATTTTTCACCTAACTCTTTGATTGATCTTCCAGCTTTTCCAATAATAATGGGTTTTTGGCTTTCTCTTTCGACAACAATTTCTGCGCTTATAAAATCTTTAGAGTGCTCTCTTTCTTTGAACTCAGCAATTAAAACTTCACAGCTATACGGAACTTCATCTTCATAAAGTTCAAATAATTTTTCACGAATAATTTCAGTAACAAAAAATCTTTCACTTTCTTCAGATACAATATCATCAGGGTAAAATTTTGCACCTTCAGGCAAACACTCTACAATATCATTTAGTAATCTTTCAAGATTAAATTTAAGATTTGCAGAAACAGGAATTACTGATTTAAAGATATCCGGTTTTTCAAATCTCTCAATCAATGCAAGTGCCTGCTCTTGTGAAATAGTATCAATCTTATTCAGTACAAGAATCTTGGGATTCTTTTTTTCACTGATAACTTTCTGTATGTATTCATTTTCTTCCGATCCTTTAAAAGATTGCTCTGAGCTAACATCGTAAATTATCACGAATACATCAGCATCCTTAACAGAAAGATCAATATCATCCATCATTTTTTCCTGAAGAAGATAAGCAGGTTTTAAAATTCCCGGAGTATCCAGAAAAACTATTTGATAATTTTCTTCAGATAATATTCCGAGTATTCTTTTGCGAGTTGTTTGTGGTTTAGATGTAGTGATGGAAATCTTTTGCCCAAGCAATGCATTCATTAGAGTTGATTTACCAACATTTGGCAATCCAATAATAGCAGCGTAACCGGCTTTTGTATTCATTCTTGTCTTTTATTTTTTAATGATGTGCAAATATACGAAATGGACTAGCAATTTAAGGCAGGATAACACATTAAGGTATATTAGATTCTTAAAAAGTAAGGTCACACTTCGACTTTGCTCAGCGTGACCCTAGGTTAGACTATGATATGAAAAATTAACTTTTTTAGTGACTAAAATTCTTTTTAGAATGTTTCCGATAATCATAAAGGAAGTAACCTGAAACCAACATAATAAAAGACAAAACTGAGCCTAATACTGATAGGTTTTTCTTTCCAAATAACACTGAGAAATAATCTCTAATCGTATTTGAATATGTTGATATTGCATTGTTGGTTTCACTTAAATGGATTGTATTAAATATCTGATAAAACAAATATCCAACAATCCCTAAAATTATTACTCCTAAAAAGGATACGATTAGTAGTAAAAGTTTTTTTTGCTGAGACTCAACTACTCCACGTTTTGAAATCTTTTGCATTACCATTTTGCCGAAATCAAGTGAAGTAGAATCTGGTTGAATATTTTTAAGCAGACTGTGTGTTATCAATAAAGCTTCATATCTTTTCTTAAGACTATCCGATTTTTCAATTTCATTTTTTACTAAGTTTTTTTCTTCACTACTAAGTTCATTATCGAGAAATCTATTTAGTAAATCATCATTAATATTTTTCATAATATTTCCTGAACTAAATTTCTTTTTTCAATTATCTCTCTCAACATATTTCGTGATCGGTGTAAAATCACTTTTACATTTGCGACAGAAATCTGTAAAACATCACTTATCTCTTCAGTGCTGAATTCTTCAAGATAAAACATTGTTATCACGGCAGCATTTTTTGGTGGAAGTTCATTTATAATTTTTTTTATCAATATCGAATTATCCTCTTTTATAAAATCATCAGCCAGATATTTACTTTCAAGATAATTCAAATCATCAACAGAGCTCATTTCATTTTCAATTTTTCTTTTTGCACTCGAAAGCTTTGTTAAAGCTGAGTTATAAACTATTCTATAAAACCATGTAGAAAACTTTGATTCAAACTTAAATGTGTTCAAATTATTATAAGCTTTCAAAAAACAATCCATTAAAACTTCTTCTGCATCAAAATCATTTTTTAACATACGCTTAAGCATAGTAAATGCTTTATTCTTATATCGATCGATAAGAACAGCATAATCCGCCTGGTTACCTTTTTTCACGGATTCAATAATCTCAACATCGGTAAGGTTTTTCATTATCATAGTAGACTAATTCATCTTGTCAAAGGTTACAAATATCTATATGCGGTGGAAATTTAGTTTGAAATATTAATAGAATCAATTTGTAACCTAAACTTTAAGTGCTTAGTCAAATGTAGTAGACGAAGAAATAAATTGAAATTAAATTAAGGAGATATAAAATGTACGGACCTGAAATTATCGCAGTATTCATACCCAATAATAATCACTCTCGTAATCGGAGTTGTTTTGATTGTACATTTCTATTTGCATTCAAAAGAAAAGCAAATGCTAATTGAAAAAGGTTTATCTACAGAAGAGATTAAACAGTTCTTCCAGGAAAAAAAAGATGGACTTTGGTTGATGAAAATCGGAATAATCTCAATTGCATTCGGCATTGGATTAGGTTTTGGAATGTTTATGGAAGATACAACTACAAAAGAATACTGGATTCCGCTTTCATTATTTGTTGGAACAGGAATTGGATTTGTAGTTGCAAATGTTTTGTCTGAAAAGATGAAAAAGAACAAATCATAATATCGAATATTGAACAAGGAATATTGAATGATGAGGTCATTTCACTTCTAAATTCAGAGTTCCTTGTTCGTTATTCGTTATTCAATTCACACTATTCTTGAGCTTCTAACCAACGTTCCGCATCCAATGCTGCCATACAACCAGTGCCGGCTGCAGTAATTGCCTGTCGATAAGTTTTATCAGCGACATCTCCAGCAGCAAAAACACCCTCAATATTTGTATAAGTAGAACCGGGTTTTGTAATCAGGTAACCGGTTTCATCCATATCTAATAATCCGTTAAACAATTTTGTATTTGGTTGATGCCCTATCCCAATAAATAATCCATCAGCTTTAAACTCTGATGTTGAACCATCTTTTGTATCTTTAAGTATAACTCCAGTCATAGTTTTCTTACCGTTCTCTTCAACACCAACAACTTCTTTGATAACTTTATTGGTTAGGAATTTTATTTTGGGATTTTTCAGAGCACGGTCATACATAATCTTTGAAGCACGGAATTCTTCTCTTCTGTGGATGATTGTAACTTCGCTGGCAAATTTTGTTAGGAAGTTTGCTTCTTCCATAGCTGTGTCACCACCGCCAACAACAATTACTTTTAATCCTTTAAAGAAAAACCCATCACAAGTAGCACAAGCAGAAACACCATACCCCATATACCTGCTTTCGCTTTCTAAACCAATTAATTTGGCAGAAGCACCGGTAGAAATAATGATTGAATCCGCTGTATATTCTTCATCATATGATTTTAATTTGAAAGGACGAATTGAAAAATCAACTTCAGTTATTTCTTTGTAGAAAGATTGTGCACCAAAACGTTGAGCTTGCTTACGCATTACATCCATCAAATCCGGACCAGTAATTCCGTGCTCAAATCCAGGATAGTTTTCAACTTCTGTAGTAATAGTTAATTGTCCGCCAGGCTGCATTCCTTCAAATATGACAGGACTAAGGTTTGCACGAGCTGTATAAAGTGCTGCTGTCAATCCTGCAGGACCAGAACCAATAATTAAAACTTTAAAATGTTTTTTTTGATTTGCTAGTTCAGACATTATTTCTCCAAAACTGGTTATGGCTAAAATTAAATTTTTTGTACTTGTAAGATTCAGATAAGTTGGTGAAGATTCAAGCTGAGATATGGCTCACTCAAACAAGAATTTTGCATTTCTTTGCAATCCTTTTAGCTTTGTTCTTTTTATCGGACTTTCTGCAAATCGTTCTTTAAATGTTTGATTATCTAAACTCATTACTTCATTATAAGAAAGTTCTTTAATTACGGGATGAAATTCACTAATCCAGGAATTTTGAGAAAATTTTTGATTCCAGGGACAAACATCCTGACAAATATCACAACCAAAAATCCAGTTTTCAAACTTCCCCTTTAATTCAATAGGAATTTCTTCTTTGTTTTCAATTGTCTGATATGAAATACATTTATTTGCATCGACCACATATTCTTGTACGATCGCATGTGTCGGACAAGCATCTATACAAGCTGTACAAGTTCCACAATGATCAGTAATTACTTTGGAACAGTCAAATTCATAATTTGTAATTATGGTTGAGATAAAAAACCAGCTCCCGATTTCAGGATTGATAACGTTTGTATGCTTTCCAATCCAACCAATTCCAGATCTAACAGCCCACGCTTTATCCATAACAGGTCCAGTATCAACATAAGATAAAGTTATAAGTTCAGGTTCAAGTTCTTTTAATACAGTCTCAAGTTCATCAAGTTTTTGCCAAATGATAAGATGATAATCTTTTCCCCAGGCATAACGGGAAATTTTTCCTTTATCATTTTCAATAGAATGTATTTCTGGAGTGTAATAGTTTAAGGCGAGTGATATAACACTTTTAGCGGATGGAAAAATTTCTTTAATGTCTTTTCTTTTATGAAGATTTTTCTCCATATAGTTCATTGAAGCTTGATAACCTTTTTCTAACCAGCTTTCCAATTTTTTAGTTTCTTCAATAAGCAAATCTGCTTTTGCAAATCCTACTAAATCAAAACCAACTTGCTTTGCTTTTTCGATTACTATTTGATTTGTTAGTTTTGACATAAAACTGACTGTTATCTTGAGTCCACAATAATGGCGTTGCCATAAAGTTTTTATTTAATGACAATAATTCTTCATAGAATATATCATCTTAAATCTTTGCAAATTAAGCTATTTCACAGGTAATATTTACCTTGTCATTAGCAGCGTAGTCGAAAGATGACATTTAATATTAAAATTTTATAATTCACACTTCGACTTCGCTCAGTGTGACGGATGGATTTCAGACCTATCACCACTTCAATTCTTTAGTTTTTACAAGTACATAAACTTCATCATTTTCAACTATAACAGGATAAGAATCCACTCCGCTACTGCCTGAGGGTTGCTTGCCTGTTCTTATATCAAACATCCAACCATGAGCTGGACAAACAACGCAACTATTTTCAATAAATCCATCATATAGCAAAGCAGTGTGCTGATGCGGACAAACATTATTTATCGCAAACACTTCTCCATTAATTTTAAAAACTGCAACATCTATGTCATTAATGATAAACCTTTTTCCTTGATTTTCCAGCAGCTCTGACAGTTTGCATATTTTTTTAAAACCATCTTTCATTATTCTAAATCCATAAAAGTTCTATCAGGCACAATTCCTTTTCCTGAATGTTTTACGGTTGCTGAAGCAAATTGCGGATCGTGACCAAAGTACAAATACCAGTTTTCATCAGCTGCTAATTGTAAATACTTCTTTTTTTCCTGAACTGTAATCATCGGTTGTAAATCGTATCCCATTACATATGGAATTCTAATGTGCGAAACAAAAGGCATTAAATCACAACAATACAAAATCGTGTTTGCTGAATCAGAAATCTTAATCATTTGCTGTGCAAAAGTATGTCCATTAATAATTCGGAAAGAAATATTTTCATCAAAATCTATTTCTCCGTCTATAAGGTGCAGCACTCCCTCCTTAACAAGCGGTTCAAAATTTTCTTTTATATAACTTCCTTTATCACGATCGCTCGGATTCATTGCCCACTCGAAGTTTTTCTTCTGTACAAAATATTTTGCATTTGGAAATGCAGGTACTAGATTACCATTTTTAATTTTTGTTGAACCACCTGTGTGATCGAAATGAAGATGAGTTAAAATGACATCTGTAATGTCTTCTACTTCTATTCCATCTTGTTTAAGAGCAAGTTCAAGATCAAGGCGAGGATCAATCCGATAAATGTTTTTAGATTTTTCATCCCATTTGTTTCCCATCCCGGTATCGATAAGAATTTTCTTATCATCACTGATAAGCAGAAGATTTCTGGTCGAAAGTGTTACTCTGTTTATGTCGTCTGCAGGATTTGATTTTTCCCACAATGGTTTTGGAATTATTCCAAACATCGCACCGCCATCTAAAGCGAAAAATCCTGATAAAACAGATTTTAATTTGTATTTACCTATTTGCATATTAATAAAAATAGTTATTGAAAGATGAAATTAAACAAGATTTGAAAGAGATTGAAATGGATTTTTAAGAACTGCACAAATTGGAATTGTTAAGAATAAATGGACTAAAAAAGGGTGGCTAAACCACCCTCAATAATTTATCTTCCGATACCGTCGAGGTACTCTTTTCGTTTTAACAAAGTATCAACATCTTCAACGTGGTTAGGATCAGGAACGCAGCAATCAACAGGACAAACGGCAGCACATTGCGGTTCATCATGAAATCCTTTGCATTCGGTACATTTATCAGGTACTATATAGAAAAAATCTGTTGAATAAAAACCAGTAGCGCCTGTAGGAGCTGTATCATCTTTTCCATAATGTGCACCGGCTAATTCCCAATCAACTCCGCCTTCATAAATAGCTGTATTTGGGCATTCAGGTTCGCAAGCTCCACAATTGATACATTCTTCGGTAATCATTATTGCCATAAAAAATTTCTCCTTTTAAGTATTATCAGAATAAGGTGAATAAAAAATAATTTCAAAACTTAACTACATTTTAGGAAAACTCGAGCTATTGTTCAAGGTAGAAGTTCAAAAAATTGAAATTTTGAATAAATTACCAACTTCCACTCGCTCCACCACCGCCAAATGAGCCGCCGCCACCGCTAAAACCACCACCTCCACTCCAACCACTAGTTCCGCCCCAACTACTACTGCCACTTGACCAACCTCTGGAACGGGTTCCGGTTCTATAAATTCCACCAGGGACAAAAGGACCGCCTTTACTCATAAACAACCAAATTACTATAAAGATAATTACGAAAATAAAAAATGGAAATCCGTCAGAATCATTATCAGCATTTTCCGCTTTGTATTCTCCACCAATTGCCGCAATAATTGCATTTAAACCGTCAACGATTCCAAGATAATAATCATCAGATTTAAATCTTGGAACAATAACATTTCTAATAATTGAACTTGATATTGCATCGGGAACAGCGCCTTCTAAACCGTAGCCGACCTCAATTCTTAACTTTCTATCGTCTTTTGCAATAAGTAAAAGAATTCCATTATCAAATTTCTCAGTTCCGATTTTATTTTTTGTAGCTGTCTCTTCAGCCAGCATTTCAATCGGATATCCATCTAGCGAAGGAATTATTAAAACAAGTACCTGATTTGAGGAAGTATCTTGATAAGTTTCTAATCTTCTGTTTAATTCAATCAATTCAGCTTGACTTAGAGTATTAGTTAAATCAGTCGCCCACATCTTTAACTTAGGTATTTCCGGCTGAGAAAATGCTGACGAAATGAAGATTAAAAAAACTAAAAAGTATAGCTTCATTATTAGAATTCTACTTTAGGTGGCGTATCTGCTCCTTGAATAGCTTTAAAGTACTGTTTCTCTCCAAACCCGAACATGCCTGCTAACATAGAGGCAGGAAATTTTTTTATCGTTGTGTTATACATTTGAACTACTTCATTAAACTTCTTACGTTCAACAGAAATCCGGTTTTCTGTACCTTCTAATTGAGCCTGGAGCTGTAAAAAGTTTTCGTTGGCTTTCAATTGCGGATAGTTTTCAACTGTAACTAATAATCTTGACAAAGCTCCACTTAATTCACCTTGAAGAGATTGAAACTTTGCAAAAGCCTGTGGATCATTTAAAACTTCCGGTGTTATGTTAAACTGGCTAACCTTAGAGCGTGCTTCTGTGACTTTTGTTAAAACTTCTTTTTCAAAATCAGCATAACCCTTAACCGTATTAACAAGATTAGGAATAAGATCTGCTCTTCTCTGGTACTGATTTTCAACTTGAGACCATGATTGTACAACCGATTGCTCTAGTGCAACCATATTGTTGTATGAACCGATTCCCCAAAAAACCAGCATGGCTATGCCAAGAAGAATTACTCCTCCAATAGCACACCCAAACATCATACCTTTACTTTTCATTATTACTCCTTAATATTCTATTTAAGATGGAGACTGACAAGAAATAATATTTAGATAATTTCTGGATAAAAATAATACTTAATCAGTGTAAATGTACACTATAAAATGTGATATTTTTTTTAAGGCTTCTCTCTATTGAAGCGAAATTGCAGATAATCAAGTGCTTTGTTAGATATTTGCAGATTTTTTTGAGCAGCAAATTTTTCTGCATTTAGAAAATTACCTGAATAAAAACGAAGCCATAAAAAATTTCCAACCATAATTCCATCAAATATTCTATCTTCAGCAAAAGCGTTTATTGTTAAGTAACCAAATAAAATATTCCAGCCTAGAGAAAGTGCACCGCTAACATATTCACCTGTATAAAACTGTCCCAAACCCGGAATCAGATAAGAACTATATTTAGCAAATTTTTCATTATACATTTCTTCATCTATATTTTTACAAAAACTGGCCAAAGCTGTATCAATATTATCTGTTGCAAACATTTCATAAGCTTTATCCCATTCATCCGAGAAAATATAAGTCCAACCTTGCCAATATTTGGTTTCTTTTATTTTTGAGATAAATTTTGAATCATCCATTAAATCATTCAGGATTCTTTCTGCCTGTTTAGTCGTGCGACGTAAAATATTTGTTCTCGCATTTAAGATTTTAGATGCAAAATAATCATCATCATTTGCGGCATTCATTTCAGCAATTACAAAATATTTAATTGCATCATCAAATTTGGCTCCAGCTTTATAGGATTTTCCTATTAACAGATTTGATTGAAATGTGTATTGATTTTCTTTATCGAAATATTGTAGTCGTTTTAATTCAGTTATGGCTTCAAAATATTCGTCTTCTCCAAATAGCTTATTAGCTAAATCAAATTGCTGTTGTAAGGTGCTTTGTGAAAACACATTTGAAATAAAGATAACAAACATCAATAATGATTTTTTATCTGCAGAAATCATAGACAGGTGTAAAATATTTTTTTTCTTCAAGGAATAATTTAACTCCTTCTTCAAACTCAAAATTTATTTTTGCATTAAATATTTGAGCTGATGCAATCGAACCATAAACACTTCCAGTATAAAACCCAGTTCCAAGCAATGTAAAAATCCAGGCACGTGTTGGATGATTGTTTTCAAAGTTTGTATAAGCCAGATATGAAAATAATCCTGTTAAAAGAAATGCGGTTATTCCATCACCATAATTTTCTGTATATATTTTTCCTGATCCGGGAATAATCGCGGAAAGAATTCCAGCTAATGCGGGGCTTTTGTAAGGTGGATTTTTTTTTGATTCATAAAAATTGTTTAGAATTGTTTTTTCATTATTCTCAAACGGGACAAGAAATTTTTCCTTTTCCGGCAATTCGTTTTTAATAAGCAATAGTGAAGTGTTTTTTAATCGATGAGCATTATTAGAGTAAGGTGAATTCGAGCCTGTCAATTCATTTGCTGACAAATAAAAAAGTGAGTCAGCACTTTGCAGGAAAAGCGATTTCAATTTCTCAATTCTGCTTTGTTCATAAAATGGAGAGGAATTAACAATCAAACTAAACTTTTGTATAGCATTAGACTGATCACTTATCAAAGAATAGCCCAACGCAATTTTAAATAGTATTGTATCATCATCAATCGTTTCTAAATACTTTTCATATTCATCAATGGCACGCAGATAATCTCTATCGCAGAAAAGATAATCACCAAATAGTTTGATGTTTTGCGGCGATTTAAAATCTATTTGCTGGGAAAATAACATTGATGATAAAAGGATAACAGCGCAAAATAGCTTATGCATTATTCTTTTATAAAAGTTTTTGCTGGAATATAATTTATATTTTTTTCATCAAGCGTGTATAATGATACCGGATCATAAAATCTATTGCCACCAATTTTAGGGTAATGTTCATGCCGCTCAAAAAGATTTGTATCTCTGGCAAACCTATCAAAAAACATCATTGTACCCTGAAGTATATTTGTTTCTTTAATGGATTGAACAAGAAAACTTGAGCATGATGGATTAAAAGGACAGTTTGCGCCATCAATATCCGAAATAAAAAACCAATAAGCATTAATTGTGGGTTTGATTATTATATCTGATACTGAAGCAATTGTAAAATCAAATTCTCTTTCCAAGTATGTAGTTTTTGTTTGATAAGTCGGGTTAGATTTTTCCCATCTAACCCAATCCGTTTGAGAATAAATTGTGCTGATTAAAAAAAATGATATTAGAAATAAATATTTATTATTTACCATCAAGTAAAGCTCGTGCAATTACTACCTTTTGAATTTCTGAAGTGCCTTCATAAATTTCTGTAATTTTAGAATCACGCAAATATCTTTCAACTAAATATTCACGTACATAACCATAACCGCCGTGGATTTGTATTGCATCTAACGCATTTTGAACTGCAATCTTTGAAGAATAAAGTTTAGCCATAGCAGCTTCTTTAAAATAAGGTTTGTCTGCATCTTTAAGTGCTGCAGCTTTTAAAGTCAGCATTTTTGCTGCATCAACTTTAACAGCCATATCCGAAAGCATAAACTGTATTCCCTGAAAATTGGAAATTGTTTGTCCAAATGCTTTTCTTTCTTTAGCATATTTCAAAGCGGCATTAAGTGAGGCTTCGGCAATTCCAACTGCCTGTGAAGCAATACCAATTCTACCACCATTAAGTGTGTTCATTGCAAAGTTAAATCCTTTACCTTCTTCCCAAACAATATTTGCGGCGGGAACTTTGCAGTTCTGGAATGTGAGCGAGCAAGTATCAGAACTTCGTATACCAAGTTTATCTTCCTTTACTCCGTGATCAAATCCTGGAGTTCCTCTTTCAACAACAAAGGTAGAAATTCCCTTATGCGCCAATTCTTTGTTTGTAGTTGCCATAACTAAAACATAATCAGCAGTTACGCCGTTAGTTATCCAGTTTTTAATTCCATTTAAACTAAAATTATCTCCATCTCTATCCGCCATCGTTTTTTGTTTAGTCGCATCGCTTCCGGCTTCGGGTTCGGATAGAGCAAAAGCACCAAGTTTTTCTCCCTTAGCTAGAGGAACAAGATATTTTTGTTTTATAAAATCTGACCCATACTTTTCTAATCCATAACAAACAAGGGAATTATTAACAGACATTATTACACCAACACTTGCATCAACTTTAGAAATTTCGATCATAGCAAGTACATAACTTATCGTATCTAATCCGGCACCACCATAATCCTGAGAAACCATCATGCCCATAAATCCAAGCTCACCCATTTTCTTAACAATATCATAAGGAAACTCAGCCGATTTATCTCTCTGGACGGCTGAGGGAGCGATTTCATTTAGTGCAAAATCTCTAGCGGATTCCTGAATCATTAAATGTTCTTCAGTGAAATCGAAATTCATTTTAGTATCCCTTTTTACTTTTGATAAAATCCTGTTAATTTTAACTTAATTGTTTTAAGCAATTATTTTATATCAAAAATAAACTAATAAATCATATGTATCAATCTTGGGGATTTTTGTTATGATTGGTATTTTTTAACAAATCTTATTTCTAATGTTGCATTATGATAGAACAAAATACAACTGAGGAACCGATAAGCAAAACTATGCTTAAGGGTTTAACGCTTAAAGAGTTAAAAGATTTCTTTACTGCGGCGGGGGAAAAAAGATTTAGAGGGGACCAGGTTTTTGAGTGGATTTACGGTCACATGGCTCAAAGTTTTGATGAGATGTCCACAATTCCAAATTATCTTAGAAAAAAACTTAATCTTTACTGCGAACTTAATACTCTGACATTAGTTTCAACTGAAGTATCCCGTAGCGGTGCAAAAAAATATCTTTTCAAAACCGTGGATGATAACATTGTTGAATCCGTTGTAATTCCAGAACTTAAAAGAACCACACTTTGTATTTCAACCCAAGTTGGCTGCCCACTGGATTGCCAATTTTGTGCAACAGGTTTGATGGGCTACAAAAGAAATCTTAGCTCAGGTGAAATTATCGATCAGTTTCAGTTAGTTTCTAAAGATTTCGATAAAAGCAAAATATCGAATATTGTGTATATGGGTATGGGTGAGCCGCTACTTAATTATGCCAATACGTTAAAAACTCTTCAGATTTTTGCAGAAGAAAAAACTAAAGAAATAAGTTTAAGAAGGATAACCGTTTCTACAGTGGGTATTGCACCAAAAATTATTGAACTTGCAGACAGCGGATTAAAAGTTAAGCTTGCCCTTTCACTTCATTCCTTATTTGAAGAGACGCGTAATAAAATTATGCCGATAAATAAAAAATATTCGCTCTCAGAAAATCTTGAAGCGATTAAATATTATGCCAAACAAACTGATACACGAATTACGTTTGAGTATATAATGTTAAAAGATCTTAATGACAGAACTGACGATTTGAATGCATTGATAAGGTTATGTAAATCCCTTCCTTGCAAGATTAATGTTATACCTTTTAATTCTATTGCGCACATGAATCCAACTGGTTTTGCAAAAGAACTTGAGCCTTCTCAGAAATTCAGGGTTGATGAATTTGTGCGTACCTTACGGGAAAATGAAATTGTAGTTCTTTTAAGATATACACAGGGCGATGATATAGCTGCAGCTTGCGGACAGTTAGCTTATAAACTTGAACATACTCAAAACGTTGATGCGTAAGCTAACTCACGATGAGATTTCAAAAAACAGAAGTGCAATAGATACACTCCACACAGTCGAAAAACTTCCTGTTTACGTTTTGCTTAATTCCATTAGAAGTTCTTACAACGTTGGATCAATTTTCAGAACCTCTGATGGCGCTATGATTGAAAAGCTTATCCTATGTGGTTACACACCACATCCACCGATAGATTCCAACAACAAAGGAAATAAAGATGTACTAAAAACTGCACTTGGTTCAACAGAAAGCGTTAAATGGGAATATATAAAAAGTCCACTCGAAGCAATTAAACTTTTAAAGTCGAAGGGAATAAAAATTTGCGCACTCGAATTAACTGAAAACAGCAAACCATATTCCGATCCGACATTATACGATTTTCCACTTTGTCTTGTTGTAGGAAATGAAATTACAGGTGTCTCTCAAGAAGTTTTAGATTTATGTGATTACTCAATTGAAATTCCGCAGTACGGAATAAAGCAATCTTTAAATGTTGCAGTTGCCTATGGAATTGCAATTTTTGAGTTGAGAAAAATATTTGATCTCAGAAAGTAAATTCTACATCGCCGCAGTAAAAAACTCTTCCCCATTATCCTTTGTATGAATCATTAGTAAATTGGCTCTTAACATTTTAACCAAAGTTCTAGAAGCCCTTCGCTCAGAAATGTTAACAAGATTACTTAATTCCTTAACAGATATTCTTTCAACTTTTGATAGATATTCAAAAACTATTTTTTCAGTTGGACCAAGTACATATTTTTTTAAGGCTGCCTGATTTGTCTGAGCACGAAATATTCTTATCATCTCTTTACTTGCCTGAACACTTTTATCATTAACACGAATGGGAACAATAGCAGTGGTTATATCAAGTTCGGATTTGTAATCCTGTAATCGATGAGGTTTCAAAGTAGATTCAGGAATCCAAACAATCACAATCTCTTTTCCATCTATCTCTTTGTAGTCTATAGAATAACCAATTTTAGGTTCGCACGAATTTAGGGCAGTATCTTTAACAAGTTCTGAGGTTTCTTTTTCACTTTCAACCCCAATAATTTTTTTGTCATCATCTACACCAAATAAAATGTAACCGCCTTTCGTGTTGGCAAAGGCAATCATTTCACGTGCAATTTTATCCTGGGTTGAGAATTTCCGCTTGAACTCACATTGAATATTCTCACCTTCTTCGATTAGTTCTAATAATTCCCTGTATCGCATTTGGGTAAGAGATATTTAATTTAAATAAAGAAGATTAATTGAAGTGCTTACGCGGATCCCAAAGAGGATCTAATTTCTTTTTAGTAATATCAACATATTGTTTTTTTGGATCAACAATATTTTCACCAACAATCACATTATTTTTTTCTACATTTTGCAATTTGTTTTTTGTAAAGACATCTTCAACTAATTGTAAGCTATCATCAACTTGAACGTTACTAGCAACCAAAGTCGAATCTCCAGTAGTATTATTTAATGCTTTCAAGCTATCCTGAAGTACTTTTTGCAAACGGGCTTTTTCCTGTTTATAAGCAGTAACTTTTTTTGCAACCTGCTTTACATATAAACTTGTAGGATATTTTGCAATAAGTGTATCATAGACAACTGCGGCAGAGTCCGGAAGAAACAAATCATTTTCTAAAATCCATCCTGAGGTATAAAGTGCTTGTGGTGCAATCGGAGATTTGGGGTACTTACGGTAGATATTAAAAAACTCCGAAAGTGATTGCGAATAATTACCTGCAAGCATCGAATCTTCTGCGGTGGCATACATATCTTTTGCCGGATCAAACTTTAGATTTATAAGCGGCTTATTTAATTTATCAGCTGCTGCATTTACAATCGTTCTATCTTTAAAATTATCATATATAGTGCTAAACAGACTATCTGCTTTGGGTTTATTATCAACAGTTAAATAATAACTTCCGAGAGCATACAATGTATTTGGATAATAAACCGGCGAACCATAATCATCTAATATTTTTTTATACAGGATGTAAGATGAATCCGGCACATTTAGATCGGTTAAAAACAGGTTGCCTAATTCTAAAGTATTTTTTGATAGCACTGTCTTTGCAGAGTCGATAGAGATTTTAAGTTTTTGCGGTGGATTCTTTTTAAACTTAACGCTATCTAACTTTATAGTTGATTGGGTTTGATTAAGAATATTTTTCGGATTTTTTGGATCTTTCAAATTTGCAAGGTTCTTTGCTTTGAGCGAATCAACTAAACTTTTTCTTAACCCGATTGTATCCGATGGCTGCAGCATTCCAATTCTTAATAAACTATCAACTTTTACTAAACTATCTCGAACAAAAATTGAATCCTTAATGAAAGTAGAATCTTTTAAATTGGGATTTTTATTTGAAAACATTGTATCAACACCTTTCCATATATCCTGCAATTCTTTCTGCTCAAGATAATCAGCAAGAATTTTAAGTGAATCAGCAACGTAGTCAGAAGAATCCTTTACAAAAATATCTGGATTTTGAGAATAGAAAAGTTGTTTATCAAACCTATTAATATCTTTTCGAAGTTTTATGTATTTGTTGAACAATTGGTTGCTATTTCGTGCCTTATCTACATATTCTTTGGGAGGATTTGATGCAGCAGCTTTTGAATAAAAATACCCGGCACTATCGTAATTCATAAACTTTGTTCGGTACAGTTCCCCCATTTCAAAATTTGATGCCGAAGCAAATGGGGTGCTTTTGTAAGTTGTATCAACTAAACGAAATTGATCAAACGCTCGATTATATTCACCGAGTTTTACCAATGTTTTTCCAATTTCAAAATCAATTTCATTATATGATGTTAAAAATTTATCTTCATTTCTGATGTCCTCAAAAACCTCTAATGCTTTTTCCGATTGCCCTGCATTACGCAATGCATTTGCATACTTAATTGTTGCAATTATTTCAAGATCGAAATCAGGTTCGTACTCAAATACTTTTTCATAGGCAAGTATGGCATTTTCACCATCATCGGAAAGCGTATAAAGATTTCCAATTTCATAATAAATTTGTGAGCGTACAACATTGTCATCGTAAACCTCTGCAAATTCAGTAGCCAGACTAATTGCGAGTGGATAATCCTTTTCTTTTATTCTATACTTTATTTCCTGTACATAAGAGTCTCTGATGATATTTTCATAATCATTTTCTACCGCTTTTACCCTTACTTCCTTAATTAATTTAAGAGCTTGCGAAAATTCTCTTAATTCAAATGAACATTTTGCAATCCATAGATTTGCTTCATTTACCACTTCACTATCAGCGGGATTTGTAGCAAGAAGTTCTTCAAACTTTCTTTTAGATTTCTGATAATTAGTCTGATAGTAAAACGATTTGCCGAGCATCATTAATGCTTCATCAACATAAGAAGTATTTGAATAGAATTGAAGCAGCTTAGAACTTTTTTCAATCACTTTAACCAATGCCGTTTTAGAATTACCCGGAATAATTAAGGGTTCATTAGAAAATAAATCCCGCTTTTGATTAAGGATTTCATTTTCAGCATCTTCAAATAATGTTGCGGTGTTAAAATATAGGTTAAAGTAGGTGGTAAAATTATCCCACACTGAGCATCCGCCAATAATAAGCAGAAGTAAAATAATAAATAATGGCTTTGCAGTTTGGTTTCTTAAAATCATATATGAAACTATTAAACCTTAGGAAAAAGAAAAAGGCATTTTTTTTCTACAAAGCCTCTTTGCCGGATTCTTCGGTTCTTATTCTTATCACGTCCTGAATATCAGATATAAAAATTTTTCCATCGCCAACCTGTCCTGTTTTGGCTGTACGTAAAATTGCATCCACAACTTTATCCAATAAAACGTCATTAACAACTATTTCAATCTTTATTTTGGGAATAAATTCAATCTGGTATTCACTTCCTCGATAGGTTTCCGTGTGACCTTTTTGTCTGCCATAACCTCTAACTTCAGAAATTGTAAGTCCGTGTATTCCTTCTTCAATCAAAGCTTCTTTTACTTCATCAAGTTTAAAGGGACGAATTATTGCCTCAATTTTTTTCATAGAATACTCCGGTTTTATTTGCCATGGCAATGTTTATATTTTTTTCCGCTGCCACAAGGACAAGGATCATTTCTTCCAACTTTGTTTTCAACATGCACGGTCTGAACTTTTCCTTCGGCATTTGTTTGCGGTGGACGGTTTGACAATCCTATATTTTCGGTGCTTTGTTTGCTTTCCATCATTCTAATTGGAACTGATCTTCTTCTCTGCTGAATTTCTTCTGCTGCTTGCGGAAAAAACTTGAAAGCAAATGATACCGATTCATTTCTAATTTGATTTAATAACTCAACAAATAATTTAAATGCTTCTCCTTTATATTCCACAAGGGGATCTTTTTGTCCGTATGCTCTTAATCCAATACCTTCTTTAAGGTCATCCATTTCCCGTAAGTGTTCTTTCCATTTATGATCAAGAACACTAAGCACAGCGTATCTTTCTAATCGAGCCATCAACTCAGATCCTAGGATTTCCTCTTTTCTTTTGTAAAAATCATGGGCGGCTTCTTTTATTTTATTTTTTAATCCGTCCTGCCCCACCGATTCAAATTCTTCCGGTTCAATTTTTACATCAACCAGTAAACTTTGAAGTAATTGTTCTCTGATTGCAATAATATTTACATCTTCGAAATTTTTATCAACAATTTCCTCAACCATTTCTTCCATCAAACCGAGCAGTTCGCTTTTTAATCTATCACCTTGTAAAGCTTTTTGTCTTCTTGAGTAAATTACTTCACGCTGCGAGTTCATCGTATTATCATATTCAAGTAAACGCTTTCGTATCGCAAAGTTATTTTCTTCAACTTTTTTCTGTGCACGTTCCACAGATTTACTTATCATCGGGTGTTGAATAACTTCACCTTCTTTAATTCCAATTCTCTCCATCACAGAAGAAATCCTATCACTGCCGAACAATCTCATCAGATCATCTTCCAGAGAAAGATAAAATTTTGAAGTTCCCGGATCTCCTTGTCTGCCTGCTCTACCTCTCAACTGTCTGTCAATTCTTCTTGATTCATGTCGTTCAGTTCCAAGAATGTATAAGTCCGCCCTTATCTACAACACCCGCACCAAGTTTTATATCTGTTCCTCTACCTGCCATATTAGTTGCTATTGTTACCGCACTTAATTCACCTGCATGCTGAACAACTTCGGCTTCCTTTTGATGTTGTTTAGCGTTAAGTACATTATGCTGGATTCCATTTCTCTTCAACATTCTGCTTAAAGTTTCAGAAACTTCAACGGAAGTTGTTCCAACAAGTACCGGTCTTCCTTCTTTCTTTAAAGTTCCTATCTGTTCTATGATAGCATTATACTTTTCACGTTTGGTTTTATAAACCGCATCATCCTGATCATCTCTTGTAACCGGTTTGTTGGTTGGGATTACAACAACTTCCAATTTATATATCTCATAAAATTCGCCTTCTTCGGTTTCAGCAGTTCCTGTCATTCCGGCAAGTTTTTTGTACATCCTGAAATAATTCTGCAATGTAATTGTGGCCAAAGTCTGCGAGTCCCGTTCAACCTTAACATTTTCTTTTGCTTCAATTGCCTGATGTAATCCATCGCTGTATCTTCTTCCGGGAAGAATACGACCGGTAAACTCATCAACAATAGAAATTTTACCTTCATCGGTTACAACATACTCAACATCTTTTTCAAAAAGTGTGTATGCTTTTAGTAATTGATTAATGGTATGAATTCTATCGCTTGCCTCAGAATATTTTTTATAAAGTACATCTTTTCTTTTAAGTTTTTGTTCAAGTGTCATAGTCTCATCATTCTCAAACTTGCTTATTTCATAACCAAGATCAGGAAGAACGAAATATTCTTTTTCTATACCGCTTCCACGCGAAAGTTCTTCTCTTCCTTTTTCTGTTATATCAATCTGGTTACTTTTTTCATCGATGACGAAATACAGTTCTTCATCAATGATGTGCATGTTCTTTCCTTTTTCACGAAGATACTCAAGTTCAGTTTGCTGCATCAATCTTTTGTATGATGGTTCGGAAAGAACTTTTGTAAGCTTATTGCTCTTAGGCAAACCACGATAAGCTCTAAATATTAAAACACCCGCTTCGGTTTCATTTTTGGCATCAGAGTTAAGCATTTCCTCAGCCTGCTGAACAATGGTAGCAACAAAATTTTTCTGTAGTTTGTATAATCTTTCGACTTTTGGTTTCATATCATTAAACTGCTGATCGTCACGATCAACAGGACCTGAAATGATGAGTGGAGTTCTGGCTTCATCTATCAATACAGAGTCAACTTCATCAACAATTGCATAATTATGTTTGCGCTGCACCTGCTGTGATTTATCAACCGACATATTATCCCGCAGATAATCAAAACCAAACTCGTTGTTGGTTCCGTAAGTAATATCGCAAGCATATTGATGCTGACGCTGTGATGAATCCATTGTGTTTAAAATTACACCAACTGTTAAACCGTGGAATCTGAAAATCTCACCCATCCATTCGCTGTCTCGTTTTGCAAGATAATCGTTTACTGTAATCAGATGAACGCCGCGGCCTGTTAATGAATTGAGGTAAAGAGGTAAAGTTGCAACAAGGGTTTTTCCTTCACCTGTTGACATTTCTGCAATCTTACCTTGATGAAGAACAATTCCGCCAATTAACTGCACATCGTAAGGGACCATTTCCCAGGTAGATTTATTGCCTGCAATAGTCCAGCTTGTACCAACTAATCTTTGGCAGGTTGATTTTACAACCGCAAAAGCTTCGGGTAAAAGTTCATCTAATATTTCCTCATACTCAGAATCTAATTTATCATTCAGTTCATCAAGTTCATCGTAAGCGTTGTTGCGGTCAAATTCTTCATCAGATTGTAAACGTGTATGAAGTTCATCAATTTGTTTTCTCGTTTCCTCTGTGTGAGCCTGAATTTTTTCTTTAAACTCTATTGTTTTATTTCTTAATTCATCATCAGAAAGAATTTTTATAGTTTCATAATGACCATTAATCTCCTCAACTATAGGCCAAAGAACTTTCAGATCCTTCTCATGTTTATCACCAAAGATCTTTTTAATTAGTTTTAACATTTCCGGTGAGTTTCTCCGTTAGTAATTAGTATTTAAAAATTAAATATAGATGTTGTTATATGCAATTTAAGAATAATTGGGATAAGAATATGAAGGTTTCTATCGTTAGTGCGTTAAAACAATACATTAAAATTATAGCAAACCAATTGAAGTAAATTTACGACACCATAAAGTATGTAATTATATTTTTTTAAAAGAACCTGATTATTAATCCAGGGAAATTCCTTTGCCCAAGACAAGTTTAATATCTTTTGGATTTGGGTGAGACACTTCCTGAACCGGGTAACGAGCAAGCATACTTTTTAATTTGGAAGCATATTTATCAGGCGTTGAAATATACAAGACTTGTCCTTCTTCAACCCGAAATTTAAGCTGGTACAGCCCGAGCTCTTCAGGTTGATGCAGCCTATGTAATAAAGTAATGAAATCTTTGATAAGACGCTCGTCTGAAGAGGAAGAAAGATCTGCTTCGTTGAATTGAATGTGAAACCACTTCATACTGCATCAATAATAGTCTTTAAATAATTTCATTTAAAAACCCCTGCAGAACAAGCAATAAGTGAAATCAAACTAACCGGCAGTAATATTTATATTATATTTATAAATATTTTGATTTAGTAACCCAAAAATGGTGCCGGTCGATTATCTCTTCAAAGGGAGAGTGAAGAAAGAATGGAGTTAATCCATCTCGACCGGCATAAAAAGTTAAAGACAATGTTTTACGAAAAACAAGTCTTAAATGCTCAACGTTAATTTAATTATATATCTAAACCGATTTCATTGAGCATTTAAGAAAAATACTTAACATTACTTTAAAAGTACCATCTTCTTAGTCTGAACAAAATTACCGGCTTTAACGTTGTAAATATAAGTTCCGCTGGCAACCTGCTGACCGAGATCGTTCTTTCCATTCCACGTTACTTCATAAGTACCCGCGGCTTGATAATTATTTACCAGCTCGGTTACTTTACTTCCGTTTATATCATAGATAATAATTTTAACATCCCGTCCTTCGGGCAAAGCATATCTAAACTTTGTGGAAGGATTGAATGGATTTGGATAATTATGACTTAACTCAAACTCTGTTGGAATTGCATTTGTAATCTCAACAACAGATGTCGTAGTTTGAATTGTTGCTCTAATAAAATAGGTCTCATTCCATGCTGACCAACTTGATCCATCAAAGTCCCAGGCTCTTCCATTATCAACTGGATCGTAGCCATATGATGGCTTGTTAGTACCATCATAAATCAACCCTACGAAAAAATCGCCATTAAGACTTATGTTATAACTTGCTAAATTAGTGGGATCCCAACCAGGATAAGAAGCAGCGGTTTTGAAATTGAGACTGACTAAATCGCTTCCAGGTGAGCCTCCATTATTACCGAGCGCAACAGGTTTATAAGTTGCAGTACCGGATTCTACACCAGTTATATAAATTTCCATCTGCGTAAGAAAAGCATTATTAAGTGTTGGAGTCATTCTGTTGACAGAACCTTGACCACTATTATTCCAATAGTATCCACTCGACGGTGTACCATCATCATAGACAAGATTTGCTGTTTGAACTCCGCCACCGCCAGATAATGCTGCAGAGTACATACTTCTTCCGTGAGTTGCGGCAAAAATTTTGTTATCTGATGCACGATAATCTATATCGAGTACCGGTACATTTGCCATACCACCTACATCCTGAACCCAACTACTGCCTCCATTTGTAGTTGAGAAAACACCAAGATCAGTTCCAACAAACAAATTGCTTCCATTAGCCGGATTAACAACTACACAGTTTGTTGGTAAATTTGGTAAGTTACCCGAAATGTTAGTCCAGTTTGAACCATAATCAGTAGTCTTGTAAATTTTTTGTGATGCATCATAACCAGAGAATGTAACATAAGCGGTAGCAGGATTATTTGGATCAGTTCCAATCCTAGTTACTGATAGATTCGGTAAACCATTGCTTCTAAGATTCCATGATCCTCCGCCATCAGTTGTAACCTGTACTCTACCATTAGTACATCCTGCATAAATAACATTGGAATTTCCTTTAGCAACAATTACTGTTGAAACTTTTGCACCGGTTCCACCCGACCCATCGCCAGTTAAATCACCGCTAATTGCTGACCAATTAGCAGCACCATCTGTCGTTCTCCAAACCCTATAAGTGCCTGCTACAATTGTATTTGAGTTATTTGGGTCCATTGAAAATGGAGAGATGAATAAAGTTCTATCCGTCGTTCCATCAAAAGTATTTGGTCCGGTTGGAATACCATTCATAGCTTTAAAGGTAGTTACACCACCATCGGTTGATTTGAATATACAAAGATTAACATACTCCATATAAATGTTATTTGTATTATTAAAATCAATTTCGGTAGCTCCTCCATCTCCGCCAAATATCTCTCCCCAACTCAGAGAGCCCGTTGTTCTTATTGTGCCGTTATCCTGAAGACCGCCGGCATAAACTGTTCCGGATGGATTAACAGCACCATAATAAAATTGAGTAATATAAAGGCTATTGTTCATAGAAGTCCAAGTATCACCTTTATTGGTGGATCTCCAGATTCCACCATCGTTACCAAGATAAACTATGTTTGAGTTTGAAGGCGCCCAAGCCATGGCATGCTGATCTGCGTGAACATATTGTAATCCAGTACCACTGTACCAATTTGTTTTCTGCGTCCAACTGGTTCCAGCATCTGTAGATTTGAAGTTATCAATTCCACCAGCGAATACGTTGTTGACATTATCAGGATCGACAGAAACAATATTATCATACCAGGCTTGTCCACCTGTGTAAGTCGGTGCAGTTAACGATGGACCAGGTACATTTACTTGAAACCAGCTTCCTCCTGCATCGGTAGTAACAGCCATTAAAGCCGTACCGAAAGTATTTAAATCTGCAAAAGAGGCATAAAAGACAGCAGGATTTGATTTAGATACAGCCATCTCAATTCTACCCGTACCTGCCTGAGTTAGATTTGCAGAGAATGAACTGCCTCCATCCACACTGCGCCAAATTTCTGCCTGATTAAATATTCCAAATGTTGCAAAGATAGTAGTCGGATTAGTGTAACCTATTTCGATATCTGCACAATGAACATCACTGCCAGATCCTGTTACCTGTGGAGAGAAAGATGCGCCGCCGTCATTCGATGAATATAATCCCAGTCTTGTGGCCGCATAAAGAACTCCATTTACTTTATCATAATCAAGATCATTTACATAATAAAAAGCATCATTATTTGTTGAAGATAATTGCGACCAACTTGCACCTGCATCAGTTGATTTAAAAATTCCAGCACCACGGATAGCATCAAGATTAAAGAAACCTTCGCCTGTACCGGCGTATATAGTATTAGGATTATTTGGATCCATGACGATGGAGCATACGGCAATATTAGCCATAAAATCATTTAATGATGTCCAGGAAGCTCCGCCGTCTACTGATTTCCAAACGCCGCCAGCAACGGCGCCGATGTAAACTGTGTTTGGATCTGTTGGATGAACAGCAATAGCTCTAATTCTTCCACCAATATTTCCAGGACCTAATTGAGTCCAACTTAATGCATTTGGAGAATTGGAAGGAGAAACGTTATTTAAACTGATGTGTCTGTAAGCCTCTTCACGCCAGTTTGCAGGAATAGTGCTGTTAGGATAAGCTCTCTGTTCGTAATACCAAAGCAAAGCTTCATCAGGTTTATCATATTTTACATTAGATTTGGCTTTCTTTTTTTCAATTCTGAACTTTCTTAAATCTTCCTGAGTAAAAGTTTTTACTGTATCGGTAGTGAAATAAATGAAGCTAAAAGTGAGAGCAGCAATAAACAGATTAAGTGCCAGAAATTTTTTCATTTGGTACCTCTTTATAATTAATAATATTTTAAGAATTCTATATGCTCAAGAAAGAAATGCAATTACACGAACTGAGAACAACTATTCAAGACTTAATACTTTTTGAATAAACCAGCCTCTTTGATTCTCCAAAGAGATTTCAGCTTTAAATTCTTTACCTTTAGAAAGCTTACCAAGTTTCTTTAGAGATTCGTTTATGTCGCTGTTCATAAGTTTTTCGTTATCATATCTAAAATTGGGTGTAAGCAAGTATTCATTATTTGGAACAGCAATGCTGGGATAAGCAGCCGTCTTTTCTACAACTAATACCATTACTTTCATTTGATAATCAGTTTCATCTTTGAATAAAACCTCATCAACTCTAGCTGTAACTATAGATAGATTTTGTACAATCGAAGTTGGTAGAGTTTGATTTGTTGGCTTGCAGTTGCAACAGCTATATAAAAATGAAAGAAAGAATAAGAGAATTGAAACGTAAATAAATCTCATAAGTTTTTTCCTTGTTTAAGTTTAAGATAAAACTTTTTTTCAACAAATCAATAGCGTTAAAAAAAATTAATGAATTGATTGTCTACATTATTGACTGCATCAATTATAATATTTTTAACTCCTTCAGAATATTAAAAGTAATAGCTTGCCGTGATTTAAATCCCTCCTCTGGTTCCTTTGATTGCAGATTTGTCCCAAAGAAATAAACATCGCTACCCTTTTCAACATAACCAATAAACCAACCAATTTGATCTTCTCCACGCATAGCCCATCCAGTTTTTGCCCTTATTATATATGCTTCGGTTTGATCATATATCATAATTTGTTTTACAATATCCATACTGCGTTGTGAGAATTCCAAATCATTTTTATATATTTTTTTAAGCATCTCAATTTGCTCATCAGCAGATATTCTTAATCCACCACTTAACCAGAACAAATCAATACCGCCGGAAATATCTTCATTACCATAATGATTTAATGTTATATAATATTGCATTTTTTCTAAGCCAATTTTTCGTGCAAGTTCCTGGTAGAACCACACAGCAGAATATTTAAATGCATTAACCATATCAAGGTCCTGATTCCATTTATCGTAAAATCTTTTAACACTATCCCATTTAAAAATTTCAAACTCATCTTTTACAACATCGGTTTCTAAGCCAACAAGTGAATTAAAAATTTTAAAAGTAGAAGCAGGAATAAATTCTTCAGCACATCTTTCCGGGTTATATTTTAAGTACGAGTCTTTTTTTAAATCATACAAAACAAAACATCCCTCATGTCCATATTCATCAAAATACTTTTTAAGCTCTTTCCTTTCTTCTATTTTTTGAGAGTAGCTATAAACAGATAACAAAAGCACCAACATTAATAAGGATTTCATATTCTTAACTCTAATTGATTATAACGAATCTTTTAATTATTTGTTGTTTAATATTAGATTCCTACTGTAAAAAAACAAAATTTTAAATGTTCAGACAAAAAATTCTTTCAAAAGATTTTATCACAAAGATAATTGAAAAAGCTGCGGGAAAAGTTCCGCAGAACATGCTAGAAGATTTTTTGTCTATGCATCGAAAAAGAAATCACTCTTCACTACTTTACAAAATCATCTGAATCAAATCTTCTTCGCATAATTCAGAATCAGTTTGATATTGCATTTTTTCTAAACGAATGTTTAAAGTATCCTCATCAAGTTGAAATACTGATTTCCATTTCTAACAACAGCAATTATTTAGCTGATATACTAGTTCGAAATCCGGAATATTTTCACTGGATTATAAACCCTTCAGTACTGGAACAAAAAATTGATGACAAGTATTTTAGAAACAATTTGGAAAAAACCATTTCATCCTTTAAATCTTTTGAATCAAAAGTAAATGCTATAAGAAATTTTAAGCGAAAAGAAATTTTAAGGATAGGATTAAAGGATATTTATTTAAAGGAGCAACTAATAAATATTACCAAATATCTATCCGATCTTTCAAACTCAATTTCGTTTGTCTTATTTGAATTATGTTACAAAGAAATTTTAAATAGGTATGATATCGAAAAAGTAAATCGAAAGTACGCATTATTTTCACTTGGTAAACTTGGAGGGAAAGAATTGAACTACAGTTCAGATATTGATCTTGTAGCTTTTTATGATAGTAATTCACTGATCAACAAAAAGATATATTATAATCAAATTCTTTCTGAAGCGATTTTGCTTTTTATTGAAAACGCTAGTAAAAAAACCGGTTCCGGTTTTTTATACCGTGTTGATTTTCGTTTAAGACCCGACGGTAGAAACGCGCCACTTTGCGGTAGTATTACAGAGTATTTGCGTTATTACGAAATGAGAGGCGAAGATTGGGAAAGACAAATGCTAATAAAAGCAAATTATGTTTGCGGAAGTGAGACATTATATAAGAGGTTTTCAGATTATGTTTCGAATTTTGTTTATCAAACTTCATTTTCTGTTTCCCCTGTTGATCAAATCAGAAAAATGAAAACCAGTATTGAGAAAAGGAATAAGTTTGATGAAAATATAAAACTGGTGTCCGGCGGAATTCGGGATATTGAATTCTCTCTGCAAGCTCTTCAATTATTGACTGGGGGGAAAGATCTATTTGTCCGAAGCGGAAACTCTATTGAAGCTATTGCAAAGTTGAAAGAAAAAAATATTCTTACCGAAAATGAGGCAGAAGTTTTTCTTAATTCTTACACTTTTTACCGCAAAGCCGAACACTATCTTCAGTTGATGAATGACCAGCAAACGCATACAATTCCTTCTGAAGGAGAGATTGCAGAAAAGCTGTCTCATTTTCTTGGCTTTAAAGATTTGAAATCGTTTAAAGAATATTTGAGATTATCAAAAGCGAAAGTCCAGTCAGTTTACAATTCTATTGCTGGCACAGAAAAATTGGTGGAAGTTAAAAATGATTTTGATAAAATTAATTTCACAGACACCAAAAGGGCACAAAATAATCTTGAATTTTTAAGAACCGGAAAAAATCTTTTTGAAAAGAAGCAGTTTGATTCAAGAACAATTTCTTCTTTTGAAAAGATTGAGGACCTGCTTGTCAATTTTTTAATAACATCGATGAATCCAGATTTGGTTCTTGAAAATTTTTGCCGGATAATTAAAACCGCTCACTTTCCTCAAATTTGGTTTGAAGAATTTACGGATAAGAAATTTTTTAATCTGTTCCTGAAACTTTGTGAGTGTTCACAAAAAACCATAGATCTTTTTGCTGAAGACAAACTGTTACGAGATTATTTCTTATCACGCCAAAGCTTAATACCGTTTGATGATTTTATCATTTCTAATTTAGATCACAAAACTTTTTATTTTAGAAGTGCACTACATCTAACTGCCCAACTTTTATCACCTAAAAATTTTTCTGTACTATATACAAAATTTCTAAATCAAAAATTCCTGTTGCTAATTGATGAATTTACTCATGACAAAAAATGGAAAAACAATTATTTTATTTCTGCAATGGGGAGTTATGGAGCTTCGGAGTTATCCTTTTCATCTGATGTTGATTTGATTTTTGTTGTTGGTAATATTCATCAATATCCTGAAATACAAAAAGATTTTCAAAAATTACTGCAGACTTTAAGAAATAATTTTCCCGGACTTGAAATTGATTGCAGACTCAGACCAGAAGGTAAAAGCAGTCAGCTAGTTTGGGATATAAATGATTACAAAAAATATTTTACTAATCGCGCAAGAGTTTGGGAGTTGCAATCATTTACAAAATGCAGATTAATTTCCGGTAATAAAAATTTATTTAAGAGTTTTACTAGTCATTATATTGAAGTAGTTAAACTGACAGATCAAAAATTAATTAAAACTGAAATGATTGGAATGCGTAAAAAACTTTACCCGATTAGCGATAATTCATTTAACCTAAAAAAAAGTTCCGGTGGTTTGGCTGATATTGATTTTATAATTTCATTTTTGCTTTTAACTAATCCTAATTTATTGCTTGAACGAATTGAAAATCAAGGGAATAAATTGTTTGATGTGCTCAGGAAAATATCAAATAATGATGTTTATTTTGATTTGCTTGAAACCAATTTTTATTTTCTAAAACTTATTGAGTTGGCAAATCAATATATATTTAACACTAAGCTTTCTAAAATTCCAACTGAAGAATTGAAACTGATTAAACTTTCAATAGAGTGCGGATTTCAGGATAGTAAATCATTCATGAACAAGTTAAATGAAATAATAAAACAAACTCGAAAAGAATTTCAAAACATTTTCAATTAAATTTGTATATTGAATATGAAGTACATCCAAAAATATTTTTATGCATTTGCAGGTATTGCGGCTTTTCTTATTTACCTTACTACAATCGCTCCATCGGTAATTCAGATAGATACAGGTGAACTGGCTGCAGTTCAAACGACTCTTGGAATTGCACATCCGACAGGTTATCCGCTGTTTACGATTCTTGGTTATATTTTTTCTTGGCTGCCGCTTCCCTTTTCAAAAATATTTCAGCTAAATCTTTTGGCTTCCATTTATTGTGCGATTGCAGTTTCAATATTTACATACACATCAAAATTAATTTTAGATAATTTATCTTTCTTTCAGTCTATCAAGAAAGTAAAAGTAAAATCCAAAAAAAAGAAGGGATCAGATAAAACCCAAATTCAAACAATAAATCCGGTATTTGAGTTATCGGAAACAATAAAAATAATCTCAGCAGTTTTCAGCGGATTGTTTCTTTCATTGAGTAGAACTTTCTGGTTTCAAAGCACTTCCGTTGAAGTATATAGTTTACATCTTTTATTAATTACATTAATTATCCTCTCGTTAATTAAAGCCTTTCTTCGTGCAGATAATACAAAATCCATTTCAAACTATTGGCTAATATTTGCAATCACCTTAGCATTTGGATTTACAAATCACATGACAACACTTTTAATTATTCCTGGTGTTGCTTATTTATATTTTACTCAGAATGGATTTAAGACTAGAAGTCTTAAACAAATAGTTTTTATGCTTCTAATTTTTTTTCCAATTTTAATTTTATTTTATACCTACTTACCCATTCGTGCGTCGCAGAATCCAGGTTTGAATTGGGGTAATCCAACTGAGTGGGAAAGAATTATCAGACATATATCTGGACAGCAATACCAGGTTTGGCTTTTCTCATCAACAGAAGCAGCGGCAAAACAGTTTAATTATTTTATCGGAAATCTTCCTAATGAATTTTCGCTAACACTTGTAATAGTTTTTATAGGTTTGATCGTTTCTTTTTTGAAAGCAAGAAAATTTTTCATCTTCAATATCATAGTCTTTATTTCAACAGTTCTATATTCAATCAACTACGATATAAATGATATCGATTCATATTTTCTTCTTGCTTATATATCTCTTTCTTTCTTTTCAGTGTTTGGGATTTTACAAATAATTTTATTTGCTCTCAAAAAGAAAATGACAATTGCAATTCCAATTGCACTGCTTACACTTCTTGTAGGAATTCAATTCTATTCAAGTTATGAAACTGTAAATCAAAGTAACAATTATGTTTATCAAGATTACACAAAAGCATTGCTAAATAGTGTGCCTAAAAATTCAATCATCTTTAGTTATCAATGGGATTATTTTATTTCAGCATCTTATTATTTTCAAATGGTTGAAAACTACAGAAAAGATGTGACCGTAATTGATAAAGAATTATTAAGAAGGTCGTGGTATTATAATCAACTCAATACTAATAATTCAGAATTGTTAATTGGAGTTAGATCCGAGGTAGCGCAATTTGTAGAAGCACTAAAACCTTTTGAGCGAGAAGAACAATTCAATGCCAATCTGCTTGAGAATTTATTTAGAAGAATAATGACGGGATTAGTTTCTACCAACATTCCCAAACATGATTACTTCATTGCACCTGAAATTGTTGATGGTGAAATGAAACGGGGCGAGTTTCAACTGCCTCAGGATTATACTTTGGTTCCGCATCTGTTTTTATTTAAAGTTGTAAACACAAATGATTACGTTGAAGCACCATTACCCGATTACAATATAAGATTTGAAAAGCGAGAGGATAAATATATAGTGGCGTTAAGGGGATTTTTGTCATCTATGCTGATTAGAAGAGCAATGTATGAGTTACAATTTAATAAAATAGAACAAGCTAAGATTTATACTAAAAAAATAATTGCCGATTTTCCTTATGTTACTTTGCCGCCGGTATTAACGAACCTGATGAATCAATAATTTCTTTATTCAACCAATTCATCAACTCTTTCATCCGACAATTCATAAACAGTTCGAAATGACTGGAGCATAACATCAACTTGTTGAATTAAATTACGCTTATAGTATTTTGGTGCATTCACAGATCCATCCAGCATATAAATTCTTTTCTTAATATCATCATACAAAGTATAATTTACAAATGGACCAACGGAATTGTCTTTTGTATTTTTCCACAATCCCTGCGTATATAAAGCGTATCTGCCATTAAAATTAATTTCTGTTGTGTTAACCAGGCTATCGATCAAAACTATATTAGAAGAATCCGAACTACTGCTAAAGTACTTAGCAGTTATTTTATTTCTTATAGATTTTACAGAATCAGGATTAAGATAAAGGTGAGATGCACTGTCTATCCAAGAAACAAATAAAGATTTCTCATTTTCCTTATCGAGAAAACTTTTAAACAAAACAAATTTTTCTTTCCGATCACTTTTTTCAAGTTTATAATCTTTGTGAGCATAAATGATCCAGCCATAATTTAATAAAAGTTTACTCTCAACATTTTTCATTTCATACTTTGGATTGTATAAACTTTCCTTAAGTCTGTTATCTGATTGTCTTTGAAAAGTAACTAAGAGGGAATCCTTATTCTTTTCGATTTTAAAATCTAAATCACTCAGAGTTTTTCGCAGAAATAATTGCTACTAATTGATTCTTTGCCCAGAGATCATAAATGTAATGTATGTAATTTTTATCAGATAAAAATCTTCTGTGATCTTTTTCATCAATCAGCTCATCAATAATTTTATAAGTCTGAGAACTCGAATTGAGTGGACTAACTATTACAATATTCTTTTTATTCTCAATTTTTTTAATCTGGTTTGATGAAATTCTTTTTAACGTAAATAATTTTTCAGGTAAAGGCGTGTTAATTTGAACTTCAAATGCTTTTTGAAGCGATGATTTCAGTTCATCAAATTCAACAGAATCTGCAATAACATAAATTTCATCTTCAAATCCAGTTGCAGGTTTTTTTGAAATATCACATCCGGTATGAATAAATATTAGAAAGTATAATGATAAAAGAATTAAATACTTTTTCATGATTACCTTGGTACATTAACTAGGATCAATTCTAAGCCAGGAAAAATGATTAAATATAATCCCCACATGGTAAATCCAACGGAAAGCGGGATTGTTAAATTATCGTCTGCAATGCCATAGGAAACATTTTCAACAATTGCCCCAACAAATGCTGCAACAAATCCAATTAAATACTCTAACGGAAAATTACCAACTTTGGGTGTAATTAAAATTACAATGCTTGCACTAATAAAAAAGGACAAAGTTCCCGCTAAACTTTTTCTCAAAAATTTTCTTTTGCCGAATTTTCTACCAATTAATGCAGCTGTTGAATCACTAATTATTAGAATTGTAAATGCAGTAACAAAAATAATTTTAGGAAATATCAGAGCACAAATTAATGCAGATAAAAGAACATAAGTTGCACCTGTCAGATTTTTCTTTTTATTATCCAATTCATGCTTACGAAGCAGAAAACCGAAAAGCTTATAAAAGATTTTTGCAAAAGATTTAAAAATAAACCTTCCGCCATCAACAATAAGAGCAAAGATGGTAAAATAAAGAAGAATTGTAATTGATGTAGAAGAAGGGATAAAATAATAAATAACTGGAATGGATAAAGAAAAAAGATGAATCAGTTTTCTAACTAATTCATCTTTGTAATGAATAGTGCCATTATCAATGTGAGTCATCTTGAGGATTCGAATCCAGTTTATTCCTTTGTTCCATTAATTTCTTTACATGATCAGGCACCTTGTCAGGGTCATCATTTTTGCCATTTTCTTTTTGAAATGGGGGTAGAATTTCACCTCGAATTATTCTATCTATTTCCTCACCATCCAGTATTTCTCTTTCAAGAAGTTCAGCAGAAAGTTTATGAAGCAATTCAATGTTGTCACTTAAAATATTTACTGCTCTGTCAAAAGCAATAGTAATAATTCCTCTAATTTCATCATCAATTTCTATTGCAGTTTTTTCACTGTAATCTCTGTGCTTCTGAATTTCTCTTCCTAAAAAGATCTCTTCCTCTTTGGCACCATAAGCAAGAGGACCAAGTTTATCGCTCATACCCCATTCACATACCATCTTACGCGCAATATTGGTGGCTTTTTCAATATCATTTCCGGCGCCAGTTGTGTAATGGTTGAAGATTAATTTTTCTGCCGCTCTTCCTCCCAAAGCATATGTTATCATTGCTTCAAGATATTCTTTTGAGTAAGTATGTTTTTCATCAATCGGCAAATAGCTTGTTACACCAAGTGCTCTGCCTCTGGGAATAATAGTAACTTTATGAACAGGATCAGCTTCGGGAATTTTTCTCGCAACAAGTACATGCCCGATTTCATGATAAGCAGTTGTTTTCTTCTCTTTTTCAGAAATGATCAAACTCTTTCTTTCCATTCCCATCATTACTTTATCTTTAGCTTCTTCAAAATCAGTCATATCAACTTTTTTCTTGTTTTTTCTGGCTGCTAATAGGGCTGCCTCGTTTACAAGATTTGCTAAATCAGCACCAGCTAAACCAGGAGTCCCTTTTGCTAGTATTTCGGGATTCACGTCATCACCCAACGGAATATTTCTAGTATGGACTTTTAATATTCCTTCTCTTCCTTTCACATCAGGTCTGTCTACAACAACTTGTCTGTCAAATCTTCCCGGTCTTAAAAGTGCCGGGTCAAGCACATCCGGTCTATTTGTGGCAGCTATTATTATCACGCCGCTATTCTGTTCAAATCCATCCATCTCAACAAGCAAGGCATTAAGAGTTTGCTCGCGCTCATCGTGTCCACCACCCAATCCTGCACCGCGATGTCTTCCAACAGCATCTATCTCATCAATAAAAATTATACAGGGCGCATTTTTCTTTCCTTGATCAAAAAGATCACGAACACGACTGGCGCCAACACCAACAAACATCTCAACAAAATCTGCACCGGAAATTGAGAAGAACGGAACACCTGATTCACCTGCAACAGCGCGCGCTAATAAAGTTTTGCCTGTTCCAGGAGGTCCTAACAATAAAACTCCTCTTGGAATTTTACCGCCAAGCTTTTGAAATTTGGTAGGCTCTTTGAGAAATTCAATGATTTCCTGAAGTTCCATTTTTGCTTCATCTGTTCCTGCGACATCTTTAAATGTTACTCTTTTACTTGATGGGGTAATAAGCTTTGCTTTGCTTTTTCCAAAGGAAAAAATACCGCGTGAACCCCCGCCCTGTCCCTGCATTCTTCGCATAATTACAACCCAAACAGCAATGATGAGAATCCAGGGTAAAAATCCGATTAAAATATTTAACCATTCGTTGGATTCTTTATCGAATGAATATCGTATTCCCTTAACCTTCCAAATCGCTTCTTGATCTCTAATAATAGGTTCGGGAATGTAAACTGAAATAGCTTTAACAGAGACTGGTTTCCCCTTGATAGTTACATTTGTTTCTTTACGAAGCTCAGCTTTAAAAGTATAGTCATTTAAATCTGCTTTTACAATTGTAGCAGAAGAAATATTTTCCGGATTCTGTAATAGAATTTCATACTCACCGTAAGGAATATCGGTATATGTTTCTGCACTGGTTCTAAAAACCTGCATAACAATAACCGCGGCAACAATAACTGCACCCCAGCCAAAAACCATTCTTATAACTTTTGACCAATCAAAATTATCGCCAGGTCTGTTAGGCCCGCCTTTCGGTAATTTATTTCCTGATTTTTTTTCGTTATCACTCATAATATTTTTTCTGGAATTTTTCTCTTAATCTTTTTTATTTAATCAGTTAGAGCATAAATTGACTTTAAATTCCTGTACTTTTGGGCATAATCTAAACCATAACCAATAACAAACTTATTTGGAATTTTGAATCCAATATAATCAATTTTAATATCATATTTCAGGCTCTCTGGCTTCATTAAAAGCGAACAAACCCTAATACTTTTGGGATTATGCTTACTAAATATTTCTTCTATGTACTTTATAGATAATCCTGAATCAACAATATCTTCAACAATAATAATGTCTCTTCCGTTCACATCGCAATTCAATTCCTTAAGCAGGCGTACTTTACCGGATGAAATTTTAGAATCCCCGTAACTTGATAGTTTGAAAAAATCCAACTCACAATCGATAGTTACATTTTTAATCAGATCAGCTAAAAAAATAAATGCTCCGTTAAGAACTCCTATAAAGATTGGAATTTTTTCTTCATAATCATGTGATATTTGTTGGGCAAGCTCTTTTATACGATTTTGAATCTGTTCTTCTGTGAGGAAAGGCACAAAAATATCATTACCAATAACCAATTTCTCATTTATCGAATCATTTATTTCAGACATAGTTTTAAAACTTTCTTTGTATTTGAAGTTAATTTAAATCTATCATCAAGCCTTTGTCCGATTACCCAAACAATTTTGCTATTATTAACCAATACTAACTTATCTTTTCTTTCGAATGCACTAATTTTAATATCATTTAAATAATCAGAAATCTTTTTAGTTCCATTCATTCCTATCGGATAAAATTTATCCCCCTCCTTCCAAACTCTAACAGTAAAACTGTCTTTAATGTTATCTTCTGAAATAAATTCTTCATTCTTTGTTCTGCCAAGTTTAACATCTTTAAGTTTTACTTTAATGATTGAAAGCATTTTATCATTAATTTTGAGTTCATCACCAATTTTTATTTTAATGTTTTCAGTTTTGTTTGAAGACAAAGTTTTTCTGATTACAATTTCATTTCGTTCCTTATATGCAATAAGATTTCCCGTTAATTCTTCAGACTTTCCTGATAGTTTTTTATTTAATGAAAATATTTTTTTTAAATCGTTCGATTCGGATTTTACATGAAAAATTTTCATCAATAATTTCTTTCAAAAAATACGAAATTATAAATTCATCTTCGCGTTTGAAAAGATCAACTGGGATAACAACACTTTTATTTTTAATCGATTTAAAGTATGATTTTATCTTATTAGAAAAACCTTCTATTCCATAATTCAATCTTTGTAAATTAAGTGAAGTATTTAATACAGTTTGCGACAGTGCGGGATTAATATTTTTATGAATTAAGGGAATCACTTCATTGCGCAGAAAGTTTCTTTCAAACTCATTGGAGAAATTTGATTTATCCACTCTATACTCAAATTTATTTTCATCAAGGTAATCCAGTATTTCTTTTTTTGTTAATGATAAAATTGGACGAATAATATTTTTTCTTTTAACGGGAATTCCGGCAATACCCTTTATTCCGGTCCCTTTAATAAGATTTATCAAAACAGTTTCGATATTATCATCCGCATTGTGTGCAGTTGCAATCTTATCATAACCATTTGTCCGGGAAATCTTTTCAAAAAACTCGTAACGGACTTTTCTTCCGGCAACTTCCAATGAATATTTATTTTTCGTTGAATAGGTTTTAATATTCTTTCTAAGGAGATAAAAAGGAATTGATAACTCTTCACAAACAGTTTTACAAAATAGTTCATCTCTTTGTGAATCATTACCTCTTAAAAGATGATTTATATGTACCGCGCCAATTTCAATCTTATACTTCTTTTTAAACTTGTTTAAAAAATGAAGCAAAAAAACAGAATCCGGTCCACCGCTTAATGCAACAAGAATTTTTTCTCCAGCAAGAAGAAGTTCATTCTCTTTTACAAACCTTAAAACTTTCTGTTCGGTTGCTTTCATCAATTTAAAAAGATTGAGGACTCATCAGGATTTTTACTTTCCATAATTCGTTCAACATATTTTCCTAAAACATCAAATTCAAGGTTTACTGTATCGCCAATTTTCTTATCAGCAAAAATTGTTTCTTTCCATGTATGAGGAATTATTCCTACAGAAAAAGTATTGTCCTCTAACTCTGCAACAGTCATACTTACACCATCAATTGCAACAGACCCAACATATATAAGGTATTGTTTAAATTTTTCAGGAAAAGAAATTGTCATCCAATGACTATTAGATAATTCTTTAATTCCTTCAACTTTTCCGGTTGTATCAATATGTCCCAAAACAAAATGCCCGCCTAATCTTGCTTCAGCAGCAAGCGGTCTTTCAAGATTTACATTCATTCCCTGTTTAAGCACGCCAAGATTTGTTTTGTTAAGTGTTTCTTCAATTGTGTCAACAGCAAAAGTTTTTCCATAGATCTTAATTACGGTTAAACAGCATCCATTAACAGCTACACTGCTTCCGATTTGCAGATCTTTCATAATCAGATTCGCTTCAATAACAAACTGAAAACCATCGCCGGTTGGAATTTTTTCTTTTAATTTTCCTTTTTCTTCAACTAATCCTGTAAACATAAAATTTGTCCTGTGTGTTTTTGAATTGTTTTTACAAAGTTAAAAAATCAATCGGTAAGATATTAGTTAGAATGCCTGGTTATTTTATAAAATGAAGAAGTACATCTTCACCAAAAATCTCGCTGGATTTGAGTTTAAGATTTAATGCAGAATCCAAATTACTTGATGATAATTCCGAAAATGTTTTAACACCATTACCTAAAATTTTAGGACTAATGAACATCATTATATCATCAAATAAATCCTGCTTCACAAAAGCTGAATAAACTTTTGCTCCGCCTTCTACCAGTATTGATGCGATGCCAATTTTTCTAACTTCTTTTAACAGACTTTTCAAATGTACTCTGTCGTTATGATTCTTTTTTACAAATAGCACTTTTACACCAAGCTGTTCAAACTTTTTAATTTTATTTTTATTTGAAGCATTTTCATCCGTTGTAACAAGAATCGTTTTTTTGTCTCTGTTCATCTTAAAAACATTTAATTCAGGTTTAAGTTTTAACTTAGAGTCCAGAATAATTCTAAAGGGATTTCTTCCATCAACCATTCTTACTGTTAACTTTGGGTTATCTATTCTTGCGGTCTCATACCCAATCAAAACTGCATCATATTTTGCACGTAATGAATGAACATACTTTCTTGATTGTTCGGATGAAATCCACTCCGAATTATTATTCGTGTCAGCAATTAATCCATCTAAAGTTTGTGCAGCTTTAAGTGTAACATAAGGTAATTTTTTTGAAATATATTTGAAGAAAAACTTGTTCAACTCCAAACATTCATTTTCAAGTACACCTACCTTTACTTCTATTCCGGCTTTCTTTAAGGCTTTAACGCCATTGCCGCTAACAAGTGGATTTATATCAAGTGTGCCGATTACTACTCTTTTAATTTTTTCTTTAATTATTCTATCTATACAAGGAGGTGTTTTGCCATGGTAACTGCAAGGTTCGAGATTTACAAATAGAGTTGAATCTTCAAGTGATTCTGTAGAGGAATTTATTGCATTTATTTCTGCATGTTCTTTGCCAAACTTTTGATGATAACCTGCGCCAATGATTTTATTATCCTTTGTGATCACGCATCCAACTAACGGATTTGGACTTACGCTGCCTTCACCTTTTTTGGCTAATTCGATCGTAAGCTGTATGTATGATTCATCAGCCAATTCTAAAATAAAATCTTTGAAAAATTATTTACTTGATTTCTATAATTTCAAATTCCATCATTCCGGCAGGAGCTTTAACATTTATTTTATCACCAATTTTTGAGCCCACCAATCCCTGTCCAACCGGAGAAGTAACTGATATTTTTCCGGTTTGAAAATCTGCTTCTTCAGGAGAAACTAAAAGGTACTCAACAATTTTATTAGTTTTAAGATTTTTAATCTTAACTGTAGAAAGTAAATGTACTTCATCTGCTGGCATTTTTGAAGTATCAATGACTCTTGCCCGAGAAAGTACATTCTCCAACTTGCTTATCTTTAATTCAAACAATCCTTGTGCTTCTTTTGCAGCATCATATTCAGCGTTTTCTGAAAGATCTCCATGTGCGCGCGCTTCAGCGATTTTAGCAGCAATATCTTTTCTGCCGCTATTTTTCATTTCCTGAAGCTCTTTTTCGAGTTCAATCAATCTTTCTCTAGTTAGATAAACAAAATTTCCATCGGACATAATAAAATCTCTATTGTTAATGATTTAAAAAAATTGCCACCGTCACGATAAATCGGGACAGTGGCAAAGCAAAAATAAGAATTGAATAATTGGATGTCAAGAAGTTTAATTTACTTCAAAAACACCATCTTTTGGGTTCTTGAAAAATTACCTGAGGTCAAAGTATAAAAATAAGTTCCGCTTGGAAGATTAGTAGCATCAAAAGTCACTTCGTGTGGTCCAGCTTCTATTTCACCACTTACCAATGTTGCAACTTCTTTTCCAAGTATATCATAGAGTTTTAAAGTTGTCAATCCAGCTTTACCTAAGCTGAATTTAATTGTAGTGCTTGGATTAAATGGATTCGGATAATTTTGTTCGAGTGAAAATGCTTTCAGATTATTGTCTTCTTCAACACCGGTAACAACAGAGTTAACCGTTTTTAATATCCAGTTTCCCGGATCAAATGAAATAGATGTTGGCATTCCGTTTACTGTAACATTAAAATTCTGAACCTGTTCATTATTGAAAACTATTATTAGAGTATCACCTGATGCAAAGTTAACTTTTATCTGAATCGGCATTGTATAGAATGCAGGATTTGAGTTTACATTTTGTGAAATCTTTAAAGAAAGATTATAAAGATTGCCGCTGATGTTTTGTGTATTCCAAACAACAGAATATTTGGGATAATTTTCACCATAAATCCATTCCTGGAAAAAATAATTTAGATCCATACCGGAAACGCTTTCTGCAACAGCCTGAAAATCCTCTGTAGTTGCAACTCCATAAGCAAGAGAAGGATCAGCAGTATAACTTCTTAAAATATCATAGAAAGTTGAATCGCCAACAATCCCTCTTAACATATGTAGTACAACACAACCTTTTGAATAAGATCTTGCGGAGTTAAAAATTCCATTCCAAACATCCGTAATATCCTGCACCCAGATAGTGCCTTGTGCTGTTTTAGCAATATTCATTTCGCCAACGATGTAATTGTCATAACCTGGTTTGCCATACCATGCTTCTTTAATAACACCTTCACCATAAGTAGCAAACCCTTCATTCAGCCATATATGATGCCAATCCTTACATGTAATTGCATCACCATACCACATATGGGCAAGTTCGTGTGCAATAAGTCCATCGCTAAATCCACCCATAGAGGTAATTGTTTGATGCTCCATTCCACCGCTCCAGCCGAATTGAGCATGCCCATATTTTTCATTTATAAATGGATATTCACCAAAACGATCAGCATAGATTTCAATCATGCCAGGAGTTTTATTAAGTTGAGCAATATTTGAATTTAAACTACCCGGATATAAAAAATGATTTATCGGCATTGAATCAGTTGGACTATAGCGATAGTAATTTGTGTATTGTGCATAGTTTGTTATTGCCATCGAAAGAAGATATTGTGCGATCGGATAACTGCTTTTCCATTTGTAGGTATGTGTTCCGTTTCCATTATCTACAATCGCCATCAACTTTCCATTTGATGCAGGAATTAGTGATGTGCTTACTGTTATCCAAAAATCAGCGGAATCAGCTTTATCAGCAGGCGTATCTTTTGCAGGCCACCAGTCTTTAGCTCCATAAGGTTCGCTTAAAGTCCAGATTGCAGGATTGCCGCCTTGTGAACTAAACTCAAAGCTTCCAAACCCGCTTGAGCCTGGGGTTCCGTGATAGTAAACAACAGATGTAAAAACATCTCCCTGATTAAGCGTGGTGCCTAATGCAATATTTAATTTATTAGATCCTCTTGTAAAACTCTTTAAACTGCCATTTACCAAAACGGAATCAACAACTAAAGGATTTGTAAGATCGTAATATATCTCAGTAACATTTTGGTCAACCATCACCGCTTTACATGTAACATTACCAGAAATGGTTTGTGTTGTGTGATTTACCTTTAAATCTAACTTGTAATATTTAACATCATATTTTGAGTCGCCCGGATAATCAAAATCTGCAAATTTTTGCAGTCTATTAAAATGTTCAACCTTACCGAGAATACATTCTTCTCTTCCGCTTTGGGCAAAATTTAAACCCGTCAAAATCATAAAAAGAAATACTTTTTTCATATTTATCCTGATTAACTAATAATTGCTGTATTTAAAATTGAATTTAAAGTTAAGTAATGCAAGCACAAAATTGGTTGTTAAATTACATCCTGAATTCTGCATATCGATTTGAAATCACAAAAGCGGCAAACTTTATTATCTCTATCTTCAAGTAGAGACAAATTAAACTTTCCATTTGCAATTTTATCAACATAAGCTGGAATAAATTCGTTGCAAATGTTTATCAAATCCTCATTAGATTTAATAAGATCTTCTTCATTAATGTTTTTTTTGGATGAAAGAGTATGAATTATTTTTTTACCAAAATCATTCTTAATAAGTTTTAAAGAATAAATAATTGCTGCTGCTGGATTATAGTTTTGATTCAGTTCTGCTTCGATAAATTTTTTAGATGCAAAGAGATATAACGGCAGTTGAAGTGAAATTCCGGTTTGAAGTTCCTTAACAGGTGGTTTCTTTCCACCAAGTTTATAGTCAAGGATTTTAAATCGATTACTTTCCAGTTTAACATCAATCCGATCAATCTTACCTCTAACTCTTACATCACCAATAAATAATTCTTTTGCATCATCGCGTGCAGATTTATTAAACTGCCCAAACTCAAGTTCAAAATACCCGGGAAAATAACCATCAGTGTTTTTCCGTTCTTCTTCTAAAAATTTATAAAGAATAGAATTTTTTCTATTGCCGGCAATTCCAAGAATTTTTTCTTTTTCATAAAAAACCAAAGAAGAATTCAAATGAAGCTTTTCTATTTTCTTTTCAGCAATGTTAAAAATTAAATTTTCCGCTCGACTAAAAATTTCATCATCGCATTCTGCAAGTATAGTATCATTTTCTTTTATTGTTTTATAAAATTCATACAGGATTGAGTGAACAATACTTCCTAGCTCAAATGATTCTAATTCCTCTGTAGGTTCTTCAATCATTTCTAATTGCAGAATTCTTTTTAAGAAATATTGGAATGGACATTTTGCGTATTCTTCAAGCTGCGAAGCATGAATATTGTTTTTGCTTTGCTCAGCAAGTTTTTCTTTGGCTTCATCAGAAAGACCATCGGAGATAAATCCAGTAAATCTTGATTCAGTGAATGGATCTTCCTGCCTAAGCTTATCAACCTCCAACCCTAATTTTAATTTGGCAGTATCAATTCCAAGTTTTGATAGTTCATCTTTATCATCCTCTATATCCATTAATGAAACGTACTTTAACAATTCCATTTTGCTATAAATAATATGAGAATAATCCTGAGATGTTTTTTCTTTTATTTTAAATAGTCTAACAAAATCATTAACAAAAGTAGAAGGAGTAAATTCTTTCTTTTCATCTTCAAGTGAATGAGTTAGATACAATCTTTTATTAGTGCAGCATAGTGTTTGATAAAAATGATAACGATCTTCCAGAATATGCCTGTATTCATCCTTCTTGTAAGAACCCGAAAAAAATATCTCCGGCTGATATCTGGTTGGGAATTCACCATCAACTAAACCGCCAACAAAAACATAATCAAAATTTAGACCGCGTATTTCATTAACTGATGTAACAAGCACACCACTTGAGTGTCTTTCTTTAATATTGTAACGGGTAAATTGTAATGCCGTTTTGATTTGCGATAAGAAAAAACTTAATGGAAATTTATTATCTGCTCCATTTTCTTTTGAGAGTAATTCAAATAATTCATCAATAGTTTCAAAAAAAACTGTAACAGCTTTAACATTTTTTTCAATATAATCAGGATTATCATTTATAATTCGTTCTGGTAAATCTAATGTGAAAACCAGTTTCTTTAATTCATCTCTAAAATCTAAAATCCTTTTCTTTTCCTTGAAAGGAGTTAGCGTTTTAAAGATGCTTTCTATATCAGCTTTAGCTTTAGTATAAAACTCCGATGGTAAAAAGCGGTTGTCTTCATCAAAATTGTTAAACTTTATTTCCTCAATCGTTCTTTCAATAGATTCCATCCAGTTTTTATAACCGGAAACAATTTTAAGATTTGATGAAACTCGCAAAAGATTTGAAAGGTCAAGGCCATCAATTTTTATCCATCTTCCGGTTAAAGCACGAAAAATATTTTTGTAATAAAAATTGTTTTCCAGAATCTCAAGAAAATTTATTAATGAAATTATAGGCTGAGATTCGCTCAAAGAAAATCTATCTGTAAGGTTAAAAGGAATGCCGTATTGATTAAATACATCACGAATAATTGTTGAGTGGTCAGAGATTAAATTGAACACAACTGTTATGGAATCAACATCAACATTATTTTTAGTGATAAGTGTTTTTATTTCTTTAGCAATTATTATTATCTCTTCTTCAGGAGATTGAGCCGTTATTTTTATTGTTTCAACATCCGTTGATTTGGGCTCATCATTCTCATTGAGTATAAATAATTTTTCACGTATTCGCTTCTGATAGTCATTTATTTGAAAGTGTGAAGTATCTTCAACTTCAACAAAGCCTTTTGATTTAAATCTTTCATAACATTGATCCAGATGCGAAAATAATGCAGGATTATAACGGTAATAATCAAATATTATAAAAAGATTGATTGCGGGGATGTTTGCCGTTTGATTTATTATTTCTATTTCCGGTTGTGTGAATTCATCAAATCCATTAATTACAATCGTAGTTATCTCACTAAAGTATGATTTGAATCTTGAATCAAATTCATTCACTATCGTAGGACAAAACTTCAGAATAAATATCTCCAACTTCATAAGCCTTTAAATCTTTACAAGCGGACAGATAATTTTTATAAACATTAGCAATGTCTATGGCTTTTAATTTTTCAGAGCCTTCTAATTTGTTTGATTCAGAAATAATTTTATCAGGAATTATACCATTTAACTTATACTCGGTAATAACATTTTTAATTCTGTCTAATGTTCCGCGTGGAATTTCATCTTTATAATTTGAAAAATATTTTAATTCAGTTTCCTTGAATGCTTTGTTTAGCAATACAGCAGCCGAAGCTTCACTTAATAATCCGGCTGAACCAAAATTACTTTTCTGAAAAATCTGTGCTGTGAAACTTGCGAACGTATGAAGATTAAGTTTGGAGACTGATTTATTTGGAGATTGTGATATTATATCTCTTTTCAGATAACGGATTTTACGGTTTGTTGGAACTATAATTAATAATTCGCTAAGTTTTTCTTCACGGATAAAATCGTTTAACAAATTATCCGGCTCGAGTTTTTGTATTTTATTTTTCGATAGAATCATTTTGAGTTTATATTTATTCAAGCTTATAGATTTTAAAACCGTTGAAACGGTTATTATATCTAAGGGTTTTTGTTAGCCCACGACTTAAGTCGTGGGTTAATAAGAACAAAAACTTACTTCCTGAATCGTTTTAACGATTTACAAAAACAAAGATCATTTTGAGTTAATTAATAAATCTTTATATGATGCTCTTATCTCTTTTTTATCACGTAACTTTAACATATCCAAAAGATGATTGAATCTTTTCTCAGCATCCTTTAATCCATTTATTACTCTGGTTTCAAGCTCAAGAAAGTAACCGAGATTTTTTACATAATCCAAATGGATTCTTGTATTGTTAAAGAGATATAACTCTCTTTTTTTATTTACGATTGTAAGCACATCGAGAAATCTTTTTAGATATTCATTTCCATCAGCATTTTTAATTTCTAAAAGATGATAATCAGACCAGCGCTTTTTTGATTTTTCATTTCTATTGTAAAAAATTAAAGTCTGCTTATCATTTTCTATCCGAAGCTTTAAAATTCCTCTTTCAACTTTATAATAAATATCTTTCTGAATTAACAACTCTCTCAAGATGAATTTTATTCTTTGTAAGAATCGTCTTTACTTCATTGTGAGACGATAATTTTACTTTTATTTCAAGATTTTTTGGCAATTGCTTTTGTTTCCTTTTTCATTAAGTCGGAATTTATGTGTCATTCCTGTGAAAACAGGAATCCACAACTTAAAAAACAAAATGGATTCCCACTTTTGTGGGAATGACAAATAACAATGTTTTAGTTTGTGTAAATAAATGATAAATATTTCCATTGATATTGTGGTTGTAATAATTATTTTAACATTAGAAAAATAAGAATATTAAAATGTTGAAAGAAATGTCACCGATCCCGATTCAATCGGGAAAATCCCGTTATTCGGGAAAAAGTTTAATTATAATCTGTTTATTTGTTGTTGCAATTCCATTTGCAAACATCTACTCGCAAGGTATCGGCGAACTTGCACCTCCAAAACCTTTAGAAATTTTTCCCTCTAATGCATGGGGAATGGATATTATGTTTGGCGATGCCGGTTTTGGACTTGGTACATTTTTAAGAAAACAGATTGATGTTGAATGGACTGCATTTCTAGATCTATCTTTTTCAGAAACCAAAGATGAACGTGAATTTGAGTATATAGACTATTATGGAAATGTATTTACTGTCGGTAAAAAGAACAGAGTTTTTCAAATACCATTAAATTTTGGAGCTCAGTACAGACTTTTTGAAAATGTTGTGGCAGATAATTTACGCCCTTATTTATGCGCAGGAGTTGGACCAACACTAATAATCACGACACCTTATGAGTTAGAATTTTTTAATTCATTCGGAAAGGCTCAGGCTAAATTAGCAGCCGGCGGCTATATCGGTTTTGGTGCAAACTTTGGATTAGATAAATCAAGCTTAGTAGGAATAAATGTTAGATACTACTACTCAAAAATTTTTAATGGCGGAGTTGAAAGTCTTGCCGGCAGAGAGAAGACTGAAATACAAGGATTTTTTATTACTCTTAATTTGGGGTTGATGTACTAAGCACTAATCTAAAAAACAATTTTAAGCCAGCTACTTTTTAAGTGCCTGGCTTTTTTTGTTCAACTTATTTAATAGTACAACTATAATAGCTAAAAAAATCGAAAAAAATATTTCTATAGAATTACTTTCACTTAATCAATTTTAATCACTTACTTTTTCCCAAGTGTGAGCACTCATTTTCATACACTTAATATTCCCATCACCGTCTTCATCAAATATTACTTGTTCACCATAGTCTGTATTCACATAATCAGAAATTGCCCGAAACACATTTTTCTCTATTGGTAATAACATAACTAAAGTTTTATCTGGACTATTGGACTTTGGATCAATGTATACCAAGTTTCCGTCAATCATTAATATTTTGAAATCATTCCAATCGTTTCGATAAGTCCCAATATACTTTTCATATGTTGAATCTAATTTTATTGTACTTCCAATGAAGGGAATTGTTTTCTTAAATTCTGGCAATACTATGTCAATAAACATATTTGATATGCTTCCCGTTTGGTCAGGATAGACCTTTATATCATCGGCGTTTGCTAAAGTAATAATTGCAATTTTATCCTTTGGAATAATTGTGAAATCAGTCGGATATCCTGCCACGTGACCACCATGCCCAATCATATCATTTGTTTTTTTATGATAGATAAAGAAACCCATCCCAAGACCAAATTCCCAACTATCATCTATCCAATAAACGTGTTGCATTTCTCTAAGTGTAGATCCGCTGATTATTTCTTTTTGGTTAGTTTCTCTTATTCGAAACATCCACGCTGCAAATTTTGATAGATCAATTATGTTGGAATTTAATCCTCCCGCTGATGTTTGGATTTTGTAATCATATCGCTCAGATCTTGAGCGTTTCCCGCCCGGCATAAGTCTTTTATATCCACTTGCAAATTCATATCCAGGTTTAGAATCAAGATTAAAGCCTGATCCGATCATATTTAAAGGTTCTAAAATATTTTTTGTAATATAATCTATATAAGTTAAACCCGATACCGTTGAAATTATTTCTCCTGCAATGGCAAGTCCAAAATTGGAATATTTCCACCTAATATCTGTAGGAAAACATATTTCAAGTTTTTCCAACTCTTTCACAATTTCTGCAAGTTCGGGAAAATTCAATTCTATCTCATAATTTAGATTCGCTTCTGTTGGAAGCCCAGATGTATGTGTAAGAAGATGCCTTATTGTAATTTTATTTATATCAGAATTATTTTGTTTTATTTTATTCATCCAAGGCAAGTATTTCGCCACAGGATCATCTAAATCTAATTTTCCTTCATCGCGCAATTTCATAATTGCTATGGCAGTAAACATTTTTGTATTCGAGCCTATGGGAAAGAGAGTTTTTTCATTAAGTAAATTCTTCTTATCAAGATCGGCAAACCCATAGGCTTTTGTCCAAATAAGACTCTGGTCGTAAACTAGTCCGATTATTACCCCTGGCCAATGTTCATATTCAATTTTTGATTCAATCCAAGAATCGAAAATTTTAATTTTATCTGAAACATCAGAATCTATTGTTTGAGCATTGAGAAAATTAAAAAAGAAAAAAAGAAAAAGAGTAAATAATTTGAGTTTCATAGCAACCTCCAATAAAAAAATCAATTAAATTATTTTAAGGTCTGCTTCGGTAGAGTAGTGTGATGTGGTAGAGTTGTAAGTTGTTCAGTTCTTAAACTCTAAATCGCATGCTCTATCAGAAATAGTATCATTTTACTGCAGCAATTAGCAATTAAATTGTTTAAATGTCAATAAAATAAAATACGATGTTTGGCAACTGATGTTTAATGCCGATTAATAGGGTTAGGCTTTGTTAAATATGTAAATCGCAGTATTTCTGATTCAAAAAAAACGAGTAAAAAATATTCTCACTTCCACTTAATCGTGCATCCAATAGAAAAAGTTTCAGGGACAGAAACTTCTTTACCATCAAGCACTTCTAAAATTGCCTCTCTTAAATAAGCAGATTTAACTTTGTCCGGTTCCTGCCAGTTATCATCTATCTTACCTTCGTACTTTAATTTTCTATTCTTATCAAAAAGAAAAATTTGCGGTGTATGTGTTGCGCCAAATGCTTTTGCAACTTCCTGGGTTTCATCCCGCAAATAAGGAAAGTTAAATCTCTTTGCGGCTGCTCTCTTTTTCATTTCATCGAATGAGTCATCAGGATACTTTACATCATCATTAGAATTTATGGCGATGATTTGAACACCTTTAGTAATAAATTCATTTTGCAGCGAAATAATTCTATCTTCGTAAGCCTGAACATAAGGACAGTGATTACAACTGAAGATTACAATTAAAACTTTCTTATAAGAAAAAGAATTTAGAGTGTAAGTTTTATCATCAACTCCTATTAAAGAAAAGTTGGGAATTGCAGAATCTATTTTCAATTTGTTATCAGACATAGTAAATTTTCCTTTAGTTAAATAATCTTTTAGTTAACTGAGTCACCGTACTCAAAAAAGTTAAACCTTGAAGGTTTTGCTTGAAATTAAATGTGACATTGTAATTTAAATAAAACAATATTAGAAAAACCTTCAAGGTTTTCTATAATAAGTGTCAGGTGAATTAACTGAACAAAAATATCAAAAAATGAAAACACTTCTCTTAATCTTAACAATAATAATCTCAGAAACCATTATGGCACAAAATTATGATTTTGAACAAAACCTGTATCAATCATACGAGCGATACAAGGAAAAAAGTTTAACTCACAGAAGATTTAAACATTCAGATATAACTCCACTAATTAAAAAGTTAAAGCATAAAGATGGATTTAAAGTTAAAGTTGTTGGCAAGTCTGTTGAAGGCAGAGAATTAAATCTCATCTCAATAGGAAGTGGGAAAAAGAAAGTATTTCTTTGGTCCCAAATGCATGGCGATGAACCAACTGCAACTGCAGCATTGTTTGATATATTTAATTTTATTTCTGATTCTTCAAACAAAAAATTTTGCAGCGCTTTGTTTAGCAGAGTAACACTCTATTTTTTACCAATGGTAAATCCTGATGGTGCAGAAAGATTTAAGCGAAGAAATTTTTATGATATCGATTTGAACCGTGATGCTTCACGGTTGCAATGCCCGGAAGCAGTGATCTTAAAAAGTGTTTTCGATAGTTTGAAAGCAGATTTCGGTTTTAACCTTCACGATCAAAGTCATAGATATTCTGTTGGAAATAGTTTTAGAACAGCTACAATAAGTTTTCTTGCACCAGCCTATAACTATGAAAAAGATTTAAATGATGTTCGCAATAAAGCTGTTCAGTTGATCGGAAATATGTATCAGGTGCTTTCACAATTTATTCCCGGACATATTGCTAAGTACTCGGATGAGTATGAACCAAGAGCATTTGGGGATAACTTTCAAAAATGGGGAACGAGTACGATTCTCATTGAATCCGGCGGTTGGAAAGATGATCCGGAAAAACAGTTTATTAGAAAATTAAATTTTATTGCTTTGCTTTCTGCTTTCAAATCAATTGCAGAAGAAAGCTATATCAATACAGGAAATGATGTATATGAATCCATTCCACCTAATGACAAATATATTTTTGATGTGATACTTAGAAACCTTACTATCAAAAACAGGAAAGAAAACATTAAAGTTGATATAGGAATCAATCTCGATGAATTTGAGGGAGCGAATGAGAAAAAGATTTATTACAAATCTCAAGTGGATGATCTGGGTGATCTTTCGACTTTTTATGCTTATAGGGATTATGATTTTGAAGGTTACACAATTGAACGTGCATCAGTTTATGAGAAAAAAGTATTTTCAGTAAAAGATTTAAACGATTTTGATTTTTATAAATTGTACTCAAAAGGATATTCAACCATTCTGGTAAAAAAATTACCGGATGAAAAGTTTACAAAATTTCTAATAAACTTTGCTCTTAAAAATAAAATTGATACAACTATCAATTTAGGCGAGCCTGCAAATTTTATCCTGAAAAAAGATGGAAAGATTGATTATGTAATAATAAACGGTTTTTTACAAAAGATTGAAAAGAACCGAAAATATGAAGGAAATGGTTTAGTGATAAAATGAATCTTTGATAATTGATGTTTTAATTCCTATAATTACAAAAAAAATAAAGCTCATTTTCTTAAAAGGGAAAAATGTTCGCATTTCTATTCGCAATATTCAAATCTGATGAACAAAAGTTGAACGAAGAGTTTGAGCGTGAAGCCGTTCCGCATATGGATGCTTTGTATAACTTTGCTCTAAAGATGACCGGCGACAGTGATGATGCAAGTGACCTTATTCAGGAAACCTACCTAAAAGCATTTCGTTTCTGGGATAAGTTTGAAAAAGGAACTAATTGCAAAGCCTGGTTGTTTAGGATCATGAAAAATACGTTTATCAATACGTATAGAAAGAATACTAAGGAACCGGATAAAGTTGATTATGAAGAGATTGAGAATTTTTATGAGAATATCAAACCATCATCCACAGATAGTGCACATCTTGAAAAAGATATTTATGACAACCTTCTTGATGACGAATTATCATCGGCAATCTCGTCTCTTCCTGAAGATTTTCGCACAGTAGTTATACTTTGTGATATTGAAGGATATACTTATGATGAAATTGCAGACTTTGTTGATGTGCCCGTTGGTACGGTTCGTTCACGATTGCATAGAGCCAGGAAAATGCTTTATACCAAATTGCACGACTATGCCAGCGATAAAGGATATGTTGCGAAAGTAAAGGAAAAGAAATGATGGATATGAAAAAAGATATGGTAACCGCTCTGGTTGATGGCGAGATAACTGATACAATCTATAAGCAAGAAATCTTTAATAGAATTGAATCTGATAAGGACTTTGCGATCGAATACAAAATCCAATTACTTATAAAAAATCTTGTTAAGGAGAAAGTTGTATTCCAAAAAACACCTGAAAAAGTTAGAGTAAAAATTCTTCGTTCAATTGGTTCTGATATAAAAAATATATCCGTTAAAAAGTCTTTCCTTTCTGATCTTTTTGAGAAACCTTCATTTTCATTTGCAACTGCGTTTGTTGTAATACTTGCTGTCGTTTTAATAATTTTAAATAGACCCGGCACAGTGGAAATGAAAGATTTTGCAATTGAACAAATGGGGAATGATAATATGTTTGTTCAAGCAAAAAATAATTTCAATAGTATACTTGAAGGTAAATTAGCTCCGCAACTAACATCAACAAGTCCGGAAGAAATAAAAAAATATTTTGCTAATAGTGGAGTGAAATACTCAACAATGGTTCCAAGTATTGCGAAATGGAGTTTACTTGGTGCGGTTGTTTCTGAAGATAAAAATGAAAAATTTGCTCATCATGTTTATGTTGGAAAAAAAGGAGAGTTGGTATATTTATTTCAGGTTGATGAATCCTATTTATATAGTCATGATATAATTTCATTATCGGATGATTTAATTAAATATCTTGATGAGGGAAATTGTTATTCGTCTATTTCAAAGGGTTCAGTTATTTTATTTACAAAGCTGAATCATAATATCTGCGCAATTGTGTCTAATGGAAATCCGAAAGAAATAGAATCCACTTTTTGCAGCCTCTGAGTTTAAGAAAAAGAGTGTACGTAAAGAATATTTTACAATTTTAGTCCTAATTAGAATCCATTTAATTTATTTAAATCATTAAATACAAAACTTTTCTATCTTCAAGAAACACTGCTTTTATTCTTTCAATACCATTAAATGTTAAATTTTATCAAGAGATAGCAGAGTCAATAGATGCTATTACTCAGAAAAAGTTGAGCCGAAATAATCTATCTAAGCTTAAAAAATAAGTAATTTCCAAATTAATAATGCCAAATGATACTTAGGCTCTAAACCTGCCTTCGTGGTTATTTTTGGACCTCTCAAAATCAGTAATCGCAGTTTCTTGCATTATCAGGTTTGATTTGATATTTTAGTTACTCGCATTCTTGTAATAAAGGTAAACAATGGCTAAAGTAAAAAATGTTGAAGCTTTTTGTAGCATATGTAATGCTGTCAGAAAGATGGAATTGACTGGTGAGGTTGCTGGTGATGATAATAAAAGATGGGCGAAATGCAAAAAGTGTAAACAAACGATGATCATTAATATGTCAGAAGATGTTGCACAAAAAGTTTCTTTGGAAGGAATTGAAAATAATAGTTGCACAACTTATGCACCATCAAAATCATTTGAAGTTGGTGATACAATATTCCATGAAAACTGGAATGATTTTGGAAAAGTTATAGCAAAAGAAATTTTATCCAATGGACAAAAATCTATATCCGTTGAATTTCAAAACTCAGGTAATAAAAAATTAGTAGAAGCATACAACAAACAAATAGACCAAGAAGAACAAAGCGAGGTGATATAATTGGTCGGCATTCAAATTGGTGATAACGAATCCATTGACAAAGCACTTAGAAGATTCAAAAAAAAATATGAGCGTTCGGGAATTCTAAAAGAATTTAAGAAACGTACTTTTTTTGTGAAGCCATCTATTAAGAAAAGAATGGAAAAGATAAAAGCAGCTCGACGTGCTCATCGCCCAGACAACATTATAATGTAGTTAAAAAGTCCCGCTATAGCGGGACTTTTTTTTACTTGATATGAATTCTTGGTTCTATTATCGCAGGTTCTTTTTCCTTCAAGAAATTCTGCTCAAGATGTTCTTTAACAATCTTGAAGGCTGTGTCAACATCATCACAGAAATGTAATAGTTTAAGATCTGATTCATTTATAACTCCATATTCAATCAGTGCTTTGAAATTAACCACACTCTTCCAATACTTTTCATCATAAATAACTAACGCAAGTTTTTTACGGATTTTATCTGTCTGAACAAGTGTTAATATTTCAAATAATTCATCAAAAGTACCAAAGCCGCCAGGAAATACAATAAGTGCTTTTGAGAGATAGGCAAACCAAAATTTTCTCATAAAGAAATAATGAAATTCAAAACTTAGTTCTTTTGTAACATATTGATTTACAAACTGCTCAAATGGAATACTTATGTTTAATCCGACAGAATACCCACCGGCTTTTTTAGCACCTCTGTTTGCAGCTTCCATAATACCTGGTCCGCCACCAGTACAAATAATAAATCGATTAGCACTTGTTTCTAGATTCATAGACCATTCTGTTAATCTTCTTGATAACTCAACTGCATCTTCATAGTATTTAGACATTTCTAATTGAATCTGAGCTTTCTTTAATTCCTGAACAAAATTAGGGCTGGATTTTGGATTAGCATTCTTTATTTTATTTAAATCAGAAACTGCATCCTTTTTGGATTTTAGTCTTGCTGATCCAAAGAATACTATTGTATCCATTATTTTATGTTTTTTAAACCTAGCTTTAGGTTCAAGATACTCTGAGAGAAGTCTGATTATTCGTCCATCTGACGATGCAAGAAAATCCTCATTCTGATATGCTTTTACAGTCTTCTGTGCCTTAGCCATTATTAGCCTTTGTTGTTAAGAATATGTGTTTCTGATAAAAGATAAATTGATTGTGCTTATTTGGAGAAAGGTTTCTGTTTATATTTGCATAGAAACAAAACCAATTCAACAACAATTTTTATAATTGAGCTTTAAAATATCATTTTTTTTTGAGAGTTATGGTAAAAAAGTTTTTATTTATTATTCTGTCGTTATCTAATCTAATTTTTGCAACTTCTAAAGAAGAAATTGCAAACAAGATCCGAGAAATATTATCAAGCCTTCCCGCAAATACTATAAGCGGAATAATGATATATGATCCTTTGATGCAGGATACAATATTTGCGCTAAATGAAAATCGTCCGATGACTCCTGCTTCTCTTACTAAACTCTTCACAACCTCCATCTCACTCAATATTATGGGTGGTTCACATAAACTATCAACAAGACTTTATTCCGATGATATCAATTTCAGTGACGGGACTCTAAATGGCAATTTATACGTAAAAGGTTTTGGTAATTCCGTTTTTAGTGATTTTGAACTTCAAGAATTTGTTGATGATTTAGTGCAGAAAGGTATTAAAAGTATTTCCGGAAATATAATTGGAGATGATTCTTATCTTGATAATATCTATACCAGAGAAGATTGGATTGAAGATGAAGGAGCCAACATTCATCTTCCGCCGATTTCAGCTTTAGTGCTCGATCGAAATAGAACTACTATTAGAAAAAAAATTCGTAGAAGATATCGCTTTATAAGTGAAGCTGTAAAAGATCCGCCACTTTTTGTTGCAAACAGATTGAACGAAAAATTAAAATCAGCAGAAATCGAAGTAAGAGGGAAAGTATCAAAAGGGGTTACACCTCAAAAAGTATATCTCTTATCAGAAAAAACAGTTCTGCTAAAAGATCTGATATCTTTAATTAACAAGCACAGTGATAATTTTTTAGCGGAATGCTTATTTAAAACATTGGGAGCCGAATCAAGTGGACTTCAGGGAAATTCTATTTTTTCTCAACAAGCTATCCAAAAATTTCTTAAAGAAAATAACGTCTATACAAAAGGTACTGAGATAGTTGATGGCTCGGGTATTTCCAGATCAGATCAAGTTACTCCTTTAGCTATAAATGGGATAATGGAAAAAATGTATTTTGACTTAGTCCATTATGAGGATTTCTATAACGCATTAAGTATTGCAGGAGTAGATGGTACATTAGGCGGAAGAATGTTAGGATCAAAAGCTGAAAACAATTTTAGGGGTAAAACGGGAACATTAAATGGTGTATCTGGCTTATCGGGTTATTTAATGACTCCTGATGGCAGTGATTTAATAATCACAATAATATTTGAATTTAATAAAGGTGGATGGGGATTCTACAGAGATATCCAAGATCAAATTGTTGTTTTGCTTGCAAATTGGAACTCAGAAAGCTCCGATTAATAAAATAACCGGAGCTAAAAATTTATTTACCGGATGGTGTTTGAGATTGATTCTGAGTAGGAAGTGTTGGTGCTGTAGGAACATTTGTTCTGCCGCTTTCCTGAATAACACTTCTCTGTTCTGCTGTTGTTTGACCAGGTAAGAAAAACAGATTTACCACTAAGGCAATAACAGCTAAGGCACCGGCTAACCACCACGTACCCTTGCTTAAAAAATCTGCTGTTCTGCGACTTCCAAACATCGTGCCCATTCCTGCACCACCAAAAGTTCCAGCTAAACCACCGCCTTTACTGGATTGAAGCAAAACCATTATTATCAGTAGAATGGCAATAATAGTTGCTGAAATTACTAACAGAGTATACATGTTCTTTCTCCTTATTTTATTGTAGCGGGAGAGGGATTCGAACCCCCGACACGTGGATTATGATTCCACTGCTCTAACCTACTGAGCTACCCCGCCAAAAATTTAGGTGGTAAATATAAATGTTTAGCCCTAAAATTCAAAAATTGCCGCTAATTACTGATTATTTAAGGTTTCCCAAAGTTTGTCGAGTAAAGACTGTACCCCAAAACCTGTTGCAGATGAAAATATTAGGATTGACTCTTTAATTTTTTTAATCTTTGTCTTTGCAAGTTTGCTAAGTTCCCTATCTTCTAAAAGATCAGCTTTTGAAAAGGATACTAATATTTTTTTGTCAACAAGTTTTTTACTGTACTTTTTTAATTCACTGTAAAGAGTATTAAAGTCTTTTTGAAAATCTTCTGAAGTAATATCAATTAAGAAAAGAAGTATCTTTGTTCGCTCAATATGACGGAGAAATTTAATTCCCAATCCTTTTCCTTGATGTGCGCCCTCAATAATTCCAGGAATATCTGCAACAGTAAAACTTTGGTAATCTTTGTATCTAACTATACCTAAGTTTGGTTCTAATGTGGTGAATGGATAATCTGCAATTTTTGGTTTAGCTGCAGAGATTTTTGAAATCAAGGTTGATTTACCAGCATTTGGAAATCCAACTAAACCAACATCTGCAATTAATTTTAATTCCAGAGTTAGTTTCGCGTAAGTCCCTGGTTTACCATTTGTAGCAAATCTGGGAGTTCGTCGTGTCGGAGTTGCAAAATTACTGTTTCCTTTACCACCTATTCCACCTTTTGCAAAAACTGTAATTTTATTTGGTTCTGCCAAATCAAGTAAAATCTTTCCGGTTTCAGAATCTTTGATAGTAGTCCCGACAGGTACTTTAATTATTACATCTTCGCCATTTTTACCATCTTTAAGGGAGTTAGCACCAGGTTTTCCATTACCAGCAAAGTATTTTCTTTTATATTTAAAATCTAATAGTGTAGAGAGGTTTGGATGAGTTTCAAATATTATACTTCCGCCATTTCCCCCATTACCGCCGGAAGGTCCGCCCTTTGGAACATATTTTTCTCTCCTAAAAGTTACAACACCGTCTCCTCCATTACCTGAACTAACCTCAATCTGAGCATAATCAATAAACATTAATTTTCCATATCAAAATATCTAGCCACTGCATTTGTTAGCGAGGTAGCTTCTTTAGTATGAGCTCTTATACGAGCATATTTGAACAAATTTTCTAAAATTAAATGTGCTTCTTCGAAAGTATTACAAGCCACCATTTTCTCGATGGTGTTTGCAAAATCTTCACTATCAGAATTAAATACGTTTTTTATGATTCGGTCAATTTCTTTTCTTGATAAATAACTAAATATATCTTCCGTACCTTTTTTTACATTAGACTGCGCAGACGAATCACCCAACTTATCTGTCTCCAGCGCTTGTAAATCTTCATCCGTGTTTTTATCACCATCAAAAATCCTGGAAAACTCTAATTTTTCCAATGGCACTTCTTCATCTTCATCAGATTTATTTATTGGTTCATGTTCAGGCTCTAACTCAGTTAATCCGGTTTCTAATTCACTTTCATTTTCAATCGCTTTGTTTTTTTTATTTGAAATTGAAAGGTCATCATCAATTGATATTTCAAGTTCATTATCATAAAAATTCAGAAGGTCTTCCTGCTCTTTTTCATCAAGAATTATTATCTCATCATCCTTTTCTTTCTCGATTTCATCAGTTAAGCTGGCAAGAATATCTTCCTCCACAACCATATTAGGTTCATTAATTTCATTTTCCACTTTATTGTGATTTTCAAGGTTTTGAGATTCTGTTGTTTTCTTTTCAACTAATTCAGTATTTAGAACTTCTAAATCCTTAGATTCATTTAATTCAGTAGAACCCTGCATAATTTGTTCAGTTAACATTTCAAATTTTTCAGGTTCATGCATATTGATAGCCTCATCAACTACCTCTGCAGGCTGTTCTTCAATTCCGAGTTCTTCAATCACAGAAGGTTCAACTGTTGCTTCTTCATTAACAAATTCTTCTTCATTAACAGAGTTTAGATCAAATTCTTTATCCTTTTCACCCGATTCTTCAGTTTCCGATAACGCTGCGGTTGTTATAAAATCAACTACGCTAATCGGATTATCAAAATGCTTTACTGGTTCAGCTGGCTCATTAGAATTATTCTCTTCATCAAAAGGGGAATCAATTGATAAAGTTGAATAAAGTATTTTACGCAAGTCATCAATATCAGCTTTCTTTTTTGTAGAACTAGAGTATGACCTTTTTAACTTGAAGAGCAGTTCAGTTAGGTTTTTTTCTTTTAAGAAATTCTCTACTGATTCTATTGAAACACTGGATTTATTTAAACCCCCAATACTGAAGTAATCTGCAATTGCATAAAGTGCGTTATCCACCAGTTTGCTCTGATGTAGCATAAAAAGTTCACGGTCAATTTTATTAACTATCAAATCAAATTCAGTAGCTGTAATATTTTGAATCTTTTTCTTTGATAGGTATGCAAGAAAAACATTGTTCAGATATTCATAATAATAGGTATAATTTAGCATTAACCTTAACTCATTTACTGAAACTGTTTTGTTATTTCCAAAAATCAATTTTGAAAGAGACCACTTTGGGCGAACAACATAATTAGCATTAAATGAAACCGCTTGCAGCACTATATTTTTTATATCTTCATAAGAAATTTTCTTTGTCTTTTTTATTTCTTCAGCAATGAGATCAAAATAATTTGATATTTCTTTTCCGGTATAATCAAAAAGTGAATTTTCGATTAATTTTTTTCTATCTTCAAAAATCAGATAATCAATCTCGCCTCCCACATATTTTTTTATGGCTGGATGAATATCCGTTGAAAGAAATTTTTCAATAGTAATATAGGATCCCAACTCCTTAACTTTGTTAAGAGTGAAATCGTTGATGAATTTTATTTCATTCTCAAACATATTATTCTCTTGTTGTTTGATTGCATGGCTAAAAATATAAAAAAATCCCGATTAAAGTTAATCGGGACTCGTTTTAGAACAAACAGCTATCTTTTGGTACTAAACTTCAACTTCTTTTGATTTTATCTTAGCCATCATAAAATCTCTGTTCATCCTGGCTATGTTTGTAACAGAAATTCCTTTAGGACATTCTGCTTCACAAGCGTAAGTATTTGTACAGCTTCCAAATCCAAGGTCATCCATTACCTTAACCATTTTCTCAACCCTTATGTATCGTTCCGGCTGCCCTTGTGGAAGCAGGGCATATTGAGAAACTTTAGCAGAAACAAATAACATAGCGCTTGCATTTTTACAGGCTGCAACACAAGCTCCGCATCCAATACAAGCAGCAGCATCCATTGCTAAACTTGAGATATCTTTTGGAATTGGAATTAAGTTTGCATCGGGAGTACCTCCAGTGTTTACAGAAATGTATCCGCCGGCTTGCAATATTTTATCAAATCCTGAACGATCAACCATCAGATCTTTAATTACAGGAAATGCTTTTGCGCGGAATGGTTCAACCCAAATTGTTTCTCCGTCTTTAAAGTTACGCATATGAAGCTGGCATGTTGCAATTTTTGGAAGTGGCCCGTGCGGCTGTCCATTTATTACTAATCCGCAAGTTCCGCAAATACCTTCACGGCAATCACTCTCAAAATGGATTGCTTCTTCACCTTTTGCTTCGAGTGAGTTATTTATTTCATCCAACATTTCAAGGAATGAAGCATCCGGAGAAACCTGGACTTTATATTCTGCAAAACTTCCAACAGAGCTTGCATTTTTTTGTCTCCAGATATTAAGCTTAAGATTTAATTTCTTTGCTTCCATTATTTATAACTCCTTATTGCTGGTTTTACATACTCAAAGTTCAATTCTTCTTTGTGCAGATTCCATTTGTTTTCGCCGGCAAATTCCCAAGCTGAAACGTAAGAATAATTTTCATCATCTCGTTTTGCTTCACCGTCTTCAAACTGATATTCTTCACGGAAATGTCCACCGCATGATTCATTCCTATTTAAAGCATCAAGCGCCATTAATTCACCAAGTTCAAAGTAATCAACTAATCTTCCAGCACGTTCTAATGTTTGATTAACATCATCTCCGCTTCCGGGAATAGTTACATTCTTCCAGAACTCCTCTTTTACCTGTCTGACTTGTTCAATGGTTTTTTTCAATCCGGCTTCATTTCTTCCCATTCCAACATTATCCCACATAATTCTGCCAAGTTGTTTGTGCAGATCATCCACTGTTCTTTTTCCTTTTATTGAAAGAAGTTTGTTTGTAATATCTGTTACTTCTTTAGCAACTTTTTCAAATTCAGGATGATCTGTTTTAACAGAGGTTGGTTTATCACCGGCAAGATAATTTCCCATAGTGTAGGGAATAACAAAGTAACCATCTGCCAAACCTTGCATAAGTGCAGAAGCACCTAAACGGTTTGCCCCGTGATCTGAAAAATTAGCTTCACCAAGAACAAATAATCCAGGAACATTGCTCATCAAATTATAATCAACCCACAAGCCGCCCATTGTGTAATGAGGCGCTGGATAAATCATCATCGGAGATTTGTAAGGATTTTCTCCAATGATAGTTTCATAAATCTCAAATAAGTTTCCGTAACGTTCTTCAATTACCTTCTGCCCAAGTCTTTTTATTGAATCACTGAAATCAAGATAAACAGCATCGCCGCCTTTTGCACCACGTCCCTCATCGCAAACTTCCTTTGCCGCACGGGATGAAATATCTCTTGGTGCAAGATTTCCGTATGAAGGATATTTTCTTTCAAGATAATAATCTCTTTCATCTTCAGGAATATCATTTGGATTTCGCATATCACCTTTTTTCTTGGATACCCAAACTCTTCCATCATTACGCAAAGATTCACTCATCAAAGTTAGTTTGGATTGCGACTCGCCATGCAAAGGCAAACAAGTTGGATGAATTTGTGTAAAACACGGATTGGCAAAATAGGCACCGCGTTTATGAGCACGCCAGATTGCCGTTGCATTACAGTTCATTGCATTCGTGGAAAGAAAGAAAACATTTGAGTATCCGCCTGTTGCAAGTACAACAGCGTGGGCGGAGTATTTTTCAATTTGCCCTGTTAATAGATTTCTGCAAACAATTCCCTTCGCAGCACCATCAACAATCACCACATCGAGCATTTCCCTTCTTAAGTATAACTTAACAGATCCTTTATCAACCTGTCTGTTTAAAGCACTAACAGCTCCGAGCAATAATTGCTGACCCGTTTGTCCTCTTGCATAAAAAGTTCTTGAAACCTGCGCACCGCCGAATGAACGGTTATCAAGCAATCCACCATATTCTCTGGCAAAAGGAACTCCTTGAGCAACGCATTGATCAATAATGTTTCCGCTTACTTCTGCAAGGCGATGAACATTTGCTTCACGGGCGCGGAAATCTCCGCCTTTAACCGTATCATAAAATAATCTATAAATTGAATCACCATCATTTTGATAATTTTTAGAAGCATTAATTCCACCTTGTGCAGAAATGCTGTGTGCTCTTCTTGCACTATCGTGAAAAGTAAAAACTTTAACATTGTAACCAAGTTCGCCAAGTGAAGCAGCAGCAGATGCGCCAGCCAATCCGGTTCCGACTACAATTATATCAAACTTCCTCTTGTTTGATGGATTGACCAACTTCATATTGAATTTATGGTTCGTCCATTTTTCAGAAATATTTCCAATAGGAATTTTAGAATCTAATTTTGTCATTGGTTACCTCCGTAAAAAAAGAAAAAGTAAATCGGCATCGAAGCAAAACCCAAAGTCATGATTATCGCATACAAAGTCCCAATTTTTTGAACAAGTGGAAAATATTTTTTGTGATTCCAGCCAAATGTTTGGAACGCACTTTGGAAGCCATGATTGAGATGAAACCCTAATAGCAAGACAGCTATTACATAAAGAATTGCATACCACCATATCTTAAAGAATCCTATTACTATATCAAAATATTGATGTGTATTAGCAAATCCTTCGGGATCGTGCACATTAAATCTCCAGAAAAATGTTCCGAGATGGAGTACAAGAAAGATGAAAATTATAGATCCTGTCAAAAACATTGTTCTTGAAAACAAGTCGCTGTTTTCAGATGAACCGTTTATTTTATATGTAACACCGCGCGCTCTTTTATTTTCAATCCATAATCTTATGCCATTAAAGATATGTAAAATAAATGCCGCAAGTAGAACAACTTCAACTACTCTAATCAATGGTTTCACTACATCAAGTGCTGATACATAAGCATTAAATGTATTTGCGCCAAAGAACAAAGTTATATTTCCGATCAAGTGAACGATCAAAAATATTAGCAAGAAACTCCCCGTAACAGCCATCATAAATTTTTTGCCGATAGAAGAGTTTAGAAATTTTAAAAACCAGCTCATTAAAAGCTCCTTTTAAATAAAGAATGATTTATAGCCGAGGCGGAATTAAAGATTAAAATTTGTGATGAGCAGAAATAAAAAGGAATTAAACATTTAAATTTTTTAAGAAGAAACATCTGCAATTTGTAAAACTGATAATTAACAATAAATCTTATATGCAACTTAGAAAAAAAAGTTAAAGGCTAAAAGTAAAAGTCGAAAAAAAAATTTTAAAAAATTCTTCCATCTGAACATACTACGACTTATCTTAGTTTCAGTTCTTTGAATAAGATTTACGGTGTCCCAATTCTGCTTTCGCAGGATAATGGGAAATTATAGGGAAGTACGGTGAGATAATATGTTGTCATTACGATCCCGATTTATCGGGAGAAGTAATCTGTTATATTTATAGATTGCTTCACTTCGTTCGCAATGACAGAAGAGTATCAATTCCGGCGCTGTCGCGCAACTGTGAAAACAATTAACGTTCAAAATTTCAAACTGACTACTTCATTCTGCTTATTCATGTTAACTGGACTCAAGCCAGGAGACCTGCCGCAAATCGTAATTAATCGACCTTCGCGAGAAAGGTAAGATTAACGATAATCTCAAATCCTCCATTCGTTTTATCTAAACTTTTTTTTACGCGAAGTTACTAATAACCCTTTTCAAAAGGAGTAACTTCAGTGCACAAAATAAAATTTCTGTTAGCTCTGTTTGCAATTTTTCTTTACTCGTCACTTTCATTCGCTCAAAACAGTGTCATTCAAAAAACCGATTCTGCAGGATACTATAAACTTAATGATGTAGTGATAACAGCAACTAAAACTCCAACAAACACACTTGAACTTGCAAATTCAATTTCTATAATTGATTCAGAACAGATTTCAAACAGCAACTCAAATAATGTGTTTGATATTCTGAAAAATGAAACAGGAGTTAGTTTTACAAGACAAGGAGGTAATGGAACTCTATCAAATCTTTACATCCGCGGTGCAAACTCATCACATACTTTAGTATTGATTGATGGCATTGAAGTAAATCTGACAAATGATCCATCGGGAGTTTATGATTTTTCTGCATTACCGGTTGATAACATTGACAGAATAGAAATTCTACGAGGTCCGCAATCAACTCTTTACGGTTCTGATGCACTGGCGGGAGTTATTAATATTATCTCAAAAAAAGGAAACGGCTCGCCCAAATTTTCTTTGCTGACCGAAGGAGGTTCTTACAACACTTACAAGGGAATGCTTGGTTTAAACGGTTCAATTAAAAAATTAAATTATTCGATTGCACTCAGCCGAACCGGAACTGAAGGATTTTCTGTCGCATCAAAAAAGTATGGGAACACCGAAAACGATGGATATACTTTTAACAATTTATCTGCTTTGCTTGGATATAATTTAGCCGACGATGCAGAAGTAAATCTTTATACAAGATTTGTAAAATCAGAAACAGATAATGACCAGTTTGGAGGAATGTTTGGTGATGATCCTACTTATCTGACTAAGCAGGAGGAATTCTCTATTCGTGGTGAGGGGAAGATTAAATTATTTAATGGACTATGGAATCAAAAAATTGGTTTATCATTTATAAGAAATGTAAGAAAAAATTCTTATGATACTTCTTCTGCAAGCATTTATTACTCACATAGTTTGTATGATGGAAGAAAATATAAGATTGACTGGCAAAATGATTTTCAATTAAGTAATTCCAATCTTTTAACTGCCGGATTCGAATTTGAAGTTGAAGAAGCAGCATCAGAGTATTATGCGTATACCTTTATCCGTCCTCCCGACTATGCAAGCATAATTCCGATGAGAGATGCCAATACTTTTGGTGTTTTTATTCAGGATCAGCTTAAGCTTGATGAAAGTTTTTTTGTTACAATTGGATTACGATTAGATGACCAGAATAAATTTGGTTCTCAGGTTACATACAGAATTGCTCCCGCTTTTATGCTTTGGGAAACAGGAACAAAGTTCAAAGCGACAATTGGAACCGGCTTTAAGGCGCCATCATTATTTTACCTATACGATCCTGCATTCGGAAATGAAAACTTAAATCCTGAAAAAAGTTTTGGCTGGGATTTTGGGATTGAACAATTTCTATTTTCTCAAAACCTGTCGTTTGGCTCAACATTTTTCTATAATAAGTTTACAGATATGTTTGGATTTGATAATGTTACTTTTAAGACCATTAATATAAACCAGGCAGTTACTAAAGGAATTGAAGTATTTTTTGAAGTCAAAACCAATTGATAAAATTCATCTAAAAGCTAATTACACATTTACTGATGCAAGAGACATTAGTCCAAACTCTGCTAACTTTGATACAAAATTATTACGACGACCAGAAAGCAAAGTTGGATTTTTTGCAGGCTACTCCTTTGTCCCAAAAGTAAATGTAAACACAGAAATAATTTGGGTTGGAACCCGTGAGGATATTGATTTTTCTATATATCAAAGAACAGAACTTAAAGCTTATGTACTTGTTAATCTAGCTGCGCATTATGATGTATTTGATTTCTTAAGATTAAATGCCAGAGTTGAAAATCTTTTAGATACCGATTATGAAGATGTATTTGGCTATGGAACAGCAGGTTTATCATTTTACGGTGGAATCAAACTTATGATAAACTAACCCTACCTATTTCCTCCCCTTTCTGAAAGGGGAGGATAAAGGAGGGGTTCATTGACTTTTGAATTAATTAACCTTTATCTTTGAACTAATTATTACAACAAATATCTTTTAACAGATTTTAATTGAAAGGAAAAAACGATGACTGAACAAATAAAAAAAATAAGCCCAAATTTTTGGGTGATAACTTTAATGGTTTTTGTGGCTGCATTTGTGCGATTACTTCCCCACCCGCCAAACTTTGCACCGATAGCGGCAATGGCTTTATTTGGCGGCGCATACTTTAATAAGAAATCACTTGCATTTGCAATTCCGCTGATTGCTTTGTTTTTAACAGACTTGATTATTGGAATATATTCTTATGCCTGGATTGTGTATTTAAGCTTTGCATTAATTGTTGTACTTGGAATTTTAATGCTAAAAAAAGTAAGTGTTAAGAATGTAGTTATTGCTTCACTAACAGCTTCAGTAAGTTTCTTTGCAATTACAAACTTTGGTGTTTGGGCACTTGGAACATTATATCCTAAAACTCCTGCAGGCTTAATGGAAAGCTACATTGCTGCAATTCCATTTTTCCAGAATGCACTTATTGGTGATTTATTTTTTGTTGGTGTAATGTTTGGAGTTTATGAACTTGTAAAACACAAAGTATCCTGCGCTTGCAAAAGTAAAAGCTTAATAGGTTACTTTTATTTTGGTTTATAAAGTCACGAAGTTTTCGTGACTTTTTTTATTTCAGCAAAATCATTTTTTTCGTTTCAACAAACTCACCAGCTCTAAGCTGGTAATAATAAATTCCGCTTGCAAGATTTGAAGCGTTAAAATAAACTTCATAGTTCCCACTTGGTTTTTCTTCATTCATAAGAGTTGTAACTTCTTTACCTAGAACATCAAAGACTTTAATAGAAACAAATTCATTTTTATTTATTGAGTAATTTATTTTTGTTATTGGATTGAATGGGTTTGGATAATTTTGGATTAAAGTCATTTCGGTATATTCACTAGAAATTGTTTCAAATATGTCCGTAGGGGTAAATGTAGATTTGTACAAAGAAGCCCTAAATCCTGAATAAACTGTGGAATCGACTTCTGAATAATTTATAAATAGTAAAACACCTGGTGAATTAATTTTTGACCAGGAGAATCCAAAATCATTTGAGAATAAAATGATAGGGGCAGAATAACCCAAGTAATCAAAAGTAGCAACAGCATATACTTCATTATAACTTGGAAAAATCACATCGTAGATTGAGTATCGGATAAGATCTGGAAGAACTAATTCTTCCCAGGTTAATCCTAAATCTAAAGAACGGGCACAATATAAATTATTCACAGCAATAACGAGACTATCTCCATTATAAAATAATTCATCAATACCATAATTAACTTCAACTGAGAGCCAGGAATTTCCCGAGTTGGTAGATCGCACAATTCCAGAATTACTGGCTATTAATATTAAACTATCTTTGAGACACTTAAATGAGTTGAAAGATTGATTGCTGAATACCATAGACAGCCATATTGTACCAGCATCAGTTGATTTCATAACGTTAGAATGTCCTAGCATATATAAATTTCCAAACACATCTCTATCAAAATCATATGCTCCGAACATGTACTTAAAATCCCATATATTCGTCAGTTCATTATAGGTGAATAACCCCTTACCATTATATGCGTATAAAATAGAATCGAAATGGGCAACATTTGCAAAAGGAAGAATTCCGTTATATAAAAATTCCCATTCAAATGAAGATTTGAATAATCTAAAAATTCCAACTTCGGTTGAAACATAAATATTACCGTTAATATCCGTTATCAAATTATTAATCCATACTTTATCCAAATTAGAATTGATATCAATCCAATCGTACCCCAAATTATTTGATTTAAATACTCCTTTGGATGTTCCGATATAAATTATATTGTTAATTTTATCGTATTCGATATCCCATAAATCAAACCCATATAGCTCTAAATCTTGCCAAGTTACTCCGTGATCCGAACTAGTTATTAATCTTTCATTATCATCTGGAGAACCGCTATACACATTAGTGATTAATGCAAACAAATTCGATCCCTCAATTGAAAGTATATCTTGACAATTATGTTCTAAACCACCAAATGGTTCAGCAGTGTACCAATTTTGTCCTGAATCTGAAGAACTGAGGATGGTATTATTATGGCTAAAGTAAATATAACCCTGAGAATCTGTTGCAAAACTGCTACAACCATTATGAATCTCTTCTGGTCCGATTTTAGTCCAGTTGGCACCTTGATTCGTAGATTTGAATAGTCCACCGAACAGCGGAAACATATAATCGTTACACAATAAATAAAAAGCGCTGCTATCGATATGAAGTTCGGAAATATTTGATATTGTATCAGAGGCATACACTAGTTGCCAACTGTTACCGGCCTCAGGTAATTTATATAATTTGCCATATTCTGTGCCGGCATAAATTGTTCCTGATTGGTCAGCACTAAAAGTCAAGATCAGTTCGTATGCTGGTAAACCAAAATTAAATTGTGACCAACTAGAATCACTACTATTAAATTTATACACACCCGAAGAGTTCGTACTTAATAACAAATTTTCGTTGCAAAAAATCATATCAAGGAAATCAAGTGTGATTAGACCATCTATAATCTTGTTCCAATTGTTACCTTGGTTAGTAGAGTAGAATACACCCTTCCCTTTTGATGCAATAAAAACATCATTTTCAGAATTTAGACATAATATCCGAAATTCACCACCTGTAGGACCGTTTAATTCAACCCAACTAAATTGAGCCAATGTAAAAGTCTGCAAAAGTATCAGACCGAATAGTAATAGTATAAATTTTTTCATAAAAACCCCTTAATAAGATTACTTTAAAAAAATTACTTCAAATAAATGAAAAAATAATTCCAGTTTAAAATAGCTAATTAGAAAAAAGAAAAAAATCTTTGCTACTAAAAATACAACCAACAACTAACTAATTACTTTGCTCTCCCCCCTCTTTCATAAGCCAGCATAACAAGTTTCTTTAGTGCCTGGGAGTAACTTAATCCAGCAGCGTGGGCAGAGCGCATAAATCCTGCACCGTCTGTTAAATCAGGATTTGGATTTACTTCTAGCACATAAATTTCTTCATCACTTGTTACACGCATATCCACACGAGCATAATCTCTTGTGCCCATAATTTTAAAAGCCGCAATTGCGGTATGCTTAATTTTTTCTTCCAAATCTTTAGAAATATTTGCAGGACAAATTGGAATTGTTTTATGATATGATTCGTGGTGCGGATCCCATTTTGCCTGGTAGCTTACAATGTTATGCAAGTGATCCGGCATTTTACTAAAATCAATTTCACTTATCGGTAAAACTTTTGGTTTCAAATCTCCCACAACTGAAACATTAAATTCTCTTCCCTCAATAAACTCTTCAATCAACGCCGGCTGATTGAACTGTTTAAAAACAAATTCAAGTCTTTTTCTTAAAGCATTTGTGTTATAAACAATCGATTCATTCTCAATTCCAACACTTGCATCTTCATAAGCAGGTTTAACGATAACAGGAAATTTAGTTTCAAGCTTAAACTCTTCAGGAATTTTGTCAAACAATTGGAACTTTGCTGTTTTAATTCCGTGATAGTTCAATAATTTTTTTGTTAGAAATTTGCTCTGGCAATTTGCAAGTGCCAAAGCAGAAGCACCGGTGTAAGGAATTCCAAGCAGTTCGTAAAATCCAACTAAGTTCATTTCCAGCCTTGGCTGTTCCTTATAAATCTCGGCGAAGTTAAAAATAACGTCCGGTGGATTTTGCTTTACCAAGTCCAGCAGACGGAAAATATCATCTTTCAGGTTTAAAGTGCAGACATCAAAACCCACTCTTTTAAGCTTTTTTGCAATTATTTCATACTCCTCCATTGGAGTAAGATTATCAACCTCAAAATACGGCTTAAAATCAGGCACGGGTACCGGCTCGATTGGCTTATGGTAAAACTCCGGGTGAGCTTCGTTATAAAGGACAAGAACTTTAATTTTTTTTCCTTTCATGCCAAAAAATACCCAAAACCGCTTGTAAAAAAAACTTCATTTGATAATGTTTACATAGTTTCATTATCAATAAAATTAAAAATGAGTTTTTACCCACAGCCCTACAAATATCAATGCGGACCCTTCGCACTTAAATATGCACTCGTAATGCTTGGCAGATTTGAAAGTGAAAATCAAATTGGTATAAAAGCCGGCAGTACGTGGTGGTACGGTACTGATGAAATTGGTTTAGCAAAAGCCGCAAAGTTTTATAATTGCAAAATGAAATACTTCCGCAGAGAAAAACCCGAAGATGCTGTTAAAGCTTTGATTGAACAAATAAAGAATGGATATCCATGCATCTTAAGTGTTGATAACTGGGAACACTGGTTAACCGTTGTAAACTATCAGCAAAGAAAATTTATCGTTACAGATAGCTCACTTGATAAAGTTGTAACCATCTATACTCCAAACCAACTTTTAAAACGATGGAAGTATTACGATGAAGACGATGATGAAATAAGTTATGATGGTTATGCAATTATTCCGCAATACAAGGTTACAACCAAAGCAAAGTTCACTTTAGAGCAGGCAAGATTTGTAATGGATTCCCGCAATCAGAAACTAGCAAATAAGTGGGATACTTATTTTAATGACCTGATCGTAATCTGCCATCCAAGGCATGCTAACGCCACTCACTTAATTTCCTTTAGAGATTTTTTAAGGCGATTTGAAAAGGTTTTAGTTACTCAAGTGGCAAATTGGCATGGCTCGCCAAATCACCGCGAACTAAGGAAGATACTTAGCAACTTTCAGTTTATGGCTGATGTTTATGATTTAGTAATTCACGCTGATGAACAGAAAAAAGCTTTGATTGATTTATCATCAATATTGATGATGTATGCCTGCGGTAAGTATGGAATGGATGAGATATATTAAATAAGTTCAAGTTTAGGTTTAAGTTCAAGAGAGGAAAAAGATGAGACGAAATCCTATCATTTTAAAAAAAGAATTTTCAGCACTTCTTATTATTGATTTGCAGGAACGCATACTTCCGGTAATCCGAAATTATGAAAGTGTTTTAGAAAATACCGTTAAGCTGATTAAAGGATTTAAAGCTATGCAGCTTCCTATCTATTTTACTGAGCAATATCCAAAAGGATTGGGACCAACTTCTCAAAAAATTCTTGATGAACTTGAAGGATATACTGCTTATCAAAAAATGAGTTTTAGTTGTTCCGGTGCGGAAAATCTTTTTGATGAATTACATAAAAAGAAATTATCGCAAATTGTTGTATGCGGAGTTGAATCCCACGTTTGTGTGCAGCAAACAGTTTTAGATTTAATTGCAAATGATCATCAGGTTAATCTTGCTGCTGATGCAGTTTCATCCAGAAAAGAAATTGATTACAATATTGCATTGGATAGAATGAGAACTCTTGGTGCTGAGATTACAACTACAGAATCTATTCTGTTTGAACTGCTGGAAGTTTGCGGAACCCCAGAGTTCAAAGAAGTTTCTAAAATTGTGAAGTAAGACTATTTAAAGTCATCCCCGCGAAAGCGGGGATCCAATTCTCAATAAAAATAGATTCCCACTTTCGTGGGAATGACAAATCAAATCCTAATCAAACAAAGCTTCTAATTTTTGATAATTTGTATGAACTTTTTCAATTGAACTTTGAATCTTCTTATCATCCGCCTTAGAATCTTTTAACTCCTTCAACTCTTTTGTAGATGTGTAAAGTTCATCAGCGGCTTTTGTAAAATCTTCTTTTTTATCAGTTGCCCATTTGGGAAGTACGCAATTTTTAAGCTCATCAGCACGCATGTATAAATCATCAATTGCTTTGCCTAATTCTTCCGTGCTTTTATTTGGTCCGTAATGGTGATAAATCATATATAACACTTTATGAAATTCATCAACTTCTTTTGTAACAGGTTTTACAATTCTTACAAGCATTTCAAAATTTGAATGAAGTTCTTCGGCCGAGGTTAACATTCCGGCCTCATTGTTTTCTTTGCAGGCTTTGTTGTAATCAGCAACTGATGCACGAAGTTTATCCAATCCATCGTTCCATTCTTTTTCTTTATCACGGAGAATTCCCGGAAGTTTTGCTGCATAAATTTTTTCAACTCCTGCATTTATATCCGGTAAAAGCTGGTTGAACAATGCATAATCTTTATTTGGATAAGCAGTATGCCACATTGGATATACTACTTCGTGAAATTCAAATAATTCCGGTACAGATGAACTAATTTCGGATGAATGATCTTCGTGTTGTGAAAATGAATTATTAAATGAACAAAGTAGTAATACTAATAAAAATAAAACTAAACGTTTCATAACTCTCCCTGAAAAAAATGTGATTGAATGTATGCAAAATTACTAAATGATATTCAAAACTTACTAATAGCAGGTTGTTGAAATTTTATAATGTTAAGCTTAACTTCCGTCAGAAAATAACTTAAACTTATTCAAAGGATATTTATGGCTGAACATTTAATTGCACATTGTGAAATACCATGTACAGATTTAGACAAAGCAAAAGATTTCTATCATAAAGTACTTGGCTGGGAATTTAAACCATTTGGTAACGGGTACTTACTTTTTAATAATCATAAAGGCACCATGGTAGGATTAAGAAAGGTTGATCAGGTAGCTAAAGGTGAAACAACTGTTTTTCATGTTAATATGCCGGATATTGATTCTATTCTTAAAAAAGCAAAAGACAATGGCGGAGCAGTTGCAAGAACTAAAACTGTAATTCCTGCAATGGGCTGGTATGCTTTGATGAATGATCCGGATGGGAATACGCTAGGACTGTATCAGAAAAGCTAATTATTAAAATTCAGGAGTAATGGATTTTAATATTCCATTACTCCAATTTCCTGCAATTTAATTTAAATTATTCAGATTCAATAATTTTGTAGCTATGTTCAATCGGCATTGCCTTTTGAAGCATAGCAGTAACGCTGCAATATTTTGTTAATGATAAATCGATTGCCCTTTCAATATCCTTTTCCGGTAAGTTCTTACCATAAAAAATATATTCGAGATGCATTTTTGTAAAAACCTGAGGGTGCTCATCTGCAACATCTGCAGAAATATTCATTTCAAAACCATCCAGTTTGATTTTCTTTTTTCCAAGTATACTTGCCACATCACTGCCGGTACATCCGCCCAATGCCAGCATCAATAATTCCTTTGGACGAGTTCCAGCATCACTTCCACCAAAATTTTCAGGTCCATCCATTGTAACCCAATGATTGGAATCTGCTTTACCCATAAATGTAACACCTTTTATATGTTTTACTACTGCTTTTTTAGTTGCCATTGTTTCCTCTTAATAATTTTAAATTTGACATTAAATATGATGTATCTAAATCATTTAGGTTACCAAATATACTTTAAAAGTTATTTAATATTAAAAGAATGATGATTCAGTATTTGATTAAGCTAAATCGGAACAATTGCAATAATTTTTTTGGTTTTTGGGAACTCTGGAAATGAAAGTTGTGTTATGAACTTTACAAACGTATTATTTTATTAATTCTTAAAAAAAATGGAGAAAACCATGAACACATTCAGATTAGCTGCATTAACATTAATGATTTCTGCAGTAACATTAATTTCAATAAATGCTCAAGAATATGCAGCAAAAACACTATCTAAAGATATTGTTACAACAGCTGTTGATGCTGGTATATTTAAAACTCTAGCAACTGCCCTTACTGAAGCCGGTTTAATTGAAACTTTGCAAGGTAAAGGTCCTTTTACTGTATTTGCACCTACAGATGATGCTTTTGCAAAATTACCAAAAGGAACAGTTGAAGGCCTGTTAAAAGACAAAGAAGCGTTAAAGAAAATTCTTCTTTATCACGTTGTTTCAGGTAATGTAATGTCAACTGATGTCGTAAAATTATCGGAAGCCACAACCGTTGAAGGAAGTAAAGTTAAGATAAAAGTTAAAGGTGGTAATGTTATGATTAACGATGCTAAAGTTACTACAGCGGATGTTAAAGCTTCAAATGGTGTAATTCACATAATTGACACTGTGATTTTGCCGCCGACCAAATAATTATTGAAAAAGTGATCTGATCTTTAAGCCCCGGTTTAATAGCCGGGGTTTTATTTTATCACCAAAATATCTTGAATAATCGGCTTCAATCCTCTAAAAAATAGTTCAACCGCAATTACCATTACAATTAAACCCATAATTCTGGTAAGCACTTTATTTCCGCTTTCGCCAAGAAACGCTATTATTTTTCTTGAACTTAAAAGTATCAGATGAGTTAATCCCATTACAATAAATATTGAAATAATTAGTAGTGATTTGTGAGAAATATCCGGAGCGTCATTCATCATAACGATTGAAATCGTAATTACCCCAGGACCGGTAATCATTGGAACGCCAAGTGGAGCAATGGCAAAGTTTTTAACTGCTTCGTTATCCTTTTCATCGTCCGATTTTATACGAGTTAGTTTTCCTCGCAACATATCATAACCGGAAAGAAAGAATAAAATTCCGCCAACCACTCTTAATCCATTTACAGAAATATTAAAAATATCAAAAATAAAATTTCCACCTAAAGTAAAAAGCAATAGAACTATAAGTGCTGTTGAAGTTGCCTTGAGTGCTATTGCTGCCGCTTCTTTAGATGTCATTCCTGTTGTTAATGTAGTAAAAACAGGAATTACACCAAGTGGATTTACCATCGTGAACAGTGAAGTAAATGCAAGCAATGCAAATTGTAAAACTGAATCCATAATTATTTATTCTTCTAAAATTAATTTAATTCGCGTGCTAATGATCTAATTAGTTCCCAGGCATCTTGAATGTGTCTTCTTTCGTGTCTAATGCTTCCGATAGTTAATCGTATAACAAACTTACCATTAAGTTTTGTATGAGACAGAAATATCTTTTCAGATTGATTTATTTTTTCTAAAAGCCTTTCATTCAATTTATTCAAATCATCTTCACTTGTATTCCCTGGATTAAATCTAAAACACACGGTTGAGAATGGAGTTGGAGCCATAATTTCAAAATCATTTTCTTGTTCTATCCAACCTCTTAATTCTTTTGCCAGATTAATATGATTCTTTATTCTTTCGGCTAATCCATCAACACCAAAATATCTTATAATAAACCAAAGCTTTAATGAACGAAATCTTCTGCCCAATTGGATTCCATAATCCATTAAGTTCTCTACTTCATTATCCTGAGTCGTCTTTAAATATTCTGCAGATAAACTAAAAGCACGTTTTAAAATATCTGGTTTGCGGGTAAAGTAAACACTTAAATCCATTGGCGTAAACATCCATTTATGCGGATTGATTACTAATGAATCAGCACGATTCCAACCTTTAGTAATCCATTTCATTTCGGGAATCATAGCAGTTACACCGGCGTAAGCAGAATCAATATGAAGCCATAAATCATATTTCTCAGAAATATCTGCTATTGCTTCTACCGGATCAATGCTCGTTGTTGAAGTTGTACCAACTGTTGCAATCACACAAAATGGTTTATATCCTTTTTCAATATCTTCTTTAATTGCTTCATCAAGTTTTTCGGGAATCATTTCAAATTTTTCATTAACAGAAATTTTTCTAATTCCATCTAAACCTATTCCAAGAGTTAACGCGCCTTTATCAATTGAATTGTGAGCATGCTCTGAACAATAAAGTTTTAGTTTAGGAACATCACTTCTGCCTGCCATGCCTTTTTCTCTAAATCCTAAATCAAGCTGCTCGCGTGCAGATGCAATTGCGTGCATAGAACTTGTTGAAGCTGTATCATAAATAATTCCCCAATAATTTTCCGGTAGTCCGACCATTTGCCTGAACCAATTCATCATCGATTTCTCAAGCTCGGTAAATGCGGGAGAGGTTTTCCACAACATTCCATTTGCACCTAATGCAGCAGTTAGTAGTTCGGCTAAAATCCCTGGCCCGCTTGAAGTTGAATTAAAGTATGCCATAAACCCTGGATGATTCCAATGCGTAATTCCATCCATTAATATTTTATCAACATCAGCTAAAACATTTTCAATATCTTCACCATTTGTTGGTGGAGTTTGGGGAATTCTTTTTAATATATCTCCGGGATTTACTTGCGAAAGAGGTGGATACTTTTCAATATCGGTTAAATAATCAGCAATCCAATCTACAAGTTTGTATCCGTTCTTACGGAATTCCTCTGAGGACATGTCGTCAAATTTGTTTTTCATTTCAGTTCTGTCTTGTTAATAATTCAACAAATAAAATCAACAATTCATTAGTAATTGACAATTCAAATCTAAGAAAAGAAAATATCTTTTATTACGAAACGATTTTTAATAAGTTGAATCACACAAATCATAAAATTATTACTAAAATGAAAAATTATACAAAAATATTTTTTGGTTTATATATTGTATTCGCTCTAAACTTATTAATAGGATGTTATGAGCGATTTCCATTAGATCAGGATTTAACAAGAACACAAAATACTTTTTTAAATCAGGATAGTGTGAAGGTCCAATTTCCTAAAATCATAAAAGATAAAATTACATTATTAGCGATGGTGTACACTCATTGTCCGGATATTTGCCCGATGACAACACATAATATGTACTTAGTTGAACAAAAACTCCCAGATGATTTTAAGAATAAAGTTAAATTTGTAGTTATTTCTTTTGATCCCAATCGCGATACACCTTCAGTTCTTAAAAAGTTTGCTGAAATCAGAGATTATTCTTTTGGTAAATGGTCTTTGCTTTCCGGTGATGAACAAAACACAAAAGAAGTAATGTTAAAATTTGGAATCAAAGCTATTCCTGCCGATTCTTCATACGACGCCGACGGTGAACTGAGTTACAATGTAATTCACACAGATAGGATTTCATTGATTGATCAGGAAGGCAAGCTTAGAAGCAATTACAAGGGCAGTACAGCTAATTTGGATATGATTCTTGAAGACATAAAATATTTAGGTAATTAGTATGTCATCACGGGGATTCTGATTAGGACATTATTTGCAAAGGTCATTTCGAAGGAGTCTTCGACTGAGAAATCTTTTATTTAAAGTATTAAGATTTCTCTCCCGATAAATCGGGATCGAAATGACAATCTTGTTGATTCTTGGAACTGAGACTCACATCAAAATGGAACTCGCTAATAACATCTATAAATAAAAAGGAAAAATAAAATGAATATACTACTGGCATTTTACTCATCTTTTCTAATCCATCAGATAAGATAAAAATTATTGATCCCTGGATGAGAGTTGGTGCTCAAGGACAAGCAACAGGATTATTTTTTAAGATAGAAAATAATTCCGAGAAGGCAGACACTCTTTACAAAGTTGAATTTGAATTAGCAGGTAAAGTTGAAATACACGAGACATACGATGCAGGTGATGATATGATGGGAATGAGAGAAGTTGGGCAAATTGTTATTCCTTCTAAATCAACCTTTGAATTAAAACCCGGAGCACATCACGTGATGCTAATGAAGCTGAAACAGGATATTAAGAAAGGCTTCATTGGAGTTGTTACTTTACATTTTAAGAAAGCAGGAAAGATTATGATTAAAGCTGAAGCTAAAGAGATGATGAAGAAACAAACAATGGAACATCAACACTAAAATTTAGACTCCTAAAGTCTCTCCCTTATTGAAAGGGAGAGATTTAGAGAGGGTTAAAACCTTATCTTACAAAAAATTCTGCAACAATCTTATTCCAATTAACATCCGAAAGCTTTTCTAATTGACCAATGAATAATCCTTCTTCAAGATACTCTTCACCTTTCTTTTCCGATTTTAATATTTCAGAAAACAAAGTTTTAAATTTTTCAATATCTTCCTGGAAGAATGTTACAGCTGATTTTCCGATCGACATTTCTTTAATCTCATTATCTAAATTTTCTGCGTCTAAAGCACAAATCCAGTTTCTTTCGTAAGGAGTAACATCAAGTGCGTCTATATTTTCTTTAAGCAGTGTGTTTATCTGAGATACTTTTCCGCTCACAGGTGAATTAAATGTGATAGTTTTGCTTCCTTGTTTAATCATAAATAGCTGTTGCCCTGCCTTTACATTCATTCCCAGATTTGGAAGCTCTACCGCACTAACTTTACCAATAAGTTTTTTTGCAAAGTCATCAATTCCAACTTTCGCAATTCCTTCCTGGTTCATACTTACCCAGGTATGATTTTTCGAAATGAAAACCCCACCTGGAATTGAAAACTCACCTTTTGTAAAATCATCAGAAGCAGCAACGTGCGTAATGTGTACTTTTGGTTTAAGCTGTTTCTGAATTTTATCCTGACGTTTAATTAATGCTTTTTGAACAAATGCAATCAGTTCATCTTCAGTAAATGGTTTTTGAACATAATCCATAGCACCATAACGCATAGTTTCAACTGCAGTTTCGACCGAAGCGTATCCGGTAATAATTATGACGTCAATATCAGGACGAAGATGTTTTACAGATTTTGTTACCTCAACTCCATCCATAAGCGGCATCTTTAAATCTGTAAAAACAAAATCATAGTGATGTTTCTGAATTAAACCAAGTGCTTCCTGCCCTGTTTCAACCGTATCCACAGAATATCCATCGAGCACAAGAATTTTTCTAAAACTTCCAAGAATTACTTCTTCATCATCTACGCAAAGAATTTTTGCTTTTGGATTTTGTACTTCTGCACGCTTTAAAGTTTTGGCTTCACTGGTAAAATCTAATTTTAAACTTTCCTGTAAGACAACTTCACGTTCCTTTTTAAGTTTTTGTTCTGTTAACCGTTTCCCTATTGTTCGAATTAAAATATCCGCAATGATGAAAATGATTATTGCAAGTATAAATAATGGCATAATTTTTCTCCTAAGAAATAATATTTTTATAATCTGTTTGTCTCAATAACAACTCAATTAAATTCTATCTGAGCTGCAAGGAATTAAGTATTTAATTTCATATTCAATATTAGCAGGAATAACGCGATAAATCCATCCTTCAAAATATGGATCCTTTTCAACAAGATTAGGATCGCCATTAAGGTTTTCATTCACTTCTACTATCCTGCCGGAAACTGGTGAAAGTATTTTATGAATCCTATCATTCTCGCATTTGAAAGATGCACAACAAATTCCTTGTGCAATTTCTTCATCATTATTATGGAATTCGAACTCCTGAATTGAATCAATCGTTTTCATAAATAAATCACAAACTCCAATTAAAACCGAACCTTCTCTTTCTTGAAACATCCATGTCGAGTAACCAAGCCTTAAAAACTTAGCTGGGCATGTAACATAAAGCAATTCATCATTGTTTTTTTTTGATGATAAAAATTTCTGCTTTTCTTTTATTTTTTGATATTTGTTTGCACGATAGATCGAACTCAGTAATTCATCAACTGTAAATGGTTTTGGAATAAAATCGACAGCGCCTTTATACAGTGATTTGACTGCATTTTCAACTGTCGAATAACCTGTTGTCATAATCATTGTACTGCCAATATTTCTATTATTCAGTTCATCTAAAATTTGAAAACCATCCCCATCTGGCATCATAATATCGCAAATTATAATTGAGTAATAATTTTTTGCAATCTTTTCAATTGCTGTCTTTACATTTAAAGCTGCATCAACTGAGTAGTTATCAAGCGAACAGATTTTTATTACGGCGTCAATTATCACTTGTTCATCATCTATAACTAATATGTCCGATTCTTTATTCATTTCACTAATTTATCTTTGTTGAGCTAAAGGAAGCCTAATAATAAACGTTGTTCCTTTGCCAACTTCACTTTCAACATTTATGCTTCCGTTATGATTATCTATTATTCCCCAGATAACAGCAAGACCGAGTCCATTTCCTTTTTGCCCTTTTGTAGAAAAGAAAGGCTCAAAGATTTTTGAAAGATCATTACGGCTTATTCCGCAGCCAGTATCACTAATTCTTATTTCGATGTATTCTTTCAATCCTGCAGAATCAACAAAATCCCATTTTTCCCAATTACTATTTTCAGATGAACAGACTTCGTATGTGCCTTGTCCTTCAATTTCAAATACAAGCACCGCAGAACCGCATTTTGGGCAAACTTTATCTTGTTGAATAAGTGAAATGCTGCATTCCGGACAAACAAACTTTGTATCCTTACTAATTTTAAAATCATGATTAAAAAAGTTACGATGTTTACCATAAACCGGATCGAGATGAATAATGCCTTCTTTATTATCTGATATCACTTTTACTTTTAGTGAAGACAAACCATCAATCTTAAATTCATTATCCATAAGACTATGACGTTTCGGACAGGTAGCTTTTTTAATTTGAGTACTGCCGTAAGGCGATAAAGAGATTCTCTGTGATTTTATTGTTATTGTGCCGCCATCTTTTCCCATTGCATCGGAAGCATTTACAAAAAGATTAATAAATACTTGCTGCATCTGGTTTGCATCAACAGAAAGATTTGGAAGATTGGTTTCGTTTTGCTTTACAATTTTTACTTTATTTATTGAAAGCTGATTATCAATAACTGCAATCGCTTTATCAATAATTTCATTTATATCTGCGCTGCTCTTCTTGGGAACTGATTGTCTAGCAAAATCCAATAGACTTTTTACAATTTCTCTGCTGCGTAAAGTTTCTCTAACAATTACTTTAAGATCTTCCTGAAATTCTGGATTATCTTTTGTACGCTTTAATAAAAAACTGCTGTAAGTTAAAACACCTGTAAGAGGGTTGTTTATTTCATGTGCCACTCCGGCAGCCAATCTTCCCAGTGAAGCCATTTTATCAGATTGAAAAAGCTGCATCCGTGCATCAGATAATTTTTTTGTCATATTATTAAATGATTCACCGAGTTTACCTATTTCATCATTACCGTGTTCTTTTATTGCATAACCCAAATTGCCAGCACTAACCTGTTTTGTTGCATCCAATAAATCATTAACTGGATTAGAAATCCAACGACGTACAAAAAAAGCAATTAATAATCCAAGTGCAATAATTGCAATAAAAGCAAAGATTACAATTTCCCATTCTCTTATTGTTACCGCCTTATCAACTTCTGTAAGTGAGATGGAAACATCGAGCACTCCAAGTACCTTTTGATCCTTTGGATGTGCATGACAATCTGACTGCCAACAGGATTTTTCATTATAGATGGGAGTGATAATTCCAATAATGCGATTGGAATCCGGATGAACTCTAAAAATCCTTGTTCGTTCCGTTATAGAAATGTGTTCAAGTGGTTTGTCCTCTGAATGACAAGCGTAACAACTTTCTGCGCGTTTATCAACCATTTTATTAATATTTGTTGAATCGGAAGAGTAAATAATTTCGCCGAACTTATTAATTATCCTAACATCCCTTATTTGGGGCTGTCTACCAATCGAATTGATAGCCTGTTGAATACGATCTCTTTGATTAAGCATCATATCAAATCGAGTACTGGATACAACTGTTTCACCAAGTTGGTTAGCATGTCTTTCAACTTCCGAAATTAAACTGTCACTTTGAGATTTTACATTGAAATAAGCAAATACTCCAATTATTATTAGCGAAGTTAAAGCAACAGCAAATATTAATCTAAATCCGATTTTCTTAAACATAAACGATGATTATTTCAACAGTTAAAATTTATTTATTTACCAACCAATTTACCCGGCTTTTGTTTTGGATAACTATAATTATCATGACAATTGTTGCAAGATGGTTTAACACTAAAGTTATTTTCTATGTGGCAATCCTCACAGCTCAATTCCATATGGATTTCATCAAGTTGTAATCCGGTAATTGAATGTTTAAAGTTTTCACTATTCCAGACTTGATGACAGCTTGAACATTTATTATCCAATTTATTGTAAGGTAATTTTGATCCGTGGCATTTTACGCAAGAAAGATTTATATGATATTTGCTCAATGCCCAACCTGTTTTCTTTTCATGATCAAAAGGTTCAAGTGTTTTTTCATTATGGCAATTGCTGCAGTTTTCTGTTTTACTATGACAGCTAATACAGTTTTTATGCTGCTCCTCAAAAGTCTTTTTGGTTACAACTTTTTGATTTTTATGCTTATTCCTATTATTAACATCATGACATTTGGTGCAGCTTTCCTGTTTATGACAGGAAGTGCAATTTAATCCAAATTTCTTTGTGTGATCATCATGATAAAATGTAACAAACTTTCCTTTATCAAATTTAGTTTCGTAAACTAGTTTTGTTGGCTCAAGAATTATTGGATGATCTTTACCTGAATATTTTTTTTGCAGACTTTCATTGTTTCCATTCTTTAAATCTTTCTTTAAGGTATGGCAGGAATTACAACCAGTGTCATGACTCCATTCACGATGACAATCCATGCATTGCCTATGAAAAGCACCTTTCAAATCAGGTAAACTTACATCTTCGCGTTTTCTGTTAGTCTCGTGACAGCTATTGCATTTTAATATCGGTCCCGATGTGTTATGATGATGACAGTTTTCACAGCCGCCAGACATAACTGACATTTGAGCATGTAACTTATGCGAAAAATAAACAGGTCCGTATCTATCAGTTATTTGATTAATAGTTATAAGCTCGGGAGTCTGTTCAGGTTTTTGATATACAGTTACTATTTTATCCCTAGGACAAATTATAAGACAAGGCTCACTTTTTGTTGGAACATCACAAGTGTGACAGGTTTTGCAACTGATGTTTAACTTTGAGTGATCTTTACCCGGGCTTTCTTGAGCACAAATTCCGCCTGCAAAAAACAAAATAAAGAGAATTATCTTTTTCATCACTTACCTCCTCTTATTGTGTATTTGGTTAGAGGAGCCGTTTGTTTACCTGGTAAACTTATAACAGGAAAATTTATAACAATAAATCTGTAAGCAAGAACTAAAAGTGCAACAAATCCAACAGTAACAGAAATTTCTCCAAATGATGGGAAATAAGATTTGGTTGAATAAGGTGGAGTGTAAGCAACAACAAAATTATTAATTCTATTGAGTAATACACCAAATACAACTAATGCTGATGCTGTAAAAAGTAATGCAGGCGATTTTAAAACTTTTTGTGATAGGAACATTCTTAATGGAATAATAACTCCAAATAGTATTTCAATTGTAAACATTATACTTGCAGTATTAATTTCACCCAAATAAACAAAAGTTTCGCGAATAAACATATCGCCAATTTTAAAGGCAAGATAAATTCCAAGCAACGGTGCAATCATCGAACCTAATTTTGATAGTATGTGCATTTCTGGTTTTAAACCGAGTGAGCGCGAAGCAATTAATGATTCAAATATCACCATCGGGAAACCAACACTTATTGCTGAAAGTAAAAACAGTAAAGGTAGTACTGGCGTTTGCCATAATGGATGCATCTTTGCTCCAGCAATTACCATCAAAGTACCTAAGGATGATTGATGAAGTGTTGAGAGAACAACTCCTGCAATAATGAAGATGAACATTGTTTTTGAAAGTCCTCGATCAAGTAAGCGTAAAATTTTATCAACAGGTTTGTTTAGTCCGGAAATAAATTTGGGGAGATTTACTTTCCCAATAAATCGTTCTGTAAATATCGGGAGAAATTCAATATAAAGAACTGTCATATAAATCATCACGCAAATACCAACTTCAAATAGGGCAGAATTTCCATTCCACATAATTAAAGGGTGCCAAATAAAATACCATCTTCCGATATCCACAAAAACTCCAAACGCTACAAAGGTATAACCAAGCATTGCTGTTAACAAAGCCGGACGTACAATTGCTGCGTATTCTTCTCTGTGCATTACATGACCAAGGGCTGCTGTTGTAAATCCTCCGGCAGCAAGTGCTACACCTGCGGCAACATCAACTCCAATCCATAATCCCCAGGGATACTGATTGTTAAGATTTGTGACTGCTCCAAGTCCAAAGAAAAATCTGCCCATCAAAAAAAACAAACCGTTTAATGCAATAATTATCAATACAAAAACACCAGGAGTAAAATATTTATGTTTTAAAGGAACAGGATTTATTGATTCGTGACTCATTACTTTATCTCCTCATCTAATTCTTTACGGCGCTTTGTAATCCACATTATTCCACCTAAAAGCGCGTACAACGAAACTGGTGGAACGAAGTAGGCAAATATTCCATGTTGAATTGATTCAGAAACACCGGGGGCAGGATTTTTGCTGAGATTTGGAAAATCGAGTTCAGCAAAATCTTTACTTGATAAATACATCCATGATGTTCCACCTACCTCATATTCACCAAATACATGGTCTACATAACGGTCAGGGTTTCTTTTAATTTTGTTGCGCGCAATTTTAATAAGTTCTATTCTGCTTCCATAAGTAAGTGCTTCAACAGGACAAATGTTTACGCAAGCCGGAAGATTTCCTTCTTTCGTTCTATCAAAACAAAAATCACATTTCATTATTAGTGGGTTGATAGCTTTATCATATTCAAAGGCAGGAATCTGAAATGGACAGGCAGCCATACAGTATCGGCAGCCAATACACATACCTGTATCCCATATAACTGATCCGTTTTCCTGTTTAGAAAATGCGCCAACTATACAAGCAGATACACAAGCAGGATGGTCACAATGCATACACTGAACTTTAACATCAAGAGGAAGACTAGAATTTTTTCCGGAAGAATATTCATTTACAACGGTTAGAGCTTGGTGATCTGGTCTTCTTTTTGTTTTCAGGATTTTTCGATCTTCATAAGATTGTAGATTATCTGCTGGCAGATTATGAGCATCTTTGCAGGCCCATTCACAATTACGACATCCGACGCAAACTGTGGTATCAATTAAAACACCCATTCTGTCTTCGGATAATATATTTTTGGGTGCTGCTTTCACACTCGAAGAAAGACCTGTCACTCCAGCACCAATCAAAGCAGATGATTTGAGAAAATCTCGGCGACTTTTGCCAGACATTTTTCCCTCCTTTTAGAAATTTTTCAGTAAGGGTAGAAATTATTTTAGATTCTGAAAAAGAAATAAATACAAAATCGTACCATTTCTTAATAAATTTATATATTTGGGAAAGGTTTGAAATTTTTCCAATCGGCAAGAGTTGCAAGTAAGAAATGATTAACCATTATACTTTGGACTATTAATAATTCTCATTGATGGTAAGTTGACAGACTTTTTTTTTATGATAGAGAATAAATTGTTTACTACTAACACTTTGTAATTAAAAATTGTTTTTAATCAGCAAACTATTTTTATCTTTATAGAATGGAGTAGATTAATTAGCAAGTGAATGGATTGTTTTGCATTTAGGACAAGTGATAGTATCGTTTTTAAAGTCTGGCGGGACTTTCAATTTTAATCCGCAAATACAATTAATAAAAAGAAAATCGTTTAGCTTCATCATCAAATCTCCAACTTCTCTTTTAACCTGTTTAGCAGTTTCTAATGGAGTGGACGATTGATCTGAACCTCTTAGAGACAATTTGGAAGCATCGGTTAATCCTGATTGTGGAATTAATGATGACTGTTTCCCTTTAACCGTATTAAACGCATTTTGATAATTTACATAGTTAACGCCTTGTTGCATTGAACGAAGGATACTGATTCTTTCTGTAATTGGCGGATGTGTACTTGTTACATTTGATAGTTGCATTCCTTTTTTCTTTAATGGATTTATAATATACATTGGTGCGGTAACTTTAGTTGCAGTTTTCAAATCAAGATGCGAACCCGATATTTTTTCAAGAGCTGATGCTAATCCCTCCGGGTATCTGGTTAATCTGACTGCAGAAGCATCTGCAAGATATTCTCGCTTACGTGACAGTGCAAAATATAGAAGCTGAGCCATAATTGGTCCAAGAATAGCTAACGCTATTGCAATAACCAAAATAATGATTTGTGCCTGTCCGCCTTTATCCGAAGATTTAGATTTGTAACGTGAGCCTCCTCCGAACCATAAACTCCTGGTAAATATCTCTGACATCAAAGTAATAGCTCCAAGCATCATTCCTGCAAATGTCATCACTAAAACATCACGATTCATTATGTGAGACATTTCGTGAGCAACTACACCCTGCAGTTCATCACGATTTAAAGTTCCTAACAATCCTGCTGTTACGGCAATTGCAGAGTTTTCGGGTTTTACTCCGGTCGCAAATGCGTTTGGTGCAGCTTCAGACATAATATAAATTTTGGGTGTGTGTGGAAGATTAGCAGCGATCCTCATTTCTTCAACAACATTATAAAGTTGTGGATGAATATCCCTTGTAACTTCTTTTGCACCGCTCACGGCAAGTAGTATTTTACTTCCGCCGAAGTAACTTACCATTGATAAAATTCCCCAAAGAATTAACGCGAAGAATATCCCGATGAAACCGCCGTTCTCACCAGCATAATAATTTCCAAAAATAAAACCTATCAGGATGAGAAGTAATCCCATCCCGATAAAAATAAAAATTGATTTTCTTCTGTTTGCTTGTATTAGTTCCCACATCATAAGCAGAAATTTCCTGTATTAGTTAAAACTAACTTTAGGGACTGCCTTTTCCGTCTGGTCTTCAATTTCAAAGAATTCTTCTGCTTTAAAGCTGAACATTCCTGCAACTATATTCGAGGGAAACATCTGGATTTTATTATTATAAAATAAAACCTGATCATTATAAGCCTGACGGGCAAAAGAAATTTTATTTTCGGTGGATGTTAGTTCTTCCTGTAATGCAAGAAAGTTTTGGTTTGCTTTTAAGTCTGGATAATTTTCTACCTGAACACGTAACTGACCGAGCGCACCGCTTAACAATCCTTCAGCAGCAGCTTTTTCGCCTACAGTGTTTGCATCCATTGCCTGGCTTCGATATTTAGTAATGTTTTCCATTACTTGTCGTTCGTGTGTCATATAACCTTTTACGGTTTCGATAAGATTAGGAATAAGATCGTGTCGCCTTTTTAGCTGGACATCTATTTGTGACCATGCATTCTTGACTCGATTACGTAACCCTACGAGAGAATTATAAATCGAGACAAAGAATAAACCGATAACAACTATTATCGCAATGAATATAAAGAAGAAAGCCATAGTGCCTCCGTTATTGTTAAGTATAAATATTCGCTTTGTATAAGTGAAAGTTAATTATTGTTCACCGAACATTTCTTTTAATAACTCAATCATTTTATTGTTTAATTCTTCTGATGATTTTAACAGTGACCTCAATTCGCCGCTATCAAACCAAATTCCGTGATTGTTCACACACTTGTCAATAATAATTCCCGTATCCTCAAATTCAACCTTATCCATTTTCTTTTTACAATTAGGGCATCTTCTTTTTTCTTCAGCAAGGTCATTTTTTACTAAGAATGATTTTGAAATCTCTTTTCTATCTGAACTGGAAAATATCAATTCCAATTCACCATTATCTAACCAAATTCCTTTGCATAAAGAACAATAATCAATTTCAACTTGATTAAGCTCTAAAATAATCATTGGATTTTTACAAGCAGGGCAATTCATAATTCTAAAATTTGTTAATGTGAAATTGCGAAGAATAATTATCAGATGAAAATCTCTAAACACTAACAACTAAAAATAATTATAACGGCTATTGCATTTATCAAATTTTTTAATAATTATGGCTACCAAGTTTAGATAAATGAGCATTACTAAACTTAATAAACTAATTACTAATTATAAGGAGATTCGATATGTTCAAGTTCATACTTTCGTTTTTCGTTTTTGTTCTTGCATTTCAGTTAGCGGCACAGGAAATATCTTTCAACCCAAATCCACCGCAGGAAGCATCTGAACAAGTTCCAAATCTATATTCACCGGATGCCGTAACTATTACTCATTCAGTTGATCCGGTTAATGTCGTTGCAGGATCAGTAGCTTGTAATGCTGGTGGTTTACACACTGATAATAGTTATTTCAGAGCTTTTACTCTATCTGCTTTTGGTATTAACAACTTATTTAATGTAAGCTCCGTTCAAATCGGAATTGAACAAGCAACCTCTACTAGCGGTTCACAATCAATTACCTGCAATTTATATTCAGGTGCTCCAGGTTTTCCAACTGGTTATCCTGGTTCATTTACCCTGATAGGAACTTCAACTGTAACTATCACTCCACAAAATTTAACTTTATATACTTTCAACGTAACTGGCGCTGTCCCTGTTGGTCAACAATTAGTTGTTGAAATCTTTACTCCGGATGGACAAACACTTGGTAATGGTTTCTTCATCGGTTCAAATGCTGCTGGACAGACTGGACCATCATATATCCAAGCTGCTGCTTGTGGGTTACCAACTCCAGGTGACTTAGCTGGAATCGGTTTTCCAAATATGCATATAATTATGAGCGTAACAGGAGATGAAGTTATTCCAGTTGAATTAACAAGTTTTACTGCTAAGGCTGGCAATGGAAATGTTGTGTTAAATTGGTCAACAGCTACCGAAACCAATAACCATGGATTTGAAGTTCAAAGAAATTCCGGTAATGGATATGTGGGTGTTGGATTTATTAGTGGATTCGGTACAACAACAGAAATTCAAAATTATTCATTTGTAGATAAAAATGTTGAGATTGGAAATTATACATATCGACTGAAACAAGTAGATCTTGATGGTTCGTTTAACTATTCAAACGAAGTTAACGTCGAAATTATAGCTCCGGCCGAATTTGGTTTAGCTCAAAATTATCCTAACCCATTCAACCCATCAACCAAAATTTCATTTGGATTAGCAGTTGATTCAAAAGTAAAAATCAGTGTTTACAATTTACTTGGTGAACAAGTAGCTATATTATTAAATTCTGATTTGACCGTCGGTAACCACAATGTTACCTTTGATGCAAAGAATTTAAATAGCGGAGTTTATTTCTACAAACTTGAAGCTACAGGAGTAGATGGTCAGAATTTCACTTCCACAATGAAGATGATACTTACCAAATAGTTCGAATTCAGAATTACTGAATTAATTTAAGCCCCGAAAATTTTCGGGGCTTTTTTTATTTCAAATGCTTTCTTGCTTCTATATAAGGTTTAAATCTTTCAAATATAAAATGTTCCCAAACTTTTCCACAATTACTGGCATTCCTTCTTCCATCTCTCCAGAGCCGTGAACGGATACTTTCATCCATGTTGAATCTTTTCCAAGTTCTGAAAATTCATACGTTGTTACAATCTGTACCGCGCGGCCTGATAATCCAAGAGGGCCGTCAAATCTAATCTTCTCAGGCCGTTTTGCATAGATTACAGTTGCATCCATTGCACCATTTCCTTCTTCATCAAATATTTCCCAGAAACCGCCGCCTGGCTTTGCTTCAATAAAAAACTTTTTAGGATTTTCAGAAAAAGAATGATCCCACCAGCCACTTATATCTCCGGTTGCTGCATCAAAAATTTGTTCTGGAGTTCCTGGCAGTTTCACTTCTTTCTCAAATGAGAATATATCATAACGCGGTTTTTGGGTTATTATGTTCTTGTGATAGTATAGAGTGATTTACAGCCACAATTAGTATAAATAATAATATGCTTTTCAAACTGATCTCCTTAAAAAGTATTGATAAATACTAGAAAATCGATCTTTTTGTACAAATCTAAAAAAATATTTTATAACGCCTGTCACTTTATTCCGTGTTATAACACTTAATCATTAAACGCATAAAAATAATAATTCAATAAATAATACAAGGAGTTCGTTATGTTAAAGCACATTTTATTCTCGCTCTTTCTAACAGGAACAATTTTATTAACCGCTTGTTCTGAAAATTCAACTACAGAACCAACTAGTGGTTTACAGGATGATGTAGTTACAAAAACTACAGTAATGACCAAAGGCAGAGGTTCTGTTGTATCAACTGTAAAAAATGATGATACACAACATTGGGAAGTTAAAGTTGATATGCCCGGCGATGGTGGAATTGTCAAGTTCGAATATCAATTAAACTCTCAGGAGTTAAGAGAAGTTAAAGGATTGACGCCATCTTTTGATTATGAGATTGAACCAGGAAATGGTTTGATAAATTACTCAGTTGCAAAAAATATAGCACTTGGTGCTGTAAGTGGAAGCATTATCGAATGGAAACTAGAAAAAGATCTAAGTGACAATATGTGGCAGTACAGGTTTGAAATTGGCACCTCTGAGGTAAGAATAAATGCAACAAATGGTAATATCGTAAGAATTAAAAACTAAACCCTCCGCTTTAGAGACGTTGAGAGATTTCTTAACGTCTCTTGTCTATTATAAAAATTTTATGCCGAATAATTTTTCACTTAGCTCCCAAAGTTCTTTTGCACTATCTAAATCAAGAGGTTTTATTAAAGTTTAGTTTCTATTTAATGGTAGATGCTAAGATTATTGCAAGAAATTATTCATTTACTTTCAGAACTGATTATTTGTAGTTTTGAAGTGTAGAACTAACATATTTGGTCTTTATAACTTTTATTCAGGGAGGACCGATGAAAAATAGAAGTACAATTCTCTTAATATTTGCTTTTGTATTTATACTTCTCTCATCCGGGGGTTTAACCCAAACCATTTCTAAATCTAATCATTTTTACGAATCTTCCTGGGAAAAAGTCGATTCACTTGAACGAATTGGTCTTACAAGATCAGCTCTTGAAATAGTTGAGAAGATTTATAAAACATCAAAAAAAGAAAATGTTCATCCACAGTTTATCAAATCAGTTTTGTTCAAATTGAAATTTGCTAACTATGTTGAAGAAAACAGCCAGGTAAATATTGTTAATGAAGTAAAAAAAGAAATTCAGGAATCTGCCTTCCCATCAAACAATATCTTAAAATCAATACTTGCTGATATGTACTGGCAATTCTATAAAAACAATCGATACAAGTTTCAGCAAAGAACAGAGACTGTGAATTTTCAAAACGAAGATTTTCAAACCTGGGACTTGAACAGAATTGTTAAAGAAATAACAAAATATTATTTAAGTTCGATTGAAGAGAGTGATAAACTTCAAAATATTTTGCTGGAAGAATTTGAAGAAATTTTAATACACGATGATTCCAAAGATGCTCATTTGCGTCCAACATTATATGATGTGTTAACACATAAAGCGTTAACATTTTTTATTAATGATGAATCATCATTAACTCAGCCAGTCTATCGATTTGTGCTGGATAAAGAAAATGATTTAGCAATTGATACTGCTTTTATAAAAAATAGTTATAGTACAAAAGATTCACTCTCTCTAAAGTTTTATGCTATTCAATTATATCAGAAATTAACTGCATTTCATTTAACATCTAACAATTCAGAAGCTTTGATTGATGTTGATCTTGCAAGATTAAATTTTGTACTAAGAAATAGTATTCACAGAGATAAAAATGCTATCTACTTTAAATCTCTAAGTTATGTTGGTAAAAAGTATCAAGAGATTCCTCATTCATCTTTAATCTGTTTTTACCTTGCAATGTACTACACGGAAGAAGGTAAAAAGTATGATCCGGAAGTTTCCGATGAATTTAAGTGGCAAACAAAAAGAGCATTAGAGATTTGTGACAGTATTGTTGCAAAGTATCCAGGAACTGTTGGGGCAATCAATTGTTCTAATCTAAAATCTGAAATACTAGGTAGATCATTAAACCTCCAAGTTGAAAATGCAAACTTACCTGATGAACCATTTAGGATTTTAGTATCACATAAAAATATAAATAACCTCTACTTAAGAGTTATCGCTTTAACGGATAGCATTGAGAATAAAGAAGAACTGTATTATCAAGAAAAGTGCATTGATCTTTACAAACTACAACCGGTATTGAAAGCGTGGTCATTAGAATTACCCGATAATGGTGATTATCAAAACCACAAAACAGAAATAATTATTCCTCCTTTACCTGTTGGCAAATATTTAATTATGGCAGGAACAGACTCAAGTTTTTCATATAAAAAAAATGGAATAGCTTATTGCAAAACCTGGGTTACAAATCTTAGTTTTATCAAGCGGAGAATAAAAGATCAATCTGCTGAGATAATAGTACTCAACAGAAAATCAGGAGAAGTATTATCTGATGTTAATGTTGAGATATATTACAATACATATGATCCAGACTTGAGAAAATACCGATATATAAAAATTGATGATGGTAATACTAATTCTGTTGGAGTCTTTAAAACTGATTTGAATAAATATTCAAATAGCTCATATAAAATATGTTTGATTGATAACTTCGACAGATTTGTATCAGAGAACAATCATGACTACTACTATTATCAGGATAAGGAATTGCAAGAAGTTAAGTCAAAGTTCTTTTTAGACAGAGCGATCTATAGACCTGGTCAAACTGTTTATTTCAAAGGACTGATGTATAAAACTGATTATAAAAAAGATCATGATATTATTACTGATAAAATAACTACCGTAATATTTTATGATAAAAACAATCAGAAAATTGCTGATACAACTTTAACTACAAATGAATTTGGCACTTTTAATGGACAGTTTACAATTCCTTATGGAAAAATTGGCGGTTATTATAAAATATCCAATGAGTATGAACAAATTGGGTTTCGTGTAGAAGAGTACAAAAGACCAAAATTTGAAGTGAAGTTTGAACCTGTTAAAGGAAGCTATGCGTTGAATGAGAAAATTTCAGTAACAGGATTCGCAAATACTTTTTCGGGTGCAAACTTAAATGATGTTGAAGTCAAGTACAGAGTTGTAAGAAATACATCATTTCCATTTTACAATTGGAGATACAGAAACTATTATAACTGGTGCTATCGTTACAATCCTTCAACCGAAATAGTTAATGGAACTATTAAAACTGATAATGAGGGAAAATTTATTATAGAGTTTAACGCTATTCCTGATTTAGCGGTTTTAAGAGAATCAAATCCAACATTTAATTATACGATCTATGCTGACGTAGTTGATGTAACTGGCGAAACACGTTCTGCTCAAACAAATGTTACAGTTGGTTATGTAGCATTAAGGGTTGATTCTGAAATCCCAGAAATCATTAGTTCCGAAACAAATGATGAGTTTAAAATTACAACACAAAATTTAAATGGGCAGTTTGAATCATCAGAAGTAAGTATTGATGTTTATAAGCTAAAAACACCCGAAAGAGTTTTTAGAAAAAGATTATGGAGTAAACCAGACAGTTTTATTCTATCTAAAAATGAATTTTACAATACATTTAAATTTGATGTCTATGATGATGAAGATGAATATTTCAATTGGGAAAATGAAATAAAAGTGTATGAAACAAATCTCGTAACAAAGGAAAACTCAACTATTAAGTTTGAAGATAAGGATGATTGGCTGCCGGGGAAATATCTTGTTAATATTAAAACTAAAGACAAGAATGGAATTCCGGTAGAGATAAATAAATATTTTACTTTGTTTGATCCTGCTTCAAAAGAAACTCCACTTAATGATGCAAATTGGGTTTTCCTTGAAAATAAAGCGTATGAACCTGGCGATGTTGCTAAGTTATATTTTGGATCAGCATTGAAAAATGTTAAGGTGTTTTATGAACTTGAACAAGATGGAAATATTTTAGATGAGAAGTGGATTGAGATTAACGATGAACAAAAACTTATAAATATAGAAATTGAAGAAGAACACAGAGGAAGTATTGTAGCAAGAATTTCGTTTATAATAAATAATGAAGCACACTTAAATACAGAGTACATTTATGTTCCATGGACAAATAAAATATTAAATGTTAAGGTAGAAACTTTTAGAGATAAGATAATTCCTGGATCGCCTGAAAAATGGTCACTAAAAATCTCCGGACCAGATGGAGACGCAGCAACGGCTGAATTTCTTGCTTCGATGTATGATGAATCTTTAGATCAGTTTTCTCCAAATTATTGGGTCTTTAATATTCATCACGGACTTGCAACAAGATTATCCTGGAATAGCTCGAACTGTTTTGGTATGCATCCATCAATGTTTTATGGAATTGAGTTTAATGAATTATTCACATACAATTTTTCAATTCAGTATCCAGAATTAAATGACTTTGGTTTTTCTTTTGATGGATTTGGATATAAAAACAGATATATCTACTATGAACCTCAAAAACTAAAAAGAAGAAGAATAAAGTTACACTAAATAAAATAAAGGAAAGTGATTATCTGGAAAGTTCTGAAAGTCTGGATGAGGTTACTGTAATTGGCCAGAAATTTTTTGAATCAAAGTCTACAAACACTGTAAGGGTTGTATCAAGTGAAGATATTCAAACCCTTCCAATTAGAGGAGCCAGAGGCGATGATGAAACTGCTTTTTTAGTAGATGGTTCTGTACCTGATGGCAAAGAGAAAGACAAAGCAAATTTTGAAGGAATCACTGCTAGAAAAAATCTAAATGAAACTGCATTCTTCTTTCCTGATCTAAAAACCAATGAAGATGGTGAAATACTGATTTCGTTTACTGCTCCAGAAGCATTGACTCGCTGGAAGTTTATGGGCTTTGCGCATACAGAAGATTTAGAAATTGGTTTTATCACGAAGCAAACTATCACGCAAAAAGAATTAATGATTCAGCCAAATCCGCCAAGATTTTTACGAGAGGGTGATGAAATATATTTTACCGCAAAAGTAAGTAATCTGTCTGATGATTCACTTATCAGGATCAGCAACTTTACAATTGTTTGATGCCTTTACAATGCAGCCTGTTGATGAGTTGTTTGAAAACACCGAAAATATCAAATCCTTTAAAATGGATAAAGGAATGAGTGAAGGATTAAGCTGGAGATTAAAAATTCCTGTGGGCAAAGTTGAAGCAATAGTATATCGCGTACTTGCAAAGTCTGATGAATTTTCTGATGGTGAAGAAAATGCTCTTCCAATTCTTACGAACAGAATGTTACTTACAGAAACTTTACCGCTTCCTGTTAATGGAAATCAAACAAAAAGTTTTGTACTTGATAAATTAAAAAATAACAACTCAACTACTTTGCAAAACTACAATTTAACATTGGAGTTTACAGCAAATCCTGCATGGTATGCAATACAAGCTTTGCCTTATCTTATGGAATTTCCTCACGAATGCAGTGAGCAAATATTCAGTCGTTACTATGCAAATAGTATTGCAAGTTTTATCGCAAATTCAAATCCAAAAATCAAAAAAGTATTTGATGCCTGGAAAACTGTTGATAAAGATGCTTTGCTTTCTAACTTAGAAAAGAATCAGGAGCTTAAATATGCTCTATTAGAAGAAACGCCCTGGGTACTTAATGCACAAAATGAATCAGCACGAAAACGAAATATTGGTTTATTGTTTGATCTTGTTAAAATGTCTGATGAATTAAAAAAGGTTGAGGAAAAATTACAGAAAGGTCAGTACTCAAACGGTGGCTGGCCGTGGTTTCCTGGTTTACCGGAAAGCAAATACATAACTCAATATATTGTTACCGGGATGGGACATCTTGAAAAACTTGGGGTAAAAAATATTAGGGAAAACAATGTAGTTTTTAGCATGCTATGCAAAGCTATCAATTATGTTGATACACGAATGTATGAAGATTATGAAAGACTGAAGTTTCTTAAAATTCCCTTAGAAATAAAGAACATTAACTACGATCAAATTTATTATCTCTATGGCAGAAGTTATTTTCTTGATATCCCTGTTGATAAAAAATATCAAGAAGCTTTTGACTATTGGAAAGGACAAGCTGAACAGTATTGGTTATCCAATAATAAATATATGCAGGGAATGATTGCTTTAGCACTTTTTAGAGATTCAAATGTTGAATTAGCTGGTGATATAATAAAATCAATAATTGAAAATGCAGTTATCAATGAAGAAATGGGAATGTACTTTAAAGAAGAACGAAGCTGGTACTGGTATCAAGCACCAATCGAAACTCAAGCCCTTTTAATCGAAGCTGTTGATGAAATTACTAAAGATCAAACTTCTGTTGATTTAATGAAAACCTGGCTTCTTAAACAAAAACAAACTAATGATTGGAAAACAACTACTGCAACTGCGCAAGCTTGTTACGCACTTTTATTAAGAGGAACAGATTGGCTTGCTGAAACGAAATCACCAGATATAAAAATCGGTGAAACAGAACTTCAGTTAGAAAATAATCCAAAGATTCATGTTGAAGAAGGAACAGGTTATTTTAAAACTTCCTGGAAAGGTGATGAAATAAAACCTGAAATGTCTAACATTTCAGTAACTAATAATAACAATGTTGTATCGTGGGGCGCCTTATACTGGCAATATTTTGAACAGCTTGATAAGATTACATTTTCAGAAACTCCATTGAAGATAAATAAAAAACTATTTTTAGAAATTGATACTGAATCTGGAAAAAAGATAACTCCAATTGATGAAGGCACTGAATTGAAACCTGGAGATAAAATTAAAGTTAGAATTGAAATTAGAGTTGATAGACAGATGGAGTATATTCATTTAAAAGATATGAGAGCTGCCGGATTGGAACCATTAAATGTTTTATCTACACATAAACATCAGGATGGTTTATGGTATTATGAAAATACAAAGGATGCAGCAACTAACTTTTTTATTTATCAACTACCAGTTGGCACTTATGTTTTTGAGTATCCATTGAGAGTAACATATAAAGGTGATTTCTCAAATGGAATTACAACAATCCAATGTATGTATGCACCAGAATTTACAAGTCACTCTGAAGGTAGCAGAATAAAAATCAAATAAATATTTACAAATTAAAGAGCAGCCACGAATTAGCACTAATTTTCACGAATCAAAACAATTAGTGCAAATTCGTGAAATTCGTGGCGGTCTTTTTCTATCTTTACACCATCGATTTCCATTCCCAAATCAAACCAATTTCCTTATCTTTTCACCAACATTTTTTAAGATTTTTAATAAGGATTTCTTATGATGAAAAAAGTTCTTCTCACGGTTTTAATTATTACGATTTTAATCTTTACTAATGAAAGTTATTCTTGCACAAATTTTATTATAACAAAAGGTGCAAGTGTTGATGGTTCGGTTATGATTTCTTACACTGCAGATTCATACGAGGCTTACGGTGAACTTTATCATTATCCTGCCGCGGTTTATCAGAACGGAGCCTGGTTAGAAATTTATGAATGGGATACAGGAAAATATCTTGGTAAAATTCCTCAAGCTTCTGTTACTTATAATGTAATCGGAAATATGAATGAACATCAGGTTGTTATTGGTGAAACTACTTTTGGCGGAAGAGAGGAACTTGGAGTTGCGAATGGAATTATTGATTACGGAAGTTTGATTTACATTGCTTTGCAACGCAGTAAAACAGCACGAGAAGCAATTAAGGTTATGACTGATCTTGTAAGTGAATTTGGTTATTACAGCAGCGGCGAATCATTTTCAATTGGCGATGCAAATGAAGCCTGGATTCTTGAATTGATAGGTAAAGGTGAAGGCAACAAAGGTGCCGTTTGGGTTGCCGTAAAGATTCCAGATGGAAATATTTCTGCTCATGCAAATCAATCACGAATTACCACTTTTCCTTTAAACGATTCTGAAACTAGTTTGTATGCCCAAGATGTAATTTCTTTTGCACGAGAGAAAGGTTATTTCTCAGGAAAAGATTCTGAGTTTGATTTTTCAGCAGCTTATGCTCCATTGGATTTTGGTGCTATCAGATTTTGTGATGCACGAGTTTGGTCATTGTTCAGAAGATGCAATACTTCAATGGAAAAATATATTTCTTATGTTAAGGGTGAATCATTAGAGAGAATGCCGTTATCTATAAAGCCTGATAAAAAATTATCTGTGCACGATGTTATGGGTTTAATGCGTGATCATTATGAAGGAACCGAACTTGATATGACAAAAGGAATCGCTGCAGGTCCTTATCATATGCCATATCGCTGGAGACCATTAACATGGCAATATAATGGTGAAGAATATTTTCACGAACGTCCAATCTCAACACCTCAAACTGGATTTTCATTTGTGTCCCAAGCTCGTGCCCATTTACCTCGGGAAGTTGGCGGTGTTTTATGGTTTGGTGTTGATGATACTTACTTTACCGTTTATACGCCTATGTATTCATCAATGAGTAGAACTCCTTATAATTATTCTAAAGGTGTTGGCTCGTTATCACAGTTTACATGGAATTCCGCGTTTTGGGTTTTTAATTTTGTTGCAAATTTTTCGTATCCAAGATATTCAATCGTAATAGATGATGTGAAGAAAACTCAAAATGAAATTGAAGGAAAATATTTTGCACAGCAGGAAAATATAGAATCAACAGCTTTATCACTTCTTAAAAATTCCAAAGGTGAAGCAATTGAATATCTTACAAGCTATTCTATTTCATCCGCTGAACAAACTTATAAAACTTGGAAACAGTTTGGCGAACATTTGATTTTGAAATATATGGATGGACTATCAAAAACTGAATTCTTTAAGCCCAAAAACATTGGATACAGTGATGAAGTTAAAAAAATGATCGTTGAAGAATCCGGTGAATCATTAAAGATGAAGACTATAGTAACTGACCAAACATATGCTTACAACGAAAATATTAAAAAAGCTGATGACCTGCTTAAAGAAAAAAAATATGATGAGGCAAAGTCATTTTATGAAAAAGCTTTGGTAATCAAACCAAATGAAACTTATCCAAAAGAAAAAATTGATAAAATAAATTCAATACTTAGTTCAATTGATGAATTACATAAAAACACATTTTAATAAATTAACATAGAAACATTATGAAAGAACAAACAAACACTGAAATAAAATTTGAAAGTGAAATAAAATTTCTTGACCTCATTTACACAGATATGTTAGAAGCAATTCATCAGAAACCTGATGAAAATGATATTGAAGCAATGCGACTTTATATGGATAATATTTGGGGAGTTTTTAATCGTACTGTTTTTAGAGTAACTGAAATAAAAAACAGTTTACAGAAAAATCAGAAACTGCTTCACGAAACCTGGAATCCACCAGCTTAGTTTTAACCCTACCTCAATCCTCCCCTTTCAGAAAGGGGAGGAAATAAGAGGGGTTCTGCTCATTTAACACAAAACTTTTTTGTAGTTTTAATATGCACATTTCTAGAATTTAGGAGTTACAATGGCTCAAGAAGTAAAACTCGGTGATAAACCTGATCTTATAAAAGATTTTCCAATTCTTAGTTTTGATGACTGGAAAAAACAAGTTGAAAAAGATCTTAAAGGCGAATCATTCGATAAAAAACTTACCACGAAAACTTATGAAGAAATAAATCTTCAACCTCTTTACACTTCAAACGATATTAAGGATTTACCGCAGATAAATAATTTTCCCGGCTTTCAAAATTATCTTCGCGGCGGTAATGTTTCCGGATATACTTCCAGAAGTTGGGAAATTGCACAAGAGTATAATCAAGCTCTCCCAGAAGATTTGAATGAAGCTTTGCAAGCTGATCTTAATCGTGGATTGAATTCAATTAACATTGTTTTAGATAATCCTACTAAACTGGGAATTGATGCTGACCAATCTAAAGCGGGAGAAGTTGGGAAAGATGGATTATCAATTTCCGGCGTTAGAAAGATGCAGGTGTTGTTTAAGGATATTGATTTGACAAATCAACCAATAAACATTGCTTGTGGTTTTTCAGCTTTACCGATTACACTTCTTTTTACTGCGTATGCAAATGAAACAAGAACAAGTTTGATGAATATTAAAGGATCAATCATTTCTGACCCTTATGAATATTTATTAACTAAAGGTGATTTGCCAATTTCATTAAATCAAATTTTTGATGAGATGAAACTTGCGACTGAATTGATGGTCAAATCAAACTCGCCAATTAAAACAATTGGAGCAAGTGGATTTACTTTTAATAATGCTGGTGCAAATGCTGTTCAGGAATTAGCTTTTACACTTGCAACGTCTGCTGAATATTTAAATGAAATCATTTCTCGCGGTTTAAAAGCTGATGATGCTGCAAAAAGAATTAAATTCACGTTTGGAATCGGTTCATTTTACTTTATGGAAGTTGCAAAACTTCGTGCTGCACGAGTATTGTGGAGTAAAATTCTTGAAGCTTACGAAGTAAAAGAAGAAAACAGAAAAATATATATTCATGCCAAAACTTCTCAGTTTAATCAAACATTTTTTGATCCGTTTGTAAATTCACTTCGCACAACAACAGAAGCATTTTCAGCTATAGTTGGCGGCGTTGATTCGATTCAAACAAATCCTTACGATGAATCGTTTAATGATTCGGATGATTTTTCAAGACGACTAGCACGTAATACTCAAATTATTCTTAAGGAAGAATCACATCTGGATCAGGTAATTGATCCTGCTGGTGGTTCTTATTTTGTAGAAAGGTTAACTGATGATATTGCAAATGCTGCATGGAAATTATTTCAGACTATTGAAGAAAAAGGTGGAATGTTAAAAGCTATTCAATCAGGATTTGTTCACGATGAAATTGCAAAAGTTGCTGAGACAAAAAAGAAAGATTTTGCAAAACGTAAATCTGTTTTGGTTGGTACAAATATGTATGCAAATCCAAAAGAAGAGATGATGGAGATCAATAAAACAGATCTTAATGCAATATATAAAAAGCGCGTTGAGTACATTCAGAAATACAGAATTACCGGCGATAACAAAAAACATTCAATTATTCTGGAAAAACTTCAGAAAATAGCCGACACAAAATCTTATGATTTAATTGATAGTGCTGTCGATGCTTTTCTTGAAGGCGCTTCGCTTGGAGAAGTTTCAAAATCAATTCGTTCTTATGCTGAAAAAGGTATTTCTGTTACACCACTCAAACAATTTCGCTTATCGGAAATGTTTGAAGAGTTGAGAATTGCATCAGAAAATTTTAAAAGAAAACCGGAAGCAAGACCAAAAGTATTTCTTGCAACAATGGGTCCGCTAAAACAATTTAAAGGCAGAGCAGATTTCTCACGTGCTTTTTTTGAAGTGGGTGGATTTGAAATTATTTACCCAAATGGATTTACCAGGACTGAAGAAGCAGTTAAGTCAGCAATCAATTCAAAAGCTCAAGTTATTGTTATTTGCTCAACTGATGATACATATCCGGAACTTGTTCCACCGATAGTAAAAGGGATAAAAGAAAAATTAAAAGATGTATCAGTTATAGTTGCCGGTTACCCAAAAGACCAAATTGAAGAACATAAAAAATCAGGTGTTGATGATTTTATTTACCTTGGAGCAGATGCTTATAAAATTCTTTCATCGTTATTAAATAAAATTATCGCATTGAAATAACAACCTTTGTCACACTGAGCGAAGTCGAAGTGTGACCTATTTATAAAAATAGACTCAATGTCATCCTTCCTCTTCGCTCAGTATGACATTGAAAAACAATTTTAAGACATTTATGAAACCAAAATTTAAAAACATTGAACTAAATCTAAAATCAAAAAGTGTTTCCCAAAAAGAGTGGGAAGAAAGGTTTAAACAAGAGACCGGAAAATCTGTTGAAGAATTTATCTGGGAAACGATGGAACAAATTCCTGTTAAACCACTTTACACAAAGGATGATTTAAAAGATCTAGAACACACAGATTACTTTTCCGGACTTCCACCATTTCTACGTGGACCATACTCAACAATGTATGTTCAACGTCCGTGGACTGTAAGACAATACGCGGGATTTTCTACTGCTGAAGAAAGCAATGCTTTCTATCGAAGAAATCTTGCTCAAGGACAAAAGGGATTATCTGTTGCTTTTGATCTTGCAACTCATCGTGGTTACGATTCTGATCATCCGCGTGTAGTTGGAGATGTTGGGAAAGCCGGAGTTGCAATTGATTCAATTGCAGATATGAAAATTCTTTTCGATCAGATTCCTCTTGATAAAATGTCTGTATCGATGACGATGAATGGAGCTGTTCTTCCAGTACTGGCATTTTATATTGTGGCTGCTGAAGAACAAGGTGTAAAGCACGAACAGCTTACAGGAACAATTCAGAATGATATTCTAAAAGAATATATGGTGCGTAACACTTACATTTATCCGCCAGAAGTTTCTATGCGTATTATTGCAGATATATTTGTGTTCACTGCTAAGAATATGCCTAAGTTCAACAGCATTTCAATCTCAGGATATCATATGCAGGAAGCTGGAGCTACAGCCGATCTTGAAATGGCTTATACTCTTGCTGATGGTTTGGAATATGTTCGCACTGGGATTAAAGCTGGAATGGACATTGATGAATTTGCACCGCGTCTTTCTTTCTTCTGGGCGCAAGGAATGAATTATTTTATGGAGGTTGCAAAGATGCGTGCGGCAAGATTTAATCTGGGCAAAGATGATCAAACAGTTCAATCCGAAAAATCCTAAGTCGATGTCATTAAGAACTCACTCGCAAACTTCAGGGTGGAGTTTATCTGAGCAGGATCCATTTAACAATGTTGTAAGAACTTGCATTGAAGGAATGGCAGCAGCACTTGGACACACACAATCACTTCATACAAATTCTTTGGATGAAGCAATCGCACTTCCAACAGATTTTTCAGCACGAATTGCACGAAACACTCAGCTTTATTTACAGGATGAAACTTATATCACCAAAGTTATTGATCCATGGGGAGGTTCTTATTATGTTGAGGCACTAACTAATGCACTTCTAAAAAAAGGCTGGGAACATATTCTTGAAGTTGAATCTTATGGCGGAATGACGAAAGCAATTGAAGCCGGAATTCCTAAAATGCGAATTGAAGAAGCTTCTGCAAGAAGACAAGCAAGAATTGATTCTGGTAAAGAAACTGTAGTTGGAGTTAACAAACATCGATTGGATAAAGAAGATCCGATTGAGATTTTAGAAGTTGATAACACTGCAGTAAGATTATCTCAGATAAAAAGATTGCAGTCCGTTAAGCAAAACAGAAATGATGAAGATGTTAAGCAAGCTCTTGAATCATTAAGTAAATGTGCAGAAACTGGTGAAGGAAATTTATTAGAACTTTCAATTATTGCCGCAAGAGCGCGAGCAACACTTGGAGAAATTTCATTAGCAATTGAAAAAGTAAGCGGAAGGTACAAAGCCGTGACAAGAACAATATCAGGAGTTTATAGCAGCGAGTACGCAAAAGATGACGAACTGTTCGGGCAAGTTCGCAAAATGACGGATGAGTTTGCCAAACACGAAGGTCGTCGCCCAAGAATTTTAATTGCAAAAATGGGACAGGATGGACATGACCGCGGTGCAAAAGTTGTTGCAACAGCTTATGCAGATATGGGATTTGATGTTGATGTTGGTCCGTTATTCCAGACTCCTGAAGAAACTGCACAGCAAGCTGTTGAAAACGATGTTCACGTTGTTGGAATGAGCTCACTTGCGGCAGGACATAAAACATTATTACCGCAACTTATTGAAGAACTAAAGAAACTCGGCAGAGAAGATATAATCGTAATCTGCGGCGGAGTTATACCTGCACAGGATTATGATTTTCTCTACGAGCACGGTGCTTCTGCAATCTTTGGTCCCGGTACAAAAATTCCCGCAGCAGGAATTAAGATAATGGAGTTAGTTAAGGAAAGGTTTTAAATGTTCGTATCAATTAAATATTGCCGAAATAAAATACATCAATCTCTTAAGATCACAAGCATTATTTTGTTACTTCATTTGTTACCTGCCTGTGATTCTGAGGATTCTTATCCTGTTGATATTTATAATTCTTCAGTATATCTAGTGAATACTGAAACCGATAGTATCAATAAAATTGTTGATGGGGAAAATCCAGTGTTTGTGCCTAATAGTAATAAAATTGTATATCGATATTATTACGATTTAATTACTTTGGATCTAATCACAAATCAGAAAAAAAATATAACAGTAATTCCAATTACTCCTTTCATTTACAAAAAGATAGATATTTCTTCCAATGGTAATTTTCTATTATTCAATTATAATGGCGACCGCTACCCTTATATGCATGATCTATATTCGGTTTCACTAATTGATGGGCAGTTTAAAAATATTACCAATACCTGGAATATTGATGATAATAATATTGCATTTTTTAATAATGGGGAAAAGGTACTATACACTAATTATTTTTTTAATGATAAATTTACTTTAGATTCAGCCGGAACTTCAATTATTGACATTTCTGGTGCTAATCATCAGTACATATTTTCCAAAGCTACACCGTTAGGTTTTACACAAAATGACAAATATCTGGTATTCCTTGATCAATATAGAGGTGCTTTTTATGAAACTACCGTTTATATATTTGATATGGTTTCAAAATCTATGACGGATACAATTATACTCAGATCAGAGACATTTTATGGTGAAACATCCTTGACAAATGATATGAAACTGTATTATTCTTCCAATGAGTGTAATATATATAGATTAGATCTGTTGACAAAGGAGAAAGAATTATTATGGTCAGGTGGAACATCAAGGAGTTATAAATTTTCTCCGGATTTAAAAAAGGTATTAGTAAATTATAATGATTACCTAGAATTAATAAATTGGGAAACAAATGAGTCAAAGATTTATACCCTTGATGCAAACTCTGGTGATTATCTAGGCGATCCAAGTTTCTCTGAGGATAGTAAAAATTTTGTTATTGCTTGGTATTCACATAAAGAAATATATCAATAAAAACCTCCCAAAATGAATAAATTCTTAGGTAGATTTGTTATCCACTAGCTAACGGATTGCCTAAGAAAAGATTCAATCCCAACTTTTAACTAATTTTTACAACCTGGTTCAATTTCAAGGTAGATTTGTTATTTTTACCTTGTAAAAGAACCAAATCTAAAATGAAAAAACAAAAACAAGTTTCCTACAAACCTGATTGGACTCCTGAAAATGCTGGAGATGAATTTGCTGTGAGAATTGTTAAGGGAATAAAAAGTTTAAGTTCAAGTAAAAAGGGAAAGGATTTGAAACGTAAGCATCTTTCTGTTGAAGATTATGTTAATGGTGTTTTAAATTTTGATAGAAATATTTTAGCTCGTGCAATAACATTAATTGAAAGTAACCATTCTTCTCATCACGATACTGCACAGGAAGTTTTAAAGAAATTGCTTCCTTATTCAGGCAAATCTTTACGAGTTGGAATTACAGGAGTTCCTGGTGCAGGTAAAAGTACGTTAATTGAATCACTTGGAATGTATTTGATTAAACAAGGTCACAAAGTTGCTGTTCTTACTGTCGATCCAAGCAGTACAGTAACAAAAGGAAGTATTCTTGGTGATAAAACACGAATGGAAAATCTTTCCAAAGAAAAAAATTGTTTTATCCGTCCCTCGCCGTCAGGTGGCACTCTTGGCGGAGTTACAAGAAAGAGCAGAGAAACAATTACAATTTGTGAGGCAGCTGGATTTGATATTATTCTTATCGAGACTGTCGGCGTTGGGCAAAGTGAAGTTACGGTTCGTTCTATGGTTGATTTCTTTTTGCTCGTTTTAATTACTGGCGGGGGCGATGAATTACAAGGGATCAAACGTGGAATTATGGAATTAGTCGATGCAATTCTAATCAACAAAGCGGATGGTGATAATGAGAAGAAGGCTAACATCGCAAGATCAGATTACAATAATGCATTGCATTATCTTCAGCCTGCAACTAAAGGATGGAATGCACAAGCTTTTACTGGCTCAGCTTTAACTGGTAAAGGAATTCCTGAATTATGGGAAGTGATTAAGAATTTTGAAATAACTGTAAAAGAATCGGGTGTCTTTGATCAACGAAGAAAAGACCAATCGATAGAATGGGTTTTTAGAATGATAGAAGATACCTTGAAAGATGATTTTTATAATAATGAAAAAGTTCAGAAAGCACTTAAATCAATTAAAGAAGAAATTGTAAAAGATAAAATTACACCAACTCTTGCTGCAGAAAAGTTGCTTCAAATTTTCAAATCATAAAAAAGGGCGATAAGAAATCGCCCTTACATAAACCTTAACTGATCTATAATTCGATAAAATTATTTCACCAATAACATTTTTCTACTCTCAAGAAAATCACCAGCTTGTATTGTATAGACATAAACTCCGCTTGAAAGTTTAGCCGCATCATACTGAACTTTATATGAGCCGGCTTCTTTTTGTTCATTAACTAACACTGCGATTTCTTTTCCAAGCATATCATAAATCTTTAATGAAACATTGACCCTCTGCGGAATACTGTATGTGATAATTGTAGAAGGATTGAATGGATTTGGATAATTCTGATCTAGCGCATACACGATTGGCATTTCTGTAACAACTGAAACAACATCGCTGTATTTCGCACTACCATTATAATCAACCTGTTTTAGTCTGTAATATATTGATTGGGTTGCATTATACTGGATATTATCCGTAAACGAATATGATCTGGGTTCTGTTGTAGTACCATTTCCTTTAACAAATCCAACGGAGAAGAAAGTATTACCATCAACAGACCTTTCAATTTCAAATCCAGAATTGTTGATCTCGGTTGCTGTAGTCCAATCCAATTGTACTTTGTCTGACAATGCTTTTGCAGTGAATGATGTTAATTCAACTGGTACTGGAGAACTATTCATCCAGTTATCAATTATATAATCATAATTTGCAAAAGAAGCTGCAGAATTAAATCTATAAGGACGACCGGAAATAAAAATAAAATTTCCGTCATCCAATTTATTTATTCTAAATCCGGCAAAAAATGTATTAGAAACTAAATCATCAAAAATCAGAGTGGCTTCCGAATTTGCGGCTAGAGAAACAAGATGAACAAGAGAGTTAGTGCCGACAGAACTCATATTTACCAAATTATTATCTAATGCTGTTAAAGTTGTTACAGTCTGATCACCAGTAATCGAAGATATCCCACAATAATTTCTCAATTGCGTATCAAAAAAATTTGTGGCCAAACGTGTAGCGAGTAAAAAATTTCCACCGTTTTGCACATATTCTAATACCTGGGCAGGATTGTAGAAAGCAAGATCACCACTAAAATTATTTCCAATCCATATTATTTTATCATATAGATATAGAACCGAATTTGGAATACCTCTATTGTATAGATGGACATTTTGAAAAGCAGGATTTCCACCATAGTTAAAACCTTGATCACCAAAAAGATCCCATACATCAGCATTGTGATTACCTATGCAGGCAGAACTGTTATAAAACTGCTGCATTTCTGTGATGTATGCTGCATTTGAGTAATCGATCCCATTAACAACAAGAATGTCTGAAGCACTGGTAATACTATAAATATAGTTCTGCAAAATTCGTGTGTACTGATTAATTCCATCACCTACAGTTAAAGAAACAGTATATGTTCCTTCAGTTTGATATGTGTAAGTCGGATTTGGCTCTTGAGAATCGATATTACCATCATTATCAAAATCCCAGGCCCAAGTTGTAATTGTTGTTGAATCAGTTGGAGTTGAATAATCTTCAAAAGTTACTTCAAACGGTAATGCGCCAAGATTTTCCTGAACTTGAAATGCTGCGTTCAGATTATTTGAGAATTCAACATCAGCAGTTGCGGACTGATAAACTAATTTATTGGCATCACTTTGAATGAAGGCAACTACTTCCAATGCAGTCATATCAACATCTTGTAAAAATTGAGCATTCGGAATGAACGAAAACTCATATTCAACTGACGCGCCAGGAGCAGGAATATCAATCAAAGTTCCTTTTCCATCAGGAAGCATTTTACGTGTTACATTGTGAAATAATGTCTCACCATTATTGCAGCAGGTTATACAAGTTCTATCAACGGTTAATTCTGTTAATGCAACGCGTAATTTTGTATTACTAAAAGTTGTGATATCTGAAGGATCTCGGGTTATAATCACTTTAACATTTAGTACATTATTAGAGAACCTTACAGGAATAATCTCAATACTAAATGGTGAATAAGATGCATTTCCGGAACTTACAGCACTTTCGAGAGCAGCCTGACTTACAGTAATTGTTGTACCATTAACATCGATCCAGGGAACTGAACTAACTCCATAATAACCACGTCTTTGATTGTTATCTATCGCATTTAAAATATGCATGGGATCTGTAGGAGAAGGCCAATCAACATTATACACAACATGGGTTATTGAACCAGAGTTTATAAGATTTGCAGTAGTAGCATTATACCAGGAATTATTAATTGTTGCACAAGGACCGCAAGAACAATTTGTAAATCTTTCAACCAAAGAAAGTTTGTCGTAAGCCTGAACTGAATTCAAAAATGATAGAAGAATAAAAAGTAAAGTAATTTTTTTCATCGCCACCACTCCTAAAGTATTAATGAATAAATATCTGGTAGTGAAATTGCAAAGAAATTTATTAGATGGCAAATAAAAAAAAATTTTAAATTCAAAACAACTTGAATATTTAATTTATTTATTTAACCTATTGTAAGATTATTTACAAAAAAAGCACTTTCTGTCAGAGAAAGTGCTTAAAAAAGTTTCATATGTTAATAAATTTAAGTGCTCATTTTTAACCAGCGAATAACTTCCGACCATTTGGGTTTTTTACCCGTAAGTAAGATACCAATGCGATAGATTCTACCTGCAAGTTTAAATATTCCAATCAGCATAATTATGTTGATAAAGCTTGATAATAATATTTGCCAAAGTGGAACTTCAACTAAAATCATTCTTGCCGGCATCACAATCAGGGAAGCAAAGGGAAAGAGCGAGGCGATAACTGCAAATGATGTTTGGGCATTTGACTCCAAACCTAATGGCGATAAAAAATGGAATCATTATTAACATCAGAAGCGGCCACACTCCGGATTGAGCATCTTGCGGATTATCAAAGATAGCGCCAACTGTTGCATAAAGTGCAACATAAGTTATTAATGCGAATGAGTAGTTAAATAGAAAATATAGTATATATCCAACACTCATTTGCGGCATAAATTCGGGTGGAATAAAAAACCAACTTGTGGTAATTAATATCATCACCGGGCTCAACCAAATTATCATCTGGATCATTTCAACTATCACAGTGCCAAAAATTTTTCCTGCCATAAGCTCTGTACTGCTCGCTGATGACAGCAGCACTTCCACAATTTTACTGCTTTTTTCTTCAACAACCGCATTCATTGTCATTGCCCCTGAAAATATTAATGCCATATAAAGCAGAAAAGAAAACAACACCATTGCTATCCTGTTTCCATAGCCCTCTTGTGCAACTTTTTCATCAGATGAAATTCTAAATCCGTTAATCTCAACATCTTTTCTTGCAAAATTTATTTCATCCTGTGTTAACTTCTTAACGGAAAAATAAATCTCAACCAAAGCCTTATTAATAGAAGGTTTTATCTTGTAAAATAAAGATGAGTTGTTTGGATTAGATGAATAGTATTCAACTCCTTTTGATTGCAGAGATGTTGAAGGAATGAAAACAACCCCTGTGATTTTCTGCGAAATAATATCTGGTTTGATTTCCTTTAGTTTATTTGAAAAACCATTCAAATCCGTTTTCTCAAATCTTGCCGTTAGATCGCCTGATTTAAAAGAATCTGATATATAAATTTCATTTTGCGTTTTATTTAATATCTCATCCGAATCTGAAACAAATATTATGTCTGCTCTTTGCTCATCCGAAAGTGACTGGACCAAAAACTGGATTGAAAAAATCATTATCATAAAAAGTGGAACCAGAAGTGTCATCAAAATAAATGATTTACTAAATAATTTCATTTTTAGTTCACGCTTAATTATTGTAATTGTCCTTTTACTAAACATTTACAACCTCTTTTCCTGCAAGTGATACAAATATTTCATGAAGTGAAATTTCATCAACATTAAACTTTTTAACTGCCACATTGTTTTGTAATAGAATCTTCAGGAGCTCCTGATCTGTATTTTCACTCCTCAGTTTAATACCGGTGGTATTACCAAAATCCTCTATGCTTTCAATTAAGGGATGCCCATTTAGAAACGAAATATTACCCTGATAATTTAAGCTGATATTTTTAGAGGCAAATTTTTCTTTGATTTCTGATAGCTTACCATTAAGAATAATTTTGCCTTTATCAATCATTGCAATGAAGTCGCACATTTTTTCAGCAAACTCCATTAGATGAGTGGAAAAGATTACAACCTTACCCTTATTCTTCATCTCAAGGATAATTTCTTTTAAAAGATTTGTGTTGATTGGATCAAGACCAGCAAATGGTTCGTCAAAGATCAGAAAATCGGGGTCGTGTAAAATTGTACCAATGAATTGTACTTTCTGTTGATTACCCTTTGAAAGATCTTCTATTTTAGAATTTTTTCTGTCGGCAATATCAAATCTCTCTAAGTATTGTAATGCGGATTTATTAACCTCACTTCCCTTTTTGCCTTTAAGTTCCGCAAGAAATAAAAGCATATCAATTACTTTCATCTTCTTATAAAGTCCGCGCTCTTCAGGCAAATACCCAACCGAATCCTTAAAATTTTGCTCAATTTTGTTTTCCCTAAACGATACTTCACCTTCATCAGGAAAGTATATATTAAGAATCATTCTAATCGTAGTAGTCTTTCCTGCGCCATTTCGTCCAATAAGACCAAACACCGAACCTTCAGGTACAGAAAAGGAAGCCCTATTTACAGCAGTAATACCATTAAATTTTTTTGTAAGATTTTTTACTTCCAGTACATTCATATACTTCTCTTTTATTTAATATTAAAATTAAGCAAATTGATTAATGTAGAGAAACCGTTCATCAAAATAATTACGCAATAATAAAATGAAGCTTGGATATTTCTATCCAGACTGATACCAAATTTCTGTGTTAGTAAGTAAATTTTCTTCAAAAAACATTTTAAATATATTGTTGTTTTCACGCAAAGTCTTTTCTTATCTTTGCAGAGACGGATAATTATTGAGTTAAATTATTATATTATGAACAATTCATAGTGTTATTTCATCGAGAATAAAATATGAGAAACTATCTTACAATTTACATCGTTAGTTTTTTAGTCTCATTTTTTGCAGCAAAGCAAATTAATGCTCAAGCCGCAATTGCAAATAATGACTTTCTCTTACAAAATTTCATTTTATCTCTTGAAAGTGGAATCAATTATGGATTTACTGATTATAAAACTTCAAATATTGAACCGGGTATTCGTGGATCAATTGAATACTTCCCAATTATAATCAATAATGCAAGACTTGGATTAAAACTTTTCGGTGGGGGAACATCTTTAAGTTTTAGCGATGGAAGAGGATCAATTCAAAATAATGATGAACCTAATCCCAGAGAAATTCCATTAGATATTTGTACTGATATAATTCAAATTGGTGGGTCCATTAATTTTGGTCTCTCTCTTAATGAATCATTAATCTCCTACCTAAATGTTGGAGCCGCATACTTAATATTTAGTCCAAAAAATTCTGATGGAAAAATACTCACATTTAATAGCTTGAAAAAATATGATAAGGAAATTATAAGTATTGTTTTAGAGGGGGGATTAAGATATAAACTTAGCGATCGTTTTGGATTGAATTTTGCCCTTTCTTATTATCCCACATCAACCGACTATCTTGATGATATTTCGGCTGCTAAAAGCAAAGATTCATTTTTATCAGGGCTGATTGGATTATCATTTGCATTAAGCAGTAGTCCGGATTCCGATAATGATGGAGTCCCAGATAATGTTGATCAATGTCCCAATACACCACCGGGTATAAAGATTGACGCATTTGGTTGCCCTCTTGATAGTGATAATGACGGTGTGCTTGATTACCTTGATAAATGCAATGATACTCCTAAAAATGTGTCCGTTGATTTATATGGATGTCCGGTTGATACTGATAAAGATGGTGTTCCAGATTATCTTGATAAATGTCCTGAAACTCCTGTTACTCTATCTGTTGATAATTTTGGATGCCCGGAAGATTCGGATAATGATGGAATCCTGGATAGCATTGATCAATGCCTGAATACCCCAACTGGGGTTATGGTTGATTCCAAAGGTTGCCCGGTAGATAGTGATGCTGATAGCGTTCCCGATTATCTGGACAAGTGTGCGGATACTCCTCAGAATTCTAAAGTTGATTCAACAGGATGTCCAGAAGGAACAGCCGAAACTTTTTATCAGTTTATTTTAAGAGGCAATGACACTTTTGAATCTAATACAGCCACTTTAAAAGAGATGGCAAAGATTCTTCTAAGTGAAATTGTTAATTATATGAAATCCCAACCCGGAAGTAAATGGAGAATTGAAGGATATATGGATAACCAGGGTTCAACTTACCTGCTCAAAAAACTCTCTTACGATAGAGCAAAAACTATTTATGAGTATTTAATTTCTCAAGGTCTATCCGCTGATCGATTCTCTGTGTATGGTCTCGGTAGTTCTTCTCCAATTGCAAATAATGATACTGCAGAAGGTAGAAGTACAAATAAGAGGATAATTATAATCCGGGAGGATTGACTTAGAAATTCATATTAATATTAGTCGCTTGTTAGTAACAAAAATTCTAACATCGAACAAATTCATTCTTAAAAATAGTAATGCTTTCTACTATTTTAACTTTCTAATCTTAATATTTAAGTTAATTCAATGGAATTCTTATAGTGCACTTAGCCGAGATATTTCCTATCCTGCTTTCAAAAATAAAAGAATAATAGTTTTATAATTTACAGAACTCATAAAAAATCCTTTCACTTGTAACCACTATTAAGTGACTCAATCTAAGGGTTTCACATATTTTATTTATAGACCGAAAAATGGATTTTAGATTTAAATGTTTAACTAATTCAAGTTAAAACAAACTTGAAATTTGAGTACATTTTATCGTTAATTAAGAAAAGTATTGTAACATTTGCCTTTTTTTGAGACTAATATCAGTGCACACAGATGCTTTGGAAAATTATTTTCCCACTCCTCTGATAAATATTAGCTCTATGATTGAAAAAGGAGGCTTTTTATTAGTACAGAGTCATTTAGTACTTGCATTAAAATTATTATTTTTGGTAAGGTTTTTGAATATATTTACAGACAACTTGAATGAATGTGATAGTCATTTCGAAGTTTGCAGGGGTGCATTCTGCTAAGAAATCTGTTCGAATTATCAGACTTCTTCTTGTGGCTGAAGTGACAAGCTCAATTTTCACATTACGATTATTGTGAGTATTTGGAGTTAAATATAAATATTGTTTGGAAATTATTATGATTTTTTAGATAAGTTCAATTAAAATATTTTATAAGAAAGAATGATAAAAAAAAGAGATATACAATCTATGAATGATAGCTTCACCTATACAGATGTAATTAAACAGTTTATTGTTGATAACTTCCTTTTTGGCGATGGAGCTAAACTAGCTGTTGATACTCCATTGTTTGAAAAGGGAATAATTGATTCAACCGGAGTTCTTGAACTTGTAGCCTTTATCGAGGATAACTTTAATGTTACTGTAACCGATGAAGAACTTGTTCAGGAAAATTTTTCCAGCCTTATTGCAATCGAAAAATTTCTGCAATCCAAAAACAATAAATCTGCTGCTAACTAATGTGCGGTATAAGCGGAATCTTAAACCTTAAGAATCCTGCACCAATCAGCACTGATCATTTGAAAAGAATGACCTATGCTCTGCGTCATCGCGGACCTGATGAAACCGGAGCTTATGTTGATGATTGGATCGGGCTTGCACAATCACGCTTGAGTATTATAGATTTGAGCAGTGGTTCACAGCCAATTCATAATGAAGATAAGACACACTGGATTGTTTTTAATGGCGAGATATTTAACTATCCTGAAATTCGTGAAGCATTAATAAAACTTGGACATAAGTTTTACACCACAACAGATACAGAAGTTATTCTTCATCTTTATGAAGAGAAGAAAGAAAAATGTCTTGAAGATCTTAACGGACAGTTTGCTTTTGTAATCTGGGATTCAATTAAAAGAGAATTTTTTGCTGCCAGGGATCGTGTTGGAATTCTACCACTCTTTTATAAAATAGAAAACGAAAAACTTCTGTTTGCTTCCGAGGCAAAAGCAATAATTGAAATATCTGACTCACAAACCACATTTTGACCCAATCGGTTTAGACCAGATTTTTACATTCTGGACAAATCTGCCGGGCAGGACAGCATTTAATAATATTAACGAGCTTGCACCAGGACATTGTCTAAAGTTTACACCAGGTAAAGAAATTTCAGTTAGTCGTTATTGGAGTTTACCTTATAATAAAAATCTTTTAGCAGAAGAAAAATCAATTCCGGAATTTACAAGTGAAATTTCTGAGTTGATGAAAGATTCTATTCGAATCAGGCTTAGAGCAGATGTTCCCGTGGGAAGTTACTTAAGCGGCGGACTTGATTCATCCGGAATTACTGCATTTGTAAAAAACTATTTTAATAATGAGTTAAGAACTTTTGGAATAACTTTTCAGGAAGAAAGTTTTGATGAAAGTGAATTCCAAAACCTGATGATTAAACATCTAAATACAAATCACTCTGAAGTCCACGCAACAAACGAAGATATAGGCAAGTATTTTTCTGATATTGTTTACTATGGTGAAAAGCCGATAATCCGTGCTGCACCTGTTCCTTTATATTTACTTTCAAAAAAAGTTAGAGAAGAAGGTTACAAAGTTGTTTTAACCGGCGAAGGTGCTGATGAAATTTTTGGCGGTTACAATATTTTTAAAGAAACCAAGATCAGGAAGTTCTGGTCTGTTGATCCTAATTCACAATTCCGACCAAAACTTCTTCAAAAACTATATCCATATATTTTTAAAGATAAAAGATTAGCTCAAACACTACAGGCTTTTTTTAAGCTTGGGATTGATGATCCAAATAATCCATTCTTTTCTCATATTGTTCGCTGGAATAATAATACAAGATTAAAGAACTTCTTCTCCGATGATTTAAGGGAGCAGATTGGTAATTATAATGCTTATGACGATTTGAAAAGCATTTTACCTAAAGATTTTGATAGCTGGGATTATGTTTACAAAGCACAGTATCTTGAGATTATCACTTTTATGAGCGGGTATTTACTTTCTTCTCAAGGCGATAGAATGGCAATGGGCAACTCTGTTGAACTTCGTGTGCCCTATCTTGATCATCGCATAATTGAATATATGGCAACTGTTCCATCAAGATTTAAGATCAGAGGACTGAACGAGAAATATTTACTCAAAAAAGTGTTTAAGGATTTGCTGCCAACCAAGATTGTGAACAGACCTAAGAATCCTTATCGCGCACCAATAAGAAATAGTTTTCTTAACAATAAGTTTTTGGATATTCAGTCATTACTATCGGGAAAAGAAATTGATGAAGCAGGAATTTTTAATTCTGCTAAAGTAAATATGCTGCTAAAAAAAGCTGACAAGACTGAAAAGCTTAGTGAACTTGATAATATGGCACTCGCAGGAATTATATCAACACAGTTTTTACATAATGATTATATCAGATACAAAAAGATAAATGTTCCTGATAATTATAGATTTAATACATTTATAGATAAAAGAAATTTAATAAATTAAAATATACTATTGGAGATAAGATGAACTTTACAATGGATTCAATTTACTTAGACGCTAATGCGGAAACCGAAAGATTAACTGCTGCTTTAAAAGATACCGTAGCATTTAAACTAAAAAAACGCGGTGCCATTGTTGGTGTCAGCGGCGGAATTGATTCATCAGTTGTACTTGCACTTTGCGCAAAAACATTTGGACCGGAAAAAGTTCTTGGGATTATGATGCCAGAAAGAGATTCAAGTCCTGAAAGTAAAGAACTTGCAACTGTGCTTTGCGAAAAATTCAAAGTTCCCTATATATTAGAGGATATCACAGATGCTGTTCACGGATTCGGCTGTTACAAACGAAGAGATGAAGCAGTTAAGAGGGTATTTCCAGAATATGATCCAAAAACTTATAAGATGAAAATTGTTCTTCACTCGGATACAGAAGCAAAAGGGAAATTAAATCTTTTCTATCTTACTATTATCTCACCTGATGGAACGGTTAAATCACAGCGATTGCCATTAGCCGAATATTTGCAAATTGTAGCCGCTTCTAACTTTAAACAGAGAAGCAGAACAAATATGCTTTATTATCATGCTGAGGCAAAGAATTATGCTGTTATAGGAACCGGAAATAAGAATGAACATGAACAAGGTTTTTTTGTTAAGTACGGCGATGGCGGTGCTGATGTAAAACCAATTGCTCATTTATTTAAGACCCAGGTATATCAGTTAGCAGAGTTTCTTGGTGTTCCTGAAGATATTAGAAAACGTACACCAACTACAGATACTTACAGTGCAGAACAAACTCAGGAAGAATTCTTTTATAAAATGCCTTTTGAAGTTATGGATCGAATCTGGGATGGATGGGAAAAAGGTGTTTCATCAGATGTTATTGCAAATGTGTTGAACATTCCCAAGGCTCAGGTAGATGTTGTTATTAATGATGTAAGACAGAAAATTCAAACAACAGAATATTTGAGACAAGAACCTTTTTCGTTAGGATAGGTTTTAAAAGTCATTGCGAATGAGTCATCGAATGAAGCAATCTCAGAAAATAAATAGAGATTGCTTCGGCTAATCGCCATCGCAATGACAATGTAAAACTATTCACCATCAAACATTTCATTAATTTTTTTATAATCATACTTACCTGAACTATTTGTTGGGATTTCTGTTGTTGATTTAACGACAAGAGATTTGAAACTAAGTTTGTACATTTTCATTACTTCGTCTTTAACTTTGACTTCTGTTAGTTGATCATCTGAATGGACTAAAATCTTAAGTAGTTCATCTTTACCGGTGCAAGCGACAGAAATACCAAAATGATTTTCTATCATCTTTTGCACTTCATCCAGGTTAACTCTTAATCCGAAAATTTTTATAAATCTTTTCATTCTTCCTGTCACATAAAAATATCCATCAGCATCTTTATATCCCAGATCGCCCGTATAAAGCACTCCATTAAGTTCGTCACCTTTAGATAAATCATTACCTGTTTCTGCATAACCGAGCATAACATTATCCCCTTTGTAAACTATCTCACCTATTTCGTTTGGGCTGGTTATCTCGGTTTCATTATTTGTAATTTTAAGTTCACCATAAGGTATTGATATTCCTATCGAACCAATTTTGTCACTCAATTTTTCCGGCGGTACATATGTAATTCTGGCAGTTGCTTCGGTCTGTCCATACATCACAAAGAACTTAATTTTTTTATTTAAAGCATACTCATGAAAATGCTTGATAAATTCCTCGCTTAATTTTCCACCGGCTTGTGTAAAGTACTTTAATGTTGGCAATTCAATTTTTTCAAAACCAATTCTTTTTAACATTGTATATGTATAAGGCACTCCTGCAAATGATGTGCATTTATATTCATTAAACTGGTTCCAGAAATCACGAAAGAAAACTGTTCTTTCTGTTAAGACTATTGCAGAACCTTTAAGCAAATGGCTGTTTATAATTGATAATCCATAAGAATAATTTATAGGAAGAGTTGTGATTGGTCTTTCGTTTTCATCAATCTGCAAATACTCTGCAATTGATTCAGCATTTGATTGAATATTTTTATACGCAAGTCTAACAAGTTTTGGAGAACCGGTTGTGCCGGAAGTTGATAAAAGTACAGAAAGTTCAGGGAATATATTTATTGAATTGCTCTCCGTTCTTTTAATGAAATTTAGAGATTCGTATTTAAATAAAAGTGAATAGAACTCAGGGGCAATTGCATTTGAAGAGATAATGTAATCCGGTTTATAATTTTCAACTAAGCTATTTCTAATTTCATCATTAAGCTTTTCATCCAGTAATAGTATAGCATTACCTGAACTGAGTGCTGCTATATAAGAAATTATTGATTCAGAGTTGTTTGTGGTAAAAAGAAAAATTAACGCTTTATCTGATGATTTTAATTTGGATGCAATTTTTTCAGCTTCAACATCTAAATTTTTGTAAGTAATAGATTTGTTCGTTGAAGTATCTATCAAGGCTATTTGATCAGAAAAGCTACTTAAGTTTTGCCAAAAATAATTTGCAGTGATTTTCATTTATTTTATTAATTAAAGAATAATTTCATTATTTAAAGATATGATAATCCCGACAAAATATTTTTAAATATTTCTTATCTACTCGAATATTGAAGTAATTCCATAAAATTACTTTCTTTTTGATGTTAGCTTCCCGTAAACTCCTGTATAACCTGTAAGGTCTGAATCAATTGCACCAACTACCACTTTTGTTTTTACACGAACAGGCATTTTAGCATCATCGTTTGTCATCCATACCATAATACTTCCTTCACTTTTAAAGAGTCCACCTTCCTGAACTAACGGCTCAACTATAATACATTCAAATTTTCCTGCTGCTACCTCAATAGTTTCTTTGCCGTGATAAACAACATCAAGATCATAAACTTTATCTTTATAAAAATTCTTCAACGGAATTTTATCGCCAACCTGTAAATTTGAATAATCCAAAGTTCGTGCATAAAAGAAAGCTGACACTATATCGTTTACATATTTAGGAATGTCAAATTCTCCGCCGCTGGTTTTTGCTTTACCTTTTCTTTGATCAAAAAAAGCCGAGAAGTCTCTTGAAAATTTTCCTTCACGAATGTGCTGTTCAAATCTCCACGGAAACAATCCTTCAACATCTATATAAGTTTCATATCTATCGCGCACTTTAAAGAATGCATCAAAAGTCGGAACCGTGTTAACTTCAAAAGTTACGTGGTAAGCATCTCTTCCGGATATTTTTTTAATTTTTGGTATTTCAAATGATGCAATACCAGCGGTTACAAAACCGTATTTAACATCGAACGTTAATTTCTCCCCTACTCTAAATGCGTTATTGATCTGCTTTCGGAAATTATCTTTTTTCTGAGCATAAACATCTGAAAATACCATTGCCATCATAAGCAGTATTACTATTATCAATTTAATGTTTGAAAAGGATTTCATTTACTACTCCTTAAAGTTTAGTTATAACATTTTTAATATCGCTGTACACTTTACTTATGTTAATTGAATCCATGCAATTCAATTTTGCGCACTGTGCACGTGTGCAATTTAAACAATCAATTTCAGGCTCATAAATAAGTTTTTTATTTGTGTAAGGTCCCCAGCGTTCTTTTGAGCACGAAACAATTTTAGGATAAAAGCCAATTACAAATTTTCCAAGTGCCGCTGCAATGTGTATGGGTCCTGTCGAGTTTGAAACAAATATTTCTGATTTACTAATTAAAGCAGTTAGTTCATTAAGATTTAATTTTCCTGCAAGATTTTTTACTTTGTCAGATGACTTAATCTGATTGCACATTGTGATTTCATTTTTATTACCTGTTAATAAAACCTGATAACCATCATCATCAAGTTGTTTGACAAGTTCAGTAAACTTTTTTACAGGCAAATCGATTGTACTTCCACCGCTGCCAGGGTGAACAATTATAATTGGTCTTTGTAAATCAACTTGTTCATCTGCAAGAATTTGTGTAACAGTTTTTAAGTCACTTTCACCTGCAATTAAACTGTAGTTAACATTAGCTTCTGTAACATTGTTTTTAATATTCAATTTTTCAAGCAGATTTACATTGTATTCTAGCTCGTGTCTTTCGGCAGTTTTTCTATGTTCATAGACTTTTTCATTGAATAAAAAAGAATACCATCGATAACCAGATCCAATTCTTTTTTTTATTCTGCTTAAGAACATTATTAAAGCAACAATAAATGTTGGATAAACAACAATACAAGTATCAAACTTTTTAGATTTAATATGTTTTAAATTATCGAACAAACCGGTTTTTCCACTAATTTCTTTAAGTACGATTACTTCATCAATGAACAGGTGACTCTTAACAATACTTTTCGTGTATTCACGGACAAGAAAAGAAACTTTGGAATTCGGATAATGTTTTTTAATCAATCCTGCTAAAGGTAAAGTTAAAACAAGATCACCAATTCTATCGGTTCTTACAATCAAAATATTTTTTAGATCTTTAATCATCTTGATAAATATGGATTTCCAATTTCAAAAAATCTCCACGGCAAACTAACTGATTTTGTAATTCCAATCCTTTTAGAAATTCCGATCTTATTTTTTTTAAGTTTTGCTTGATTAACTAAAAAAATGGAACTATTGGTTAAATCTAAACCGGAATGTTTCCTACTGAATCCAAATGCTTTACATACCTTTCCTGGTCCACTTGTTAGATTATAAATTTCCTTTTCTGATATTAATTTTCGGCCAAATCTATTTGAAATCATTTTATTGATACCACATATGGGTTCAACTGCACGTATTAAAACTGCAGCACCATGATTTTTCTTACCTGTTACTATGTTACAGCAAAAATGAGCACCATACGTAAAATAAACATAAAAATATCCGCCTTCATTAAACATCACTTCATTTCTTTTTGTTTTTCCTTTAAATGAGTGTGATGCTTGATCAACAATTCCATCATAAGCTTCAACTTCAATAATTCTTCCGGCTAAAATATTACTCCTTATTTTATAAACCAGCACTTTACCAAGCAAGTCCTTTGCCACTTTAAGAACGGGTCGAATATAGAATTTACGGTGTAAAATTGTGCTTTGGGCTGTATTAATCATAGTACAATGGCAATAATAAAGTATGCAGAAAAAACAGGAACGGCTAAGCGCTTAGCATTGTTTTTAATTCTTCAATCTTTGTATTGAAGTAACTTTCTTTCTCAGGATTTTTTTGTTTTAATTTTTTATAAACTGATATAGCTTCCTTAAACTCGCCTTGTGTTATATAGATTTTAGCAAGAGTTTCAGAAACTATAAAGTCACTGTTGGAATATTCCTTTACACTTGTATCTTCTATTTTCTTTTTAGCTTCTTTAATGGATTTAGTTGCACCATCTATTTCTTTAGTAAGTCTATTAAGAGTATTTTCTATAGATTCAACAGGCTCATTTGATTTTGTTTTGTTTACTTGAGCTGGATTAAAGCTTGAAAAATTATCATTTGCTGAATCAGCCCAACGGGAAACATTGAAAAGCTGTCTTTGTTTTTTTATTGCGTCAATCTCCCGCAGATAATAATCAAAAGTTTTAGGAGAATGAATTAATTCACTTCCTTTCTTTACAAATTTTAATGCTTGCCCGTAATTGCCTTTTATAGTGTGAGCTTTGCTAAGAAGAAAATATGCTACTGAAAAATCCGGGTGATTGTTCAATCCTTCATTCAATATCTTTATAGCTTCATCAACATTATTTTTTTCAATTTCATTTTCTGCAACACGGGCAAACAACGGGGATTTATTGTTATACTCGTAAATTAAACTTACTTTTTGATTAAATGCATCAAATGAATTACTGCTCATTTAAATTTTCTTTGTTGCATAAGTGTGTCTAATTGATGTAATTGCTATAAATGAAAATCCTAAAAAGAATAAAACCTGAAATGGAATGGAAGCAAATTCCATGAAATAGATTGATGACAAAACTCCAATTAAACAATATACAGCAAGAATTGCTTCAACGATAACAGAAAATCCAAGTTTTTTGTTCAAGTATTTATTGCCGATAAAAGTATCTTTTTCGTTTTCTAATTTGAATTTTGGAGTACGAACAAATTCACTTTTCCTGTTCATCAAACCTTCAAATACAGCGCGTGAGTTGTTCACAGCTAAGCCCATACTTCCCGCCATAAACAACGGGAACATAACTATTTTCTTTCTCCAATCTGCACGAATATCTTTTTGCGAATACATATAAAAAAGAAATGAACTAACAAATGCAAGAACAAACAAAGACATTATTGCAAAGTAAACATCGTGAGAACCGCTGTTCTTAATAAAGATTAAAGGTACGTTCAAAATGGCAGCAAGAAGTATAAATGGAAACACAAGATTATTAGTCAAATGAAAAGTTGACTGAAGTTTTACTCGAAGAGGAACTTTTGATTTCCAGACTAAAGGAAGAATTTTTTTTGCAGTTTCCACTGCACCTTTTGTCCAGCGGAATTGTTGTGCTTTTAAAGCATTAATTTCAGATGGTAGTTCTGCTGGCGAAGTAAAATCTTTTAAAAATACAAATCTCCATCCGATAAGCTGGGCGCGGTAACTTAAATCTAAATCTTCAGTCAATGTATCGGCATGCCAGTTGCCTGCTTCTTCAATACATTTTTTTCTCCACACTCCGCCGGTTCCGTTAAAATTAATAAAGAACCCTGATCTGTTTCGAACAGTTTGTTCGATTACAAAATGCCCATCAAGAGCAAGTGCCTGTGCTTTTGTAATGATAGAATAATCGCCGTTAAGATGTTCCCATCTTGATTGAACCATGCCAACTTTTTCATCTGTAAAGTAAGAAAGAGTTTTTTGTAAAAATTCTTTTTGTGGAATAAAGTCGGCATCAAAAATTGCGATGTACTCACCTTTGGCAATCTTCATTCCTTCTTTAAGTGCACCGGCTTTATATCCTTCCCGGGTTCCACGTCTTATATGCAAAATATCAAATCCTTCTTTTTTCTTTTCTTCAACTGCCTTGGCAACAATAGAAGTAGTTTCATCAGTTGAATCATCCAGCACCTGAATTTCCATTTTATCTTTTGGATAATCAATTTCGCAAACAGATTTTATTAATCTTTCAGCAACATACATTTCATTATAAAGTGGAAGTTGAATTGTAACAATGGCGCCTTCTTTAAAATTAATATCAGGTTCGGGATTTTTATGTCCGTATTTCCTATGATAATACATCATAACAAAACCATGTAATCCAAACAAAAATAGGATAGAGAGAGAAAAAAAATATCCTATCAAAACTGCTTGTTCCATTTTAACTAAATAACCTTTCTTTTTACCAACCGGATACAGTATCTAAAAGTATATCTTCACTAATTAAATCTATCGCGGTCTCAATTGCACTTTTTCTGCCTTGTACAGGCTCACTTGATAGATAATCACTATAATTACTAAAGGTTTTTTCAAAGACTGTTGTACGTTTTACCAAATCACGATAGATAACTTTAACACCAACTGTAATTCTTCTTGATGTTATATTTTCCCCGGCGGAAACTATTGCCGGTGCATCTGAAAGCGAAACAATTGAACATTCCAAAAGAGCATTTGCAGTTGTTCTTTCCGAAACCTGTAGTGTGTTATCATCAATAAATTTTTGAATAAGTTTTTGTGTTAAATTTTCTCTCAACCCGGCTTCACCGGAACCGCTTCTGTCATCTGCAATAGGAATTGCAATTGTCTTTAAATGTTCCGGAACTGATGCACCGGTAAAAGAATACGCACAGCACGAAGTAAAATTAATTGCAATTAATCCTACAAACAATATATTGATAAATGCAAACAAAATGATTTTCTTTTTTTTAAGATTCCGTAATATCATATTCTTTTAATTTTCTGTATAAAGTTCTTTCGCTTATATTCAATAATCTTGCAGCTTTTCTTTTGCTTCCTTTTGTTTTATCCAAGGCTTTAATGATTGCATCTTTTTCTAAATCTCTGATTGAAAGAATATCACTTTTGTCTTCAGTTCTGTTAAAATCTTCGACATTAAAACGATTAACAATTAAATCCTTTAATTCAATAATATCTTTTTTTATTTCAAAAAGTGCGCGGTACATCAATTCTCTGTCTGCGTCTTCAGGAGATTTTTTTAAAAACACAGGTAAATTTCTGTACTCGCCGTAATCAACATAGTCAGAAACTAATTCAGAAAACATTTCTTCACCAAGAATTTTTCCGCGGTTTAATGCAATTGCAGTTTCAACTGTGTTTTTTAATTCACGAATGTTGCCTGGCCAGCTGTAATTTATTAAAATCTCTAATGCGCCGGTGGTTATTTCAGGAACTGTTAATCTATTGTTCTCGCAATAACTCTTAATAAAATGTTTAGCTAATTCTTCAATATCGGATTTTCTTTTTCTTAACGGTGGAATGGTTAGTGAAACCGCTTTTAATCTGAAATATAAATCTTCTCTAAATCTTCTTGAATCAACTTCTTTTTGTAAATCTTTATTGGTTGCTGCAATAATTCTAACATCAACTTTGCTAACGGTCTCAGCACCAAGTTTCATAAACTCGTTAGTCTCAATTGCACGTAATAATTTTACTTGAGTTGTAAGTGGAAGTTCGCCAATCTCATCTAAAAATAAAGTGCTGTGGTCGGCAATCTCAAAATATCCTTTACGCGATTCTACAGCGCCGGTGAATGATCCTTTTTTATGTCCAAACAATTCACTTTCAATTATACCTTCAGGAATAGCGCCACAGTTAACGGAAATCATCGGTTTGTTTGCCCGGTTGCTAAACGAATGGATACCTTTTGCAAAAACTTCTTTCCCAACACCACTTTCACCATATATCAAAACTGATATATCGGATTGTGCAACTTGCATAATAATATCAACCAAATCATTTATTTCTTTTGATTTGCCGATAATTCCGTTCTTAGATTTAAACTCTTCTCTTATCACTGAGTTAATTTAGATTTTGTCTGCCATTTTGTAAAAATTGTATGCCAAATATAGAACAATGCGGGATTTTATTAAAGAGGATTTTATTTGAAATGATTTAACTCAAGTCCATCAAATGTAAGAATAACGCGAGATTTCAAATGTTCAGATAATGATTCCAGATATTTTCCAAGACTTTCCTCTAAATCTTCCCCGATATGAGTTAAAACTAATTTGCCGGGATTAAGTTTTTCCAAAATTTTGACAACATTTTCGACTTCAATGTGGGTAGTTTCAGTGATAAACAAATCAGCTTTTTGATTAAAAAGATATAAATCTTTTTCAGATCCGATATCTCCAGAATAAATAAGAGAGTTTTCTTCATCCTTAAAAAGAAAACTTAGAGATGCAAAGCTCAATTTTTTTTCGGAATCATACTTTTTGTACTTATCCAGATGAGAATTTAATCGTGCTGTAAAATTAAAATTTTCAGTAACCTGAATTTCTATTTCGTCATCAAAAGGAATTATTTTAAATTCAAAATGTATCCGCTCTTTAAATAGATATGAATGAAAAATAAAATCTTCTATAAATTCTCTTTCACTTGAATGCACAAATACTGAAAGAGATTTATTTCTTCCAGTTAATTTCATTTGAGTAAGTAAAGAAGGCAATCCTGCAAAATGATCAGAATGAAGGTGAGAGATAATAATACAATCAATCGAATTGAAACTAATATTTTGATTTAATATGGCTTTTGAAATTCCATCACCGCAGTCAACTAATATATTCTGGTTGGCTCGATGAAATTAGAAAAGAGGTATGGTATCGATTGAGAGAGGTTTTTCCGGAACCAGTTCCTATAAATTTAATCTTCACTTATCTATCTCAACAACTCGTCCATTAATCCCGAATCTTGAATTAGCGAGCGGAAGAAAATCTTCTGCTTCTTTTTTGGTTTCATACTTACCAATGAACACAACATTAAAAACTGTTCCGGCAACACTTTTTTCTTTTATAAATGAAACTAATCCGGCGTTTTCAATTTCCTTCTTTAATGTTGAGGCATTCACTGCGCTTGTAAAAGCTCCAGCTTGAATAGTATAAATAAATTGCTTTTTAACATCAGTGTTTTCGACAGGAGTTGTATTTGTTTGCCCATTGGTTTCTTCAACATCATTTTTAACTACATTTGCTGCTGCCATTTTGATGTACGGAGATTCAGGATAATCCTTTTTTAATTTGTTCAAATTTTTATCAGCTGTATTATATAGTCCCAGAGCAAAATAATAAGAGTAGAGTCTGTAAATGGCCGCATCAGCGTACGCACTTTTTGGATATTTTTCAATCAGTGTTTGATAAAGCACAACAGCATCCTGACCGTTTTCCGTTAACACGCCTTCAAGAAAAATTAGATTGGAACTTTTAGGATACTCAGTTTTCAGATCGAATAGTTTTGTTTTCACATCCTCAATTTTCCCTTGCTCAACCATTTTAAGGTAAGGAACTATATCAACTTCCTGCGCAATAATAATTGCTGAATTAAGAAAGAAAAGAGCCAAAAGGAATATTGAAAAGTACTTTTTCATAACTGATTAACAAACTAAAAATTGTTCAATGGTAAATTAGTTTGTTTATGCTGTAAGAGCAATACCTTCTTTTTCAGGTTGGATGTGAGATAAGTAATCGCCAAATAATGTTCCGGAAGTAGCTTTATTAATTTTTACTTTGATGTAATCGCTATTTTTTATTTTGTCCTTGATTGGAACGATTACTACTTTATTTGTATCAGTTCTTCCGGCAATAAAATCATTAGATTTTTTACTGAATCCTTCAACCAGAATAATTTCTTCTTTTCCGATCAATTCCTGATTTTTTTCAAAAGAAATTTGCTGTTGAACATCTATAATCTCCTGCAGTCTTTTTGATTTCACATTTTCGGGAACGTCATCATTCATTTTAAATGCTTTTGTTCCTTCACGTGGGGAGTATTTGAACATGTATGCACCATCATATCTTACTTGTTTCATAATCTCCAAAGTTGCTGAATGGTCTTCCCAGGTTTCTGTAGGAAATCCTGAAATTATATCTGTAGAAAAACTAACTCCGGGAATTATTTTCTTTGCTTTCTCTATCAAGTTAAGGTAATGCTCAATAGTATAAGTTCTGTTCATCAACTCAAGAATTCTATTAGAACCTGATTGTACGGGAAGATGAATGTAATTACAAAGATTTGGATGCTCTGCAATTGTGTATAAAAGTTTATCAGAAATATCTTGCGGATGTGACGTGCTAAACCTGATTCTCATATTTCTGTCAACTTTTGCAGCAGAAGAAAGTAAATCGGCAAAGTCTCCACCAGGTTCATTTTCTTCATCCATATAAGAATTAACATTTTGACCAAGTAAAGTTACATCTTTAAATCCGCGAGCAGATAAATTTTCCAATTCAGTTATGATCGATTGAAGTGAGCGGCTTCTTTCTCTTCCACGAGTGAATGGAACGACACAGAACGAACAAAACTTATCGCAGCCACGCATAACAGAAATCCATGCGCTAAGACCATCTTCCCGATGAGGTTCAATATCATCATAAGTTTCTGTGCGTGAAAGTTTAACACCAATTCCTTTATCACCATTAAATGCAGCATCAATGTATTCGGGTAATCTTCTGTATTCATCGGGACCCACAACCAAATCAACTACTTTTTTCTCTTCAATAAGATCTTTCCGTAACCGCTCTGCCATACAGCCAAGAATACCAAGCACAAGTCCGGGTTTATTTGCTTTAAGTGTTTTCAAGTTTCCAATTCTGCCATAAATTCGTTGCTCAGCGTTATCCCTAATACTGCAAGTGTTAAGAAGAATAATATCAGCATTTTCAGGTTTATCAGTAACATCATAACCTTGCTTTTTTAAGATACCAAGAACAATCTCGGTATCAGCAAGATTCATTTGGCAGCCATAAGTTTCTATGTAAACATTATTCTTATTCATAAATAAAAATAGCTAAATAAATTTTCTCATACACATTCTTAATTATTACACAGCAAGTTTTTCTCTAGTGTGACGAACACCTATCCGTTTGGGAAAAAATTTCGAGCGTGGACATTTATGGCAGTCTGTTTGTATTTCCATTTTAACAATCGCGCGAAAGGATTTGACGCAGCAAATATCGATACGCAAAAACCAAAATTATGTTTAGGAATTTAAGTTTGCATATAAACTATAAATAATTTACAGGTGTAAATTTCTATTATGTTGTCTATTGCAACTATTGTTATCCGTTATTATCTTTTATATCAAATAATGACAAGATATAGGTGTAAAAATGAAACTTTTTTATGTTGCTCTTTTTTTATTGGTTACTCGCAATCTTTTAGCACAAGATTATTATTATGTCGAATGGAATAAGATAGACCTCACTCCAAGAACAGATAAACTAGCAATAATTATCAATAAAACAGATCTGTCTGAAACTGCAATTGAACAAAGTTTAAGAACAGTTATTGATTTTAGTGATAGTTATAAAAAAGTAGCAGAAAACTTGTACTTGGTAACTTTCCAAAATCCTGCAACTGTAACCTATATTGAGCAAAAGATCTTTTCATTAAACAAAATTTCAGAGGTCGTCAAATTTGCTACACTTGTTTATTATGGTGAATCAAGAAAAGTAACTCAAATACCAACGGATGAATTCATCGTGAAGTTGTTCGATTTGAAGGATAAGAGGAAGCTAGATGACATTAACGATCAATATAACATTGAGATCAAAGAGAATATTAATGATGAAAATACATTTGTATTAAAATCCCAAAATGGCGTCAGTCTAAATGCACTTCAATTATCAGATATTTATTTCCAAGCCGGATATTTTGAATACTGCGAACCAAATTTTGGGTATCCAGAAGGCTGCTTATTCAATTACACTCCGAACGACACACAATACCCAAACCAATGGGTAATTAATAATACCGGTCAGTCTACTCCTACAGGAGGAAATTCATCTGCAGGTGATTTAACAAACTCAGCAGGAATTCCTGATGCTGATATGGACGTTAATCTAGCCTGGGATTATACCAAAGGTAATAATAGTGTTATTGTTGGTGTCTTTGATACCGGAGTTGATTCTGCACATTCAGATTTATATCAAAACCTGATAACAGGTTATGATGCATCTACTGGTGTTCAAAGTGTAAAAACAGATCCTGTTGGACATGGAACCTGCACAGCGGGAATAATAGGAGCAAGAACAAACAACGGATTGGGTGTTTCAGGAATTGTAGGTGGTGACAATACACTAAATAGCAATTGTAAAATTAGAGCTTTTAAGTTAGTTGATGGCTCAGGAAATTTTACTTCAAACACTAATCTCGCAAATGCATTTAATCTTGCAAGCACAACTGGTGTTCACGTTTCCAATAACAGCTGGGGTGGTGGAACCCCGAATACTACATTAACAAATGCAATAAATAATCTTTCAAATAATGGAAGAAGTGGATCGGGATGCGTGGTTTTATTTTCATCTGGAAATGACGGAAGAAACCCACCAGCATATCCTTCTTACCTTGCTTCGGTTGTATGTGTTGGAGCTTCAACAAAACACGACCAGAAAAAAGCCGCAGGGACAGGAAACCAGTTTTGGTGGGGAGGAAACTATGGCGAAGATGCAAATGGTGATTTAGATTTGGTTGCGCCTACAATTTGTTACACTACAGATATTCGAAGTACTGGGGGATATAATACTACATCTGGGACTGCTGGAGATTATTATTCAACATTTAATGGAACTTCTGCTGCATGTCCTAATGCTGCAGGTGTTGCCGCTTTAATCTTTTCGATTAACCCTAGCTTTACCAAAGCTCAGGTCCTGGATTATTTATACAGAGGATGTGAAAAGATTGATAATGTTGGTTATAATACAGTTAAAACCTATGGTTACTGGAATGAGTATTTTGGTTACGGTAGAGTTAATGCTCTTAATTCTGTAAGACTGGCTATGGGAGTTGATATTACCCCACCTTCAATAATACACAACAATATTCGTTTTCATTCAAGCACTTACCCAACTTCTTTGACGGCAATAATTGTAGATCAGAATGGTGCGGCTGTTCCAAACACAGGAAATCAAAGACCGAGAATTTATTATCGCTTCAATAAAAATAGTGCAGGTTGGTCATCCTTTATATCTTCCTATTCTATTTCGAATGCGGGAAATATTTTTACTTTTAAAATACCTGGAGTTGGACGCCAAACAGAAGTTCAATATTACATCGAAGCTCAAGATGCTTCAGGTAATGTAACTACTTTTCCTCGCTTGGCATCGGCAACTTATCCTTATACCTTGTGTTATTATGCTGTTGGGAATATTACTACTGAAACAAGGAGTTTACCCAGTTGGAATCCACCGGATGGTGGGGTAGGAATTTCAGTAAATGTTAATTTCCCAACAAGTTTTCCAATTCTTGAAGCACGTGTAAGAATTAATTTAAGTCACACATGGGTTTCTGATAATATCCTTTTTGTTTGGTCACCAAGTTCAGATGCCGATAATAATCGAAAATGTCTTTTTTCTGAAAACGGAGCTGATGGTGATAATATAACAAATGCAACAGTTACAGATTCAGCTACACAGTTCTGGAGACAGGGTACTCCACCATATTCAAACGGATTTTATAAACCTGAATATATGCTTGCTGGTTTAAATGGAACAAACGCACAAGGCAACTGGAAATTTATTAACTACGATATCGCTGCTGGCGATGCCCCAACTTATAATTCCCTTGATATCATTATAAGAAGAATGAATGGTGTAACAAGTCCTTGTGCCAGATTGAATAATCCTGCTGATTCAGTTTTGGATTTTGGTAATCCGTCACCTCCAGTAATTGTAGATAGAAATTTCTATCTTAAAAATGATGGCAATGCAAACCTTACAGTAAGTTCAGTCACATTCACCGCAACGTATGCCGCAATGTTTTCATTAATTAGTTCTTTGCCGGGAACAATTGCACCAAATGACAGCGCTCTTTTTACAGTGCGTCTTAACTATAGTAGCTTGTTAAAGGAAAATCAAACTTTGGAAACAGATGCTTTTGAAAATGCACTAATGTCAATTTCGAATAATGATCCTTCAAAATCTTTATTTAAGGTTTCACTACAGACAGATTCTCCCGTCCCCGTCGAGCTTTCTTCCTTCTCAGCTTCAGTTATTGGTTCATTAGTTAAGTTGACCTGGGCAACAGCAACTGAAGTAAATAATTATGGATTTGAGATCGAAAGAAGCAAGAAGTTAGACGCTAGAGGCGAGACGTGGGAAAAAATTGGATTTGTAAATGGCAATGGAAATTCAAACTCACCAAAGAGTTATAGTTTTGTAGATAAAGATATGACTGCAGGTAAATACAGTTACAGATTAAAACAAATTGATAACGATGGACAGTTTGAATATTCAAAAGTCATTGAAGTTGATTTTGGCGCACCAAAGAAATTTGAGTTGAGCCAGAATTATCCTAATCCGTTTAATCCTAACAACAACAATTCGTTTCAGTCTTCCTGAAGCAGGAAATGTAAAGCTAACTTTGTTTAATATTCTTGGTCAGGAAATTAAAACACTTGTTAACGAATTTAAAGAATTGGGTATACATACAGTAAACTTTGATGCAAGTGAATTGATCAGCGGACTTTACATATATAAGTTAGAATCTAACGGCCTAACGCAAGCACGGAAGATGACTTTAGTTAAATAATAAATATTCACAATTTCTATTCACTTTGAAAAAGGCTCAGGCAACTGAGCCTTTCTTATTATCCATTAATTCATTGGATTTAGTGTTTTTCTATTTCAGTAGAGTGCAATTAGTAAAAAAGTTAACATAAAAATAATATTTTTAACTACTTCACTTTCTAAAGATGTTTTTTTATCTTTACCCACAATTAAGAAACAATAAATCAATTCATAATTTAAAAGGATATAAGATGAAAAAACTATTTATAATTCTCTCATTATTTCTTGGATTAGGTTTAATAAATTTTTCCAACGCACAATTATTAACTGATAATTTTGATTATGCAATTGGCCAATTAACCAGTGGTGGTGGTGGTGCAAATGTAAGTGATAGTGCTTGGATTAGCTTTTCAGGAACAGGAAATTTTATACCTGTTATTTCTGGTAGTCTTTCGTATCCTGGATACTCTGCTTCAGGTATTGGTAATAAAGTTCAGCTAGTTGCGGCCACAACAAGTGCTGAAGATGCACGCACCGATATTCCTGCTCAATCTGGTGATGGAACAAAAGTGTATGCTTCTTTTTTAGTTAATATTCAATCTGCACCAGCATCTGGCAGCTCAAGTTACTTTGCCGCATTATATAGTGTTGCTGCAGGATTTAAAGGCAGAATTTACGCGCAAACATTAGGGGCAGGAATTGAGTTTGGTCTTGAAGGTAGCGGAAGTGCTCCGGTCTTCACAGGAGTTGAATTGCCACTCAATCAAACTCACTTAATTGTTGTTTGTTATGAGTTTCTTGCTGGCGCCGATTCAGTTAAACTTTGGATTAATCCAACCATTTCTGGTGTTCAACCAATTCCAAATTTAACCTACCAAGTTGCTGCTGATTTTACTGTTTGTGATGCTTTTGCATTAAGACAAGCATCTTCAGGTGGAGTTGCACAAAATCCTAATGCCGAATTTGATGGGCTAATAATTGGCAATCTATGGCAAGAAATTGTACCAGTTGAACTCACTTCATTTGTTGGTTCTGTTAATGGTAACTCAGTCAATCTTAACTGGACTACAGCTACTGAGATTAATAACTCAGGATTTGACGTTGAAAAAAAATCAACAAATTCTGATTGGCACAAAATAGGATTTGTAAGCGGAAATGGTACTACTACTGAAAAACAATCTTATAGTTACACAGATAGAAATCTTGCTGAAGGAAAATATAACTACAGACTTAGACAAGTTGATTTTGATGGCTCATTTGAATATTCAAGTGCTATTGAAGTTTTAGTTGTGACTCCAGATAAATTTGAGTTGGTACAGAACTTCCCAAACCCATTTAACCCAACAACTTCAATCTCTTTCAGTCTTCCACAAGCAGGTAATGTGAAACTAGCTGTTTACAATTTGTTAGGACAGGAAGTTCAAACTTTAGTAAATGGATTTAAAGAGCAAGGAACACACTCAGTTACTTTCGAAGCAAAAAATCTTAATAGTGGAATTTATCTTTACAAGCTTGAAGCTAATGGTTTTAGCTCTGTTAGAAAGATGACTCTGCTTAAGTAATTAAAATTTGATATCATTGTAAGCCTCGATTTATCGGGGCTTTTTTTTTGAACGAACAAATAATTAATCTTGTTCTGTTAAAAAAGGAGTTGCATTGACTAAAAGAATAATAGTAACAGGCGCTACAGGTTTAATAGGTCGAAAACTTGTCGATTCTTTAATTAGCAGAGGTGATGAGGTAACTATTTTTAGCAGAGATGCTGAAAAAGCAAATTTAATTTTTCCAAACGCTAAAGAATGTGTGGAATGGAATTACAGAAAACCTGGACTATGGAAATCTAAACTTGAAAACCGTGATGCTGTAGTGCATCTTTCTGGCGCAAATCTTTTCTCGAAAAGATGGAATGAAAGTTTTAAAAAGGAGATATTAGAATCTCGCGAGGTAAGTACAAAAAATTTAGTTGAAGCAATTGGAAAATCCCAAAGTAAACCTTTGGTTCTTATTAGTGCTTCAGGTGTTGGATATTATGGTGATTGCGGCGATAATATTTTAATGGAAGAATCGGCTGCAGGAATTGATTTTCTAGCCGACGTATGTAAACTATGGGAAAGTGAAGCTAGAAAAGTTGAACAATTTGGAATTAGAAGTGTTCAAATTAGAACAGGATTAGTTTTAAGTGCTGAAGATGGCGCTTTGAAACAGATGTTAACTCCATTCAATTTTTTTGTTGGTGGACCGCTTGGCAATGGAAAACAATGGTCATCGTGGTTACACATTGATGACATAGTTGGAATTTATATTCACTCAATTGATTGTAAAGAATTAAGCGGGGCCGTAAATGCGGCTTCACCAAATCCCGTTAGAATGAAAGAATTTGCGAGCACTTTGGGTAAAGTATTACGTCGTCCCTCCCTATTCCCTGTTCCAAAATTTATATTAAAGATAGTTGTTGGCAAAGCGGCTGAAGTTGTGCTCGCCAGTCAGCGAATAAATTCTAAAAAGATTTCCGACAATGGTTATAAATTTAAATTTGAAAATTTGAAGGAAGCATTAAAGGATTTATTAGAGTAAAAAAAAGACTCGCAATTAGCGAGTCTTTATATACGCAAATAAGAAAATTTTAGTACCTGTAATAGTCAGGCTTAAATGGTCCTTCAACCTTAACACCGATGTACTCGGCTTGTTCAGGAGTTAACACATCAAGTTCAACACCAATCTTTCTAAGATGAAGCCTTGCAACCCTTTCATCAAGATGTTTAGGAAGTGTATAAACTTTATTTTCATACCTTTCAGGATGATTCCAAAGTTCAATCTGTGCAAGTGTTTGATTTGTAAATGAATTAGACATCACAAAAGAAGGATGACCGGTTGCACAGCCAAGATTTACCAATCTGCCCTCAGCAAGGACAATTATATCCTTGCCATCAATTGTATATTTATCAACTTGCGGTTTGATTGTATTTTTTGTTTGGCCATAATTCTTATTCAACCACGCCATATCAATTTCAGTATCAAAGTGCCCGATGTTACAAACAACTGCTTTATCTTTTAATGCTTTGAAGTGTCTTTCTGTAACGATGTTTTTATTACCTGTAGCAGTTACAACAATATCAGCCTCTTTAACAGCATCATCCATCTTCTTAACTTCATAACCTTCCATTGCAGCTTGAAGTGCACATATAGGATCAATCTCTGTTACTATTACTCTAACATGAGAATTCTTTAATGATTCTGCTGAACCTTTTCCAACATCACCGAATCCAGCTACAACAGCAACTTTACCGGCAAGCATAAGATCTGTTGCTCTGCGAATTGCATCAACTAATGATTCACGACAACCGTATTTATTATCAAACTTAGACTTTGTAACTGAATCATTTACATTTATAGCCGGCATTGGAAGCGTTCCATTTTCCATTCTTTCATACAAACGATGAACGCCTGTTGTAGTTTCTTCAGATAACCCTCTAATACCTGAAGCTAATTCCGGATAAACATCAAGAACCATATTTGTTAGGTCACCGCCATCATCAAGAATCATATTTAATGGTTTTGATTCATCACCAAAAAATAATGTCTGTTCGATGCACCAATTAAATTCTTCTTCGTTCATACCTTTCCAGGCAAATACAGGGACTCCAGCGGCAGCAATAGCAGCAGCAGCATGATCTTGCGTAGAAAATATATTGCAGGAAGACCATTTAACTTCTGCACCAAGTTCTATCAGCGTTTCAATTAATACAGCTGTCTGAATTGTCATATGTAAACATCCAGCGATGCGAGCACCTTTTAAAGGTTTTTTCCCATTATACTCTTCTCTTAAAGCCATCAAACCGGGCATTTCTACTTCAGCCAATTCAATTTCTTTTCTTCCCCATTCAGCAAGCGATATGTCTTTAACTTTATATTTTAATGAGAAATCAATTTTCTTTTCTAACACTTCACTCATTTTATTACCTTTTCTTTTTTTATAAATAATATCTTATGATTGATAAGCAATAACAAAACAATAAATAATCTATAAAAAGTTCATTACGGATGAACTATTTTTTTAAGTATTTTTTGAATATAGGAACAAGATCAAGTTTTTCCCAGGTAAAGTCCTTATCATTTCTCCCAAAGTGTCCATAAGAAGATGTCTTTTGATAGATAGGTCTTCTTAATTGTAATCTATGAATAATTCCTTTAGGAGTAAGATCAACTTCTTTTTGAATCATTTTAGAGATATCCTTATCCGAAATTACACCTGTGCCTTTCGTATCCACAAAAACAGAAATTGGCTGTGCAACTCCGATTGCATAAGAAACCTGGACTAGACATTCTTTAGCAAGTTTTGCAGCAACAACATTTTTTGCGATATGTCTCGCTGCATAAGTCGCAGAGCGATCAACCTTAGAAGGATCTTTGCCAGAAAATGCACCGCCACCGTGCGGAGCCCAACCACCATAAGTATCAACAATAATTTTTCTTCCTGTTAAACCACTATCACCATGTGGTCCGCCAATTTCAAATCTTCCGGTTGGATTTACAAAATATTTTGTATTCTTATCCAAATATTTTAACGGGATGACTTTTTTAATAACGTTCTGAATAACATCTGACTTTATTTTACTTTGTTTTGCATTCGCATCATGCTGAGTTGAAATAACAACTGCATCAACCCTCAATGGTTTTCCATTGTCATCGTATTCAATTGTTACCTGTGATTTTGAATCAGGCCGCAGGTATGGCATCAAACCATTGTTACTTTTTCTGATATCCGCAAGTTTTTTAACAAGCTTATGAGCAAACATAATTGGCATTGGCATAAGTTCAGGAGTTTGATCGCAGGCATATCCAAACATAATTCCTTGATCACCGGCACCGCCAGTATCAACTCCCATTGCAATATCAGGTGATTGTGAATGAATTGCATTCAGTACCGAACAGGATTCGGAGTCAAATTTATAATCAGCTTTAGTATATCCGATTTTTTCAACTGTTTTTCTTACAACAGCGGGAACATCTATGTAAGTTTTTGTTGTGATTTCACCACCAACTAAAACCAAACCAGTTGTAACAAATGTTTCGCAGGCAACTCTTGCATATGGATCATGCGTAAATATTGCGTCTAATATTCCATCGGATATTGCATCACTAACTTTATCCGGATGACCTTCAGAAACTGATTCTGATGTGAAGAAAAATGACATCTTTAAGTATTCCTTTGAATGATTTTTAATATGCTAATATGGATTTTGAGTGCCAAATTTAACTAATCCCCCCATGATATACAAAATATCTTTAATGGGATTTAACTATCTTTTAAATACTATTTAAGGAAATCTTGAGATAATAATGAAGACCAAAATAACTGACTTACTCCAGATCGATTATCCAATAATTCAGGCCGGAATGGTCTGGGTTTCCGGTTGGAAATTAGCCTCAGCAGTTTCCAATTGCGGTGGACTCGGATTGATTGGTTCAGGTTCGATGAAACCTGATCTATTAAAAGAACATATTCAAAAATGTAACGCAGCAACGGACAGGCCATTCGGTGTTAACATTCCTCTACTTAGAAAAGATGCTGCCGAACTTGTTAGAACTTGTTTAGATGAAGGAATAAAAATCTTTTTTACATCTGCGGGAAACCCAAAGACATTTACTTCTTTACTTAAAGAAAACGGATGTGTAGTTGTTCATGTTATAGCAAATCTTAAATATGGACTGAAAGCGCAAGAAGCAGGTTGTGATGCTGTAGTGGGTGAAGGAGTTGAAGCTGGCGGACATAACGGCGCCGATCAATTAACTACCTTTTGTTTAATTCCACAATTGGTGGATAAGCTGGATATTCCTGTTATTGCTGCAGGTGGAATTGTTGATGGGCGTGGAATTCTTGCTGCACTTTCTCTTGGAGCGAATGGTGTGCAGATTGGAACTCGTTTTGCCGCAACGGTTGAATCATCTGCTCATGAAAACTACAAGCAAGAAATTGTTAAGGCTGGTGATCAGGACACAGTTTTGGCATTTAAAAAAATTGGTTTAGTAAGAATGATTAAAAATAATTTTGCATTCCGTGCGATGAAGGCTGAAAACGAAGGCTGGAATGAAATTCAACTGAGAGAATTGCTTGGGGTTAAACGTGAACGTGCAGGAATTTTTGAAGGTGATTTACTTGAAGGTGAACTTGAAGCCGGGCAAGGTGTTGGTTTGATTAAAGATATTCCATACTGTTAAAGATTTGTTTGAGAGATTGTTGAATAGAATACGAACAAGCAAAAAGTAAAATTAGGTAGAGAAGTATCCCAATGCGTCTCTACCGAATCATTTGAAAGATTTATTTTAAAAGCAGCATCTTCCGCGAAGCATAATATCCGTTTACCTGCATAGTATAAATGTAAACGCCACTTGGTAAGGTACTTGCATTGAATTCTACCGAATGATATCCAGTATCTTTCGTTTCATTAACTAACTCTGCAACCTCACTTCCTAAAATATCATAAACTTTTATTTTAACTAAACCAGCATCTTTAACAATATATCTTATTACAGTGCTCGGATTGAACGGGTTGGGATAGTTTTGCAGAAGTCGATAATTTAATGTTAATTCTGGAAAGTCATCAATAGAAGTAATAATATCAAATTGATAGACACCTGTCCTTAATGTACCGCAAAACATTTTACCACTAAAATCTTTTTTAATATCAGTGAAATAATTTCGATCACCAAAGGGATGTGGAATAGTTAACCAGTTATCACCAAAATCTGAGGAAAAATATACGCTATCCCATCCACTGATTACTTTCCCAAAATCGTCAGCATAAATTGCACTTGGGTATTTATTGAAGAGAATTTGACTCCAATTTTGACCAAGATCGGTTGATCTAAATAAACCGTTTTGGATCATTTGGATCAGTAAAAAAAACATAACCATTTTCTACTTGAACAATTGAATTATTACTCATCAAATGACCAATGCCAGTTTTCATAATTTCAAAAGTTTCGCCAAAATTTGTTGACCGATATAGATTATTGTCCAAATCAAATCCTCTCACCCAAAGATTATTTTTATAAAGGAATAAATCACGTGTCCAAAAACCAGTTCCAAGATTAGTTGCAGTCCAGGTGACACCAGCATCTATGCTTCTGAATAAATCAGGGTAAGTCGCACAAAATAATGTATCATCATTAATAGCAAGCACATTATAAACCGGCATAAGAGTATCAGCAGAAAAATAAATTGATGACCAGGTCACGCCAAAATCTGTGGATTTATTTAATCCTTCATCAAAGGTAGCAGCATATAAAAAATTACTTGGTGTTATTGCGACCGCTTCTACTTGGTGCAATCCTAAGTTTGTCCATTTCTTCGTTAACCTATTATATTTCTGTACACCAGAAGGTGTTGATGAGATAATTGCACTGTCACCACTAAAAACAAAATTATTAACTTTTGAAGTTGGTAATCCAATCTGTTCAAATGATTCTCCATAATTAATTGAACGAAACACTCCTTCGTTTTCAGAACCTATAAAAATATTATCATTATCATTTAGTTTTAACCTAAATACCTGTTTACGAAATAACCCATTCTGATACTGCTTCCAGGTCTTACCCATATCGGTTGTTTTAAATAATCCATCGTATAAAGTACCAGCAAGTAGATTTCCATTTGAATCAAATGCCAATGATAATACTGCTTTTCCAGCCAGACCTAACTGAGTCCAATTCTGCCCCCCATCTGATGAGTAAAACACACCATTACCATCATCATAGTAACCTGTGCCACAATAAATATTATTGCTTGAATCTATGAGAATTGATGATACAGCTATGTTAGCAAGAAAATTATTTTGTGCCCAGGTAATACCATTATCTGTAGTTCCAAATAATCCATCGTGTGTGCCTACATAAACAATGTTAGATGAATCAGTTGCAAAAACTAACGGACGAAGGTATGCAGAAAACTCCCAATTATCACCATAATCAGTTGAACGATATGTGTTTTGATATTGACCATCACCCGCAAACATTATTCCTTCTTTACTTTCACCAAATGCCCAGCATTCACCCGTATTGTACCCATTTCTTTTTATTTCCCAAGTTAGTCCGTTATCTGTAGAACGATAAATTCTATCTTGAAAATTAGTGCCTAACCATATATGGTCTTCTTTTGTTATATAAATTGCATATACTTCAAAATCATTAAATGGTGTAACAATTTTTTCCCAACTATCACCATTATCAGTTGATTTAAATAAACCGGAATATTTTAGCCACGAAGGATATATCCCGGCATAAATATCACCTTTTGATGTTATTCCCAGATCACCAACAATACCACCCATAGGGCCATTTAAATGATTCCAGATGATTTGTTGCGTAAAACCCGTATTTAATACAGTCAATAAAAATATTAATACATTGATGTGAACTTTCATTTAATCATCCTAATTTCTAACTGATCTGGTATCCAATTCTATTTTACCAAAAGCATTTTGAAAATTTCATCAACACTTTTCGCAGTTGGAAAGAATGAATGAATTTTTCGTAAGACTGCTTCTACAACTGCATCCGGACAGCTTGCACCGCTGGTAAGAATGATATCAACAACATTCTTTGAAGGAAGATAATTCACTGTTTCAATTTCCTTGTGTTTGTGAATATTGAAATGTTGAATGACTTTATTATTCAAAATCTTTTCCTCAGATGAAATAAAATATGTCGCAAGTTTTTCTTCACATAACTCAACAATATGTGAGGTATTGGAACTGTTGTATCCGCCAACTACAACTGCAAAATCGGCTTTCTCTTGTAACAATCCGTAAGTTGCTTCCTGGTTATCATTTGTAGCATAACAAAGAGTATCGCGTGTATCAGCAAAATGCTCTTTAAGATTTTCAACTCCATATTTTTTGATCATGGTATCTTTAAGTAAATCAGCTATTAACTGCGTTTCTGTTGCAAGCATTGTAGTCTGATTTACGACACCCACTTTTATCAAATCTCTTTCAACATCAAAACCATTGGAATATTTTTCATTAAAAAATTTATAAAAATCTTCTATCGATTTTTCATTCATAATAAATGAAGCAAGTAACTTTGTTTCTTCGATATCTCTAACGATAACTGAAGGAGCATTTGTTTTGCTATGAGAAAAAGTTGCACGTGTTTCTTCGTGATAAGATTTACCATGGATTATAACTGTAAAATTATCTTTTCCCAATTGTTCACTTCTGTTCCAAACTTTTTCTACGAATGGACAAGTTGTATTATATCTATACGGGTTAATTCCAAGTTCATTTAGTTTTTGCTCGATCTCAATTGTAGTTCCAAATGCGGGGATGATCACAATATCTTCTTGAGTTAGTTCATCCCATTTAATCAAGTGTTTTCCGGAAGTATCCATTAAAAATTTCACACCAAGATTTTCAAGATCTTTATTCACTCCAGGATTGTGAATCATCTCGCTTAATAAATAAATCCTTTTGCTTGGATTTTCTTCAATTGTTTTATAGGCGATTTCGATTGCATTTTCTACACCGTAACAAAATCCAAAATGGCGGGCAAGAAAAAATCTAACCGGACCAAAATCTAAAATTGTTGGCGTAAAATCTTTTTTTCTGGGATCAAGATCTTTTCGAGCATTCTTAATCCTGGTTATAAATGAGCTTCTATAAATATTTGGGATATCAAAATTCTTCATTTTTTAATTTCTTTTTTAGATCAACAGTTATAAAGGATAATAAGTTCTGTATTATCCAAGAATCTTTATCACTTCATCAGATGAAATTTCATAATCCACAATAAGCTTTTCTTTGGTTGGTCTATTTAAGAAGAAAAGAGCTATTATGATTATAAATAAAGCCGCAAAAAAGTAACTTGTAGTAATGATCATAACAGATATGTTAAAAATATTTGCGCCCTCTAATAAAGCTAATTTTACAATATTATTTGTGCGATATGATACTAACTTATTCTCTAAAGATGAAGTCCTATCGAATGAGGCAACTTGCTTTGAATAAATAAATTTTGATGAAAGTACAATTGAGAGCACAACGACAGGAGTTATGAACATAAAAATTGTATTTAATCCCGGCAAACCTTCCATATTGCCGGACTGAATCAGGAATACTCCGATAAAAAAGTAAATTGTTTGCCCGCTAAGTAACGCAAAAAACAAAATGTCAATTGTTGTAAAAAATTTTTCAATTTTAGATTTATCGTCAGTAATCATTATGTCATCCTGTTATTGATAAACTATAAATTTTTAGAAGTCTGTAGCTACTTCAGTATATTTGCTATCCAAATTTAGAGAATTGAAATGAATTTATTAGAAAAATTGGAAAGAATTAAAACAAGGTTTGATCAGATAAACACTCAGCTTTCTGAGGCAGCAAATGCAAATGATTATGAGAAAATAAAAAATCTTAACAGAGAAAGAATAAATCTTGAAGAAATTATTCAGGCATATGATAAATACTCGAATATTCTAAAGAATATTGAGGGTAATAAAGAAATTATTGCAGCAAAAGGTGACAGAGACTTGGTTGATTTTGCTGAAATGGAATTAGAAGAACTTAAAGTTCAAAAAGAAAAGATGGAAGAAGAAATTAAAGTTATTTTGCTTCCTAAAGACGCAAATGATGATAAAGATATAATTATGGAAATTCGTGCCGGTACCGGGGGAGATGAAGCTGCCCTTTTTGCCGGGGATTTATTCAGAATGTATTCGAGGTATGCTGAAATCAGAGGATGGAAAATTGAGCTTATAGATATTAGCGATACCGGATTGGGTGGAATAAAAGAAGTAGTTTTTTCTATCAGCGGGAAAGATGTTTATGGTAATTTAAAATTTGAGTCCGGCGTTCATAGAGTTCAACGTGTACCTGAAACTGAGGGTAGTGGGAGAGTTCATACCTCTGCAGCCTCTGTAGCTGTATTACTTGAAGCTGAAGATGTAGAAATAGATATCAATCCTAGTGATTTGAAGATTGATATATTCCGCTCCGGTGGTGCTGGCGGACAAAATGTAAACAAAGTTGAAACTGCTGTGCGAATGACTCATTTACCAACAGGACTTGTTGTTCAATGCCAGGATGAAAGATCTCAATTGAAAAACAAGTTAAAGGCAATGAAAGTTTTGAAAGCGCGACTTTATGATCTAAAATTAAAGGAGCAGAATGACGAACAATCTGCTAAAAGAAAATCAATGGTTGGAAGTGGTGATAGAAGTGATAAAATAAGAACTTACAACTTTCCTCAGAATAGAATTACAGATCATAGAATTGGTTTAACTATGTACAACTTATCTAATATGATGGAAGGACACATCGAAGAACTTATTGAGCAGTTAAAAATAGCAGACAAAACAGAAAAACTTCAATCAGCGGATATTGATTAATCATTTGATATCAATCAAAGTTTATCAAGCTAACTTTTTACATCAATCAAAATTAAACTTACATCGTCATCGTATGCCGATTGTGTAAATTCATCAGATTTTTTCTGAATAATTTCTAAAGGATTTTGATTGGGTTGAATATTCTTAATAATTTCATAAAGCCGATGTTCACCAAAACTCTCCATAGATTTGGCTCTTGAATCAATTATACCATCTGTGGTCAGATACACTTGTTCACCTTTTTTTAAGTGAATGATGATATCTTCATATTCACCAATTTTAGAAAATCCAAGAAGTAATCCTTTAGAGTTGATTCTTAATATTTCACCAGATAAGTTTTTATAGATTATCGGAATATCGCCTGCACCAGAATATTTTAATTCTTTTGTTTTATTATTTAAAATTATTATTGAAAGGGTAGCAAATACTTCCGAAATTTTTGTATCACCATAAACCGTTAAATTAACCTGTTGTAAAATTTCTGATGGAGAGTATTCTTTAGTATTCTGCAGTACAATTCTTAAAGCGCTCCTTATGTACCCGGCATATGCATATGCAAAATACCAAGCGCCCCACTTTTTGCCCATCACATCACCAAGTATTACAACAAGATTATCATTGTCTAATAGAAAATAATCTAAAAAATCTCCGCCGGGAATTCCTTTAAATGGTATATGCAAATGTGAGATTGAAAACCCATCAAATACAGGGAAAGTATCCGGTACAACTTTTGTTTTTAATGAACTTGTTGCTTCCTGTAATTCTGAAATAATTTTTTTTCTTTCATTTCCCAAACTTTTGATTATAGCAGATACTTTTGCAACCACTAATTTTGGTCCGGCTGTTTTTACAACATAATCAGTTATTCCTAAATCGTAGCCTTCTAATATATCTTCTTCGCTTCCTTTGGCAGTTAGAAATATAAACGGAATATCCTTTAACGCAGGTATTTCAAGTATCATTCTTCTGAACTCAAAACCATCTGTTTTAGGCATCATAATATCTGAAACGATAACATCAGGAACTTTTGATTTAATCATTAACATTGCTTCATCAACACTACTGGCAATAGTACATTCATAGCCGGCTTTTTCTAAATTATATTTGAAAAGTCTGGCCATTGATGGATCATCATCAACAAATAATATTTTTGGTGAAACTTCATCAAATGATTTTTCTAAACTTTTCCTCATTCCGTAAGTTCTATAAATATCCGATCTCCTGATTAGAGCTTGGGTTTTCAAAATCAGTTCTTTAATATCAAAAGGTTTTGTGATTATGTCATCGCCGCCTGATTCAACCGCTCTGGATTTATCCTCTAGAGTGTTTTTAGCTGTTACAAAAATGAACGGCAGAAATCTGTGATTCTCATTTTCCCGTACTTTTTGACAGAACTCAAATCCATCCATACCTTCCATCGTAACATCGGAAAGAACAAGATCTATTTTTTCGTTTTTAAGAATATCGAACGCCTGATATGAATTTTCTGCTTCGAAAGTAATGAAGTTGTTTAATTTTAAATGATGATTGATAAGTTTTCTGATTGTCTTATCATCATCAATAATTAGGATTGATCTTTTTTCAGATTCGGACATTTAATTAACGCTTGAAAGTTGAAATGTTTAGTGAATCCCTTATTAATAAGGAATAATATAAAATAAGTTTAGTTTTTTATTTAAAAGCTCTCAACAGCTTCATCTGATGATTTGAAGGATTCAAATACCCGGTACATTCTCGTCAATTCAAACATTGAGTGCACCGAAGGCTGAAACCCAACCAGTCTAAGGTCTCCTCCAAGTCCCGTCAATTTTTTTAGGGAAACAACAAGACTGCCAAGAAATGTAGAATCAATAAATTCACATGAAGCAAGATCTACAACAATTTTTTTAAATCCTCTTTGGATATCATTGATCAAAACTTGTTTAAATTCTTCAGCCTCAGCAAGGGTTGCTCGTTTTAGATTTACCGTTATAACGATAACATCTTCTATTTCTTCTCTAAAAAATTCCATAATATTTTCATCCTTTATTCTGATGATCGATTTTCAATTTTATATTTATCCATTAATCTGTAGATAGTTGCTCTGCCAAGTTGTAACCTTTTGGCAGCTTCTACAATATTTCCATTAGTTATATTTAAAGCATGTCTAATTGATTCCTCTTTAAGTTTTTCGAAAGGAATAACCGTTTCATCGCTGAACAGAGGACCTGTGTATTCTACCCCGCTCGAACTTTCGCCGGTTCTTAAATGAGCTGGAAGATCTTCAACATCAACTACATCACGATCAGTAATAATTAGACATCTTTCAATGGTATTTTCCATCTCGCGAACATTACCCGGCCAATTATATTCATAAATCAATTTCAGTGCCCGTTTTGAGAACCCTTTAATATCTTTTTGAAGTTTTGCACTAAACTTTTTGATAAAATATTCAGATAAAATTAATATATCGCTTTTGCGATGCCTTAATGGTGGAATGGAAATCGGGAAAGAATTTAATCTATAATATAAATCTTCTCTAAATTCTTTATTCTCAACTGCTTTTTTTAAATCCCTGTTTGTAGCAGAAATAATTCTCACATCAGTTTTAATCAATTCCGTACCGCCAACTCTTTCAAATTCTTTTTGCTGGATAACACGAAGTAACTTTGCCTGAAGCAGCATTTCCAGTTCACCAACTTCATCCAAAAATATTGTACCGCCTTTTGCATATTCAAATTTACCGAGTTTACGCTGATGAGCACCGGTAAATGATCCCCTTTCGTGACCGAATAATTCGCTTTCGAGCAATTCACGAGGAATAGATGCACAATTAACGACAACGAAAGGTTTATCCTTTCTTTGTCCGTTGTAATGAATTGCACGAGCAATTAGCTCTTTACCGGTTCCGCTTTCACCATAAATCAAAACGGTTATATCATTATGCAAAACTTTTGTTACAAGTTTGAATACATCCTGCATCTTTCCATCAGAGGATATTATACTGTCAAAGCTATACTCTTTTTTAACATTTTCTTTTAAGCTTTGCAGTTCACGCGTAAGATCAAAATTCTTAATAGAATTTTTTATAGCAAGTTCTAATTTCTGCTGATCAATTGGTTTTGTAAAATAATCAAAGGCTCCGTATCGCAAAGCTTCAACGGCAACTTCGATACTGCCCTGAGCAGATAACATTATTACAGGTAAGTTTTCATCAAGATGTTTAATTCGCTTTAGTGTTTCTATTCCATCCATACCCGGCAACATAATATCTAAAAGAATAACATCAGGTTTTTTATTTAAATTTCTTAAAGCATCTTCAGCATTTGCAAAAGTTTCAACCTGGTATTTCCACTTGTCTTTAGCCCAATAGCTAAGCAATTTTGAAATAGCCTGTTCGTCATCCACTATAAAGATCAGTTTTTCCACTTTTTTCCCTATTGTTTCTAATCTCGATTAGTTTTTAATAATTTTATCATTACAGAGGTACCTTTATTGGTATCGCTACGAATATTGATTAAACCTCTATGCAAATCTACAATTTGTTTTACAAAAACCAATCCCATACCTGCACCGGGGATATCGGAATCCGGTCTGTTAACCCTATAAAATTTTTGAAACAAATATGGCAGATCTTTTTCTGGTATCCCCATTCCGGTATCGGTAATGATTATCTCAACCTCTCTAAAAAGATTATTCAAAATTACCTTTATCCGACCGCCTTTATTTGTAAACTTAATTGAATTCTCCATTAAAGCAAATAAAGCCTGATATAGCCTTTCCTCATCTGCTTCAATTATTATTTCTTCATAGGGTACATCAAACGTAACAAAAAGATTTTTCTCTGAAGCTAGTTCCTTACCGTGATTAATCAACTTATGTAATAAATTTACGATATTAACTTTTGATTTGTTAATTACAATTCTTCCGGTTTCCATACGAGAAAGATCAAGAACATCATTAATTAATTTGGCAAGTCTTTTACCTTCATTAAGTATGATAAGGTTAAACTCCAATCCCATTTCGGCAGGCATATTTGGATCGGATGCAATCGTTTCAGAAAAACCAACTATAGATGCAAGTGGCGTACGAAGTTCGTGAGAAATGTTCGATACGAACTCACTTTTCAACTTGTTCAGTTCTTCCAGCATCATTTTATGATGTGATGAACGTGAACGTTCCAGTGAAATCAGGCGTTCAGCCTCAATCAATTTTGGTTTTAAATCATTTAATTCATCTTCCAGCTTCCTTCGAATCGAAACATTTATACCCGCTCCAAGAAGACCGATAATTTCATCTTCTCTTCTGATGGTTTTAATGTTTATCTGAAATCTAATATCATTTTCATACTTATCTAAAAGTGAAGCTTCAAAAGAAGAATAATCATTTTTTAAGGCAAAACCGATAGAAGCATTTACAACTGCCCAACTGGATGGATTTACAAGTTCTGAGAAATGTTTTCCGATTAATTCCTTTACAGAATACTCCAGTGATGCAGCACCAAAATGATTAATAATAATTATCAAACCATCTTTATTAAGGATAAATAATAATTCCTTTGTAACATCAAAAAGACTAAAGAACAATTCTTTCCAATCGCCTAGCTTTTGTAATGATTTATGATCTATATAATCATTAAATCTGGTATTAGTTGGATCCTCTGTTAAATCTTCAAACATTTTTTGGTAGCTAATTGAGTATAAAAACTTAATGAATAGGCTTTTGAAAATAGCAGGTTTTTAATTGGAAATCAATCGATGATTTGGTTTCCATAGAAGCTATGCGCTTTAATTATTAATCTTTTCACTTTGTAAGGCATCATAATATTTCCTGATCAGATCTTCATAATCTTTATTATAGCCTTCCTGTACTGCTCGGTTTAACTCATCTTTAAGTTTTTCTTTACCTTGCTGGGTGGATAGATTTAGTTCAGCAGGACTGTTACGAGTAAAGTTTTTACCGCTTTCCGATTTTCTTTCTTTCTCAAAATCTCTTTCATTAATTGATTTTTGTGCATCTAATAATTTGGATAAAATCTTTTCCTGCTTCTGAATCAATTCATCGTCAAGTTTTTCAGTGTTCATATCAGTAACAACTTCTCTCATTTGATTAACGATATTTTCTAGATCAGCAGGAATCTTTTTGGACTCACCTGACTGTTTGGCCTCTTTATTTAACTGTTCAAGAGACTTTTGAATTAATTGCTGTTGTTGAGCTAATCTTTGCATCTCGCCTTGCTGCTGCTGTGATAATTGCCCTTTCTGCATCTGCTGTAACATTTGAGTCATATTATTCAGATCCATTTGCTGCCCGCTCATTTTTTGCAACTGCTGCATCAAAGACATCATTCCCCCGCTGCCACTGCCGCCTTGCATCATTGATTCCAGAGAACTCTTCATCATATTTGCAGCTTCATTCAAATGCATCATGGCGTCCCCTTGGGAAAGCGTAGCCATACTTCCATTTCGGTTTTGCATGGATTGCATAGATTGATCCATTTTTTGATTGGCATTTCCGAGTGCCTTGCCCATTTCAGGAGTTATCGCAAAGGTCTTTTGAGATAACTCAGACATTTGCTCTAATAACCTGTTAAGATTTTTCTTTATCTCGTTTTGTTTCTGCACATTTTGTTCGAACTGAGAAGAATTAGGATCTACATTTTGAAGTTTATTTTTTAATTCTTCCTGCTGTTTTGATAAAGACAAAATATTATCAAGAATACGCATCATATCGGTAAAAGTCTGCATTTGATTTTCCTGCTGCATCTGTTGCTGCATTTGCTGCATTCCAGCCTTCATATCACTCATATTCTTAGAAAGCTTCTGTTGATTTTTCTGTGCTTTTTGTTTTTGATTTTGCTTTATATCTTTTGATGTCTCTTTTGAGAGTTCATCATTTTTTTGTTTCTCAAATTCTTCCTGCAACTTTTCCATTTCTTCATTCGGCATATCTTTTAGCTCACTCATCTTTTCTGCAAGTTCTTCCATTTTCTTCTCTAATCTATCAAGTTCTTTAGATACTTCTTCCTGTTTATTACTTAATTGATCAGATTTTTTTTGATCCGACAAATCACTGTTTTTTACTTCCTCGTTAAGTTCATTTTGTTTCTGTTCAATATCCTCGGTTCGTTTAATCAACTCATCCATTTTCTGTTCAATCTGAATTCGTTTAAGAAGATTCATCGTTCTCTCAAGACTCTTTTTAAATTTTTCTTCATCCATTTTAAGATTGTTCATCGCATCCTGCGTTTGATTGCGATTCATCTTCTGAAGCATATCCTGCATTTGCTGCATTGCTTTTTTCATTTCATCACTTGTCATTTCATCCATTAGTTTTTGCAGTTCCATATATTTCTCAAGTGTTTCTTCAGATAGCAACTGGTTCTGTTGAAGTTCATTCTGCATTTGCTTAAGGTTTTCATTTACGCTTTCCATCTTTTCCTGCAGCTTTTCAAATTTATCCAAAGCTTGCTCAATCTTTTCCTTTTCTTCCCAGGTAAGTTCCTGTTTATCTTGCTTTAAATCCTTATCAATCTTTTCCAATTCTTTTTTCAATTCCTCGGCATCTTGCAAAGTTTTTTGCATTTCATCCTGGATATTCTCTTGTGTTTCATCCACCTGAGCAAGAATCTCATCCAGGGATGGAACACGAACATTAATTATTTGTGTTCTGGCAGATTTTGGTCCGCTTACATTATCATTATCGAATATTTCAATATAGAATGAGTAAACATCATTAACAGCAGGATTTAATTTGGTAAGATTCCATACATGATCAACGATTTGTTCCTTAACTTTTTTATCAATAGCGATTTCAACTGATGAAAATTTCTCCTGAGCCGGTTCATATCTTGATGACGTAAGTTTATAGTTTAAATTTAATCTTGTGAATCCATAATCATCGTTAACCTTCACTTCCATCGGCACTCTATTGTCATTACCCAGATTTATATTCTCGGTTGGATAAACTAATTCAATTTCAGGGTTCGAATCGTATAAGGCCTTAATATAATATCTTACAGGTTGAAGATTTTTATTATCCCCAAGATCGCTTAAAACAATTATATAAGAATTATCTTTCCGAATTTTAAAAGAACCCTTCACCAGATTGCTTTGTATGGTTAAATCTGTTTTTGTCGAGTCTTCAAATTCAATGTGTGCTGACTTTAATTCCTTATTTGAAAGTAAGCTTATCTGAATATTACTTCCCACTAATGCTGAAACATTCCCGTTATCCTTTTGCTCAATCAAAGGAATGTTAGCATAACCGGGAGAAATAACTTTTACATCAAGAGAGCGAATGACAGGACGATCAATTACCTTGATTTGAAACTCTTCACTTTTAATTCCTTCCGCAGAAGCGTAGTAGTAAAGGGAAGATCGAAGCTGTTGAATTGAGAATTTATACTCGCCAACAGAATCTTTTTTTAATCCATGTTCTTCAAAATTGGTTTGAGATTCTTCCCGGGTTGATAGAAATACTTTTTGAGGAACTTCGCCTTTCACACGAATTACAAAATCAACATTCTCTCCCTTTGTTACCTCACTATTACCTGGATAAACTTCAAAATAAAACCTGGCCGGCGGAATAAATTCCTTATTAAAATTAATTAGTCTATTTGAGGCTGCTTGTAATCCAGGAACAAACAAAAATAATAAAGCACAAAACACAAATACCAGAGCAAAATACTTTGCTAGTTTTTTAACTTTACTTAGATCAATGATAGATTCAAACTTAATTGGTTTTGCTCGTTCGTAAATATTTCTAAATGCCGCATCAAGTAAAGCTGGAGAATAAATTGTTTTTGTATTTTCAGAGGAAAACAGCTGCATTGCATTGAGAAGATCATCCTTTATGTCTGGGAAATAATTTCCAACTTTATTTGCAGAATAAAAGTAATCCCGATTTCTAAATACATTAAAATATTTGAGTAATGGGAGAATAATTAAATAACTAACTGAACCTATCGAAAGCAATATTAAAGTAAAAAATAAAATAGTTCTAATAGTAGATTTGGAATAAGTAACCAACTCAAACAAACTGAATAAGGTAAATGTCCCAACAATGATAATTAATGCAATTAACGATCCAACAAGAAAAAGTGCGAAGTACTCTTTCTTTATTAGTAGTTCTAATTTGCCGATTATTTCTCTATAAAAACTTGTATTCAATTTCTAATTCATTTACTTAATGCATAAATAATAATGTTAGTTCCAAATTTAAGTGCTTCTTCTCTTATCTCTTTGGAGTCGTTGTGAACTTCTGGATCAGCCCAACCGTCGCTTGGATTTGCTTCAAAAGTATAAAGTACCGCTAATCTATTTCCTAAAAATATCCCAAAAGTCTGCGGTGTTTTTTTATCATGTTCATGTGTTTTAGGTATCCCGTTATCAAATTTATAAAAGATGCTAAAAATCTTATGTGAAAATGGAACTTCAATAAAATCATTTTCAGGAAACACTTTTTTCATTTCTCTTTTTACCGCTTTGTCTAAACCATAGTCATCATCAATATAAAGAAATCCGCCACTTTCCAGATGTGTTCTCAAACGTTTAGCTTCATCACTGGAAAAAACAATGTTTCCGTGTCCGGTTAAAAACAAAAATGGATAAGAAAAAATCTCATCCGATGCGATATCAACAAATTTATACTCAGCATTAACTTTAATGTTGGTATTTGCTTGTACAAATTTTAATAGATTAACTTCTGCAGATGGATCATTGTACCAATCACCACCGCCGCTGTACTTAAGTCTGGCAATGGAAAAATCTTGCGCATTTAACAGACTTGTAACAATAATAATTAAAATAATTGCGATAAATTTATTTTTCATTTTTTGTATACATAGATATTTTCTGTTTTAAAATATAGCCATTTTTAAGGAACCTTCACGTATTGAAATAAAAAAGGCATCGCTTTTTGGTGATGCCTTTCCATAGTAAACAAAAAATATTTATAAATTCAAGTTAACATTATTAAGGTCTATTTAATTAATATCATTTTCTTTGTTGAAACAAAATCTCCGGCAATTAATTTGTAGAAATAGACACCACTTGAAACAGACACTGCATCAAATTGTACAGAGTAAATACCGGGTTGCTTAGCTTCGTTTACGAGTGTTATCATTTCCTCACCTATACTATTGAATACTACAAGCTTAACCTGTGAAAGTTTAGCTATGGAATATTTTATTGTAGTTATAGGATTAAATGGATTTGGATAATTTTGTACAAGATCAAAAACTTCTGGTGTACCAATTTCGATAGTCTCACTCAAGTTATAGTAATTAATTGATCCATTGAAATCAATTTGCTTAATTCTATAATTATAAAAACCAGGCAAAATATTCTTATCTAGAAAATTATAACTCTTTGATTCAGTTGAAGTTCCGTTACCGGGAACAAAACCAACCTTAATCCAACCTGAGATATTTGTTTTTCGTTCAATTTGAAAACCACTGTTATTCAGTTCAGTTGCTGTTATCCAGTTTAGCGAAACCGAGTTACCATTTACTGATGCATCAAATGATACAAGTTCAACGGGAATCGATACATCTGCCTCATCAGCACCTCTGTAAGGTGTTGTAGCATGTCTCGTTTGTCCATCAATGTCGTCAGTTATAAAAGCAATTGGTAAAGCTGTAAGATCAGAATCACTTATTGAACTTCCGGTTAGATGCAAATCTGTGCCTGATACAAATGCAGTTGTTTTAAATATTGTGTTCTGTTCGTTTGGTGTAGCTGCTGCTTTATAAAGATTTATATCAGAATAGTAATTACCACCCCAACAGGCATGCAGTGAAGATGCATCAACACCATAATAAACATTATAATCAATATCATACGTACCCACAAGATTTGTTGCACCAACATAAAACCCTGTATGAAAAGTGCCCGCGGTTCCACCAGTACGGGTATTAAGAACAACATTGTTTTTTTGATTATAAATAGAAGTGGCGCTTGTATTTCCTTTGTAAATACCCGCAGAAATGACACTTCCGGCTGTTCCCCCAGTATGAACCCCACCTATTCGCACAGAGTTATAGTAGATATTAGCAGTATGTTCATTTGCTCCTAATATTTGAATTCCATAAACATTGGTTTTTGTTCCATTATCCAACATTAAGCTAACAAAGTTATTTATAATATTTAGAGTAGCAGTGGTAGCAGGAGTAATTTGCATTCCACGTAATGTAGTTGAGGCGGTATTTTGAATATCAAAAATTTTATTACCAATAATATCCAAACTGGTAAAACCCGCTGCTATAATTCCAAAATTAAAAGTATTGAATCCAATCGTTTGAAAGATTTCATTGCCTTCAATTGTAACATTTGATGAACTGGACAAAACCCAGATTCCTGAATATCCAAAATTCGATATTTTATTATTTCTAATCTGAATGTTAAGATTTGGATTAGCAGTTGTACCCGCCAAACCGATACAAGAGCGTCCGCCAATGATATCATTATTTGATATTAAATTATCAGAATTACCAGTTGGATTTGATACAGAAGTACCAATTTCAATAGCTCTTGGACCTGCTACATTCATGGTGTTGTTTTTTATAATGCAATAACTTATGGAATTATTTGTAGCTCCGTTCAAAAACCGAAAAGTATAAGAACCACTTGTGGTACCAAGATTCTCAAATGTCAGATCAGGATTTGTTCCAATGCCGCCGGCACGACCATCAATTATAACATAATCCGCATCATCCAATAACAATATTGGTTGACCACTAGCGGTAGCAGAGATAATTTCACCTGTATTACCTGCTGCAGGACGTAACGTTATAGAGTTAATTGAAGATGTGCCGGATTTTAATGAAAAAGTTATTGGATATGTCTCATTTGCTCCCGTGTAGGCAGTTAAAATTTCAATTCTATATGCCTGAGTTACTGCAGCTGGTATGGCATTATAAGCTTCCTGAATACTTGAATGAGCACTTATAAAAACTCCATTGCTGTCTTTCAATTCAACCGAGCCAGATTGAGCAATCAAAGAAGCGGTAAAAATTAAAGAGATTAAAAAGAAATTTTTTGTAAAATTACTTTGGAACATATGCACCTCCGGAAATAGTTTATTAAAAATGCGACTTATTTGTCAATAAATAATAGTAACTTTTCTCAAGGATATTAAATGACCCAAATTAGATGTAAGAAGTTATCATTAAATTATTTAGAAAATGCTTTAATAACAATAAAATGTTTAAAATATATTTTAGATTTGGTATAGAAAAAAATATTTGTTGACATATAAAATAAAACAATAGTTAAAGGAAATTAAATGATTTTAAAATACTGGCTTATAAAATCCGAGCCATCAGCATTTTCTTTTGATGATCTTAAGAAAAGTAAAAATCAAACAACTTGTTGGGATGGGGTTAGAAATTATCAGGCAAGAAATTATCTGCGTGATGAAATGAAAAAAGGTGATCAGGTTTTATTTTATCACAGCAGCTCAGATTTACTTGCAGTGGTTGGGATTTGTGAAGTTGTAAAAGAAGGCTATCCGGATCATACACAGTTTGATCCGAAAAACGATCATTACGATCCAAAAGCTAATCCGAAAAATCCAACCTGGATTATGGTTGATATAAAATTTGTTAAAGAATTTAAAACTCCTGTTAGTCTTGAAGCTATCAAATCAAATCCACAATTAAAAAATATGAAATTGATTGCCCGCGGAAATCGGTTATCAGTTATTCCGGTTGCCAAAGAAGAATTTGATGAAATAGAAAAGATGGGGAATAAAAAATAATTTGTGTTCGGGGCTGTAGCTCTCCGCCGCGGCGGATGGGAGAGCGTCCCGATCAAATCGGGAAGGTCGTCGGTTAAAAAAAAAAATACTCGGGGCTGTGCTCAGTTGGGAGAGCGTCCCGATCAAAATCGGGAAGGTCGTCGGTTCTAAAAATTACAAAAACAAATACATCGGGGCTGTAGCTCAGTTGGGAGAGCGGTTCGTTCGCAACGAACAGGTCGTCGGTTCGATCCCGATCAGCTCCACAAAATAATTAAACTATTTTCTCCATTAAGAAATGTGGAATGCTTCCAAACAAAGTGTGTGAAGGTTTAACAACTTTGTATCCATTTCTTTCATAAAATGTAACGGCATTATCCCGGGCATTAAGTATTATTTTCTTAGCCCCATTTTCAATTGCAATTTTTTCTAATTCTTTTACTACAATTGATCCGATTCCCTTCCCTCTCCATTCTTCTTCAACAGCCATAGAACGGATTTGCGCTTCTGTCTCAGAATTAAAATGAACTCTGCCAACTCCAACCGGAATTCCATCAACTTCGCAAACCATAATTGGAAAAGCTTTGGATTCAAGTTCATCAACTTCACTTCCCTTTGGCTGATTCCATGGTGCGCGCAATATTCTCCATCGTAAATCTCTGTATCTTTCAAATTCTTCAGGTGTTTGCGGAGGTCTAACAATCATTCATTATCCAGTAAATTGCTTTCATCATCAATATCAGCGCGATTTAGAATATTTGGCGGCAACGATTTACTTGCTTTTGCACCAAGCTTTTTAATTTTCTCTGTTCGACTAATTAAATTACCTCTGCCTTCAGTAAGCTTGTTCATTGCTTTATCGTAATTATCTTTTGTAGAAACTAATCCTTTCCCAATAGAAATTAAATCATCAACAAAAGCAGCAAACTTATCAAGCATCTCACCGCTTTGTCGTGCAATTTCCACTGCATTTTTGTTCTGGCTTTCCTGTCGCCATATACTTGAAATCGTTCTTAGTGTTGCAAGCAAAGTTGACGGACTTACAATTACAATATTCTGTTCAAACGCATCATTAAAAAGTGAAGGATCATTTTGAACAGCATAAGCAAATGCCGGTTCAATTGGCATAAACATCAAAACAAAATCCAGACTTTCAAGCTGATAAAGATTCTGATAATTTTTTCCGCTTAGATTTTTTATGTGCGAACGAATGGAATTTATATGTTCTCTCAATCCGAGCTGTTTTTGATTTTCGTCTTCTGATGAAACAAATTTTTCATATCCAACCAAAGAAACTTTGGAATCAATAACTATACTTTTATTCTCAGGAAGTTTGATGATAACATCAGGCTGAAATCTTCTGCCGGATTCCGCAGTTAAACTTTCCTGAACAACATATTCTCTTCCTTTTACAAGCCTGATTTTTCAAGAATACTTTCAAGTATAAACTCGCCCCAATTACCTTGAGTTTTACTTTGCCCTTTTAACGCAGTTGTTAAATTTTTTGCTTCTTGAGTAACCTGTTGATTCATTTCCTTCAACATCTGAAGCTGTTCTTTTAACAGATGCGTGTCCTTTTATGCTTTCTTTATTTGTCTCTTCAACCTTCCTCTCAAAATCAGAAATTTTCTCTTTTAATGGATTTAATATCTCACTCAACTTTTCTTTGTTCTGTTCTGTAAACTTATTTCCTTTTTCCTCAAAGATTTTGTTTGCAAGATTTTCAAATTCCTTTGTGAATTTTTCCTGTAATTTTTCTATCTCAGATTTTTGTTCACTTAATTTGTTTTGAAGATTTGAGTAATCAGATTTTAGCGATGAATTTTCTGAATTAAGTTTTTCAGATTTCTCTCTTTCGCTTTTCAATTCTGACTGAAGTGAAATTTTATCTTCTTCAAAAAGTTTTATACGTTCAGCAAGTTTTCCCGCTTCAACTTTTAATGAGTTGATTTGCTCATTTAGTTTATTCGCTTCATCAATTGAAATTGTTTTTTTGCTTTTGAAAAAGAAGTAAGCGATTACAAATCCAACTACTAAACCAATTATCAGATATATTATTTCCATTTAAGTCCTTTAAGAGAATTTCACGCAAAGACGCTAAGTCGCAAAGACATTATAAATTATTTACAATCCTTTTTATTCCATCTTTTATTAATGCTTCATTAAAATTTACTAGTAAACCTAATTTCATACCCGTTAGTTTTAAATATGTTAAAAGTTGTTTTGTATGAACTGGAGCAATTGCCTCTATTGATTTTAATTCTATAATTACTTTATTTTCTAATATTACATCGGCTCTAAATCCTAATTCCATTTTTATATTATCATACACAACTGGAATACCCTTTTGTCTTTCAAGATTTAATCCTCGTTTAATTATCTCGTAAGACAAAACTTCTTCATAAACAGATTCCAATAAACCTGGACCTAATTCAGTATGAACTTTAAAGCAACAATCAACTAAAATTTTTGAAATTTCATTTTCATTCATATCATAACTTTGCGCCTCTGCGTCTTTGCGAGCAACTTCCTATTCTAAACTCCCGACAGCGTTTTCAACTTCCTCAAGTATCTCACAAGATTTTACAAGTGCTTTCATTTTGTTATGATCTGGGTAAAGCGGACGATCAATATCAAGAAAAGTTACGTGCTTACGAATAACTTCTTTTGCTTTTGCAACGCCCTTTCCAGGAATATGTTCGCGGAAATCAAGAGCCTGTGCCGCAGCCATAAATTCAATTCCCAAGATACCGTAGGCATTATCTAATATCTGCTGATTCTTAAGAACTGTATTCATTCCCATTGAAACAAAATCTTCCTGGTCAGCAGCGGCAGGAATTGATTGTATCGATGCGGGAGCTGATAAAATTCTCTGCTCAACTATTAACGTATCAGCCGTATATTGGCTTAACATCATACCTGAAAACATTCCTGCGCCTTTAGTTAAAAATGCAGGAAGCCCAACACTTAAGGCAGGATTATTTAATCTGTTCATTCGTCTTTCAGAAAGTACACTAACCATTGTAACAGCCGCGCTAATCATATCCATCGGAAGTGAAACAGGGGTTCCCTGAAAATTTGCACCGGTTAATGTTATTTTATCTTCAGGAATAAAAATCGGATTATCACCAACACCGTTTAACTCGATTTCTATTTGCGATTTTGCATATGCAACAGCATCATGTGCAGCGCCAATAACTTGCGGAGTTGAACGCATTGAATAAGCATCCTGAACTTTTTGTTTTATCTTTCCGGTAAGAAGATCGCTTCCTTCAACGCATTTTTTTATAGCTTTTGAGCTACGAACAGCGCCTGAAAATCCGCGCAGCTTATGAAGCCTGACATCATAAGGTTTCATGTTTGCCTGAAGTGCTTCAAGTGACATCGCAGCAGCAATTTCAGCCTGCTTTAACCAACGATTTATATCATACAATTGTAATGCACTTATCGCAGTCATAAAATTAGAACCGTTGATTGTTGCAAGTCCATCTCTGGCTTGTAGTCCTGGAATTTTTATTCCGGCTTTTTCAAATGCTACATTTCCGGGAAGTCTTTCTCCTTTGAAAAATGCTTCACCTTCTCCCATCAATAATAAAGCTATTTGAGACATTGGCGCTAAATCTCCGCAAGCACCAACAGATCCTTTTTCACACACGACAGGAATACAATCTTTGTTCAACATTTCAACAAGCGCTAAAGTAATTTCAGGCCTGCAACCAGAATTCCCATGAGCATGAACATTTATTCTTCCGGCAATTGCACCACGAACATGTTCAATTGGCATTGGTTCGCCGATTCCTGCAGAGTGATTATAGATAAGATATTTTTGAAAATCTTTTACTTGATCATCATTTAACACAACTTCAGAAAATTCGCCGATACCTGTATTAACTCCGTACATTATTTCGTGAGCTTGAATTTTTTCTTCAAGCATAGCGCGGCAGGTTTTTATTCGCTGAAGTGCTTCATTACTGATTTCTACTTTTTCTTTATGGCGGGCAATACGAACTAATTTTTCTACTGTAAGATTTGATCCATCTAAAATGACTGACATAATTTCTCCAAATAACTAAATTTTTGATGAGCAAATTTAAGTATAAGATTGGAGAAAAGTAGATAGTCATTGCGAGGAGTCTTCGACGAAGCAATCTCAAATATTACAAGAATTAAAAAGATATTTCTTGACCAAATTAAACTAGCAGATTGCTTCACCCCGATGAATCGGGGATTCGCAATGACGTTCTTCGGTTATTCTTCAACAAACTCAGGATTTAAATGTAATTCCCATTCATCAACGTGAGTAAGAGTAAGTATGCCATTTTTAATGAATGGATCATCCTTAAACAAATTGCGCATTGAACTTTCACTTTTTCCTAAAGCAACAACTAAAGTTTTTGAAGCATCAGTAAGTGGTCCGCACATTGTTATCTTACCCTGTAAAAAAAGTTTATCTGAAAAGCGCGAATGATTTTCCCAAAAAGGTTGATCATGAAAACTTTTCTCGGCTCGATAATTTGGACCCTGGACAAATGTCAATAAAAATGTTTTGTTCATTTCTCCTCCGATAAAACTTTATTAACCATAGATTATCTTCTTAATTTTATCTGCGTTTTGTTTACTTGTTTTGTAATGAATTTTGATTTCGTCTTCATCATAGTCAATCTTTAAAACTTCTGCCATTGAATGAATTTGCGATACTTTTTTTGATTCAGTTACCCTCAAAACTATTTTCTTCTCCACATACTGATCTTCTACAATTTCATTCAGCATTGATTTTAAGGAGGAAATATTTATTCCCCGGGTTGCAGAAATCATTACACTGTCTTTATGGGTGTTCCTTATGAAATCGATTTTTGATTTATCCTTTACAAGATCCACCTTGTTAAAAATCCTAACATACTTTTTTATCACTGCTTCCGAATTCTTTTAATGTATCTTCCACAACTTTAAGATGGTCTTCATAAAATGGATGCGAAACATCTATAACATGAAAAATTATATCCGCCTCTCTAACTTCACTCAATGTGCTTTTAAAAGATGCAACAAGCTGCGGCGGAAGCTTGCGGATAAATCCAACTGTATCACTTAACAGAATTTTTTCAGTATCGTGCACCTCAAGTGACCGCGTTGTTGAATCCAGTGTTGCGAACAATTTATCTTCAGCAAAAACATCCGAATTGGTTAGCAAATTAAATAAAGTGGACTTACCGGCATTTGTATAACCTGCTATCGCAATCCTTGTTGCATTTTTTCTTCCGGCACTTTGAGTAGTTCTCTGGGATTCAATCTGCCTTAGTTTTTCTTTTAAATGACTAATACGGGTACGAATAATTCTTCTGTCGGTTTCAATCTGTGTTTCACCGGGACCTTTTGTTCCAATTCCTCCATACTGCTTTGATAAGTGAGTCCAGGCACGAGTTAAACGTGGTAAAAGATATTGCAATTGCGCAAGTTCAACCTGAGTTTTTGCTTCTTTACTTTTTGCGCGCGAAGCAAAAATATCCAGAATCAATCCGCTTCTATCAATTACTTTTCTTTTAAAAAGATCAGATAGATTTCTTACTTGCACAGGCGTCAGATCATCATCAAAGATGATTATGTTTATGTCATTCAATTCAACAAGCTGAGCAAGTTCTTCTGCTTTACCTTTACCGATATAATAGGCAGAATCCATTCTTGCTTTGTTTTGAATAATTTTGAATATCGTTTCTGCTCCGGCAGTATTTGCAAGTTCTTCAAGTTCTGAAAGATGTTCTTCCACAACTTCTTTGCTATATTCTTTTGTGTCAAGTGAAACGAGCATTGCCCGTTCTGTTACTTTTTTTGTTATTTCTATCATAATGCATTTTTCTAAGTGACTCTTAGTGTCCCAAGTGTCTCAGTTGTAAATTTATTTTCTACCACTAAGACACTAAGGACACATAGAAATACTAAGTATTTAATCCTTCCAAATCTTTCTTTGCGTTTCTGGCAATCGTCATTTCAACCAAAGCTAAAATTATTGCAACAAGTAAAAAATATCTCCACAGTTCAGATCCAAATCTTGCTTGAAGAATTTTTTCTGTGATATTACTTTCTTTATCGATTGAAACATATTTACCTTCAAATTTTATTTGCTCAAGATAATTCTCAAAATCCGATTCACTTGCATATTCCGTTTTTGATTCTGATGGGTCAGTGTTGATTGAAATATCTTCAAGCAAATTTTCACTCGAATAAAATTTATATGAACCGGCCACATTTGTATTGGAGTATGACAGATAATTTTTTTCTTGATTATCGTTAAGATTTATGAATTCTTCAGATTTATCGGGCTTTACAATTTTTAGTTGAGAAAGATTTGTGTTTTTTAAATTTAAGTTTACTTCTTCACCGGCAAGGAAGACATTTTCATCTCTTTCTTTGGATGCGAGATAAACAACAGATTTATTTATCAACGGTGCAAAAATACTTTTTATAGGAAAATCACTCCAGCTTAAAACCGGCGAACAATTGAATGCAAATATTTTTCCTTTACCGATTTTATACTCGCTTAAAAAAGAAGACCCATCAACCGTAGAAATAATCTGATTACCTGTTGACGATAATTTATAGTAAGCATTAAGCTCAGGTGATTCATATTTTTTCTTTTCTTCATTCTGAAAAATATTCTGAAATACGGGGTGATTGAAATCAGTTTTGTCAAATTTAATTTTCAATTCACTACTGTTTACTTTTCCAACAAAAGAAGAATTAATTCCTAATCCCACCTGAGAATACATTTGATTAATCTTTACAGCATCAGGGACAGAGGCTGGAAACAATATCAATCCACCGCCTTGTCCGACATAATTTTTTATTTGTTCAATTCCTGATGGAATAGAGTTTGAACAAAGTATTATAGTCTGATATCTGTTCAACTGCTGTGAGGTTATTTGACTTAAACCTTTCTTTTCAATTGCATACTTCCCCTCACCTATGGTTTGCAATGCAAGATCAACAAAGTTTAAGTCTGCTGAATTTTCCGAAAACATCCCGACAAATATTTTTTCCGGGATAAACAAGTTTGTAAACCGTTTATTATCCTGCTCAATCTCATCTGTTTCAATCTCAGCAACTACATCAATGAATCCTGTTATTTTCGGAACAGCTTCTATCCCCACAATTGTTGATTGTCCTGCGGTTACATCAAAACTTTTTTGCGCGGCTCTTTCATCTTTCATAAATAAGGATACAACTGCGCTGCTAACGTTTTGATTTGAATTATTTGTAATCGTAACGGCAAAGCTAACAGGTTTATCTTTCTCAAAAATCTGATTATTTATTTTCAGATCATCAACAGAAAGATTAAAAACATCCTTATCGGATAAATCAATTGAATATACTCTAACATATTCATTCAACAATTCACTTAAATCATTACTAAGATTTTCTTTCGTGATTTTGTTTTTCTGAAAGTCTGATAAAACATAAATCTCTTTGTTAAAGTTTTTGCTTTCAGATATTAATTGAGAGGAGTTTACAATTGCAGAATTAAGATCACCGGATGAATATGATAAATCTAATTGCTCAATATTTTTTATGAACTCAGAAATATTAGAAGTTAATTTATTTTCCATTTTTGGAGCAGAAACTAAAATTAATCCAACTTCATCACCTTCCTGCAATTGCGAGATAACCTGGCTAATAATTTCTTTTGCCTGATTGAAGTAGGAACCTTTTTGATCAACAACCGACATACTGAAAGTATCATCCAAGATAAAGATAGCGGTGGTTTTTGCTGCAGATGTTGTTCCACCGATTTGGATGGACTGCAAAGTTGGACGGGCAAAAGCCATTACAGCAAAAAGAACTATTAACACACGAAGTGCAAGCAGTATCAATTGCTTTAATTTTATTTTTCTGATTTTATTTTTCTGCAGCTCTTTTAAAAAAGCGAGTGTACTGAATTCAATCTTTTTAAGCTTTCTCAGATTGAATAAATGAATGATTACAGGGATCGTTGCAGCAAGCAATCCGAATAAAATTGCAGGATTGAGAAAAATCATAAACTCTGTATACTTGTCCTTTTTTGTAATTAAAAAATAACAATAATGATTTGAGAATACTATGCAAATTATGGGCTGTTTAATTAACCTTGGATTTAGAAATTGATTAACTTACTTTTGTGTCATAACACATTAAAATTAATTAGAATGACTGATGGGCGACAAACTAAAAAAATGGCTTAAACAAACTAAGTTTGCAGATTTAGATCAAGAGGTTGCTCTTAATATATTTATAACCTCTTATTTTCTTCGTTCCAAACACGAAGAAATTATGAGCAAGTTTGGATTAACTTTCCCTCAATACAATGTTTTAAGAATTCTTAAGGGAGTTTATCCAAATGGACATCCACGTTGTGATATCATTTCCAGAATGATTGAACCTGCACCGGATGTAACAAGAATAATCGATAGATTAATAAAAGATAAATTGGTGGAAAGATTTAATTCCGATACTGATAAAAGACTCTCAATGACTCAAATAACTGATAAGGGATTAAAATTACTTGCAAAAGTTAAACCCGAAATTGATTCACTGGGTTCTTATATCTCCACTACTCTAAACGATAACGAAAAAAAAATCCTGTCTGATTTATTAGAAAAAATTTATGGTCCTCATATTTAGATGAGAAAAGGAAACTAAGTGGATTTCCTTTTGCGTGATAAACTCCTTCTTTTTTCAAACTACTTTTGCTTACTTGCTATTAAATTCAATGCACTGCCTGCTTTAAACCATTCAATCTGTGCAGCATTAAAAGTCTGATTCAACATCACTTCATCTTTACTTCCGTCTTTATGCTTAACAATCATCTTAACTTGCTTTTCTGGCGCAAGTGATGAAATAAGTAAATCAACTTTATCATCTTCTTTTATCTTATCATAATCTTTTGGATCAGCAAAAGTAAGCGGCAGCATTCCTTGTTTCTTTAAGTTTGTTTCATGGATGCGCGCAAAACTCTTAACAATTATTGCTCTGCCGCCGAGAAATCTTGGTTCCATCGCAGCGTGTTCGCGTGATGAACCTTCGCCATAATTTTCATCACCAACTACAACCCAGTTTACGCCTTTTGCTTTGTACTCGCGTGCAACTTCAGGAACAGATTTTGTTTCACCAGTAAATGTATTTTTTACTTTACCTGGCTCTTTTGTATAAGCGTTGATTGCACCGATAAACATATTGTTTGAAATGTTATCAAGATGCCCGCGATATTTTAACCATGGACCAGCCATTGAAATATGATCTGTGGTACACTTTCCAAATGCTTTTAATAATAAAGGAAGATCAACTAAATCTTTTCCATCCCAGGGAGTAAATGAAGTAAGTAATTGTAATCGATCACTCTTTGGATCTACTTTAACTTCAACTTTACTTCCATCTTCCGCAGGAGCAATGAATCCTGCACTACCTTCATCAAATCCACGCGGAGGAAGTTCTTCTCCAGTTGGTGCATCTAGTTTAACTTTTTCGCCCATTTCATTTACAAGTTCATCAGTGATAGGATTGAATGAAAGACTGCCTGCAATTGCAAGTGCAGTTGTAATTTCCGGGGAAGCAACAAATGCAAGTGTTTCTGGATTTCCATCATTTCGTTTTGCAAAATTTCTGTTGAATGAAGTCACGATTGTATTTCTTTCACCTGTTTTAACATCCATTCTTTTCCACATCCCTATGCAAGGACCGCAAGCGTTGGCAAGTATTAACCCGCCAATATCAGTAAATGTTTTTAACTGCCCGTCTCTTTCGATTGTAGCGCGGACTTGTTCAGAGCCGGGAGTAATTGTGTATTGCGATTTTGCTTTTAAACCTTTTGAAAGTGCCTGTTTTGCAATGCTTGCGGAGCGATCAATATCTTCATAACTTGAATTTGTACAACTACCGATCAATCCAACAGAAACTTTATCCGGAAAATTTTCACTCCTTACTGCGTCTTTCATTTTAGAAATCGGCCAGGCTTTATCAGGAGTAAATGGCCCGTTAAGATGTGGTTCAAGTTCACTTAAATTAATTTCAATTACCTGATTATAATATTTTTCAGGATTATCAAATACTCCTTTATCAGCACAAAGTTCATCAGCTAAACCTTCTGCAAGTGCAGCAACATCAACACGTTTTGTAATTCTAAGATATGATGCCATCTTTTCATCAAATGGGAAGATAGAAGTTGTTGCACCAATTTCTGCACCCATATTACAAATTGTTCCTTTTCCTGTGCAGGAAATTGAATTTGTTCCATCACCAAAATATTCTACGATTGCTCCAGTTCCTCCTTTAACGGTCAAGATACCGGCAAGTTTAAGTATTACATCTTTTGCAGAAGTCCATCCGTTAAGTTTTCCAGTTAATTTAACACCGATCAGTTTTGGCCATTTTAATTCCCACGGCATTCCAGCCATAACATCAACAGCATCTGCTCCACCAACACCAATTGCGATCATTCCTAATCCACCAGCATTTGGAGTGTGTGAATCTGTTCCAATCATCATTCCACCCGGGAAAGCATAATTTTCTAAAACAACCTGATGAATAATTCCGGCACCCGGCTTCCAGAATCCAACTCCAAATTTTTGAGAGATGCTTTCAAGGAAATCATAGACTTCTTTATTCTCAGTGTTTGCTCTGTTCAGGTCATCAACAGCGCCAACCTGTGCTTGAATTAAGTGATCGCAATGAACCGTTGAAGGAACAGCAGTTGTTTTTCTTCCAGCAGACATAAACTGAAGAAGTGCCATTTGAGCAGTAGCATCCTGCATTGCAACACGATCAGGTGTTAACTCAACATAATCTTTTCCACCAAAAAATCCTCTTGTCGCATTATCATAAAGATGTGTGTACAAAACTTTTTCTGCATAAGTTAACGGACGATTAACAACTTTTCGTACTTCGTTGAGTTTGCTTTTATAATTGGAATATACTTTTTTGATCATATCATAATTTGCCGTCATAATTCTACCTTTTCAAAAAAAAATAATACTATTTTTATCGGACAAAGATACAGAATTAAGATTTTAATAATAAAATCCGTAATAATGCCTTAATTAAGGCGTTAAATTTGTCGCTAAAATCTCACCACCGTACTTAACAACCATGTAAATATTTCCCTTATCTGGTAAAAATTATCTTTAAGCTAGTTGAAAAATTCAAATCATCTGAAAAGAAATATTTTTACTGTTTCGAAAAGAGAAAATATAATGCACGAAAGTTGATATTTCTCAGCTAAAATTAGATATTGAAAAACAATGCACACAGGTCAAACTCTATTTAGTATTGGAGCTCTGCTAATACTGTCATTAACAATTCTTAAAATGAACAATTTTATTCTTGCCAATGATACTGTTATGCAGGATTCCAAACTTGGAATTCTTGGGGTATCATTAGCAACCTCATTAATCGAAGAAGCAAGCAAAAAAGCATTTGATGCAAACACAGTATCTGATGAGGTCAGCGCTTGCAGCCTGTTAACCAATTATCCTTTAGGGCGCGGTGTAGGCGAGATAAAAGATTCCAGCATTACTTTTAATGATTTTGATGACTATGAAGGATATGAATATCACTATAATAATTTACCTTCTGCTAAATATGTTTTGACTTGCTCAGTATATTATGTTAACGCAACCAATCCTTTACTCAAAGTTGGATATAGAACCTGGCACAAAAAGATGGATGTCATAGTAACCAGTGAATCCATGACAGATACAATTAGAATGTCCACAATTTACAGTTATTGGCATTTCAGATAAGGAATCAATATGGGTTATACTACTTTACTTGATATATTAGGCTCTGTAATAATTGGCGGTGTGATGATGACAATTGCCTACCGATTTAGTGATACAATAACCGAAAGAACTTACAATCACAGTGGTGAATTAACCACCCAGCAAAACTTAGCAACTTCTGCACAGATTATTGAATACGATTTTAGAAAAATTGGATATTGTAAAAATTGGAATTTAATTCCCGATCCCACTAAAGCTCTGCTGTATGCAGATACTTCCCAAATCAAATTTTATTCAGATATAGATAATGATGGTGATGTCGATTCCATTCACTACTACTTAGGTCCAACATCAGAACTAACAGGTTCTGCTAACCCGCGAGATAGAATGCTCTATAGAGTTTTAAATGGTGAGCATCATAAAAGTGCAAATCTTGGCATCACTCAATTTAGACTGGTTTATTTTGATGCCCTTGGCGATACTCTAACTCCTCCCATTGGCGTAAACGGAGGTGTTACTTCAATAGAAATTAATTTAACTGTGGAAAGTACGGAAGCTTACGAACAGAAGTATTCAAAAGCATTTTGGAGACAAATAAGAATGGTTTCCAGAAATTTAAAAAACAGGTAGGTATAAAATGGCAGGTAAAGCAACTTTTCTTGTAATTATGGGTTTTACTCTTTTATTTATGGTTGCCATTAAAAATTTCGGGCGCATCTCTACAGATGCTGTAGGAAACATGGTTGGATACTACACCGAAATGATTGCACATAATATCGCCATTAGCGGGGCAAATCTTGCTTCAAACCAAATCTTTGAAGATCCAACCTGGGATGCTGGTTATTCAGATCAGAATTTTTCCGGTGGTATACTTAATGTATCATTACAAGTAATTGATGCATATAAGAATATAAGACAAATAACTTCAAGCGGTACTTATCATGGAATGACTAGCAATGTTATTGTAACACTTTCTCCGAGTAAATTTTCTAAATTTGCTTACTATTCCGTTAGTGAAGGTGGCACTATTTGGTGGAACGGAACTGATACTGTTTGGGGACCATTTCACACACAAGATTATTTAAGGGCAGCAAATCATCCTGTATTTTATGGAAAAGCTTCCAGTTTAAAATCACTTGTTTATTATAAAAACAAAACTACAGATAAACCTTATTTTTTAGGTGGATATGAGACTGGAGTTAGTCTTCCAATGCCCACTAACGCAGTAGATAATATGGAATCCGCTGCTGATGCAGGAGGATTAAAGTTTTCAGGAAAAGATACTGTATACTTATATTTTGTAAACGATTCACTTAAATATAAATATTCCTACGGTGCTTCATATACAACAGTTTATTTGCCGACTGCAGCATCGAATGGAATGATATTCGCCAAAAACTCTACTGTAAGATTAAAGGGTACTGTTAAAGGACAGTACACTTTGGGATGTAATAGTACTTCAGTATCAACATCAAGAGGCAATATTTATTTAGATGATAATATTGTCTATAATAAAGATCCAAGAATTTATCCGAACTCTACAGATATGTTGGGAATATGCGCCGAGAACAATGTACTTATCACAAAAAACACAGTAAATAATTCCAGTATTGATATTCAAGCTTCTATCTATGCAGGGGGAGGATTTGGTGCTGATTATTATGATACAAGACCAGTTAGCGGGAATATTAATCTATTAGGTGGCATCATTCAAAATACAAGAAAAGCCGTTGGAACTTTTAGCGGTACAACTATAACCCATGGTTTTGCAAAAAGATATAAATATGATGATAGATTTATGTTAGCATCACCTCCCTTCTTTCCTGGAACTGGCGGATTTGAAATCGTTTCCTGGTTGGAGTAAAAATATTTTTTATTCAAATGGGGGCTAGGTTTAACTTTTTATTAATCTTATCTGGACTATTCATATCTTTCTCTTTAGATTTAGAGAAACAAGAAGGCAATTAATTTGAAAGAATCGATTTTATTAGTAGATGACGAACTATCCTACCTGGAATTACTGAAAAGTATCCTTCAGCTGGAAGGTTATACAAATGTAATTACAGAATCCAATCCTTTAAACGTTAAGCAGATTCTAAAAACTCAGAAGATTGATCTAATTCTGTTGGATATTTATATGCCGCAGATGAATGGACTGCAGCTCTTAGAACAAATAACACCAGAGTATCCAAATATTCCTGTTATAATTGTTACAGCAGTTGATGATAAAGATATTGCGTTGGAAGCAATTAAATTTGGTGCGTACGAGTTCATAATTAAACCACCCGATACCGATCGTCTACTGTTGACTATTCGCCGTGCTATTGGATACAAACTACTCGAGCAAGAAAGAGATGTTTTAAGATCTGAAGGGGCAATTCCAAAGGCAGATGAAAATAAGTTTGCAAATATTATCACTGATTCTGAGTTGATGCACAGAGTTTTCAATCTTGTTGAAATTTTTGCTCCAACAAACGAAACAATTCTAATTGTAGGAGAAACGGGTACAGGAAAGGATCTGATTGCCAAAAAGATTCACGATCTATCTACAAGAAAAAACAAGCCGTATGTTGCGGTAAATTTAGCTTCAATCTCTCCTTCTCTTTTTGAAAGTGAGCTATTTGGAAATGTTAAAGGTTCTATTACTGGCTCTACTAACGACAAGCTGGGATATTTTGAATCTGCCAACGGCGGAACAATTTTTTTAGATGAGATTAGTGAACTTCCAAAAGAACTTCAGGGAAAACTTTTGCGCGCAATCCAGTTTAATGAAATCTTTAAAATCGGAAGTTCTAATCCTATAAAATTAGATATTAGAATTATCGCCGCAACAAATCGCGATCTTGCTGACGCAGTAGGTAAAGGAAATTTCCGAGCCGATCTGTATTATAGGTTAAACCGAGGACATATCAGTTTACCACCCCTGCGTAAAAGAGGTAATGATGTTTTGTTAATATCAAATTATCTTATAAAAGTTGCGAATACAACTTATAAAAAAAACGTACTTGGCCTAACAAGGGAGGCTATTGCTCAATTAAGGAATTATCCTTTTCCCGGAAATGTTCGTGAACTTGAGAATATTATATTCAATTCGGTAGTTCAATCGGATGACAACCAACGGTTAGAATCTGTTGAGATCCCAAGATCTGTAGAAGGCAGAGAAACTGAACTTCAAAAATCGGATTTTCTTATTTCTTTCGAAGAAGCTGAAAAGAAACATATCATTAATGTTATGGGAATATTAAATAACAACGTACGAAAGGCGGCTGCCGTGCTTGGGGTAAGTGAAAGGACACTTCAAAGGAAGCTTAAAATTATTCGTGAAGAATAATTATACTCATTAAAATAACGATTAATCTGACGCGGTCTTTGGCGGGCAATATTTCTGCTACATTCGAATATCGAAATTATTACCTGAATAATTTAAAATAATCTTTATTTTCCAAAAATATTTTTCAGCATACTTTTTGTTTATCAACTACCAAGTTCAATTATCTTTTAATTAAGTGGTTAAGGATAATTGGATGTGCTGCCTAGATTATATACAAGGTGATTGATATGAAAGATGCTAGAACTACTTCAAACCTGATAACTGATTTTAAGTATGGGAACGTTTTTGCGGTTGAGAGAAAAAATGATTTTTTAGTGATTATGAGATTGGTTATTGCTTCAACTTTCTTCTTGGCAATAGCTGTATTAGTTTTTTAATAATTAAACTATAAAATCTTCATTTCTTATCAGCAGCAAAATTGCAGAGTTCGGTACGATTAAAAATTTTTCTTTTTCAAATTCTATTTCGAAAGCTTCCTTCCTTAAAAAGATAGCCAGATCCCCTTCTTTTGCTTGTAAAGGTATATATTTTACCTGATCTGTTTTCTCCTTCCAGGGTTCATCTTCTGTTTGCGCAGATGTGGCATAACCGGGACCGACTTTCATTACATAGCCGCTTTGTATTCTTTCTTTTTCAGAAACACCTGCCGGCAAATATAAACCGCTATTAGTTTTATTTGCATCCTCTTGGGGTCTAATCAAAACACGATCACCCACAACAATAAACCTTTGAAGATTTTTAATATTTACATTCATACTTTTATCATCATCAATATTTTGTTCGGAACAAATATATAAAAATTACATTACACTGTTTTTAAATTTCGGGTAAATTTGACTAAATACGGAAGAAGCGATGGGTATTTACCCACGATACCAATTGCCAATTTGCTATAATTTTTATTTAGAATTATCCCCTGAATAATTTTTGCGATCGTAAGTCTTTTATTAAAAACTTTTTCAAATTTCTTCTTATAGCTTATATATATTTTTTCATAATTAGCTGCATCCAATTTATGTTGGCTCATAATCTCATAAAGAAGTTTTGCGGATTCCATTGCCATTCCTATCCCATCACCTGCTAAAGGAGATATTACATGAGCTGCATCCCCAATCATTATAATTCCATTCTCCACCAATTCCTTTTTTCCAAAATAAATATTACCTGTTCCATAAATGTTTGCTGTTTTTATATAGTGAATCGACTCATCAGAAAAAACTTTTTGAAAATAATCATTTGATTTTATTACATCAATCAATCTTTCGCGTGACGGGATCTTTGATTCTTTCCTGTTCTCAAGAAAACAAACTGTCATATCAGAATCACTCACCCGATTCATTCCACAGTAAAGTCCTTCGTTAGTATAAATTCTTATTTCGTCGGGAAAAGATTCTTGCAAAAGGCTAAGCGGTAAGTGAAATTTTACACCGTTTAAGTTTGATCTTTTATTAACAAAACGTCTTAGCATTTTTTTATCTAAAATGTTTTGTTTGCCGTATGCTGCAATCACCATCTTCGATTTGATCTGGATTATTTGCCCCGAACCATCTTCGATTTCAGAGATAAATTCTGAATTCCCTTTAGCAGTAGAGATTACATCAGCGGGCTGGATAACATTAATCTTTCTTTCTTTTGCTTTTTCTAAAAGTAAAAAATCAAATACCGATCGTTTCATAGAATAAGCATCAAAATTTAAATCCGTTTTTAGCTGGATACCTGAACAATCAACAGCCCTAAACGAATTAAGTTTATTTGGATTAAGAGAAATGAAATCTTTAAAAATATTAAGTTCTTTTAAAACATCAGTTACTTCCTTTGAAAGAAATTCACCGCATAAAGTTTCCCGGGGAAATATTTTCTTTTCAATCAGTGTAATATCAAGTCCCAATTGAGAGAGGTAAAGCGCAGTTGTTGATCCTGCCGGTCCACCGCCGATAATTAATATTTCTGTTTCTAATATTTTCATTTTTTAATTACAATCATCCACCTGAACGCCCATTTTCTTCTAATATAAAAATTGCTTATACGGGCATTTGATAACAATTTTAGTAATTCTTGTTTTTTAAAACCCTTTCTTAACTGAAAGAGGTGCATCATTTTTTACAAATTCACTTTTTGAAAAAAGAACAGTTATAATTTTTATTCCGATTAAAGCTATGAAAGATCTTTGAAGATCATTAATGATAATACCTCTCTTTCCTATCCTTAAAAATTCCTTTATCAATTTTTGTATCTGATCTTCAGTAAAGTGATGGAGAAAAAGTGCGGCGTGAACAATGTCGCAGCTTGCGTCTTTAACTGGAAGATGGAATACATCAGAATTTATTTTCTTAACCGATTCATCAGTATATATTAAAGCCCTTAGATTAATATCCAATGATATGATTTGAATATTGCTAAATTTTTCCTTTGCGAAAATGAGATTATCGGATGAACCTGATCCAACATCAAGTACCCTAATATTATCGTTTTCGGAACTAATAAAATATTTTAGTGCAGAATAAGTTGTTGAGGTTCCGCCAAGATACTTATTGATGATCTTTAACTCTTTTAGTGCTTTATCATTCCTTTCATCGCGGATTGAAAAATCATCCATCAATTCTTGTTCATAGGATCGTTTCATTCTATATAACTTTAAAAAGTACTAACTCCATTGTTAAACCAGGTCCAAAAGCAATTGCACAGCAAAAATCATCTTTTAAAAGAGATTCATTGTAAATAATATTTTTTAGCACAAATAATATTGAGACCGAAGAAAGGTTTCCATAATTTCTTAACACTTCCCGAGATGGTTTTAACTGTTTATCAGAAAGGTTAAGCCCGTTTTGCAGAGCATCTAAAATAGCTCTTCCGCCGGGATGCAGCGCCCAATGTTTTATTTGAGAAACATCAATTCCTCTTTGCCTTAAAATTTCCTTTGCCCTTGGTGCTGCAGAGTTTAAAATTATTTTAGGAAGTTCTGACGACAGCATCATCTCAAATCCATTATTACCGATTTTCCATCCCATAAATTTTGCTGAGTCTTCAAATAAAAATGATTCCGCAAATTGTATTTCAAGTTTTCTTTCCTCAGAAATATTTGTTTTTGAAAAATATGCTGCTGCTGCACCATCGGCAAAAATCATATTTGCTAAAATATTATCGCGGGTTGGTTCAGTTTGAAGATGAAGACTACATAATTCGACCGAGACCATTAAAACATTTTCATTGTTGTTATGCTTCATCGCTTCCCAAACGGAATTAACTCCTATTAACGCGGCAGCACAACCCATAAAACCTATGTTAGTTCTTTTCACACTTGGTGAAATTTTAAATTCTTTAATCAGTTCGTAATCCAAACCGGGCGCAAAAAAACCAGTGCAGGAAATTGTGATTAATCTATCTATCGAACTAAAATCTATTTTATTATTCTTTCCTAAATCTCTTACGGCATTTTTAGTTAGTTCAACAGCCCATTTTTCATATTCAGCCATTCTGGTCTTAGTATCCGGTGAAAAATGATTCCCGTTTTTGGTGAAAAATTTTTCTGTGGAATTTTCATCGCCATCTTGTATTACAAAGAATCGATGATCAATCCCAGATTGATTAGCCGCCATTTCAATCATTCTACTTATGGCGGCATTTCCACCCATACGTTTTTTCAATTCATCAGCTGCAAAACTCTGAGCTACCTTGTAAGGAGGCGAAGCTGTAGCAATATCTATTAGCATATTTTCCTTTATTGTTTTAATTGGAACATAAAGAATTGACAAATCGTTTCAAATTCCAAATTACTTATATAAATTTGATCAGAATAATTTTAATTAAAAAATAATGAGTAAAGATTTTTGGGATAATAGATATTCTGAGCAGGAATTTGCATACGGTATCGAACCAAATCAATTTTTGAAACAGCAAATTGATAAACTTGACACAGGCAAAGTACTTTTTCTTGGTGAAGGTGAAGGAAGAAATGCGGTTTATGCTTCTAAGCTAGGTTGGCAAGTTGATGCTGTGGATTTTAGTTCTTCGGCAATGAAGAAGGCTTTAAGACTCGCAAATGAAAATGGTGTCAGTATTAATTATACGGTCTGTGATCTGAACGAATATGAATTTAGAATCGATAATTACGACTTAGTGGTTATGATTTTTCTCCATCTTCCAATTGATTTGAGAGAAAAGATCTTTAAATCTTCTATCAATTCTTTAAAGTTAAATGGAAGACTATTAGTTGAATCTTTCGGGAAGAAACAAATTAATAATGAATCCGGCGGACCAAAAGATGTTGACCTTCTGTTTTCCCTTGATGATATTAAAAATATAACAACGAACCTAAAAGAAGAGCTGCTTGAAGACAAAACAATTTTTCTGAATGAAGGTGAGTATCACAAGGGTAAAGCAGATGTGATAAGATATATTGGAGTTAAAATCTGAACAATGAAGAAAGTTTTATTTATCTCTTACTTCTGGCCTCCATCAGGTAAAGCTTCACTTCACTGGCCGTTAGATATAATTAGACATCTCCCAAAAGATGAAATCGAACCAGTAATACTTACAGTTGAAGATGAATCCTTTACACAAAAAGATGAAACTCTTCTAAAGAAAGTTGATCCTAATTGGACAATAATAAAATCAAAATCACTTGAGCCATTTCACTTATACAGAAAATTTATTGGGAAGAAGAAAGATGAAAAACTTGTAGCCTCAGAAACAATTTCATTGGAGAATAAGGGTGTTGCTCATAGAATTTCTCTTTGGATAAGATTAAACTTATTTATTCCCGATGCACGGGTTGGTTGGAATTTTACTGCAATTAAAGCCGCTAAGAGTTATATCAAGCAAAATAAAATAGATGTTGTAGTTTCAATTGGTCCGCCGCACAGTTCTCATCTTATTGGATTAAAACTTGGTAAAACATTTTCAATCCCTCACATTCCGGTTTTCATAGATCCATGGACTGATATAATTTATTACAAAAATCTTAAAAGAAGTTTTATCACTAAAAAGATTGATAATCATTTTGAAAAATCCGTTTTGCAGAATGCCGCGCAGGTCATATTCGTAACAAAATCTATGGAAGAAGACTATCAAAAGAAGTATGATTTTTTAAAAGGTAAGAGTAACATTTTATATTGGGGATATGATGAAGATGATTTTGATAGTATAAAACTCAACAAAACATCGCGTAAAGAAAAAATTATTGTACATGCGGGCAATTTGTTTTCTTATCAGAATCCAAAAAATTTTTGGAAGCAGATAGTGATTGAAAATGAAACGGGAAATAAGTTCAGAATAAAATTTATTGGTTCAGTTGATACAGAGATTTTGGATTATCTGAATGAAATCGGATTAAATGACTGTGTTGAGTTAGCCGGCTTTCTTCCATATTCGGAAATGATAAAACAAATCTTAGAAGCCGATTTACTTATTGTATGCTCATCAGAACCACGTCACGTTCCCGGAAAACTTTTTGAAGCGCTTCGAACCAGAAATCCTATTATTGCCTTCGGCAACAACAATGATGAAGTTAAAAGAATTATTGAAGAATCTAATTCTGGAATGATGTTTGGCTATAATGAATCCGGGATAGAAATGTTGAAAAAGTTAGATAAAAGAAATCCTGACACGAATTACATTAAAAGATTTGATCGATTTGAAATCAGCCAAGAATTTAATTCTGTTATTAAAAGATGTTTAGCGAATATAAACACGCAAAACAAAGGATCAAGTTAAAAAAGTCTATCTCCAAAGATGATAAATAAAATTACTTTGGAGATAGATAATACTTTTAGCTTGTAAAATACTGTTATTTAAAAGTCATTATTCGCTTTTATTAAACTCAGATATTGCTAATTGCTCTAAGGATTCTTTCATTTCTTTTGGCAAAGTGACTTTCTCATAGTATTTACCATCTTTACCTTTTTCATCCGGCGAAGACATAAACATTCCTTTTGTGCCGTCAACAAGCCGAAATCCTTTGATGATAATTCCATCCGATGTTTCGATATCAAAAAAAGCTAAAGTTTTTCCGCTGCCGGAATTTTGCAATTTGTTCATTCTTACAATTTTCATGTAACCTCCACTAAATAATTAGAGTAACAATTAATTAATTATTTGAGTAATCAATTATATGATTACTTCAGCAGAATCATTTTCTTAATCTCCACAAATCCTTGTTCCGATCCGGATGAGTGATTACCAGCTTGCAGTTTGTAAAAATATACGCCGCTTGATAGCTTGCTTGCATCGAATGAAACAACATAATTGCCGGGACTTTTTACTTCATTAACTAAAGTTTCAATTTCATTCCCAAGGATGTCATATACTTTAATGGCTACGTGCGATACAGCGGGAACTGAATATCCGATCTTGGTGAGGGATTGAATGGATTAGGATAATTTTGATTTAAAACAAACTGAGCAGGTAAAATATCATCTTGTTCATCTATAAAAGTTGCACCCAGGATTTTTTTAACAGCCCTCAAGTCGTCAAAGTAAACAATACCTGAAATCAGCCCTTCTGAGGTTTTAGTTAATTGATAACTATCGATCCTGAAATAAGTTCCCGTTAACGTTTCATCACCAATCCAAATGCCAACACTATTAGGATCATTTAACTGCCATTCAATTAATTTCCACCCATACCAATCCAGTGCAACCCAATTTGATACCTCGTGATCTCCCCAACCGGTTCCCTGAAATTCATCAATGCAAAATCTAAAAAGATTATTACTGCCATCACCATAAACATAACTTTGAAGAACATAACTAGTATCAAAATATGTTTCTTGAGGAACTCCACCTCCAAGATATTCCCTTATTAAAAATGAACTTGCATTTTCATTCCACAAGTAAGAAAGTTTTGCTGATTTTTTTGGATTTGTAGCCGGCAGATAAATTTGATTTGTAAATTCAAAATGAGTCCCAGATTCAATAATACCGGCAGTAGAACCGCTGTAACCAGGCTGCTTCCAATCACCAGGCACTGTAAAGTTATCAATCATTTTTATTTCTGAATAGGAAAAATCTGATGTAGTGAATGTGAATGAAGTATCTTCACCGAGAATATTTCCTAAAGTATCTGCAATATTTGCATCGAGGGTTAAAGTGTAATCTTTGTTACGATGAAGCAGCAAGGTGGGTTGAACACAAATAATGCTTCGTCCGTCTGATGTCTTTGAATGTTGATAATTAAAATTTATTTGAGAAACGCCATCTGTTAACACAATTGGATTGTTTGTCAATGATTGGGCATCAACTTCTTCATCAAAAACTATAGTAATTATTGAAGCAATATCAACATCTGAATCATTATCAGAAGGATAGCTATATGTTATCTTTGGACCAATAATATCTTCTTCACTTGTTTGAAAATTAAGTACAAACGGATCTCCTGCCTCACCATCGCCATTTCCATCAATATATTTTCCATTAATATCAGTTACTGTTGAATCAATTACCAATGTGTATAAATGCTCGTACAAATAGGCTTCGGTTGAAATTGTTAAAGTTTTATTGTCTGCACTCCAATTAAGCGAAGTAATCCCAACAGAAGGCGTGATTGAAATTGCATTTGTAAAAGAAGTGATGTCCATGGTTTTTGAAAATTCAATAATAATATTATCTGTAATATTTATCGTACCATTTTCTGCAGGAATAGTTGTAATAACTGTCGGTGCAAACGATGGAACTAAATCAGTGATTACTGAATTTGAAATTTCAGATTCATTCCAAAAACGATTTAAAGTAGTTGCAAAATAAAAGTACGATTCATTAAAATTTTGCAGCCCGGTGTAAATATCCCTAAAGGTATAAGCGGCATTACCAAAATGAATATCAACAATCAAATCATTATCAATATTAAGAGTATCATCTTCGGATCTATAAATTGCGAACCAATTATTCTCTACTTCAGCATGGATTGGGTATCAACGGTAATCTTGTAAGAAAGTGAGTCAATCTTTAATAATGAGATTGAAGGAGCGGTAGGTTGAGAAACGAAATGAGTTTCTCTTAGTTTCACTTTTGTATTAAAAAATTTTTCAGCAGCTTCTTCCCAATAATCATAGTCTTTCCAAGTGCCATAACTAAAAAATTGAAATCCATCCACCCAAATTTTATCCCGGGTTCTGTTAATAATATTTTCATGATTCGACCAAACATTATTTTCATCAAGTCTGTATGAACCTGGTCCACAAGTATAAAGCCTACCGTCTTGAATACCTTGTTGTATGTATGGCTCCCAATCTGTTGTAAGCTCGTTAAACAAATCGTTGCCTGTGAGCCAATGATAATGCATTGGAGTTAATTGATCTACATAGCCTTCGTTGAACCAGAGAGCAGCATCCTGATAAACAACATAGTATCCATTCCAACCTGAAGTACCTCCGGCTTTATATTTTCCGAGAGCTGCAGGAGATAATCGAACCCAAGGTTTTACAGCCTGAATAGAATCATGAAGTGTGTGAACAAACTCAGTAACTGACCAGCGCCACCAATCTTCCCAGGTACTAAATCCTGCAGGAACACCAGCACTGTAAGGATGCTCAACATCGTATAAAAATCTATTTGTACTTAAAGTTGATGTTAATTTATTAACTGTATTATCAGAAAATAATCCGTCAATTTTAGTTTCTTGTGCAAATTGCGAAGGTGCATCAAACATATCATCGGTATCATATTCATTCCATCTTACATAATCCAGATGCAAACCGTCAATATCATAGTTCCTTACAATTTCCATAGCAATGTTTATTGTGTAATCTCTAACAGCTTGTAATCCTGGCGAAGCTGCCATATATGAAGTCATTGGATTACCATCTTGATCTCTGCAAATCCATTCAGGGTGCTGATCTACAATCGTTCCTGGATAAGTTGATGAAACACTGAATGTATTAAACCAGGCGTGCAATTCAAGCCCTCTATTGTGCGCTTCTTCAATTGCATATTGCAGTGGATCATAACCAGGATAAGTATACCCAGCATAATATCCCCAAGGTTCATAAGAAGATTGATAATACGCTGTACCACTTTGTCTTATTTGAAATAGTACAGAAGTCATATTTGCTTTTTTGTGATTGTCTAAAATTTCTCTTACGCGGGCTTTATTTTGTTCAACGGTGCTGCCGGCATTAATGTGTTCCCAGGTTATAACCCAGGTTGATCTGAATTCGTTATTATTTCTTTGTGCGTTTAGATTAGAGATTAAAAAAAGAAATGAGAGAAAAAGAGAATATTTAATGTTTGAAAAAGCGTTCATTTTTATTCCATTTTAACCGCAACTAAAATTACCAAATAATTAGTAAAAAACAGATATATAATTGAATTGTAAGCTGTTTCTTAACTATACTTAAGTCAATTATTGCTCAGCAAATTATATAAAAAGATTATCGTACGGAAAAGTTTTAGGAGGAATTTACATCACTATAAATATGTTACTTTGAAAATTCTTCAAAGTATTTACTAGTAGTTTACTGCAAATTGAAGTTCATTTTTGTTAGTGGATAATGATTTTAATCTGTTCTGTTGTTCTTCGACAAACTCCGGAATTGATTTGAGGTTTTCATTTTGATAAGCATTTCCCTCTGATATTTTCAGGATATACTCAATTCCATTTTCAAGATTCTCTTTGAATATTTCAAGATACTTAATTTCTGCTTCGCTGCTGCCCATAGTTGAAATCAGTTTTTCGTAGTAATTCACGTAAAGTTCTATTTCCTGGCAAAACATATGAGGTCTATCTGCAGAAACTAACGACTCACCTCTTCCATAAATATGATCTGTCATTTCCTGCAGAGAATACTGTCTGTTAAACCATACTATGTTCGGTCCCGGACAAATAGATTGCGGTGATTTTGATTTTGGTGATATTCCAAGTTTGATTAATGCGCCATTTGCAAGGTGATCACATAAACACACTTTTGCATACCACAGATTTTTTAATTCGTCCTTTTCAGATTCCGGAATTTGCATTGCTGATATTTCTTCAATTTTACTTTTCTGGAATTGACGTGATGCTGTACAGATTGGTTTATCAGTGTATTGTTTATCTGAAACCAAAAATCCTTTAGGACATGCTGAGCCAGGTTTACCACTTTCTGCACGATCTTTAGTCCAGTTTTCTGATCCAGTATTTCTAAGATTATTAAATGGCACTCCAAGTGGAGATGCACCGCTTAAATATAAATCTTCTTTCTGGGCATTGATTAAAAGGTTTAAAGTATCATCATCAACGCAGGTTGCTTCGGGAACTAATAAAAAAGGACTTCCCCACCCTGTTGAATCACATCCGAAATCTTCAATCATTCTTTGTGCTTCTCCACTTGTTCCTATACCGCCTTGAACGGTAAGTAAAGGTTCACAAATAAAATCAGATTCATTAAAGCGCCAATTTTGTTTTTCATAATATGATTTTATTAATGGAATGAATTCCTTGGCAAGTGTTGATCTTTTATCTTTAAATTCTTTTAAGATTGTTGGCAGTAAGTATCCTTGTGAAGCAAAAGCATGACCGCCGCAATTCAATCCGGATTCAATTCTGAACTCACTAACTTCAAGTCCCTTAGTTGCTAAAAATTTTCCTTGAATCAAAGCAGAACGAAAATCGCTGACCTTAATAATTATCTTTTTCTTTATCTGACCATTTGCATCTCGATAGAAATCCTTAAACTGTGCAATATATCCTAAGAGAGTTCTGTTAAAGCCTGCTGAAAAAACTATTGATGATCTAAGAGTACTTTCAGCATATCCTCGCAGTGCAGCTTTTGCATCACTGAATTCATCACTTAAAATACTGCCGTCTTTTGCAAAATTAGTTCTATCTACCTTTGACATTATGTTAACATCAATAGATCCGGCACGCATTAACCTGGTTAGCTCTTTAGCAACTTTCTCTTTTTCATTTTCATTTTCTATTGTAAGAAAATATTTATATCTCATTTTTAATGGACTATTATCAGGAAGCAGTTCAAAGTATTTTGTTTTTTCATTTCCTTTTAAAAAAGGTAAATGTTTGATTTCATTAAGTTTAAGAGCAACAATTTTGTCCACTACATTTAAGTATGCCGTAATGCGTTTTGATCTTGCATAGAGATCGTTCTTAGAAATTTCTTCAACAGGCAAAGAATATTTTTGCGAATAATACTTACAGATTTTTTCAATAAGAATATCATCAACGATTGACATAACGGAAGAAATTCCAAAATGTGCTACTCGAATTGGTGAATCAATTGAATGACCTGTTCCCATTACAGGGATATGAAATTTATGATACACGTTTTCCATTAAATTCTCTTTTTTATCAAAACCAGTAGAAAATATTTTTATCTCTGTTTTGATGCATTTGTTATTAAATCACAATCTAAACTAAATAATTACTGATGGATAAAAAGAGAGAATGAGGATTGTTACATTACTTTTACAATACAAAAAAAGGGGTTTTTCATAGGGTTTTGAGTTGCAAGCGGAATACAGTTTAGATAAAAATAATGAATGTAAGTTTATCAATTTTAAACTCCTTAGATGATTTATGATTGACCAGATATTTCTGAGGTTAAAAAATATTGACGAATAGCAAAGAAATTTTGGGCAAAACTCATTCTATTTAATTTTATCGAGGAGGCTAATGGAAATGTAAATATTATTTTTTAAGTTTAAGTATCGGTAATTAACTAAAAACTATTTCGATCAAATGAATAAATCTAACCTACAAATTAATCCATCAAATAACTTTACATTAAATCAACTTTTAGTGAGGATCTCATGAAAAAATTATTACTTATGATCTCTGTGTTATTATATGCTGCGAGTTTAGGTTATTCGCAAGTTACAACATTGTGGGAGAAATCAGTTACTGCCGGAACTAAACCCGTTTGGGAAACCGGAAGCACTACAAGAGGAATCAGTTACGGCTTAGTTGGCGCAAATAACAGACTATTTGTTGTTAACAGGAATTCTGCTTTTGGTGGAAAGCAAATTTTTGTTTATAACGCCGTTACCGGAGATTCTGTTGGCAAACTTGATACTACGGGTATTTCAGGAGGTACACTTATTGTAAATGATGTTGAAGTATCTTCTGATGGAAAAATATTTGTATGCAATTTAGCCGCCGGTGGATTCTTCAAAGTATATAGATATGATAATGAAGCATCTGCACCTTTGACTGTAATAAATTTTGATGCAACCGGTCAAAGACTTGGAGATAAAATTACAATTACCGGGTCAACTGCAGATAATTCTATTATTATCTGGGTATCTGATGCTATTGCTGCTTCAGGTTTGGTTCATAAATTTACAACGACAGACAATGGTACAACTTTTACGCCTCAGACATTGGATATCGGTGCGCCGGCTACTGCTTCAAGTGCGGCTGTTGGTCCACTTCCTAATGGTTCTTTTTATTGGAATTCACATGGAACCAACGCTTCCAAATATGATAATACTGGTACTCAAATCGGAACTATTCCAAACGGGGTTTTAGGTACCGCTGGAAGTGCTATTAGATTTTTCAGAACCATTGCAGGTGATGAATATGTAGTAGCAAATGCATTGGGCACCGGAGTTGAAAATGCAAAAATAATTAAAGTAGTTGGTGGTGTTCCATCAGCTTCTGTATTATATGCTTCAACAACAACACTTGGCACAAACTCAGCGGGTGGACTTGGAGATGTGTCAATTCAGCAAGTAAGTAATTTTGTATTTAATGTTTTTGTGCTAAGTGCAAATAATGGTTTCGGTGCGTATCGTGTTACTATAACTCCTAGTCTTGCAGGTGATTATTATATTGGTGCCCCGGGTACAGGACCAGGTGGAAGTAATCCACAATTTGCTGATTTAAGAGAAGCTTTCGATGTTTTGAATGATGCGACATTTTCAGGTGATTGTAATTTCTATATCACAAGCGATATTACAGAAACATATACTCCGGCTGTTGGATTAGGTCTTGCAATTAATCCTGATCCATTTACTGTTACATTTAAACCATACACCGGTGTGCAGCCCGTTATTACACTTAATTATCCTACCGATATGAATAGCGGACCTTCCGGTGCATTAGTTATTGGAATTCCCAGTAAGGGAAATGTTACCTGGGATAGTTTAAGAACAACTAAAAACATAGTTATTGATGGTTCAAATACTGTTGGTGGTACAACCAGAGATCTTACTATCCAATCTGCACTAACAGCACATAGAAACGGAATGCCGCTGGTAGTTGTAGGTGATGTATCAAATGTTACAGTAAAAAATACTAATGTTTATTATAAACCGCAGACTGTAAGCACTTCTGGTAATTTATTCATTGGTGCAGTTATGGTCAGATCAAGAAACTACCTTGGCGTAAATTGGTCTCCACACGATCTTGTATTTGAGAACAATCACCTTAGCGGTAATTTTGATGGAGTTGCTCAAAATTCGCAAGGGTATGGATGTTATCAAACTGGAACACCAAATGTTTTAAATTATCCATACAATATTGTTCTAAGAAACAATTTAATTGAAGGCAAGAGAAGAGGTATTGCTCTATATCGTGCCGGCAGCCACGATATATATAACAATGAAATAATCTTAAACCAGACTATTGCTGCCGGTATTTCCAACGAAGCTGTTTATGCTGTTGATGTTGATACAAACTCTGTAGTTAATTTTTACAATAATAAAATTTCAAAAGTGTCTTCAATAACAAATGCAGCCACTTTTGGCAACACTGCAATCAGCATTGAGACATTTGGAACATATAACATATATAACAATATGATTTATGGTTTTGAGCTTACTGCTGCAAACCCGGTCGCTTATGTTATAGGAATCAAAAATTCTTCATCCTCGGCTATTTTAAATTTTAATTTTAATTCGATTTATATGACTAACCTTGCAGCTATTGGAACTGGAACAGTTACTTATCAGGGTATATTAATTTCCAATGGTACAAATGATTTAAAAAATAATATAGTTGTAAGTGCAGAACCCGATTTTACAACATATTGTATTTATAGAGATTTGGCTCTCGGGACATTAGTATCGGATTATAATGATTACTATCCTGTAAGTGCAACTAATGGATTCGTTGGATATTTTAATACTACAGCTGCCCAAACATTAGCGGCCTGGCAAACTGCTTCAGGACAAGATGCAAATAGTTATAGTGTAGATCCATTATTTACTTCAACAACAGATTTACATTTTGCCAGCACTGGAACTCCATTACTCGGTAAAGGACTTGCTGTTGCTGGAATTACCACTGACTTTGATGGTGAGCTAAGAGACATCATTCCTGAAATTGGAGCAGATGAATTCCCTGGGCTAATTCCGGTGGAATTAGTTTCTTTTAGTGCCTCATTAGACAAAAATAGTGTCGTATTAACCTGGAAGACCGCAACAGAAATTAATAACCGCGGATATGAGATTCAAAAAGACATCAATGGTCAATTTGCAACAATCGGCTTTATCACAGGTGCAGGCAGCAGCACTCAGGAACACTCATATACATTTACTGATAAACAAGTTGCTAACGGCCTACAGAGATATAGACTTAAACAAATTGATTTCAACGGCAACTATACATATTCAAATACTGTTGAAGTAGATGTAATTGCACCATTGATATTCAGTTTATCTCAAAATTATCCTAATCCATTTAACCCGACAACCAAAATAAATTACTCAGTTCCGTTCGATTCAAAAGTTACAATTTCTGTTTACTCAATTACGGGTGAGTTGGTAGCAGAATTAGTAAACGATTTTGTTTCAGCAGGTTCTTATTCTATCGATTTTGATGGAAGTAATATTGCAAGCGGAATGTATATTTATAAAATGTCTGCAGGGAACTTTACTCAAACAAATAAGATGATGCTGATTAAGTAATGATGTTCGCTTTTAACTAAACAGTAAAAACAAAAAAGCCTCAGATTTTTTCTGAGGCTTTTTAATTTCTATAAACTTAAACTTTCTATGAATTAAAATTGATTTTGCTTTTAGTAGTAATATTATTTTTAAGCTGTACTTTTTAAATATCAATCCAATAGGAAAATTTTACTAGGAAGACATTATCAGATTCTGAGTTAATAAGGTTACTAAAATCATTTTTAATATTTAATTCGCCCGGGTCTTCAAAATTTACACGACTATTTGTCCAAGCGAAATAAAATACAGAACCCGGCAATACTTCCCATCTTAAAACCAAATTACCTCGTAAGGATTTAAAGTTGAAATCCGGATTATAGAAACTAAAAGTTTCTGCCGGGCCTCCCGCATCAGGATCAACATTGTAAACCATCGATTCTTTATCATAACTAATCTGAGAGCCTTCACCGCCATATTCTTTGGCATCAATGGAAGGCGGATTTAAAATCTCTTTAAACTTCTCATAGTTACCAACGGCAAGCAATGGTTGAACATACAATTGTAAACTCAGTGTTGGTGTAAAAATCCAATTTAACCTTATTGTGGCAGATAGAGTTTTCTGGTACAGATCTGCAAACACATATCTTGTATTGTAAGAATTTACTGCATATTGATCTGTAAAATTTCCAACCCATTGGTACTTGGTAAAGTTATATGAATATTCCGGCTCCAGCGCAAAACTGATTTGTGAACTTGGTTTCCATTCAATTTGCATCCCCAGATCAAATTGATAGCTACCTGTCTGACTTCGATAATATTCAGCAGAAGGAGTAATGATAATATTTTCCCTGCTGTCTGAATATGCTTCTATCCCAAATGAATAATTAGGAGGAATAATCAGTTTTGGTCCACCTCTGGTAAGTGAAGTAGAAATTGATTCAAAGTTGTACGATCCGAAGAAATTAAAACCATAATAATTCAGAAACTGTCCTCCGCCATTCATATAAAAACCGCTTCTGGAAATATTATCTTCATAATCAGACGTTCTGCTGTATGCTAAGTAAACACTTTTTCTTCTGAATATTTCGTCAGGGTCAAACCATCTGTAACCGGTTACTATATGTCCATTTATTCTATCCGCTAACCACTGCGAGCCAAGATCATTGTATTCAAAGCCCGGCGAAATAATTCCAAGTGCAGCGTTTATATAAAAATTTCCTTTTTGCTTATTCAACATTACTCTTGAAAAATATCCGGCAAGAGAAGTCAGGTTTGAATCAAGAGGCAAATATGTTTTATCAGGGCGCTGCATGTACCTGTAGGGTTGTTGCTGCAATCTTATTAGATAATCTTTAGTGCCCGATGAGTATGAACCAATAACTGATCCCGTAATAATATAAGTTTCATCATCATCCAAAAATGTCCATCCATCGGTACCAAAAGTATAAGCTTGATTACTTAATTGTCTTTTAAGATTATCATCTTTTAGATCCCTGTTTACGGTAGTGAGAATAATTCCAATTGCCTGTTTGCCCGAATTAAATTCTTTTTGTGTTCTAAAAACTCCGTAATGTGTTAATGGTTCAACCTGTTCTTCAATGTCAACTCCAGCAGATGTTCGTATTTTAGCAAATGTCCTTTCTGTTAAAGAACTAAAGGCACCTATTGACCAGGTTTCATCAATCTTACCAGTTAACTTTACCGCACCCAGAATTCTTGTTTCTGAAGGGTAGTCGACATCTCCCTCAGTATTAACATTTCCTTGAGGAGGTCTCCCTACACGTCTAGAGTAGGTCAACTCGGGAACACTAAAATTAAATCCCCAATTATTATTCGATCCACCATATCCGAAACTGAAAATATTTGATCCTTCAATAAAAAATGGTCTTTTCTCTTCATAGAAAGTTTCGAATTCAGAAAGATTAATTATTGCGGGATCAACTTCTACCTGTCCAAAATCAGGATTGATGGTTGCATCCACATTTAAATTACTGCCAAGGCTAAATTTTAAAATCTGCGCCGAATGAAGTAGAATATTGATTTGATTTATAGAACGGGTCATTTTCATCATGAACTAAATATTGTGCTTTTTGAACAAAATAAGGAAGCACTTCAAATCGTTGTTTTGGTTTTATTCCATTCAACCCGACAAGATCAGCAAACTTAGAAACAAAACCGCTTTCTTTTTTAGGAACCAAAACATAAAAAGACATTTCGTGTTTGCGTTTAATATCCCGATTTAAATTTACACCCCAGGTCATCTCATCGGATTCCTTAAATCTTAATTGAGCAAATGGAATTTTTATTTCAACATTCCATCCCTTTCCATCAATGTAGGTTTTGTTTTCCCAAACGCCATCCCACGATTCATCCATCCCGTCATCATTAAACAATGTGCCGTCACAAACAGATCCACCAGGGTTTACAGAAAAATAAAAACCGGTTCTGTCATCATTGTATGGATCGAGATAAATCCAAAACCAATCAGATTCAACAAAAGTATCACGCCGCATCAAAGTTGCATCGATAGAGTCTGATGCTGGAATCCAGGAATTTTCCACTGAAATAAATATTATAATCATCATAAGAAATCCAAACTTCCGATTTTTCCGTTGCCGGTTTTCCTTCATCAGGATCCTTCTGAGTAAATGCAGTTATTGCTTCCAATCTATAAATCGACTCATTCAAAACTCCATCAATCACTAGCGGTTCATTGAGCCGGTAAGATATGATTGTTTTCGTTGAATCATTTTTTGAAGAGCTAAATAAGGTTAGTTGAAGAAATAAGGATAAGGCTAGTAAATAAAAATGTTTCATAGCATACTAAAATTAAATTAAATATATTTTCAAATTAGACGGAATACAGAGTTAAAAAGTTGTGCCGTTAGAAATACATATTAAAATACTTAGTTGAACCTTGTTTACAATACTAACTCATTAAAAAGCTTTAATGTTAATTATTTTTAGAAATGGTTATGATGAATGATAAACGGTTTAGAATTTATTACTCCGCCCGATAAATATTTATGTACAGTTTACCAGGCGGTAATGGGAGTAATTACTTTTTATTTATTTTAATTTTTCCAGAAGCAGTATTCAATTCAATCTTAGAACCACCACCGTTAAGGATGAATTTTTTTATCAAATTATTTTTAACAAAATCAACGGTTGCTGGACTAAAATCTGATATTATTAATTTTTCAGCATCATCTTCATTTGAGCGTTTACCTACATAAACGGTTGCCTCAATACTAACTTTAGCATCGGATGGTAATAATAAATTAATATCCCCGCCTGCAGTATTAAATTCACTATTGGAATTACCCGTTGGTACCAAATCAGCATAAATATTACCACCTGCACTATTCGCTTCTATCGAGCCTGAAATATTTTTTAGACTAATATTTCCACCTGCAGTATTAGTTTCAACTTTCCCAGTAGCCCCATCCAAATTAATATTACCGCCTGCAGTATTTAATTCCGCATTTCCGGACACTTTACCTACAGAAATATTTCCGCCTGCTGTTGAAACCTCAGCGTTACCACCAATATTTCCAATTGAAATATTTCCACCTCCGGTTGACACTTCAATTTTACTTTTAACATCTTTTACATTTATGTTACCGCCACCGGTTGATAATTCAGTTACACCATTAACATTTTCAACTGAAATATTTCCGCCGCCGGTTGAAACAGATAATTTATCGCCGACATCCTTTAATGCAATGTTTCCGCCGCCGGTAGCAACTTCAACTTTTCCATTAATATTTCCTTTTACTGCAATATTTCCGCCGCCGGTCGATATATCTAGATTAAATTGAGAAGGAATGGAGATCTCGAGATAAAAATCATCTGATTCCTGACCTTTAAAATCTACGATGACTTTATTTCCCTGTTGTTCAATTTTAAGAAATTGGAGATCATCATCTTCAATGTTTATTGCTTTTATATAAACCTGGTCTTTTTCCCAGGTTGATAGTGTGATATTACCATTTGAAATTGCAACGTCTAAATTATCACCTTTGGAAACATTAAATGTTTTATCCTTATCGGCTGCTGTTGTGAATGCTGCAAATCCAAATAGAATAAAAAATAAACCGGTGTATAAAAAACTTTTTATAGTTTGCTTTTTCATATTAGTACTCCTTTATAATGTTTTTTGCTTGAAACCTTACATAATTATTATTATCAACTTGAATCTTTGTTCGTAGAAGTGATAAATCATTTTGACTAAAACTAAATCCTTTTTTTGCAGCCTCGACTAAAGTGTTAATTGCCTCAATTCGTAACCCGGAGCTTGTATCATTTAGCAAAACATAAATCAGCGCACTTTTAATATCATTATCAACAGGAATTTCTTTTAAAGATTTAAGCGCTTCTCTTCTCACCCCGGGGTTTTCATCAAATTTAGCAACCGTTATCAATGTTGCTTTTATTTCATTGTCCAAACCTTGAGTTTGAGTTGCGTTTATAACATTAATAGAATTTAATCTTGTGCCAGGATTCTGTTCATTAAGTACAGCGTAGGTAAGGATTTTCTGCAACTCAGCATCATTAATATTTCCTTTGATATAACCTGATTTTATTGCATCAAATGTAAACTCCACCTGTCCATCCGATGGATCGGGATCCAAAAAATTAATATTCTGAATTTTAATTTGATCCGATTGTGTAGTATCAGTTTTTAAATTTTTAACTGCAGGTGTTTGAAAAACAAGATAACCAATGAGAACTCCGATTAACAAAACTGATAATCCACTAAGAGCTAATGCGGCCGGTTTTGAGATTAAAGACACAAAGGAATCCAAAACCTTATTTGGAATAGAAACTTTATTTCGTTGAGCTCTTAATAAACCACGTAATTCAAGTCTCGCTTCCGTTAATAATTTTGAATCTACGTTGGATTGTGCATCTTTAGATATCTCTGTGAAAAGATTTTTATAAGATTCAAGTTCGAACATACAATCCTTGCAGGATTTTATGTGTTCCTCAAATAATTTTTTCTTATCCAAATCCAATTCATCATAAAGATAAACCGGAATCATTTCTAAATACTCAATATGTTTCATTGGTTTTACCATCTTGAAAAGAATTAATAACTATTTTCTAATTGTATTTTCAATTTTCGAACTGCTTCAAACAGATACTTTTTAATCGTACCCTCTTTACAATTCATCATATCTGCAATCTCTCTGATTTTATATCCTTCATAATGTTTTAAAAGAAAACTCATTTTTTGATTTGAAGATAATTTACTTAGTGCCTTATTAATCTTATTTCCGATCTCAGCATTAACAGTTAAATTCTCCGGCGATAACTCATTATCTTCCGGAATTGCTGAAGCATAATCTGAATTATTTTCATCATCCAAAGAAAGATGATTTGGTCTATTATACTTTCTTTTAAAACTGATGCAGACATTTGTAGTTATCCTGAACAACCACGTTGAAAACTCACTTTTAAACTGAAAATTTGATAATCCTTTATAAACACGAATAAACACTTCCTGGTATATATCTTTTGCATCATCAGTATCACCTGAGTACTTATAAGCCATCCGCAGAACCATTTTGTCATAGCGATATATTAACTCCTCAAAAGCCAATGCATCTCCATTCTGAGTTTTAATAATTAGATCTTTATCGCTTAATGTCATTAATTATAACTTTTAACTATTTGTTAGACTAAAGTTAATAAGAAATGGTTGGGGGAATAAATAAAATAATTTAGTACTTACCATCAAAATCCAATTATCTCAATCCAGATCTTTATAAAATCTTTACACTCTTATCCAATCATTTGACAGCATTTTTATAATCCTTGCAATAAATTTGATGCAAAATTAAAAGGCAAAAAGATGTTAGAAATAATTTCGTTAGTAATTGCAGGATTGGTCTTAATTTATCTGGTTTATAGTCTAATTAAGCCGGAAAAATTTTAGGAGAGGTTAAAAATGGATTACTTTTTTGACGCTATCCAGTTTGTATTGTTCATTGGTGTTCTTACTTCCCTATCAGTATTTCTAGGAAGTTTGTTTTATAAAGCCTTAACAGGGGAAAAAAATATTTTAAGTCCAGTTCTACTAAAGCCGGAAAAATTTATTTACAAGATTTTAAGAATTGATGAAAAACATTATATGAGCTGGAAAGAATATATGTGGAGTGTTTTATTTATTAGCTTTTTAAGCTTTGTTTTTGTTTTAGTGATCCAATTACTGCAGCGGTATCTGCCTTTTAATCCACAAAAACTTTCCGGTGTTGAGTTTTTTCTTGCCTTCAATACAGCAGTCAGTTTTATGACTAATACAAACTGGCAGGCATATTCCGGCGAAACAACTTTAAGCTACTTTGTTCAAATGATTGGATTGACTGTACAAAACTTTGTAAGTGCTGCGGTTGGACTTTCAGTTTTACTTGCTTTGGTAAAAGGAATTTCAATTCGTCAAGGAAAAACAATCGGAAATCTTTGGGTCGATTTAACTCGCACTGTATTGTACGTACTTATACCTTTATCTGTTGTTGTAGCTGTTCTTCTTATCAGTCAGGGAGTTGTGCAGACTTTTTCATCGTATGAAACTGCTCAAACACTGGAAGGCAGTCAACAGATAATTCCTTTGGGTCCGGCTGCATCACAAATTGCAATAAAGCAGCTCGGAACAAATGGCGGCGGATTTTTTGGAGTGAACAGCGCTTTCCCTTTTGAAAATTCAACACCATTTTCAAATTTTCTACAAGTACTTTCAATACTTCTCATTCCATCTTCACTAGTATTTACTTATGGAAAGATGCTTGCAAATAAAAAGCACGCCTGGTTAATCTTTGGCGTAATGATGTTTGTGTTCTGCGCAGGAGTAATTGTTTCATACTGGTCAGAAGTATCAAGCAGTTCAATACTAAATACAAATCAATTGATGGAAGGAAAAGAAGCAAGGTTCGGAGTTTTTAACAGTGTGCTTTGGTCAGTGGCTACAACAGTTGCTTCCAACGGCTCTGTAAATGCTATGCATAGCAGCTTATCTCCTATTTCCGGAATGGTCGCAATGTTAAATATTCAGCTTGGTGAGATAATATTTGGAGGTGTTGGTTCCGGTTTATATGGTATGATTTTATTTATTCTTCTCACGGTTTTTATCTCTGGATTAATGGTGGGGAGAACACCAGAATATTTTGGCAAAAAGATTGAAGCATATGAAATCAAATGGGCAATTGTTGGAATACTGATTCCATGTGTAGTGGTTTTATTTTTTACAGCTTTAGGAGTGACAACAAAAGTGGGATTAGCAAGCATACTAAATAAAGGTCCACATGGTTTGTCTGAAGTTCTTTATGCTTTTACATCAGGAGCAAATAATAACGGAAGTGCTTTTGCTGGTTTAAATGCCAACACAATTTTCTACAATGTATTAATTGGTATAACAATGTTATTAGGAAGATTTGGTGTGATTATACCGATACTTGCAATTGCAGGCAATCTTGTTCAAAAGAATATCACACCTGAAACAACAGGCACCCTATCAACAAATAATTTCTTGTTTGGCTTCTTGCTGTTGTCGGTAATTATTATCGTTGGCGCACTAACATTCTTCCCGGTTCTATCCCTAGGTCCGATCATGGAGGAATTTTTAATTAAATCAGGAATCACTTTCTGATTATGAACTTGAAATGTAAAAAATATTAATCGCTAAAGTTTTATGAACACTAAAAAAAACAAACCTCTTTTTGAAAAGGAAATTGTGTTGAATGCGGTGAAGGATTCTTTTAAGAAACTCAATCCATCGTATCTGATTAAAAATCCAGTAATGTTTATTGTTGGTATTGGAGCTGTATTAACTTCAATAATATGTGTTATTGATATTGTAAATAATAAATCTGTTTCTTTTAATTTTCAGATAGCAATATGGCTTTGGTTTACTGTGCTGTTTGCAAATTTTGGAGAAGCAGTTGCCGAAGGAAGAGGCAAAGCACAAAGTGAAAATCTTCGCAAATCAAGAACAACTACAAAAGCACGGAAATTAAATGGTACTTCTGAAACAATAGTAACAGCATTAGAATTAAGAGTTGGTGATATTGTTGTTTGCGAAGCAAACGATTTGATTCCTGCTGATGGAGAAGTTATTGATGGAGTTGCAAGTGTTGATGAAGCCGCAATAACTGGAGAATCTGCACCGGTAATTCGTGAAAGCGGTGGGGACAGAAGCGCAGTAACCGGTGGAACAAAAGTACTGAGCGATAAAATTACTATAAGAATTACTTCAAATCCCGGTGAAACATTTATTGACAGAATGATTGCTCTTGTAGAAGGTGCCAAAAAGAAAAAAGACTCCAAATGAAATAGCTCTGTCAATTCTGCTTTCAGGTTTAACCATTGTATTCCTGGTTGTTGTAGTATCCTTAAAATCATTTTTTAATTATTTTGAAATTACACTTGGTCAAGATATAAGTACAGTATCTATTCCTGTTTTAATTGCTTTATTAGTTTGTCTGATTCCTACAACTATCGGTGGATTACTTAGTGCAATCGGAATCAGTGGAATGGACAGATTGCTTAAACATAATGTGATAGCAATGAGCGGAAGAGCTGTTGAAGCCGCAGGTGATATTGATGTTTTACTTCTTGATAAGACAGGAACAATTACTTTAGGAAACAGAATTGCAACTGAGTTACTTCCTGCACCGGATATTAGCGAAGCGTATTTAGCTGACGCTGCACAATTAGCTTCGCTTTCGGATGAAACACCGGAGGGACGATCTATTGTAATTCTTGCTAAAGAAAAATTTAGAATAAGAGAAAGACATATCCACGAGCTTAATGCTAAGTTCATCCCATTCAGTGCAAAGACCCAAATGAGCGGAGTTAATATAGCTGCTTCTGATGCTCAACCAGAAAGGATTATCCGAAAGGGTTCATTAGATGCAATTCAGAAATATCTTTCTGAACAAAGCATTCTAAATATTACTCTGCAATCAGATTATATGATTACACAAATGATCGGTGTTGATATTGCTTTATCCGGAGGAACACCACTTGTTGTTATTGAAAACAATAGACTTCTTGGAGTTATTCAGCTTAAAGATGTTGTTAAAGGCGGAATAAAAGAACGATTTGAACAGTTAAGAAAAATGGGAATAAAAAGTATAATGATTACTGGTGATAATCAACTTACAGCAGCAGCTATTGCTGCCGAAGCTGGAGTTGATGGATTTATTGCAGAAGCTAAACCGGAAGATAAACTCTTCAGAATTCGAGATGAACAAGCACAAGGTAAAATGGTTGGAATGATTGGTGACGGCACAAACGACGCACCGGCTTTGGCACAAGCAGATGTTGGAATAGCAATGAATAGCGGAACACAAGCTGCACGTGAAGCCGGAAATATGATTGATTTAGACAGTAGTCCGACAAAACTTATTGAAGTTGTTGAGATTGGAAAACAATTGTTAATGACCAGGGGTGCACTTACAACTTTCAGTATAGCAAATGATGTAGCTAAATATTTTGCAATCATTCCAGCAATTGCTGTTTCGTTGTTCGCCACTAATTCGCTTAATGGCCCATTATCGATTTTAAATGTTATGCAGCTTGCTTCTCCGCAAAGTGCAATTTTAAGTGCAGTAATATTTAATGCTCTGATAATTATTGCTCTAATACCACTTGCATTAAAAGGAGTAGCATACCACCCTGAAGGTGCAGCAACAATTTTAAAAAGAAATATTCTGGTTTATGGAGTTGGTGGATTGATAGTCCCATTTATAAGTATAAAGGTAATTGATGTACTAATCACATTTTTAAAATTAGCTTAAGATAAATATCAGACTATAATTTTAAGAATTCAATTTGGAACTGTAATGAAAAACATATTTGTTCAATCTTTAAAAATATTTCTGTTGATGACGCTGTTAACAGGAATCATCTATCCGTTCTTTATTACAATGGTCGGACAATTAATATTTCCATATCAAGCAAATGGTTCTTTGTTAATGAAAGATGGAAAGGTAGTTGGTTCTCATTTAATCGGGCAAAATTTTTCTGATAGTATCTACTTTCAACCACGACCATCAGCTATTAATTATAATCCTATACCCTCAGGTGCAAGTAATTTAGGACTTTCAAGTGCCGCCCTTCGGAACCAAATTTGTACCAGAGAAAAAGAATTTAGAGAAAAAAACTTTTTAGCTGATTCAATTGCAGTTCCCTCAGAAATTATTTTTGCATCCGGTAGCGGAGTTGACCCGCATATTTCTATAGAAGCAGCGATTTTACAAGTACAAAGAATTATTAAAGCAAGAACATTAAATACTTCACAATCAATTTTGGTTTATAAACTAATTGATTCAATGACAGAAAATCGCCAGTTTGGTATATTAGGTGAAGAAGTTGTAAATGTCCTTGAACTGAACATAAAATTAGATGAGCTGATAAAATGACAAATCAAACAGAACCGAACCGTCCAAATCCTGATGTTATTCTTAATCACATTACTAAGAAGGAAGAGAAAACAAATAAAGGCAGATTAAAAATTTTCTTTGGAATGTGTGCAGGCGTTGGAAAAACTTATTCTATGCTTCAAACAGCTCGGAAGGCTAAAGCCGATGGTGTTGATGTTCTGATTGGAATAGTTGAAACTCACAACAGACAGGAAACGGAAAGCTTAGTTAAAGGATTAGAAAAAATTCCATTGAAACAAATAAAATACAGAGAAAGTTTTTTTAATGAGTTGGATATAGATGCTATCCTTAAAAGAAAACCTGCTCTGATTCTTGTTGATGAACTTGCTCATACAAATATTCCCGGAAGCCGGCATTCGAAAAGATATCAGGATGTTTTGGAGATATTGGAAAACGGAATTGATGTCTATACAACATTAAATGTGCAGCATATTGAAAGCCGCTCTGATACTGTAAAGCAAATAACAGGAACGACAATTCGGGAAACTGTTCCGGATTCTATTTTAGATCATGCTGATGAAATTGAACTGGTTGATATTACACCGGAAGAGCTTCTTCAAAGATTAGCTGAAGGAAAAGTTTACACTCTGGAAAGTTCCAGGCAAGCAATTCAAAATTTTTTCCGTAAAGGAAATCTTTCCGCCCTGCGCGAAATGGCTTTGAGAATAACTGCTGAAAAAGTTGATAAAGAATTACGTGATTATAAAAGTGAAAAAAATATTTACGATGTTTGGAAATCCGGACAGCGGTTAATGTGTGCGATTAGTCCAAGCCCGCACTCTGCAAATCTAATCCGCTGGACTCGAAGAATGTCATATTCTATGGAGGCGTCCTGGATTGCTGTTTACATCGAAACAGATAGTAAAGTATCTGAAAAAAATAAAAATAATCTTTTGCAGAATTTTAAACTTGTCGAAGAGCTCGGTGGAGAACTTATAACGGTTCAGGGTGTAGATGTGGTTGATGGTTTGGTTCGCGTTGCAAAAGAAAATAATATAACGCAAATATTTTTAGGTAAATCCAGAACATCCAATCTATATCAATTATTTAAAGGGAAAAGTTATTTAAGCAGATTGATGGAGAAAAGCAGCGATCTGGATATTTATATTTACGGCGGTGATAGACCGGAAACAAAAAATCTTAAAAACTTTTGGCTTGAATTCATTAATAAATCTCATTCAAATTTTGGAAGGTATGTTTCTGTTTCCATTGTTATCATTATCGCAGCAACGGTTCTGTATTTATTCCAGGAAAGTATCGGATATGAAGTTGTGTCATTACTGTTTTTATTGATCATATCTGTTTTACCGCTTTTCAATTTTAGAGTGGGTCCGGTTTTGTTTGCAGCATTTTTGAGTGCAATTAGCTGGAATTATTTTTTCATACCCCCACATTTTACTTTTCATATAGAAAAACCTGCTGATGTCTTAATGTTCTTTACTTATTTTGTAGTTGCTTCAGTATCGGGATTTTTATCAACAAAAATTCGTACACAACAAAATTTTCTTAAGCAAAAAGAAGAAAGGACATCTGCATTATATAATCTATCTAAATCACTTTCCTCAGCTTCCAGTTTTAATGATATAGCTGAAACATCAGTAAAAAACATTGAGAAGGTATTTAATTGTAAATGTGTTTTTTTTCTTATTGATAACATGAAAAAACTGAATGCAAAACCACATAGTTCAAGTTCGTTTATAATTGATGATTACGATTGGGTAATTGCAAACTGGAGTTTTACAAGTAATAGAAAAGCCGGTAAGTTTACAGAGACATTATCTGATGCTGATGCAACTTACTACCCGATAAAAAGCAAAAGCGGCAGCATAGGGGTATTAGGAATCAAAACTGAGAATAACGAGGAGTTTACTTTTGACCAGGAAGAATTTTTTAACAACTTTATGACTCAGATCTCAAACGCTGTAGAGCGGGAATATCTAAATCAAATTGCAAAGCAATCAATCGTTACAGTGGAATCTGAAAAACTTTACAAAACACTTTTTAATTCTATTTCCCACGAGTTAAAAACTCCGATCACGAGTATAATAGCAGCAACCAGTTCTTTGGAAAATGAAGATCAAATAAATTCTAGCCGAATTCATACTTCATTGATTCAGGAAATCAGGATTGCTGTTGGAAGATTGAATCGCCTTGTTGAAAATTTACTAGATATGGCAAGACTCGAATCAGGTAAACTTAAATTAAAATACACATGGAATGAGATTTCGGATGTTTTAAATAGCGTTGCTGCCAGGATGAAAGAAGAACTAAAAACCAATAATCTTGAGATTAAAATCATTGGTGATATTCCTATATTTCAATATGATTTTGGTTTACTTGAGCAAGCCTTGATAAATGTTATTCATAACTCGATTATTTATTCACCACAGAATTCTGTAATTCAAGTTTATGTTAAAGCAGAAGCTGAATTCTGTACAATTGAGATTATAGATAATGGTCCCGGGTTACCAACAGAAGCATTTGAAAGACTTTTTGAAAAATTCTATCGTGTACCGGGAACAAAAACAGGCGGCACAGGTCTTGGTTTATCAATTGCAAAAGGACTTATAGAATCTCACGGAGGCAACATATCAGTAAAAAATAATGCAGATAAAGGAGCTACTTTCAGAATTATGATTCCAATTAAACTTTAGATTGATTTATGGAAAACAAACAACACATCTTAATTATTGATGATGAACCGCAGATAAGAAAAATTCTTAGAATTACTTTAGAGTCTGATTCATACAAAGTGATAGAAGCTGAAAACGGTAATGATGGAATTACCCTCGCAGCTTCTCATAAACCTCATTTAATTATTTTAGATTTGGGTTTGCCTGATTTGGATGGAATTTCGGCACTTAAAAATATTAGAGAATGGAGTTCTGTCCCAATAATAATTCTTTCAGTAAGAAATTCCGAAGAGGATATTGTTAATTGTTTAGATATAGGTGCTGATGATTATTTAACGAAACCTTTTAATACTTCAGAACTATTAGCACGTATAAGAGCTAATTTAAGAAGGGTCTCGCAAATCAATGAAGCTAATATTTTTTCAGATGGATCATTAATTATTGATTTAGTTTCCCGTGTAGTTAAAAAGGATGATCAAGAAATTAAACTAACCGCAACTGAGTATGATTTGTTAGTTTTGTTCGCAAAGAATGTTGGAAAAGTTCTTACGCACCGTTATATATTGAAGGAAATTTGGGGTCCAGCTTACATTGAGCAGTCTCAGTATCCCAGAGTATTTGTTGGTAATCTTCGAAAAAAAATTGAAGATGACCCATCAAAACCTAAATTGATTTTAACTGAGTCAGGTGTCGGCTACCGCTTTGTTTCGACTAAATAAATCTCAACCGTTATTAGTGTTAACTATTTCTTTTAGCTCTATTATTTTTACAATGAGGCGGCTGTAGATTTTCTATTTCATCAGTACCGCCTTCAGATAAGGGTTTAATATAACCGATTTCCCATCCGTTCTCAGTTTCAATTCAAAAATCATCATAGAACATTAAAGAACCAAAGTAATCCAATTTGTAAATTTCAAAATACTTATATGCCGCAAATTTGAATAATAAGTAATATTTTTTATCTTTTACTAGTAAATATTCATTAGGCCATATTTTAATCGTATTTTTAAAAACCACGAAAATCAATGAAAAAAATTCGAATAATACTTATCGAAGATAATCGACTGCTGCGTGAAGGTATTTCTGCTTTACTTAAAAAGCAGACGGATATGACAGTTGTCACTACTGTTGGTAATGGCGAAAACATTTTGGTGCTTCTCGATAAGCTAAAACCAAATATTGTACTTCTAGATCTCGGTCTACGAAGTCAAAACAGTCTCCAGGTTGTAAAATTAGTCAAAAAGGACTTTAAGGAAACTAAAATAATTGTTATGGATCTTATACCATTACAGGCAGATGTGTTTGAATTTGTACAAGCCGGTGTTTCAGGATTCATGTTAAAAGATATAAGCGTTGCAGAATTTTTAAAAACGATTCGATCGGTTTATGAGGGTGCCCGGGTTTTACCACCGCACTTAACCGGATCACTTTTTTCGCAGATAGTTGAACACGCAATTAATGGATCCAAACCTTCCATAATTGATGCTTCAGTTCGAATGACAAAACGTGAACGCCAAGTGATTGAATTGGTTGCAGATGGATGTACCAATAAAGAAATTGCACAAAACCTACATCTTTCGACATTTACAGTAAAGAGCCATGTTCATAACATTCTTGAAAAATTATCTCTAAATACTCGCGTGCAGATTGCAAAACATGCTCATTACTCTGAATCCCTCAAAAATGCAATTGATAATACTTCATTAATAAGTGAATAACCTTCTTTAACCTTCCTACACAAAAGATGTAGTTCCTTTTTCATCCCTTTGCCTGATTGAACAATGGCGTGCTTCTATTTATCATAACTCACGTTGATAATTTTAAACATTTATATACATGGCTAAAACAGAAAAAATAATTTTACCGCAGTCCCTGAATAATAAACAGGAGACCGAAATCATCCCGAAAAACTTTTCAGAGACTATTTCTGACTCTGTATTTAAAAAATTCTTTCTAGAAGTTTCATCGCTTACAATTTTTACTTTGCGTTTTTTTAAAGAAGCAGTTAAACCGCCGTATGAGTTTAATGAAGTAATGAAGCAATCCTTTCTGATTGGTTACAAGTCTCTGCCTCTGGTTGCTATCACTGGTTTTATAATTGGTCTTGTACTGACTATTCAATCAAGACCTACTTTGGCAAAGTTTGGATCCGAATCGTTGTTGCCTGCGATGGTGGCGGTTTCGATTATACGTGAAATAGGACCGGTTATAACTGCGCTGATCTTTGCAGGAAAAGTCGGATCAGGAATTGGAGCAGAATTGGCTTCAATGAATGTTACTGAACAAATAGATGCGATGAAGGTCTCAGACACTAATCCATTTAAATATCTTGTTGTTACAAGAGTTGTTTCTGCAACCTTAATGCTTCCGATCCTGGTAATTCTTGCTGACGGTGTTGGTTTATTAGGATCATTTGTCGGTGTTAATATTAAAGGAACCGTGAGTTCTTACTTGTTTTTTTCTCAGATATTTCAAAGCCTAGAATTTCAAGATCTGCTGCCGGCTATCGTCAAAACTTTTTTCTTCGGTTTTGCAATTGGACTTATAGGAAGTTATAAAGGGTATAATTCAAATAAAGGTACCGAGGGTGTCGGGTTAGCCGCAAACTCAGCCGTTGTATTATCATCACTAATGGTTTTCATAATTGATATGATAGCAGTGCAAATTACAAGTGTGCTTCAAAACTAAATTGAGCAGTTAGAAAAATGCAAAAAAATACAACCGATATAGCATTTAAAACTGAAACTGATAATGAGCAGAAGAGTGATGTTGTAATTGAAATGCAGCATCTTAAGAAATCGTTCGGGAATAACCACGTATTACGAGATATTAATCTGGTTATTAATAAAGGTGAAAACCTTGCAATACTCGGACAATCCGGAACCGGCAAATCTGTACTTATTAAATGTATTGTTGGCTTAGTAGAAATTGATGATGGCAAGCTTTTAATTTTTGGGCAAAATATTGCTGAGCTGAAAAGTAAGGAACTGATTGAAATACAAAAAAGAATTGGTTTCCTATTTCAAAGTGGTGCACTATACGATTCTATGACAGTCAGAGAAAATCTTGAATTTCCACTTAGAAAAAAAATAAGTTCTATTCCAAAAGATGAATTAGAATCACTTATAAAAGAAGCATTGCACGATGTAGGTCTTGACAAAGCAATTGATAAAACACCTTCAGAACTTTCAGGAGGTATGCGTAAGAGGTTAGGTTTAGCACGAACATTGATTTTAAAACCGGAGATAATGCTTTATGATGAACCTACAACCGGGCTGGATCCAATAACATCAAAAGAAATAAGTAACCTCATCCTGGAAGTACAAAAAAAACATAATACTACTTCCATTATTATCACTCACGATATTGAATGTACAAGGTTAACATCTAATCGAATAATAGTTATTAAAGATGGGGTGTGTACTGCAGAAGGAACTTTTGACGAACTGGAAAAATCCGCAGATACTTGGATAAGATCATTTTTTGAATAAAACAGAATGCATTTAAGCAGGAGTATTTAAAATGAAAAAGAATTCAACTAATAAAATCAAGCTTGGGATATTTGTTTCACTTGGTATCGCAGTATTGATTTTAGCAATATATTTTATCGGGGAGAAACAGCAATTATTTAGAAGCACTTTCCGTTTAACCGGAGTTTTCAAAGATGTTGGCGGACTTCAAATTGGTAATAACGTTAGACTATCGGGAATTAATATCGGGACTGTAGAAAATGTTAGCTTAATTAGTGATACTTCAGTAAGAGTAGAAATATTAATTGATGAAGACACGCGACAGTTTATAAAAAAAGATGCAGTAGCAAGTATCGGGTCAGAGGGTCTTATGGGTAACAAAGTTTTAGTTATAATTCCCGGAACGGGTTCACAGAAAGTAATAGAAAACAATGATGTTATAGCAACAAGCCGACCCCTGGAATTAGATGAAATTATGAAATCACTAAAAACAACTATTGATAATACATCTCTTATAACAGGAGATTTGGCTAAGATTACAACCAATATTGAATCAGGAAAAGGCACAATTGGAAGACTGATGATGGATTCATCGTGGAGACAAAATATTCAATCTACAATAATTAATTTAGAACAGGGTTCAGCAGGATTTAAAGTTTTTATGGATAATGCACAAGAGGTGGACGAAATTCTTGCATCATTTAAAGCAGTTATTGAAAATACAGCCACGATCACTGATGATTTAGGAAAGATTACAACCAATCTTGGAGAAGGCAAAGGAATAATTGGTAAACTTTTTATGGATCAAGCATCGGCGCAAAATATCGATTCTACTTTCTTTTACTTAAAAGAAGGATCCGCCGGATTTAAAATACTTATGGAGAAAGCAAAAGATAGTTGGTTGCTTTGGGGATTTTAGTATTTGAGAATTAGAATCGAATAATCATTGTGTAGGTGTTTCCAAGAACAACAATTCACTTCAATAAATCCAATAACATCAGGGATTTACTCATCTAAAAGATGTAGTTCCTTTTTCATCCTTTCGCCCGATTGAATTACTTTATTTGACTCTGTACTTTAACAAAGAATCTAAACATAAAAATTTTTATAGAAAGGATAATTATTATGTTATACACAATCGCTGTTGTTCTAGTAGTCTTGTGGCTTCTAGGGTTATTAACGTCCTATACAATGGGTGGTGTTATTCATGTTCTGCTAGTAATTGCAGTTATAATGATCTTAATAAATGTCATTCAAGGACGTCGTGCTCTCTGAACGTATATTAAGTGTTAAAATATTTTGTACATACTTGAAGACCAAGTTTTATTCTGAATGATTTGTAAGGAGATATTGGTATGTTATTTAATCAACTTCGTACTCTTCGATTACCGGACACGCTTACACTTCTTGGTCTTCTGTGTGTTTCCTTTTCAGTTTATTTTTCTTTCAAAGGGCTTTTAATACTTGCGTACTTTCTTATCCTGACGCAATTCCTCTTAGATTACTTTGATGGAAAGTTAGCAAGAGCAATTGGCGGAGGAGCATTGGGTCTTTATCTGGATAGTTTTACAGATTTTATGGCCGTTGCTTCCTCAGTCGTATTTGGTTGGTTTTTAGGTATAGATGGGATTGCAATGCTTATCGCGGGATTCTTAAATCTTGGAGCAGCATCAATACGATTGGCATACTTTACAGCATATAAACAAAAAGGATTCACAGGTATTCCAACTGTATTAGCAGCATCTGTTGTTTCTACAATAGCATTGCTCGGTTATTTATTTGCACAAGAATATCTTAATTGGTTTGTGATATTTTATTTTATTTCGGCAATAGCAATGGTTTCTGACTTGAGATTAAAAAAAATATAGCCAAAATGTTTAATTCCGAAGAAAATAATTCATCGCGGGTTGTACGCATATTAATAGGCGTTGCAGCTATTGTAATAATTATTGTGGGAATTAATCTTGCTCAGTCTATCGTAGTGCTTTTCCTAGTCTCTTTTTTTCTTGCATTACTTGGAACCCCGCCCGTAATCTGGTTGAAAGAAAAACATATTCCATCAGGATTTGCAGTTTTGATTGTTATGTCTTGCATGCTGGTTGTTGTAATTTTGATTGGTCTACAGATCGGTATTTCATTTGGCAGCTTTTCAGATGAACTGCCTATATTACAATCACGAATACGTGAACAGGTTTTAGATTTTGTTGTTCTGTTAAAAAGTAAAGGCATTGTAGTTAAAGAAGTATTCTTCCTGGAATATATTAATCCAGAATCAATTATGAGACTTACTGCAGATCTTTTAACTGGTTTGAGTTCTGTATTATCTGATCTTGTTTTAATTCTGCTAACAGTAACTTTTATTTTGCTTGAAGTCTCAAGTTTTCCAGTAAAACTGCGAACTGTACTTGGGGACCCGCTGCAAAAATTCCCACAGTTTATAAAGTTTGCTAACGAGATGAAACGTTACATGGTTATTAAAACTTTCATGAGTCTAGGTTCAGGCATTCTGATAACTTTATGGTTGTACATTTTAGGTGTTGATTATCCATTACTGTGGGGTTTTCTTGCTTTTCTGCTTAACTACATTCCAAATATTGGGTCAATAATAGCAGCCATTCCTGCAGTTATTTTGGCTATTGTTCAGTTGGGATTTGGAAGTGCTGTACTTGTTGCAGCAGGATATTTAGTAGTTAACTTTATAGAAGGCAATGTTATAGAACCACGTCTAATGGGAAGAAAACTTGGACTTTCTACACTGGTTGTTTTTCTTTCTTTAATTTTTTGGGGAGGCTTACTTGGATTGGTTGGAGCAATTTTGTCCATACCGCTGACGATGACACTAAAGTTTGCATTTGAAAGTAGTGTAAGCACAAAATGGATTGCAGTGTTACTGGGATCAGAAAAGTTTGATGAACCTATACCTTCATTTCCAAAAAAGAAAAAACGATGATGAATACTCCGCGTATTAAAAATGATAAATTTGATTGGAGAAAAATATCACCACGAAAATTTGTGAAAACCGTAAGCATTATTGTAGGTGCGGTTTTCCTTGTTAGCATATTGATCTTAGTGCTCTTTCCGGATCCTTTTATTAATACAATCGTAAAAAGCAAAATTACAAATGCATTTAAAGAGGCTTATCCAGAATACTCAATGCAACTTGGTGATATGCATTACAATGTCTGGAGTAATCGTCTTGGATGTGACTCTATATTACTCAAATCTATCGACTCAACTTTGACTTGCAGTATTGGTTCATTTTCTGTTGGCGGAATTGGCTGGATAAAAATTCTTTTCCAAAGTGATTTTAATCCTAACGGTTTTACAAGCACGGAAATAGATGCACAAAAAATTGTACTTAATTTTCATCCGTCACAGGATGAATATCGATTTGGAATGCTTCATATTTCGTTACCTGATTCAGAACTGACAATTGATTCAATTAAGTATCATTCTTCAGTAGACGATCAACAATTCTTTGCGAGAAATCAATTCAGGCAAACCAGATTTCGTTTTGATATTCCCAGAATAAAGGTAGTGGGTTTCGATTACCCCGGATTGCTTCGAGGAAATATTTATAGTGCCAGAAGTATAGATATACATGATATATTTGCTGATATTCTTGTAAACATGGATAAGCCCTATGATATTAACTCGACTAACCCGCAGATGCCAAACGAACTTCTATCCTCGATGAAAGAAATAGTTAAAGTAGATAGTTTGAAAATCATAAATGGACGATTAAATTATAGCGAGAGATTTTCAATAGGAGCAACACCTGGTAAAGTTACATTTAAAAAAGTCAATGTTTCAATAAGCGGAATTTCTAATGATACAACTCACGCTGACACTGCAGTTATACATGGTGAGGGAATTTTTATGAATTCCGGAACAATGAAACTTGATATGGCAATCCCGCTTGCATCAAAGGATTTTTCATTACGATATTCCGGTTCTCTTAGCACGATGGATGTGACTGTACTAAATTCATTCATTGAAGCAGGTGAACATCAGCGAATTAAATCCGGAGTCCTGCAGTCTGCATCGTTTAATATCAATGTTAATTCGGGGTATGCAAGCGGTTCCTTGCACGTTGTTTACAAAGATGTAAACATCGCTGTTCTCGATAAAAAGACAGGAAGTGAAAAAGGGATTTTCAATCGAATCCTCTCTTTCTTTGGTAAAGTATTTATTATCCGCAATTCCAACTTGCCAGATGAAGATGGATCCATAAAAATCGGTGAAATAAAATATTCACGAAAGCCGACAGATTATTTTTTCCAGTATTTGTGGTTTGCTCTAAGGGGCGGTGTCGCTGATGTTCTGGGATTTCCCCGAGAATAATTTGTAGATAAATAATGAATATATAAGCGTACTTTTTTTGAAGATTATTATTTGTTGTTTCAAAATTTAATTTCTCCCTCAAGAATCTCGCAGCCAATCTTAGCCGATAGATGTAGTTCCTTTTTCATCCCTTTGCACGATTGATCCCTCTTACATTTCTTTATAATATTATTCAGTAATGAAAGGAGCAAGAACAGAATTAGGAAAACAGGATTAGAATCTATTAGTTTATCTGATTTATCGTTCTTTACTCAAACAACTTTTTAACCAAGTTGCGAATTAAAACGGCATTTATTCAGGAAACCGGAATTAACATGAAAAACAATTTTGCATATATCATTCCACTAATTCTTTTATCTGCTTCATTGGGTTACGCTCAATCAGATAAAGAGAAAATCGATTTAATCGCAAATTCCTATTTCCCCGTTAATAATGGTGCAACGTTAGTTTATGAATCATCATTTGGTGAAACTAATACAAAATATTATCAGGATAATGAATTCACTGTTAGTTTGAGTGAAGGTGATGACTTCAAGTATAAACAGACCTTAATGATTAAAGATGACGGCATTTATGTAAAAGAAACTTATCAGTTCTTTAAAATATTTCTATTTATTAATAAAGAAGAGACTTTCACTTATGGAAAAGCATTGTTACGATTTCCTCTCCCCTTATTACCCGGCACTAAGTGGAATTGGGAAGGTAACGAATATTCTGATGGTGAAACAAATAAAGTTAAGGTTACTGGAAAAGCCCTTTATAAGGAATTGGTTTTGACCAAAGCCGGGAGCTATCAAGCAATAAAAATAGAATCTATTGTTGAAGGTTCTTCCGGTTCTAAAAATACAGTCACCGAATGGTATGCTGAAGGTATCGGCTTAATAAAAGCAAAAATAATAATTGAGGGCGGTGGTGTTATGGGGACTCTAAGGGATTTACTTGGATATGGAACTATCGAATTTGAATTAAAGGAAATAAAAAAGCAATAAGTCAGTAATTATCGCATTCACAAAATTTTAATAAATCAATTCAAAATATAGAGCTGTGGCAATCAGAAAATTTTTTATCTGAGAATAGCCTTCATCCATAATAACCATTAAATAAACTCATCTAAAAGATGTAGTTCCTTTTTCATCCTTTTGCCCGATTGAAGAATCCTTAATTACTTCATATCATATTGTGGAATTCTCGAAACAATTAAACAAAATTTTTATCAGCTACCGATATTAAAAATCTAAAAACTGATAATGATTTGCTTTTTTAAAAAGGTAAGGATGTGAAAATGAAGAATCTATACTATTTTTTAATTCTGGTTTCAGTTTCAATTCAGGCACAGTTTAAACCTGCTTTTGAAATGAAGATATCACTTAATAAAAATATATTGGCAAGTCCGCAGGTGGCAATGGATGGAATAACCCGTTTTTCGAATTTAGTTCCTGATCCTAATAAAACATCATATACATACGGTATGAATAGCTCATCCCCAGACTCAACTAAGTACAGTAAGTACGGCAATTTATTGGATGACAATCCATTGTATAACGAGAAATCTTCTTTGTGGGAGGCTGCTCTTCTGGTTACATTGCCAAATACTTCCGTCTTTTTAATAGACAGGTATATTTTTAATCATAATTTTTCGATATGTGGGATTTAATAGCTGGAAGCATAACTTACAAACAGGGTGGGAATGGGATTTGGACAGATTTAGTATGAATTATTTTTTTCATCCTTTTCAGGGTCCATGTATTTTAATTCAGCACGTGCAAATGGTTATTCTTTTTTTGAATCCGTACCTTTCGCATTTTAGGCAGTTTGGAGTGGGAGTACTTTGGAGAAAATACTCTACCCTCATATAATGATCTAATCAATACGCCGGTTAACGGAGTTTTCCTTGGAGAAATACTTTACCGGTTGGGCTCAAATATTCTGGATGATCAAACAAGCGGGTGCTGATAGATTTTCCGGGAAATTGCTGTTGCAATTATGACACCCACAAGGTTTTTTAGCAGACTAATGCAAGGAAAACTTACCAGATAACAATGAGGAAGTATATCAGAAAGAACCGCTTAACATAACATTGTCTGCAGGATATCATAGAGTTAATGAAGGAAAAGTATGCAGACGAAAACTCAACTAATAGTGCTTAATTTCAATTTTCATTTCGATTATGGAAACCCGTTTGGAAAAAAGATCAAGAAAACCTTTTGATTATTTCAAATTCCGGACAGACTTTGATTTTGGGGTGGGTAGAAAAATTATTTCAATATTATCGGGAAATGGAATTTTATATGGTAGTAATGTTCAAACCGGCAATCTGGAAATGCTAACCGGATTATTTCAACACATGGACTTTTTTAACAATAAAACTTTCGAATTAGGTGCTATTGGTTTTGGACCGGGAATAGTTTCTAAGCTTGCCGATATGAGCAAGATTGCAATCTTTACACTACTCTTCATGTTGGATATAGTACCTTTCGGTGCACTTAGCAATCGATTTGGACCTGATACTACACAGGTTAGGGATTATAATTATGGCGGCGGAGCAGAAGATTAGTACTTGAAAGCAATTTCAGTATTGGGGGTTGGGCTAGGAATTTCATTTGGGGTTATTACTGGTGGTTCAGTACCTATGTTGGAGTTCCGGGAAATAGTTACATAGGATTAATCAAACCAAGTATATCATTCAGAATTTTTGACAATCTAAGTATTGGAGCAGAACAGTTGGTTTATTACAGCGATAGGTATCCGCGGGATTTTGCAAGTGTTCATTCCGTTAGAACAGAACAGAAAATTTTTCTTCAATTATTTTTTGAAGAGTTTAAGTTTAAGAAAATATAAATTGCTTTTTTTAATTTTTAACAATCGTTAAAAAAATTAAATGGACACAACCATAAAAAAATATTTATTTATCTCTCCTTCCTAGTAATTACATATGCGATCTTCCTTGTTCGCACAAAATTCCAGTATTACAGGATTCTGTACAGCATTTAAATATAATTTCTCTCAATTCGGAAATGAGACCTGGGATTTTCTTAAACAACCTACTAAATGGGATGGAAGTGATTGGCTAAAATTGGGTTTGATTGGTGCCGGAACATTTTTAATTTTAGAAACTGCCGATGAACCTATCCGCGATGTAGTTCTAAATAACCAGCAATACTTCAACAGCTTACCAATTAAAATCGGAAATATCTGGGGCGACTGGTATCCAACAGTGATTATAGCGAGTGGATTTGCTTTACATGGATGGCTGGATGATAATTCACCATCAAAAAAAATTGCGTTTGAAGTTGTGCAAGCCGGACTATATACCGAGATAGTAACACAGATAATCAAACATTCTCTCGGTAGAGCCAGACCATATAACGAATTAGGTGCAACTTCATTTAAACCGTTTTCATTCCTTGGTTGGGATTTTACTTCGATGCCTGCCGGACATACCAGCTGGGCATTTTCACTTTCAACTGTTTTTCAAGAAATGTTGAACCGGTTTGGTTAAAAGTAGCGGCTTACTTACCGGCAGCATTAACATTTGTAGCCCGGATTTATCAAGATCATCACTGGACATCTGATAATTTTTTAGCTGCCACACTTGGCTATTTTATTGCAACCTGGGTTGTAGATCAGCATGAGAATAAAAAATCTCAATGGTGGAAATCTCTTCAAGCTTTCCACTTACAATTTCAATTCCACTTAACTAATCCATTGTAGCGAATAGAAAAAAAATGACAATGCATACATTTACTAAATAAAGGGACTAATTCACAATGCGAAAAAAATCTTCGTCCTTAGTTTTGTTGTTTATAAACACAATGCGGCATAAATTTTATTTATCATTACTTCTGACAACGCTATGCGGATCTTCCCTATTTGCACAAAGTCACACTGCACAGGATTCTGTACAGCAGCTTAAATATACTTTCTCTCAATTCGGAAATGAAACCTGGGAATTCATCAAGCAGCCAACTAAATGGGATGGAAGCGATTGGCTTAAAATAGGCTTGATAAGTGCGGCAACATTTTTAGTTATGGAAACTGCCGATCAACCTGCTCGCGATGCAGTTTTAAGAGATGGAAGATTTGATACAAATGGGTTATTTATATCAGAAAGCCAAAAATATTACAAAAGTGTTCCAATTGAATTCGGTAGAATGTGGGGAGAATTATATGCTCCTGTAGTACTCTTCAGCGGATTTGCTTTACATTCGTTAATAACGGATGACATTGGAACCAGAAAAATTGCTTATGAGATCGGACAGGCTTCGCTCTATGCCGGCGCAGTAACTTTTTTATTAAAGACAGCAATTGGAAGGGCGCGTCCATATATGGAAGAAGGAACAACTTCATTTCACCCATTTTCGTCTTTTTTAATCCAGGATTATCATTCAATCCCCGGTGGGCACACTACAGCTGCTTTTGTTCTATCCACTGTTCTCTCAAGAAATGCTAAACCGGTTTGGTTAAAAGTATTGGCATACATACCGGCTGCACTAACATTTATCTCCAGGGTTTATCAGGATAAACACTGGGTGTCTGATGATCTTTTCGGTGGTGCGCTCGGCTATTTTATTGCAACATGGGTTGTTGATCAGCATGAAAATGATGAATCCTTAATTGAAATGTCTTCGATATACCCGATATCTTTTAGAATAGCTCTTAATTAATTATGAAGAGATAATCATTATGAGTAATACTATTTCAAAATTGAGACTAATATGAATATTAAAAAAAATACACTTTTAATTATTTTTTCATTTGCTGTCATCTTCCTCATGAAACCGATCTATCCGCAGTCTCTTGTGCCGGATACAACAATTCATCCTTACCATATTAATTATTGGGTAACCGGTGGCGTCTTGATCGTGGGAATAGCGGCGGAAAAGATTGGCGTTCCCTGGATATCAAGTAAATCGCATATAACAAGTACAGAATTGCAAGCATTGGACAGAAATAATTTTACCGCAATTGACCGTTGGGCTTTAGACTTAGATCCCTCGAATATGGATTACTACGTAAATCTTTCAGATAATGTACTTACAGGTATAGTCCTTCATTCCGGCTCTCACAATGCTGGATAACAACATAAGGCAAGACTGGCTGGATGTACTTTTAATGTATTGTGAAACTATAATAATTACAAATAATGCGTACCTCTATACTCCTTTAGGACCGACTTTTCAAAATAGATTACGCCCTGTAGTTTACTACGATGAGCTTCTTGAAAGTGAGGTGAGGACGCGAGGTGCCAACCGGAATTCATTTTACAGCGGACATGTTGCATCTGCAACAGCCGCATCTTTCTTTACTGCAAAAGTATTTTGTGATTATCATCCTGAACTAGGGTGGGAAAAATATCTTGTTTATGGTGCAGCTACAATACCGCCTCTTATTCTGTCATATTTCAGAATTAGAGCACTCGCACATTTTCCATCCGATTTATTAGTGGGGTTTGGAGTCGGGGCATTATTTGGCATATTAATCCCGGAACTTCATCGAATCAAAGACGAGAACATTTCATTGGGTTTGTATTCTTCTTTTGAAGGAACGGGAATAAGTCTGAGATGGCAGACCGATTTTGGGAAATAAGATAGTTACTTATCAGCATCTGTAAAAAATAAATTTGTATATAAATAAAAGTTGATCAGAAAATGATTCGGTGAATAAACAAATTAAATAAGGAGAAGTACAATGTCGTTAATAACGTTAGTAATTGTTTTGGTAGTTGTTGGAGTAGTGCTGTGGCTTATCAACAGCTATATCCCTATGCAGGCTACAATTAAAAAAATCTTAAATGTGGTTGTGGTTATTGTAGTGATTCTCTGGCTATTAAGTGCCTTCGGAGTCATAGGAAGCCTCGATACGATTCGTATCGGAAAGTAAAGGTATGTTCATATTCTACATCCTTAATTGAAGTAATTCATTAAGATGGAAAATTTTAAGATTTACGTTGACTTAAGCAATTTATTTACTCTGACCGGTAGAAATAAAATATATCTTTATTTATTTCAGGGCAGTCCATCGTAAAAATTTTACAATCGAATTCAGGATTCCATCCCTTTAGAAGAAGTTTACACTTCTCAAAGATTTAATCATTTAGTTCCTTTTTCATCCTTTTGGACTATTGTTTTGCTTTACAGAATTATCTAAAATTAATTTAGTTATTAAGGATAGACACTAAAGTCTTTTATAAGAGGTTATAACATTTTAACAGATAGTTATTGATATCAATTGAAATCAGTAATGACAGTTTATTACCTAACAAGCACTAAGAATATCTGGAGATAAAATACAATGAAGAAAAAAGAAGTAAAATTTCAGCGAAAGACGCTTAAAAAATCTCCTACAAGCATTCAAGGATTTGATGAAATCACTGGAGGTGGATTACCAAAAGGCAGACCGACGCTTGTGTGTGGCGGGGCAGGCTGTGGTAAAACTCTTTTTGCGATGGAGTTTCTCGTTCGAGGTGCAACTCTCTACGATGAACCGGGTGTATTTATTTCTTTTGAGGAAACAGAAAAAGAACTTACTGCAAATGTTGCTTCTCTGGGATTTGATCTGGCGGGGCTTATCAAACGCAAAAAGATTTGGCTTGAGCACATCCACGTTGAACGGGGTGAAATAGAAGAGAGCGGTGAATATGATTTGAAAGGTTTGTTTGTTCGTATTCATCATGCCATTGAAAGCATTGGTGCTAAGCGTGTTGTCTTGGATACGATTGAATCACTCTTCACTGCACTGCCAAATCCCACAGTGGTACGAACAGAACTGCGGAGGTTATTCGGCTGGCTGAAAAAGAAAAGAGTTACTACGATTGTTACCGGTGAGAAAGGTGATGCTACGTTAACACGTCAGGGTTTGGAAGAATACGTTTCCGATTGTGTAATTCTGCTGGATCATCGTGTGACCGATCAATCATCAATAAGACGATTACGTATTGTTAAATATCGCGGTTCAACACATGGTACAAATGAATATCCATTCTTAATTGATGAGGATGGCTTTTCTGTTCTGCCTGTAACTTCGCTTGGATTGAAACACGTTTCTTCTAAAGAAAGAATTTCCACTGGTATTCCACGTCTTGATACAATGCTTTCTGGTGAAGGATATTTTCGCGGCAGCACGGTTCTCGTTTCAGGAACTGCAGGTACTGGCAAGACTAGTCTTGCTGCGCAATTTGTTGAAGCAGCATGCAAGCGAGGGGAGCGAGTTCTGTATTTTGCTTTCGAAGAATCTCCAAGCCAATTTATGCGCAACATGTCTTCTATAGGAATTCATTTAGAGCCCTGGGTAAAAAAAGGATTGCTTAACTTCCACGCAACACGTCCTACATTGCATGGTTTGGAACATCATTTATCTACTACTATCAAATTGATTGATAAAGTCAACCCGCAAATTGTAATTCTTGATCCTATTGATGCATTTATTATGGGAGGAAATCAAACCGAAGTTAAAATAATGCTGCTGAGGATTGTAGATTATTTAAAGATGAGAAATATCACGGCTTTATTTGCAAGTCTAACCAATGGGGCTGAGAATCAGGAACTTACAGATATAGCAATATCATCACTGATAGATACGTGGCTGCTGTTACGTGATATTGAAATTGGTGGTGAACGTAACAGAGGATTGTATATTCTTAAGTCACGCGGAATGGACCATTCAAACCAAATCCGTGAATTTATACTTACAGAGCATGGAATTGAATTGCTTGATGTCTATGTTGGTCCGGAAGGTGTGTTAACCGGCTCCGCCCGATTATCACAAGAAGCAAAAAACCATGAAGAACAATTATTACGTCAACAGGAAATTGAGCGGAAACAATCTGGGCTAGAACTTAAACGCGCAGCAACGGAAGCAAATATTGTTGTGCTGCAATCTGAATTTAAAGCAGAAGAAGCAGAAACACTCAAGGTTATCGAGATGGAAAAAGCAAAGACAGGAAGATTTGCGCAAGAACAGAGAAAAATGGCACAAAGCAGAAAAGCAGATAAGTTCAGTAAAAAAAGTATAAGACCGCTAAGCAAAGCTTTATAATTTTTTAAGCACCAAACAGGCAATATTTAAATCGGAAAAAGTAGCTAAGTAGAAAAGCAATCAATAGCAAATAAAATTAAAGGAGCAGGATCATGAGTAAAGGACAAGACACTAAAAAAGGATCAAAGAAAGAACCGAAGAAAACTATGCAGGAAAAAAAGCTTGCAAAAAGAGAAAAGAAAAATGAGAAGCTGAATAAAGGAATTCTCAATCAATAAATCATCAAAAAGATTTAGTTTCGTTTTCATTCTTTTGACTACTGATTTTATATAACAGATAATTGCATCTTGACTCTGGGAATTAATAAAAACGTATTCAAGTTGACCGCTTCATCTATCTCATTGGCAATGGTTTGTAAAAATTTGATTGCAAACTTGAATTACATGAAACTAAAGTAATCATGATGCTTCGATAGAAATATTTTAATTCATAAAAATGATACAATGAAAAAAATCAGATTATTACTAATTGAAGATAACCGCCTGCTTCGTGAGGGAATCCTTTCTATACTTAAGTTCCATAATGATATATTAATAATCGCTTCCTCCGGAGACGGCAAAAACACTCTTGCAAAAATCAAGCAGTTAAAGCCAAATGTGGTTCTTTTAGATTTGGGATTACGAAGTCAAAATAGTTTGCACGTTGTGGAGATGGTAAAGAAAGATTTTCCACAGACAAAAGTAATAGTTATGGATCTTGCACCAGTTCAAGCCGACATTTTACAATATGTAAAAGCAGGTGCCAACGGATTCATCCTTAAAGATGCATCTCTTAACGATTTTTTAAGAACGATACGAACAGTATATGAAGGAGCAACTGTCCTTCCACCATTATTAATTAATTCGCTCTTCTCTCAAATAGTTGATCACGCATTAAGAGAAGGTAAAACTAAAATGAATGACGCAGTTCGGATGACAAAGCGGGAACGAGAGGTAATTGGACTATTAGGTGATGGTCTGAGCAACAAAGAGATCGCTCAGAGAGTTCGCTTATCAACTTATACCATTAAGAGCCATATCCATAATATTATGGAGAAACTTGCATTACATACACGGCTGGAAATTGCTAACTATTCTTATTCTGATGAAACTCTTAAAACAATAACCAGGAGTATTTCGATAGTCAACAATTAGAAAGATATGTTGTATGTTCTAATTTAATTAGAGGAAACAAATGAATAAAAGAGGGAGAAATATTATGCGTTACTTTTTTGTATTAATCGTAGCATTATTCATGTCGGGTAATGTAAATGCACAAGTAGATGTAAGTATCAACTTCAACCTTGGTACTCAGCCAATTTGGGGCCCCACCGGTTATGATTATGTTGAATATTATTACTTGCCGGATATCGAAGTATACTACTATGTACCACTACATCGTTATTACTATAATAACAAAGGACGTTGGATTTACAGTTCATATTTACCATCGCGATTTGGTAATTATGATTTCTATAATTCTTATAAGGTAGTATTGAATGAACGTGAACCCTGGCGAAACCATAAAAACTACAAAGAGAAATATTACTCATATAAAGGTCGCCACGATCAGCAGCTAATCCGTGATAGCCGGGATTCAAAATATTTTGTGAACAAAAACCATCCCGAACATAACAACTGGGTTAAACAGCAGAAGCATGATAACAACAACAAAAAGTCAAATAATCAAAATAATAATTCGGGTAAGCACAATAAGGGCAAGAATAACAAATAATTGAATTTACAAGAAATGGATCTTAATCTTGAAGCAAAACAATACAAAATCAACCCTCAAGCGAGTTGCCTTTATTGGAAATTATTCACCGCGCCAATGCGGAATTGCAACATTTACAACTGATCTTTGCGAAGCTATTGCTGTTCAATATCCTTCTACAACTTGCTTTGCGATGCCTGTAAATGATACTGCAACAGGATATGCGTATCCATCCCGTGTTAGATTTGAACTTACAGAAAAAGATATTGATTCCTATTTAAGAGCTTCAGATTTTTTAAACATCAACAATGTTGATCTTGTTTGTTTGCAGTTTGAGTATGGAATATTTGGTGGAAAAGCTGGCAGTCATATTCTAACATTGCTGCGCAGATTGCGAATGCCAATCGTTACGACATTACACACAATTCTCAAAAATCCTGATCCTGATCAACGGCGCGTTCTCGAAGAAGTTGCTGAACTTTCAGATCGTTTAGTTGTAATGAGTTCACGTGGCGCTGAATTTTTACAGGATATTTATAATGTATCAATAGAAAAAATAGATTTGATTCCGCATGGAATTCCTGATGTACCATTTGTTGATCCAAGTTTTAATAAAGATTTGTTTGGAGTTGAAGGTAAAATAGTTTTATTAAGCTTTGGTTTGCTTTCATCAAATAAAGGAATTGAAACTGTTATATCCGCTCTTCCTGATATCGTAAAGAAATATCCTGATATTGTTTACATAGTTGTTGGGGCAACACATCCACATGTTATTAAAAACGAAGGCGAATCTTATCGCTTATCTTTACAATGGCTAGCTCAGCAAAAAGGTGTTGAAAGTAATATAATATTTTATAATCGTTTTGTTAGTCTTGAAGAACTTGTTGAGTTTATAAGTGCAGCAGATATTTACATAACACCTTATTTTAATGAAGCACAAATAACATCCGGAACACTTGCCTATACTTTAGGAGCCGGCAAAGCTGTTATCTCTACTCCATACTGGTACGCTCAAGAAATGCTTTCGGATGGACGCGGTGTTTTATTTCCATTCCGTGATCATAACGCTTTAGCTGAACAGGTAATTAATTTGCTGGATAATGAATCAGAACGCCACGCAATACGCAAACGAGCTTATTTGTTTGGTCGTTCAATGATCTGGTCAGAAGTATCTCAAAGATATATGGAAAGTTTTGAACGTGCACGAATCGAACGTCGTCATTACATACATCCAGGATTTATTGCAAAAGCTCTTGATAAATATCCGGGAGAACTTCCACCTTTAAAACTAGATCATTTACAAAACATGACTGATGAAACTGGAATGATTCAACACGCTCTTTTTACTGTTCCAAATTATGCCCACGGTTATACAACTGATGATAACGCTCGTGCTTTATTGGTAAGTGCCCTACTCGATGAATTAGGAAATAGTGAAGGTTTAAAATTATCATCACGTTATCTTGCTTTCTTAGGTTTTGCATTTAATCATCAAACCAAACAATTAAGAAATTTTATGGATTACCAGCATAATTGGCTGGAAGAAAAAGGTTCTGATGATAGTCATGGAAGATTATTGTGGGCTTTAGGAACCGTTTTGAATCGATACAGTATTCCAGCAGAAAATGGTATTGCAGCCTGGCTGTTTGAACAAACTTTACCTTCAATTCTTTTAACCACAAGTCCGCGGGCCTGGGCATTTGCTCTTATTGGTATAGATGAGTACTCGCAAAAATTTGCAGGCGATAGAAGAGCAGGACAGGTGCGCGATGAATTAGCAGGAAGATTACTAACATTGTATAAAAATAATCACACTGAAGTATGGCACTGGTTTGAAAGTAATCTTACATATTGTAATGCTGCGCTGTCTCATGCTTTATTAGCCTCTGGCGAATCAATTCCTAACAAAGAAATGACTGAAGCCGGATTAGAGTCTCTTAAATGGCTTGCCGAATTACAGCGTGCAAGTGAAGGCCATTTTGTGCCAATAGGATCAAATGGATTTTATCAATTTGGAGGTGAAAGATCTCGTTTTGATCAGCAGCCCGTAGAAGCACAAGCAATGGTTTCAGCTTGTCTTGAAGCTTATAGAATTACTGATGATAAATATTGGAATAAGGAAGCACGCAGAGCATTTGAATGGTTTCTTGGTCGTAATGATTTAAATCTTCCTATTTATGATCCAATTACGGGAGGCTGCAGAGATGGATTACACTCGGATCGATTGAATGAAAATCAAGGTGCAGAATCAACGTTAGCTTTTCTTCAATCACTATTAGAATTGCGCTTAACTGAACAAAAACATTTATCAATGGAAGTTATATTAAAATGAACAATCAACACACCGAACTTTTTCATCGCAACAAATTAAATCCTATTCTAAAAGCTGATAACTGGCCTTATCCTATTAACAGTGTCTTCAACCCAGGCGCTACATTGCTTCACGATGGTACAACATTGCTTTTATGTCGTGTCGAGGATCGAAGTGGACTATCACATTTCTGTGCGGCACGTTCAAAAAATGGAATTGATGGATGGCTGATTGACTCTCAGCCAACTTTATTACCCGATCCTGAAAATTTCCCTGAGGAATTGTGGGGTATTGAAGATCCTCGAATTACTTTTGTTGAAGAATTAAAAAAGTATGCTATTGTTTACACTGCTTTTACAAGAGATGGACCAGGAGTTGCTTTAGCACTTACCGAAGATTTTAAAAGTTTTGAACGATATGGTGTAATAATGCCGCCTGAGGATAAAGACGCTGCACTGTTACCTTTTAGAATAGATGGAAACTGGGCGATGGTACATAGGCCTGTTAGTGCGCCAAGAGCCCACATGTGGATTTCGTTTTCACCCGATCTAAAAAATTGGGGTAAACATGTATTGATGATGGATGCTCGAAAAGGTGCATGGTGGGATGCAAATAAGATAGGGTTATCTCCACCACCAATTAAAACTTCTGATGGATGGCTGGTAATTTATCATGGAGTTAGACAATCATGCAGCGGTTGTCTCTATAGAATAGGTCTAGCACTTTTTGATTTAAATAAACCTGAAGTATTATTAAAACGAAGTAATGAATGGATCTTTGCCCCTGAAGAATCTTACGAACAATCTGGGGATGTTGGAAATGTTGTATTTCCTTGCGGGTATACTATAGCTCCGGATGGTGATACTTTAAATATTTACTATGGGGCAGCTGATACCAGCATTGCACTTGCAACAGCTAGCATTAAAGAAATGCTTAATTGGCTTAACCAACATTGTTCTTAAAACGAAAGCAAATAATGAAAGCATTGATAACTTTGAACACTTCTCATAATAAATTTGAAGAAAGTTTAATTCCACTATTTAAAAATCCAAATGATGTAACAATCAGGATAACAAAAACTACTATTTGTGAAGTTGATGTTCATATTTCAAAAGGTGATATATCTGAAGTAATGGAGCAATTAATACTCGACAATAAAGGATTGTTAGAATTTGTAGAAGAGGAATCGTGCATTTCAGTATTAGCTGTGAATAATAGGGCACTGATTACGTATCATCGCTTGCATAATTTATAAAGCTGTAAACATAAAAGCATTTTAAAGTTAAATAAATGAACTCTGTGCATTCTAAATTAAAAAAAAATATCATGAAAAGAGCAGAAAATAAAGTTGTCATCGTAACAGGTGGGGCATTAGGAATCGGACGCGAAACATGTCTTTTATTAGCAAAAGAAGGTGCGAAAGTTGCCGTAACTGATGTTCTTGTTAAAGAAGGTCAAGAATTAATTAAAGAAATTAATCTGTCAGGTGGAGTAGCAAAATTCTGGCATCTTGATGTAACAGATGAAAAAGAGGTTGAAAAAGTTTATGCCGAAGTAGTCAAAGAATTTGGAAAACTTAACGCGATGGTAAATAATGCAGGAATTGCAGGCGTTGACAAGCCAACTCACGAAATAACTGAAAAAGAATGGGATACAGTTATGAATGTGAATGTAAAAGGAGTTTTCTTCTGCACTAAACACGCAATTCCATACATGCAAAAATCAGGCAACGGAAGTATTGTAAACCTTTCTTCAATTTATGGGTTAGTTGGAGCTGGAGATATACCTCCTTATCATGCTTCAAAAGGTGCAATTCGTTTAATGTCAAAAAATGATGCGTTAATTTATGCAAAGGATAATATAAGAGTGAACTCTGTACATCCGGGTTTTATTTGGACACCCTTAGTTGAAGAACTAGGTAAACAAAATCCTGGATTCAGAAAACATCTTGATAGCCTGCATCCGATTGGACATGTTGGCGAATCAATAGATATTGCTTATGGTATACTTTACCTTGTATCTGATGAATCAAAATTTGTTACTGGAAGTGAATTAGTTATTGATGGCGGTTATACTTGTAAATAATGAGTACATAAAATAAAAGCTATAAGCTTATATACCCCTCTTTATTAGGCATCACTTTACACTTAGTGATATCATGAAAGCATATGATACACTTGAAAATGCAGCTAAAGAAATAGCATTAAAGGTTATTCTTACTAACTAGATTTGATATCTGAAGAAGTTACCGCACTTAATTTAAATAAAGGATAAACAGAATCTTCAACCCTCAGGTTAGGCTGTAATTATTTAACTATTTACTTATTAAGATCTTGGTACAGCGGGTTTTATGTCTGGAATAATGGAGCAACATGAAAAAAAATCATGGATGCTTAGGGCAAATTTATCTTGGGGTAGAAATTAAAAATTAATAGAATTTATATCGCGCAAATTTAATCTGTAAAAATGAATTGATAATTGATGCACTTTCAATTAAAGATAAAGAAGAAGTAAAGTCTTGAACAGAACTGAAAAAATTAATGAACAAAATAAAATCAAACTATGGTATAATGTATCTGCTGAAGAAACATTAAAACGACTGGGTTCTTCAGCGGATGGATTATCTTCACAGGAAGCTGCAAAGCGATTAGCCGCTGATGGTTTGAACGAATTAAAAGAGTTGAAAAAAAATAATGCGCTGCATATTTTTTTCAGCCAGTTTAAAAGTCTAATAATCTGGATACTTATCGTTGCTGGAATAATTTCTGGCGCACTTGGTGAAACTATCGATGCGATTGCAATCCTTTCCATAGTTATTCTTAACGCGATTATTGGATTCTATCAAGAATACTCTGCTGAAAGATCTATTGAAGCACTTAAGAAAATGACCGCACCTCAAGCAAAAGTTAAACGAGATGGACAGGTTATTTCAATTTCCGCAACCGATATTGTTGTGGGTGACATACTTTTTTTAGAAGCCGGCGATCTTGTAGCAGCAGATGCACGATTGTTAAGTGCAGCATCGTTCAAGTGTATTGAGTCTGCGTTAACGGGTGAATCAGTGTCAGTGATAAAGCAGCATGCAACTTTAGATCAGAACAATATTCCACTTGCCGACAGAGAAAATATTATTTTTATGGGAACAAGTGTTGCAACAGGTACTGCACAAGCAGTTGTTTTTGCAACTGCAATGAATACAGAACTCGGACGCATCGCAGGACTGATAGAAGAAGCCGGCAGTGAAGAACGAACTCCATTAGAGAAAAAACTTGAATCCTTTGGGCACGTTCTTATTTGGGCAACACTGGGAATTGTTATTGTCTTGTTCGGATTGGGATGGCTCCGTGGGAAAGAAATGTTAGAATTGTTTATGACTTCAGTAAGTCTTGCTGTAGCAGCAATACCGGAGGGGCTTCCGGCAGTTGTAACTGTTGCACTCGGTCTTGGAGTTTTACGAATGTCTCGTCGCAATGCTCTTGTGAGGAAGCTTCCTGCTGTTGAAACACTTGGCTCAACAACTGTAATCTGCACAGATAAAACAGGAACTTTAACTGTTGGTGAAATGACAGTAAGAGCACTTTATGTTTCCGGGAAAATATATTCAGTAACCGGCGAAGGATATGGACCAGAAGGTAAAATACTTTTTGATGGGAGTAAAACAGAATCAATTCATGCTAAACCCTTACTAGAACTAGCAACAAATCTGATTGGATGTAACAATGCAAATCTGAAAAATGAAGATGGAATTTGGAAAGTAATTGGTGATCCGACAGAGGGCGCAATGCTTAGTGCGGGTATCAAAGCAGGTGGTAATCAAGAACATATCAACAAAGAAATGCCGAAGCAATATGAATTTCCTTTCGATTCGGATCGCAAACGAAGTACAGTAGTACGCAAAATGAACGATGGAAAATATCGTGTCTTTACCAATGGTGCACCAGGTATACTGCTGCAACTTTGTACACGTCTTTATACAAGTGAAGGTATTCGCGAATTAACTGATCAAGATAGAGTTAACATTTTGGCTGAAACAACGAACGATGGCAAAACAAGCGCTACGAGTGCTTGGTTCAGCGTATCGTAATTTAGAAAATTCTTCTGTTAAAGATCTGGCAGTTGATGAAGTTGAAAGAGATCTTGTATTTATTGGTCTTACAGGAATGTATGATCCACCGCGCAGTGAAGCAAAAGATGCTATCAAAAAATGTACTGATGCCGGCATTCGCGTTGTTATGATTACCGGGGATCATCCGGATACTGCTGCAGCAATAGCATTAGAAATCGGTATCACTTCTAAAGTTGATAAAGCGGTTTCCGGTGTTGAATTGGAAAAAATGTCTGATACAGAACTTAGCAAAGAAGTTTCCAATATTTCTGTTTATGCGCGTGTTACTGCAGAACATAAACTTCGCATCATTCGTGCATGGAAGCAGAATGATGCAGTAGTTGCAATGACCGGTGACGGAGTAAATGATGCTCCTGCTATCAAAGGTGCAGATATTGGAATCGCAATGGGAAAAACAGGTACAGAAGTTACCAAACAAGCATCTGATATGATTATCACTGATGATAACTTTGCAACTATTGTTGCAGCTGTTGAAGAAGGACGAGGAATCTATTATAACATACGTAAAACACTGCAATATCTGCTTGCAGGTAATACTGGGGAATTACTGCTAATGACTTTCTGTGTTATCATAGGACTTCCTGCGCCATTGCTCCCTATTCATTTACTATGGATTAACTTAGTTACTGATGGATTGCCTGCTTTATGTTTGGCTACAGATAAAATTGATTCTGACGTAATGAAACGAACACCAAGAAAACGCTCAGAAAAAATAACTGATGCGGGCTTTTTCCGAACAATGTTCTTTACTGGGTTTCTTACAGCGGGAGTTGCGTTTGCTGTATATTTTTATGTTTTACAAAATCAATCAACGCAAACTGCTCGTACTTATGCTTTTGCTGTTTTAGTTTTTTCAGAACTCTTGCGATCGTTTGGTGCAAGAAGTGAAACCAAATTTGTTTGGCAAATCTCTCTTTTCACGAACATCAATTTAGTTATAGTCGTTGCCATATCTTTTGGACTCCAGATTTTAAGTCAACACAGTAATGTATTAGGTGCTTTTCTTAAAACCACATATATGCCATTTAGTGATGTTGTTATACTGATAGCACTAGGGACAATTCCCCTATTAGCATTAGAAGTAACAAAGGTTGTGAAAAAATATTACAGATCCACACAAAAGATCTAATTCCTTTTTCATCCTTATGATCGATAGGATTTTAGTTGCTAATAATTGATACTATGATCGGATAAAAATCTATAAATCTCTGAATTAAAGTTTATCTGGTATAAGGACTGTAAAATGAATATTCTAATGGTTTACCCAATGTATCCCGATACATTCTGGAGCTTTAAACATGCTTTAAAGTTTGTGTCAAAGAAAGCAAGTTTCCCCCCATTAGGACTATTGACAATTGCCTCAATGCTGCCCAAAGATTGGACAAAAAAACTAATCGATATGAATGCTAATCAGTTGACAGACGATGATATTCTTTGGGCAGATTTTGTTTTTATCAGTGCGATGTCAATACAAAGTGAATCCGCCGACGATGTAATACAAAGATGTAAAAAGTTGAATGCAAAAATTGTAGCCGGCGGACCTTTATTTACTAGCAGTCCGGAGCTTTATGAAAAAATTGATCATTTAATTTTAAATGAAGCCGAAATTACACTTCCGCACTTCTTAAAGGATTTGAATGAGGGAATGGCAAAACACAAATACACTTCTGAATATTGGGCAGATATTTCGACTACACCATTACCTCTTTGGGATTTAATTTCGATGAATGATTATACCTCGATGAATCTTCAGTATTCTCGTGGATGCCCTTTCGACTGTGACTTCTGTGACATTACCGTACTTTATGGTCGAAAGCCCCGTACAAAAACAAAAAACCAGGTGATCGCTGAATTGGATGTATTATATTTTACCGGCTGGCGTGGACCCGTTTTTTTTGTTGATGATAATTTCATCGGCAATAAAGTAAAATTGAAAAAGGAAATACTTCCGGCAATTACTGAGTGGATGGATAAAAGGAAAAATCCGTTTTATCTTAATACCGAAGCATCAATCAATCTTGCAGATGATGATACACTCATGCATCAAATGGCTAAAGCAGGTTTTGAAGCTGTATTTATTGGCATCGAATCGCCCAATGAAGAGAGTTTGATTGAATGTCATAAACCTCAGAATACAAACCGTGATTTGATTGCAAGCGTTAAGAAAATACAGAACGCAGGTTTGGAAGTTCAGGGGGGTTTTATTGTTGGATTTGATAATGACCATCCAAAGATATTTGAAGAGCTAACAAATTTTATTCAACAAAGCGGCATCGTAACTGCAATGGTGGGGTTGCTTAATGCACCAAAAGGAACAAACCTTGAAAAAAGATTGCAAAACGAAGGCAGAATGATCAAAGATTTTACCGGAAACAATACCGACTTTACAATTAATTTTATTCCTAAGATGGATTCCGAAAAACTTCTTAATGGATATAAATCTATTTTAAAAACAATTTACTCACCTAAGTATTTTTATGAACGTGTAATGCAGTTCTTGAAAGATTTCGAACCAAAAAAGAAGAAAGTTTTCCATCTTAATCCGAACTACATTCTTGCACTGTTTAGGTCAATAATGAAATTAGGAGTTATCGGTGAGGAAAGAATTTATTATTGGAAATTGTTTATTTGGACCTTATTCCGGAAGCCGCAGTTGTTTTCGTTAGCAATATTGTTTGCGATTTACGGATTTCATTTCAAAAAAATATCAAATGGATTTTATTAAGAGTTTCTATTGTTTATAAATAAGTTGATTTACAACTTATTAGGAAAAACAGGTAATTCTAAACCATTAGAACTAATCCTTTTTTCATCCTTTTGCCCGATTGATTTGCATTAAGCCTACTAATAGTTTGTAAGGTGTTTGAATAAAGAAGTAATTTCTCAAACGATCCCTACTGTCAAATGCAAAAAATATTTTGAAATAAGCACTTTATTAAAAAGTAACATCCTGTACACTATTTTATTAACAGATTAAGGAATAAAATGAAAAAACTAATTTACTTGCTCGCATTGCTCGGTTTGGTTGCAATGAGCCAACCTAACCATGCACAATTTAAAGATTGGGGAACCAAATTCGGTTTTCGCGGAAATGTATTGTTTCCAGAAAATGCGTTTGCAAATTTAGGATTCAGTGGAAATGATGATTTTTCTTTCGATTGGTTCAAATTTTCCTGGCTTGCGGAAGGATTTTTTGCTGTTGAATTAAACAATGCATTAGAATTGTCATTAAACGCTGGTTATGGAAAATATGCCGGTCTTGCATATTTTAGTGACCCAAATATTAATTTTGGAGAATATGAAACTACAATCATCCCAATTTCACTAAGATTCCAAATAAGTCCTTTTGATTCTAAAGGATGGAATCCTTACGCCTACATTGGTGGTGGAATTATGAATTTTACTCTTAATACCAAACCAGGCGTTGTTGGGGCTCCCATTGAAGAAGATGGCTGGGTTGCAATCCTTCCTATTGGTATGGGTATAGAAATTGCTCTTTCTGAAAGAGTAATTTTAGATTTTGGAGTAGGCGGAACTCTCTCTTCCACTTATTATTTAGATGGTTACAAACCTATTGAATCAGATTCCTGGGATTCATACTTTAATGCTTCTTTAGGTTTAAGCTTTACCGCTGAAAACTGTAATTCTGATAAAGATAATGATGGGCTTGGTAAATGTTTAGAAAAGCAAATCGGAACAGATCCTAATAATCCGGATACTGATGCCGACGGCTTAAATGATGGTGAAGAGTATTTAACCTATAAAACTAATCCATTAGTACCTGATACAGATGGTGATGGTTTAGGCGATGCTGAAGAAGTAAAAGTTACAAAAACTAATCCGCTTATTGCTGATACCGATAGTGATGGATTAAATGATGGCGAAGAAGTTAACAAGTACAAAACTGATCCATTAAAGGTTGATACCGATGGCGATAGTTTAAAAGATGGGGACGAAGTATTAAAATACAAGACCAATCCATTAAAAGCAGATACTGACGGTGAAGGCTTAACCGATGGTGATGAAGTTAACGGAATAAACGTTGAAATAAAAGTTGTAGGAAACCCAGTTACAACAAAGTTATTTAAGACTGATCCGTTAAAAGCTGATACAGATGGCGATGGTTTAACTGACTACGCTGAAGTTAAAACTCACAAAACAGATCCTCTGAATATTGATACCGACGGCGGTACAATTGATGACGGTACAGAAGTAAAACGCGGTACAGATCCACTTGATCCTAGTGATGATGTTATTAAGATTGGTGTACCAATTATTCTTGAAGGTATAGTGTTTGATGTAGACAAAACTACGATTAAACCTGAATCAGAGGTTACCTTAATGAAGGCGCTCAAAACCTTACAAACCTATCCGGATATATTGGTTGAAATAAGCGGACATTGTGATAGTGATGGATCCAATAAGCACAATCAAATACTTTCTGAAGGAAGAGCTGCATCAGTTAAAGCTTGGTTAGTGGGTAAAGGTATCGATGCTAGCAGGATTACAACCGCTGGTTATGGCGAAGATAGACCTATTGCTGATAACAAGACAAAAGAAGGCAAACAGAAAAATAGAAGAATTGAGTTCACAAGAACCAAGTAATTCTTAATTGAAATGAACCAAAGGGTGTCTTTCAGGACACCCTTTTTATTTATAGCCAAACAGAATCATTGATTAATAAGTTTTATTTAAGTACTTCTGGAGAAAATCGAACTCTATTTTGCTTTGTAATTTCTTAAAAAAGTTATTCTCAGCCAATAGGATTAGTTCTTTTTTCATCCTTTTGCCTGATTGAATCACCTTGAATATTCAGCTACTTTTAAATAGGTTCATAAAAAGTAATTGCAGTTCTGATCAAAACTTTGTTGAAAAACGAATACTGTTTTATAAATAATTAATTTAAATTTTTAATTAATCAATAGAAGAATAAAAGGAGATATTTTCATGAAAAAGACTTTTTCTTTCATTATAGTTTTTGGATTGATAGCGATCTTATCAAAACCAATTGCAGCACAAGACCACGGATTTGGAATTGGACTTATTTTAGGAGAACCAACCGGAGTGAGTGCAAAACTTTGGACATCAAAGATAAATGCTTTTGATTTCGGTCTTGGAGTGGGCTTAGGAGGCGACCGATTCAAATACAAAGGCAATTACGATAATAGCGGTCGTATTCATTTTCATATGGATTATCTATGGCACTCATTTAATGCAATAAGTTCGACGGAAAGATTTCCTCTTTATTATGGAATCGGTGGCAGGTTCAATACTGGTGGTGGTTATGATGGATCTTTCGGTGTAAGAGGTGTATTTGGTATAGCCTGGTTTCCACACGCAACTCCGATTGATGTATTTATTGAATTAGTGCCGGTTTTACAGATTACACCCTCTACCGGGTTTGGAATTGACGCCGGATTGGGAATAAGATATTTCTTTGATTAAAAAAAATATTTGTTCTAGATTATTAAAAAAGGATGTTAAAATGAAAATAATAAAAAACATAATGTTTGTTTCAACTATAGCCGTATCTGTTTTTATTTATAGTTGCGGTACAAGCAATGCTGTTAAAGGCGGAGTTATTGGTGGTGTTGGAGGTGGTGTGGTAGGCGGCGTTATTGGTGATCAATTAGGTAATACCGTCTTGGGTGCAATAATTGGTGCCGCTGTTGGTGGTACTGCCGGCGTTTTGATCGGAAACTATATGGACAAACAAGCTGAAGAAATGCAGAAAGATATTGAAGGTGCAAAAATAGAAAGAGTCGGTGAAGGTATAAAAATTACTTTCGATTCTGGAATTTTATTTGCAACTAATTCTTCAACTCTTGAACCTCAAGCTAAAACAAATATCAATAAACTTGCCGTAATTCTTAACAAATATCCTGATACAAACATTCTTGTAACAGGGCATACTGATTCTGATGGTAAGGAAGAATATAATCAAACATTGTCCGATAAAAGGGCCAAGTCTGTTTCAGATTATACAATGATGCAGGGGATTAATTCCTCAAGACTTTCAATTATTGGATTAGGTGAGAATGAACCAGTTGCATCAAATGATACAGATGAAGGAAAGCACCTTAACAGAAGAGTTGAAATTGCTATTTTTGCAAATGAAGAACTTAAAGATGCTGCTGAAAAAGGAGAGCTTAACTAATAGAAGATATTAATTTTCAAAAAAAATCACTTACGATGATAGCAGGATAGTTTGAGTCTTCAGAATGGATTAATGGGCACGAAGTAAATTAGGGAGTGCCCAAAGTTTTGAAAATCCTATGGCGGTATTTTGAAATCTTAAGCAATTTTAGATAAGAAAATTTACTCACTTATAATTCTATCCTGATGATTTAATCTTTGGATGAACCGGATTTTTTTACTTTCCGGTTCCATCAATACAAATAAAACCCCAAAACTTTCTGAGTGTAAAAATCACGAAGATAATGTTAACTGTAAATACTGAATTGTATATTTGCAATGCAGTTTATACGTTTTTTACTGCTTGAGTTTTTAACCAAATTTTTGTGGAG
>CAVOPZ010000025.1:0-25931 GCA_963698205.1 uncultured Ignavibacteriaceae bacterium | reverse complement strand
CGCCTTTCACGAGAGAAAGTTTTTTCAGGAAATTTTTATAAATTATTAAATGAAGAGTATGTCAAAAAGAATATCACACTTATACGATAATCATCAAAATATCATAAACATCATGGTATTAGTGGTTTTATGCATTATTGTTTTTTTAAATAGTCTATTTATAAATTTTCTCGAAGTAGACGACTATAACCAACTTATTCATCGTTCGTCCGGTTTTAATATTAAGAAGGTTTTAACAACAAACACCTATGGCTATAATGAAGGGGGCAATTATAGACCAATTGAAGTACTTTCTCATCAGTTTGATTCCTTGATCTATGGTCTTAATAACCCAATAGGTCGGCACTTTACAAATTTAGTGGTGCATATATTTAACGTAATTCTTTTTTATTTTTTGGTATTGACACTTACATCCAAGCGAACAATAGGTCTGATTGCTGCATCTTTATTTTCGGTTTTTATCATACATAGCTATTCTTTGTCACCGGTTTCCTGGATTTCCGGACGCGTTGATCTATTTGTAACATTGTTTTATCTGATTTCAATATTCCTATTTATAAAATATCTTTCGAGTGGTTCGTTAGTAATCTACATATTTTCGCTTGCGGCATTTTACCTTTCTCTGCTATCCAAAGAGATGGCAGTCACTCTTCCCTTAATTACTATCCTTTATTCTTGGTTACTTACAGATAAAAATAAGGTAGAAAGAGATATCAACCCCAAAATGTTCGTTAGGTTATTGTGGATTGCAATAGGATGGGGCATACTGATCATTGTTTTAGGATTCTTTTTAACACCAAATATTTTTGCATCGCTGTTGAGTGCGGATAAAAACCTTCATCCTGATACAATTCAAAAGATCCAATTTTATTTATTTGCTCTTAAAAATGCTGGTGCGGCAATCATTATTATTGGGTTAGTAGTTCTCACATTATTCAAATTCTTAAAACAAAAATTTTATCTCTTATCTTTATGGTATTCTCTGCCATATTTCATTGTACTACTTTTCTACTTTGTTGTTCGATTTTTTGTATTGGGAGGATTTGGGGGATTATATCAATCAGAATCTGGGGGAGCGGTAAATTTTAATTTTAATTTTGGTGACGCTTTCCTAAGAGATAATTTAGGATTGGCTGCAATATTCTGGCCAGTTGGTAAGGAATACTATGAAACTATCCTGAAACTGCAAGTAAATAATGCTTTTATCTTTTATGCGCTTGCTTCAGTGACTTTGTTTTTAGTTGGGCTCATCTTCTATATGCTGCTTAGGAAAAAGCAAAATAACCTTTTATTCGGTTTTCTATGGGTATTCATAACATTGGCACCGGCTCATAATATTCTTATTTCTCCCTGGTATTTTAATCAAAGGTATCTTTACTTGCCTGCTGTCGGTATTTGTATTGTTGTTTCCATATTGGTTTATAAGCTAATGGAACGAAAGGGTAACCTGGCTCCGTATATAAAGTATTCTGCTGTTACATTATTGCTTATTATACTTGGATTAAACTCATTTCTTATAGTAAAGCATAATAAAACACTTCGTGACAGCGGAAATGTGATAACCAAGTTTGTTAATGATGTGCACCGTTATAAACCTTTCATTCCGGATTCCGGCAGATTAGTCTTTTTAACTTATCCATTAACTCCCATAAGTTCTAAAGGTTGTGTCTTTGTAGATGCATACTTGAGCGATATTCTGAGTACAATTAATAATGATTGGAAAAGCCTGAAATATAATTTTCTATTATTCTCAAAAGATTTTAAAGAACGATAGACTGGAAATAAATTGGATTGATAACAAAAGTTTTACTATGGAGCTTTCCAGTCCACAGAATTACTCACTTATTCCAAGTCAGTTATCACCGCTGGATGTTCAGATTCGTGTATTGCATAAGGGACTTCCTTTTCATGCACTTCTTAGTCCCTTACCCGATGAGGGAAAATCAGTAGAAGTTAATAACGCTATATTAACTGTTCTCTTGAACGATGATAAGTTGAATAAAGCTATTATCCGGGTTGATTTGACTGATTCACTTACACTTGATGATCCAAACACTTTACTTTTTAGCTACCAAAAGGGCAGTTGGGATTTGATAAATCTGCCCGGCCATCCGCTGCGAATTATAAATAATAACAGTTTGATTGAGCAGTCCGATGAGCAAATCATTTTAATTGTTGAGAAAAGGTTAGCTTCGTTATTGGATTCAACTTTAAAGCAATATAAAACTGATTTACAGACTGAAGGATATAACGTAACAATCAAAAGTAATTTTACTTCATCAACACCACCTGAAGAGATTAGAAAATATTTACAAATGAACTATGCCCAAAATCAAAATTTAAATGGTGCGGTGCTAATCGGGAATATTCCAACAATACTATTTAACAAACCAGAATACCAGGGAGATCCATATTGGCATGACTATTTAGCTGATTTTTATTATATGGATTTGGATGGAGTTTGGGAAGACACTGATAACAATGGAGTTTTTGATAAACATGCAGAAACTAAATTTGAATTTTGGAATAAATTAAGAAAGGGATTTGGTTTTTCAGACAAACGGACTCCCGAAATTTGGGTTAGCCGTATACGAGCAGATAAACTTTCGGAATTAGGCGATGAGGTCGCACTCATTAAAAATTATTTTGAGAGAAATCATAATTACCGGACTGGCAGGCTTAATCTTCCCCCACAACGAGCATTCATAGTATCCGCAGGAGTTAATGTCCTAAAATCAGAATGGGGTGCCAGACCGGATAAAATTTATTCTGACATAGATATTGTACAGTTTAAACAAAATTTAGATGATTCGCTCGTAAAATTCCTTGCTTCAAAAAGTGGTTATGAATGGGGAATCATAAATGCTTTTTCCGGTGCAGGAATTCATCACTTTGATAATTATAGAGACAATATTAAACCCGAATGGTGGGACACACCTGAGCTTAGAAAAAATATTGTGAGGTTTGTTGACAATTTAAATGATAAGGGCGGAATTAATTACAAGAAAATAGATTCTATTAAACCCAAAGTTTTGTTTTATCATCTCCTTGCTTCCGAGGTTGGACGCCATAATTCACCTAATTACCTTGCTGGTGTTTATGTATTTAGCGGCTCAGGGTTATCTGTAGTTGCCGGAACTCAGCATAGTGGTGCGGTGGGTAATTCCCAACTTTACGAAAGTTTAGCGGTTGGCAAAACCATTGGAGATGCATGGAAGGATGCACTCAGCGATCTGGTTGTCAATTCTGAAGATGAAATTAAAATAAAATATTTTCCCAACGAGTTGGAGATAATTCTCAAAGGAAATAGTACATATAAAGCAGTTTTAATAGGTGACGGTACATTGCGTCTGCCGCAAAGATAAATAAGTAAAATTTGCTTAATTTTTAATAAAATTATTTGAGAATTTGAACAATATAAATAAAGTTATAGGCATCAATTTTGAGCCAATATTTATTAAGAATCACCAGGAATGAAAAGATGAAAACCAACTCAGTAGATAAAAATACTCCTCAAAATGAATTTCCATTGATGGAAACAAAACGAGGAAATATTGTTCTTTTCCATCCGCATATTTCCAAGGCAGCGTTAAAAGAAGTTGAGGATACTCTCTCAACCAGATGGATTGGACAAGGACCTAAAGTAGAAAAATTTGAAAAAATGTTTCAGCAGCGGTTTACGAAAGGTTATCCCGTAATCGCAGTTGGTTCAGGAACTGATGCCTTGCATCTTGCATATTTGCTGGCTGATATCAAAAAAGACGATGAAGTAGTTGTTCCTGTGTTCACATGCACTGCAACAAATATTCCCTTCCTTTATATGGGCGCTAAAATAAAATTTGCCGATGTACAGGTTGATACTCTAAATATTGACGTTAAGCATGTTAAAAAACTTGTAAATGAGAAAACAAAAGCCATAGTCTGTGTACATTATGGAGGACTCCCGTGTGACATGAATGAACTCCACGAGATTGCAGGGAAATACGGCATTCCCGTTATTGAAGATGCGGCACATGGACTTGGGGCAACTTATAATGGAATTCCAATCGGAGCGGTTTCGGATTTCACAATGTTTTCTTTTCAAGCAATTAAACATATAACAACCGGTGATGGCGGTTTATTGACTTTTAAAGATTCTTCTTTATTAGAAAAATCAAAAAGATTACGCTGGTTTGGGATAGATCGAGCTGCTAAACAAGGTGGTATTTGGGAAAATGATATAGTTGAGGTTGGATACAAATATCAAATGACTGACTTAGCAGCTTGTTTAGGTATTACATCCCTAAATGAATTTGATCAAATCATTAATCATCGCCAAAAGCTATTTCAGGAATATGTTAAAGGATTGAAAAATGTACCAGGAATAAAAGTGATTGGTACAGACCTAAAAGACAGAACCCATGCAGCCTGGCTGTGCACTGTTCTAGTGGAGAAAAGAGTCGATTTAGTCAAAAAATTACATGATAATAATATTGAGTCTGCGCAAGTTCATTATAGAAATGATAGGTATTCAATTTTTGGCGGCAGAAGAAATGATCTTCCCAATATGGATTTGGTTGAAGATAAATATTTAGTATTACCTTTACATACGAAAGTTAGTGTCGAAGATATTCATCATATTTGTGATGTCATTAAAGGCGGCTGGTAGATAAACAAATATGTCCTTTAAGTCTCAACCCCGCTTATGAATTATGGAAGATAAATTCATAAGATGAAAAACTAATTATCGAATTTTAAATCGATGCAAGATAGATATAGCTCGCCGAATAAGATCCTAAGTCTTCTCATTGTTATTTTTCTCTTTGCGAATTTTATTCTGCTTGGTATTCATGGAATAAACAGTGCATTAAACCCCGAAGCTTGGGATACAACTGCCTACTTAGGCGAGGCAAATTTTATTAAAAACAGCGGGGGGCTATCTAATTTTTTGAATCTGTGCTTTTCCGGAAATTATAGGCAAGCCAACCAGCATCCTCTATTCATTTTATTACTGGTTCCTTTTGCTTCCACCGACATTTCATTTTTTATTACTGCCAAATTGATCAACCTTTCAATTGGGCTTATTTTTCTCATTGTAGTCTATTTCTGCAGTAAGAAGATGTCCGGAAACATAAATGCAGCAATTGTTAGCCGCTGCACTCTTGTTCAATGTTATTTTCATGCAATGGACAACTCTGGTAGCGTGTGAATCACTCCTGATGCTTTTCAGCTTTTTGACAATATTTTTTATTCAAAGAGGATTTGACAAGAATACCAATTGGATTTATGCCGGTGTATTTGCAGGGTTGGCTTATTTGACTAAAGGAACGAGCATAATTTTACTGCCCGGATTTATTTTAGCCGGATTGCTCACTTTCAAATTCAAAATCTTCAAAAACAAATATTTCTGGTCATTCTTTTTATTATTTCTGCTAACCGCATCACCATTAATCATTAGAAATACATTGGTTTATCAAAATCCATTTTTTAATGTGAATAATTACATAATCACGTTAGGAGTAGATTATTTAGATGAAAATAGGTACGTGACTTATAGCCCAAATGAAGGTGCAACTCTCTGGAAGTTTGATGCGGTTGAAGAGAGCACCCCGGTTAAGGAACCAAGAAGCAATGTGTTGTCAAAAGTACCTAAGCTAACGAAGAAGATGTATAATGGTTTGAAAAGTGAAGCAATAATTTTTCTAAGTTCGGTCAATTTATTCCAACAGAAGCTTTCTAAATCTGTATTATGGATAAGTGGAATTGCACTATCACTTTTCTTTTTCATTGGGATTGCTCAAGAGAAAAATAAAGGGGGCAGGGTATATTTAGTATCAACCATAATCATCTTCATTTTGTTTCTATCCTTTAATCCAATAGACAGATACTTTCTTCCCTTAATTGCCGCTTTGTGGATTTATATTGGAATTGGAATGTTATCAACTATTGAGTTTCTGCACAATAAATTCTTAAATCAAAAATTGAAAATTGATTATAAGATTTATGCTCAATTAATATTATTGGTTGTTTTAATTTTTAATCTTGGCTATGTCCTCATTAAAAAACCGGTTAACAATCCTTTGAAATCTGTTTACTGCAGCCAAAACCGTACAGACATATTAGCTTGGTTAAAGACGAACTTAAAGAAAAATGAAAAATATTCTTTAGGACCAAACTTAAATTGGCAGTTATCAACCGGAATCTGGATTTTACCGCCGTTCAATGCAAAAACAAAGGACTTTGTAAAGTTCAATAAGTTTATGGAAAAACATGATGTTTCTTATGTCATAATTGATATCGAATCTCTTTCTGATAAAAAGGAGCTAATAAAAAATCACTTTGAAATAGATCCCGAAGAAGGATTGATCCAAAAAAAATCTGAGCCGGGCTGGGAATTGATTTATAAAGATCAAAATAAACCGGTTGATTACCTGATATTTAGATTGGTGCATCCAGTTCATTCTTGAAATCACTATTTTAATACGGAAGAACGAAAATTTTGTTAAAATATTATTATTCTATATTAAGTAACTCATCAAAAGAAATTCTAACTTTCATTTAAGAAAATTGTTATGGCATATAAAGTTTTAATGATTGCTCCCAGGCCATTTTTTGTGGATGTGGGTTTTTCTGTTCAGATTCTTGAAGAGTATAAAGCACTTCAGCAGCAAGGTAACGATGTAATTCTCACATGTTATCATTTAGGGCAGGAGATAAAAGGTGTAAAAGTTTCCAGGTCAATTAATGTTCCCTGGTATAAAGATCCGTTGAAGAATGTTTCATTCCATTATTTGTATTTAGATTTTTTATTGTTAATTCATACATATAATGTTGCCCGCCGATTCAAGCCGGATGTTATCCATGCGCATATTCATGAAGGCGGATTGATTGGGATAATAGTTGGAAAGCTGTTAAGAATACCGGTAATTATGGATATTCAAGGGAGTATGCTTGGAGAATATAAAGAACGTGGATTGCCAAGCAACAAGGTAATTGACGGCATAATTGGATTTATTGAGAATTCAATAAATCGTAACTCTGATGGACTTATGGTTGAAATGGAAATGAGGAAGGATTCGCTTTTACTTGCTAAAGGTATAGACCAAAATAGCATTTACCATTTTAAGCTTGGTATTGACACCGATCTTTTTTCAAAAAGTGATCGTGATGAAGAGTTTGTTAAGTTCTATTAAATATTCCAAAAGATAGAAAAGTAATTGGCTATGTTGGGCTGCTTACTCCATATCAAGGTATTGACTATATGCTTGAGGCAATGCAGCATATACTACAAAAGAGGAAAGATGTTCACTTACTTGTCATGGGTTATTTAAATCTTAGAAATGTATAAACAGAAATCTTCCGATTTGGGATTGGATGGTCATGTAACCTTCACAGGAAAAATGCCTTACCATGATGCGCCCAAACACTTAGCGTTGTGTGAGCTTGCGGTTGGACCCAAAATATCGCTTGAAGAAACGAACGGAAAGCTTAATTACGTACATGTCGATGGGCTTGCCCACAGTTGTATTTGACACACCAATGAACAGAGAATATTTAGGCGAATTAGGAATCTATGCAAAATATAAAGACTCGTCAGATTTGGCTAAATGTATTTTAAATGTTCTAAATTCCCCAAATGATTATAAAGAACCTAAAATAAAGCTTAGAGAAAGAGCAATCTCGGATTTTGGACTTAAGGGAATGGCGGAGAATACTATGGATATGTACGCAAGTGTAATTAAAAGATATAAAGGAAAATAAAAAATAGATTTTACGAAGTTCATTTATCTATTAAATCAACTCATCATTAAATGAAAATGACACAAGAAAATTTATCAACGAACCATGTTGCTGCCCTAAATAGTGAGATGGGTTAATTGTGATTGGTTTGATTGGAGATTTAATCAGTTATCGCTTCCAAGGTTAGTATAAAGAATTGATAGATTTTTATGCCAAGTATTAAGAATTCCCGCATTAAAAGTTTTTTTGTTCATGCTGGTCAGTTATTTAAGCTGGATGAGAAAACTGAGAATCTTAGCAAGATAAAATTATTCTGGAGAAAAATTAGAGTCTGGGTAATGATCTCTTTCGGTATTACCTTGTTACTAATATTAGTAAATCAAATTTCCTTTAGAGACTTCCTTCGGAGTATTTCAAGTGTTAATCCTCTTTTTTTAGTAACGGCGATCATAATTGGGTTAACTGCAACTATATTAAAGACGGTAAGGTTTGGATTTTTTTTCCCTCCGCAAGGAAGATGGTTAGGCTTATATGGTATATTCGCAATTCTCCGTGTTTTGTATTATCTGCTGCCTTTTAATTCAGGTGAGATTGTTTACTTATCTGCCCTAAAGAAATATAAATTTTCTCCCTCAATCACTGAGACTGCTCCAACATGGTTTTTTCTTAGAGTAACTGATGTGATTGCTCTCTCTCTTTGGTTTTTAATTGTACTTTTCCCTGTGCATTTTACAGGGAGTCTGTTTGGTAAAATGTACTCATTTCGATGGATGATTATTGGAATTGCTAGTTTAATGCTGCTAATAGTTTTATCATTACCATTTTGGATTCCTAGAATTAAAATTGGTAAAACTGAAAATTGGTTCTCTAAGAAACTGAAATTATTTCAATCTGGTTTTAATCGCACATTCGGAATCCGGACTTTGATTAAAACACTTTTCATGTCACTTACCATCTGGTTTTCACTGATAATGTTCGATACACTTGCTCTACTTGCATTTAATACTCCACTTACTTTTTTAGAATGCTTCCTTGCATCAATTGGGTTATATTGTATTTCGCTTTTACCAATAAATGCTCCACTGAATTTGGGGACTGATGAAGCGATTTGGACGGGTATTTTAATGATAGCAGGAGTTACTTTAAGTCAAGCAATCTCTATTGCGTTAAGCATAAGGTTTGTGAGTATTTTTGTTTTAATTGTCGAGGCGATAATAGGTTCATTACTTTTTTCCACACTGCATAATATAGAAGCCCAAGAGCATGGAATTTGATCGTAATCAGTATATTATTCAGGAATTTTTTAATCTTATATCAAAAATAATTTGTTAAATAGTATAAAAAAAATATGTCCTTAAGATCACTTTCTTTTGTTATACCTTGCCTAAATGAGGAGAAGACACTACCACTCGTCCTTGAAAAGATAAATAAGGTTAGGCAATCTGCTCTTTCTAGTTATAAATCTGAGATAGTAGTCTCTGACAATGGTAGTACTGATGCTTCTATCGAAATTGCAAAAAAATTTGGAGCAAGAGTTGTTAACTGTCCGACGAGAGGATATGGAGCTGCCTTAAAACATGGTATAAATAATTCTGCTGGAGAAATAATAATATTTGCCGATGCCGATGATACTTATAATTTTTTCGAATCACCGAACCTGGTTTCGGAACTTAGAGAAAGGTTATGACTTAGTAATTGGCGACCGACTAAATGGAAAAATTCATAAAGGGGCAATGCCCTGGATGCATAGATATATAGGTACTCCAATACTAACCTTTGTTATAAATCGTTTATATGCGAATAAAACAAACAAGATTCATGATTGTAATTCAGGTTTTAGATGTTTTAAAAGAAAAATTATCATGAATGGCAAATAAGAAGTGATGGAATGGAGTTTGCCTCTGAAATGCTGGTAAAAGCTATGACCTCACATGCTAAAGTTGCCCATGTTCCAATTTCACTATCTCCGGATCAGAAAGATCGTCAGCCGCATTTAAGGACATGGACTGATGGAATGAGACACCTGCTGCAAATTTTTATACCGGCTCCGGGTTTCTTTTACAAAACCGGAGCGATATTATTTTTACTAAGCTGGTTGATTATTGCAATCAGTCTGTTCAATGGACCAATTCAGATTGGTATTTTTGGAATTTTTGGTATTCACTCAATGATGTTTGCTCTCTTGGGTAGTGTGTTTGGATTAACTTTTTTTGGAATGGGACTTTTCTTAGCGGTTAGTCAAGAAACTCAGGTCGGTTTTTATAACTACTTAATAAACCTTGAAGAGAATAAAGTCTTTTGGTTCTCCGTGTGTATTGTTCTGCTTGGTGGATATTTATTTTTATCAATTTTCATTCGATGGGGGATCTTCGACTTCAAGGATTTAACCATGGAGAGGGAAACTTTAGCCCTAGTATCATTCAGCGTTAATCTTATCCAATTTGTATTTATTATAATTACTGCACATTTAATAAAAAGAACTTGATTCGTTAATTCGAACATATTTATTGCATAGAGTCAGTTTTTCATTTAATAACTATATTTAACCCTTAATTTAACATCAATTTTTTCCAGAGTTTATTTATGATTTTTAATTCAACATTTTTTTATAAAGTAATTAGATTTTTATATCAAGAATTCGATATTGTATTTCGCCATCATAAACGAAAAAAAACAACGGAAGCACTTGACGAATTTAAGCGAAATACTCCGCTCCGTCTTCATATGGGTTGTGGCAGAGAAAATTGGAAGGGATGGATAAATCTAGACTTCAGTGCGAATTCTCCAGCAGATGTTATAATTGATCACAGGAAGATAAAAAATTATTTTGAACAAGAGAGTGTTGAAGAAATAGTAATGATACATAATATTAGCTATCTACGCTACTGGGAAGCAAAATCGTTTTTTCGTGACTCACATCAATTGCTTAAAAAGAATGGAAAATTAATTCTTGAATTTCCTGACATTGATAAATGTGCCCAAGAAATATTAAATCATAGGAATAACCTTCAACAATACCTGAAAGCAATTCAAGGAATATACGCTTTTGATATGATACAAATTGCTATGAAAGAAAAATTTACAACTTATGCTTTTGGCTGGTCAGGCTGGCACATTAGTGAGGAATTAAAATTCACTGGTTTTTCATCTGTGCAAATTAAAGAGCCGCAAACCCACGACCAATTAACTTGGAGGGATACACGAATTGAAGCAATTAAAATAATGATTATAAATACATTTCATTGGAGTTTATTTGATTTCAATATATATGATTTAGTTGCTCCAGCGATAATCTAAAATTCTTCTTCATCGTTGATCTCAAAATTGCTTCTAATCAAAGCCAATCATCAAAATACTGTCCGACAACTTCAAGTATGGAAAAAAAATAGCTTACTTTCTCAGCCCACAGCGAAGTGAAAGAGTGGGTTGTTCCATTGTGTGCAAAGAGAGTAATCATTTTATTTCACATCAATTGCAAAAATCAGTTTTAAAGTGTAAAATAAAACATAAAGTAAACAAACTTGTGTTCGGATTACTAGGTTCATAAATAAACGACGAATTCCATTTTCAACCCCTGATATTTTATTCTTCATACCAATAATATAAGTATGTGGCTTATTTGTAAAACTCAGGATCATTCATGAACTATTGCGGTAATAACCAATGAAGTAATTAAGAAAGCCAAATTTGTTTCAATCTTTTGCTGCCGAGCACACCTGACATTTCATCGGGTTTAAATTCTTTAAAGACCCACCAATAGTGATTCAAAGAGTTAATCCGATGTGAAAGTCAAAAGGTAACCTAAACTATACATTGACTAATGAAAAAATTGACTTCGAATTTCTAATCATGGATGATTGATGAAGTGACAAATCATTTGAATTTGCACAGAGATTAGAAAATGCAAATAAATAATGTTATCGCTTATCAATTAGGCAAAAATTATACATCACACTACGCCATCTTTGCGGGACTATCAGTGGCGGAAGATTGCGATTGTGTTGTTTCAAAACCAGATTATTAGCAGCAACCGTATGAAGTAATTATTGAGATGTTTAGACTTTGGGAAAATGAAAATAAAATAGTTATTCCATTTAGAAAAACCGTAATCATTCCGCATTACAGAAGTTTTTTGAAACTAATTCTATTTCTTGATGAATATAACAAGTACCACGTAAATTTTAGACCGAGGTTTGAACATTATTATTTAGCATTTGATAGAGTTTTAAGAAATAATAAAAAATCTCGATGGGCATTATTAAATAAAATTAGGCTAGCGAAGGATACTTTTTACCCTTACTCATCTTTCCCAATAAAATTCATCTCATCCTTAGGTGTATTATCTTCTCTTTTTTTGTTTATAGTGATAAAATTTTACTTCAACATAAAGTTTTTTGGAAATGAAAATTTTTGGGGATATACACCACCAGGATGAACATCCGTTGTGCTATTTATTTCCTTCTTCAGCGGGTTAATATTATTGGCATTAGAAATAATTGCAGAATATATCTGACGGATTTATGAAGAAGTAAAAAATAGACCAGGATATATTATTAAGAAAAGAAATAAGGAATAATTGAACCATCTTTTTAAATTGGATTTAGAAGCGTCCTAACTTCTTTAATAAGTTAAAAATCAAGAGTTTAATATTATCCTACAGTAAATAAATTTTGTAAAAAAATAATAATGTGATATACTAGCAACACTAAATTCTAAAGCAAATTATATAGACAATATTGTAAGTTTAATGGCAAACTAAAACTCTATAGATACTTTGTAAAGTCCCGAAAAAAGTCGACACTTCTCATTGGTTCATATAATTATCGATTAAGTTTATTTCCGTGTTTTATTAAAATAATTCTATTGTATAAGGAGTTTAGTGAGTCAGCAGTTAAGAACAAATAGACGCATATAATGTGTGTATAAGCTTTACTTGATCAGCTAAAAGTTGTCTTGCTATGTGTAGATTAATAATTTTTTCAACTATAATAAATTCTTCTTTAATTGTTATGTTCATTCTTTCAGCTAAAGCATTCTCATATGGGTCCAAGTTCTTCGTCATACTTATTTGTATGTCATTGCTTCCGAGTATCTCGATGTATTTTTGCTGCAATACTGTTATTTTCTGTCAGCGAAATGAACAAGCTGGAATTAATAATCTAAATTATTAAGCGCCATTCTTAATGCGCTTGTTGATCCATTGATTGCTATACTGTTACTTAGGTCATATCCGACTATTTTTCAGAAGTTTCATAAAGTTTATTTCAATTAATGTAATATCGATTTGTAGTTTTTGTTCACGCAGATGCATACTTTATTGGCAGATTCACTTTCGAATGGCAATATATTTTAACTTGGTATATCATTTTTTAATCATCTTTAATCAATTTAAAAGTAAAAAAAGGGTGGACTTTGGATCCACCCTTAATCCCATTCAGTTTTTTACTTTATTAACATCAACTTCTTAACTTGAACAAAATTCTGCCCAGTAGGATTGCTGCATTCATTCTGTAAATGTAAACACCACTTGCAAGGTTTAATGCGCTTGCATTTACATCTGCGGTGTAATATCCGGCTGAGAGTTCTCCGTTAAGTATTGTTGCTACTCTCTCTCCGGTTATTCCGTAGAGTTCTAGTGTTACCTTAGAATCAAACGGTAATTGGTGATCTATCCTTGTCGTTGGATTAAATGGGTTAGGATAGTTCTGGCTGATTGCATATTCTTTCGGTAATTCAACTTCTGTTTCAACTGCATCACTGTATTTGAATGTGCCGTCATTGTCGACCATCTTCAATCTGTAAACAAATTTTCCGCTGTTGAGCTTTTTATCCGTATAGCTATAATCTTTTGGTGAGTTGCTGTTACCTGATGCAGGAATACTTCCTATAGTCTTCCACTCAGTATTGTTATTATTAACAGCCTGTCTCTCAACTTCAAAATTGTAACTGTTTACTTCTGTTTTGGTCTGCCAGTTAAGCTTTACATCACGTTGAGCTGTTTGTGCTGTAAATGAGGACAATTCTACCGGTACAGGTTCATCTATATAAACACTTGGCGAAATTAATGCTAATATAGTCCGGCACCGGTATTTGTACAATTTCCGACACTTCCACTGTAGTAGGATACTTGCGTTGGTGATGGGCTTGCAGTTCGCCATGCAAGCTTAAGTGAGTCAACTATGAAATTCACTGTGTTTGTGAATCTTTCTTCGAAGACCTTTATCGAGTCATTCACGGGTATACAAGGTCCTCCATCCGCAGGAAGTTTTGCCGCAAAAACCAATCTGCCTGGTGTTGAAGCTACGTTTACTGTTGGCGCAGCAGGTTGATATGCTGGTTCTATTCCCGATGAAATTATTGCACCTGTCAACGTGCCGCCATTCAAAACTCCTTTATTGAACATGAAGGCCCATTGACCGCCTAAAAATCCAAATTGACTTCCACTAGTGTTTTTTAGATATACTGAAAAAGTGAAAGAGTTTGTTGTCTTTTGGTAACTCGTAACACTGGCTGTCCATTGCTGCGCTAGCAATGATCCCGATACTGCAATGATCAAGAGAACGCTTAATGCAAAGGTATATACCTTTTTCATATGTTTTTCCTTTGGATTGTTTGACATTTATTTAGTTCCAAAATCAGGGTGCTTGGTGTTTACACAAGCACCCTTGAATATTTATTACTCTTGTTTATTTAAGTTGCTGTTTACTTCTTTAACCTTTATTGGTCTGGCTGTCAGAGACCGGATTTAACGGGTTATACGACCATCACTCAGCTAAATAATTGTTATATACTAACACTAAGTCATCGAACTCTACAAACCCGTTGCCGGTTACATCTTCTACATACCAACCAGGATCTTCAAGTCCTAGTAAATAGAAATTATATACTTTTGATAAGATCACTGAATTCAATGAAATAGCTGTTTGTTACTTCTCCACTCCAGAAGCACCATTTGCTGCCTATTTGTTTCATTGGCAAATTTGCACTTACTCCATCTGAATATGCTTTGTTTGAGAAATCTGTGAAATCATAGTTTAGCGAACCACTTGAGAATTGCTGACCAGGGGCGGCACTCCATGTTTCTAATCCATTGCGTGATTTAACCGCAATATAATATGATGTACCTTCTGTTGAAGAATTAAATGTAGCAACCCCACTTCCCAATGTATTAAGAATTGTCTTTTTTTGCTGAACTAATCCATATGGAGAAGTTAGTTGCGTAGTTCAACATAAACGAGTATCAGGATTCCATTTGTTGTACCGTTATATAATCCTTCAATCAATACGTTCAAATTGAGTTTTGAGGGTATATTTAAAGTTTTATTTGTACTAGTAACAAACTCAAAAGTGCTGTTATCAAGAAATACTACTTTAACTTTCACACTATTTCTTTTGCCGCATCCAAAGTGCAGAACAGGGTCATCCTGAGATAAGTATCCTTGGTTTCCTCTTGCTTGTCTATAACTTAGAAGCGTGTCGCCTATTTCTGAATAAATATAAACCTTTGCGCCAAAAACTTAATTTGATTATTAGCTGTTTTTAAGTTTTATGAATAAATATTTATTGTTTCCGGAATAATCATTTCTATAAAGTCTATTATAATATAGTTTTTGTCCTAACCCAAAATCAACATCACCATCGCCATCAAAATCCGCGAAAGAGACTGTTCTGGGGTCATCAATAATTCCGGTTGAATAATTTACGACTGTGAAAGTTAAATTGCCATTATTTATGTGAACTTTATTTAGTCCGGGACTTATTAAATCCCAATAACCATCATTATTTAAATCCGCGATTCCTCTCATGAATCTGGTTTACCGACTGGAACATTTGGTAATTCGGTAAAAGTTTTATTGCCATTATTAGTGAAAATTTTTTCACCGCTTACAACATCTAACCATCCATCATTATTCATGTCCCAAAAGGTTACTCCATCAACAGTTCCACAGAGTGTTATACCGGTATTCAATACCTTAGAGAATTGCCCATTATTATTCTCCCATATTTCCACACATCTGCTTGGGTCATCAAAAACACAAAGTATTAAATCAATATCTCCATCATTATCAAAATCACCATCACAAACGCCCTCGTGGCAAGCCCCAAAAGTCAATCCATTATTAATTCTTGTGAATGTGAAATCACCGTTATTTCTATTGAATTCATTTTCCTCCATGTATCCACCTGCATACCAGTTATTGGCAAAGAGATCAAGATCGCCATCTCTATCAAAATCAAAAGCAGTAATTCCCCTTGTTCCGTGATCAACATTGCCAATTCCACTGAGATTGAAATGATCATCAAAATATCCTGGTTGATTATTTCTGTTTTTATAGGGAATATTTTCATTATCGAGACCATTCCAGCCATCAAAGTCACCGTCATTATCTAAATCTGCCCAAATCCCATCCGTGGCTTCCTAAAGGATCAAAATTAGCAATGCCTCGTTGCACTGCTTTTTCAGTAAACACGCCATTTCCGTTGTTCTCAAAAAATTGATCGGCCATCGGTGAGAAATTATTCATAGTAATATACATGTCAGGATCTCCATCTCCATCAGCATCTGCGAACATTACTCCATGACCACCGTACAGTCCATTATTATATGCGTCGCCAATTAGATTAGTACTGGTTATATCGCTTATTACAACTTGAGCGTTAATTCTGTATCCCAGCAGAAATAATGTATATATTCCGAAAGTCATGCGTAAAGGGCTTGAAAAAATCATATTAGATAATCCATTCTATTTTATTTGCGAAGTAGGTACAGTTTAAAGGTCCAAATGATCATAAAGTGAATCAATCATCCAAAAGGATGAAAAAGGGACTACATCTCAAAAGGGAGATGATGAGAGAGAATTGCTTTATAATCAAATATATATAATTCATCCATAAATTATGATTCACTTATTTTTAGCGTTTAAAGATCTTTTCCCCGATAAGGTAGGATTAAAAAAATAGTCTTTCTTCAGCGAAATTATCTTGCTTTTTGAAAACTGAAAAGAAAATGATTACTTTTCCTAAGCACTATGAAATGAAATCCACACTTGAAATACTACCACCTAAATTTAATACAAAAAAAGCAAAAAATACAAATTCCTTACAATGGTTTCAGCAATTAGAGTGCCATTATGTTCCTTCCAAATTGATTTTATATAAGAACATCAATCATTATCATTATGTTACAAATAGGTCTCAATTTTATCAACTGTCTGAAGGACTTTGTTATAAAAAGATTTATCCATATCAGTTGGAACAGTATCTTTTGCTTATCATTTGCTGACATCAAATTATTAGATTATGTATAATTTTTTTTTATTCCTATTCAAAGGAACTAATCCCTTTTTCATCCTTTTGACTGATTGATTTTTCCCGCAGAGTAATTTAATTTATATTAGAAATTGACCAAATAAGGTAATAGAGCATTGATCTTTTAAATGTTTTTTCTGGTCGAAATTTAAATAATCTAAGATTGAGAAAATTTGCTAATTAATACGTTTCGAAATCGTTTTCTTAAAATAAATTAAGATATTCCTCAAATTCTTGGCGTTTTAGATGGCATAAATATTGGCAGATTAGTTTCGTCTTTTACTTGGGTTGAGTTATTTCAGCAAGTAATTGGGTGTGCTAAAATGTTCCTTAAGAAGAATGGATGTCATAAATATTTTCATAACCATCTAGTATTAAGGTAATTCTTTTTAGTTCTTGATGATTATATTTTTACATAATTTGAAATTGTTTTGTTATCATATTTAAGTTGTACCACGAAGAGAAAAATAATTGAGTATGCTAAGACACTTTGCGATTTTATTCATTACTCTAAGTAGTGTAAATTTTATTTACTCACAGAGTATTACTGTTACTACTCCAAACGGTAGTGAGACTTTAAGTTTTGGCTCTAATTTTAGCATTACATGGACAAGCAGCGGTGTTGCTAATGTCACCATTGAATACTCAATTAACGGCGGGACTAATTATACAACTATTGCGACAAACGTTCCTTCACCGGGGAGTTATTCATGGGCTGTTCCAAATTCCCCAACCACTCAGGCGTTAATCGGAATCAAAAAGAACAGCACTTCAGATGTGAGTAATTCAGTTTTCTTAATTAGATCTCCTCAGTTTAATCCTTCAGATACAGTAAAAATATTAACTTTAGGAAATTCGATTACATTTGATAGTTTTAGAGCTGAATTTAGATTCGCTCGAAACAAAATATCATATAGATCTAACTTGTGGGATTCACTCAGATCTAACAACTACAATATAGATTTCATCGGGCATAGATCCGGTGGTTATTATCAGTTTCCCGATCCGCAAAACAATGGTATTCCAGGCATTACTGATGATCAGATGGCTAATTTTTTAAATTCAGGTTTTGATCCTATTTCCCAAATACAAGTTACGTCCAGGAAATTATCTTAACATCTTCACTCCTTAATATAGTACTTATTCATATTGGTACTAATGGAGTTAATGATGTTGGAGGAACAAGTGCACTAGATATCGAGAGCCTTCTAAATATTATAGATGCTAAAAGCCCGAATATCTGGGTTGTTTTAGCTTTGATTATTGATCAGGTTCCCAATTCGGTGAATGTCACAACATTTAATAATAATGTTAGGAATATGGCTCAAGCTCGGATAAATTCCGGTGATCGAATGCTTAATTGTTAATATGCAAAGTGATGCGGGAATGAATTATGTTGAGGATACTACTCCTCCATTCACAGGTGATATGTATAATGAGAATACATTAAAGAGAACGACAGCGGAAAGAAAAAATGGCAAATCTCTGGTTTAAAGCTCTAGGACGATACTGCCAAATTCCACAATCTCATCACCGAACATTTTATCTTTAGCGGACACGACTGCGTTTGTTGGTTTACCATATAGATACGATGTTAATGCCTCAGGAATCGGGGCTCCGAATTATTCACTTACTACTGCACTGCAGGTATGGCTATTAATAGTAAGACAGGAATAATTGATTCGTTACCTGCTGCGACTGGGACTTTTCAAGTGAGTGTTAAAGCAACTAATTGCTGGTGAAATTTCCCAGAATTACGCTATTTCGGTTCTACCACAACCAGTTTTAACAAATAACATTATATCATATTGGAAAATGGATGAAACAGGTTCCCCAGTTTCCTTTAAAGATCTTCCGGGTAATCATGCGCGCCCAATTTCAGCACCTGCTTCTATTTCCGGAATTGTAAATGGTGCAATAAGTTTTAACGGTTCGACACAGTTGATATACTTGATGATTCATCTCTATATTTCAATCCTTTAGAGAGTTTTTCTATCGAAATGTGGGTTAAAACCACTCAAACAGGTGCGAGTGAAAAAATATTTCTTGGTAAGAACGGCGGTTATACCAAATATTCTTTGGGAATGAATTCATCAAATCAAACTAAATTTGAAATTGAAGATAGTACTGGTGCTGTATCGAGTGTATTAGGACCGGCCATAAATGATGGCAACTGGCATCATTTAGCAGGAGTACTTGAGCGAGCAAATAATAGATTGAGAATTTATATTGATGGTATCAGGTACAGTTCAGTGAAAACATTTCATCCATCGGGTTTCTTTAGCTATGATCCGCTTACTTTAGGTTATTTTGAATATTCTAATTTTTATAATGGACTTATGGATGAAGTTGCAATTTATAATCGGGATTTAACTCAAACAGAAGTCACAGATCATTACAACAGGGGACTACAGTACAAAAGAGGTTATTTTGATCAATTCGTTTTGGTAAAATCAAAAATTTTCTTAGATGGTCCTTATGTTCCAGCTGGTGATTCAATGTCTACAGCATTAAAAACAAATAATTATATTCCGCTTACATCTCCCTATCCTCAAGACCCACGGACAGTTAATATTATTCCTGCGGGTGTAGTGGATTGGGTGTTGCTTGAACTTAGAAGTTCTGTAACAGGAGGTGATACGATTGGTTACAAAAGTGTGTTTCTAAGATCAGATGGAAAGATTGTCGGTGATGACGGTAACACCGAACAAATTATTATTGATGTCCCGCCTTCAAGTTATTATATTGTAGTAAGACACCGGAATCATCTCGCCGTTATGAGTAAAAGTACAGTTTTGTTAGATGATAATTCCACAATACCGGTTATATATGACTTTTCATTATCTGATACTAGTTTCTATGGAACTGGAGGAGCAAAAGAAATTGAACCCGGAGTATGGGGTATGTGGGCAGGTGACGTAAATGGAGATGGTACTATAAAGTATAATTTATCTAATAACGATAGAGCATTAATTTTGCAAGAAATCGGCGGCAGTGATATCAATGCAGTTATCAGTGGATATTATCCTGAAGATGTGAATATGGATGGAACAGTAAAATACAATTTATCTAATAACGATAGGGCAAAGTTATTAATAAATATTGGTGGAACTGATATTAATGCAATCAGAACAAGCCAGGTTCCATAGGTTTTAAATAACTTTTTTTGAATGGAGTGTTTATGAAATACTATTTAAACTTTTTTATCTGTGGATTTATTCTCATAGTAAATGCAATGGGACTTGCTCAGCCGTTTGATATTCAAGCCGGGATATTTCACACAGGCACAATGCTTGAAGTTAAGGCTATACCGACCACTGGAATTAATAATTTGGTTCTGGGTGGAGTAAATTTTACAATAAGATGGCCTAATTCGTATAATGTGAGTTTAGGAGCAGCAGCTGGTCCATTTGGAATACCTAAAAATGGCGGTGAGGGAACAGCAATAGATGGGCCGACGAATTATAGATATCAAAAATTTTCACATATTGTAAACCAGAATGTGACTTGGACAGCCGGTCAACCATACCTCCTTCTAACAGTGCCAGTAAACCAAACGGGTGTTGGGACTGGAAGTTTTGAATTGGCGCAATCAACTTTCCTTCCTGGTCAGGGAGAAGAATGGTACATTGAAATCGGTGGATTTGAGAGGACTAATCCGGTTTTTAATCCCGGAATCACCGTCGAAGTGCTTTTACCGGTTGAATTATCTTCGTTCAGTGCTAACTTGATGGGAAACAATATTAATCTTTATTGGCAAACAAAAACTGAAATCAACAATTATGGGTTTGAGATTGAAAGGAAAATCGGCAGCAAAGAATTAAGATCTGAGAACTGGGAGATAATTGGCTTTATTCAGGGGGCCGGAAACAGTAACTCACAGAAGGATTATATGTTTGCAGATAAAAACCCAATCGGCGGAAGTAGATTTATTTACAGATTAAAGCAAATTGATAACACAGGCAGCTTTGAATATTCGAATCATGTTGAGGTAGAAATCGTTCCCGATAAATTTGAATTGTTTCAGAATTATCCGAATCCTTTTAATCCCGAAACCATTATCAAATTTGCTGCGCCTAGAGCTGGCAAAATAATATTGAGTGTCTATAATGTCCTTGGAGAAAAAGTTAAGGATTTAGCTGATGGATTCTTTGAGCCGGGAATATACAGTGTCTCATTTGATGGAAAAGAATTCTCGTCAGGAATATATATTTATAGAATTCAGACGGAGAATTTTATACAGGTAAAAAAAATGCAATTGATCAGGTAATTTCTATCTTGGTTTGATTTTCTGCGATTAGGTTTCTCGCAATAATGGATTTAAGAGTATAAGATTCTCTTCTTACGCGAATTTATTCTATTTCATTATTTTTATTTGGGGCCTCTTTAGTGCCGCCATAATAGGGGGCAGTGAGCTTGTTTCAGCAGTTATCTATTTGCTTTATCCTACTCATAAAATAAATGCCTAATACTCTTGCACATATAGGAATAAATGGTCTTCTATCTCGGACATTAATCAAACAATCGGACTTATTGCTGATTTATATTGGAGCAATAATTCCCGATATACCTTGGATTCTCCAAAGGACAGCAACATTTACATTCCCAAATATTAACCTCTATGATTTAAGATTATATTGTATAATTCAATCAACACTATTTTTCTCTTTGATTTTAAGTGCTGCTGTTGGACTAATATACAGCAAATCTCAGAAATCATTTTTAATTTTATCCCTTGGTTCATTAATTCACCTTGCTGTTGATTCGGTTGAAACCAAATGGGCGAATGGAGTACATCTATTTGCACCATTCAGCTGGGATTTATTTAATGCAGGAATTTTTTGGTCCGAACACTTTGTAATTTATGCTTTAACAATTTTTGGGTTCATCTATTTAATACTTAAATGGAGGGAAGCAATATCGACTTCTTTAAATTTTCAAACTAAGCATTTTCGCAAATTAATTTTTCTAATTGCGATGCTCACCTTATATTTCTTAGACCCACTAATATTCTTAAGAAGTCCCGAATCTGCCGATAATCATTTTATTAAGACGCTTAGGAACTATGAAACTCGAGCGGGGAAGTATTTTGAAGCTGATAGAGGCAAATATATTGATGAACCTAAGGGAGATATTTTTATCACACCCTTCAGGGAATATTTGAAAGTTAATAATCTCAACCTCCCAGCTTCCGAAGTGATGTCAATTCGTGCAAAATTTATATCAAAAGATGAAATTTATATTCTAGAGTATCATATTTATAATGACCGTGATATATTTTCTTATATTGGATTGTTAATGATTCTAATCGTTTATTTCTTAAAATATTTTAAAAGTCATGGATTGAAAAGCTCTATTTTGAAATATTAAAAGCGAAATTGTTTTTAAAAACTATAACATAAAAAAAGCCGGTCAAGCTGAAGCTTGCCGGCTTTTAATTATTTGGAACAATTCAGATGGTTACTTCATCAATACCAATCTTTTAGTTGAAGTAAAGTTTGAGCCGTTTACTCCCTGAACTTTCAGCATGTAGAAATATACGCCGCTGGAAAGGTTTGATGCATTGAAATTAGTTTCATGAATACCTGCACTTAACTCACCGCTAAAAATATTCGCCACTTCCTGGCCAAGTGCATTAAATAATTTTATATTCACTTGGGCATTTATTGGAAGTGCAAATCTAATAGTCGTTGAAGGATTAAACGGATTAGGATAATTTTGCTCCAATGCAAAATCTTTTGGTAAACCTAAATCAACTTCAATAGATTTTGAATAGTTAACTGAACCGTCAAAATCAACTTGTTTTAATCTGTAGAAATATTTTCCGGACAAAACTGTTTTATCAGAATAACTATAAGAAGATGATGTTGTTGTAGTGCCTTTGCCTTTTATAAAAACCAAGTCAATAAATTTAATGTTGTCCTTGCTACGCTGGACTGAGAAACCGGCATTATTAAGTTCTGTAGCCGTTTCCCAATCAAGACGAATTCGTCCTTCTGAAACGTTTGCGTTAAAAGAAGTCAACTCAACAGGCACAGGGGTTGTAATCCTAGCTAAGTTACTGTAAAGGGAAACAGTATCAATATTAAATGCGTAGATCCGATAAGTATAAGTTGTACTGTCTTGAACTGTCGAATCTTCATACAATGTGGAATTGGCAATTAATGTATCCAGTATTATATAAGGTGAAGTGCTTGCTGTATCTCCAAGTTTTCTCTCCAAAATAAATCCCAACTCATTTGAAGAATTGTCGATCCAGGTTAACTTAACATTGTGTGTATCTGCTGGACTTAAAAATGCTAATAGGTTTGTCGGACGAGCGATTGTTGATAAAATTGTAGCTACGGTTGCAAAATTACTGAAACCGGAGACCGTGTCAGCGTTAAATGCAAACACTCTGTAGGTGTAAGTGGTTGTATCGGTCACTGTCAAATCAGTGAATGTGTTTACACCAGTACCGACTGAATCAATTGAAACAAATGGGCTGATGCTTGCCGAATCCCCAGTCTTTCTTTGGATTGCAAAACCTAATTCGTTTAAAGAATTATCAATCCAACCAAGCTTCACTTTTCTTATAACATCAACCGGTATTAACGAAGCTGATAAATTTGTTGGTGATTGTATCGTTGATAAAATAGTAGCTATGGTTGCAAAGTTGCTGAAACCTGAAACTGTATCTGAATTGAACGCAAACACTCTGTAGGTGTATGTAGTTGTATCAGTCACTGTCAAATCGGTGAATGTGTTTACACCGGTACCGACTGAATCAATTGAAACAAATGGGTTGATGCTTGACGAATCCCCAGTCTTTCTTTGGATTGCAAAACCTAATTCGTTTAAAGAATTATCAATCCAACCAAGCTTAATTTTTCTTACAACATCAACCGGAACCAACGATGCTGTTAAGTTTGATGGTGTATTGATTACAAATTGCAGTGTCGTTGCTGATGCTTCATTACTGAAAGTAGATTGTTCAAATAAATTAAATGCTTTAATTCGATATGTATAGAGTGTTGTATCTTTTAAGTTTACGTCTGTGAACATTGTATCATTTGCAGCAACAGAATCAACAACCACAAAACTGAATCCTGCTTCTTTTCGCTCAATAATAAATCCATCTTCATTTGTGGAATTATCTTTCCACTTCAGATCTAATTTTCGAGTCTGGTTTGCTTGAGCAGTGAGATTTCCTGGAGCATTTAAATTGATGTTAATAGGGCCCTGCGAGTAATTATGCAAGATTTCAGTTGGGCTTAAAGCACGATCATAAAATGAAACTAAATTATAAAAACCGTTCCATGGCTGGCTTGTGATGAACTTATTAGCAATCTTCAAGTAATAATCAGATCTCCAATTACTCAAATCTCCTAAAGCATAGCCGTTGCTAACTTCAATACCGTTAATATATATTTTTGATTGCTCTTTTTTATTATGTACATATATAATATGTATTAGGCTATCAGAAACTGAATTAATTGGGCTTTCGATGTATGCACCACTTTCCGGTGTATCAGTCGTCCTTAACCAACAACGCAATAAACCGCCTTCTTGATTCATTGTAAAATTAATACGTGTAGGATTACTAAGATTCTCTAATGTCATTATTGTTGCTGGTGATTGAGTTAAGTTTGCCGGATCTACCCAAACTTCGGCAGAGAATTCTCCATAGTTAGTAATTGGTGTATTTATTTTTGTTGCATCGGTAACCGAATAAATATTTGAAGGAGCATTTACAAACAAACCATATGATTTCCATTGAACTGCGGCTGGAGAATTTATACTCATATTAACGGCTACTCCGCTGCTAGATACATCCCGGATAGTATCACCACTTGCTTCCTGAAAGGTATAAAGTGCTCATTGTTCTGTTGTCACTTGGTTATTGGCGGCAGTAACAAAAAGTTTTGCATTACGACTTGTATCCGAACCGAAGGAGTTTGTTACGATACATGAATATTCATCCAAGTTGTTTGAAAGCCCAACTGATGAAATTGAAAGTGTGGGTAGGATTTCACCGCCAAGATTGATCCCATTTCTACGCCACTGGTAGGATGATGAATCTCCTACAATCTTAACAGAAAATTGAACAGATTGTCCAACTAATGTTCCGATATCTTGTGGTTCTATTATTATTTGAGGTGCACGGTCAACATTAACGCCGAGTGAATAATTTGCAGCCACCTCAGCGCTGTCTAAAGCTCTGTTATAAATTACTGCCTGATAGTATGTTCCTAACCAAGCACCATTTCCAAAGTCGTTAGCTATTTGTAATTTATTTGTTGTCCACCAATTAGATAAATTTCCTCCGCCGGTATCTTCCCACGCAATATTTCCATTAATATAAAATCGGGAAATTCCATCGCTTCTTCTCGAAAATACTAAATGAGTGAGTTTTGTCTGGACAGTACCAGCAGCGGTAGAAATACCATCACCAATTGCAGATGGTAGTGTTTCTGTCGATCTCATTCTAACAACGTAACGGTTACCATTTTGCATTATTGCAAAGTTTTGTGTTGTGAAGTTATTTGATAAAGTAATTATTCTAGAAAAAGATGATTGATTTGTAATAGCTGGAATAATCCAAGCTTCAATTGTTAGTTCATTAGAACTTGTGCAAGAATCAATAATCTTTGAAGCAGGATTGGATGTATTTATAAAAGCTGTGTCATTTGTTGCCAAACCCTTAGAAGTCCAAGTGATTGCTGATAAATTGCTTACCTCTAAATTAAGAGGAGTGCCGACACCTGAGCTATCGTTAATAGCGTCTCCGCCAGCTTCATTAAATTTGTAAAGAACGAGTTGACCGGAAGCAAGTCTATTACTTGTTCCAGGTACATAAAAATTTGAGGTATTTCCTTCAATCACTCCACCACTTAAGGATTGTTTCTTTATTACTTGTGATT
>CAVOPZ010000024.1:0-9885 GCA_963698205.1 uncultured Ignavibacteriaceae bacterium | reverse complement strand
TAATGAAGGAAATTGGGTAATTAAGTTAGCTGGCAAACGTCCTAGCCGTCTTTCAGAAAGCATAAATCTTTTACGCTCCGCCAATAAGTAATTTCTGAAAAAGAATTGCTTACAATACTCTTGTAAAATTTTAGGAGTACTGTAAAAACATTCTTCTGAATAGTTTTGCACGATTTCTTTTTCTTCATTTCGAAAGCAATGTAAAATCAAAATACACAACTGCCGCCATCTTATCCTATGTCTGTGCATTCCTAATTATTTTTCAAATAATTATTACTACTTTCCAAGTGGATTTACCACAAAAAGTGAAAACTCTTGAAATAATATTAACTTAAGATATAAAAATGAAAAAAATATACTTAATTATAATTAATGTCTTTACGATTTCTCTCTTGTGTGATCCTAGTTATGCACAAAGTCTTGAGAATCAAATTATAAAAAAAGGAATTTTTTGCCCGATGATAAAACCAGGAAGCTTAATCTTATTCAAATTCATAATTTATTTTTTACCCCAATAATATCAAGAATTTTGGGAGTATCTTTGTTAAAGAGCACAACCACTCTATTAGGACGACTTTATGAACTGAAATTTTCAATAACAAAAGAGGTGTTGAATGATACGTTAATGCCTAATGGAAAGATTTATAAAAAGATCAAATGGGAAAATGTCGCCAACAGTTGCAGCTATTTACCATGGTACGAATACCATAGAGTGGATTCCACAGGTAATGTTTTTCTTTATTACAATAATCAAGATTACATGCCTGTTCGATTTCAGTTTATCTGTCGGTCAAACTTATTCTTCTCATATAACAAATCATATATGGAAAATAAGTGATAAGTATAATGTGATTGGCTTTGGCAATACATTAGAGGCAATTGATTGCGAATTGCTTGAAAATGGAACCTTTGCTTAAAGAAAGGATCACAGTTGCAGAAAAATTTGGTATAATTTATTACCAAAAAAATATTCATGAGTATGCCGTACCAAAAAGAGATTGTTTAAGGGCACAGTTCTGAATAGAATAAGATGGAACATTAATTGTAAAGGAAAAACAAACAATAAAATATATAAAGAACTTCTATCGCTTGACATATTAAAGACTCTGGAAGTATTCTTAGTGCCTCAGGTAGTATTAACATTATTCATTACTAGAAAAATTATTGGTGATACTATAATGTCCGACTTCAATACTTATTTAATATCTAGAACTGTCGATTATACTTTTGAAGATACTTCATATAATTATAACAGGGTAAACCCATTCAAGTAATATTTATTCTCATAAAGTTGGTCATCATCTGATAAAAGATCAATTAGTTTAAATAATCTCATTTTTGGTGATACCGTTGGTACTTCAAGAAATTATTAACCTTATTATCTAGCAAAACTAATATCATAAAAATCAATCAACATTATGTAAAATAATTCTTTGTGCCAATCATGTATAATCCTTACTCAATCATATACCACAAAAATTTCCAGTAGCAGATATTAAAACTATTGAGGAGAAGATGATTTATCATTTTTAAGTGCTCATAATGAATCAAACACAGCTGTTATCATGATACAACTATTACTACAGTAGTTAAAGATAAAGGAAATCAATTCCAAGAATAAATTTTGAAACTTTAATAGAAATTATCCTAAATCCATATTAATTCTTAAACTTCCACAATAAAATAAGAAAAATAGCAAAGCGAGCAGTTGAATTATTTAAAAGTAACTTTGATGTTGCTTCCACAAAGGAAATCTGAAACTCTTGGTTAATAAAAAAGCAAAACTCTGTAAAAAAGTATACTAGTGTAAATTTTAAACCGGACCTAATATTTCAGACAAAACTACTCTCTACAAAACTAAAAACCAAAGCACTCAAAAAATCAAACAAATATCCTTTTTCTTAAATAAACGTAATTTTTTAACTAGAAGCTACAATCTCACAATCTTATAATTCTTAAAAGCATAGTAGGTTTCTTTTGCGGCAGTTTTAATTACTGTTGCAGTCGGAACCGCTAATAACATTCCCAACACTCCAAACAACTGACCGCCAGCAATAATTAAAAGAATAATTACTATTGGATGCATCTCAACACTTTTGGAAAAAACATACGGCTGTACGAATCCATTATCAATCGCATAAATAATGGCGATAACAATTAATAACGGAGGAATGTGAGATAAATCCCCATACTGTATTATGGAAATAATTGCAGCGGGAATTCCGCCGATCACCGGTCCAAAGTAAGGAACTAAATGTCCAAGTCCGGCAATTACTCCTAAAGTTAGAGCGTTATCAATTCCAATGAAATAAAAACCCAAGCCGCAGCAAAAACCGACAAATGTAGCATCAAAAATCCATGCACGTACAAATCTTCCCATGCTCAAGCTGACTTTTTTAATTATCCAATATGACATTTCAAAATATTTATTGGGCATTACATTAAGTATTCCTCGGAAAATATTTCGGCTGTCTTTGAGCAGAAAAAATGTTATGAATGGAACAATCACAAGAATTGCGATTACGGAAACAATACTACCAAGAACAGTAGAAAATTCTTTGAAAGAATTTACAATGTATATAGAAATTGCTCCTTCAACATCTTTTGACAATGTTCCAACTTTGAAGAAGGGAAGATATTTATGAATTTCTTTTTCAACAGCAACAATTTGATCGTGAATGGAAAAGTTCTTTAAGACTTCTATCAATTGATTGATTTGATATGAAAGTCGAGGTATGATAAAAGAAAAAATTAAATAGATAAGAAAACCCACCACAATAAAAACCAAAATTGTAGCGGCTAATCTGGTCATTCCTTTCTGTTCAATTATTTTTATGAATGGCTCGAAGATTATTGAAAGCAGAATGGAAAGAACTAGGATGATGAAAATATCAGAAAGGAGGTAACATATATAACCAAACAGCAAAATTGCTGATCCCCAGAGAAAATATTTTTTTACTTTAGAGAGTGTTTGATCAGTCATCGCTTTGCTTTCTTTATTATTGACTAACTGCTTCTACTCGTCTAATTCCGGGAACTTGTCTTAGCAGCGATCTCTCAATTCCTGCACGAAGAGTCATAACAGACATAGGGCAAACCTCACAAGCGCCTTTCAATTTTACTGTTACTATGCCATCAGCAGATACATCAACCAGCTCGACATCGCCATCGTCTGCCTGTAAAAATGGTCTGATTGAATCTAATGCTTTAAGTATTTCTTCCTTCAAAATCATTCACTTCACTTTTAATCTAAAATTATTTCAACATCGGGAGAACTGTTTTTATTTAAATTTATTTGTGCTGCCAAATTTCTAGATATTTCCATTATAATTTTTGCATGTTCATCATCAGGCATGTCAAAAACAATTGGTATTCCATTATCCCCGCCGATTCTTATTTGAGGATTGAGAGGAATTCCTCCAAGAAACGGAACTCCTAATTCCTCCGCGAGTTTTGAACCGCCGCCGATACCAAAAATATCATAGCGTTTTTTTGTATCGGGTGCAATGAAGTAGCTCATGTTCTCAACTATTCCTGCAACCGGAACATTAACTCGTTGAAACATCTTTAATGCTTTTCTTGCATCGATTAAAGATACTTCCTGCGGAGTTGTAACAATCACGGCAGAAGTTAGTGGAATTGTCTGCACAAGTGTTAATTGAATATCTCCTGTTCCAGGCGGAAGATCGAAAATTAAATAATCTAAGTTCCCCCATTCAACATCGGACATAAATTGCTTCACAGCTCCGCTTGCCATAGGTCCGCGCCAAATTATTGGGGCGTTATCATCCACAAGTAATCCGATAGACATGACTTTTATTCCATAACTTTCCAGAGGAACCATCTTCATGGAATCTTTGTCCTGATAAATTCTTGGTTTACCGCTAATGCCTAACATCAGAGGGAATGCTTGGACCGTAAATATCAGCATCAACAAGACCGACTTCGGCACCATCCTTTGCCAGAGCAACAGCTAGATTGACCGCGACTGTGCTTTTACCAACGCCGCCTTTCCCGCTTGCAATAGCAATTGTGTATTTAACGCCAGGCAATATCGAATCTTTCTTTGCCTCCACAGTATTTCCTGAACGACCTTCTATTTTCAGTTCAACATGTTTTATATCAGAATATTCTTTTTTGAGAATGGATTCAAACTTTGATTTTAGCTGAACAGTAATTGCATTTTCCGGAATTGGTAAAAACAGGTTAATACTTAGAGTATGATCTTTAACTGTGAGGTTTTTAATTGTATTAAGAATTAAAACATCTTTATTAAAACCCGGTTCATCAATTTTTTTTAAAGTATTTAGCAATTCGCTTTTGGTAATGTCTGTCATAGTTTTTCTTTTATTGAACATATTAAACTTAATAAAATTATTTAGAAAATTTTTGAATATTTCGCAAAATCAAATAAAATGATTCGGCTTTTTCGTAGTTACTTCAAAATATTGAACTCCTATGGAGTTCTATTTTGGCGGGGGCTTACTAAATCTACCATTATTAAACTCCTAATGGAGTTAATAAAAAAATCCCTCATTTCAACTCATCTCCCGTAATAATTTTATTTGAAAATAGGCTGCTATGGTTGAAACATTCTGGGTTATTTAGCTTACTAAGGTTAGTGTTTTTAACATTATCTGAACGGTGGATATTCTTAATACCTTAGTAACATCAGAAACACAACGAATAATAACCATCTCACCTTATTTTTTGATAGACTGACTTAATATCTAAATATATCATGAATTATAAACACCCCTACTCAGAAGGATCTACAATCATTATTGTCATTCAAATTTTATTCTTTACAGCTTTTGTATGAGCTTTTACTGTGTGATTCATCAGCCATTCTTGCGAGTCAACTTTTTTATCTTCGTTCATTGGTTTTAATAATTCATAGTTTAAGTCGGGCTTTAAAATTCTAGCTTTCAAATTATCTTTTAAAGCAGAACGCAGAACATTTTTATAAAGTTCATTCTTCAAAACCACATCTTTTATCGGGAACGCAATCTCGACCCGTTTATCCAAATTTCTTTGCATAAGATCGGCGCTGCTCAAATACATGTTTTCTTCACCATTGTTGAAGAAATAAAATATTCTGCTATGCTCGAGAAATCTTCCGACGATACTTCTTACTCTTATATTTTCACTTAGACCAGGAACGCCAGGAACTAAACAGCAAATTCCGCGAACAATTAAATCAATCTGAACTCCGCTTTGAGAAGCTTCATAAAGTGCGCTGATTAAAATGGGATCAACAAGGGAATTCAACTTGAAAATTAATTTACCGATTCCACCGTCTTTAACGTTTTCAATTTCCTTTAAAATAAATGAAAGGAATTTTTCCCTCATGTTAATTGGAGCGACCATTAGTTTTCTAAACTCCGTTTGTTTAGAATAACCTGTGAGATAGTTGAATATTTCTGTCACATCAGAACTTATTTCTTCATCTGAAGTGAAAATTCCTATATCGGTATAAATTTTTGCGGTAGTAAGATTATAATTTCCCGTTGCAAGATGAACATATTTGTGAACACCATCAGATTCTCTTCTAACCACAAGGGTCATTTTTGCATGTGTCTTTAATCCAACCAAACCATACACAACATGAACGCCGACTTTTTCAAGCTCTCTTGCCCAGAAAATATTATTCTCTTCGTCAAATCTTGCTTTTAATTCTACAAGCACCGCAACTTGTTTTCCGCGTTCAGCAGCTTCAATTAAATATTTCAGGATTGGTGAATTTGATCCAACTCGGTAAAGAGTTTGCTTAATTGCCAGCACATCCGGATCATTTGAAGCTTGTTTAATAAACTCAATCACGGGAGAAAATGAATGATAAGGATGATGAAGCAGAATATCCTTTTGCTTTATTAAAGAGAAAATATCTGATTCATCTTCAAATGTTTTCGGAAGAACCGGATAAAACGGTTTCGATTTTAATTGATGCAATGGAAGATCATATAGCTGAATTAAGTCACTTAATGCTAAAGGTCCGTCAATTACATGAACATCATCTCTTGTTACTTCTAAGTTTTCCATTAATGTTTCAAGCATAAACTCGGGCATTTGATGTGCTACTTCCAATCGAACAACTGCACCAAATCTTCTTTGGCGAATATTTTCTTCAATCACCTGAAGTAGATCATCGGCTTCATCTTCCTGCAATTCGATATCAGTATCGCGTGTAATTCTGAAACGATGTGCCTCGAGAACTTCCATTCCGGGAAAAAGTAAATTAAGATTATCCTTAATTAAATCGCCTATCCAAACAAACTTTGTGGAAAACTGTCCGTTGTTCTGAATTTTTTTGCCGGGGTTTAATATTTTATCGACTGATAAAAGTCTTGGCAAAGTATTAGGAATTTTTAACCTGGCGAAATGATTTTCGCCGTTTGGTCTTTTCACAAAGATTGCAAAATTAAGACTAAGGTTAGAGATGTACGGAAATGGTCTTCCGGGATCGAAAGCAAGCGGTGTTAGAATCGGGAAATATTTCCTTCTTAAAATAATTTGTGAGCACTTCCTTTTCATTCTCGGAAACCTGAGAGTATTCAGTAATTTCAACACTATTTTCATAAAGCTTTGGAACGATATGATTTTTCCACAATTCCATTGCTTGGTCGAGCATTGGTTTAACTTTTTGCTCAGTTTTTCTTAACTGCTCTAGAGGTGTAAGTCCGTCAATAGTGGGTTCCAATACATTAGCTGCGACTTGCTCTTTCAATCCGGAGATTCTTATCATATAAAATTCATCAAGGTTGGAATGGAAAATTGAAATGAATTTTATTTTCTCAAGCAATGGTAGGTCCGGATTGAGTGCTTCTTCAAGAACACGCCGATTAAATTCCACCCAGCTCAAATCTCTGTTGATGAAATTTTTTGGATCATTGTATTTTTTAAGAAGTTCTTTACCGGTCATTTTCAGATTAAATTGTTGCAGCGGCAATATAATTTTTTTTTACTACAATTTCTTGGCCAAAAGGTAACCTTAAGAAGAGTAAATATTGAAGGATTAAAGCTTTATTCTTTCCAAAAAGTGCGGGAAAAAATGATAAGCACGGTATAAAGTTCTAATCTTCCTAAAAGCATTAAGAAACTCAAAATCCATTTACCCAAATCCGGAACTGAGGAGTAATTAGTAACCGGGCCTGTAGTACCCAAACCTGGTCCTATGTTAGCCATACAGGCAGCAACACCTCCCATTGCTGATTTAATATCAAGCCCGAGTAAAGAAAGTAGAAAAGAACCTATTCCAAATATGGCAAAATACAAAAACACAAAAGATGCAATTTTTGCAATAATGTCATTTGGAACAGTCTTTCCATTATGCCTAACAGGCAGTATAGCTTGAGGATGAATTAATCTCCTCAATTCAAGAATACTGTGCTTAATCAGTAATTGATATCGTATCATTTTTACGCCGCCGCTGGTTGAACCGGCACAAGCACCAAATAAAAGTAGAATGAGAAAAAAAGTTGAGAAAAAAGGTGCCCATGCTTCATAATCTGCTATTGCAAATCCGGTTGACGTAAGCACAGATAGAATATTGAATGAAGCGTTTCTGAATGATGATTCGATAGAGAGTGAGTTATTAAAGAAAAGAAATAAAGTGGTAAATAAAACGGTGAGGGCTATAAATCCCAAATAAAATTTGAATTCACCATCCCGCCAATAAGTCATAAGTTTTCCATGGAGTGCGAAATAATGCAGCGTAAAATTAGTTCCGCCAATAAACATGAAAATTATTATCACATAATCAATGTATGCAGAGTTATAGTAAGCCACACTCTGGTTTTTAGTTGAAAAACCGCCTGTGGCGATACTACCGAAAGAATGACATAAAGAATCCAGGAGATTCATACCACCAAGCAACAAAAGAAAAGTTTGAACAACGGTGAATAAAACATAAATAGCCCAAAGCCGTTTTGCAGTTTCTTGAATTCTTGGATGAAGTTTGTCCTTGCTTGGACCAGCAACCTCTGCTTGATAAAGCTGCATACCACCTACGCCCAGAAAAGGTAAAATGGCAATTGATAGAAGAATAATTCCCATGCCGCCAATCCAATGCGTCATGCTTCGCCAAAAGAGTAATCCTTCTGGTAATTTTTCAACATCTGTAAGTATGGAAGCGCCGGTAGTTGTAAAACCAGATACCGTTTCAAAGAATGCATCTGTAAAATTTGGTATTGAGCCATGAATCATAAAAGGCAGTGAGCCCATCAGCGACATGATTATCCAGCCCACGCTTACAATAAAATAGCCCTCTTTCTTTTTTATCTCGGCGCCTTTCTCGTTCCTGAATGAGTACCAAAGACTCGAGCCAATAATACTCGTTCCTATTCCTGCAATCAAGAATGAGCTAATATCGTTTGAACCATAGATTAGTGAGATAACAATGCAGCTCAGCATGAAAAGCCCTGTGATCATCATGAGGAAGCCGATGATGTAGAGTATTATTCTAAAATTCATGAGTGAAAGAATTTTTCGATTTTCTTAATTGCACCGGGCAAAGCGAACACTACAACCTTATCGCCGCCATGAATTTGAGTGTCGCCGATAGCAATGTGACCTTCGTCATTCCGAATCATACCTCCGACAATTGCTTCCTTAGGGAAATGAATGTTTTTTATTTTGTCCTTTGTAATTGGTGAACCAGGATGAGCAGTGTATTCATATACATCTGCATCAATACCTTCGAGTGTAGCAACTGCAACCACCTCACCTTTATGAATAAAACGTGAAATGTTATTTGCTGCAATCAGCTTTTTATTTATCAGTGAATCCAATCCGATTGTTTGGGTTAACGGGATGTAATCTGCTCTGTCTACCAATGTTATTGTTTTAGTTACCCCCAGATGTTTAGCCATTAGACTTGAAATGATATTTGTCTCAGCATCTTCGGTTACCGCAATAAAGGCATCCATATCAATTATACCCTCTTGAGCAAGTAAGTCAATATCTCTTCCATCGCCGCGAAGCACCAATGTATTTTTTAGTTCATCAGCCAGATCAATACTTTTTTGCTCATCTGCTTCGATCAATTTAACATTCATCGTGCCTTCAAGCAGCTCGGCAACTCGTTTTCCAATTCTTCCCCCGCCCAAGATCATAATATTTTCAAACTTAAGATTTTCTTTGCCTGCAAGTTTTAGCGACATTTCTATTCCTTCAGGATTTGTAATCACAAATACCTGATCATTAGCTAAAAATTTATCGTTACCGGTAGGAATAATTGTCTTTAAGTTCCTATGAATGGCTACAACTCTAAAATCAACACTCGCATATTCGTGTGCGACCTCACTAATTTTTCTTTGAATTACCGGTGCATTTTTATCGAGCTTTAAGCCGAGTATTGAGAGTTTACCTTTTTCAAATTCGAGCACATCTGTGGCTGCAGTTCTGAAGATTAAGCTGACAATTTCTTGAGCAGCCATTTCCTCAGGATAAATTAAATAATCTATTCCAAGCTGACTGAAATTAATTCCTGAGTTTGGAGAGAGATACTCAGCATTACCGACACGTGCAATACATTTTTTTGCTCCAAGCTTTTTACCAAGAATGGCGGTTGTGATATTAACTTCCTCTGAGGATGTAACCGCGACTAAAAGGTCAGCTTTTTCAATCTTTGCTTCTTTCAACGTCTGGATGCTGGACGATGAACCATTAATCGCAAGAATATCGGTTAAAGAACCAGCGTATTCAAGTTTTTCCGAATCCGAATCAATGGCAACGATGTCATGCGATTCTTTTGAGAGTTGTTTCGCAAGATGGAAACCAACGCTGCCCATTCCCGCAATAACTACTAACATATGGTTAACTTTTTTTTATTGCTTCAAATTGATTTGAGATAAATCAAACTTGAGATTCAACAGGTTTATAAAT
>CAVOPZ010000023.1:0-8334 GCA_963698205.1 uncultured Ignavibacteriaceae bacterium | reverse complement strand
ACAACTAAAATAAAATAATGGTTCTTAATCAATCACTAATTAATAGAGAGGCCTTATAATGAAAAGACTGATACTCACTCTGTTCTTTGCTATTGCTTTGATTCTAATTGAAGCAAGTTCTGTTTTAGCTCAAGCTACCTTTGAAACAGGTAATTTGGGAGTTTCCATCGGAACCTATGGACGTGTTAGATTACTTACACCAAACTTATCTGGTAAACGCCAGGTAGAAAGAGTTTCGATACTTGTCGGAAAAAGTAATGATGAAGTGTTCGATTACCAAAATGATGTGGATGTTGAAGTTCCAACTGCACTTGTCAATAATCCTCAGCACAGTGATTTTGAAATCTACGGCGAATATAATAATTCCTTTTCCGGAGCACCTCCTGATATTTTGGAAAAACTAACAGTCATGGGCTGGAATAATGGATCTTATGTGTTGTTGAAATTTACTTTAGTAAATCGTGAGGTTAATGCATTTAATGCTGTAGTAGGTTGCGACATAATACCTTTTGTTGATAGTTTATACGGTTTTGATACTGTTTCTTTTGATGGTACTAACAATTTAATCCGATCACATCGTGGAGCTACTAATGTGGGTTACAAACTCCTTTCTCATTCGCTTGCTTCAATGACTGCATTTGAATGGTATGATGGATATGAAGTTGATTCCAGTTACTGGGGGTGGTTGAATCATGGAACAGTTGATCCTCAATATGTTTCAAACACAGTTGATGGCCCTGTTATCATCACATCCCAAGCTCCTCAAAACTTAGCTAGTGGCGACTCTATCACATTTTATTTTGGAGTTTCTGTTGGAGCTAGTGAATCGGAAATGATTTCAAACATGCAGTTAGTTAAGCAGAAATATAGTCAGATAACATCAATTGAAACTGATTTAAATAAAATTCCCTCAGACTTTGTTCTTGAGCAGAATTATCCAAATCCATTTAATCCATCTACAAAAATTTCTTTTGGATTACCACAAAAATCTAATGTTGTGTTAAAAGTATTTAATACTATAGGCCAAGAAGTTGCCAAGCTTGTCGATAAATCACTTGAAGCTGGGACACATTCGTATAACTTCAACTGCATTAAATTTAACGTCCGGAATTTATATTTACTCTTTACAGACTGATGCCGGATTGATTACTAAGAAAATGACATTATTAAAATAAATAGCTTCGCTTCTAAATCCCCTCCCCAAAAAGGAGGGGTTTAATTATTATTAAGAGCTCATATATTGTCATGGATCGTTACAAAGAAATAAAAGAAAAAATTACTAGCAAGTATAATTCTCTTCCAAAAAATCAGAAGAAAATTGCTGACTACTTTATCGATAACTTTGATAAAATTCCTTTTGTTAATGTACATGATTTATCTGTTGCAACAGGCGCTAGTGTTGCGTCAGTTGTAAGGTTTTCCCAGCGGGCAGGCTTTAAAGGATTTAGTGAATTGCGTGATTCTATTACCGGTTCACTGCAAAAAGAATTAACAAACAAGCAGATTTTCCCGCTATTTGAGAAACACAGAGTTGAAGAAGATTTACTAACTGAAGTTGCTAATCTTGATATAAAAAATATAAACGACACTCTTAATCTTGTTGAGAGAAAAACATTTAAGTATGTAATTGATCGTATCTCTAGGTCTGAAAGAGTTTTTACTGCGGGATTGGGCATTTCTTATTTATTATCAGAAATTTTAGCATATCAATTAACACAAGTTGGAATAAGCTCTTCCGTGTTGCAGCATTCTCATACTTTGTTTAATGAACACATACTTTTTTTAAATCCAAAAGATATACTAATAGTGTTTTCATTTCCACCTTACTCTAAAGAAACAATTGAAGCTGCAGAATATGCAAGCAAAAGAAAAATTGATGTTATTTCAATTACAAATAAGCATGCATCCCCGGTTACATTTTTTACGAAAGCAAATCTTATTGTTAAAAGTGAAAATATGCTTTACACAAATTCATTTGCTGCAATATCTGTTCTGATAAACGCGATAGCAACCGCGTGTGCTTTTAAAGACAAACAAAGAGCTAAAAAGGTTCTTAAAGAATCAGAGGAAATTATGATTAACCAGAATCAAGTAATAAGCGGGATTTAATTATGAGAAAAATTTTATTTTTATTTCTACTTATTCCTTTCTTTATTTATTCAGGAACAACCGGCAAACTTTCCGGTACGATTAAAGATGCCCAAACCGGCGAACCTTTGGTTGGGGCAAATATAATAATTGAAGGAACAAATTTTGGCGCCGCAACAAATATTGAAGGCGAGTATGTTATTCTAAATATTTCACCCGGAAGATATAATGTAAAGTTCAGCTTTATCGGCTATGAAACTACTTTAATGCAGAATGTATCTATAACCGTTGATCAAACTACAATTCTTCAGATTAAGTTAAATCCGCAAACAATAATTGTTGAAGAAATAATTGTAACTGCACGCACACCACTTATTCAGAAGGATGTAACTAGCAGTATTTCTGTAATCACTCGCGAAGAGATTGAAAATTTGCCTGTCGCTACATTTACAGAATTACTTTCGCTTCAGGCTGGAGTGACGGGTAGCGGATCAAATCTTCACGTCAGAGGTGGGCGATCAAATGAAGTAGCATATATGATTGATGGGACTTTGGTTGATGATCCTTTGTTTGGGGGGCTTGCAACTAATATTAGTAACGATGCTATTCAAGAAATGAGCTTGCTTAGCGGTACGTTTAATGCCGAGTATGGCGATGCCCTTAGCGGTGTAGTAAATATTGTAACAAGAGACGGAGCAGATAAATTTTCTGCAAAGCTTGAAGCAAGAACAAGCGAGTTTGGAGTTGATCGATACAATGATCTTCACGAGAACAGAGTTAACGGAAGTATTAGTGGACCAATAATAAGTCCAGAATATAATTTTTTCATTTCAGGAGAACTTAATAATTCCGGAAGTTATCTGCCTTTTGGATATGAAAAGGTAAGTTCATTTTTTAGCAAGCTTTCTACAACAACAATACCTTATTTCAAAATTTCATTAATGAACAGAGGCAGTAACGGAAATCGTCAGAATTACAATCATTCTTATAAATACATACCGGAACAGTATTTAAAAATCAGAACGGATAGCTGGCAAAGTTCAGTAAATCTTACACATACAATCCAAAATAATGTCTTCTACGATGTAAAAGCATCATACTTTAACCAAGGTTATTATTCCGGCTTAAATAAAGATACATCAAAATATCTTTCATCTACTGAAACTCAATATTTTGAAGAATACGGAAATGGATTTGAGTTTTATAAACTATCAGATCCACCGCAGTTATTAGAAAGCAGAACAGCAAATGTAGATTTAAAAGCAGATGCAGTTTGGCAAATAGGTTCTATGAATGAAGTAAAATTTGGCGCATCCTATAAAAAACATTGGTTAAAATTATATGATATTTATGATCCCCAAAGAAATTTTCCTTATATCGATGATTACAGCACAGAACCGTTTGAAGGCGCTGCCTATCTGCAGGATAAGATTGAACTACCTTACCTTATTATAAATATAGGATTGCGTTATGATTACCTGAATGCAAACGTAATCTTCAGAGGTGATCCGCTTGATCCCAATTCGCTTATAACTGTAAAATCTCGCTCACAATTTTCTCCAAGATTTGGTATCGCTCATCCCATCTCTGATAGAACAAAACTTCATTTTTCTTACGGGCATTTTTTCCAGAATCCTAATTTTGAACCCATGTTTGAGAACAATAAATACGATCTTAATGTTAGAGAGCCTTTATTTGGGCAGCCAAGTCTAGATGCTACAAGAACCATTTCTTATGAAGTTGGTGTAGCGCATCAATTCTCTGATAATGTTGCTTTAAACGTGACTGCTTATTATAGAGATATTACAGGACTGATTGGTACGAGATATTATTTCCCATTTGTTGATGGAAGATATACGGGCTATACTCTTTATGTTAATGAAGATTATGCTAACAACAAAGGAGTTGAATTTACTCTTGATATACGACCCACCAGATCTTTTTCAGGAGGCCTAACATATACTTATTCTGTAGTAAAAGGTAGTGCTTCGTCTGAAACTGAACAATATCCTGGAACGCAAGAATCCACCCAGCTTTACTATCTAAATTGGGATCGAACACATATTTTTAATGCAAGCGGCACATACACAATTCCTAAAAATGAGGGACCATCAATTTTCGGTTCACCAATTTTTGAAAACATGGATTTTAGTTTAATCTTAAAAGCAAGTTCTGGCGCACCTTATACACCATCCGGCAGAGACATTGGTTTTGTAGAAGCGAACTCTCTTAGACAACCAGGCTTATTTGGTATCGATTTGATGATCGGGAAAGAAGTTGAATTTACCAACTCATTACGATTAAGATTGTTTGCTGAAGTTTTAAACTTAACCGATCACAGAAACGTGCTTTTCGTATATGGCGATACAGGCGAACCCGATTATACTACTGAAGGAGATACCTCAGTTGAATTTATGCGGGATCCATCAAACTTTGGTCCACCGCGTTCAATACGCTTAGGTTTTACAATGAGGTTTAATTAATAATTTGTTCTTAGGGTAGAAAAATGATGAGATTTTTTTATTTACAATTACTCGTAATAATTTCTTTATCCAGTCTTGCGCTTGGGCAGGAAATCAATAAAGATTTTGAGGATAAAGATCCGCTGGAAAAAATATTACGAATAGAAGACCGTGCTGCAGGAATTCATAATGCAAGTAACATTGGTTTGTTTTTTGAAAATCGCGGTAAATTATATCCTAGAAGAATTACTCAGGGTCCTTCAGGAGAATTTCCAATTAACAGCACTAAACATTATATATATAGAATAAATCAAATGGTGGGAATTCCCGGTAATGTCGTGCAAGCACGCTTTACTACCAACGAAGAATGGGAAGCTGCATTCGGATTTAACAACAGGGATATTGCCAGAATTGCATTTAGCGATGATCCTGATTCTTGGCCTCCGCAGGGTTGGCCTATTAAAGATGCAAACGGAAACAATATTATCTTGTCGGATCAGGACAGCTATTGTGTTTTTAATGACAGTAACAACACTGTAAGCATTCTCGGAATACAGATTGCACAAACCGGGTATGCTTTTGGATCTAATTTCGCGAAAAATATTTTATTCTTCAAATACGAAATCACAAATCATGGATCTCAAGATTTACAAGGATTATATTTTGCATTACATAACGATATTGATGTCGGAAATGTAAGCGGTGGCCTACCAGAATACAATGATGACAAGATTGGATTCATAAAAGAGAAAAACCTATTATACTTTTATGATAAAGGAACGTCAACTGAATGGCCCGGTGGGAAAACAGGTTATTTCGGAATTATGTTTCTGAAAACTCCCGAAGTTAACGGCATACAACTCGGGATAACTGATATGCACTATTTATTGTACAATGATGATAATATTTCCGACAAAGATAGTCTCCAATACGGTTATATGTCTTCTGACCCAAATCTTTACAATTCATCCATTGGTAATAAGTATTTTCATTTAGGAAACAACCCAAATTTACATTATGATGATCCATCAACTATACCTGTTTCTGGCATAGATTTACTTGCGAATACTTCTTCAGGGCCATACAATTTAAACCGCGGCGATACATTAGTTTTTTATACAGCGTTTGTTGCCGGTGAAACCTATGCTGAAATGATTATTGCAGCAAACACGGCACAATTTGCCATGGATAATAATTTTGATCTTGCAAAACCACCGAACCGCCCTAGTTTATATTCTTCAGCAGGAAATTTTAAGGCTAACTTATATTGGGATGATGTTGCAGAAAAAAGTTTTGATCAACTTGCCGGTTATGATTTTGAAGGGTATAGGTTATATAAAAGTACAGATAAAGGAATAAACTGGAAAAAAATAGCGGATTACGATGTAATTAATTCTGCAGGAAATAATATCGGTTTACAATACAGCTTTACTGATACAAATCTGGTTAATGGAATTGAATATTGGTATTCGATAACGGCATACGATAAAGGGGATTCATCTTTTGAAAGCCTGGAAAGTGCAATTGGAAATAATCTTCTTGCTGTAAATACAGTTTCTGTAATTCCAAGATCAGATGCTATTGGAAGAACTTCCGTAACTCCTATAGATGTAACAAACTTAAATACCGGGAACACTAATTATTTACTGAGTGCATCACCCATTGATGATGAATCTCTTGCGGGGAATGAATATAAAACATCGTTTAGTTTTGAAGCTAAAAAGGAATTTGGTGATCTTGTTACACAGGTAACCATTACAGTCACCGATACGAATGCCACAAAACCTTACAAGTATGCACTTGAATTTACGGCTCCAAATAAATTCGATTTAGTAAACATCACGCTTAACACAGTAATTCGAGAAGGATATACTTACAATCCTCCAAATGCACTTAGTTTTTTAATTTTAAATGATGGATTAAGAGTCAGACTTAAAGACTCATTAGGAACTACAATAGACAGTTTGCCTCAGTCAGGAGATGTAATAGCAATAAATTACTCTATGACAACCGTTAGAAATAATTTAGATACTGTAATAAACAGAAGATCATATCAAATTGATCAAATACAGACAACCACAGATGGCATTTCTTTACAATTAGTACAACCCGAAATTTTAAAGAGTGTTTCTAGAATTGGCGGAACTGATAATGTTGAAATGGATTTTGAAGTTCTTTATTCTGACTCCGTAAAAGAAAAAATTTACATCGCATCGATTGAAGGAAACGGAGTTATAAATGGAAACGGTTTTGTATTACTTTCAGTAAGTGAAACATCTATTCAACTTGATACGTTGTATACAGGCGAAACTTTTTATTTTGATGGCATTGAAGGTAAAATCACCTTCCCTTTAAATTCTCCGCCGGCAGTAGGGAACAGGTTTTCTGTCGAAACTATAAAACCTGTTCAGCCAAACATTAGGGATTCATATTACTTTAAAATTCAAGGATCACAAATCGATCCTCAACGAGTTACAAATGAGTTGCGTAAAATTAAAGTTGTTCCAAATCCATATATAGTTTCTTCGCTTATATGAACCTGAGTTTGGTGAGTTAAGAAGAGAGCCTTTGAGACAAATCCAATTTGTGAATCTTCCTCCCGAATGTACCATATACATATTTACTATTGATGCAGATTTAATCAAAACAATTGAACACAACGCGACCAATGGTACAGAGGCATGGGATCTTAGAACGGAAGGTGGAAGAGAATTAGCCGCCGGAATGTATATTTATGTTGTTAAGACGAAAGATTCCGAGTTCAAAGAACGATTTGCGATAATTAAATAACCTGAAGCAGGAGATTTTATGAAAAACAATTTAATAGTATTATTAACAATTCTTTGCTTCAGAACTGTCTTTGCTCAAAATCCCAATCTTGGAACTTCTGGAGCTCAATTTCTTCAACTGCCTGTTGGTGCCCGTTCAGAAGCAATGGGCGGTGCAATTGTTGGTCTTGCAGATGATGCCTCAGCTATATTCTGGAATCCGGCGGGAATTGTCAAAGTGAATAATGTGCAGGCACATTTTTCATATATGAATTGGTTTGATCTTTTTGATTTTAATGCCGCTTCGTTGGTTTATAATGCTGGAGAATTAGGTGTGTTTGGTGCAAGTATGGTCCTTTTTTCAACAGATGAGATGGAGATTACAACCGAAGAAGAACCAAATGGAACTGGAAGATTTTTTGATGCCGGTGATATTGCGCTTGGAATTTCTTATGCAAAGTATTTAACAGATAGATTTAGCGTTGGTTTAACTGTTAAGTATGTTAATCAAAGAATCTGGAATGAAACAGCCTCTGGGGTAGCTTTTGATATAGGCACACAATACAGGTTGGATTTTCAAAATCTTACTATTGCTATGTGCATGACTAACTTTGGTGCTGATATGAAATATGATGGACCCGATCTTGATTTTACTTACCGTAAAGACGATAACTTTCCGCAGAGTAGATTAATTCCAAGTCGATTAAGCACACAAGAATATCCATTGCCATTAAATTTTCAAGTGGGAATTGGGTTTGATGTTTTTGAATATGAATTTGTAAAGATGAAAGGTGCTATCGATGTAACTCATCCAAATGATAATGCTGAACGTGCACATTTTGGGACAGAGTTTTCTTTCTTTGATAGAGTTTATGCACGTGCAGGGTACAAGTACAATTATGATGATCAGGATTTTACATTTGGCGCAGGTGCAAATGTTCCTTTGGGAAGCACTGCCGTTTATTTTGACTATGCGTTCTCACTATATGATATTTTACCGAGTGTCCACCGTATTT